>CAWEHO010000022.1:0-66794 GCA_963808905.1 uncultured Actinomycetota bacterium
CGAACCCGTCGCCCGACCACAGCTGCCCATCATCCGGGCTCGCGCCGTCCGAGGGCTGCTGGCAGGAGATCCTGCCACTGGGAAGCGGCGGCTTCCCGGCCATACCTGGGTCACAGAACACCCCTCTGTGGGAGCCGGGACTATTTCCCTTGACGATGACACCGCACATCGCGTACGACGATGCGCTGTGGATGGTGTCCCAGACCCGTGCCTATTCCTCCGCTGATGGTCTGACCTGGACCGAGCACGCGAAGACCGATTGGGGCGAGCGGATCTATGAGTCGATCGTCTATTTCAAAGGGCGCCTGTGGATGTACGGGGGCCTGGATTATCAGGCTCGGACGTTTCTGAACGACATGTGGTCCTCCACTGACGGCATCACGTGGTCAAGGGCGGGCACGGCGAGCTGGTCCGCACGCGGTAGCCATACAGTCGTCGTTTACCACGATCGGTTGTGGATGTTCGGTGGTGCCGATCACGTTGCCAGCGACCGCTCAACTGACGGCTTCCTCAACGATGTCTGGGTTTCAGACGATGGCAACACCTGGACACAGGTAACGCCAGCCGCACCCTGGACGCCTCGCGACAAGGCCGGGGTTGTCGTCTTCAGGGACGGGCTCTACCTTCTCGGCGGCCAGGACACGGCTGAGGTATGGCGCAGTTCGAACGGACGCGATTGGACGCCACTGGTTACAGAGGCCGACTGGGGCGGACGCCACGACTTTGCCCGAGTCGCGTACGACGGCCGACTCTGGCTGTTCGGCGGTTGGAAAAACCGCTCAACCGATGCCCTCAATGACGTGTGGTACTCCTCAGACGGGATGAGTTGGAGTCGTCAATCTGATCATGCCCCCTGGGCGCCTAGATCACCGATCAGCGTGGTGTTTCACGACAGGATCTGGATCTATAGCGGCAAGCACACCGGATTCGACGACAACTGGGGCGGTGACCTCTGGCAGATGATCACCGGCACGGCACCAAGTGGCTGACCGGGACTCCATACTGCTCTCTGCGAGCGTCGGTAGGCGCCCGCTGGTGATCGGAGGAACGATGAGCGGAACACTCTTTTCGTTTCGCGAGGAGTGACGACGACACCAGCTTCCAGAGGCGCCGCGCGAGCAGAGAAACTATGGGCGTGCCGATTCGCTTTCCGATCCAGACAGCCAGATTGACTATTCGACCGATGCAGCTGGACGACGCTGAGGCGTTGCTCGCCGTCTATGGCGATGTCGAGACGATGCAGCATCTGAACTCAGAGCTGCCGACCACCGTCGCCGAGGCCCGCGAATGGGTCCAGACCAAGATCGACCTTTTTGATCAAGACAACCAGTTGAGCCTTTGGACGGTCATCCACAACGAGTCGGCACAGATCGTGGGCGATGTCGGCCTGCAGCACGAGGACTACGGCTGGGGTCCAGTGGTCGGACTCGGCGGAAGAGGCAATCGACAGTTCTGGCGTAAAGGGCTCGGCTTTGAGGCAGCCAGCGCCACCATCGCTGCCGGATTCGCGGAGCTGGGCCTCCCCGCCATCGGCGCAGAAACCCGGCCAGAGAATCTCCCGGCTCAGTCATTGCTCGGCAAACTCGGTATGCAGCTGGCCGGAAGCAACACCGAAGGATGGCCGGTCTTCATGATCACTCGAGAAGAGTGGTCCCAGACTTATCAGGACCCCATTGAGCTATAGGTCAAGTGGGTCCAGACAAGTCGGCGTTATCCGACGAGCGTCCGAGTCTCCCACTGACCCTCGCCGAGCAGTGTCAGCTCATTGCTGTGGAGATTCTCCAGACTGCTCCGATGGCCGACGCTGACAATCGTGCAATCAGGCATCCGCTCCCGTACCAGCCCGTAGATCGCGTGCTCCATGCCCTCATCGAGCGCGGATGTGGTCTCGTCGAAAAATGCCAATGCAGGACGCGTGATCAAAATGCGACCGAACGCCAGCCGCTGCTGCTCGCCCGGCGACAGTGTCCTGGACCAGTCGGTCTCCATGTCCAGCCGGTCTGCCAGGTGCCCGAGTTGTACGGCACGCAGTGTGTCGATAGCGACATCGTCGCTGAGTGTCTCCGCAGGAGATGGGTACGCCAGCGCAGTACGCAACGTGCCCTGCGGGAGGTAGGGCTGCTGGCCGCAGAACATCGCCTCTCCATCCATCGGCCGCTGGATTGATCCGTCGACATACGGCCACAAGCCGGCGAGGCTGCGCAGCAGGGTCGTCTTGCCGCTGCCTGAGGGTCCTTTGACCAATAGTGAATCCCCGCCCGCGAGATTGAGATCCAGGTCAGTCAGTAGCGGCTGTCCATTCGGGAGCCGTACGTCGAGGTCGTTGACACCTAGCCCAGTCGATCGATCTTCGGTGACTGGCACCGGCAAAGCGCGTGCCTCTTCGTTCGCGTCGAGCAGCCCGGTGAGCCGATTCAGTGACGCGCGGTAGCTGGCGAAGTCGTCGTAGGCGAGACGGAAGAACGACAGCGCTCCCTCGACCTGTCCGAATGCGGCCGCAGTCTGGTTGACATCGCCGAGCGTGATCTGCTGGCTGAAGAATCGCGGAGCCTGAATGACGTACGGGAAGATCACGGCGATCTGGCTGATTATCAGGTTGAACCCCTGGAACTTCAAGCTCCGATACACGATGGCCCAGGTATTGGCGATCACCGCGGCGAAGCGGTCCATCAGCCCGCCGTTCTCCACCTGCTCTCCGCGGTAGAACGCGATGTTCTCGGAGTTGTCGCGGATCCGCACCAGGGCGTAGCGATAGGAGGCCGTGAGCAGCTCGTTCAGGAAATTGAGCCGGATCAGCGGCCGGCCGATGCGGAAGGCGAAGACCGTCGCAATGATCACGTAGATGAATGCGAGGAAGACCATGGCTCGCGGGATCTGGAGTCCGAAGACCGTTATCGGGCCTGACAGCTGCCACAAGATGACCGTGAAGGAGACCAGCCCAACGCAAGATGACACCGCCCCGAGCCCCAAGGATTGCGAATCGGACGTGAAGGACGTGACGTCTTGCTGAATGCGCTGATCGGGGTTGTCCACGGGTGTGCTGACGAACCGCATGCGGTAGTAGGCCGTGCCACTCAGCCAGTCGCCGGCCATCCGCTGGTTGAGCCACAGCCGCCAGTGAATGATCTGTGCCTGGGAGACCCAGAACGTGAAGAGCACGAGGACGACGTTGACCGTCGCCAAGATTCCGAAGATGCCGATGTACTTCCAGAATGCAGGGGCGTCCAGCCGCTGCATCGCGGTGAGCAATCCGTTCCCCTGGTATGAGAGGAGGACATCGAGCCGGACCGAGGCGACTGTCAGCATCAACAGCAGCGCGACGGTCAAGATCGGCCGCCACGCGACCCAGCCCCGATGCCGCGGGATGAAGTACATACCCGACAGCCGCCAGAATTGTCGGCCCCAGCGCGTACGCCGGATCAGAAACCATCCCACCAGTGCGAAGCCGATGACGACGAGAGCCCACACGCCGAGGACCCACAACAGGCTCTGCAACCATTCGGTTGACCAGTTGACCGACGGCATATCTCCTCCAAGCTTCTTGGCCCTACCGAAGTGGGCTTACCTTAACGCCTGATGTCCACCCCGACGGGCCGCTCATTGACGAGGCAGACGCCGGCCGCTATGCAATGCCCCCGCTGCGTTCACGCAATGCGTGCGCGCTGAGCCTGTCGAAGCGTGCCTCGCGTGCCCTTGGACAAGCTCAGGGCACATCGGCCGCAGTACGCAGCCGGCGCCGTTCGCTGCGCCGTTCGACCAGCGAGTAGAGCACCGGTACCAGGAGCAGGGTGAGCACTGTCGAGGAGACCAGGCCGCCGATAACAACGATCGCCAACGGTCCCGAGATGAACGCGCCACCGCCGGTAAACCCAAGCGCCATGGGCATCAAGGCGAAGATCGTCGCGCACGCGGTCATGATGATCGGTCGCAATCGCAGTCGAGCCCCATCGACTATCGCGGTGCGCAGATCCTCACCGCGACGGCGATACTGATTGATCAGATCGATCAGTACGATCGCATTGGTCACCACAATTCCGATCAGCATCAGCAGCCCCACCAAGGCGGGCACGCCCAGAGGCGTGTCCGTGATCAACAGTCCGGCAATCGCTCCGGTTGCCGCGAACGGAATCGAGACCATCAAGATCAGCGGTTGCACCAGGCTGCGGAAGGTCCCAACCATGATCATGAAGACCAGAGCGATCGCGACCAGCATGGCCAGCCCGAGCTGGTTGAATGCCTCCCGCTGATTCTCGGCGGAGCCGCCCAGCGCCACGGTGACGCCCGGCGGCAGGTCGGTGATCGAGTCGAGTTTGGTCTGAATGGTCGTTGTCAACGCGCCGAGGTCGCTGACATCCGGCGTCGCCGTGATCGTGACCGCAGGCGTGCCTTCAATCTGCGTCACCGTCGTCGGAGCCAAGACCTCTTGGACCTTGGCGACATCTTTGACCTTGACCGGCTTGGCGCGTACGTCGGGCAAGGCCTCCTGCTCGTCCTGCAGCTTTTGCTGCTTCGCCCGCTGCTCGGCCGTCTGCTGTGCCTGCTGATCGGCTGCATCTTGCTGCTTGTCGGCCTGCTTGATGCTTTCATCGGTCTGGTCGATGCCCTGGTTGATTTGATCGATCCCCTTTTCCGCTTGACTCACTGCTGCGGTCAGCTGGGCGACCTGCTGGTTCCACTGTTGTAGTCGTAGCTGTTGCGCCAGCTGGTCGCTCGTCACGGGGACGGGTGTGCTCGATGGGTTCGGCGGGGAAGGCCGCGGTGGGTTCGCTTTGAGTCTTGCTAGCTCTGCGCGAGTCTTGTCCAGCTGGCGTTCGGCCGTGCGCAGCTGATCCAGGCTGTCCGAGCGGCTCTGCTCGAGCTTGGATTTCTGCTTGCGAAGCTCGTCGTTCTGATCACTCGTAGCGTCGTCGGCAATACGTTGCTGCTCCTTGGTAAAAGCCTTCTGCTTGTCGGCCAGCTTGTCAGACGCCTTTTTCTGGGCATTCTGTTGCTGCAGCTGGCTTACGGGAAGCTCGAGATTCCCGATATCGGACGGAGTCGGTTCGTCCGCAGACTGACTCCGAACGAAGATGTCCCGCTGTTCGCCGGCGAGGGTGACGGAGCCGACCCGGGTGCCGCGTAAGGCGTTTGAAATCGCCTGGCCCACGTCCCCCTGAGTGAATCCGAGTGAAGCGGCC
This sequence comes from uncultured Actinomycetota bacterium, assembly GCA_963808905.1. GTDB lineage: Bacteria > Actinomycetota > Actinomycetes > Propionibacteriales > Propionibacteriaceae > Microlunatus. The sequence continues at coordinate 5,178 of CAWEHO010000022.1, forward strand.
TTCTTCTTGTCGAGTATTACCTTGAGCACCTTGCGCTGCTCTTCAAGGTTGGTCCGGAGGTTCGTGAGGCCCGGAATGGGCTCCAGCTCTTGCTCGACTCGCTTGGCACCGGCCTGCAGGCTTGCAGTGTTCTCGCTTGAGACCGTGACCGTGAGGTCGTTCGTGGAGGATTGGTTGTTGGTCGTTGTCACGGTCACCTCCCCGGCGGATTCGTCGAGCTCGGCCATCTGCTGCTCGAGCTGCGGACGCACGGCGTCGGCCTTGGCCCCATCGACGAGCAAGACCGTGAACTCTGCAGTGTTGGTGCTCGGCATCGCGCCGGGAACGAGACTGCCGCCGATCGTCACCAAGTAGCTCTTCACCTGCGGGTCGGCCTTCAAGGTCGTCTCCACCTGCTCCGCTGCCGCGCTCGTGGTCGAGAGCCTTGTGCCTGGCGGCAGCTCCTGGTGGATGGCGAGTGTGGTCTGGTCGGTCACCGAGCCCAGGAAATCGGTCTTCAGTAAGGTGGCGGCGCCCAGCGTTGCGACGAAGACCAGCAGCGCGATCCCCAGTGTGATGAAGGGCTGTCGCAGGCCGAACCGTAGGACTGGCAAGTAGCCACGCTGCAGCCGGGTCACCTCGGTTTCCTCGGGAGTATGCATCTCTGTCTCTGCCGTTGCGACCACCCCGCCCTCGGCGGGCTGTGCCGCTGCGACTGCCCCGCGCTCGGCGGGCTGCGCCGCTGCGACCGCCACACCCTCGGCGGGCTGTGCCGCCGCGAGCTGCTGTTTGCCGCGCCTTCCGCCTCGCAGGAACCAGTAGGCCAGCACGGGCACGATGGTCATCGAAACCAGCAGCGAGGCGCCCAGCGCCACCGCGACCGTGATCGCAAACGGCCGGAAGAGCTCACCGACGACCCCGGAGACAATGGCGACTGGCGCAAACACCGTGACGGTGGTCAGGGTCGAAGCGGTGACCGCACCGGCGACCTCCTTGACCGACGCAAGGACGTCGCCGGTCATGAGAGTCCGGTGCCCGGTGGCGCGGCGCTTGATGTTCTCAACCACGACGATCGAATCGTCAACCACTCGGCCAACCGCCACCGTCAGCGCAGCCAAACTGAAGATGTTGAGCGAGTACTCGCCGAGTTGGAGACCGATCATGGCGATCAGCAACGAGAGCGGAATCGAGATCGCCGTGATCAAGGTCGCGCGAATCGAGAACAAGAAGACCAAGATCACGAGTACGGCGAAGACCAAGCCGAGCAGGCCCTCTACCGCCAGGTCGTGGATCGACTGCTCGATCAGCGGCGCTTGATCGAAGATTGTGGTGATGGTGGTGTTGTTGCCGAGCTTCTGCTCGAGGCTGGGGATGGTGGCGGCAACGGCGTGCGAAATCTCCACCGCGTCCGCGTCCACGTCCTTGAGAACGGCAACGCTGAGCGCCGGTCGGCCGTCGGCCCGAGCGATCGACGTCGACTCGATCGAGTCCACTTTGACGTCGGCGACCGCGGATAGCGGGACCGGACCGTCCGGAGTCGGCACCTGCATCGCTTGAAACTGCTTCACGGTGTTGGCGGAGGTTCCGACCTCGACGGCGAGCTCGAGGTTCTTGTCGAAGCTGCTGCCGGCGGGAGTGACGGTCGCCTGTCCTTGCACAACCTGAGTGACCGCTTGCGCTGTGACGTCGTGCTTACGAAGGTCGGGTGGCCGCAGGGTCACCAGGAGCTGGGTGGTGTTTTCTCCGGTCACAGTGACACTGCGCACGCCGTCGATGCCTGACAGCTCCGGTACCGCAATGTTCTCGACCCGTCGGCCGGCTTGGTCCAGAGGGGCATCAGAGGCAACGGCGAGCAGCAGCACCGGAATGTCATCGGTTCTGCCGGTAATCACGTCTGTCTCGACCTGATCCGGCAGTGTCGGTTTGATGCCGTCGACAGCGTTCCGGATGTCGGCCACGACCTTGTCAGGGTCGAGGCCGTACTCCCATTCCACAGTGATGGTGGCGATCCCGTTGGAAGAGGTCGATTGGACCTTCGTGACCCCCGATACTCCGGTGAGCGCGCGCTCCAGCGGCTTCGACACGTCGTCGGCGATGATCTGCGGTGACACGCCAGGATAGTTCGCCGTGACGATCGCGGTCGGCACCTGGATCGACGGAAGCAGTTCCTGTTTGAGGTTGAGAGTCGCCAGTACCCCGAAAACGATGATCGCCAGTGTCGCGAGGCCGACGATCACGCGGTTGGCCAAGCTCAGCCGCGTCAGGGAGGTCATGAACAGGCTCCCTTCCCGATGCCGATCCAACGCGAACGCCATACGCCCCCAACGGGGACATCCGACACGATCCTTCGCGTTGAGCTTACAGTTAGCGCGACGTCGATAATCAAACCGTTACGATCCTTCTCAACAAGGACGTCGATGACTAACGACAGGCCGACCAATGACCGGGACCGCTCGCGATGACGCGACTGCTACCAGCGAACAGGAAGAGTTAATCAGGTGTCTCGAGCGCGTGCAGGAAAGTTTTGAACGCCGAGCGCTGTCCTCGATGGCGGAGCCCCTGATCTCGACTCCGGTCACAATGCAGCAGCTCAAGGTCCTGACCATGATCGCGATCGATCCGGACAAGGCAACCGGTCATGAGCTGGCCGCTCAGCTGAAGGTGTCGGTAGCGACCATGTCGGGCCTCGTCGATCGACTCGTGGAGCACGGAATGGTGACTCGTGGTGAGGACCCAACTGACCGCCGCGTACGCCGGCTCAGCGTGACCCCCGAGGGCAGCGCGACGATCCGGAGTCTGCTGAGCTCGGCAGGCACCATGCCGACACCGGTCCTGCAAAGACTCCCTATTGAAGACCTGCGCGCGCTCGTACAGGGAGTTCTCGCGTTCGAGCGTGCGATGGGCGAGCTGGCGGAGGACCACACCGTTACGACGTGATCATGACTGCTGGCTCGTTCCGTCCCAGGTCGAAGATCCGACCAAATGCGGAGTTTGCAGACTCACCTCGAAAGCCGCCACCGGTGGCTAGCGCGGCACATAGGCGAACACGTCCGGGTTCGGTCCGGTTCGCCCCTCCTCGCCCCTGTCAAGCGCACTGATCGCGGCGATGTCCTCAGGCTCCAGTTCGAAGTCGAAGATCTGGAAGTTTTCCTCGATCCGGGCCGGCGTCGTTGACTTGGGAAAGACGATGTCGCCGCGCTGAACGTGCCAGCGAAGCACGACCTGGGCAGGGGTCCGGCCAGTCCGACCGGCAATCGCAGCAACTATGGGATCGCGAAGCACACTTCCCTTTGCCAGCGGATTGGCCCGGGTCCTGAGCAGCTCACGGGTCTCTGGGTCGAAGAACAGTAGCGGGCAGCCTTCCTCGATGTAGATCCCGACCCGGCGCCCGGCCAGCATCCAGGCTGCCAGGATGACCCGGTGTCCCAGCGACACGGTCCCGTTGTTGGCGACGGTCCGTTCGACCTCGAAGACCTTCCTGCTGGAACGGCTCCCTGGTCCGCCGTGGGACGGCGACCGGCGGCGGGCCCGCCGGCACCGCTCCTCTGGCCGCCAGCACGTCCAGGTCGGCCACGCTGAAACGTGACCGCAACGACTTGATCCGCTGCCCGCCGATCGACAGGTGCACCCACTCGCTGTCGATCCAGAACCGCACGACCTGACCGGCCCGGCCGGGGCCAAGCCAGAACTGTTGCCGCCGCAGCCACATGTTGCCCGACGGCGGCACCACCAGGTCCAACTCGAGCGGCGCACCCGACCGGGGAACCCGCATGCTCTCCGGCTGCGGGTCAGTCACCACCGAACCATCCATAGCCGGCACCGATGCGGATGCCGATGGAGCGACCTCGAGCGAGGTCGGCAGCCACAGCTCGAGCCTGCCGGAGTCGGCTGGCGCGAACCGGTCGGCGGGCACCACCGGGACATGCTCGTCGAGGGCCTGGTGCGGCCGTTCAGAGTTGTATACCTCGACCCATGCGTCGACAGCCGTCTGGGCTTCCTCGAGCGACTCGAAAGGTCCCAACTCGCTGAATCTCGGGTCGGAACGTGCCGTGGAACCTTTCCACCTTTCCGTTCTGGTTAGGCGACGCCGGCGCCGTGAGCCGATGCGTGATCCCGTTCCGGCGGCAGATCTTGTCGAACAACACCTCGCCCCGCGACGGGCCGTAACGGCTGAACCGATCGGTGAACTGTTTGCCATTGTCACTGATCACCTCCTCCGGCACCCCGAATCGGGCCAACGCTTCCGCGAACGCCAGACACACCGCCCGACCGGTGGCCCGCTCCACCACCTTCGCCATCACGCAGTACCGGGAATGATCATCGACGCCGGTCACGATCTTGGCCTCACGCAGCTCCCCGGTGACCGGGTTGACCAGCGAGATCCCGCCCACGATGTCGATGCCCCACAACTGCATCGGCCCCGGACGTTCGAACCGGATGATAGGAGCTCCCGGGGCCGCTTCCCCGGTCGCGTCTTCACCAACCCCTGCCGGCGCAGGATCCGGTTGATCGTCGACGTCGACGGCACCTGCGACCGCCGCATCCGCCGCTGCCAAGCCGGGCTCGCCGCAGCAGCTCCAGCCGGATCCGTTTCGCTCCCCACCGCGGATGCTCCCGGCGCAGCTCGACCACCAGCACGCTCGACCGCCCCGGCGACCTGATGCGGACACGACCGCGGCCGGGACGACCGGTCTGCCAACCCACCGACGCCCTCAGCTCAGATACCGCCCCAGCCACGCATGCACCGACTGCCGCGAAACCCCGACCTGAGCCGCAACCTCGGTCACCGACGCCCCCGCCAACACCGCCCGAACCGCATCCAACCGCTGCTCGACCACCGACAACGCAACCAGCGCCAATCCCGGCCTCCTGAGTCCGACGACATCGCGGAACATCGTCGACCAACAAGCCGCACTCGCGGCAAAGTGTCAAGCACCTACCGACACACGAGTGTCAAGCACCTACCGGGACAGGACAATCCGTTGTTGAGCTTGCTTGTGATATAAACCTCGCTGCGATCTAGCCCCGAAGCCCGGACCGCCTCTCCGACGCCCTTTTCGTTGCGGTACATCTCGGCGGTGTCGAGGTGCCGATAGCCGACGTTCAGGGCCTGGCTGACCGCCTCGGCAGTCTCAGCTGGGTCGATCTTCGTCTGCCCTTCAGCTCTCTGGTGTCGGCTTCGCGGATGTCGCCTGGCCGGCCTCGGCGCCTTTGTCTCCGTACGCCGCGGTGAGCTCGTCGACGCTGTCAGTTCCCACCCTTTCCGGGTGACTGTTGTCTCCGCTGCCGCTGCCGGCAGGCGGGGATACCGTGCCAGACGTTTCAACTACCGGCTCAATTGCCGGAGCTTCCTGCTCCTGGACTTCCTTCAGGGCCTCCTCCGTGGCGCTCAGCCGAGCCATCAGCGTACGGGCGACGATCTGCTGCCTCGTGGTCGTCCGCTGCGAACGGCCACGGAAGATGAAGCTAACCGCCCAATGGATCACAGTCGTGAAGCGGTTCTTGAAGCCGACGAGATACATGACGTGGACACCGAGCCACATGAGCCACGCGAAGAAGCCGGAGAAATGGACTCGCTCGCCGATGCTGCAGACCGCGTGGAACCGGGAGATCGTTGCCATGCTGCCCTTGTCGAAATACTTGAAGGGTTCCGCCGGCGGCTCCCCCCGAAGTCGGCGGACGATCTGGCCTGCCGCGTATTTGCCGCCCTGCATGGCCACCTGGGCAACACCGGGCAGGTTGTTCAGGGCCATCATGTCGCCTACGACGAAGATCTCGGGGTGTCCGGGCAGGGTGAGATCCTCGTTCACCTTGACGCGACCGGCCCGATCCACTTCGCCACCGCTCTGCTCGGCAAGCTGCTTGCCAAGCGGTGACGCACTCACCCCGGCTGCCCACACCTTGCACCTCGAACGGATGCGGCGCTCCTTGCCGTCGCTGTCGATGATGTCGACGCCTGTGTTGTCGACGCCGACGACCTTGGCGTTGAGTTCGACATCCACGCCCATGTTCTCGAGCTGTTTCCTGGCGGCAGTGGAGAGCTTGTCGCCAAAAGCACCCAGCACGGCGGGTGCCGCGTCGAGAAGAATGACCTTCGCTTTCGTGGTGTCGATGCGGCGGAAGTCCCGGCGCAGCGTGCGGTGTGCCAGCTCGCTGATCTGGCCTGCCATCTCGACCCCGGTCGGACCTGCACCGACCACAACGAAGGTCAGCCACTCATCCCGCTCTTCGGGGTCGTCGCAGAGCTCTGCAAGCTCGAACGAGCCGAAGATCCGACCGCGCAGCTCCAACGCATCATCGATGCTCTTCATCCCCGGGGCGAATTCGGAGAATTGATCATTGCCGAAGTACGACTGACCAGCGCCCGCCGCGACGATCAAGGTGTCGTATGGGATGACTGTGGTTCCGAGCGGACTGACCGAGGTCACGGTCTTGGCGTCGATATCGATCTCGGTGACCCGGCCGAGCAGCACCGTCGCATTCTTCTGCCCCTTCAGCACTTCACGAGTGGCTGGAGCGACCTCGCCCTCAGACAGCACACCGGTCGCCACCTGGTAGAGCAGCGGCTGAAACAGGTGGTGAGAGGTTCCACTGATCATGACGATGTCCACAGGCGCTTTGGAGAGACCTTCGGTAGCCCAAAGCCCGCCGAAGCCCGAACCGATGATCACGACCTGATGCCTGCTCGATCCGCGGTCAATGGGTGAGGGGGTTGCAGGGCCTGGTGCGGGGGTCTCGACCGTCATGACTCACTCCTCGCTATCGCTGGTGCGGCCCGCCTGGGACCGCTGACACCAGAGTGCGGGAGACCCGGGCAACCGGTTTCATCATCCCGCCTATGCTCAGCCATCGTTGCAGCGACAACCCGAATTGGCCACCTCTGGCCGATGGACTGCGATCGAGTCGGACGCGACCTCACTCGAGCCGCAACCTACGTACACGTGCCTTCCTCGTGGTCTGCTTGGGTTGTTACCCAGGCAGAGCGAGCGCAACCCATGTGCACCTAGGTTGCCGACCTACGCGCAGTCAGCTCGGCGGCCGAGACGGCCGCATTGGCGCTTTGGCAGCCGACGCGGTGGCGCGCAGTGCTCGGGACTTGGCTGCAGCGCGTTCCGCCTCTGGTACGACGGTCGTCGACAAGACCACCATCGAGTGGGCCTCGACCCGATGAGTCGACCTCGCTCGCCATGGCCGGATACCTTGCGGATCGACCTGCCCGCTGGCGGTATCGAGTCGCACGAGCCAGTTCTGGCCCAACTCGGCCGCCGGCATCGTGAACTTGATCGGTTCTGTATGAGCGTTGAAGAGCAGCAGGAAATGGTCGTCGGTGATCGGCCGGCCAACCGCATCCAGTTCGGGGATGGCGTCACCATTGAGAAAGACCATGAGGCTGCGGGCGAATCCCGAGTTCCAATCGGCCTCATCCATCTCGGAGGCGTCGGGCTTGAACCACAAGATGTCACCGAGCTCGCTTCGTCCGCCGTGTTGGGCGTCACCCGCGAAGAAGCGCCGTCGCCGCAAGATCGGATGGGCCTTCCGCAGACTGATCGCCGCAGAGGTGAAGGCCAGCAGATCCTTCTGGTCGGCGTTGAGATCCCAGTTGACCCACGAGATCTCATTGTCCTGGGCGTACACATTGTTGTTACCGCGCTGAGTTCGCCCCAGCTCGTCCCCGTGGGCCAACATCGGCACACCCTGACTCACCATCATGGTTGTGATGAAGTTCCGCTGCTGGCGTAACCGCAGGGCGTTGATCGCGGGATCGTCGGTCTCGCCCTCGACACCACAGTTCCATGATCGATTGTGGCTCTCGCCGTCGTTGCCATCTTCACCGTTGGCCTCATTGTGCTTGTCGTTGTAGGAGACCAGGTCACGCAAGGTGAAGCCGTCGTGGGCAACCACGAAGTTGATCGACGCAGTCGGGCGCCGGTCCGAATGCTCGTACAGATCGCTGGATCCGGTAATTCGAGAGGCGAACTCGGCCAGCGACGCCGGCTCGCCGCGCCAGAAGTCACGGACCGTGTCGCGGTACTTGCCGTTCCACTCCGTCCAGAGTGGAGGGAAATTGCCGACCTGATAGCCGCCGTCGCCGAGATCCCACGGTTCGGCAATCAGTTTCACCTGCGAGATCACCGGGTCCTGCTGGATGATGTCGAAGAACGCCGAGAGCTTGTCCACCTCATGGAACTGCCGGGCCAGCGTCGCAGCAAGATCAAATCGGAAACCGTCGACGTGCATGTCCAAGACCCAGTAGCGCAATGAGTCCATGATCATCTGCAGTACGTGGGGGTTACGCATGAGCAGGCTATTGCCGGTGCCGGTGGTGTCGTAATAGTGCTGCTTGGCATCGTCGACCAGACGATAGTAGGCAGCGTTGTCGATGCCCCGGAAGGCGATCGTCGGCCCCAACTCGTTGCCTTCGGCAGTGTGGTTGTAAACCACATCCAAGATCACTTCGATGTCGGCCTCGTGCAGTGCCTTGACCATCGCCTTGAATTCGGTGGCCTGCTGACCAAGGTCAAGAGAGCTGGTATATCCGCTGTGAGGCGCGAGGAAGCCGATCGTGTTGTACCCCCAATAGTTCGACAAGCCGCGATCGACCAGGTGTGTGTCGTTGACGAACTGATGCACAGGCAGCAGCTCAACCGCTGTGACCCCGAGAGCGGTCAGATGCTCGATGATCACCGGATGGCCCATGGCTGCATAGCTTCCGCGGACATCGTCCGGGATGCCGGGATGAGTCATCGTGAGACCCTTCACGTGCGTCTCGTAGATGATGCTCTCGTGGTACTGGTGCTGTGGTGGTCGATCATGGCCCCAGTCGAAATATGGCGTAGTGACCGCCGACAGCATGTTGTGGCCGAGTGAGTCAAGATCGTTGAATTCCGTGGGGTCGGCAAAGCGGTAGGAGAACAACGATTCGTCGCCGTCGATCTGGCCACCGATGGCCTTCGCATATGGATCCAACAAGAACTTGGATGGATTGCACCGCTTGCCATTCGCTGGCTCGTACGGCCCGAAGACCCGGTAGCCGTAGCGCTGCCCGGGCTGGATCCGGGGGATGTAGGTATGCCAGACGTTGCCGTCGACCTCTATGAGCTCGAGGCGCGTCTCCTCTCCCTCCTCGTCGATCAGGCACAGCTCCACCTTCGACGCAACCTCGGAGAAGAGCGCGAAATTCACGCCGGTGCCATCGAATGTCGCACCGAGCGGGTACGGCCTTCCCGGCCACGTCTCGATGTTCAGTCTCTGCACACCGTTGCTTGATTCGGGCACGACAGTCTCTCCTGATTGCTACGCCTCGACCCCTGACGTGCCAACGCTACGGGCATCGCCGGCATCCACACCAGGCAGGTCAGCCGCCTGCTGCAGCGCGTTCAGACCGTGAGTGGTTTCCTCCGGCTGGTCGTGTCCGCGCTGACGTGCTCGACGTAACGCCGCACTGTCGCGCGAATCCTCGACTCGTCGGCCCCTCGATTCGTCGGACTTCGCACTTCCTCGCAGCTTGGCGGAGCGTTCCTCTGATTAGACGTTCCAGTGCGCCAAGCGGCCTAGGCCGACGATCGCAGCAGAATGAGACCCGTGCGACGTGAGCCCTCGGTGCTCCATCTCGATCTTGACGCGTTCTACGCGTCGGTGGAGCAGCGCGACAAACCTTCTCTACGGGGCAAGCCTGTCGTCGTCGGCGGCCTTGGCCAGCGCGGAGTGGTTGCAACGGCGTCCTACGAAGCCCGCGTGTTCGGCGTACGGTCGGCCATGCCGACGCATGAGGCGCGGCGACGCTGTCCACATGCAGCGTTCTTGACCGGCAGGTTCGGTGCCTACCATGCAGCAAGTCGGCAGGTCATGCAGGTGTTGCGCGGCCTCTCACCGCTGGTGGAGCCGCTGTCACTGGATGAGGCATTCGTCGATCTCCGCGCAGCGACTGAGGCGGTCGACTTCAACCGACATAGCCTCGAGCTGCTGATCACCAAGCTCAAGGACGATGTAAAGACGATCACCGCTGGATTGACCGCCTCAGTCGGTGTTGGCACATCGAAGTTCGTCGCGAAGGTAGCCACCGAGCTGGCCAAGCCGGACGGCTGGTCGATCGTTGAGGCCGGCCACGAGCTTGATCTGTTGCGGCCTCTGAAGGTCAGTGTCATCCCCGGCGTCGGCCCGGTCACGCGGGAGAAGCTGCATCGCATTGGTATCGACACGGTTGCTGATCTTCAGGGATGCGCGTTCGACGAGCTGGCTCAGGTGATCGGCAGGACTCAGGCGCAGGCGTTGCTGGAGCTGGCGTACGCGCGTGACGATCGAGCGGTTGAGCCCGATCGGGAGACGAAGTCGATCTCCGTCGAGGATACGTTCGAAACTGATCTTGTTTCCCGAGACGCGCTAGCCACGATCTTGCTGCGTGAAGCGCGCCAGGTGGCGGCGAGATTGCGAGCGGCCGGCCTCTTTGCGCACACCGTGTCGATCAAGGTGCGGCTTCACGACTTCTCGACCTTCACAAGATCGCGCACGTTGCTCAGCGCCACCGATCGTGCGGATGTCATCGGCTCGGTCGCCACCTCGCTGCTGTCGGCTGTCGACGCAGGAGGCGGAGTTCGCCTCCTCGGGGTCGGAGTTGCCGGCCTGACCGATGTGCTGCAGGAAGACCTGTTTGCAGCTGACACCCCGCTCGCGCCGCCCGCCGAGGATGTGACGGAAGGCCAATCGATATCTGAAGAGGTGCCTAGACGTCCGGGGTGGTTGCCCGGAATGGACATCGAGCATGATCAGCACGGTCGAGGATGGGTCTGGGGAACTGGACTCGGTCGGGTGACTGTGCGCTTCGAGACCCGAGAGACACCGCCGGGGCCGGTTCGGACGTTCGCCATCGACGATCCGGCGTTGCACCGGGTGGAGTTGATGTGATCAATCTGCCTATGCGCGTGCGTCGACTCCCGAGGCCGCCTGGATGAGGCCCGAGGAAGAGCCCGTAGTCGTCGCCGCTTTCCGGATGCCACTGCACGCCCAGCCAGAATGGCCGTTCCGGATCCTCGATGGCCTCGATGGTGCCATCTGCCGCGCGGGCCGTGGCCTCGAAGCCGGGGTGGGTCACCACCGACTGCTGGTGGTGACAGCTGACCTGCACACGATCGCCCACGAATGTTCGCACCCGGGATCCTTCGCGAGTGGCGATGGAGGTCCAGCCGAATGCATTCCCACCCGGGGCATGCTCCTCGTGACCCACGACATCAGGCAGGTACTGTTCCAACGAACCGCCCGCGCGGACTGCCATGACCTGCATCCCCCGGCAGATCCCGAGCGTGGGAAGACCGATTCGATCAGCGGCATCGAGCAGTCCGAACTCCCAGGCGTCACGATCACGACGCACCTTGGTCATGGGATGGGGCATTTGCCCGTAGCGCTCGGGATCCACGTCGGCGCCGCCAGCGATGATCAAGCCATCGAGCCGGGAGACCACCTCTGCCATGCCATCGTTCTGCGGTGGCAGCAGCACGACGACGCCGCCGGCGGCTTCGACCGATCGCGTGTATACAGAGGGCAGGAGATCGGCTGACATGTTCCACACACCCCAGGCAGCCTGCTCGCGATAGGTGGTGAGGCCAATGACAGGCCGACCTTGTGTCCCCCCCATCGCGGTCATGGCCTCCATTCTCACATTCTTTCGAAACCCCGCCTCAGCTCCCAGTCGGTCACGGCGGCGTCGAAAGCCGCCAGTTCGACATCGGCCATCGTGATGTAGTGATCGACGACCGCGTCGCCGAAAGCCCCGCGAGCGGTCTGCGAGGAGTCGAAGGCCTGTCGCGCCTCGCGTAGCGTACGGGGAATTCGAGAGAAATCTTCAGGGTGAGCGCCGCCCGTCAGCCCGGCACCGAGGTCCAGATTCATGATCGAGCCCGTAGAGGCCGCCGGCGATCATCGCCGCCAGCGCGAGATAGGGGTTGACGTCCCCGCCGGGCACCCGGTTTTCCACCCTCGCCGTCGACTCGGTGTCGACCAGCCGGATCGCAGACGCACTGTCGTCCGGCCCCCAGGCGATCGCCGTCGGCGCTACCGATCCCTCGACGAAACGCTTGTAGGAGTTGATGGTGGGCGCATAGAGCAGCGTGAAGTCGTACATGGTGGCGAGGACTCCCGCGACGAACGAATCATGCAGCGCCGTACGCCCACGGTCGTTCCAGAAAGCTGTGGAGCCGTCATCGCCACGTAGTGATAGCTGAATGCGACAGGAGTTTCCCTGCTGCTCGTCGTACTTGGCCATGAACGTGATGGATTTGCCATGCTGTGCGGCGATCTCTTTGGCCATCGTCTTCAAGACAGCATGATTGTCGGCGGTGGTGATGGCATCTTGGTGGCTGAGGCTGATCTCATGCTGCCCGAGGCTGCGCCGCGCCTTGATCGACTCGACATCGATCCCTGCGGCGTACGCACTGCTGCGGATCGCGTGCAGCAGCGGTTCGATCCGGCTGCCGCCCATGATCGAGAAGTCGACGTTGTACTGGCTGGCAGCCGCAAGATCACGATAGTGAGCGTTCCAGGCGTGCTCGTAGCTGGAGTGAAATGCCATGAACTCCAACTCGGTGCTCGCCAGAACGGCATAGCCTCGGGTGGCAGCGGCCTTCAGCTGCTGGTTCAAGATCGTTCGAGGTGCCTGCACGACCGGCGTCTCATCGGGCCATCGCACATCGCACTGCACCATGACCGCGCCAGGCTGGTGTTGGAGCAGACGGATGGTCTGAAGATCGAGAACGAGCTTCATCTCGCCATACCCCTGGTCTCCGGGGAAGAGTCCAAGGTGGTCGGCGCCATTCATGTCCACGTCGACCGCCAAGAGGTAGGCAGGGCCTGCTGTCCCCTGGTCAAGAATGTGTTCGGCGAAGTGCATCGCGTGTACGCGCTGGCCTTGCAGACGCCCTTGCACGTCGGCAAAGGTCACGACAACGGTGTCCACATCCCCCTCGTTGATCCGCCGGCGAAGATCATGAACGCTGAGGTGACGGGCGTTGCGCAGCTCGGTCATGTGGTTCCTCACTCCCTTGTCGAGTCCACGATCACAGCATCTGAGAGTCGCCATCGACGCTAGCCCAGGGCCGGGCCGAGCATCGGATCGGCCACCACTACCTACGCTGTCCTCATGGCCATGTGGGTGGGTGCGCTGGAGTTCGATCTAGTGCTTGGAGATGTCCATTCGCTGAAGGAGAAGCGCTCGGTGGTGCGCCCCCTGATCGCCGACGTGCGCAAGCGATTCGAGCTCAGTGTGGCCGAAGTTGATCATCTTGAGCTGCACCGTCGTACGGGCATCGGCGTAGCGGCGGTCAGCGCTGATCGAGCACATCTGGTCGAGGTACTCAATGCGGTCGAGAAGCTGGTCGCCTACCGTCCCGAGCTCGAGCTGCTGTCGGTACGCCGCACGCTGCGGTCTGGCGATGACTGAACGCGCTCGGGGTTTGATTGCTCGCTCCGCTCGCTGGGTTTGATTGCTCGCTTGTTGCTCGCCGCTCGCTGGGTTTTGATTGCTGCTTCTAGCCCGCCCTGACTCGCTGTCCCGCCGCGTACGGGTCGCCGAGATCGATGTCGATGACCTGCCGGCTGGGCTCGAGCAACGCGGGCTCGTGGAAACACACCAGCCGTTCATCACCCTTCGGCCCCGAGATCGTGTTGCCATCGGCGATCACGTCGCCCGAGCGGAACAGGTATGCCGCCGTAGAGAACAGCATCGTGGCGATCTCTCCGGCGTCACGGCCCCGGAAGTGGCACTGCACGTCGGGCAGCTCGAAGACATGCAGGCCCAAGGTATCCATCACCGTCGCTCCGGGATCATTGGAAATGCTGAAGTACCGCACGTTGACCAGGCCATCAAGATCACCTTCGGTGAACATCGCAGGGTCGCCCACCCGCTGACTTTGCGGCCAGCTGAGGACGACCGGCTGAGTGAGTCGCGTCAACTGAGCAACCACGCCACTCATGGCACGCCAGCGTTCCCGCGGCGTCCTGCCGGCACCGAACATCTCCGTCACCAGCAAGCTGGAGCGGCAGCTCGCGACCGCCGCCTCAGCACCCTCCCAGTCCCAGGTCTGGCTGACGTCGGGCAAGCTCTTGCCACTCTCACCGAGCCGGCTGCCAGGCGTGATCACGGTCAGCAGCGGCATGGGCTCATCACCATGCGGTACGACTAGGGACTCCATCTGAGCCTGTGTTTCCGGCGACAGCGATCGCAAGGCTTCCAGCAGCTCGGAATCACCCAGGTCAGGTGCGTCGGTGTACCACAACTCCACTACCAGTGGGCATCGGGTGGATTCAGCCATGATCATCCTCCGTCCCGCGCAGCGCGCGAACCGCCTTGGCCACGACATCAGGTCGGTCGATCATGATCAGGTGTCGCGAGTCCGCGACGACGATCTGTCGCGCCTTGAGCAGGGTGGCCAGGCCGGCTTGATCGGCAATCCAGCGGGCGCCGCGTCCGGCCGCCGCGCTCAGGACGATCGTCGGAATCGCGGGCCAGCGGCTGGTCTTCCGCAGCTGCGCGAGATCCCAGGCTTGTTCGGCGTACGCCGCCTGTTCGGCGAGCACACTCGCGATCGTGTCGGGGTCGCGAAACGTACGCCTTGCCATTGGGCTGACCGGTTCGACAAATCTGCGATGACTCTGCGCCGCGACCAGCACGCGCTGAACGAACGAGCCAGCAGGCCGGAGCGGCCGCAGGACCATAGCCCTGCGGACAAACCTGGCAAGCCAGAGCCATCCTCGACGATGCCGGGGCCGCCGTGACGTCCACTCCACGCTGCCGTCGGCCAGCGCCAGCCCCGCAACCAAATCCGGCCGCTTTCGGGCGAGAGCCTCGGCGTGAAATCCGGCCATGGAATGAGCAACCACCACCGCAGGTCCGACGGTAACCAAAAGAGCCTCGAGCGTGGCCACTTCGTCAGCAAGCCGCGGCAGTAAGCCAGGCCAGGGGGACCCCAGCAGTCCAGGCCGATCAAGACGAAGCAGCGCTAGGTCGGGAAGGAGCTCGGCGACGAGATCCCAGTCGTAGCTGGGCACTGCGCAGCCACCGAGTAACAGGATCGGCGGGCCGGCACCTTGTTGGCTGACCAGGTGAACTACACGGCCACCCAAGGTTGCCGTGTGGTTCACCTGGCCATCGGCGGGCAACCGGGTCCTTGACTCAGCCATTGCGCCTACGCCGCATCATCGCTCGCCCCGCGGCCGAACCAACGGGAAGGCGATCGTGTCCCGGATCGACGAGCCAGTTAGCAGCATGACGAGGCGGTCCATGCCCATTCCGAGCCCACCGGTCGGCGGCATTCCGTGTTCCAAGGCCGTCAGGAAGTCCTCGTCCAGTTCCATCGCTTCCGGGTCGCCCCCCGCCGCCTGAAGCGATTGGGCGGTCAACCTCGTCCGCTGCTCAACCGGGTCGATCAGCTCCGTGTACGCCGTGCCGATCTCGGCACCAAATGCCACCAAGTCCCACCGCTCGGCAAGCCGGCTGTCCAGGCGATGGGCTCGGGTCAGCGGCGAGACCTCGGCAGGGAAATCGGTATAGAACGTCGGGCGAATGGTCCGATCCTCCACCAGATGCTCATAGAGCTCCAGCAGCACACCCCCACGGGTCCATCGCTCATCGATGGCGATCTGTCGGCTCTCCGCCAACTGCACAAGCTGCTCACGCGAGGTGTCTGCACTGACGTCATGATCAGTCGCTGCGGAGATCGCATCATTGACTGTGATCACCGGCCAGGGCTCGCCAAGATCAACCTCGCACCGCTGGCCATCATGATCGTTACCCGCGATCACCGATCCACCGGTGGCTGCCCTTGCCGCGTTGGTCACGAGTTGCTGAGCGATCACGCGCATGCTGCCATAGTCGCCATACGCCTGATAGGCCTCCAACATGGTGAATTCGGGGTTGTGGCTGGCATCCGCGCCTTCGTTGCGGAAGTTCCTGCCGATCTCGAAGAGCTTGTCGACGCCACCCACCATCAGCCGCTTCAAGTACAGCTCGGGCGCGATGCGGAGATACAGCTCGAGATCGTAGGCGTTGATGTGGGTACGGAAAGGCCGAGCATTCGCACCGCCGTGGATCGTCTGCAGGATCGGCGTTTCCACCTCGAGGAATCCAAGATCATTCAACGTGTCGCGCACGGCGCGAATGACTGCCGATCGCGTGATCAGCTGTCTGCGTGTCACCGGGTTGACAGCCAGGTCCAGGTAGCGCTGCCGGACTCGGGTCTCCGGATCGGTGATGCCGCGGTACTTATCCGGCAGCGGCCGCAGGGACTTCGCGGTGAGCAGCCAGGAGCTGACCTCGAGCGAAAGCTCGCCTCTGCGGGAGAGCACCATCAACCCCGAGGCGCCGACATGATCACCGAGGTCGACGATGTGTCGCAGGCTGTCCATGGCTGACCGTCCGGTCTGCTCCTGGGTCAGCATCAGCTGTGCGTCGCCGCTCCAGTCCCGGATCTTGACGAAGATCACACCACCAAGATCACGCACAGCGAGCACTCGCCCGGCAACACTCGCCGTCATGCCGAGACGCAGCTCGGCATTCGCTCGGGTTGGCTGAAACGACGGCGGATATGGGTCGTCCCCCTGCGCCAGTAGCGACTCACGTACCCCGATCCGTTGCCGGATCTGCTCAGGAATTCGATCAACTGGCCTTTCGCCGTCAAGGATCAGGCTGTCGGATGGCGGGACTGCAGCCGACAGCGGCTCCCCTGTTCCCGGAGGCGCCGCTCGCAGGTCGGTCAGCTGCGGATTCAGGAACGTCGGCAGATCAATGAATCCCTCGGCGACGCCCGAGGCTGCGCCGACCAAGGCGATGTCGCGAGTCTCCGCAAAGCACAAGAACCGCGGCTCCCATTCAGGCCGATACTTCACATTGGAACGGAACAGTGACTCGATCTGCCACCAACGGGATGCCACGAGTAGCAGCCGCCGCCACAACCGCAGGATCGGTCCAGCACCGATCCGGGCACCTTCCTCAAAGGCGGACCGGAACACCGCGAAGTTGAGCGAAATACGCCGGATGCCAATCTCACGACCAGCTGCCATCAGTCCGCAAACCATGAGCTCTGTCACGCCATTGTCGGCGTTCGGATTGCGGCGCATGACGTCCAGCGAGAAGCCGTCGCTCCCCCACGGCACGAAAGACAAGACGCCGGCCAGCTCAGCCGTATCGGCGGACCGGTTGGCTGGGAACAGCGCTTCGACCATCAGGCAGTTTGCGTCCGCTGCATCGCCCAGTCGGCCAAGCGCCATGGAGAACCCTCGCTCGGTCTCGGTATCACGCCAGGCGTCGATTCTGTTGATCAACTCGCGGAACTCGCCGGGCGGGATCTCGGCATGCCGGCGAACCCTGGTGCGGTAGCCCATCTTCTCGAGCCGCTGCACCGCCTGGCGTACCGGGCGCATCTCCCTGCCGTCGAGATGGAACTCCCTGGTTTCCAAGATCGCTTCGTCGCCCAGCCGGATCACTCGCAGCCCGGCCTCCCGTGCGTACGCCGTAGCACCGGCCTCACTCGCTCCGATGACGGCTGGCGTCCAGCCGTAGGTGTCGAGGATGCTGCGCCATGCCGTGATGGCACCGGGCCAATAGTCCGGCGGCCCGATCGGATCACTGCTGGCGAGGCAGACCCCGAGGACCACACGGTAGGTGATGGCGGAGCGCCCATTCTCGGCAAAGACGACGGACTTGTCGCGCCGAGTCGCGAAGTAGGCCAACGAATCCTCCGGCGACGCTGCGACCAAGGCGCGTACCCGAGGTTCGTCTTCTGCCAACATCAGGGCTGCGCGGCGCTGCGAGCGCATCAGCGCTATGAGCGACGCCAGCAACGTGGCACCGAAGAGCAGGCCGACCACTGTATTGATCCAGCTGGGAGGGCCGATCACCGGGCCGATGTTGGTCTCGCTTCCGAAGACGGCCTGCCCGAATCGCCGGAAGATCCAGGCCAGCCGACCGCGCGGCCCAACCAACTCGCTGGGGAACACCGTCGTCAGCAGCAAGCCGACGCCGAACGTGATCACCAAGCCGATCAGCAACGTTGCGAGGGCACGACGGGCGCTGCCCGGCGGTCGGCGAGCGGTGAACTCCCGCCGGTAGACGATCATGCACGCAGTCAGCGCACCCAGCGCGGCCAGGTTGAACCCAAATCGAGCGAGCACCGGCAACGCGGCGTAGTCGGGATGCTCGATGGCCGTGGCTACCAGCAAGGCGATCACCACGATCAGATCACCGAGTAGGGTGATGCCGAAAATGATCATGGCGATCACCCAGCCAGCCTGCTTGCGACGGGCCAGGGCGGCACCGAGGATCAACAGGAAGATCGCGAACCCGATCGTGCCGCCATCGATGGGAATGAAGAGCGTCGAGTACGCGTCGACGACCGACAAGATCCACGGCACGTTGGGAAAGATCGCTTGGACAATGAGCACCAGGGCACCGCCGAAGAACAACCGTGACACCAATAACGGAAGTCTCGGCATTCGGCGCGCGGCAGCCTCAGGCCGCCTGTGCGCCGCCTCGAGTGATTGCCGCACTGGCGCCGTTCCACTCAGCGTGCCGCTGGTCACAGCACCACTCTTACCATCGACTTCCAGGAACAGTCTCTAACCCGCCTGTGGGCGTCGGAACCTTCGTGAGTCACCCACGCCGCTGGCAGCGGCCACACCAGAAGAGATTGCGACCGGCGAGCACCTGGGTGCGCACCTTTGAGCCGCAGACCAGGCAGGCCATGCCGGCGCGGCGGTAGACGTAGACCTCACCGCCATGATCATCTTTTCGGGGCGGCCGGCCCATCGCCTCGGGCGTGTGCTCCGGGCGCACCGTGTCGATCCTGTTGTTCACCACACCTTGCGGCATCAACTCGACAAGATCGGCCCAGATGCCCCGCCAGCCCCGCCGGCTCAGCTTGTTGCCCGGGCGATGCGGATTGATCCGGTTGCGGAACAACACCTCCGCCCGGTACACGTTGCCCACCCCGGACAGGATCGTCTGATCCATCAACAGTGCGGCGATCGGCCGGGTCGCGCGGTGGATCCGGCGCCATGCAAGATCAGGATCGGCGTCGGCTCGAAGCGGATCCGGACCTAGTTCGCTGAGCTGGGAGGCGACTTCGGCGGGCGTCTGAACCGTACACAGCTGAGGCCCCCGCAGATCGGCGGCGACTTGCTCGGTCGCGATCCGCACCCGCACTTCGCCGCGCGGTGGGTCCGGAGGGCCGAGCTCGAGGCTGCCGATGAGGCCGAGGTGGATGTGCAGCAGACGATCCCGGTCGAATTCGCAGAACAGGTGCTTGCCGTGTGCCATTGCCTGGATCATTCGGGTTTGGTCCAGCAGGGCCGCCGAGTCCGCGAAGCGGCCCTGCGGGCTACTGACCGACACCACCAATCCGCCGAAGGCCTGAGTCAGGTCGAGGGCGAGCCGGTGCAGCGTGTGACCTTCCGGCACGATCCCTCCTTGGATCCGGCTTTCCTAGGCACTGGGCTGCGTAACACTTCCATTTCGATCGCTCACGCAGTCGGCGAATGTGTTTTAGCGTGTCAGGCATGACAGGTGCGTTGCCACCTGGGGGTCGGCCCTCAGGAGCGCACGGCGGAGGAACACAATACTCGGGGACCACGCACGACCCCCGTGACCTTTGGCCGCGGGATTTCGGGCGCGACGGTGTATCGGGGCTGGTCACTCTCGACCGTGCCATGCGAGGGCGGGATGTGTCCCGCCCTGACCTTGACGATGAGCGGGTCGCAGCGGAAGTCATTGATGAGTTGCTTGCCCGAGTTGACGGACGACGACCGAATGGATCACATGCTTGATTGCTCCGCGCTGTGTCTAATGGCTCGCTCCGCTCGCTGAGGCTGGCGCCCAGTCGTCGCTGCCTTCCTCGTTCGCTTCGCAGACGAAAAGCGCGTCTGCTCACTCTCTCGTCCAGGACAGCGACGCGCCAGCCTGGCTCAGCCGGCGGCGCGCGATTCGATGCGACTGTTGATTCAGAAGATCTTTGATTCAGGCGTCGCTAGCTGAGCGGGTCCCTCGTCAGTCGGCTGGCAGCGCGATAAGCCTACGCGACGGGAGTCATTCTGAACGGTGTCGCGAGGTACAGGCGAGCCAGTGGACGGCATTCGCGCAGCGAGGGCTATTCCAGATCCCACCGCGACGCGTGCAGGGTCCTCGGCTGGCGCGCGGCCTCTCCGAGCTGTTGGATGCCGGCAGCAAGACCGCCGACGATGTCGCCGCCGACAAAAGAGGTCTGCATGGCCGCAGCTGCCAGGCGGCATTCGAGATCATCTAGGACCCGCCGTGCGGCGACACCGGTGACGATCTCCAGCTTGTGAAACTCGGGATCGCACATCACCAAAACCGAGTGGTCGGGATCGGGGAGTGTCCGATGCAGCCGTTCCGCGTACGCGCGAGAGTCATCCTCGGAGACGCCGACGAAGAGCGAAAACCTCAGGCCCGAAACCGTCTCAGCGTTCCGAACGGCGCGCGTGAGCCATTCGCGCTGGCTCGGGGTGAACGAATCACCAGCGGGCACCCGCGCCACCCACGTGTTCGCCAGCGTCGTCGCCTTCGATGGCGGCTTGACCGGTCTCAGTCTGGTCGCCGGCTTCGGTACCCGGATTCGCGCTCGCGGACTCGAGCTCGGCCGACTCATGGTCACCCACCCAGAGCGGGTCAGTGCTTTGGGGGTCGTGGCCGCGTGCAGCGTGAATGTTCTGCGTGATCTTGTTGATGGCGATCACGATGAGGAAGACCAGGACGGGGAAACCGACCAACAAGAGCAGACTTTGCAGGACGGTCGGATTTTGAACCTGCGGCCACCCAGAGAGCGTTTCCAGAGGCACTAGCATGCTCAGGAGTTCGTTCACGGCCCTACGTTATCGCCCCAAGGTGGTTCCGCGGAGGGTTGCGAGCCGCCCAAGAGGAGGATTGTTGTCAGGCAGCGGCACGCCAGAAGCTCGACCTGAGGCTCCGGCGTCCAGCGTCGATGGCTCGGTGGCCTCCCGGGTGGTCATGGAGGCCGATCAGATTGCCAGGGCATGTGCCCGGATGGCTCACCAGATTTTGGAAGCGAACCGGGGTGCGCATGGCCTCGTGCTCATGGGCATTCCCACCCGAGGTGTGCCTCTTGCCCATCGCCTGGCACAGGTGATGGATGAGGTAGAAGGTGTCCGGGTGCCGGTGGGCGCCCTCGACGTGACGATGTACCGAGACGACCTGAGGCGCCAGCCGACCCGCGCCGTAGGGCATACGGACTTACCGGTCGACGTGGAAGGCAGCACCGTGGTGCTCGTGGACGATGTGCTCTACTCGGGGCGCACCGTGCGAGCCGCGCTGGACGCCCTCGGCGATCTTGGTCGGCCGCGCGCCGTTCGGCTTGCCGTGCTGGTGGATCGTGGCCACCGGGAGCTGCCGATCGTTGCTGATCATGTCGGTAGCTACGTCCCGACGCGGACAGGCGAGCACGTCAGCGTAAGACTGGCCGAGCTCGACGGGTTGGACCAGGTCAGCATCGAACCGACCGACGATCCCGATCTTGGGGAGGGATGATGCGGCACCTACTGTCGGCGGCCGATCTTGATCGGACGGAGATCGGCGAGATCTTGGATCTCGCCGAGGAGATGTCGCTGGTGCAGGGTCGCCCAGTCAAGAAACTGCCGGCGCTACGTGGCCGGACCGTGGTCAACTTGTTCTTCGAGGATTCCACCCGAACTCGGTCCTCGTTCGAGATCGCCGGTAAATGGCTGTCGGCAGATGTGATCAATATCAACGCGAAGGGCTCGTCGGTATCAAAGGGTGAATCGCTGCGCGACACGGTACTGACCGTTGCAGCCATGGGCGTCGACGCATTGGTGATCAGGCATCACGCATCCGGCGCCCCATGGCAGGCCTCTCACTGGATCGACGCCCACGTGCTCAACGCCGGTGACGGGACCCATGAGCATCCCACCCAGGCCCTGCTCGACGCCTTTACGATCCGACGCCACTTCCGGCGTTCGGTTCCGGACCTGCCGGACTTCGAGGGCAAGACCGTTGCGATCGTCGGTGACATCACCCATTCCCGAGTCGCACGGAGCAATGTGCTGCTGCTCAAAACGCTCGGCGCGCAGGTGATCTTGGTCGCGCCACCTACGCTGTTGCCGGCCGGCATCGACACCTGGCCGGTGCAGGTGTGCAACGACTTTGATCAAGTACTCCCCCGTGCAGACATCGTGATGATGCTCCGCGTACAGCGGGAACGGATGTCCGGTGGGTATTTCCCCACCCCGCGCGAATACACGATCGGCTATGGCCTGACCCGTCCGAGGCTGGAGCTGATGATGCCCGGGGCCGCTATCTGTCATCCGGGGCCGATGAATCGCGGCTTGGAAATCTCCGCGGATGCTGCCGACGCCGCCAACTCTTTGATCTTGGACCAGGTCGCCGCCGGCGTGTCGGTGCGGATGAGCGTGCTGTATGAGTTGCTGGGAGGCACGCAGTGACAGACTTGCTGATCCGCGGTGCCGATCTTGTTGGACGGGGGCGGTCTGATCTCCTGATCCGGAACGGCCGGTTCGTAGCTCCCGGGGACGCCGGAACCGAGGTGGAAGAGTTCGACGCCGACGGGCTGGTCGCCTTGCCTGGCCTGGTTGATCTGCACACCCACTTGCGTGAGCCGGGACGTGAGGATGCGGAGACGGTGGAGTCCGGCACGTTGGCGGCTGCCCGGGGGGGTTTCACTGCGGTGCTGGCAATGGCCAATACGACGCCTGTCACCGACACCGCGGAAGCGGCCGAGCATGTCGCGGCGCTGGGTAGGCGTGACGGTCACGCCCAGGTCGTGCCGGTCGGGGCAGTCAGCAAGGGACTGGATGGAAGCGAGCTGGCTGAGCTGGGGTTGATGGCTCGATCCAGTGCCGGCGTACGGATGTTCTCCGACGATGGCCATTGTGTCTGGGATGCACGTTTGATGCGGCGTGCCCTGGAGTACGTGCGCGCCTTCGACGGGGTTGTCGCTCAGCATGCGCAAGACCCCCAGCTTGCCGGAGCTGCGGCATGCTGCCATGAGGGTGAGGTCTCCGGAAAGCTAGGACTTCCGGGATGGCCTGCCGCAGCGGAGGCGGCCGTGGTTGCGCGTGATGTACAAATTGCCGAGCTCACGCGATCTCGGCTTCACATCTGCCACGTGTCCTGCGCCGAGACCGTCGACGTCATCCGGTGGGCCAAGCAGCGCGGCATAAGTGTGACTGCGGAGGTCGCACCCCATCACCTGATGCTGACCACCAGCGAGGTGCTCGGCTATGACCCGACCTTCAAGGTGAATCCTCCGCTACGGCCGGACGAGGATGTGGAGGCGGTACGCGAGGCGCTGGCTGACGGGACCATCGATGCGGTCGCCACCGATCACGCGCCCCACGCTCGGCACGACAAAGAACACGCCTTTGCCGAAGCCGCATTCGGCATGCTGGGTCTGGAGACCGCGTTGGCAGTGGTCATGCAGACCATGATCAACTCCAATCTGTTGACCTGGGCCGAGCTCGCACAACGGATGTCGATCATGCCCGCCCACATTGCCCGGCTCGGCGATCAGGGCCAGGCCCTGGATCCGGGTGAACCGGCAAACGCCGTGCTCGTCGACCCGACCGCCAGGGCAGTCGTGGATCGCAACGAGTCAGCCTCATTGGCCCGAAACAACCCGTGGCACGGCCGCGAACTGCCTGATCCGGTGGTCGCCACCATTTGGGCGGGCCGAGTCACCTATCGGAAGCGGAATGGACTGCAGGCCTAGTGCCCTGGAAGGGAACTAGCCACGTCGGCGGGCTATAGCGACGCCCACCAGCGAGAGTGCACCGCCCACGATCGCGAGTAGCGGCGGCACCTCACCGAGAAAGAGCCACCCGAGCAGGATCGTGATCGGTGGCACCGCGAACGTCGTGACGCCCAGCCTCCCGGCTGTGCTGTACTTCAGCGCGTACGCCCAGGTGGAGAAAGCGATGGCCGTCGGCACGAGCCCGAGGTAGATGACTCCGACGATCGTCAGGGTGGGTGCGGCAGTCAGGTCAGCGAAAAGTTCACCAGCAAAGGGCAGGCAGGCAACCGTCCCGATGAGGCAGGCCAGCCAGGTCACTTGTATGGCTGGAATGCGGTGGAGCACAACCTTCTGCGCCACCATGGCGATGGAGTAGACCGTGGCGCTCAGCAGCACCAATAGGACTCCGGCAAGATCGGCCCTTCCGGTGCTCGTGGCGATGCCAATGATCAGGGTGCCGGTAAAGGCGACGAGACCGCCGATCACGAGCATGCGTGGAAAGCCTTCGCCCAAGAGGAAGCCGGCCAGCACGCCGATCAAGATTGGTGCGAACTGAATGAGCATCGCAGCGGTGCCGGCATCGACATGTTGCTCGCCAGCATTCAGCGCAACGCTGTATACCGCGAACCAGGCGACGCCGACTACGGCGGTGAGCGCCCATTCCCGGGCGTTCATGCGGACCAGCTTGCGGCCGATCATCATCACACTCAGCGCCAGGCTCCCAACGAGCAGCCGGCCGAGGCTGAGCGCACCCGGATGGATGTCGTGGGCGGCGTACCGGATGACCACGAAGGCTGACGCCCACGCAACGACGGTGATCGACACCGCGAGGGCGGGCTGCCAGCTCGCCACCGGTCTGTTGATCTTGGCCGGCCGGATCTCACCCACGGTGCTGGTCACCGGTCAAGCATGGCGTGGCCTACTGTTAAGCACAAGCAAAATGCCATTCGAGATACTGTGTAGGATCCGTTAAATGTTGCACTTCGAGCGCCTTCAGGCTCTGCATGCGGTGTCCACGTTCGGCTCGGTAACCGGCGCCGCTGGGGCCTTGCGCCTGACACCGTCGGCGGTGTCGCAGCAGCTCAGCAAACTGCAGCGCGATGTCGGGCAGCGGCTGATCGAGCCGTACGGCCGCGGCGTACGGCTCACACCGGCAGGAGCCTTACTGGCAACCCGGGCGCACGCCATACTGTCCGAAGTCGAGAGCGCCGAAAGCGAGCTGGATCGGCAGCGCGCCCACGTCATCGGTGATCTGGAGATTGCCGGATTCGCCACTGCTGCGCGTGCGATCCTTCCCCAGACCGTGGCACGGCTGCGAAAAGAGCATCAGCAGCTCACACTTCGGGTCTCCGAGCGGCAGCCGGACGAGGCGATCCGCCTGGTTGTTGCCGGGCATCTCGACATTGCCCTGGTCAATGACTGGATGAATGCGCCACTGGTACTACCAAATGGCGTCGAGCGCTTGCTGATCATGAACGATGCGGTTGATCTCGCCGTGCCTGCTGACCATCCACTCGCCGAACGTAGGAGCGTGGAGCTGACCGAACTCTGTTCCGAGCACTGGATCACGTGGCCGCACGGCGCTATCTGCCACGAGTGGCTCACCCAGACGCTGCGGCAGCACGGGCTGACGCCAGAGGTGACCCACACCGCCGAGGAGCATCCGACCCAGCTGGCGATGGTCGCCGCCGGCCTGGGCATCGCAGTCATGCCGAGGTTGGGCCGAGGGCCGACCGATGGCGTCGCCATCATCTCGCTCAAGCCCGCCTTCTCCCGCCAGGTCTACGCCATCTGGCGCACTTTGGCCTCCGAGCGCCCCGCTATCGCTGTCACGGTGTCCGCAGTCCACGACGTTGCGCGGAGCCTCTCGTAACTGACTTCCAGTCCATAGGCTGAGACTCATGCCGGACTGGATACCAGACAATCTCACCGCGCTGGTGGTGTTCAAGCCGATTCGCATCGTGCTGTTGATCATTGCGGCGTTTGTGCTGAGGCGCGTGCTCCATCGCTTGATCAACCGCTCGGTTCGCAGAGCGGTGGATCGGCCACTGACCTCGCGCAATCAAATGGCCCAGAAATTGATCGACGCCACCACGCTGTCGGCCGAACGCCGTAAGCAGCGCCTGGAAGCGCTCGGCTCCCTGGCCTGCAGCACGGTCACGTTCGTGATCTTTCTCGTCGCCATCTTGATGATCCTGGCCGAGATGGGCTTCAACATCACCACGATCGTCGCCGGTACATCGGTGATCGCAGTGACGTTGGCGTTCGGGATGCAAAGCCTCGTGAAGGATCTCGTCTCGGGCGTCTTCATGCTGGTTGAGGACCAGCTCGGGGTCGGCGACCACGTTGACATGGAGAAAGCCTCAGGGATCGTCGTGGGCATTGGCTTGCGCGTCACAGAGCTGCGGGCCAAGGACGGCACCGCCTGGTATGTCCGCAATGGAGAGGTTGTCCGGCTCGGCAATTACAGTCAGGGCGGCCCCGGTGAGCCGCCCGCCCACGCCGAACCTGCCGAGAACGCTTCGTAGATTCGCCGATATGCCTCTGGCCACACTCAGTAACGGGCGAGGGTCGCCTCGGCCGTAATCGTCGTGCCGGTCAGCGCCATGGAAACCGGGCAGTTCACCCTCGCCGCCTGAGCAGCTGCCTCGAACTCCTCCGCAGTGATGCCCGGCACAACCCCTGTCACGGTCAGCTTGATGCCGGTGATCCCCGTGCCAGGCTCGAAGGTGACCTCAGCGTGGGTGTCAAGTGAGATGGGTGGGTTGCCGTCATTAGCGAGGCCATTTGCCAGTGCCATCGAGAAGCACGTGGAGTGCGCAGCGGCAATGAGTTCCTCCGGACTGGTCTTGCCGTTGGGCTGCTCGGCGCGCGATGCCCAGGTGACGTCGAAGCCGCCGAGGCCGGACGAGACGAGTTCCACATGGCCCTCGCCGTCAAACAGAGAACCTTCCCAGTGAGCTTCAGCGGTCCGCACCGTAGCCATTGATTGACTCCTCCCGATCGATAGATGGGCGTACGCGGTCTCATCCTGCCAGTCGCCTGATCGTGTGATGGAGAATGGTCCAGATGCCCGAGCAAGCACCCCTGCAGACCTTCTACGACGCTGTCGGCGGTCACGCCACCTTCGTTCCGCTTGTCAAACGGTTCTACGAGGGAGTTGCGTCCGATCCACAGTTGCGCGCCCTCTATCCCGAAGCCGATCTTGCGTCCGCCGAGGAACGATTGCGGATGTTTCTCGAGCAGTACTGGGGCGGTCCGACCACGTACAGTCAGCAGCGCGGGCATCCACGATTGCGGATGCGGCATGCTCCCTTCGCCGTGACGCCGGCGATGCGGGATCGCTGGCTGACGCACATGCGGGACGCAATCGACTCCATCGAGCTCACGCCGCAGCAGGAGCGCGAGCTATGGGATTACCTGGAGCGGGCGGCGTACGCGATGGTCAACACCTTTGACGAGCACCCAGGCACGATGCAGGGACTGAAGCCCTACCCCCTTACTCCACCGTCGAACTGATTCTGCGCTGCCGACGCTCATCACTCGATACTGCGTTCTTGTGGGGCCGTGGTGGCCACGCTCCAGCGATCCAACACCCCACGCTGATCAGCACGCAGCGGGGATTCGCCGACCACGACAGTCCGCGCGGTCGCGTACACGGTGCCTTCGGCGGGATCACGAATCTCGGCGGCCAGGGTGAACGACCGATGGCCGATCGCGGCAACTGCGGTGCCCACCTCGTAAGGATTAGTCCTGAAGTCGATCGGCTTCAGGTATTCCAGATCTTGGCGGGCTACCATCCAGACTGCCTCTGGCTCCCAGCCGATTGTGGTGGTCATGAAGCTAATCCGGGCTTCCTGAATGTAGTCGTAGTACTTCACGTTGTTGACGTGGCCGTACGAGTCGAGATCGGACCAGCGCACACTGAGCGGATAATCTGTGACCTTTGTCCAGCCCGGCTACTTTCGGCAGCGGACGCAGTGGCTCAGCCGACGCACGCGCTTGGCCCAGCAGCTCTCGTTCTTCCGTAGTAAGACGCCTTAAAATGTTGTTGACCAGGTCAAATGGCACTATGCCCGTGCGGGCGCGGGCCGCCAGGTCCGCCGCGTCATATACCTCGTACCCGATGGAGAACCGGCTGCCGCCGATCGCGTCCACCCACAGGTTGATCGTCAGCGGACTGTCGCTGAACGTCACAGGTTTGAGATATTCCACCTGGTGATTCACCACCAAAGTACCGGAGTCGAGCAGCCGATGCAGCGGCTGTGCGCCGGAAAGCAGGAAGGCAACTCGAGCCTCTTGGAGGTAGTCGAGATACGCCGCATTGTTCACATGACCCTGGGCGTCCATGTCGCCCCAGCGCATCGGACAGCGATGGACATACGGGCTCACGGTCTTCGATCCTGTCAGAAGGCCGAGCTAGGAGCTGACTATCACATACAGTCTCATGCATGAGAGTTGCAATCGTCACCGGCGCGGCGCGCGGCATTGGTGCCGCAATCGCTCATCGGCTCGCGGCAGACGGCTTGTCCGTCGGTGTCGTTGATCTCGATGAGCAGGGAAGTCGACGCACGGCGAAGGAGATCATAGAAAACGGCGGCCGTGCGATCCCGATTGGCGCGGATATCGCCGACGAAAAGGCCGCCGGGGATGCCGTGCAGCACGTTGCGGCCGAGCTGGGACCGGTCACCGTGTTGATCAACAACGCGGGGATCATCCGCGATAACTTGATCTTCAGGATGAGCGCGGATGACTGGGATTCGGTGCTGAGCGTTCACCTACGTGGAGCATTTCTGATGACGCGGGCAGCCCAGGTGCACATGACCCAGGAGAGGTGGGGCCGCATCGTCAACCTCTCCTCGACCTCGGCACTCGGCAACCGCGGGCAGGTCAACTACGCCGCAGCGAAAGCGGGCATGATCGGCTTCACCAAGACCCTGGCGCTCGAGCTGGGCAAGTTCGGTGTGACGGCAAACGCGATTGCTCCAGGCTTCGTCGAGACTGACATGACGCAGCTATCGGCCGCGCGCCAAGGCCTGGACTACGAGGAATGGAAGCTGGCCACGGCCCGCGACATTCCCGTGGGCCGCATCGGACGGCCTGAAGATATCGCCGCGGTCGCAAGTTTCCTGTGCCGGGAGGAAGCAGGTTATGTGTCCGGCCAGGTCATCTTCGTCAACGGTGGTGCCAAGAGCTAGCACCGATCGGGGGCCATCGGGCCCGAGACGACGGCGGCGGGGCCGGCGATCGCGGGACCGATCGCCGTCAGTCAGCGTCGTACATGCTGTTCAGCAGGTCGGCGTACTTTTTCTCCACGGTCTTGCGCCGGACCTTCAGGCTTGGCGTGACCTCACCCTCCTCGACGGACAGCTCGGCTCGCAAGATCTCGAACTTCTTGATCGTTTCCCAGCGCTCGAGCTGTTCGTTGCTCTGCGTGACGAATCCCTCCATCAGGTCATGGACTTCTTGGGAGCCGGTGAGCTCCTCGACGGAGGAATAGCTCAGCCCCTGCTCCTTCGCCCAACCCTCGATCGCCTCGGGATCGAGGGTGATCAAAGCCGTGGCGTACTTGCGGCCATCGCCGTACACCAGAACCTGGCTGATATAGGGGCAGACCGTCTTGAGCACACCTTCGACCTTCTGCGGAGCCACATATTTGCCGCCAGAGGTCTTGATCAGGTCCTTCTTCCGGTCGGTGATCCGCAGATAGCCCTGCTCGTCGAGCTCGCCGATGTCCCCGGTCGCGAACCAGCCGTCCTTGAGCGCTTGCTCGGTTGCCTCCGGCATGTTGTGGTAGCCGCGCATGACGCCCGGGCCCTTGATCAAGATCTCGCCATCGTCGGCGATCTTGACCTGCGAACCAGGGACTGGCGGGCCGACAGTGCCGAAACGTGTGGCGCGCGGGTTGTTGACGCAGGTGGGGACGCAGGTCTCAGTAAGGCCGTAACCCTCCAGCACGAGAAGCCCGGCTGCGTGGAACCATTCCTGCACCTCCCGACTCAGCGGAGCGGAGCCAGACACGAAGAACCTGATCTTCCCGCCCATCCTTGCTTTGATCTTGCCGAAGACGAGGCGGTCCGCCAGTGCGTACTGCATGGCGAGTAGCCCCGATGGCTCCCGTCCCGCCAACCGCATCGGTGATACCTTGCGGCCGACCCCGAACGCCCAGTCGAAGATCTTCGCCTTGACGCCGTGCGAGGCAGTCATCATCACTCTGGCGCGCACTTTCTCGAAGATCCGCGGCGCGCCGCACATGAAGGTCGGCTGAATCACGCCGAGGTTCTCCACGATCTTGTCTATCCGGCCGTCAACCGCGGTCGTGAAACCGATGTACAGCTGGATGGCAATCAGGGCCTTGCCGAAGACATGGCTGAGCGGCAGCCACAAGTACTGGAGGTCGTCGGCGCTGATGATGTCGTACGCCTCGACGGCTGCGCCCTCGTAGGTCCAGCAGTCTTGCACCAGGCGTACGCCCTTGGGCCGCCCGGTCGTACCTGAGGTGTAGATCAACGTCGCCAAGTCCTCGGGCCCGATCGCTGCGATCACATCATCGACGGCGGTTGGATGGGCATCGAGATACTCCCGGCCCAGCCGTTCCAGATCTGCCCAGCCGATGACCTTGGGATGGTCGACTTTGCCATCCAGCTGCACGATGTTGATCAACTCGGGCAGCTCATCGAGATGATCAAGGACTTTGCCGACCTGAAGATCGTCCTCGGCGACGACCATCTTCGATTGAGAATCGGCCAGAATATAGCGAACATCCTCGTGCTGAGTGGACGGATAGATCGCCGTGGTCGCACCGGCCGCGCACATGATCGCCAGGTCGGCCAGTACCCACTCCATCCGGGTGCTGGACGCGATGGCCACACGATCTTCCGGCCCGATGCCGAGCGCGAGCAGCCCCGCTGCCAGCTGGAAGGCCTTGTCCTTTGTCTGCAGCCAACTCAGCGAGACCCAGCGGTCCTCCTCGACGTAACGAAATGCCTCCTTCGAGGAGGTTGCTTCGACCCGGCGTACCAGCATGGCGCCCACCGAAGCCGGCCGCGCTGCAAGCAATGTTGTCTCGGTCACATCCGAAGGGTAGCCAACCCTGATCGGTTTGCGACGCTGCACGAGCCATACTCCCGGGCAGTTACCCCGAAGCTGGCATCCTCAGCAGAGCCTCGACTCCATCGGCCCTATCGGTATTGCCCACGGTCGAGGCGTAATCCGCGCCACGATGCCCGTCGCCTGAGAGCCCATGGCACTGTCACGAAGCTCGACGAAACACGCTGATCCGCGCTAATAAATGTGCAGCTTGTCCAGCAGCGCCAACGGCTCATCGAGAGACTCGAAAAGGTCCTTGTTGTGTTTGATCATCTTGCTACGCATGTATACGCGAAGCCACTGCTTGTACATGTACAGCTCATAGCGATCGAGCATGTCTCTTAGCGGCATGTCACGCTGAGCGAGAAGTCCGGCTAGGTACATCGCACATTCGAAACCAAGCGAGATCGACTGAAAGTACGGTGAACCGATGGCCGAGTCGCCGACGAGAAACACCGGCGAAGTGGCAAGTGGATGATCATGGGCCCCCGCTATGCGCCATTGCCGGCTGGTCGCGTTGCGAGCCCGGTATAGATCAAGTGGAATCCGAATGATATCGAGGTCACCGACTATCTCGCCGTGAGATTCTTCTTTGATCTTGTCGACGAAATGGTCCATCGACTGCGCGACGACGGGAAAGTTGCCGCGAAGCCACTGGCCATCGAATCGGGACGGCATCGCTTCAAAGTCCTCCGCCGTGATGTTGACGATGCCGCAAACGTGGCTGACCATGCCGTCGAGGTGTATGCGGTGGACCATTGGAATGAACTTGTAATGCGCGTTTCCGCGGTTCTTGTCGTACTTGCACAGCTCGTTGCAGTTGTAGGTCTGGCCGTAGAGGAAGGTGATGACGAGCGCGTACTCGAGCCGTATCTTGAGCGTGTTCGTGACTCCATCGGCATGGCCGGAGGCGGGTACCAGGCGATCTCGAAGCAGCGAATTGCTGCCGGTGCAGTCGATCAGGATGTCTCCCGGCTCGAGCATCGCCATCGCGTCCTCCGCCGAAACGACGGTCTCGGCGCGCTCTACTGTGTTCGATCTCCGCCCGTCGATCAGATCGCTGACGTCGCGCTCGATCGAGTTGAGCGGACAGAACCCCAGTGCCCACCCGCGAAGAAGTGCCATCAGGTCAGAAGGAATGGACTGTCTGAAGGCGAGGCCCTCGGCAAGCTCTGATGGTTCGAAGAGGGCCTCGACGCTATCTGCATCGATGGAATCGGTACGGTACGTTTCGACTGAGTCCGCCACGAGGTACGGCGCGAGCCGGACCATCCGGGTGCGGGTGTAGTCGTGTCGCTTCTCATATAGATGCACCGAGAACCCCTCCATCGACTGGAGCAGTGCCGTGAGCATCAGGCCTACGGGTCCTGCGCCGACGACATGCACTCGTCCCGTGGAAGGCAGGGTTTCTAGAGTTGTCGAATCAGCTGACGGGGCCATTCGCCTCCTCGCTCGAGTCGCGGATTGGCGACGCTCAGAGATTAGACAAGCCGCGAACCAACGCGGCTGCTGTGATCAACACACTACTCCTCGGCAGCTTGACCAGCATCCAGCTGACCTGAGCGACAGCCCGCGCTGCGGGGGCGCACAGCTAGGAAAGCCGTTCCAACACGATCGCAATCCCTTGGCCGCCACCGACGCACATCGTCTCGAGGCCGAACTGGACGTCTCGTACGCGCATGGCGTTCAGCAGCGTGGTCATGATCCTCGCACCGGTGCAGCCGAACGGGTGGCCCAGCGCGATCGCTCCGCCATGCACGTTGAGCTTGTCCATGTCCAAGCCGAGATCTCGAGCGGAGGCGATCACCTGGACGGCGAACGCTTCGTTGATCTCCACCAGATCGATGTCGTCGACCGTCATCCCGGCGTTGACCAAGGCCCTGCGGCTGGAATCGACAGGACCCAGGCCCATGATCTCTGGACTGAGTGCGCTGACGCCTGTCGCGACGATCCGTGCCAGCGGGGTCAGACCCAGCTCGGCCGCACGCTGGTCGCTCATGATCACCACAGCAGCCGCCCCGTCGTTGAGCGGGCAGCAGTTGCCGGCAGTGACTGTGCCGTCTTGGCGGAAGGCAGGCTTCAGCGCGGCGACGGCCTCCATCGTGGTGCCTGGTCGAGGGCCGTCGTCAGTGCTCACCACGGTGCCGTCAGGCAGCTTGACCGGTGCGATCTCAGCGTCGAACATCTGGTTCGCAATGGCCTTCTCGGCGAGGTTTTGGGAGCGTACGCCGAACTCGTCCTGCTCGACACGGGAGATGCCGCGCAGGGTCGCAACGTTCTCGGCAGTCTGGCCCATAGCAATGTAGACGTCCGGCAACAGCCCGTCCTCGCGCGGATCATGCCACGTCTGGTTGCTCGCGGCAGTGGCGAGGCTGCGCTGCTCCGCGGCGGCAAACAGCGGGCTGTGAGTGTCCACCGGGTCGACGCCGGCGGAGCTGAAGCCGCGATAGCGCGAGATGCACTCCACGCCGGCCGACACGTAGGCATGACCCTCCCCTGCCTTGATCGCGTGAAAGGCCATCCTGGCGGTCTGCACGCTGGAGGCGCAGAAGCGGTTGATCGTGGCAGCCGGGACTCCGTCCAGCCCAAGCTGCACCGCGATCCGGCGCGCCAGGTTGCCGCCCTGCTCGTCGCGCGGCTCGACGCACCCGACGTAGATGTCGTCGAGCGTGCTCGGGTCGAAGCCCTCGAGCTTGGCCAGCGCGGCGGTGATCACTCCCGAAGCAAGATCATCGGCACGGATCTGCGTGAGCGACCCCTTGCCGGCGCGCCCGATCGGCGTACGCGCGGCAGAGACGATGACGGCTTGGGGGCCTTCCACACCGGTGCGCGACATCATGATCACAACCCCAGATCGCGGCCGATGAGCTCTTTCATGATCTCGTTCGAGCCCGCCCAGATCTTGGAGGCCCGCGCATCGGCCCACGCGCGGGCGACGCGGTACTCGTTCATGTAGCCGTAGCCACCCCACAGCTGTACGCAGGCGTCGAGAATGTCGTTCTGCGCCTGCGCCGACCACCACTTCGCCTTGGCCGCATCAACAGCGGTCAGCGTGCCGTGTACCGCCTCCATCACGCACTGGTCGACGAAGGCCTGGGTGACCTCGGCCAGCGTCTGCAGCTCGGCAAGGGTGAACTTGTTGGCCTGGAAGGAGCCGATCGGGGTGCCGAAGGCCTTGCGTTCCTTCACGTAGACCAGGGTCTCATCGAGGATCTGCCGAGCGTGGGCGATGTTGTTCACCGCCGAGCCGATCCGCTCGGCCACCAGCCGCTGCATCATGTAGACGAAGCCCTGGTCGATCTCGCCGATCACATTCGCAGCTGGAACTCTGACGTCGCCGAAGAACAGCTCGGAGATGTCTGACTCCGGCTGACCGACCTTGTCCAGCTTCCGCCCACGTTCGAAGCCAGGCATGCCGGCCTCGACCGCGAACAAGCTGATGCCCTTCGCACCCTTCTCCGGACTGGTTCGCGCCGCGACCAGCACGAAGTCGGCGCTGGCGCCATTGGTGATGAAGGTCTTCGAACCGTTCAAGATCCAGTCATCGCCCTCGCGCACTGCTCTGGTCTTCAGCGCGGCAAGATCAGAACCGCCCGAAGCCTCTGTCATGGCGAGCGCAGTGATCAACTCGCCGGTGCAGAACCCAGGCAGCCAACGCTGCTTCTGTTCCTCGGTGCACAGGTCGACCAGATATGGCGCGATGCAGTTGGTGTGGATGCCCACGCACGAGGGGTAGGAGAACGCCAACCGGGAGAGCTCCTCGGCCAAGATCAGCGAGAACCGTGGATCGTTTACGCCGGCGCCGCCGTACTCCTCGGGGACGTTGAGCCCCAAGAAGCCTTGCCTGCCCAGCTCGAGCCATACCTCTCGGCCGAACTCGTGGTTGGCCATGTGCTTCTCGTGGTGCGGTCGCAGGGTCCGGTCGACAAACGCCCGGCAGCTTACTCGGAACGCGTCGTGGTCCTCGTCGAAGATGGTTCGCTTCATCACGCCTCCACTCAAAGGCTGAAGTTACTCGCCGGTAAGTTTAGTCGGCGCTGAGCCTGGTCGAAGCGCACAGCCATTCGTCCGTGGGCAGGCTAAGTTCGCGGGCACTACGATCAAACGCGATCATGCCAAAGACCGTCGCGCTCTCCCCCGAGGTCGAGGAACTCGCCTCGCAGCTCCGGCGGCGCGGCGTCGCTGGCGTCCTCGACGCAACCGACCTCACCCGCGCCCTCTACTCCTCCGACGCCTCGCTCTACCGCGTGGTCCCGCAGGCCGTGGCCCGGCCACGGACCATCGAGGAGACCGCAGCCGTCCTCGATGCGGCACGGACCGTTGGCATGCCTGTGACCACGCGCGGCGCCGGCACATCTTGCGCGGGCAATGCAGTCGGCTCCGGATTGATCTTGGATACCTCGCGGCACTTGACCACGATTCTCGACATTGATCCAGAGGCGCGTACAGCCAGAGTCGAGCCGGGTGTCGTGCAGTCGGCGCTGCAGATCGCAGCAGCTCCTCATGGGTTGCGTTTCGGGCCAGATCCATCGACCAGCAACCGCTGCACGATCGGCGGAATGATCGGCAACAACGCGTGCGGCCCACGCGCTCTGAGATACGGCAAGACCGCCGACAATGTAGTGGCACTCGAGGCGATCACCGGCTCTGGCGAGCAGATCACCCTCTCTGGCACTGCCGCAAGCCATGATCATTATGTCAGCCTGGCTGCCTTGAAGTCAGTGGTACAAACCAACCTTGGAACTATTCGCACCGAGTTCGGGCGCTTCGGCAGGCAGGTGTCCGGCTACAGCCTGGAGCACTTGCTGCCCGAGCACGGCTTCAACGTGGCACGGTTCTTGGCCGGCACCGAGGGGACGCTCGCCGTGATCATCGGCGCCACAGTCCGGCTGGTGGCCGACGCGCCGTACAAGATCATGATCGCGCTGGGGTATCCGACGATGGCGGACGCCGCGGACGCCGCGCCTGTCATCCTTGATCATCACCCAACGGCTTGCGAGGGCCTGGATAGCCGGATTGTCGACGTGGTACGCCGCACTCGCGGGGATGTCGCAGTACCGCCAATGCCGCGAGGTGACGGTTGGATATTCGTCGAGCTCGTCGGCGACGACATGGCCGAGCTGCGGTTACGCGGTGATGCGCTGCTGGCTGCGGCCGGAGCGTCGGACGGATTCGTCGTCACGGATCCAGCCGAGGCGACGGCGCTGTGGAAGATCCGAGAAGACGGTGCGGGCCTCGCGAGCATCAGTCTGGCCCGACCGGCGTATCCCGGCTGGGAGGATGCCGCGGTTCCCGTCGAGCACCTGGGCGCATACCTGCGAGATTTCGACAGGTTACTTGATGATCATGGACTCGATGGGCTGCCGTACGGTCACTTCGGCGACGGCTGCGTGCACGTGCGCATCGACTTCCCGCTCACCGAGTCAGGCGGAGCTTCCGGCTACCAGGTCTTCGTCGAGGAGGCGGCACAGCTCGTCGCCCGTTACGGCGGCTCGCTGTCGGGTGAGCACGGCGACGGCCGGGCTCGATCGGCTCTGCTGCCAGCAATGTATTCAGCGACTGCAATCGAGGTCTTCGGCCAAGTCAAGGCCGCCTTCGACCCGCAGAACCTGCTGAACCCGGGCGTGCTGGTGGATCCTCGCCCGGTAGCCGCGGATATTCGTGCGGTTGAGCTCCGTGGTGGTGGTCACAACCACTTCAGCGAGGCGGTGCACCGCTGCTCCGGAGTAGGCAAATGTCTCGCAAACACCACCGGCGGTCTGGGTGTGATGTGCCCGTCCTATCAGGCAACTCGGGAGGAGCAGGATTCCACTCGCGGGCGCGCGCGAGTGCTCCAGGAGATGATCAATGGCGGTGTGGTGTGGCGCGGGTGGAAGTCACCGGAGGTGCACCGAGCACTGGATCTCTGCCTGTCATGCAAGGGGTGCGCGCGGGATTGTCCGACGGGAATCGACATGGCCGCGTACAAGTCGCAGGTGCTTGATCACACTTATCGCGGCAAGCTCAGGCCACGCAGCCATTACGCGCTCGGTTGGCTGCCACGCTGGGGCCGGTTGATCACCAGAGCTCGCGTCCTGTCACGCCTCGTGAACATGAGCACGGCGGCCCCTGGATTGCGCAGCCTCATCCGTTGGGGCGCGGGTGTTGAACAGCGCCGCTCGCTCCCCCAGTTCGCCGCTGTCCCGGCACGCAGGCGGGTTAGGGTTCCCGCACCGGTTGGCGGCCCGGCAGTTGTCTGGGTGGACTCTTTTTCTGACTGCTTCTCTGGGGATGCCGTTGCGGCGGCCGTTTCGGTGCTTGCCGATGCTGGCTACGCACCACAGCTCCTGGAACGACCCGCCTGCTGCGGCCTGACCTGGATCAGCACCGGACAGCTCGACGGTGCCCGACGGCAGCTGCGGAACGCGCTTGACATCTTGCATCCGGTCATCGCGCGGGGAACGCCGGTGATCGGCCTGGAGCCCTCCTGCCTTGCGGTATGGCGTAGCGACGCGGCTGAGCTGTTGCCGGAGGATCCTCGGGTCGCCGAGGTTGCCGCCGGCATACTCACACTCGCTGAATTGCTGGAGCGTACGCCGGACTGGACGCCGCCCGATCTGAGCGGCATCGAGCTGGTCGTCCAGCCGCATTGCCACCATGCATCGGTCATCGGATGGCAGGCCGACGCGACATTGCTGGCAGCGACGGGGGCCAGCGTGACAACCGTCGGCGGGTGCTGTGGTCTGGCCGGCAACTTTGGAGTCGAAAAAGGCCACTACGAGGTGTCGGTGAAGGTGGCTGAGCATGACCTGCTGCCGGCCGTTGCCGCCCATCCCGACGCCCTCGTACTGGCTGACGGGTTTTCCTGCCGTACGCAGCTCGTCCAGCTTGCCGATCGGGAGGCGATTACGCTCGCCGAACTCCTCGCTGACCGCGGACTTCTCAGCGCGTGAGCCGACGGTGCGTCACGCGATGCGGACGCGCAGCCTCGATGCCGAGCCTCGCGATCTTGTGTGCCTCATAGTCGGCGTAGTTCCCCTCGTACCAGAACCACTTGGCCTGGTCCTCGTCGTCACCCTCCCACGCCAGAATGTGGGTCGCGATCCGATCAAGGAACCAGCGGTCGTGGGAGATCACCACTGCACACCCAGGAAATTCCAGCAGCGCATCCTCCAACGACTGGAGGGTCTCGACGTCAAGATCGTTGGTCGGTTCGTCGAGGAGCAGCAGGTTGCCGCCCATCTTGAGCGTCAGGGCCAGGTTCAGCCGGTTACGCTCACCGCCGGATAGCACGCCAGCAGGCTTCTGCTGGTCGGGGCCTTTGAACCCGAAGGACGCCACGTACGCGCGAGACGGCATCTCGAAATTGGCCACCTTGATGTAGTCGAGCCCGTCTGAGACGAGCTCCCACACGTTCTTCCTAGGATCGAGCCCGGAGCGAGCCTGGTCGACATAGGAGATTCGCACCGTGTCGCCGAGGATCAGCTGACCCGAATCCGGCTCTTCCTCGCCAACGATCATGCGGAAGAGCGTCGACTTCCCGACCCCGTTCGGTCCGACCACGCCGACGATGCCGGCGCGCGGCAGTGAGAAGCTCAGCCTGTCGAAGAGCAACCGGTCCCCGTAGCCTTTGATCAGCTGTTTCGCGTCGAGCACACTGCTGCCGAGCCGCGGGCCGGGCGGGATGTTGATCTCCTCGAAGTCGAGCTTGCGGCTACGTTCTGCCTCCGACCGCAACTCTTCGTAGCGGGCCAGCCGAGCCCTGTTCTTCGCCTGTCGCGCCTTCGGGTTGGATCTCGCCCATTCCAGCTCCCGCTCGAGGATCTTGGCGCGTTTCGCATCCCGGCGGCCCTCGATCTGGAGCCGCGCCTTCTTGGTGTCGAGATAGGTGGAGTAATTGCCTTCGTACGGATGGGTCCGGCCCCGGTCGAGCTCCAAGATCCACTGCGCCACGTTGTCCAGGAAGTAGCGATCATGTGTCACGGCCAAAACCGCACCGGAATAGGACTTCAGGTGGGACTCCAGCCACTGCACCGACTCGGCATCCAGATGGTTCGTCGGCTCGTCGAGCAACAACAAGTCCGGCTGTTGCAGGAGCAGCTTGCAAAGCGCGACGCGACGGCGCTCTCCACCGGAGAGCACATCGACCATGGCGTCCGGCGGCGGGCAGCGCAGCGCATCCATCGCCTGCTCGAGCTGAGAGTCGATGTCCCAGGCATTACGCCGATCGAGCTCGGTCTGCACCTCCCCCATCTCGGCCATCAGCGTGTCGAAGTCCGCGTCCGGCTCGCCCATCGCGACCCCGAGCTCATCCATCCGCGCCTGCAGCGCCTTGACGTCCGCGACTCCCTCTTCGACGTTCTCAAGCACGGTCTTACCCTCGGTCAGGGGCGGTTCCTGGAGCAGGATTCCGACCGTCGCATCCTTGGCGAGCGTGGCATCGCCATTGTTGGGTTTCTCGATACCTGCCATCACCTTGAGCAGCGTTGACTTGCCCGTGCCGTTCGGTCCGACAACACCGATCTTGGCGCTGGGATAGAACGACAGGGTCACGTTGTCGAGCACAACCTTGTCGCCAAGTGTCTTGCGGACGTTGTGCATCGTGTAGATGAACTCCGGCATGGGATGGGAAACCTTTGCTAGTACGCCAAAACCTCTTGCAGGCGCCAACCCTAGATGGCA
Organism: uncultured Actinomycetota bacterium; assembly: GCA_963808905.1. Lineage (GTDB taxonomy): Bacteria > Actinomycetota > Actinomycetes > Propionibacteriales > Propionibacteriaceae > Microlunatus. The sequence continues at coordinate 44,687 of CAWEHO010000022.1, forward strand.
TCTTGCGGCGCTCAAGTATGCCAGCCGCCCATTGGGCGGTGACGCACCACCGGCGGCCACAACCTGCAGCGGCATCGCTCGAAAGCTCGGCCGGCTGAACCGGCCTCGCCCGAGAGCTCGGCCAGTTGAATCACCCTCGCTCGAGAGCTCGGCCGGCTGAATCGGCCTCGCTCGAGAGCTCGGCCGTGGCGGCCGCGGCCAGCCTGACATGGTGCGTCACCTGTGGGCGCGAATCCGCGCGCTATTGGGCAGCGCTGCCGCGCTGTCCTGGCGGATCCGGATCCGGCCCACCGCCTGAGTCCCCTCGGCCCGCTCTGACATCCAGTCCAGCAGAACCAGTCCAGCAGAACCGGGCGGTCCGGCAGAACCGGAACGGGCCGCCTCAGGCGGCTTGTGCGGCGCGCTCCTCCGCGCTCAGGCCGGCTGTCTCCACTTCGTCCTCCGCTGGCTCGCCTGGCTCATGAGAATCAGCAGGAGCCAGGCGAGGCGGGCGGCGAAATGCCGATGTGCCGCGGTTCAGGTCATGACCAACCGTGTCGGCCTCGAGGACAAGCCGCTCGCGACTTTGGCCATCCTTCTCCCACACGTTGGTCCGCAACTTGCCGACAACCACCACTGGATCGCCCTTGCGCACACTCTGCGCGACGTGCTGTGCCAAGGTGCGGAAGCAGGCGACCTCGATCCAGGTCGTATTGCCGTCACCCCAGCCACCCTTGGTTTTGATACGCGGTGTGCAGGCCAACCTGAACGCCGACACCGTCCCATTGCCCCGCGTCTCAACCTCAGTTCCGGCGTAGCCCGTGATGTGTACCTGTGCCTCCATCGGCCCGTCCTTTCGCTTCTCTGACAATCGCTTCTCTGACAATCGCTTCTCTGACAATCGCTTCTCTGACAGTCGCTTCTCTGACAGTCGCTTCTCAGACAATCGCTTCTCCTAGACAATCGCTTCCCGACAATCGCTTCCCGACAATGCGTCTTCGTCATCAGCATGTGGACGCAAGATCGAATCGTGCGGTTGGTTAGGAAATCTGTGGATGGCGCTTTGGGCCGCCTAGCGACTGTGGATACCGGCAGTTCGAGCCAAAAGCGCCGTCGATCGCTCGGACATTTCACCGCTTCCGCGCAAGGCCACGAATGAAGCCTGGATTGGCGTAACCAGCCGCCACACGCGACCCTGTGCGAAGAGACGCGGCAACAGCAGCAGCTGCAGACGCCTATCCCCGCGCGCGTTCGAGCGCGAGCCGCGCGCTCTCATACCGCGCCTGCTCGGCCTTGACCGGATCGATCACCAGCTCACCCGTCACCCGCGCGATTGCCGCCCTGAGCGATTGCCGAGCCTTGGTCATACGCCGCCGAGCTCCGATTTCGACACCGATCCTCGCCAGTCCCGCCACCAGCAGACCGGCCAGTACGCCGCCAATGGCCAGCACCGTTGGTGCAGGCAGTCCCCACCAGGTCACCTTGGGAAGCGGAGGTAACTGCAGGTATGCCAGCAGGAATGACAAGGCCAGCCAACCCAGACCAACGAGAACCGTCGCCACCAGGAGCCATTGCAGTACCCGGATCAGTTGCCACCACCTCTGATGGTGGGCAAGATCAAGATCAGTGGTCGCGATGGCCCGGTCGACGCGATCCGGCAGCTCATCCTCCGCCGAGCGGGCCGCCTGCTTGATCCCATCGGCCCAGCCACGGGTGAGATCCTGAGCAGCCTGGTCGGCAAGTGCTCGTAGGGCGGTATCCACCCGAGCCTTCTGGACACCAGAGGTTGCCGGAAGCGACGTACGCCCAACCTGCGAAGGATCGATCTCCTTGCGCTGGCGGCCGACGCCCAACCGGTCCAGATGAAGCCGACGCAACGGGTCGGGCTTGAACTTGGCAAACCAGGCCAAAACTGGCCATCCCGTAGCCAGGCCGCCCCGCATTCGCCATGCCTTGCCAACTGCCTCGATAACCACGGGCACGCCTGCCGCAATGGCCACCTGGGTTGTCAACTGATCGATACTCGATCGACCAAGAGGCGTCAGCTTGGTAGTACCTGAAGCGCCGCTGAGCCTGAGTGCGGCAACGGCAACATCCGCCGCCAGCCTGCGCGCGGCCGACTGCTTCTCGCTGACCCTTTGAGCCAGCGTGACTCGGAGCGCCTCGATCCCTTCTCCCGTTGCTGCTGAGACAGCCATGACAGACAACTTGGCCAGGCCTTCGGAGTCCAGCAGCCGACGCAGATCAGTCAGACATTGCTCTCGCTGCGTCATGCTGAGCCTGTCGACTTGATTCAAGATGATCATCATCACGTCCGCATGCTGAGCGAGCGGCTTGAGATAGCGATCATGGATGGCCGCATCGGCGTACTTCTGCGGATCGACGACCCAGATCAACATGTCCACCAGCTGCACCAGCCGATCTACCTCCAAGCGATGGTCCAGCTCGGTGGAGTCATGATCAGGCAGGTCCAGCAGTACCAGTCCGTCCAGGGCCGCATCCGTCTCAGGATCGGCCGCCAGCGCGTGCCGTCGCGGGATCTGGAGCCAGTCCAGCAGCTCCTCAGCTGATTCCTCGCCCCAGCTGCACGCCAAGGCGTGCGCGGTGGTCGGGCGCCGTACGCCAACCGTCGCCAGCGTGGTGCCAGACAGGGCATTGAAGATCGACGACTTGCCCGAGCCAGTAGCACCGGCAAGCGCTACTACTGTGGCGCTTCCGGACATGGCAAGCCGCCGATCGGCCTGACCAACTACGCGCCGTGCCTCGCCAAGAGCGTCCGACTCGACCCGACCCTCGCACAGCTCCGCCGCCTCACCCAAGGCCCGAAGATGATCAACGAGGTGCGCGCTGACATCCTTACGGCTGAGTAATCCGAGACCGCGGCCGGCCACTATCGCAGCTCCTCTCGCGGTTGATCCATGAGCTCCGCGTCAATGATGTCGCTCTCCTCGGCTCCTTCGAGAGAGGCGAGCTGAGTCACGGTCGGTGGATCGATGGCCAACCGCCGCTCACCACGCGGTAGCGCGGCATCCGGCTCGTCCGCCTCACTGATCGGCAGGCCGCCCTCTCGCGTCAACTCCACAGCCGCAGCCGCATCGCGTAGCCGTTCCGCCTGATCGGGGTCGACCGCGAGGGCATCCAAGACTTTGTGGTAGCGCACGAGCTCGTCCGCCAGCAGCACCTGAACCCGTAGATCAAGATCATCCTTGGCTGTGTTGGCGAGTCGCCGAATGGCCTGATCTCCAAAAACCGCCTCCAAGATTCGCTGGGCGAGCACGGCAGTCCCGCCGGCCACGCCGATCTCGGCCCCAACCAAACCGCCCGTATGCGCAAAGACCACGATCATCAACGCCACACCGATTCCGTTGACACCGAGGGCGTAGAACCGCGCCCTTGAACGCTTGGTCATGCCCTCGTCTGCAACGAGGTCAAGGACCGCGCCCTGCCAGTCACGGATCGCGCGCGCGGCCCGCCTATCGAAGTCGGGCGAAGGCCGCGACAAGTCGACATCTGCTCTTTCGATCACCGCGCGGCCCGCCGCGTTGGCCTGCCAGGACGCCTCGGCGCGCTCTGCCGCGGCTGCGGCTTCCTCTCCCAGCAACGACTCCAGGCCAGATTCGACAGCGACCTTGAGATTTCCCGCGCCGGGTGGCTCGCCGCGAAGGGTTGCCATCAACCGATCCCGCAGCCAGCTCACCTTCTGCTCGAGCGCGCGGAAGAACTCCCCAGTGCCGACGAACTCATGCCACCGCGCAAGCACCTCACCGCGTAGCAGCGTCCCGTCGGCGGTCTGCACCTGGACCGTACGAACCGCCTCTGCGTACGAGTGATCCGCCTCGGCTCGCAGTTGCTCAGTCACCTCCAGCTGCTCCTCGACCGCGCGCGCAAGGTTTGGTGCCTTCGCCACCAGCGCGCCGAGCGCGCCGTCCAGCGTCTGGTGTACGACCTTGGCGCGGCTGGCCTGGTCGGCCGCCAAAGAAGCCAGCCAGCCCCGGATCGGCTGAACGGCGCTCGCTGGAAGGAGGCCGTCTGCGTTGACGGTCGTCTCCGGGACCGCGAATAACGGCGAGTCTTCAAGACCGCGTTCACTCATCAGCTGGCCGAGGTGTGGCGGTACTTCTGTCATGGCACGCGGTGGGACCCGATCAAGCACGACAGCCACTGCGGCACTTCGATCTACAGCCGTATGCAGAAAGGTCCAAGGCACGGCATCGGCGTAGCGGGCGGCGGAGGTGACGAAGAGCCAGAGGTCAGCAGCTGCAAGCAGCTGTGCCGCGAGCTGGCGGTTCTCGACCACCACAGAGTCGATGTCGGGTGCATCCAGCAGGGCTAAGCCTGGCGGAATGGAATCATCGACGACGAGCTGCAGGGACCGAGAATCCTTCGTCGCTCCCGATGAACGCGCCAGCCCGGGAAGGATTCGATCATCGGCAAACCAACGGGCGTCCTTGCTGTGGTGCACCAAAACCGGCGCTCGGGTCGTTGGACGGATCACGCCGGGAGCACTGACCTGCCTGCCGACCAGCGAGTTCACCAGCGTCGACTTGCCGGCTCCGGTCGAGCCGCCGACGACGGCAAGTAGCGGCGCATCGATGGTTGCCAGCCGCGGCATGACGTAGTCATCAAGCTGACGAGTGATTTCCTGAACGACCCTGCGCTGTTCCTCGGCTCCAGGCAGTGGCAGCGGCAGGTTCACCGGCGCGACAGCCGCACGCAGCTCGGTGAGTGCAGATTCCAGCGGCGTCGGCTGCCTGCCGGTCATCTGCGGCTCCCTACTCTCCCGGCGGTTTCCAGCTGGGGTCGACCTCGGAGTATTGCGTAGCAGTCTGCCCCAACGGTGCCCATGCCGCAGCGGAGGCACCTTGGGGCTGACCGAGCGGTGCCGGAAATGCGTTTGGTGCTGGATAGTTGCCCCCCAGACCGGCCGGACCCGGATAGCTGGGAGGTGCGTACGCGTCGAGGACGCCCGTCCGACGGCGGCGGAACGATGGGTACGCCGCTCGTCCCTCAGGCAATACGACCGCTTCTGGGCGGATCGCTCGAATCTTGGCCAAGAGTTCCTTCTCTCGCACGCGTCCGGCCTCGTCAATGAGGCCACGGGTCAGCGCATCTCGAAGATAGGCCAGCTCGGTTACTGCCCGCTGCAGCCGGATCGTCGCAAGGAATGTGCTTGGACCTTCGAAGACGGCGTGCCAGAGCGCCCGGAACCGCGTACGCAGCCGAGACAACGCCTTGGGATCCGTTTCGGGCAGCCAGCCCAGCCGGACATAGTCCACGAGCCGCTCTCGGATCAGCCGGCCTTCGCGGAACAGCTGCCGCATGACGAAGACGGTCATCCCGACGACTAGCGGAAGTGCCACGGCAAGGTAGATGAAAAGCAGGTTGCTGCCCTGCATCAAGCTGGCGGTTGTGTTGAACGCCATATGCAGGAACACGGCCACGCAGTATCCGGCGAGCGGTGCGACGACGCGGACCACTTTGCTCTTGGATCGTAGGGCGATCGCGAGCCCGATACCCGTCATCGCGGTGAATAGCGGGTGGCCGAAGAAGGTGAGGAGACCCCGCATGACGAAGAGGTTTTGCAATGCTTCCAATGGCGGCACCTCGCCAAAGGTGCGAGCGGCGTACCGATAAACCCGGCCGTAATAGAGGATGTTCTCGGTGAACGCAAAGGCCGCGCCGGAGAGGCCGGCCAGGACGATCCCGCTGAGTCGGTTAACCCATTGATAGCGCATCAGGATCGCTAGCCAGAACAGCACAGTGGCCTTAGACGCTTCTTCAACGAACGGGGCGACGTAGATGGCCGCTCGCGCAGCAGTCGCAGGGTCGCCGTTGCCAATGATGCTGAGGTGACCAGCAGCCCAGCTGTTGATCTGCGCGGAAATGAAGGTCGCGACACATGCGCCCCAGCCGAACGTCATGAACCAGACCCAGAACCGCTGCGGCCGGTAACGGTCAGCCCACAGGAAGAGCAGGGAGAGGGGGATCGCTGTGACGGCCGCGTACTTGATCGCGATCGGAATCGCCTCGGTGCCGAGGCCGGGCAGGGTGCCGCCGGGCACCTCGCGATCTGGTACGACCTGCACGTAGAGCAGCAGCAGCAGAGTCAGATACACCACCAGCATGACGACGGTGAGCCAGAAGAGTCTGTTCTTCAGCAGCCTTTTCGGCAATGGCTCGTTTGGGTCGGGATCTCGCGGGATGCCGTTACGCCGTAATGCGCGGGCCAGCCCGTCTCGAGACTTGCCCCGCGACGGCGCTGCAGCGGTGACCGACATGGCACCAAGGATAGGTGGGAAGAGTCATCCGCCGACCTGTCAGCCTCTCGGCGTGCTATGACACGCTGAGCCGCCGACAAGTCGCTGAAAGCAAAGTCATTTGGCGAATTGGGCGATGAATGGTTCGACGTGGACCAGGAACTCGCTCGGCCGGGCCTCGTGGCCATCGTGGTTGCAGTTCATCGACGCGAAGCTGCCGTGGGGAAGGCGCCGGCTCAATTCTTCCAACCGGTCCTGACGCAGGGTGCTGTGCGCTGCGCCGAGAACCAGTGTTTTGGCTTGAACCTTGGAGGCGAATTCCCACCAGCCGGGCGGCGGCGCATTGCGCCAACGATGCATCGCAATCAGCGCCCGCCAGTCGTAACTCGCGCCGGGATCGGAATGTCGCGGGATCGGTTTGGGCGGATTCGCGGGATCGGGTGGAGGCATTTCCTCGAGCACCAGAAGTCGGACGAGATCGGGGCGAGTGGCAGCCAGCTCGTACGCCGTGAGAGCGCCCATCGAGTGGCCGATGACGATCGCCGCGAGGAAGCCAAGTCGCTCCATGAACTTCACGACGTCGTCACGCATCAGTTCAAAGGAATAATCCCTGGTCCACTGGCTGCCACCGTGTCCGCGGGCGTCTGGCGCGATGATCCGAAACTGCTGGCCGAGCACAGGTGCGATGTTCCGCCAGCTCAGGCTTGACGAAGTCAGACCGTGCAGCAGCAGCACCACCGAGCCGTCAGGTCGGCCCCACTCTCGATAGTTCAGGGTCGGCCCGCCCGGCATGCTCACGGTCGCCATGCCTTGAGGCTATCGGTATCCCTTCCGTCACATTCAGTACGCGACCGGTGTCTTCAGCGCATGACTATTTCAGTACAAACCTCAGAAACTGCGCATCCTCGCGTGCCGCCTACCCACCGCCGAACCTCGTTCGTCCGAGCGCTGGAGGCATACAGCTGGCGCGCTACCGTGGCGGCTGGATCCCCGGTCTGGCTCGCGTTGCACAACCGACGCGAATTGGTCGACGCACAGCGCGCCCTTGGGACCGGACGCCTCGGATTCGTCAGGCCAGGAACGTGTCGGTCTCAGCCAGAGCCTCGTCCAAGAGTCCCGATGCAGCGGTGGTTCTCAGCAAGCGCTCGCCCGCATGACAACGTCTCGCAAGCATCGACCCTCCCGCGAACGCCTCAAGCTGCGGCTTAACGTCCGTCCGCAGCTGGCTTGGTCATCCCAGGTAGCGGGTGTCGTTGGTGATCGGCGTTGCCAATGGCTCGCCGCAATCCCTTTGCATTCCCCGAGCGGCGCCACACGCGACGACGTTCGACCGGGAATCGAACATTCTTAGGATCTGGCTCAGGCTCTACCTGGAGATCCCGCCCGCCGGGCCGTCAGGCGCCGGCGCCCGATGGGCGCGGCGTCCATCTCCCCGGTCCGCCGGATGCCCTGCCATGGGAGCCGTAACCCGTACAAAGCACTGGCCACTGACTGGATTACGACGAGATACATCAGCTGGCGATAGACGATTTGTTGCAGCGGCAGGCTCCACAGCGGCCGCAGCGGCTCTCCGTCCAGCCGAAACGCGTATGCAGCAGCGAGCAGTTGCAAAGCCATGAATCCCAGCCACGCGTACAGCAGTTCCGGCGACCTCGTCACCACTACTGCGTACAAGGCCGCGATATCGATAACTGGTGCCAGCAACGGAAGCAGCACCTGAAATGCCAGCAGGTACGGCAACCCGCGCCGCCCGAGCATCCCGGCCGCGCCCGACTCGCGCACCGCACCTCGGTGTTTCCACATCGCCTGCATCGTGCCGTAGCACCAGCGGTACCGCTGCCGCCACAGCTGCCCAAGCGTCGCCGGCGCCTCCGTCCAGGCGCAGGCATCCGGAACATAGATCACCCGCCAGCCCGCGCGGCAGATGGCCATGGTCAAGTCAGTGTCCTCGGCAAGCGTATCGGCGCTGACGCCTCCCACAGCTTCGAGGGCTTCGCGCCTGAAGGCTCCAATCGCGCCTGGCACCGTCGGCATGCACTGCAAGATGTCGTACATGCGGCGATCGAGGTTGAAGCCGACGACGTACTCGATGTGCTGCCAGCGTCCCAGCAGGCCCCGCCGGTTACCTACCTTCGCGTTGCCGGAGACCGCGCCGACCGTGGACCTCCTCGCCGTCGCAAAGGGAGCGACCAGCGCTCGCACCGCGCCGGGCTCGAAGACCGTGTCCGCGTCAGCCAGAACCAAAATGTCGTGCCGGGCCAGCCGTGATGCCGGTGTTCAACGCCGCCGGTTTGCCGGCATTCGCCTGCCGGACGAGCCGTACCTGGGGAAGGCCCAACCCGGCGACGACCGCGGCCGTACGGTCGGTCGAGCCGTCGTCCACCACCACGATGTCGAGATCTGGATAGCCAGTGGCGACCAATGACCGTAGGGTCGCAGCAATCCCCAGTTCCTCGTTGTGGGCGGGTACCACCACCGATACGCCCGGCCAGTATCGGGGACGGCGCGGCGCGGCTACCAGGGGTGCCCGGTCGTGTCGCCGGGCAAGCAGCATGAGCAGCAACGTACGCACCACGGCGAGCACCGCCAAGACGATGAAAGCTACCTTGAGCAGGTTGACGATCAGTCCAGACCCGCGGACGATACCGGTCACGAGGTGGCCCCGGAGCCGCTGCTGCGCTGTAGCGGAATGCCAGGGTGAGGACAGCCCAACCGCCGATGTGACGGTGTCGAAGGTATAACCGCGCTGCTGGAGTTCGGTGATGAGCAGGTCGACAGCCGCCACCGTCTGCGAGCGGTCGCCACCACCGTCGTGCAGCATGACAACCGCGCCCTTGCCGTCGTGCGGCAGTCCGGCCCGCACGATAGCGTCAACGCCTGGCCGTTTCCAGTCCTGGGTGTCCAAGTCCGTATAGACGACTCGATAGTTCCCTGCCCGGCCCACCGCCTGCCACTCCGAGAACGTCACGTCTGCAACCTTGGCGGAATAGGGCAGCCGCAGCAGGCTTGTTGTGTGCCCCGTCGCCGCCGCGATGGCAAGCTGAGACGGGTCCAGTTCCAGCCGCGCCCGTAACGGGCCTACGTTGGCCATATTGCTGTGGGTGAAAGTGTGGACCCCGACCTCCTGGCCTTCGGCGTACATGCGCCGTACAAGATCCGGGCGTGCGGCAGCGCGGGCGCCGACCACGAAGAAGCTGGCCCGTGCCTGGCGAGCGCGCAAGAGGTCGAGGATCTGCTCGGTCCACTCGGATGGCCCGTCGTCGAACGTCAACACCACATGCCCGTCCGGAACGCGCAAACCACTTTGCTCTGGCCGGGAGCTGTCGACAATCGGCCCGCCATCGAGGAACGCAGTCGGGACACTGCCGACCTTCAACTGCGAGGCGGGTGTGCGCGCACCCTCGCCGACATTCCCATCGACAATGCCGAAGACCAACAGCGCAAACAGGAACAACACCATCAGCACCGACAGCAGCACCCAGTGCGTCCGCGGCCCACGGCGTTGCAGTCGCATGCCTCTCATTCCCTGAACTCACCCTGGGCCGTGGCCAGGCTTCGACGTTGGCCGCGAACGTGGTGGGCTTGGAGTCGCCGCGTTGGGGTTACGGGCCTTCGTCGTTGCTTGATCGCTGGGCTTGGCTTGGGCGGCCGGGCTGCTCGTTCGGGCGGCCGAGGTTGCGGCAGCCCTTGGGCCGGCCCGCTTGACTGTCGGGCTCGGCCGGGCGCTTGTGCTGATAGGGGTCTCGGGTCTTCCGGGCGCTCTGACTGGTCGGGGTCGGGCTCGACCGGAACTTGGCCGACGGCTGAAGCGGTTGGCGTGACGATTCCTGCGTTGGCAAAACTGCCTGACCCTCGAGCTGGCTGCGGGGCGGCAGCAACCGATCCATGCCGGGAAGCGGGACGTGGGTGCGCAGAGTCACTACCAGCGCACTCCCGAGCAGCACGGCACTAAGGCAGATTGCCCAGACGCCCCACTTCAGGACCGTCGCGCGGACTCCCGAGTCGTCACTGAATACCGGCTTGTCGGTACTCACCACGACAGGACCGTCTCCATTGGCCAGTGCCCCCGATACAACAGAAACCCCCGACATGCTAGAGCACGACCCCCGAAGCCGTCCATGCCGCGGTGCGACTAATGCTGCAGGGTCGGTCAGGCGGGCTGCAGGTCGGTCAGGCGGGAGACGCTCCCAAGCGGCGGCCACGAGGGCGGCGCAGGCAGGCGCGGAGCAGCCACGATAGGCAACAAAAAGTCCAGCCAGTACACAGCCTCGATCGGCAGCAGGGCAGGCTGACCACGGTCAAACCCTCAGCGCCTTAGCGTCGTAGCGAGACAGCGCAACCACTTCGATGACATGAGCGCTGATGTAGTCGCTACCCAGTGCCCGGGCTGCTGCGACCCGATGATGGCCGTCGAGAACGTAATACTCGCCGCGCCATGCCCACACCTCGATGGGCGGCAGTGGCTCGTCCTGGCGCATGCGACCAGTACGCTGCCCAAGCGGGCGCGAGAACGGTCACTGACCGGCCGGAAGTTCCGGTCGAACAGCTGAGATGCGCCGTCAACCGACCCCACGATGCTGGCGACCGGGATGAACTGTTCGCCGGCCTCCCGAAGTTGCCAGGGCTCGCGGGTGGCCTCCCGCGGCAGCGGAAGAGTCGGGCGTCCACCTCGGCGCAGCACGCTGCGCGCGCGGGCGCTATACCGTTTCCGCCGCAACCGATCAAAGCCGAAGGCGCTGTCCACGCGGGCATACCCGGTGCCGGCCGTGGAGTGCGAACCAACAACGATCCGCTCAAGGAGAAGAATGCCTCCTACCATGGCGAGGATTCCCACCACGTAGGAGACGAACTCGCTGTCCTCCCACTTTGGACAAGACGAGCGGCTTCAGGCTGGGTGATACCCAGTCGCCGCCACGATCGCGTCTGGGTGCACCCGTGCGCGGATAGTCGTGATGGCCAGCGGCTATACCCGTGTGCCATATCGGCCGCGATGGCCGAGCTCTTCTGGGAGCGGGCACAAGCTGTGCAACCGAATTTGGACAGCCCGGTTCGCCAACCACCAGAGCGACGTCGCCACCCAGTGCTTTCGCGGCGGGTTCCTCTCTCCCGAGTGCGTGCGTGAAGCAGGACGCGGTGCCCATCGGCTAGCACGGCCACCCGTGCCGTCAGTCGATCCGGTGATGCCGATGACCGACATGGTCGTCATCCTGCCCAGGCCGGCGGACCGGCGCGAACCGGGTCGCCGACTCTTGACTTGGTATGCCGCGAGAGGACCGGTTGCGGGTGCGTCGACCGAGGGGTGGTCGGACTAGTCTGCCGAGCATGCGCATGCTGCACCTCGGGCTCCGGGTCTCCAATCTGGAACAGTCCCTCGCCTTCTACACCGCGCTCGGTTACGCCGAGCTCGGCGGTGTTCCTGAGACAGAGTTCGGCAGTCTGACCATGCTCCAGCTGCCGGACGATCCCTTCGTCAGCCTCGAGCTCGTTCACGACCCCGAGCGACCGGTCGAAGATGTCGGTGCAGTCAACCACCTGGTCGTCCAGGTGGACGATCTGGATGCCACGATCGCTGACCTGGCGGCAAGGGGCGTTGCGGCTGAGCCGCCGGCGGAGCCGGGTCCGAGAATCCGGACCTCATGGCTAATCGACCCCGACGGCTACAGGATCGAACTCGTGCAGTGGCCTCCCGGCCATCCGGCCGGCATGACGGCGGCCGACTTTGCCCCCTGACCGAGCGAGTAAGCCAGCGCTTCCTGTCTTCGACGAGCTAACCGACTCCAGGAGGCTGAGTGGCGGGGTGCCATCGTGGTGGACGCCGGTTGGCCACAGCGCCTAGGCGACCCGACCGCTGTGAAGGGATCGCGGTGCGACACCCTGTAAGCGAACATACGCCCGGCCCCAGCGGCTACGACGCCGAACTGCGGCGGCACAACCAAATACTGCGCCAGGCCTGTGGCGTCCAGCTCCACGACCACGTCCTCGACATCGGATGTGGGACCGGGCAGACGACCCGACAGGCCGCGCGCACAGCTCAGGCAGGCAGTGCGCTCGGGGTCGACATCTCCGCACCCGCCATCGAGCGTGCCCGCGAGCTGGCCCAGACCGAGGGGCTCGGCAACGTCATCTTCGAGCACGCCAACGCACAGGTCCATCGCTTTCCGCAACAGCGCTTCGACCTGGCAATCAGCAGGTTCGGCACGATGTTCTTCGACGACCCCGTCGCCGCCTTCGCCAACATCAGGCGGGCGCTGCGCCCGGCCGGGCGCCTGGTGATGATGGTCTGGCAGCCCCAAGAACGCAATGAATGGGACATCACCATCCACCAATCCCTCGCAGGACCCCAGGGGCCAGTCGCCGCCGCTTCCGCCGGCCCGGATCCGTTCTCACTCGCCGATCCGATAACCGTGAAGCAGATCCTGGGCGCCGTTGGGCTCGCCGACATCACCTTCACCGACGTACACGAGCCGGTCTACTACGGTCCGGACGTAGCCGCCGCCCTCGACTGGGTCCGCGGCTTCACCTGCACCAGCGAGATACTGAAGCGGCTGGACCCCGCCGCCGCGTCTCGCGCTGTCGGGCGTCTTCGCGAGACGCTCTCCGCGCACCTGCGCGACGACGGTGTCTGGTTCAACTCCCACGCCTGGATCATCACCGCTCGTCGCCACTGAGAGGGAACACAACCGGGCTCGACAAGATGATCAACCGGAAACTGTCAGCACCATCACATGGCCTGACCATGAAGCCTGAACCGCGCCCACCCCGCCGCGATAAAGCGATTCGCCGAGGAGGTTGCGCCGGAGCTGCGCAACCGGGTCCCTTCTGTCAGGGGATAGTGCAACCGTGGAACCCATGGAGATCACACGTTTGCAACCTGACGGACTCGTCGTCAGCCCCGCGTTCAGCCACGTCGCCGTCGTGCCCGCCGGCGCGACGACCATCTACGTCGGCGGTCAGAACGGCGTGGACGCCGACGGCAAGATCGTCTCGGACGATGTCGCCGAGCAGTCGGCCCGCGCGATCGACAACGCGAGCACCGCGCTCGAGGCAGCGGGCGCATCCTTGGCCGATGTCGTGCAGTGGACGGTGTTCATGGCCGAGGATGCCGACCTCAACGCCGCGTACGAGGCCATCGGCCCGCGGCTGGCCGGGCCGGGAGCGCCACCGCTGGTGACCATGGCGCGGGTCGCAGCACTCGGCGTGCCAGGAGCGCTCGTCGAGGTGAGCGCGATCGCCGCGGTGGTGCCCGGATGACGACTCCCCTGACCGGGACGACCTCGAACGGCGTGCCCTACCTCGCGGTGCCGCCAGCCAGCGATGCGGCGACGGCCCCGGTCATCATTTTGTGGCACCTCATGGATGCGCCGCGCAGCGAGGCGGCGTTCGCCGCGGCCCTGCCGCTCGATGGGCTCGACGCATGGAAGGTCTACCTCGGACTGCCCACATTCGGCGCGCGGTCGCTGCCCGGCGGCGTCGACGAGGTCATGAAGCTGCTCGCCACGGATGCGCCGGGTCTCGTCCACGGGCCCGTGCACAGTCAGGCGGCGGAAGAGTTCCCGGCCGCGTGGGCGGACCTGAGCAAGACGCTGGGCATCGGCGCGGACGTGCCCTCTGGTCTTGTCGGCGGCTCGATGGGTGCGGCGATCGCATCCGAGGTGCTGGCGCGGGGTACGTCCGGCGCGACGGCGGCGGTGCTGGTGAGCCCGCTGCTGCAGCTGCGTCCAATGATCGACGCGGTGTCGCCGCAGTTCGGCGGCTACGACTGGACCGACGCGGGCACCGCCGCGGCCGAGCGGCTCGACTACGAGGCGCGAGCGAGCGAACTCGTGGGGTCGGGCGCGGCCATACGGATCATCGTGGGCGCGGACGACGAGCAGGCGATCGTCTCGTCGGCGCTGACGGTCGCGGCTGCGGTCGGTGCCGACGTGCAGCTGCTCGACGGCATGGAGCATGCCCTCGCTGAGGAGCCCGGCATCGAGCCGGCGCCGCAGACTGAGGTCGCGAAGCGGGTCGACCCAATCGCGGCCGAGTGGCTCCGCGAGCACCTGACCTAGTGCCCTGGAAGGGAAGTCCTTGGCGCTTGGCGACGTTCAGGTGGGTGCATCGCAAGGCCGACGAGGGAGGGATACCGGGTCGTATCCCGACCGAGGAGAACGCCGCGAGGTGCGTGCCTGGGCGCCGCGAAGCGTCAAGAGATTTCCCTTCCAGGGCACTAGTGTGTCGCGCCTGAAATGCGCGCCGTTAGTTCCTATAGTGTTCGTATGCTGTGTGCGGTGACTGTCGGTGAGTTCGTGTTGACCAGGGCCGAGCGTGACCAGTTGCGGGCCTGGTCGGCGGGTGGGGGGTCGCGGCTCGCGGTCCGGGCGAGGATCGTGTTGGCGTGCTCGGAACCCGGAGTGGTGTATGCGCGGCTGGCCGACGAGCTTGGTGTGAGCGTGATGACGGTGCATAACGTCCGCCGCCGGTTCGTCGAGTCGCGGATGGCGGGGCTGGTGGATCGGCCTCGTTCGGGCCGGCCGAAGGCGGGCTTGTCGTTGTCGGAGGCGGAGCGGGAGCAGCTTCAGCGCTGGGCGCGGCGGTCGAGTTCGACCCAGGCGTTGGCGTTGCGGTCCAAGATCGTTCTGGCGTGCGCCGACGGATCCTCGAACACCCAGGTGGCAGCGCAGCTTCGGGTCCGGGAGCAGACGGTGGCGAAGTGGCGTGGCCGGTTCGTGGAGCGGCGGCTGGACGGTCTGGTCGATGAGCCGCGACCCGGCCGGCCGCCGTCGATCCTGTTGGACCAGGTCGAACAGGTCCTCACCGCGACGTTGGAGGCGACGCCGACCGATGCCACGCATTGGTCCCGGGCGTCGATGGCGCAGCGGGCCGGACTAAAAAGACGGTGGCGAAGTGGCGTAGCCGGTTCATGGGACCGGCGGCTGGAGGGTCTGGTCGATGAGCCCCGACCCGGCCGGCCGCCGTCGATCCTGTTGGACCAGGTCGAACAGGTCGTCACCGCCACGCTGGAGGCGACACCGACCGATGCCACGCACTGGTCCCGAACGTCGATGGCGCAGCGGGCCGGACTGTCACCGTCGACGATCGGGCGGATCTGGCGGAAGTTCGACCTCAAGCCGCATCTCCAAGACGGCTTCAAGCTCTCCACCGACCCGTTGTTCGGAGAGATGGAGTTCGGGCGGATCTGGCGGAAGTTCGACCTCAAGCCGCATCTCCGAGACGCTTCAAGCTGTCCACCGACCCGCTGTTCGTGGACAAGGTCGTCGACGTCGTCGGGCTGTATCTGAACCCGCGTGCGCCGTGAGGCGCTGATGATTCGAGTGGAGGTGAGAGACCTTCGCCGCCGGTCCTGTCGCAGCAGGGACGGTGAAGCTGGGGGCAGCCTGATCCGGGAGGTGCCGGGGAGGGTGGGAGCAGCCCTGACAACGCCGGGACGTGCCAGCACTGCCAGATGGTGCGGGTCCGGCAAGCGTGACGGAGAGGAGTACGCGAGGAACCAGCGTGATTACGTCCCTCGAAAGGTAAACCGGCTCAAATCTGGCGGATATGGGCCGGGCGCGGTGCGCACCTGCTCGGCTGTCGGCTGGGCGGGGAACTCCCGGGCTGGCTTGTGGATGTCGGCTCGGGAGGCCACGGTGAAGTGCTGCGGGGTAGCCGTGGCGATGCCGCAGGGACAGAGTTGGGCTCCTCCTTCGTCGAGCGAATCACAGTGAACACGGGAACCGTCTCGGTCCTTGCCTGTCGCCGCGCATCCAGCGTGGATGGTCGGGCTGGGTCCATCGTCGGCCGATCGGGTCGGGACGGGGCGGAGCCGCCGTAGTACTCCGAGCCGGGGAAAGCCCGTGCACATGGGGAAGGGCGGCAGCGGTTTCGAGAAGGGATGGAGGCTGCAATGCCGAAAGATGCACCGCCGAATGGTGGCGCTCCGCCGGAGCGGCCCGGTGGGGCCGCGTCGGCGGGTATCGGAGATGCAGGCCAAGCTTCACCGTTGGGCGGCGGCCGATCCCGGCCGCAGGTTCGACGACCTGTTCAACTTCGTGCACGACCCGGCGACGCTGATCGTGGCGTTCGACCGGGTCGCGGGCAACACCGGGGCCCGGACACTCCCGGCGTGGACGGCCTGACGGTCGCCGACGTCGAGGAGCAGGTCGGGGTGCCCGGGTTCCTGGACGACCTGCGTGCCCAGCTGAAGGCGGGCACGTTCCGGCCGCTGCCGGTGCGGGAACGCAAGATCCCCAAGCCGGGCGGGTCGGGGAAGGTGCGCAAGCTCGGCATTCCCGACCGTCGCCGACCGGGTCGTCCAGGCGGCGCTGAAGCTGGTGCTGGAACCGATCTTCGAGGCCGACTTCGTGCCGGTCTCCTACGGGTTCCGGCCCATGCGGCGGGCACACGACGCGATCGCCGAGATCCACCACTTCGGCACCCAGGGTTACCGCTGGGTGCTGGACGCGGACATCGAGGCGTGCTTCGACTCGATCGACCACACGGCCCTGATGGACCGGGTGCGCGCTCGGGTCAAGGACAAGCGCGTGCTGGCGCTGGTCAAGGCGTTCCTCAAGGCCGGGGTCCTCACCGAGCTCGGCGAGCGCAAGGACACCCACACCGGCACGCCGCAGGGCGGCATCTTGTCCCCGCTGCTGGCCAACATCGCCTTGTCGGTGCTCGATGAGCACCTGCACGAGCCGTGGCGGCCGGGCGGGACGATGTCCACCGCCTACCTGCGCAGCCGGCGCCGCGTCCAAGGGCCTGCCGAACTGGCGGATCGTCCGCTACGCGGACGATTTCGTCGTCCTCGTGCACGGCGACCAGGCGCACGTCGAAGCCCTGCGCGAAGACGTCGCCGACGTGCTCGCAACCGCTGGGTCTGCGGCTGTCCGAGGCCAAGACCCAGGTGGTGCACATGAGCGACGGGTTCGACTTCCTCGGGTTCCACATCCAGTGGAAACGCAAGACGGGGAACGAACAAGTGGCACGTCTACACCTTCATCGCCGACCGGCCCATCCGGTCGCTGAAGGCGAAGATCCGTGCCCTGACGAACAGGACGTCGCAGCAGAACCCAGGGACCGTGCTGATCAGGCTCAACCAGATCATGCGCGGCTGGGCCAACTACTTCAGGCACGCCGTCTGCAAACGCACCCTGAGCAGCCTGTCCCACTTCGTGTGGTGGCGGGTGATCCGGTGGCTGCGGACACTGCACCGCTGGAGGTGGAAGGACGTCCGCCGCCGGTTCACCACCCCCGACGGGCGGTGGAAGCCGATCACGGCGGACGGGATCGAACTGTTCAACCTCGCAGCGGTGCCGGTCACCCGATACCGCTACCGGGGCAACACGATCCCCAACCCCTGGACCCTGCGCAACCACGCCTGACGGCAGGAACCGTGGAGAGCCCGGTGCGTTGAGAGGCGCACGCCGGGTTCGGCGAGCGGCCTGGGGAAACGGACCGGGAGCAATCCCGGCACCGCGCCCCAGGCCGACTCAACCCGAGAAGGCGGTCGTGCTGTGCGTCGACGAGAAGTCCCAGGTCCAGGCGCTGGACCGCACCCAGCCGATCGCTGCCGATGATGCCCGGGACGCGCCGAGACGACGCACCCACGACTACGTCCGCCACGGCACCACCACCCTGTTCGCCGCGTTCAACATCGCCACCGGCGAAGTCATCTCCGACCTCCACCGCCGCCACCGCGCCGATCGAGTTCCGCAAGTTCCTGATCACCATCGACAAGGCGGTCCCCGACGAGCTGGACATCCACCTGGTCTGCGACAACTACGCCACCCACAAGACCGACATGATCAACACCTGGCTGGCCCGCCACCCCCGCTTCCACGTCCACTTCACCCCGACCGGATCATCCTGGGTCAACCAGGTCGAACGCTTCTTCGGCCTGATCACCGACAAACTCATCCGCCGAGGAGTCCACACCAGCGCGGCGAACAGATCGGTCGTGCCGGCGCGGGCGTAGTCGAAGCTGCGGCGTTCGGCTATGCCGGGCATCATCGGTAGTGGCGGTGAGGATCGGTTCAGGGCCTGGATGCCGGACTTTTCGTCCACACTGAGGACCACGGCTCGCTCGGGCGGATTCACATACAGCCCGACCACGTCGCGGACCTTCTCGATGAACAGCGGATCACTGGAGAGTTTGAATGTATCGACCAGATGCGGTTTCAAGCCGAACGCCCGCCAGATCCGGCCCACCGTGGACTTCGACAAGCCAGTCTCGGCAGCCATGGCCGCCCGGGACCAGTGGGTGGCCTCTCGGGGTGTGCGCTCCAACGTGTCGACCACCACCTGCTCGACCTGCTCGTCGCTGACCGACCGCGGACCACCCGGACGGGGCTTCGTCGACCAAACCGTCCAGCCCTTCTCCACAAACCGCCGACGCCACTTGCCGACCGTGGTCGACGTCACCCCCAGACCCGACGCGACCGTGACGTTGTCCGCGCCGTCAGCGCACCTCAAGATGATCTTCGACCGCAACGCCAACGCATGGGCCGACGTCGCCCGCCGCGACCACCGTTGCAGCTGCTCACGCTCCTCAGCCGTCACCGTCAACTCAGCCTTCGGGCGTCCAGTTCGGGGCATACACCATTCTACGACTTATCAAACGAATTCCTGGCGCACGACACTAGTGTCGTGGAACCCAAGTTCCTTTGCGCTTGGCGTCGTTCAGGTGCGTGCCTGTCGTCGCAAGGCGACGCGCAGCGTCGACACGCAAGGCCGACGAGGGAGGGATACCGGGTCGTATGTCGACCGAGGAGAACGCCGCGAGGTGCGTGCCTGGGCGGCGCGAAGCGTAAAGAGACTTGGGTTCCACGGCACTAACTCCGCAGAAGCAGAGCCGGCAAGATAGCGGCCCGTGCGCAACTGGTTCGAACTGCGCCGCACGGGCCCCGGCATTCCTTGCAGCGTCTCGCGTGCCTGGGCGGCAACCTTATGTTAGCAGAGCACCTCATGCTTCGTGGCGATCGTCTGAGTCACCGAGGTGAAGTCCCGGCGACCACGGCTAAGCGCGTACGCCGCCGCGCTGAATGCCCACGCCGAGCGAACGCCGTCGCAGCGAGACCAGCAGGAGCAACAGATGCTGTCTGGCCTCGTGGAGATCGACGTCACGAGGCCGACGAGCAGGCCGGTAGAGACACCTGATTGCATGCCCTCGGTGATCACCGGTGCCCCAGTTGCGCCGACCGAGCACCCGCTCGACCGACTTGAGGTCGGTACCCACGATTGCCAGGTTCTGCACCTCGAATTTGGCGTCCGCGAGGAAGTCGACCGCCTTCTGCGCGTCGGCGTAGCTGCTGTAGATCCCGACCGACTGGGGGAACTGCAGCTCGAAGACCGAGCCGAACTGCCGCGGCGAGATAGCCATGGTGTCCTCCTGAGGTCGGCTTCCAATCTACTCGTTGGCCTGGTGAGCTGGTCGATGTGCCGAGGCTCAGATGTCGTGCCTGGTGAACACGCAGAAATCGTTGCCCTCGGGATCGGCCAGGACGTCCCAGTCGATTTCGCTGTCATGTTGACGGATCAGGCGGGCGCCTGCAGCGAGCAGATCCTCGGTCTCGCCCCAGACATCCCAATGCATACGATTCTTCACGGTCTTGGGCTCAGGTACCCATTGGAAGACCATGGCCCATGGCATCCCCGGTGCATGATCGATCCAGGAGAAGGCTCGGTCCTGGTCATGACAGACAGTGGCCGCGTAGCGCTCTGCCCACCAGGACGCGATCGACACCGGATCCGCGGCGTCGACGACGACCTCGTACCCGCGATAGTCCGGCAGCGACTCAGGCTCACGGACAAAGGCACACAGCTCCGCGCCCTCGGGATCGGCGAGCACCGTCCATGACTGGGTGTCATCAACGATGACCGCTCCAAGATCGGTCAGGTCAGAGACAGCCGACACATCGACATCAAGGTGGACACGCTGCTTAACCGTTCTCGGCTCGGGCACCTTGTTAACCCGGAGAGTGTGCTCGGGAACATGTCGACGAGCCTGAACTTCGCGCAGTCAGCTCGGCGCGAAGCCCGAGCGCCGAGGCCCAGAAGGCCGCGAGCGCCTCCCGGATTGACGGCGTCGATACAGAGATCCTGAAGCTGATGGCACTGGCTCCAGCCATGACCCGACCTTAGCTGAGGTGATCATGGAGTTGGAGCCAAAGTCGAGACCGCGGATCTCCGCGTCCACGTCAGGCTGTGATAATCGAAGGCGTCGCAGCGATGCGCGACCTCGTTTTTCATCTCTGGCATCCGGGCCTGCCGGTTCTCGACGGCGCCGGGGACCAGGTCGGGAAGGATCACGACGTTGTCGTGCAACGCCGCGCTGCTGGCCGGGCGCCGCGGGTGAAGGTCTTGTGGTCGGGCTGTTTGCACGCCACCGGATCTTCATGCCTATGGAACACGCGCACAGCGTCGACAGGTTTGCGGTGGTTATCTCCGGCATGGTCGACGCCCGTCACTTCGAACAGCGCCGATCCGAGATGTACGTGATCGACGATCTTTTCGACCGGACCGTGGAACGCACGGACCATCCGGGTCCTTCGGTGATCTTCGACGTGGCTATGCAGCCCGTGCGCTCGCACGACTGGGAGCTTTCGCAGGTAGACGCTCCGGGAAGCCGGAAGCCGGCGTCGGTTCGGTAGGCGAGGTCACGTCACCATCGTTGACTGGTCCACGATCGCGCTTCTGGGGTCTGATCGAGCGCAGGGGACCGACCAGCTGCTCGCCCAGATGGAAGACATGAAAGCTGCCGACATCGCCCGGGAACTGCACGAAATGTCGCGCGAGAGACGAGCCGAGGTGGCCTCCGCACTCGATGATCACAAGTTGGCCGACGCTCTGGAGGAATTACCCGAAGACGAGGGGGGCAGTTGATCTCCGAGCTCGACACTGAGCGTGCCGCGGACATCTTGGAGGAAATGGATCCAGACGATGCCGCTGATTTGATCGCGGAGCTGGCGCCTGAAATGGCCGAGGTGCTGCTTGCGCGCATGGAGCCCGAGGAGGCGAAGGATGTCCGGCGCCTTCTGAGCTACGCCGAGTCCACTGCCGGCGGGATGATGACACCCGAACCGGTGATCTTGCCGCCCGATGCAACTGTGGCTGAAGCCCTCGCTCGGATTCGCGATGCTGAGCTGACGCCTGCTTTGGCGTGCATGGTTTACGTCTGCCGGCCGCCGCTGGACACACCCACCGGTCGCTTCGTTGGCGCGGTGCATTTCCAGAGACTGCTCCGGGAGCCACCGTCAACACTCGTTTCGGCCCTCATCGACAGCGAGCTGGAGACGCTCACCGACCAGGCGAACCTGCACGAAGTCAGCCGCTACTTCGCGACGTACAACCTGGTGAACGCACCTGTTGTGGATGCGGATCATCGCTTGATCGGTGCGATCACCGTGGACGACGTGCTTGATGGCGTGTTGCCGGAAGAATACGGCGCGGCATCGAGCTCGACGCAGTGTCGGCGCACAAGCCGCCCGATGCAGGGGTGATGGCGCGTGGCTAGAGCAGTTCGGGAGGCCGAGCGGCTGGACCTGCCGGGGCGGCGCAGGCGGTCAACGATTCCGACGATCAAGGTGGAGCCGGGACGCCTTCGGCCGGCCCGAGGCCTTGGCACGGTTCATGGGCGCCGCTCGCTTTCTCTTCGGGATGACGGTCGTGATCATCCTTTGGCTGCTGTGGAATGTGGTGCTCGGTCCACCTCAGCTGCGATTCGACCCCTTCCCCTTCATTTTCTTGACGCTCGTCTTGTCACTGCAGGCCTCATTGCGCCCCCGCTCCATTGATCTTGCTCGCCCAGAACCGCCAGGAGGCGCGGGACCGCGTCGCCTTGGAACGGGACCGCGAGCAGGCGGCACGAAGCCGGAGCCGACATGGACTTCCTG
>CAWEHO010000023.1:0-86227 GCA_963808905.1 uncultured Actinomycetota bacterium
CACCGGGTACCGCCGCAACTCCGCGGTGTGGGATAAGAACACCCGCCGCGACGGCGGCTCACTGGGCATAACCCACAGCGTCCCAGCGCTCGCCCAGCTCATGATGCAGGCCGGCCTCTTCGTTGCCGCCGACGCCTACGCCGCCAGTGTTACCAGCGGCATCCTCACCCATTACCGGCGCGAGGGCTGATTGAAGCGGCCAAGCGCGAGCGGAACGGAGTTAGATGGGTTGTCGCGCTTGTCCTCGGCCTCCGTCAGGGGGAGGCCCTCGGTCTCCAATGGGATGACATTGACTGGACAACGGGGCTACTGAGCGTGAAGCGCAGTCGCACTCGGCCCCGCTATGAGCCACCACCGCGATGGCGAGCCGCTACACGCACGTAATCACGCCGATCCACATTGACCTGGCCAGCCGCCTAGATGTAGACGGCCTCTTCGTGGTCCAGCAAAGACGGACCGATCGGGACCAATTGAGACCACATTTGAGACCACAGCAAAAACGCCGGCGCCCACCTTGTGGCGGGGCCAGCGTTTCGCCTTGTCAGTTGGCGGTGGCGGCGGGATTTGAACCCGCGGAGGGTTGCCCCTCACGCGCTTTCGAGGCGCGCTCTTTAGGCCGCTCAGACACGCCACCGCCGCAGAGACTACCCAAGGCGGTGCGGGGCCGCGAGTCCGTTCCATGATCGTGCGCGTTCGACTGTTGTGATCAACGGTCTAACGCGCACGATCATCCGCAAAAGTCGGTGTCGGTCACGTTGAGACACCAACGACATCTGGTCGGAAGACCGTGCCCAGCCGCGTGCAGCGAGGACGGAAGCAATTTGGAACGGCAAGGAGTTGGCGGTGCAGGTAGCGGCTGCGCGCGTTCAGAGCATCGTGCGCGAGCGACGGTGACTTCACGTGTCCAACGCGCACGATCTTTGGGTAGGAGGCTCAGCGGCTAGCGAAGAACTCCTTCAATAGCGCGCTGCACTCCGCCTCGAGGATGCCGCTGCGTACATCGATGCGGTGGTTCAGCCGGGGATCGCGCACGACGTCAAAGAGCGAGCTGACCGCTCCTGCCTTCGGATCGAAGGCGCCAAAGACGAGCCGAGCGACCCGAGCCAACACCAGCGCGCCGGCGCACATGGTGCACGGCTCGAGGGTGACGACAAGAGTGAGGCCGGTCAGCCTCCAAGATCGCAGTCGTCTCGATGCCTCCCGGAGCACCAAGATCTCTGCGTGCGCGGTCGGATCATGTCTGATCTCACGTTCGTTCCCGGCGACCGCCAGCACGCTTCCGGCCTCGTCGACTACTGCTGCGCCAACGGGTACATCACCGTGTCTCGACGCCATTCGTGCCTGATCGAGGGCCAGCCGCATCGAGTCTTCCCACTCGCTCAGCCCGCTGTATTCGCTCACTCAACGGCTGCTTCAACAGCCTTGCGGAATTGCGGATTGAGCTTGATCTTGTTGGCGACCTCTATCAGCATCTCAACGCTGGAGAGATCCAAGTCGTCGATGATGGCGCCCATGTCGAAGTCACTCAGCCCGAGGTCGGCGACAATGCCAAGATCACCGATCGGCTCGCCTTCCTCCTCGTCCTCGTCCTCGTCCACAGGCTCTTCGCCGAGGTAGTCCACGACATCGCGCGCTATCGGCCAGTCGCCTGCTGCCGCGGCGTCGGACAGCAGGACCTGGACGTGCTGTCCACGTACGCGAGTGATCACGAAGATTTCTTCGACCAGACTGACGAAGCCAAGCGCACCGGCGTCCCCGGGCAAGCGACGTAGCTGGACGATCAACTCATCAAGGTCGTTGGCAAGGTCCTTGCCCAGTGACTGCACATAGGGCTGGCCGTCCTCCCGATAGGCGGCGAGCACGAAATCGATCTCATCGTCGGCGGCATCCTCAAGATCAACTTCGTCGAAGTCCTCGTCATCGTCGAGGTCATCATCGAGCTCGCCTCCGGTGTTTGTTGCTCCTTTCACCGAGTCAGCGCTTCTGCTCGCGCCGTCCAGCTCGAACGACTCGTACTCCTCGTCGTCGAACTCCGACATGGCTCCCCTCCTCCGCAGCGTCGCGACCCGCTCCATCGTGTCAGACACCTCGGTCCAACATGAGGCCAATCCCCAATCTCAGGGCTTCCCTCGCTACGGTTCCACCGTGGAGCTACGCATAGTCGACCATCCGCTTGTCGCTCACAAGCTCACCGTGCTGCGGGATGAGACCACCGACTCCCCCACCTTCCGGCGACTCACCGAGGAACTCGTCACGCTGCTCGCGTACGAGGCGACCCGCGACGTCCGCGTCATCCCACACACGGTTCAGACGCCGTTGCAAGCCGCCGTCGGGGTGAAACTGTCAGTGCCGCGGCCTCTAGTAGTGCCCATCTTGCGGGCGGGCCTCGGGATGCTCGAGGGGATGACCCGGTTGATGCCCACCGCCGAAGTCGGGTTTGTCGGGATGGTGCGCAATGAGGAGACGCTGGTCGCTACCACGTACGCGGAACGGCTGCCCAGCGACCTGACCGGACGGCAGTGCTACATTCTCGATCCGATGCTGGCGACCGGCGGCACCCTCGCATCGGCCGTGCAATTCTTGGTCAACCGTCACGCCGACCACATCACCTGTATCTGCCTGATCGCGGCTCCCGAAGGGATCGCCCGGCTCAGCGAGCTGCTCGATCAGCTCCACGTGCCCTGCACCCTGGTACTCGCCGGCCTGGACGAAAAGCTCAACGAGGTTGGCTACATCCTTCCCGGCCTCGGGGACGCCGGTGATCGGCTGTATGGCGTGGTCTGACGGCGCAATTAGTAGTAGTAGGGGAAGCGCGCCCAATCGGGACGACGCTTCTCGAGGAAGGCGTCGCGGCCCTCCACGGCCTCTTCGGTCATGTACGCCAGCCGGGTCGACTCCCCCGCGAACACCTGCTGCCCGATGAGCCCGTCATCGATCGCATTGAATGCGAACTTGAGCATGCGCTGAGCCGTCGGGCTCTTGCCACAGATGATCTTCGCCCACTCCAGCCCGACACTCTCGAGTTCCGCATGCGGCACGACGCGGTTGACCATGCCCATCCGGTACGCGTCCTCGGCGGAGTAGGTCTCACCGAGGAAGAAGATCTCTCGCGCCACCTTCTGGCCGACCTGGCGGGCCAGGTACGCCGACCCAAAGCCGCCATCGAATGAGCCGACGTCAGCGTCGGTCTGCTTGAAACGGGCATGCTCGGCACTGGCCAGGCTCAGGTCGCAGACCACATGCAGGCTGTGACCGCCACCGGCTGCCCAGCCGTTGACCAGGGCGATCACCACCTTTGGCATAAAGCGGATCAGCCGCTGCACCTCGAGAATGTGCAGCCGTCCGAGGGCCGCGGCGTTGCCCTCGGCAGCCGAGTCGTACTGGTATCCCGCGCGCCCCCGGATCCGCTGGTCGCCGCCGCTGCAAAACGCCCACCCGCCGTCCTTCGACGATGGTCCGTTGCCGGTGAGCAGCACCGCACCCACGTCGGAGGACATCCGGGCGTGGTCCAGCGCTGCGAAGAGCTCGTCCACCGTGTGCGGCCGGAACGCGTTGCGCACCTCGGGTCGATCAAAGGCAATCCGTACGACGGGAGCGTCGTTGGCACGGTGATAGGTGATGTCTGTGAACTCGAAACTCTCCACCGGATGCCAGAGCTGAGGCGCAAACGGGCTGGTCACGCCCCAAAGTTAGCGGGCGACATGCGCGAGCCCCAGAGCACCATCTACAAACAGATCGGAGGGTGCCGCCATCCCGCTACGCCAAGCGGGCCCCCGTAGACCGACACCCTCCACGCTCCACGCCGATGACGCCTTCCCAGGGCGCGAGATCGGCTGGAATTTCCCCCGATAGCCGGTCTATCCCCCTCAGACCCGCCTCACTTATCTTGAACACTGCGGCAATTGTGCGACCACGAACAGCAGACGAACAATCCAGGACGCTTCGCGGCCGTCGAGACGCCCAGATTCAACCGGTGTGGCAATGCGTTTTTTCAACGTGGCAAGGAAAAAGTGAACCAGTTCGGTGAGGAGCTGCGGCGATTGCGGAGGCGCTCCGGCCTCTCGCAGGAAACCCTCGCGGCACGCGCCGGTCTAAGCCCTGAGGCCGTGTCGCTCCTCGAACGCGGCCGCCGCTCGCCGCGGATGACCACCATGCGGTTGCTGGCCGAAGGTTTGCGGCTTCCCGAATCCGACCGCTCCGCCTTGTTCGCCGCAGTCAACCTCCACGAACCCCCGACCTCCTTGCTTCCGGTCTTCGCCGACCATCCAGTAGGCCGGGACAAAGAGCTCCGCGAGTTGGCCAAGCTCGTCGAACGCGATGAGACCAGGCTGCTGACACTGCTCGGACCAGCCGGAGTGGGAAAGACCAGGATCGCCGCCGGGTACGTGGCGACCCAGCCCACTCGGTTCCCCGACGGGGTTCACTGGTTCCCTATCGGGACGCTGAACGATCCGTCGACCGTACGCAGCGCACTGGCCGGAGCGCTGGGGGTACGCGGCTCGCCGAGGGCCTCCGTCGAAGAGATCATTGATCATCTACGAGCGTTGTCGTGCCTGCTGGTGATCGACAACGCCGAGCACCACCTGACCACCTGCGCGGAGCTCTGCCGCGCCATTCTGGCCGGCGCACCAAAGCTCACCATCTTGATCACGAGCCGGCACCTCACGGGCGTCGCCGGGGAGCAGGCCTTTGCCGTCGTTCCGCTGCAACTGCCTGCCCCAGGGATTCCCGCCGATCAACTAAGCACAGTTCCGTCGTCTCAGCTGTTCCTCGCTCGCTCGTTGATCAACAATCCGCTCGACCAGTCGGCCGCGGATGCGGTCATTCGCATCTGTCATCGGCTCGACGGGCTGCCCCTGGCCCTCGAACTGGCCGCGGCGCGGACCAATGTGCTCACAGTTCACGAGCTAGCCGACACGCTCGAGACCGAGCTCAGCATCCTCCAGGCTCCCGGTCCCGGCGGTGAGCGACAACTGGTGGACGCCATGGTCGGCTGGACCTATCAGCGCCTGAGCAGCACCGAGCAGTTGATCTTCGAACGACTCTCGGTCTTCGGGGGCAGCTTCACCCGGTCGGCCGTCGCCGAGGTCTGCGGGACCGGGCTGAGCGAGATCGAAGTCGTCGATGTGCTTTCCTCACTCGTCTCCAAGTCGCTCGTCGTACGCCAGGACGAGGGCAGCACGCAAGCCCGCTTCCGCCTCTTGCAACTGATCAGGCAGTACGCGCGAAGCAAGTTCGCCCTCCACCCCGACCGAGTCGTCACCCACCGGCGGCACGCCGAGTACTACCGAGATCTTGCCGAGCGGGCGGCACCGCAGCTCACCAGTCATGATCAACACGAATGGCTGGCAGTCATCGACCGCGAGGTTGGAAACATCCGTCCCGCCATCGGCTGGTCGATTCAGCATCAGCCAGAAATCGCCATGCGCACCGTGGCCGCATTGGGGCGTTGGTGTTACCTTCGCGGCCGTTACACCGACGGCCGGCGCTGGGCCGCGAGCGCTCTGCAGGCCTGGCCGGATGCACCAAGCGAATTGCGGGCACCGGTCCTGGTGCTCGCCGGCACCCTCGCGTTCTTGCAGTGCGACTATGCCGAAGCTACGCCGCTGGTCGAGGAGGCGCGGTCTTTGTTTGCTGCGACCGGTGATCACGCGGGCCTGGTCTGGTCGATCGGCAGGCTCGGGGCGATCGCTCGTGAGCAGGGCAGATACGAGCAGTCGGCGGAGCTACATCGCGAGGCGTTGCGGCTGGCTCAGGAGGCCGGCGAGGATCATGACGCGGCGGTCCAGCTCAACTACCTGTGCTTCCTGGCCTGGCTGAGTGGTGACTTGAATGCAGCCGAGCGCCTGGGCCCAGATGTGCTCCTTCGGATGCGCGAGCTCGGCGACCAGGAGGGCGTCATCTGGGCCTTGATCAATTTGGGCACGACGGCTCGCTACCGAAATGACCTGGCTGGGGCCCGGCTGCTGCTCAGCCAGTGCTTGGACCTGTGCGAGGAACTCTCATTTCGCGAGGGAATCGCGTGGACGCTCAATCAGCTTGGTGTCGTGGCCCGGTTACGCGGCGAAACCGAACGCGCCCTTGCAATGCAGATGGCGAGCCTCACCGAGCACCACAGACTCGGCGACCGCTGGCGGGAGGCGAGCGTACGCGATGAGCTGGCGGCGCTGGCGATGCAACGCGGGGATGCGGCCGAGGCTGCCCGCCAGCTCGCATCGGCGGACCACCTGCAGAGCCCAGATCCGGGCCGCCGTACCCGCGGCCGAAAGGGCTGATCGCGACCAGACAGTCGAAGCAGCGCAGCTGGCGCTAGGGGCGACCTACGATCTCGCCGCCCTCACGGCAGGCCTGAACAGCTCGTGATTTAGGAATCACTGTCGTAACGGACCTTCGGGGCGAAGATCCCGCGATGGAGTCTCGTAAGCGCGCGCGTTCCCGGGGGAGTTCGGATCATCCACGATGGGCCGATCGGCCATGAACTGTCGGATGACGTTTGACAGCTCTCCCGGGTGCGAGAAGTTGATCGCATGAGCGGCTCCGTCGATGACGACGAAAACCACGCGGTGCTCTGTCTGTTCCGCGACTTCTTGGATGCGCGATGGACCCGGCATCAATGGATCGCGATTCCCCGCAACCACCAGCGTCGGCACGTCCAAGGCCAGCAGCCGGTCCAGTGACGGATATCGGGTGAGCGCCCGGAACATCCGAAAGGTGCTGGGGACACCGAACCGCACGTAGTCCGGAAATGCCACGCTCAACAACCGGACCGGTTCGCGGATACCGTCGTGGCTGAGCTGGCGTACGGCCCGGGGCAGTGGCTGATTGTTGTATCCCGCCCGCGGGCGACACCAAAATTGCCCGCTCCAACCGATCCGGATACGAGTACCCAAACTCGCAGATCACCGGGCAGCCCATGGAGTTTCCGACCAATGTGACCTTTTCAATGCCTTGGGTGTCGAGGAATGCGGCCGCCGCGTGCGCAAGCTCCTCGACGGTGAGGGGCTCGATGGCATTACCGCTCCGCCCGAATCCAGGCAGATCGGGCACGAGCGTATGGAACTCATCTGCAAGTGCCTCGGCTGTCGGCAGCAGATAACGACCAGAGAGCCCAAAACCATGCAGATGCATCATGACGGGCGCATCCGGCGGGTGGGGAGATTCGCGGTAGAAGATATCGACGTCATCGATTGTGGTCCACCGCTCAGCAAGCCGAGACGACGGTCGCGAGAAGCGCCGCCTGGTGCCACGGTGTGCCCTCGCCGAGGATCTGCGCTTGGCGAGATTTCTCTCATACTCTGGCGTGGTCATGATGCCTCCACTGAAGGATTACGCGAGTGCCTTCTGCTTCAGCTGATCAAACTCGGCCTGGCTGATGGCGCCGCTGTCGAGCAGCTTTTGAGCGGACTCGATTTGCTCGGCTGGGTTGGGGATGCTGATGATCGGCGGCGGCACGTACACATCTTCCTCCCGGCGTCGTCCTCCCCCAAGGGCCTCCTGACGACGTTCGGCCATTCCCCTGCCCCGGGCAATCACGTAGATCAAGACACTCAAGAACGGTGCAATGATCAAGAAGATGACCCACACCGCTTTCCACCAGCCGCTGAGATCTTTGTCCCGGAACAGATCGATAAAGACCTGGAACAGTATGACGAGATAGCAGCCGAGAACAAAGGCCCACACCAGCAACCAGAAGAAATCAGAGAAACTGTTCACAGCAACCTCCGTTGGATTCGCCTGAGTATTACGCGGCCGGCTCGGTCGGACATCACTCTCCAAGGGTGAATTTCGCCGGACGGACGGCAGCTTCCAAAGTCGCCGCGCAAGCAGACAGTGACAGAAGCCCAGCGACTTCGCGCCAGCCCTGGTAGACATAGGCCAATGGGGAGTCACGTCATTGTCGCCGGCGCAGGAATCGTCGGGCTTGCCACCGCTGCCGAGCTGATCGGGCGTGGGCAAACGGTCACGGTGCTGGAGAAGGAGTCGGGCATCGCGCAGCACCAGACTGGCCGCAACTCCGGCGTCATTCACTCAGGCCTGTACTACAAGCCGGGCAGTCTCAAGGCCAAGCTGGGCGCAGCCGGTGCCACCTCGATGCGGCGCTTCGCCGAAGAGCACGGCGTCTTCGTCCAGATCTGCGGCAAGCTCGTGGTAGCGACCGAATTGGCACAAGTACCGGCGCTCCAGGAGCTTCACCGTCGCGGCCAGGCAAACGGTGTGCCGTGCCGGATGATCAGCACTGAAAAAGCCAGAGAGTATGAGCCCCATGTCTCCGCCGTGGCGGCGCTCCGCGTGGAGTCGACGGGCATTGTTGATTTTCGCGGGGTATGCGATGTATTACGAAATCAGATCGAGCAGGCAGGCGGGGAGATTCGCTTTGGTCAACGCATCGTCGGGATTGCGTCGCGTCCCGACGCGGTGACGGTCACCACCAAGATCGCAGAGTTTCGCGGAGACCAGCTCGTCAACTGCGCCGGGCTGCACAGTGATCGGCTGGCCCGACTTGCCGGCTTGCAGCCGGAGGTACGGATCATTCCCTTCCGCGGGGAGTACTACGAGCTGACACCGGAGACTTCGCACCTGGTCAAGGGCCTGATCTACCCCGTGCCCGATCCCTCATTCCCCTTCCTCGGCGTGCACCTCACCCGAATGATCAACGGATCGATCCACGCCGGCCCGAACGCGATCTTCGCATTGGCTCGTGAGGGCTACACCAAGCTGAAGATCAATCCCCGCGACGTCGTGGACAGTGTCCGTTGGCCGGGCCTGTGGAGATTGGGGAGGCGCTACTGGCGGACCGGGCTGGACGAAGCGGCAAGATCGATGTCCAAAAAGCGCTTCCTGGCGAGCCTCCGAGAGCTCGTTCCCGATCTTCCCGATGACTGCCTGCTACCAGCCCATGCCGGCGTACGCGCCCAGGCGCTGCGCCGGAACGGCCAGCTGGTCGACGACTTCTACTACGAGCGAGCACCGCGCCAAGTCCACGTACTCAACGCGCCGTCCCCGGCCGCCACTGCCTCGTTGGAGATTGCCAAGCGCATCGCCGACGAGTTGGAGGTCGCCGAATTGGGCGCCACATCGTGAGCTCCGCCTGAGCTTGTGCATGCGCTCTGAGGCTCGCGTATGTGCCTGAGCCTGTCGCATGCGCTCTGAGGCTCGCGTACATCCTGAGCCGTCGCGCGCCTGAGCCTGTCGCGTATGCGCCCTGAGCCTGTCGAAGGGCGCACTCTGGCCCAACCCGCATTCCGAGGCTCGAGCCGTGTGCGTAGGTCTTAGTCCACGTTGCGACGCGATCTGCCTCGCCGAGTGAGCCAGGCGACCAGTCCCGCGGCGGCGGCCGCGCCCGCCGCGCCGGCGATGATCTTGCGGCGCGAGGAGCTCTTCATGATCTGCTCCACCTCCTGAGGCTCGTGGCCGTCGAGCAGTGTGACTGTCCCAGCGTCGCCGTCAACCTTGATCTGCTGACCGCTCTGGATCCGCCGGGTGGCGACGGCAGTACCCAGTACCGCGGGAATGCCGTACTCCCGCGCCACAATCGAGCTGTGACTAAGCGGCCCCCCAATGTCGGTGACCACGCCCGAGGCCATCGCGAATAGCGAGGTCCACGCGGGTGTCGTGATGCTCGCTACCAGCACATCGCCCGGCTGCATCTGCCCGAAATCTTGTGGTCCGCCCAGCACTCGAGCCGGAGCCGTGATTGTTCCAGCACTTCCGGCGATGCCCTTGATCACGTCGCCGGTCTGCTCTTCGGATGCCGCGGGCATCCAGTTGCGCCACATGTCGCCCCAGCCGCCTTTAGGCAACAGCTGTGGCGGCGTGGCTCGCCGCTGCCCCCGCCATAGCTCCTTGCGCTCCTCCACTTGATCAGCGAGGCTGCGCAGATCTTCGGCGATCTCGGAGCGGTGCAACCAGTACACGTCGTCGGGTTTGTTGATCACACCGGCCTGTTGGAGCCGCCGCCCGATTTCGGTGAGCATGCGGCGCACCTGAGGCCAAGCCAGTCCGACGTCGGCGAGCGCGTCCTCGCGGACCGGCGCCACGTTCTGCGCCCAATGCACCAACCGGCGGAAGGCTTTGGCGCGTACGGGATCGAGCCGCCCCAGAACGGCGGCCGACGCCTCTTCGCGGCGCACCACAAGGCGACGCTGCCGCTCGTAGGGATCAAGGCCCTTGCCGCTCACGAAGAATCGCAAGGTTTCCAGCAGCGGCGCCGGATCATCGGCGGGCACCGGGTTCATGAAGTCGAGGTTGTAGACCGTGTGCCCGTACGCGCCGAGGTGATGTTGAAACCGCGTGTGCCACTCATGCCACACCGGATCATCCGATGCCGCCGCCTGCTCGAGAAATTCCTGCGACGACGTTCCGAGTAGCGACTCTGCCAGTCCTTGATGACTGCGGGTCCAGGTTGCGAGCTCGTACAAGGACTTCTCCGCCCTGATCGGCTCGCTGTCAGATCCGAGCACGAACACCTGAGCGGGCGGATCGCCCTTGCCGCGAACCACCGCGTCGTAGAACCGAGTCAACAACACCTCGCTCGTGGCAGCTATCGGGATGATTGTCTGCACCGCGGTGTAGTACTCGGCGGCCGCCGCCACCAGCTCCTCCACGCCGGCGAGGAGCTCATCGGTGCTCATCTCGCTAAGATCCCGCGCGCTCCAGTCGCGGACGATCCGGCGATACTTCGGATGGGAGTAGTTGCGCCAACGACCCTGACTACTCGGTAGCACCCGAAAGGCCTTCGGACTCTTCCACATGAGCCGCCACATCCCGGAACGCCTGTAGCGGTAGTAGGCATAACCGTTGATCGTGGGCAGCCCAACGTCGTCGTCCCTGATCAGCTCCTCGTCGAGGAGTTCATTGAACAAACTCTGCAGCGAGCGGGTGACCGCGCCGTCGATCATGTCCGCGAACAGCGGCGACAGTGGGTCGGGCAGTTGTTCGACGATGCTGGCCCGGACGTACATCGCGGTCGGCTCCGGGACGGTCCAATCGGTCGGCATGGGTGCCTCGACCTCGGGAAGCGCGGTGATCGGCCGCGCCTGCACGATGAAGAACTGCCCGTTTGCGCGTGCCCACTCGATGTCCTGAGGTGCTCCGTAGTGGTTCTCGATGCTGGTCCCGTACGCGGCCAACGCTGCGGCATCGGACTCGCTGAGCACTGGTTGCCGGCGCTGACCTTCAGGCACCGGCCGCTCCCGCGTACGCTGCTCGGCGGGGACAGTCATGACGGCCTTGTCAGCGGTTTCACTCGACACAACGGTGCCGTCCGGTTTGCGTACCACGATGTTGTCGGTGTTGACCGACCCACTGACGACCGACTCACCGAGGCCCCAGGCCGCACTGATCACCACCTCGTCTCGGCGCCCATTGCTCGGGTTGGCGGTGAACATCACCCCAGCGGCCGCGGCCTCCACCATCTGTTGGACCACGACAGCCAGACTGACCATGGCCGGATCGATGCCCTGCCTGGCCCGGTAGGACATGGCTCGTGCGGTCCAGAGCGATGCCCAGCACTCGCGAACTGCGACCAGCAGATCCTCGAGACCACGGACATTGAGGTAGGTGTCCTGCTGCCCGGCGAAGCTCGCCTCCGGGAGATCCTCAGCGGTCGCCGACGAGCGGACCGCGACCGCCACGTCCTCGCCGAGGGCCGTATACGCGTCGGCGATCTCGGCCCGGACGGCATCAGAGACCTCCGCGGCGAAGAGGGCTCGGATCTGTTCGGACGCGGATTCGTATCCGGCGGGATCACCCCCGGGTGCCGCCAGCGCGGCGATCTTGTCGGCTAGCTGGTGTTCGGCGACGTATTCGCGATAGGTCCCGGTGACGATCACGAAGCCGGGTGGGACCGGAAGCCCGGCGCGCGTCAACTCGCCAAGGTTCGCTCCCTTGCCACCGGCCTGATCGATGTCGTCGCGGCCAAGCTGGTCAAACTGCTTGATGAAGATCACAAATGGAGAATCTAACGCGCGCTGCTACGAGCTCGGCAGGCAGACGGACTTGTGCCCTGAGCTTGTTTGATCTTCGCCCTACCCTCGACCCACGTAGGGCATCTTGGTGGGCAGCACCGTCAAGGTCGCCACGTTGCTGTCCAACGGAAGGCTCGCCATATACACGACTGCCCGTGCGACATCTTCCACGTGCATCCGTGGCTCTGCCCGTAGGCTGCCGTCGGCCTGCGGGACCCCTTTAGCAATTTCAGCTGTCATGTCGGTGGCGGCATTTCCGATATCGATCTGGCCACAGGCGATGTCGTACGGGCGTCCGTCCAGCGCGGTCGACTTCGTGAGACCAGTAATGGCGTGCTTGGTCGCGGTATAGGCGATGGATCGGGGTCGCGGCGCATGCGCGGAAATCGAGCCGTTGTTGATGATCCGACCGCCTTGAGGTTGCTGGCGGCGCATGATGCCGAAGGCCTCGCGCGTACAGAGGAAGGCGCCGGTTAGATTGACATTCACGACTGCCTGCCACTCCTCCAGCGGGATCTCATCGAGATCTCTGGCCGGCCCGCCCATGCCGGCGTTGTTGAAGAGCAGATCGACTCGGCCATGGCGTGCGACCGTTATCTCGAACAGGTTGCGCACCGATGCCTCGTCCGTCACGTCGGTTGGCACGGGATCGAGAGACAGATCCGGGTGGGCAGTCGCCAGCTCCTCCAACTGCGTACGCCGCCGGCCGGCGAGCACCACAGTCCAGCCGTCACTCGCGAGCGCGGTCGCTGCCGCCGCGCCGATTCCACTGCCTGCTCCACTTACCACCGCGATCTTGGTCATCCGTCGCCCCTTCTTTCGGAGCTGCCCGCAGCCCTGCCGACGTGTTAGCAGTCCATGATGTATCCATGCAGATTGCCATTCTGGGAACGGGTCCGGTCGGGCGGGCACTGGGCAAGGCCTGCTCCGCTGCCGGTCATGAGGTCGTCATCGCGACGCGGGACCCCGAGCAGACCCGGCAGCGGGAGGAGTGGGCCGGACTCGACCTGCCGCTCGCGGCCTACCAGGATCTTGACGGGGATGTGTTCATCAACGCGACAAATGGCCAAGGTTCACTGGCCGCACTCCGGGCCGTGGGTGACGCACTCAACGGCAAGGTGGTGATCGATACCTCTAACGCGCTCGATTTCTCGCAGGGCTTTCCACCCTCACTCTTCGTCAGCAATACCGACTCGCTTGCCGAGCAGCTCCAGCGAGAGCTGCCGGAGGCCCGGCTGGTGAAGATGTTCAACACGATGGCCAACCAGGTCATGGTGGACCCGAACCGGCTCCCAAGTGACACGACGATCTTTGTGGCGGGCAACGATGTCACCGCGCGGCAGACTGCGGCCTCACTCGCTGCCGATCTGGGCTGGACCGACGTGTTTGATCTGGGCGATCTCACCGCGGCCCGCGGTCTCGAGATGTACCTGCCGCTGTGGGTACGGATGTTTGCTCAGATCGGCCGCCCGGAGTTCAACATCAAAGTCGTGCGCTGAGTTTGATTGCTCCGCTCGCTGCGCTCGCTCCGTCTAATGGCTCGCTCCGCTCGCTGCGATGCTCGCTGGAAAGCCGCCGTCTTCGTCGAATCCGACGGAACGGCCGTCTCGGAAAACTACCTTTGTTCTGACTCGTTCGTCGGCTTCTCCTGCAGATCGGCGGCGCGAGCATCGCGGGCGCGTGATCGCGCTTCTTGGCCGCCTACTTCGTCATCGCTCGGCGACGAAAAGCATGTCCCCTCGCTCTTCGTACATTGCTCGCTCCGCTCGCTGAGGCTGGCGCTCGTTAGCCGCTGCCTTCCTCACTCGCTCGCAGATGAAAAGCGTGTCTGCTCGTTCGCTCGTCCAGGACAGCGGCGCGCCAGCCTGGCTTAGCACGGTGGCGCGCGATCCGGTTAGTCAGGCGCGCGTAGCGGCCGGCTCCTCCGAGAACGGCTCCTCGCTGCCAACTGAGCCATACGCCCTCGACTCTTCTTCCATCGGCGGCTTGGTGTTCCGAATGAAGAAGGCCAATACCAGCGCCGCGATGCTGATCATTGCGGCGACACTGAAGGCGGTCTGAATACCGCCGTTCAGCGCAGCCAGCTGCGGCAGCCCCGCTCCGCTCAATACGGTCGTCCTGCCAGCCATGATCGCCACCAGCAGCGCAACTCCTGCGGCACCTGCCACCTGCTGGAGTGTGGCCAAGATGGCGCTGCCGTGTGAGTAGAGGTACGGCGGCAGCGGGTTCAACCCGGCCGTGAAGCAGGGGGTGAACAGGCACGCGAGTCCCAGCATGAGCACCATGTGCAAGCCGACGAGCACCCATATGGGCGTCGTGGCATTCAGGTTACTGAACTGCCACAGCGTGAAGGTCAGCAGAGCAGCGCCGGGAATCGTCAGCACCCGCGGCCCGTACCGGTCAATGATCCTGCCGACGGTCGGTCCGGCCAGGCCCATGAGCAGACCGCCCGGTAGCAGCATCAGCCCAGTGGCAAGCGCTCCGATGCCACGAACCGTCTGCAGATAGATCGGCAGCAAGATCACCATGCCGAACAGCGCCAGCATTGCCAGACATAGCAGCGCAAGGCACAGGCTGAACTGGCGGTAGGTGAAGGCGCGTAGATCCAGCAGCGGGCTGTCGCCGTTGCGGGCCAGTCGACGCTGCCGCCAGCCGAAGATCAACATGCAGAGCAGCCCGAATCCGATGCATCCGAGTGCAACAGCCGCTCCTGATGCGCCCCGACCCAGCTGGCTCAGCCCGTAGACCACACCGCCGAACGCGGGGATGGAAAGCAACACCGAGGGCAGATCAAGCCTTTGATGGCCCGCCTGTCCGATGTTCACCAGCTTGCGTGCGCCGTACGCGAGAGACGCCAGCGCGATCGGCAGCACGAGGACGAACATGAACCGCCACGACAGGAACTGGAGAACCAGCCCTGACAGCGTCGGACCAACGGCCGGTGCGACTGAGATCACAATGCTGATGTTTCCCATCACCACGCCGCGACGCTCCACCGGAACCAGCGTCAGCACAGTCGTGATCAGCAGCGGGATCATCACCGCCGTGCCTGAGGCCTGAACGATCCGAGCAGGCAGCAGCAGCCAGAAACCGGGCGAGACCGCTGCGAGCAACGTCCCGGCAGAGAAAAGACTCATCGCCAAGATGAAGACCGTCCGGGTGGAGATCCGCTGCAGCAAGAAGCCCGTCGTCGGAATGACCACTGCCATGGTCAGCATGAACGCGGTCGTCAACCATTGCACCGTGCGCGCTGTGAGGTCGAGATCGACCATCAACCGCGGCAACGCCACGCTCATGATGGTCTCGTTGAGGATCACGACAAATGCTGCGACCAGCAATATCCCGATAACCTGCCGGTCTCGCGCTGACAGTCGCGAATCCGAGGCGTCCTTGGCCGGAAGATCGGGGCCCGGAAGATCGGGGCCCGAAAGATCCTTGCCGGGAAGATCGGGGCCCGGAAGATTGGGCGCCTCGTGGCTGCTTCTGGTGGACACCAGACCCATCCTTACTGTCGACTTCGGCGTGCTGTGCCGCTCGTATGCGCCCTTCGGTAGGCGCCGTACGGTGTGCACGGCACCGTTCATAATCTTCAAAAGGTGCCGTACACAAGGTCAGACTTACGGCGGCGACCGAAATCATCGCTACCGCTGGCGCCGAAAATGCATCGACGCCGATCAGACCCGACAACGCTATGACTTGCCACTGACATTCCCCAATGGGATTTTTCCTGTTCGCGCAGAGCGGACCGGCGTTAGTGTCGGCGCATGCCGAAGAAGCAGAAGAAGCGGGCGCGAATCTCCAACGAGCTCTACGAAGCCGAGATCTTCCGGCTGCAGACAGAGTTGGTGAAGCTTCAGGAATGGACGCGGCAGACCGGAGCTCGGATCTTGGTGCTCTTCGAGGGCCGCGATGCGGCGGGCAAGGGTGGTGCGATCAAGCGGATCACGGAGTATCTGAGCCCACGAGTCGCGCCGATTGTCGCGCTGCCCACGCCGAGCGAGCGGGAACGCGGTCAGTGGTACTACCAGCGCTATATCGCCCACCTGCCAAGCAAAGGCGAGATCGTGCTCTTCGACCGCTCCTGGTACAACCGCGCCGGCGTGGAGAAGGTGATGGGCTTCTGTACGCCGGAGGAGTACGACCGCTTCCTGCAGCAGACCCCGATCTTCGAGCAGATGCTGATCGATGACGGCATCATGCTCCGCAAATACTGGTTCTCGGTCTCTGACAAGCGAGCAACTGCGCCGCTTCAAGTCCCGGCACCGTGACCCCCTACGCCGCTGGAAGCTCAGCCCGATGGACCTGGAGTCGATCAACCGTTGGGAGGCCTACTCCCGCGCCAAGGACGAGATGATGCTCCACACCGACACCCCGACCAGCCCATGGTTTGTGGTGGAGTCCGACGTCAAGAAGCACGCGCGGCTGAACATGATCGCGCATCTGCTGTCGACCATCCCCTACGCCGAGGTACCTGCGCCTGATGTGGAACTCCCTCAGCGGCTCATCGCGACCTCGGACTACCAAAGACCGCCTCGGGAGAATTTCAGCTACGTGCCCGACTACGCAGTCACGCTGCTGCCAGATCGTGACGGCGGGTGATGATCAGCTCCAGGTCAAATTCCGACCGATGCGGAGTTTCGACACAGATTCGGTCAGCTTGGAGAGCGCAGCCGCTCTCGCAAGACCGATGCGAGTTGCAACTGGGCACGTACGGTATGCGTGGCCAGTCGGACCAGCGGAATCCGGCCACCCGCCGCCAATGACAGGTCCTGCGGCAGCAAGATCACGCTGCGCGTGCCAACCCGATCTCCCAGGGCGCGCAACCGGGCGCCGATTCGGTGCCGACCGAAAACCCCAACCGCTGTCACCAGCACCCGGCGCAGCTGACTGGCACCGTGAAGAGACACGGCCGCTTCGAGCACCCGCTCGGCTGCCGAACAGCCAGCCGGCGTTGCCGCGGTCACCAGCAGCAAGACAGTGTGCGGGTCAGCCAGCCGCTCCATCGCGACCGCAGCGTGCGCCCCGCAGTCATGCAACGCTAGACCGGGATTGACCAGTCGTACCTCGTCCCCCTCGGGCAATCGGAGGCCGAGTGCGCCAGCAGCGTGATCATGGAGTTGCGGCGCCCCCAGTACGTCCTGGCTGAGCGCGGCGAAGAGCAGCGCAGCTACCGTCGTAGTGCCGACACCGCCCGCCGTACCCGCGACCTGCACCATGGTGGTCCGCCGTGGTGTCGGTGCCGTGCTGATCATGTTCCGTCCTCGACCCGCAGCTGACCGCCGAGAACCCGGGCAACCCCCGCCGCTACCTCAACCCCCGGCTCCCCGTCAGAGCCCCATGGCGTCGACAGCCTCGGTCCACCAAACCTCACTGTGGCCAAGATCGAGACCAGATGTCAGATAGCCGGCGTCCAGTGGGTCTTGCAAGAGCCGCGAGTTTTCGATCGTCAGGACTGCGACGTCGCCGCTTCCGACCAGTTGCAGCGCCGCGCCACCGTAAAGCGCCCGCACCCCGAGTTGATCATCGATGACGGCCGCGGCAACAACCAGGGCCTCGATGCTCACCGGAGCCGGCGTGATCAGGTACAGCTCACGCGGCATCTCGAACCGCCTCGAAGTTGGCCACCTGAACAATGCGTGGACGCTCGCCGCGGCGTACGAAGCGGCCCCGGCCGGGCACCATCTGCTCCGCGTAGACGTGCGGCAGGATCTGGCCCTCGCTGCGTTCACCGGAGAGGATCAGCGAGCTACCGCCGGTGTCGCGGAGGGTTTGCATCGCCACGTCGTACATCGCTCGCGACGAGCCCGCGACCGGCCGCGTCAGCAGCACGTGCAGCCGCAGATCACGAGCCGATGGCAGGTAGGGCAGCAGCGGCTTGAACGGCTCGGTGCCGCCAGAGGCCAAGATGTCGTAGTCATCGGCGATCACCACGATCCGCGGTCCCGCCAGCTTGGCAGCCGAGTTGACAGTCCGCTTCTGCAGCTCGGCCGCGATTGCCGCGGACAGTGAGCGCGCCTCAGTCGCCGTGCTGGCATGCCCGCCCAGGTACGGCTCCGGGATCTCACGCACAATGTCGCCGCGGATGTCCATGACCGCGAGCACCAGCTCATCCGGGCTCGACCGCTCGAGCAGACTCCGAACAATCCCGCGCAGCAACGTGGTCTTGCCGGATCGGGTGTCACCAAACGCCATCAGATGTTGATCACGCACGCCCAGCTCCAAGAAGGCCGGCTCCATGGTGTCCTGCCGGAGCCCGAACGGCAGCAACTCCGGCTCGTCCAAGGCGTCCGGCAGTCCTCGGGGGAGAAGTCGGTCGGCAGCAGTCGGATCGGCGCCGCCGCAGGTCCCTGCCAGCCTGCGGCCGTACGCGTCGCCAGGACCTCGATTGCCTCACCCACCGACTCATCGTCGGTGTCGTCGAGCACAGGAAGGGCGACCTGGGCGAACAAGCCTCCCTCGGTCAAGAGCCGTCCCGGCTGATCCGCCCGGATCGTCGCCGCCAGTTTGCGCCCGATCAGCGAATCGGCCGGATCATTCAGCCGAAGCTCCAGCCGCGTACCGATCAGCGGCTGGTGGGCCATCCGCAGCTCGTTCCACCGCGTCATCGCCAAGACGACGTGGATGCCGAAGCTGCCACCGCGCTGCAACAGCGCGACCAGGCTGTCCTCGAGCTCCTCGAAGTCGGTCCGCAGCTGGGCGAAGCCGTCGACAAGCAAGATCACGTCCGCCGAGACCAGCTCTGGAATCCTCCCCGCCGCGTGCGCGGCCCGCAGTGCAGCGAGTGAATCAAGGCTGTGCTCGCGGAACACCCGCTCCCGGG
Source organism: uncultured Actinomycetota bacterium (assembly GCA_963808905.1). Taxonomy (GTDB): domain Bacteria; phylum Actinomycetota; class Actinomycetes; order Propionibacteriales; family Propionibacteriaceae; genus Microlunatus. The sequence continues at coordinate 18,787 of CAWEHO010000023.1, forward strand.
TCGCCAGCATCGCGAGCAACTCCTCGAGAAGCCGCAGCAGGCGGTCACGATGCGAGCGGGTTGCCACCCCGCCGACGTGTGGGAAGCCGTCGATGCGCAGCAGCCCGCCGCCACTCAGGTCCATGCCGTACATGCTCAGCTGACGCGGGGTGTGCGTCAGCGCCACCGATGCGGCCATCGTCCGTAGGAAGGTGCTGCGGCCGGACTGGGGTGCACCGAGGACGGCAATGTGGCCGCCACCCCTATTGAGGTCGAGCAGCCAAGGCTGCTGTCGTTGCTTGGCAGGGTTGTCGAGCAGGCCCATGGGTACCAGCAGTGCACCGTCGGCCCTACTCGTCGACTCGTCGTCAGTGAGGACGCGGGAGAGCGCAAGCCGTGACGGTAATGGAGGTAGCCACACCGGCTCCACCCGCCGGCCGGCAACCCTGAGCCGATCAACGCACTCGGCCACCAGGGGCCGGCCGATCTCCGGCCGCGTCAGCTCCTCTTCGGCATCATCAGCCTGCTCGGGCTTGGCCAAACCATTGAAGGTGGGCAGCAGCAACGGCTGCGGCCGCCGGCGTCTGCTTCCACCACCGGTCCGGTGCTGCCCGTTACCGGCCCAGATACGTAGCCCGAGCGGAAGCGGCGATAGACCGACGTGTCGACCTTGAGATAGCCGTAACCAGGGATGGCTGGTAGGTGGAACGCATCCGGGGTGTCCAGTACGACGGAACTCTCCGATTCGGAGAAAGTGCGCAGCCCGATCCGATACGACAGGTAGCTGTCCAGGCCACGCAACTTGCCGGACTCGATGCGCTGACTCGACAACAGCAGGTGGACGCCGATGGACCGCCCGATCCGACCGATGGTGATCAAGAGATCGACGAAGTCCGGCTCGGCGGTCAATAGCTCACCGAACTCGTCGATCACGATGAACAGATGTGGCAGTGGCGGGAGATCGGGCCGCTGGATGCGCAGCTCGCGGTAGTGACTGATGGAGGGAACCGAGCCGGCGTCGCGGAGCAACTCCTGCCGACGTACCACCTCACCATTGATGCTGGACCGGGCGCGTTCGGTCAGCTGCGGATCGTCGGCAAGGTTGTCGATAATGCCCGCCACATGCGGCAGGCCGGCGAACGGCGCAAAAGCCGCACCGCCCTTGTAATCGACCAGCACCATACTGAGATCCTCAGGCGGATGCGACAGCGCCAGTGCAGTGATCAAGGTACGCAGCATTTCGCTTTTGCCAGATCCCGTTGCGCCGATGCAGATGCCGTGCGGACCCATGCCCAGCTGGGCAGATTCCTTGAGATCAAGGAGAATCGGCGCGCCGAAGTCATCCAAGCCCAATAGGCACCCGGAGAAAGTCGCGCGGTGATCGAGGCTGCCATGCCGTGTCCGGATTGATCATGGCGAGATCGGTGATGCCGAGCAGCTCAGTGATCCCGATGTCGCGCGCGGTGCTGACCTGTCTTGCTCGCGACAGACTCAATCGAAGGGGAGCAAGCGTCCGCGCGATGGATTCGAACAGCGTGACCGGCGTCTGATCGAGCGTGGCGCCCTGCACCTCTTCGGCATGATCATCTTCTTCCAGCCGGGCGTCAGTGATCTGTGCCTCGGATCCGTCGATCATGATCCGCACCGTGACATCGGATGGCTCGTGCAGCCGATCGCTGAGCAGATGAACTGTAGTGATCGAGAGATCACGCAGGGTGAGCTCGGCGTCGGGCACCGGGACCCTCGAGGCCACACGGCGGTAGTCGTCGAGGAAGATCACCAGTCGAGGGTTGTCCACCCCGGGAAGTTGGGACCCGCTACGCCTGGCGCTCGCCACCAATTGCGCCCGATCAGCCAAATCCTGACCCAAGCACCCTGATCAAACCCGCTGCCGATCCGGCAATGCGACGAGCTGGAACCGGTCCGTCGTAAAGGTCTGGATCGACCACGTGCGGCAACATGTCGAGGCCGCTCCAATCAGCCGCCGCCGCGCGGGGAAAAGCAGCCGCGATCCGTACGTCGTCCGGCGCATGCAGCGCAGCCAGCTGCACGATCATCGAGCGGGCAGCACACAACACACTTTCCCGATCCCCGACAATCGCGACCTGACCTGCGCCATCCAGATTCACCGTGATCGGCATGCCACGGACCACCCGATAGTGATCGACCACCGAGTTCGCCTCGTTGATCATGATCGGGTCATAGGGCTGCACCGGATTCTGTTCGGAAGGAACGGTGAGTGAGAACATGGCGCGGTCCCCGACGCCGACGCGTACCTTGCAGAAGTCGGCATGATGCCGACGCCGCTCCCACAGCCGGGCAGGATCGCGGACCAGCCCCAACAACGCGGGAGGCTCTGGATCCAGCAGAGCCGCGGCCGCGCGTACCGCCCGGCCTTTGGCCCGCATCCGGGCCCGCAGCTTCTCCAGGAAATCCAGATAGTGCTCACGTTGGGTACGCCGGGTACGGGCCGCCGAGCCGCGATGGCTCAGCGCCATCGCCAAGCCGCCGATCAACGCCACCACCAGCAGGACGCCGCCGACAACCAGAAAGACCGGGTTGTTGTTGCGCAACACGACGATCATGATCACTGACGACAGCGCGCCGATCACCGGCAAGAAGCTCTGGATCGGCATACCGCTGACATGGCCATCGGTGATCGTCGGCGGCGCGGCGATGGTTTCGGCTGTATCGGGCCTGATCGGACGCGTGATTCGGGTGGGGCGATGGACGAGCCGCAAGGTCATGACCGCTCATCTCCCGCTGCTGCAGCCGAGTGGCTCTCCTCGGGTGTTGGTATGACCAGTCGCCGGTATGCAGGCTTCACTGCCTCCGCCATGAGAGCCGCGCAGAGGCGGGTGTGGGCGAGCCGGGTCGCAGCAGGCAACCGTCGGCTGGCCACCGGTCGCGATGCAGCCCGGAGCTTCTCGTACGGAATGCTCAGGACCGGCACCTGAAGCTGATCACGGAGCAGCTGAGGCGTACCTTCCGCCGTTCGACCAACGTCGACCAGCGCAAGCACGACCCCGGGCCGATCTTCGACTCCTGAGAGCGCAGGCAGCAGAGCGGCTGCCTCCTCGGCCGGGTAGCGGTCGGCCCGGGCAACCAAGCACACGACATGGCTGGCTCTGGCCACCTGTCTGAGGTCGACCTGCTGGTGGCGTACGCCCCAGTCGGTGATCACCAGATCGTAGAAGCGGGCGATCGGCGTCACCTGCTCGAACCAGGTGCCGGCGCTCGCCGCAAGGTGATCACGAGCCAGGTCGAGCGCAATCAGTCCGCTCCCCGTGGCAGGCAGTCCGGCCCGTGCGTCGGCAGCGGTACTGGGATGACGCCGGCGCTCTTGATCGTCCCCTCCGGCGCCCGTGGAGCGGGTCAGCCCAGCGTGCCACAGCATGTTGGCCTCACCTGCCGAGGCATTGACTCCGAGCACCATCCCGGTACGCCGATGGGCAAGCATGCTCGCCAGATAGCCGGCGGTCGCGGACGCGCCACTGCCGCCATGGAGCTGGACGAACCCGATTCGGCGTGACAGGGCCAACGGGGAGCGAAGCAGCGCGTCACTGGCAGTCAACTCGTCGGCGATTGCGCTGACACTTCCCGCCAGGGCGGAGATGATCACGACTGGAGTTCCCCGGAGCATGGTCTAGAACGCCTTCAACAGATCACTGAAGACGCCAAACATCCCCAACAGCAGGGGAATCAGAGCGATGACGGCAAGCGCCTCGGCCGCATTGCCAACCCGTCGCAGGAACGCGCGCTGATGGGCGGCCGGCCCGGCCAGCACCATGATCACGATCAACACCACGATGGCGGCCAAGATCGCGATCAGCAGCAGCCCACTGAGTCGGGGCTGAGTGAGCAGTCCACCGAGCAGGCCGGCGAGCACGGCAAACCACAGTGCCATCTGTTGCACCGCAAGTGGGAACACGCGAGTCCGCAGCGCAGTCACCATGATCACCGACAGGCCCACTCCCACCGTCCAGAGATCATCCGAGGCGAGCAACGACGCGGTAGTGACGGCGACCGGGACGGCAACTGCAAACGTCACCCAGCTCAACAGCCGGTACGCCTCGTTGACCGTTAGGGAGACATCGTCGCGGCGCCGTGGACGACCCTCGACCACTTGATCATCGAGGCCTGTCAGCCCCGAAGCGGCCAGAGCCAACCGAGGCAGCACACCGCAGATCACAACCGCCACGGCAGCCGTGATCGCCGCTGCCCCCTCGGCACGCCAGCCCAGTGCCACCATGATCAGCGGCAACGCCGAGACCGGGACACCGACCAGGCTGCCGAACCAAGCAGAACGGGACCGCAAGCCCTGGCCGAAGCCAAGACCAAGGCAGATCCAGCCCAGAGCAGCGAAGCCGAGGATGGCCGCCGAAAGCCGCAGCGATGGCACCAGCCCCAGCTCCGTGGCAAATCCCCAGTCGGCTGCCGCGGCGACTCCCAGGGCCGCTGCGGTGAGGGCCACGCAGATCCAGCGCATCGAGACCCGACCGACGACTGCGGCCGTCACCGATAGCAGCGAGAACAGCGATGACGCGCGGGACAGGACCGGCGTTCAGCTGAGCCGCAACAGCCCAGCTGAGCACGCCAACCGCGATTGCACCGGTGAGCTCGCGGGCCGATTGTGACCATAGCCCGGCCCGATCCCGCATTGAATCGCCAAGCACATCGGTGACGTCGGCCACTTCCGGGGGTGGCGGCGCGTCGTCGGACCGCACCAACCGGAGCAATTCGCCGTCTGAGACCTGCTGGTCGGCGATCGTCAGGCCCACATCGAGCTGCTCGCCCGTTGCGCGCACCAGGGTCAGCGGTCGTACGACCGAGCCCGCCGGCTCATCAAGCAGTTCCATGAGCCGCGGCATCAAGCCGCTCACCGCCTCATCGTTCGGTACCACAAGATCGGCCTTACGAGCCGATCCGATCACCGTCAGCCGCGTGAAGTCCGCCATCGCTAGCCGATCACCGGGCGTGTGACGAAATCCAACACCGACAGGCGAAGCGGGTCGAGAGCACCACTGGGACGCGACGCTGCGATTCCGACCACCCCACTGCGCTGCAGCCGGTCGAATCCGTCCTGCGCCGCCACGGACCACGCCTGCGGCTCCACCTCGGCGGCCCGCCACACCTTGGCTCTGATGATGGTCGGATTCACGCCGAAGACCTGCATCTTGATCTTGATCTCCTCGCCCTTCGGATACCTGCCGATCAGGCTGACTGTGTTCGAGAGCGGCACCGTCTCACCGGCTTGCCGTGAAACGAGGGTCACCGACACAGCCCCACGCGTGCTGAGTTTGATCACCGCGCGATAGTCGTCGGCCTTGACCTTCCGGCCAATCACGAGCGCGGTTGAGCCCAGTCTGCTCAGCTGTACGGTGGCGCTGAGGTCAGCGGTCTCCCGGCTGGCACGGTTCAGGAACGCTCCGCGGGACTCCGCAGGCGGCACTTCCATCACGCCTGCTCCGCGGCGCACGGCGTAGTCCGACGAGCTTCCTCGGATCGTCCAGCGGCCGCCGACCTCAGCCGCGCCCCAACCACGGTTGCTGCTGCGGTCGAAGTAGTCGGCCGCGTACGGCTGATCACTGATGCCGGGCGTCGACGCGCCACCGGCGCGTTGCTGCGCCTGCCGGCGCCGCCTGCGACGAGATCAGCGACGTAACCAGCGCAAAGCCAACGCAGCCGGTGCAGATCACAGCCGCCAGTACGACCGAGCCGAGCAGCCGCTTGAGATTGTCCTGCCCCAGTCGGCGCTCAGCGAGCTCGCCGTAGAGGAACGCCGATAGCAACCGTCCGCGATGAGTCTTGACGGTCTCCAGCAAGATGGTGTCGCGATTAGTCGACACGATCAGCCGCCTGGTCGGTGTACCGCCGAGACAGTCCCAAGATCTCGTTCACCCGATCGCCGCCGATGGCATTCAAGATCGCATCGAGCAGCGGCCAGGTCGGCTCGCCGAGGCTCCCAAGCGAGAACAGCAGGCCCGGGATTCGAGGCCGGCCGACGCTCACCGCGCCGAATTGCCGCCGCATCTGATCAACGGAGATGTCCAGTGCACGCACTCCAGGAGGCCCGACCAGCAGCGCCATCGGCGTGGGCGGATGCTGCAAGAGCGCGGGAATGAGGAGGTCGCCTCGACCTGGCCGGGCCATGATCAACCCAACGAGTGGCATCGAGTTCTCGGCAAGCTGGCCCAAGTACGACAGCATGCGATGCCGAAGGTCTTCGAACGCCACCGTGCTCGGTACCCCGAGACTGAGATGCGCCTCCGTGATCTCCTCGACCCCAGAACTCGTCCGCTGCACGGTCAGCATGGATCGAGAGGCCGTTCCTATACCAGTCAGGAGCACCGGGCCGGGCATCTGCGACTGGGCGAAGTTGGTCAGATCCGTGCGATTCCAGAGGTTTCCCGCAGGCTCATGCGCTCCCCAGACGCGCGGCTCGGTTCCGCCGGCGATCTTGGCGATGCCGGCCATGGGACCACCCAGGATCGTTGTGGAGCGTGCCATGTGCCGCAACGAGATCACCGCAATGATCTGCACCGCCGTCGCGGCTGACGGTCTCAGAAAAGCAAGATCAACATCATCGATGCTGCGGATTCCAGACGCCGTGAAGACTTCACCGATCTCGGACAACCGGCGGCCGCTGAAGCCCTCGCGCAGCCCGTTCGGACTGCGTACCACCCAGGCAGCGCCGGCCTCGCGCCACACGTCGGCGAACGCCGGCGTCAGACAGGACAACTCATCGGTAACCAGCACCACTCGGCGGCCGTCCTCCTGTGCTTGCGCCAGCAAGCTGATTCGGCCTGCGTTGAGGAAGATCACCTGAGACCGGCTTTCGGTTGCCACGTACGCCGTCTGGGCGCCGCCGCCGTCGGCATCGATGGTTCCGCCGAAGTCGAGCAGCGGGTGCCGAACCCCAGCCACGGACAGCTCTCTCATGAGGCTGCCCGCTGCGGAACCGCGTGCACCGTAAAAGAGCGACTCCCACATTTGACCGTCCAACCGATGGCGGCTGCGCCGCGGATGCCGGGGACCAGGGGGCGACTCTCACCGTCGGGGCTGATGAGCACCGAACCGTTGGCCGAATGCAGGTCTGTCACCCACAGCACCGAACCCGACCACTCCAGCAGGGCGTGAGTCTTGGACAGCGTTCGCGACAGATCGGCTAGCGCAAGCATCGGCTGCTCGCCCTCCGTACGGGGAGAGCCTCGATGCTCGGAGCCGCGAACGCCTTCCGGGCTACGGCCGATCAGCAGTGAGGTGCTGATCACCTGCCGGCGACCGGTGTCGAAAACGATCACAACGGCATCGGACCGCGCCATCGCCGCAGTACTGCGGCGAGGCGCAGTGAAGACGGCGGCGTCCAGCTGCGAGCCCTCAGCGAGGGCTGATCCGGGCAGCGGCGTCAGAGCAGGAGTGAGTGGGTCCCGACCGCGGCGTAGATCAGCGGTCACCGTACGCCGAACCCAATTCGAGGTGGTGACACGCGCGATGATCTTTCGAACACCAACAGGATTTCCGGTCAAGTCGTCCACGGTCCGAAGGTCGAGGACGAGCCGCCCGAGAGTGCGCCCGCGGCGGAAGAACAGCAGCAGCTGTCCCGCGACAAAAACGGCGACCAGCAAGCCAATCCAGGCCGCCGTTGCGAACGCGCCAGAGGCGACTTGAGCGCCAGCAGCCACTGCTGCCACCGCCAGTGGAACCATGTCGATCAGTCCGGCCAGATAGCCGCGTACGGCACTCGAGCGCGCCACACCGGCCAGCAGCGGTGTGTAGGTGCCAAGCACACTGCCCTGCGCGGCAGGCGTGAGCACCGTCCCGCACGACCGGCACAATGCGCCAGTCGAGTTCTGCAGGCTGCCGCAGCGTGCGCAGCTCGCGACGCCGACGAGCGCTCCGGGCATGTGAACCTCCGAGTGGTGAGGACCTTCACAGTCACGGACAGCCCAGACGGACTGATTTCAGTCCATGAGTCTGCACCCCCAGGGGCCAACGCGCAGCGATTCCCCGTTATCCCGCCGTTACGCCTGCAAACGAAACCTCATCCCCACATCCACGCTCAGATGCGGCAACCTACGTGCACGTGTTAGCCGACGCTCTGCACGGTTGCAACGTGCGCAGACCGTATGCAGCCGGGGCAGGGCCTCACACGAATCTGGTCGCTCGACATCCAGAAATCGATCCGGCTCGTGAACCCGCCTGCTCAATCAACCAAAATCTGACCCCGGCTGGCATTACGTTAGATGGCGTCCGTGATCCAGCCGTTATCTTCGCCCTTTTCGGGGGAGAGGAGCAATGATGAAGTTCGCGATGGGAGCCGAGACCCTCACGGTCCTGACCAAGCAAACGTCTTCGGCCAACGAGGATCTGGGAAGCCTGGTCAAGCAGCTGTTCGCTGCGGCCGAGCCGATCCAGGGCAAGTTCAACGGGGCCGGTCGGGCCGCGTTCGACAGGTTCAAGGGTGAGACCGATCAAATCGCCAACGAGCTGAACTCTGCGCTGGCCGCCGTGCTCGGCGGCATTCAGGGCCAGAACACCGCATTCGTCACCGGTGAACAGCAGATGGTCGATGAGACCACTACCGCACAGGCCGGCGCCAATTTCGAGTCCGCCCGGTTCTCCGGAGCCCGCTGAGAGAGGACGAGGGAAAGATCATGCCTGCTGGAAACGTCGCGGATCGCCGGGATTTCGACATCCCCGCCTCACAGGCCGCCCAAGATCATTTCAATGCCGTTGCCGGTCACCTGGAGTCCTTGATCAACCAGCGTGATCGCGATGTGCAGCTCGCGATGTCGGATTACCAGGCCGACGGAGCGTCGGAAGAGTACGCCGCGAAGGAGCAACGCTGGCACAACGTCGCCGACGAGGTGCGCGGCATCATCCAGGTGCTGCGGTCATCGCTGGGAAGCAACGACGAGACCGCAGCGCAGTCGCTGCAACGTGCCAAGACAGCAGTCGACAACATCGGCTGAGCCTGCGGGGAGACGACGATGACCGGATATCGGATCGACCCCAAAGGCGTGGAGACAGTACTGAACGCGACGCAGAGCGACGCAGAGAAGTTCGGCACCATCCTGAAACCGCTCCAAGGTTGGGTGGAGTTCGCCGCCACGGGGACCGGCGGCAGCGGCGCCATCGTTCCCGCATTGCAGAGCTTCTTCGAGAACCAGTCTGTCGGGCCTGAAGGCGATCAACACCCGGGTAGGTGCAGCAATCACCGGTGCCTACCAAGCCACCAAGGCCTACATCGACGGTGACCTGGAGATGGTCCAGACCTACCAGCAGGAACGCCGCGACATCGGCGAATCCGCCGCCGCGACCCGACCGCGAAGGATGGGAGGACCCTACTGATGCCGAGTCCCATCGATCCCAGTGCCATTCCGGGTGACAACCTGCGCCCCGACATGGTCGATATCGCCGCGGGCGAGATCAAGACCATCGGCGACGACGTAAGTGATCAAGGTGGCGTCGTCGTCAGCAGCTGGCAACGGCTCGCGCATCATTACGAGGCACCCGAGGCCGGGACGCTCTTCGGCGTCATGGATCCGGTCAAGACCAACGCCGAAACGTTCGGCAGCAATGTTGATCAGGTCAGTAGCGCGCTCAAGACGTACGCGGCCGAGGTAGAACCGATCAAAGCTGAGCTGGCCAAGATCAAAGCCGAGGCGTACGACTTCGTGGCCTCCATCGCCGGCGGGGTGGAGAAGACCACGTATAGCCGTGCCGGAGCTATCAAGACCACAGTGGACTGGCACGAGGATCAGGACTCGGTGGACGCGAACAATGACCTGATCCGGCGAGTCAATGCCCAGATGGTGCTGCTGTGGGCAGCGGAGCGCAAATGTGCCAACGCCATCTACGACATCATCGGCTTCCCGCACATCGAGGCCGCCACGGAGGGCAACCCGAACGGCTACGGTGTCACCGAAATCCCCGATGGCGCCGAAACACCATGGGGCAAGACGGTAGAGCGTTCCGAGTCCTGTGGGGAGAAGGCGGCCGGCGCCGTCGGACACTTCGTCTGGGATGGCGTGATCGTTGGCGGTATCTGGGGCACCGTGGAGGGGCTCGGCACCCTCACGTTGGGCTACAACCCCCAGACCGGGGAGTGGTTCGACGGTGACACCTACGGGGCTGCGTGGAGCAATCTCGGCAAGCTCGCGGTAGGTCTTGCCGTAACCAGCCCGCTCACCATGCCGTTGGTCGCCAGCATGCCTGGGCCGGCAGGCACGTTCCTCCGCGACTGCCAAATGACCGTCGTCAACGCCGGCAAGGGACTCATCGCATGGGACAAGTGGAAGGACGATCCTGCCGCAGCCGCTGGCGAGGCAACGTTCAATGTCGCCTCGATCATCATCCCGGCCGGCGCCGCCACAGCCCCGGTGCGGACCAGCGCGAGCACTGCTGCCGCCGCGATCCGGACCGCGGCCAAGATCATCGATGTCGTCGATCCCGCCTCCGCCTTGATCAAGGTCGGCACCGCAGGCGCGAGGATTGCCATGCCGGCGATTGCCGATCTGGTGAAGTCGATCGACTTGTCCAAGCTTGATCTTGGCCAGTTGGATACAGGCGGCAAGATCGACATCCCGGAACTGGCGAATGTCGAGGCACCGAAGATCGAGGTGCCGGCTGTCAGCAAGGGCGATATGACGCTCGATACGCCGAACACGGGCAATACCGCAGATGTACCGGTCCGTACGGTGGACACCATCGGCAACCGTTCCGGTGCGTGAGCCAGTTCTGGTGGGTTCGGGCGGTGGCGCGACCACCATCCATGTCGGCGACGGTGGGCACATCGGCGGCAGTGGCTCCATCGGAGATGGCGCGCACACTGGTGGTTCAGGCGGCACCCATATGCCAGGCGACTCCGGTCCTGACACACCGACCACCGGCGGTGGAGGTGGGGCCGACGGCCCCACCGATGGACCCCCCCACGGCCCAATAGGGGGCTCCGATCACGGACCCGGCACGGAATGGGATCCGAGTCAAGGCGATCCGGTGCTCTCAGATGCCGACCATGGTCCAGATTTCACCCGCCCGGATGACATCCGCGGCAATCCCATTGATCCGGACTACGGCCAGCCGATGGCGCACCACGGCAGGCTCGGCTGACGCGTACCTGCCGCCCAGAATCGAGGATCTCCCGCCGGACGTCCAACGCCTCGTCACCGATCCGGAGGCACCGTTCGGACGTGACGCAGCCGGTCACCCGTACAGCCGTGAGGACTGGGAGGCCCGCTACGTCGATGAGAACAACCATCTCCGCTATCCAGGAAATGACGGCGCCGTTCCAGGTCGCCGCCTCGACTTCACGAGCGTCCAGGAGTTCCAACGTCACTACGGCGACGAGCTCGATCGCTTCGGCGGCGAGAGTGGCAGCTATCTATCGATGCCTAATTCCACCTTCGAGGAGCGTGCTCTGCCGCCCGGCAGCCTCGGACAGCCGTACCTCACGATGCGGCTAACTGGCGACCTGCCTGCCAACTTCAGGATCGAGGTCTCCGAGGTGGCACCAGCATTCGGTCAGCGCGGCGGCGGTATGCAGGTCCGGATTCTCGATGCGCGCTGGTCAGGCCCTGACTGTCGAGAAGTTGAAAAGTCAGGGGATCATCGAACTGACCGATAACAGTCACTGGCCTCGCGACTGGCCACGACCCGGCGGTGGCACGGTGCTGCATCATGGAGGGCCGTATCGAGGTTGGAGCAACGGCCCCTCCGAGTAGGCGCAGATGTCAATTTCTGATCACCAAAGCCAGGACGACGACTTCTCGGCCGACATGCGGCTGATCGAGGAGTTGGTCCGTGGCCTCAGCCTGAACCGTTGGCCCGGCGATGCGGAGACCATTCTCGAAGTCGGCGATCTCGAGGTGACCCGGATACTCGCGGTCCGTCATGACCTCTTCACGTTCGAGACCACCGATCGAGGGCGGCGCTCGACGGCTGCGGTCTTCAGCTCGGCGCGCGACGCCCGGCGCTACATGATCATGGATCTCTGCAAATCCTCTAGGTTCTACACACGAATGGAGCCGGTGCTGATGAAGGAGCTCGCGGCCGGCAGCGAGCTCGAGGATGGGCCGACCGGCCACCGCCTGAGTTGGTCTGACGGCGAAGCCACCTTCTACGACAGATCGGATGCAGTGATCTTCAGCTGGGTGATCGACGCCGAGCCCGCCGCGATCATGGAAAGTTATCAGCACCCGAACGGGGAGCCACTTTTTGATCTTGGATTACCCGCGATCGCCGAGGAGCCTGAACGGCCGCGGGGGCGTGTCACGGACCCGCCCGCGATCGAGACTCCGCCTGCCGACGACGAGGAAGTTGATCACGTTACGGTCGATGCCGTACTCAGCGAGCTTGGCTGGGACCGCCGTACACCGTCGGAGGCCGACGTACTGCGGGTCGGCGACCTCCGAGTCGGACGAGCCATCGCTTATCGCCAGACCCAGTTCGTCTACGAATCGGTGATTCCGCCCGACTATCGGCATGCCCGAGGTACCTTCTCCAGTGCCGGGGCTGCCCGAAGATTCATGATCATGGAACTGGGCCACGTACTCCGGCTGAGGACCTCGCTGCCTAGGATCCAGCCCAACCGGCTCGCTCGCGGGTGCACGATCGAGAAGGGGCCGACCGGCTTTGACGTTGCATGGCCCGGAGGCCGAGCCACATTCCCACTTGGTTACAACGGGCATCAGGATGCTCTCAATTTCAGCTGGGTCGCGATGGCAGAACTCGCCGACATCGCAGCCAGTTACCGGCACCCGAATGGGGAGCCACTCTTCGAGCTGAGTAATCAACCTGGCGCCTAGGAACACTGCGCATCAACTACTTGGTCTTGGCACCATCTGCAGCCGATGCGGAGACCAAGTAACCAGTGCGAAGTGGTATCCCAATTGCTCAAGCCGCCTCAATAACCTGGATGCGCTGCCAGCCGACCGGAGACCACCAGATCTCGTAGCCCGGTCTCTGGCTGTTGCAGCGTGAAGCGGATACCGCCGCCGGGCCGGCCGAACCAGGGCGGCGTGATCATCGCGCGGACTCGGACTCCGGCCGCGGTAAGGAACCTGTGAACGTCGTTCTCCGGGCGAAGCGCGGTCGGCGGGAGCGACCGGAACTCGAAGGGCGTATCGATCGGATAGGTATGCACCCCGTCAAGCGCCCCGATCCTGTCGATCGGCAGAGCCTCCGGCAAGTCGATCACAATGCCCTCCGCCCCCGCCTCCCGGGCACGGTCCCGGAGATCGAAATAGTGCAGGGCGACCTTGCCAACAATGGTGTCCAGCTCATGTCTCGACATGGCGCGTACTGGCGGCAGAGGCCGAGAGACGTAGCCGATGACGGCCTCAGAGATCGCGGATTGCGATCCTGCCGTGAGCAGCCGAAAGGCCTCACCGTAATCCACGGTCTCCAACACGAAGCCGTCGTTGTCTGCGCGTACTCGAAGCGCGCCCTCCAGCGGCGCCACCGTGGAATCCTCGTCTGGCAGTTGGATATCGAAGTGAGTAAGACCGAGCGCGTCTAACTCATTGCGGAGGCCGTCGAGCACCCCGCCACGCTACCGACTTGTCGGTGCCTCAGAGGGCGATAGTCATCTGAGACACTGACAACTCTGAGTGCTACCTGGGTCTCGGGCCGCGTATGGGACAGCTGCCGCCGGCTGCGATCGTCCAGCTCGACGAGGCGCTGCGACTGCATCTAGGCCTCTAACGCCCAAGTCCGATTCCGGCGTACCCGGACTACCGTGGAGGAAGCGATCAAGCCTGGGCTGGTTTCCATGTACGAGCCTTCCTCGGCCAGCTCCGGGCGTTGCTGTTGGAGGTTGTCATGTTGTTAGACCTGATTGCAATACTCGGCGGAGCCGCCCTCGCAGCCGCAGCAGTGAGTCTCCGCGTAGTGAAGCAATACGAGCGCGGCCTGGTCTTCAGGTTCGGGCGGATTCTTGATCAAACACGCGGCCCCGGACTGGCCATGATCATGCCAATCGCGGATCGGCTGCGCAAAGTCAATATGCAGATCGTGACCATGGCTGTCCCGGCGCAAGACGGGATTACCCGCGACAATGTGACGGTCAAAGTGGATGCGGTCGTCTACTTCCGTGTCGTCGATCCGATACGCGCCATCGTCAGCGTCGAGGACTATCCGTTCGCCGTCTCCCAGGTAGCGCAGACATCCTTGCGCTCGATCATCGGCAAGAGCGATCTAGATGATCTTCTGACCAACCGCGAGCGACTCAATCAGGGACTTGAACTGATGCTCGACAATCCCGCGGTCGAATGGGGCATCCATATCGATCGAGTGGAGATCAAAGACGTCGCGTTGCCGGAAACCATGAAGCGCTCGATGTCACGGCAGGCCGAAGCTGAGCGGGAGCGGCGAGCCCGCGTCATCTCTGCTGAGGGTGAGCTGCAGGCCTCCGACCGGTTGGCGCAAGCTGCCGCCGCCATGGCCGACACACCCGGTGCCCTCCAGCTGCGGCTGCTCGAGACCATCGTGCAAGTGGCTTCCGAGAGGAACTCCACGCTCGTGCTGCCCTTCCCGGTCGAGTTGCTACGGTTCCTGGAGAACAACACCAGCGTGAGTACGGCTCCATCCGCTGCTCGGACAGCTGTGGACGCGCCCGGCGCTGAGTTTGAAAGCGCAGCCTCACCGGATGACAAGGACCGGCTCGCGAGCGCGCCCGAGGTCGCCGCCCTGGAGGCCCGGGAACCTGAGCAGCAAGATCGGCCAGCCGTACGCGCTGCGAACCGCCTCAGTCCGGTCCGGCAGAGCCGACCCCCTGCTAAGGACGCCGGCTAACCAGCGTTTAGTCGCTCGCCTGGCGCCGTCACCAGCGATCATGGATCTCGGCACGCAGCTCCCGGTCATATAGCGCACGTACGCCGTCCATGAACTCCTGACCGAGAGGCGGGAGCTCGGCGGCCGCTGCGTTAGCTCGGGCCTGCGCAGGGCTCCGGGCACCGGGAATCACGGTGGTTACACCTGGTTGCTGAGCAACCCAGGCCAAGGCAGCTTGCGCCGGCGTAGCCGCGAACGGCAGCTGGGTCACAAGATCAGCGAACTCCTTTGCCGCGCGTACGCCAGTCTCGTAGTCCACACCCGAGAAGGTCTCCCCCACGTCGAACGCTTGGCCGCTGCGGTTGAAGTTTCGATGATCATTCTCAGCAAACGTGGTGGAGGTGGTGTACGCCCCACTGAGCAGGCCACTTGCCAGTGGCACGCGCGCAATGATCCCGACACCGTTAGTGATCGCCGAGGGCAGCACTGCCTCCAGCGGCTTGAGTCGAAAAGCGTTGAGGATGATCTGCACGGTGGCTGTGCCACGTCTGGAGATCGCCGTCAGCGCCTCGTCACAGGTCTCCACGCTTACGCCATAGTTGGCGATCACCCCATCGGCAACCAGCGTATCCAGGGCGTCGTAGAGCTGATCTTGAGAGTAGACCGCGGTCGGCGGGCAGTGCAGCTGGACAAGATCAAGTTGATCCGTACCCAGGTTGCGGCGGGATCTGTCGGTCCAGGCTCGGAAGTTTTGCAGTGTGAAATTCTCTGGAACCTGATCAACTCGCCGACCCATCTTGGTCGCCACCATGATCGGCAGCTGCGGGTTGTCGGCGAGGAACCGACCGATCAGCCGCTCGCTGCGGCCGTCACCGTAGGCATCCGCCGTGTCCAGGAACGTCACTCCGGATGCAACGGCGGCGCTGAGCACATCCAGCGCCGCCGTTTCGCTCACTTCGCCCCAGCCGGCACCTAGCTGCCAGGTGCCCAATCCGATGATCGAGACGGGCCGCTCTGTCCGACCGAGTACGCGTTCCTCCATGACCCTCACACTACGGGCGCGAGTCCTGAGGGTGATCGGCGCAGCAGAGCAGCTGCTACCCCGGCGAATCCAATCGCCTGCAGTACGGCACCGATGACTTCGAGGACCTCGCCGCCGAGGAACAGTCCCGCAATATGCAGCGGTGGCCACAACATGATCAAGATCGCCGCCCAGATGGGCACCGTGCGGCTCCGCAGCAGACCAATGGCGAAGAGCAACGTACCCAGCAGATTGCCAACGATGAAGATCGGAAACACCCAGCCGGTCGATGCGTCGCTCTGGCTCGCGTCGATCACAGCCGCGTAGTCGGCGAGCGGTCCGCCGCGCTGCGCCATCGTAATGATGACCATGTTGCTGAGCAGCACACCGAAGTAGCAGACGTAGCCGGCGATCATCAGGGATCCGCCGACGAAGGCCAGCCGAGACCCCGGCGCTACACGGAACGCTGTCAGCACAGCCGGAATGATCAGCAGGCATCCGACCATGCCGGCAACGATCCCCAGCCGAAGGAGATCGGGACCGCTTGCGGCCAAGGCCAGTGCTCCCGCCCCGGTCTCGTCATTCCCGCCATTGCGGATCATCCAGGCGTAGCTGGCGTTGGCGATCACGAAGCCCCACGGCGCAAGAACGAGGGCGAGCGCACCGCCCAGCCGACGTACCCGACCGAGGGAGCCTGGCTGAGCGGCAGCTTGCGGCTGTGCGCTCTGTGCTGTGGCTGTCATGCGTTCACCGGGACTGGCCGCCGCAAGCCTGCCAACGTGAGCACGACGCCGACGATCGTGAAGACGATGAAGGTGCCGGCAACCGCCATGATCGGCCCAGGCACTCCGCCGACATAGAACGCTGGTACGGCCGTCAGTGCCGACAGCACTCGCACCACACAAAGGCCGACGGCCGCACCGGTACGCCCGCGCCACGCCAACACTGCAAGCACGATGCCGATCACGTCCAGCGCCGCACCGATGATCGCGATGATCAACGGCGGGTGCTGTCCGTCGGTGAAGAGCGCCGTCGTCAAGCCGATCACCGAGATCACTCCGAGCAGCGCCACTCCGCTGCGATAGAGAGCAGACATTTCCTTGCCTCCTGCGAGAGTCTTCGACCGACCGCTCTGATCGGTCGCCTTCAGCGTGGCTGCAGCACGAGCAGGGTCGGATGAGTCAGAGATCTGCTCCAGTCGGGAGCTTCCCCGGTCGCGTCGGGAAATCTTCCCGGGACATCGTGAGGTGTTCGGCGCAGACTTGGCGTATGACACCGCGGGCGCGCCAGGAGCGCGTGCTTCGAGCGGCTCGTGCGGGCCGGGGGCTCCGGGCGTTTGCGGCCGCCCTCGGCGTTTTCGCCCTGCTCGAGGTCATTGCCGCAGCCGTCCTCAGCGGAGTCGCCGGATGGTCCTGGCAAGACGCTCTGGACGCCTTCGTCGTCACGAATTCCGCGATAGGGATGAGCTTCGGCATCTGCGGTGCCATCTTGGCCTGGCATCGTCCGCGCAATCCGATCGGCTGGCTGTTCGCCGCCGGTGGCGTTGCGTATGCGACAGCAGCGCTGGCAGCACCGCTTGGCGCTGTGCTACGCGAAGCGGGTGCACCCATGGCTGTGCAGCGGCTCGTGATCACGATCTTCGTTTGGTCCTGGCCGTTGGCCATCGGCCTCGTTCTCCCGCTGACCTTGCTGCTGTTTCCCGACGGACGCCCGCCAACACGCCGCTGGCGGTGGGTCGTGATCGCTGTGATCGTTACGGCACCGCTCTTCAGCTTGGAGATGGGCGCATTTCCCTATCCACTCGAGCCGGGCTATCCCATCGGCTACCTGACAATCCCCTTCTACGAGAGCCTGGGCCCGCTGTGGACCGCAGCGGAGATCCGCACCACTCTCGCCCTGTTCCTCGGTGCTGGCGCAGTAGCCGTGCGCTACCGCCGCGGATCCGATGTCGAACGCCGCCAGCTCCTCTGGCTGCTGATGGCAGTGCTGGTAGCACTGATCGTGATCTTGCCCTGGGGCCTGGTCGCCGGCACGCCCATCGAAGTGCTGTTCGCCATCCCGCTTATCCCGATTGCCGTGACGGTGGCCATCGTGCGCCATCAGCTGCTGGACATACGACTCGTCGTCTCGCGTGTGCTGGCCTGGCTGATGCTCCTGCTGGCGGTCGTTGTTGCGTACACAGGTCTGGTGGCCCTGCTCAACCACTTCGCCACGCCTCGGCCCGGCTTGTCGGCGCTCGTCACGGTGCTGCTCGTCTTGTTGGCCGCACCCTTGCTGCCGCGGCTGCAACGGCTTGTCGACGGCGCGATCTACGGCGACCGTGGCGACCCGGCCCGCGTGGTGTCACGGCTGGGCGAGCAACTGGCAACGCCGGACGCTGGACTACAGGGAGTGGTCACGACGGTCCGTTCGGCTCTGCGACTGCCTTATCTCGCGATCGAGCGGGAGGGCAGGGTCCTGGCGAGCGACGGCGAAGCACCAGAGCGGGTGCATCCATGGCCACTTACGCGCGGCGGCAAAGCTGAAGCGCAGCTGACTGTCGGGTTGCGTATGGGCGAGCGGGACCTGGCTGCTGCCGATCGCCGCGCCCTGGCCATCTTGGCCGACCCTGTCGCTGTTGCGGTGCACTCGACGGTTGTCTCCGATGAACTGCAGGCATCTCGAGAGCGGATCATCGCAGCGAGAGAGGAGGAGCGTCGGCGCCTGCGACGTGAGCTGCATGACGGCCTCGGCCCAACCCTCACCGGCATCGCATTCGCGGCCGATGCAGCGGCGAACACCATCGACACTGATCCTGAAGAGTCGCAGCGCCTGCTGACCAGCCTGCGCCGTGACACCCGGGTCGCGCTGGCCGACGTACGCCGGCTCGTTGATGACTTGCGGCCGCCATCGCTCGATGAGCTCGGGTTGGTTGGAGCCTTGCGGCAGCGAGCTGATCAACTTTCCTGGCGGGCTGACGGCGAGTCTGTGCACGTCCAGCTCGATGTCCCGGACGAGGTTCCGGCGCTTCCCGCCGCCATCGAGGTAGCGACGTACCGGATTGCGACCGAGGCACTGACCAACGTCGTACGCCACTCCCGGGCTTCGGGCGCGGTGGTCCGACTGCGCTGCGACGAGCGGCTCGACCTGTCGATCATCGATGACGGCCCGCCCAATGGTGCCTGGGCTCCGGGCGTCGGGCTGGATGCGATGCGGGAGCGGGCGGCTGAGCTGGGCGGATCGTTCCGAGCAGGGCCCACGCCGACCGGGGGCCAGGTGCTGGCTTCCTTCCCGCTGTCATGAACGATATCCGCATCGTGCTGGCAGATGATCATCCCGTAGTGCGGGCCGGTCTGGCCGCGTTGCTCGCTTCCATGTCGGGCATCGAAGTGGTTGGGGTGGCCGCCGACGGTCGCGAGGCCGTACGCGAGGTCGTGCTGCAACGTCCGAACGTGGCCGTGCTGGACCTGCAAATGCCCGGCCAGGACGGATTCGCGGCTACGCGCGAGATTGCCCGGGCCGCCCCCGAAGTCGCCGTTTTGGTGCTGACGATGTTCGACGATGACGACTCGGTGTTCGCGGCAATGCGTGCGGGTGCTCGCGGCTATGTGGTCAAAGGCGCCGAGCAGGAAGAAATCGGACGGGCGATCCGAGCCGTCGCCTCCGGTGAGGCGATCTTCGGACCGGGCGTCGCACAGCGGGTGCTGCGCTACTTCACGACACCCGTTCCGGCGAATGATCCGTTCCCCGAACTGACTTCGCGAGAGCGCGAGATCCTGGACCTGCTCGCAGCGGCGATGCCGAACTCCATGATCGCTACGCGTCTCGGCCTGTCGCCAAAGACCGTCGCCAACCACCTTTCGTCGATCTTCACCAAGCTTCAGGTCGCGGACCGGGCCCAGGCGATATTGCGGGCGCGGGACGCTGGGCTCGGCGCCAAGCAAGACAGCTCCTAGGAGCGCATTTTCTGTCATACCTGACCCGTACGGTCGTCGGTCGACAACACCTGCGCTCGCAACGCCGGAGCTACGGAAGCACGCGCCATTGGCGATACTGAAATCTTCTCGTGCCAACAATCAGGAGGGTTCATGACTACTAGCGAGATTCCTGTGCAGACCGGCTACCTTCCGGTAAACGGCCTCCAGATGTACTACGAGATCCATGGCATCGGACAGCCGCTCGTGCTGCTGCATGGCGCGTTCTCAGCCATTGGCACGTCGTTCGGGCAGCGTGCTGCCTGGCCTGGCCCAGGGTCGCCAGGTTGTCGCTGTTGAGCTTCAAGGCCACGGACGCACCGCGGATGTCGATCGCCCCATGACGCTTGAAGGGATGGCGGACGACGTCGCCGCCGCTATCGACCAGCTGGGTATCGAACCCGCCGACATCTTCGGCTACAGCACAGGTGCCGCCGTGGCCCTGCATCTCGTCATCCGGCATCCCGACGCGGTGCGCAAGCTGGTGCTCGCGTCGGTCACCTACACCCTCGACGGCGTCCATCCCGGCTTGATGGAGGGATTGGGCGAGATGGCGCCGGAGATGATGCATGGTTCGCCGTGGCACGAGGAATACGTGCGCATCGCGCCGCGTCCGGAAGACTTCCCCACACTGTTCGCGAAAAAGACGCAGATGGATCAGCAGATCAAAGACCTGCCGGACGAGGCCATTCGCGCGATCACAGCACCCACGCTCCTCATCATCGGCGATTCCGATCTAGTCCGCCCCGAACATGCGGTCGAGATGTTCCGCCTGCTCGGCGGTGGCGTCTTTGGAGACACCCCGGCCGGCTTACCGGCATCTCAGCTCGCAATACTTCCGGGCACCTCACACGTGTCGTTGGTGAACCGCAGCGAGCTCTTGGTGCCGATCATCACCTCGTTTCTTGACGCCGCTATGCCAACTCCGCAGCCTTCCGGATAAAGCGGACATGCAGCGCGGCCGGCGTACCGACGAACTCGGCAATCTCGTACCCGTCTGGTGCGTCCGCGAGGTCGTCGAAGAGCCGCTCACCGCTGCCCAGCAGGAGCGGGGCGTACGCCAGGTGCATCTCGTCGACGAGCCCGGCGCGGAGATACTGCTGGATGGTGGAGACGCCGCCGGCTAGCCGCACGTCCTGACCATCGGCAGCGTCGTATGCGCGCTCCAGGGCTGCCTCGATGCCGTCGGTCACAAAATGGAAGACCGTCCCGCCCTCCATCGTGACCGATTCCCGCGGGTGGTGAGTGAGGACGAACGTTTGATGGTGGTACGGCGGGTCATCGCCCCACCAGCCCTTCCATTCTCCGTCGGGCCAATCCCCTCGGATGGGCCCAAACATGTTGCGGCCCATGATCGTCGCGCCGAGACCTACTTCACCCGCGGCAGCGAAACGATCATCAATGCCTTCGTCGCCGTCCTCTTCACCCCACATCTCGCGAAAGGTCCGGGTCGCGAACGCCCAGTTGTGGAGTTGCATCCCACCGACACCCAGCGGATTGTCGAGGGCCTGGTCCGGCCCCGCGGCGTAGCCGTCGAGCGACACGCTGAAGTTGTGTACGCGAAGCTTTGGCACTGACACCCTCCTGCTCTGCACAGTGTTCGATTGGCACTCTGACAAGCTGTTCGCAGATTCCGACTCCTTCGGCGCTTGCCTTGCAACCGAAAGCATTCACGTTGCCCCACCGCAAGCCCCTGCAGTCGTCGGAGCGAAACAGCTTGTCATAGTGCCGGTTTCGGAGACGCTTCGCATATGTTGCAACGTGTGCAGACCGGCAGCAACTTGCGTTCACGTAGGTTCCCACAAGGGGACTGCCAGTGACGTACGAGAGGGATCCACGGGTCGACGACTACATTGACGCGCTGCCGGATTGGCAACAGGTGGTTTGCCAGCAGGTTCGCGATCTTGTTCACGCCGTTGATCCGGAGGTCACCGAGACGATCAAGCGGCGCGTCCAGCCGTACTTTGTGCTTCAGGGCAACATCTGCGCACTGCTGGCCGCGAAAGACCATGTGAACGTTTTCCTCTACGACGGTGCGATTGTTCCTGATCCCGAGGGCATCATCACCGGCGGCCACGAGAACACGACCGCCCGAACCGTAGCCGTACGCCAACACGAGAAGATCAACACCGCGGCCCTTGGCGAGATGTTCCGGCGGATCATCGCCAACAACCGGGCCGGCGGTTGGCGCAAGATCAAACAGGAGAGTTAGATGACAGAACGCGATGGGGGCGAGCCCGCGACGGCCCCCACCATCCCGCCGCAGGTGTGGCAGCTCGACGCCGCAAGCCTCTCCGACGCGAACAAGGCGCTGCGCGTCCTGCCACGAGAGCTCCGCCCGTACACGCGCGGCATCCGTATGGTCGGACGAACCGTTACCGTCACCGCGTCCGATGATCTGATGCCCGTGCTCGCCGGTCTGGAACGATGCGGCGTCGGCGACATCCTCGTGGTCGATGCTGGCACCACGGAGCACGCCGTGCTGGGGGAACTCTTCGCAACCGAGGCGATCCGCCGTCAGATGGCAGGCGTCGTCGTATACGGACTGTGCCGCGACACAGCCACGCTGGCCCAGCTACCGCTCCCCATATACGCGCTCGGAACGATCCCCAAGGCGGCCGGAGCTCACGGGCTGCCCACGATTCAGCAGCCGGTACGCCTCGGCGACGTCGAGGTTCACCCCGGCGAGATCATGATCGGCGACGATGATGGCATCGTCGTGGTCAGCGACGATGAGCTGGACGCGGCGTTACCGGCGGCCGAGGTGATTCAGCGCCGCGAGGGCGCAATCCGGGCCGCCATTCAGGATGGCAGGTCATTGTTCGAGCAGCTGAACTTCTCCGAGCACATCGAGAATCTGCAAGCCGGGCGACCGACAGCGCTCGCGTTCGAGGAGACATGAAATCCTCGCCCGCGCGCCAAACCTGGTCCGGCACATGCGCGCCCTTCGACAGGCTCAGGGCGCGTGACCGCGATGTACACGGTGATGCCCGCACGAACGCCACTGAACGCCGTTCGACAGGCTCAGGGCGCGTGACCGGGCTGTACACGTTGATGCCCGCACGAACGCCATCGAGCGCCGCTCGACAGGCTCAGGCGCCATGACGGAGGCTGTCCGATGGGCTGAGCGAGCTGGACCACGCACGCTTGGCACGACCTCGATCCGAGGTGCGCCAAGGGTATTCCAGAGCTCGATGCCGAGCTATCGGCCCACTCCACTTGTCGAGGTTCCAGATCTCGCGGCCGAACTGAACGTGGCAACCGTGCTGGTCAAGCAGGAATCCAGCCGTCTCGGCCTACCGGCCTTCAAGATCCTCGGTGCGTCCTGGGCGGTGAATTGCGCTCTGAGCCAGCGCAGCGGCATCGATGGACCAGCAACAAGCCTGAACCAGCTGCGAGAACGTTGCGGGCCGACCACCCTGGTCACCGCGACGGATGGCAACCACGGTCGCGCGGTGGCCCGAATGGCTGCGCTGCTTGGACTCTCGGCCCGCGTCTACGTTCCGGCGGGAACGGTGGAACACACCGTGAAGAAGATCGCCAGCGAGGGCGCCGAGGTCGTGCAGACCAACCTGATGTACGACGACGTCGTACGAGCCGCTGCGAGCTCGACTGCCGGGCATCCGGACGATCTACTCATTCAAGACACGGCCTGGCAGGACTATGAGCAAATACCGTCATGGATCGTGGACGGCTACGGCACCCTGTTCGCCGAGATCGATGAGCAGCTCGGCGAGCGAACGATCCACCTCGTTGTCGTGCCGACCGGCGTCGGATCGCTACTGCAAGCCGCATTGCAGCACTACCGCGATCCAGCCCTCCAGCCGCAGCCGGCCGTTCTCGCGGTCGAGCCGATCACAGCCGCGTGCGTCGCGGCCAGTCTTGCCGCAGGTCGACCGGTCGGCGTCAAGACGTCAGCACCGACCATCATGGCTGGCCTGAACTGTGGCACCGTTTCCACGATTGCCTGGCCCGCCATCCGCGATGGCCTCGATGCAGGGGTAGCGGTTACCGACGATCAGACCCGAGCGGCAATGCGGAGGCTGAACGACATCGGAATTGCGGCCGGCCCCTCCGCCGCGGCGTCACTGGCCGGCGTACGTGTGGCGCTGGGTGATTCACGTCATCGTGCGGCGCTCGCGATCAGCGAGGAGAGTGGGCTGGTGTTGATCAGCACGGAAGGTGCGGTCTAGTGTCGCGCTAGATGGGTGATTTCGGGGCATCAGGCTCTAGGAGTTGATCATGGTCGATCAAGCCGCGCGCGTACAACAGTTGGTGGCAGTTCCGGAATGACTCGTGGTCGCGGTTGGAGGAAGCTGCCGCCCGGATCAACTCATCGCGACGACGCAGCAGGCCGATTGATGAGCAGATGATTGAGGCCGTGCACGAACAATGTGCGGCGTTGGCGCCGCTGGAACAGTTCTGGGCATTTCCTGGTCACGCCGCCTTCGGTATCGTCCAGGAACTGGCAGCGGCCGGCAGCTGGGAGCGCTTGGGACGACTGGCGGCTCGGATCAACCGGGCTCTCGTCACCGAGTCATACCGTACGGGTTCGCTCGACGATATCGCTTACGCCGAACATCGAGCCGACAGCGAGGAGATGGTCTTCGGCGTACCGCATGACGCTTTCACCCGGCCATATTTCGAGGTCCTCGTTGTTGAGACCATGACGCCCGCACAGGAGGAGCAACTCCGCGAAGAGGTCCGCAGCTGGCGCCGCCCCGGAGATCCCTTCATCTACGACCTCGTCATCGTGGGGAGCGGCATTGAGGCTGCCGTCGCCATGCGGCTCAACGCGAACATCCAGGCGTGCGTGATCAGGCGCCGCTTCTCCCACGCGGCCGTACGTGATCTCACCAGACTCGCCAACTTCTCCGACGCAACGTTGTCGAACGATCTTGCCGACCATTCCCCTGACGAGCGGGCGCAGATTCTGGCCCCCCGCTTGGCCCAGATCCGACCCGAGGTCGACCTGTACCTGATGAGCGAAATAGCGGTCGAGGATGTCGCAGGAAAGGTCAGCCATCACTTCCGCAGGGTCTTCCATGCACGCGAGGGTGCACTCGAGCTGCACCTGACGATCCTCGCCGGCGTCGCCGAGCGCTACCGTACGCCGTTCTTCGAGGCCCTCCGCACGTACAGTCAGCGGCCCACCGGGGTGTTTCACGCGCTTCCGATCTCGCAAGGCAAGTCGATCGTGAACTCGCACTGGATCCGCGACATGGTGGGCTTCTACGGTCTGGACATCTTCATGGCCGAAACCTCGGCAACCACCGGCGGGCTCGACTCGCTGCTCGAGCCGACTGGTCCCCTGCGCGAGGCCCAGCAGTTGGCGGCCGAGGCCTTCGGCTCCCGGCAGACCTACTTCGTCACCAACGGAACCTCGACAGCCAACAAGATCGTCGCGCAGGCGTTGCTCGCGCCAGGGGACATCGTCCTCGTCGACCGCAACTGCCACCAGTCACACCATTACGGGCTGATGCTGGCCGGCGCCGAAGTGACCTACCTCGACGCATACCCGCTCAACGAGTACTCGATGTACGGCGCGGTTCCGCTGCACGAAATCAAGTCCGAACTCCTCGCGCTGCGTGCGGCGGGCAAGCTCGACCGGGTCAGGCTCCTGATGCTGACGAACTGCACTTTCGACGGAATCGTGTACGACGTCGGCCGCGTCATGGAGGAATGCTTGGCGATCAAGCCGGATCTTGTCTTCTTGTGGGATGAGGCATGGTTCGCGTTCGCACGCTTCCACCACGTCTATCGCCCGCGTACGGCGATGGAGGCAGCACGCATCCTCGCCGACAAGCTGCGCTCGCCGGAGTACCGCCGCAAATACGAGGCAAGCCTGCCCCGCGATGAGAGCACCGAGGCGCTGCTGAATCGACGCCTAAGTCCTGACCCGGCACGTGCTCGGGTCCGGGTCTACGCGACTCACTCCACGCACAAAACGCTGACGTCGCTACGTCAGGGGTCGATGATCCACGTTTACGATCAAGACTTTGCGCTGAAGGTGGCGGAGAGCTTCCACGAGGCCTACATGGCGCATACCTCCACTTCGCCCAACTATCAGATCTTGGCCTCTCTTGATCTTGGTAGGCGCCAAGCTGCACTGGAGGGCTTCGAGCTCGTACAACGGCAGCTCGAGTACGCGATGAAGCTGCGTGACGCAATCGATCATCATCCGCTGCTGAGCAAGTACATGCATTGCCTGAGCACGGCAGAAATGATCCCGGAGCGATTCCGGGCCTCCGGTATCGCCCAGCCGCTACGTACCGGTCTGAACAACATGGTCACTGCCTGGGAGCAGGACGAATTCGTTCTCGATCCGTCCCGGGTGACCCTCTACATCGGGCCCACCGGCATCGACGGCGCAACGTTCAAACGCGCACGGCTGATGGACAAGTTCGGCATCCAGATCAACAAGACCTCGCGTAACACCGTGTTGTTCATGACCAACATCGGCACCACCCGCAGCTCGGTCGCCTATCTCATCGAGGTTCTGGTCAGCATCGCTCGGGACATCGACAACCACGCCGCGGAGATGAACCTCGCCGAGCGGGCTGTGTTCGAGCGTGCCGTGATGCATCTGACAAATCCCATCGCTCCACTGCCGCACTTCAGCGGATTCCATCCCGCATTCCTCAGCCAGAGTGACCCGCCAACACCAGAGGGTGACGTTCGTCGGGCATTTTTCCTGTCCTACGACCACACCATGTGCGAATACCTGCCGGCTAATGACATCGAGGAAAAGATGGAGAACGGCGAATCGGTCGTCTCGGCGACGTTCGTGACGCCGTATCCGCCAGGCTTTCCCGTGCTCGTACCCGGCCAGGTCTTCAGCAACGAGATCCTGTCGTTCATGCGCAGCCTCGATACCCCGGAGATCCATGGGTATCAGCCCGAACTCGGCTATCGCGTCTACACCTCCAAAGCGCTGGAGATCGTCTCCGAGAAATCCGATAGCTGAAGTCATTCGCCATGAGCTGCTAGGCGCTATGAGGTCGGTCGCGCCAGAGCAACCAGCCAACGACCGCGACCACCACAAGCTGGAGCACAATCCCTACACTCTGGGCGATGGCGTCCGGCCTCGGGAAGCCTTCCAAGTGGAGGAAGTGGAAGACCGCATGCGGCACGGCATACACCGCAGCCGCGGCGACCGCGACTGCGCTCAGCAGCCGTTGACCGGTCACCGCGGCTGCGGTGAGCACCACCGTCAGGGCAAGGCTCAGCTCGCCGACGTCACGAGTCAAATGCTCGTTGTACGGCGGAAGCAGCGAGACCCAAGGATGTCCCGGTAGCGGAAAACTGCGGTAGAAACTCGCGGGCGCCAGCGACGCCCAGACACCGACGATGCCCTGCAACAGCGCGAGAATTCCCAACCCTGCTCGCACGACCGACGTCGTACGAGCACCTGCCGACGCCTCCATGGGAGTCATGCCGCGGGCGAATTGACCGCAGCGGCCTTCCGCCGGGTGAAGCGGGAGTTGATCACGGCGTTGGCGACCCGGAAGCCAAGGTTGCGGTTCATGATCTGGAAACGGCTGGTGAGGTGGAACTGATGTGCAGACCGCCGCGATTCCAGCACCGCCTTGCGTCCTCGCGCGGCAATAGTGGCCGCAACGTGATCGGCATCAGCGCTCAGGTTGCCAGACCCCAGCAGCTCGGCAAGCGCCAAGGCATCAAGCATTGCCGTGTTGGCCCCTTGACCCTGGAAGGGACTCATGGGATGCGCGGCATCGCCGATCAACCAGAGATTGCCGTCGCGAATGCTTTTCGTCGGCTCCCTGTCGTAGTAGCCGCGAGGTTTGATCGACTCCGGATCGGCTGCTGCCGTGATGGAGCGGACCAGCGGGTGCCAATCTGCGGTCGCCGCCTGGACCTGGCCTAGCAGATTCGCCTGACTGGTCGAGTGCAAGACCGACGGATCGACATGCGAGATGTAGGAGAAGTGGACACCACCAGGTTGTTGATAGCAGAAGAACGAGTCGCCGCGGCCGCCCAAGGTCATGAAGTAGCCTCCGCTGAGCAACGGATCTTCATTGGATAGCGCCGCGTCACCAGTGATCGCGGAGAGCCCGAGGAAGTGTGGGGAATCATCGACGAGCTGCCGCCGCAGGGCCGAGCCCACACCATCAGCGGCGATCACCACATCACCATCCACGTGGCGTCCGCCGGTGAAAACGACTCGATAGCGGTCAGCGATCGCTTCATAGCCGAGAGCCTGATACCCGTATTGGACTCGCGTCGTGCCCAGCGCAGTAGCGATCACCGACTGCAGATGATCACGTTGTACGCGGTATCTCTGGCGCGCTCCGTCGTTCCCCGAGGGAAGGACCAGCAGCCTAGAGCCCTCCCGATCGGTGATCACGAAATTCGTCACCTGCTGAGCGCCGGTGGCCAGGACTTCGTCCCTCAACCCGAGTCGCTCGAGGACCGCGAGGCCCGAATCTCCCATGAGTCCGATGGCATAGCCCTTCCGCCGCTCGGCCGCCGCGGCATCACGCTCGAAGATCTCCACCTCAATGAGCGGCGCTAGCTGAGCGAGAGCGGCTGCAAGAGTCAGACCGCCGATCCCAGCTCCGACGATGATCACCTTCATGATTCCACCCCCTGCTCGAACCCAGCCACAGAAGCCGACTTGGCGGAATCTCGGCCCCATATGTGGTGCTGAGATTCTGACAAGTCCTCACGTGGAGATGTTGTCGCCGAGCCGGGCGGCCTGGCGATTGAGGTAGCGCTGCTGTGGCAGGTTCGTGGCCCTGTGGGCTGCAGCCAGGTAAGCCTCGCGAGCTGCGGTCGTATCACCGGTCATCTCCAGCAAGTGTGCCTGCACCGCATACAGCCGATGATCCTCAGCCAGATGCTTGTCCCGCGCCAGGCCCTGGACCCGCTCCAGTCCGACCGTTGGACCGTCGGCCATGGCGACGGCGACGGCGTGATTCAGCGCGACCATCGGGTTGTCTGAGCTGTCCAGCAGCAACTCATACAGTGCCTTGATTTGCGGCCAGTCGGTCTCCTGGGCGGTGGGTGCCTCGTCGTGGATCGCAGCAATCGCGCCCTGGAGCTGGTACGGACCAGGTGTCCCCCGCGGCAATGCGTGGGTGATCAACGCGACTCCCTCGGCAATGTAGTCCGCGTTCCACAAAGAGCGATCCTGCTCTGCCAGCGGTACCAGCTCACCGGTGGCGGTGGTCCGGGCAGCGCGGCGGGCATCGGTGAGCAGCATGAGAGCCAGCAGACCGGCAACCTCGCCATCATCGGGCAGCACTTTGTGGACCATCCGAGTGAGCCGGATTGCTTCTGTGGAGAGCGCGACACGATGCAGACTTGGTCCCGCAGTCGCGGCGTAGCCCTCGGTGAAGATCAAATACAGCACGTGGAGGACCGCGGCGAGCCGTTCCGCACGTTCCTTCCGGGCCGGCAGCCGAAAGGGGATTCCACTGTCCTTGATCTGCTGCTTCGCGCGCGTAATCCGCCGGGTCATCGTGGACTCGGAAACAAGGAAGGCACGCGCGACCTCGGTCGTCGTCAGACCACCAACCGCCCGGAGCGTCAGCGCAATCTGTGCCGGCTGCGAGAGCGCAGGGTGACAGCACATGAACAACAAGATCAAGGTGTCGTCGGAATCGGACGTGTTGTCAGTGGCGTCGGTTTGGTGCGGAGGCAGCTCCCAACGAGCCACCGCGTCTTCGCGACGCCGCCGAGCCTGCTCGCTGCGTAGCAGATCGGTCAACCGACGGGCTGAGACTGTGATCAACCATCCCTTGGGATGGTCAGGGACTCCTTCGCTCGGCCACTGGGTTGCCGCTGTCAGCATTGCTTCCTGCACGGCGTCCTCAGCGGTGCCGAAGTTGCCATAGCGGCGTACCACCGCGGCAAGAACCTGCGGCGCCAGCTGGCGCAGCAGGCTCTCGACATCGGTCCCAGCCACAGTCCGCTTCGTCAGTCGCTGATCGTCAGTAGCTGATCTCGGCAGCCGATTCCATGATCGGCCGCACATCAGCGTAGGCGTTGGCGGTGACATGCTCTGGTGCGGGACAGCCGGCCAGTCGTCCGGCGATTTCAGTCGCTCGATCGAAGCTGGCGCACTCCACGATCCAGTAGCCGGCGAGCACCTCCTGTGTCTCGGCGTAAGGGCCGTCGGTTGCGAACGGCACGCCGCTCTGCGCACCGAGGCGCCTGGTGTGCACCGGCGCGGCCAATGCCCTTGTCTCGACGAGCTCGCCGGCCTCGGCAAGCTCGCCATTGAAGGCCTCCATGAAGGTACTCATCGCCGCAAAGTCCTCCGGCGACCATGCCGGCTGCCCAGTGTTCTGCCCGGCCATACCGTCGTAATCCTGCTGCGACGCGTACGTCAAGATCATGTACTTCATGTCCTGCTCCTTTCCATGGCACCCATCGCGGCGCCTCTCACGGTGACGTCGAAGCTGAGGACCTATCCCGGACACTCAGCTCAGCCTGCCAGGATCGGAGCGTGACCGAAGACTCCGCTCCGCCGCCGGTCGAATCCGTCGCCGAGACCGACGATGCCCATCGAGATCATCTCCGCAAGGAGGGCTGGACGATGGCTCTCTATCTGGCCGTCTGTCTGATTGCTGCGCTGACCGCACTCGAGAACGCGATTGCTATCCCGGGCCGGGTCATGGGCCTGGTCTGGGGCACCACCATCGGCCTCGCTCTTGCGCATCTGTTCGCGTTCCGCATTGCAGGTCGGCTGGTTCACGATGGGCGGATCTCCAAGAGCGATCGGATCGTCTCGGGAATCCAACTTGCCGCGGCCGCCGCCGTGGCCGTAATGGTCAGCGTGCCGGTCCTCATCGCGCCGCCGGATAGCGAGCTCGACTGGGCCCGCTTCATGTGCGCCGGAATCATCGGGGCCGGCGGCTATGGGGTCGCCCGTGGTGCCGAGCAGAACCGAATCCGTTCCCTCGCGTTCGCTACCGGAGTACTCGCCGTTGCCCTCGTCGTTGCCGGGATCAAGCACGCGCTGGTTGGTCACTAGACGTCGGAATCCCAGGCCAAAGCGCAGTCGCATCTGCGCGACGGCTGCTTCACAACCGGATGAGAGGATTGCCGACATGGCCGTCCCGAGCATTCTGGTACGCGCGGGCAGGGTGCTGAACAACGGCCTGTATCGAGCCACCGGCGGCCGACTGATGGGCACCATGCGCGGCATGCCGGTGCTGCTGCTCACGGTTCGCGGCCGCAAGACGGGCGCGAAGCACACGACTCCGGTCGTGTATCTCGAGGACGACGGCAGGTATCTGGTGACCGGTTCAGGTGCCGGGTCGGCGGAGGAGCCACAGTGGTTCCAGAATCTGCGCCGCGCTGATCAGGCAGAAATCGAAGTCGGGCGACGACGGCTTGGCGTGCGCGTCGCCGTGGCTGATGGCGCTCAGCGCGAGATCCTGTGGCAAAAGTTGCTCGTGCAGGCAGCCTTCTTCGCCGATTACCAGGCGAAGGTCGCGCGGCAGATTCCCATGGCGGTGTTAACGCCTCTGGGCTGAGACCCGGGGCTGAGCTGCACTGGGGCTGACCCGCTCTGGCCGTTTCCGCGGGCCGCGCGAGGGATCTCATTGTCCGCACCAACTGTCAGGCGGCCGCACACCCACCACCGCTCCATCAGGGCGTTCGTGGCCCGGCGGAGGCAACGCATGCTGATCACCCCGTGAGATGGTCGAAGTCCCCTCTCACCCACGCGATGTAGCGGTCGGCGGATCGGCGCACCCACTGTTCGGCATCGCTTCTGACCTTCCCGCCGAAGTTGTCGTAGAGCCGATCGAAGTCGATTCTGCAGCACCCGGTCAGCCACCTTCGCCACGACTGCTGCCGAGAGGGGAATCTTGTTCGGGTAGCTACGCATGAACGAGACCCAATGCTCGTCCGGTGTGCAGGCCACGGTGTCACCGCTCAGCAGCACGCCGCGATCGTCGGCCCCCACGAACTGAGCAACTGCGCTGCCAGGGAAGTGGCCGCCGATGCGATGAAGCACAACTCCGGGCAGCACTTCTGTTTTCTCCTCCCAGATTGTGACAACTGGGTCGTCGCGCTGGAGCCATTCCCGGTCGGCAGCCTGGACATAGACCGGCACGCCACCGAACCGATGGGACCACTCGACCTGGACACCGAACATGTGTGGATGGCTGGCCGCGACTGCCGCTACCCCGCCCAACTGCTGAACGGCCCCAACCAGCTCATCGTCGACGTACCCGTTGGGATCCCAGAGCAGGTTGCCCGACGTCGTTTGGATGAGCAGTGCGCGCTGGCCGATCCCGACCGACGGCTCGATTGCGATGCCATGCAAGCCTGGCTCGACTTCGGCGATCGTTCCCCTGTGCCCGGCATCGCGTAGCTCCTCGAGCGTGGTCCATTTCTGGCCGGAGGGGCGTACATATTGACGCTCGTCGGCACAGATCGCACAGACGGCGGCTGGCTCATCGTGCTCTACGGCACAGGTACGACAGATTGTGATGGTCACGATGCTTTTCTCCCCTCGGATTCAACTCTGACTACTGGTCAAGCCTGCCTCGACTGCGACTAAGGGGTGTTGCCGGGTGGCGGCGCCTTTCAGCGGCCTCGTGCTGAGCATCTCGACCCGTACGTGAAACGGCGTCAGTGCATGAAGTGCCTAACTACGGCCAACCATGTGCTGCTGAGCGAGGCGGAGCATCTCACGAGCCACCATCGGACCGGCATTCTGATTCTGGCCGGTGACCAGATTTCCGTCGACGACCCAATGGTTCGCGAGTATGTCGGTGATCCGTGTGCTCGACTCGTACAGCGCCCCCTTACGACGAAGCTCCGTCTCGGGATGCTGAGGCGTGTCGGTGATTCGCAGGTCGCGGACCTGCCGGTTACTGACTCCAGTGACGCGTCGGCCTTCGACCAGGGGGCGGCCATCGGCCGCCGTGGCATTGATGAGTCCGAGCGGGCCGTGGCAGACGCCGCCGATGATCTTGCCAGCCGCATTGGCATCGGTGATCTTGGCCCCAAGCACCTCGGAGAATCCCAGGTCGAAAGCGGCTCCCCAACCGCCGGCCAGATAGACGATGTCGTACACATCGATGTCCACGGCCGTAACGGGCAGCGAGTTAGTGATCTTGGCACGGAGCACGTGATCAGCAAGGAGGCGGTCATCGGCCGCCGTACGGATGATCGAATTCACCGAAAGAGGCTCGACCGGAATCACGCCACCGGCAGGGCTCGCCACGTCGACATCCATGCCAGCATCAAGGAAGGCGTAGTACGCCGCGGTCAGCTCGCTCGCGAAGACGCCGGTGGGCTTGCCGATGTCGAGCATCCCGTGGTTCGTGGCGACGATCAGGGCCTTGCGGCCAGCCAGATCCACCGCGATCGGCTCCGGGTCGTCGGGATGCAGCCCGAGCTTCTGCACGATCTTGCGGAGCAGCAGCGACGGCGGTGACGGTCGTTTCATGACGTGCTGTCCTCTCGGCCGCTGTTGACGCTGGGCAGGACCACGTCGACAGGCCTTGGCTGATCCAGATGGACCTCAAGCTCAAGTCTCGCCTCGGTCGAGGCAGGACCACAATTCATCGCGATCGACGAACACGTCGGGGGACGCTTTGTCCACCGGATGCTCTGGTGTCATCATCGAAGATCATCCGACGGCGAGGGCGCGATCATGTCATGGTTCCGGTGGTTTCGGCCCAACGTCCGCGAGCGTCTGGCTCGGTACAACCTGCGCCCTGATGTGCTGGCCGCCGCGTCTGCGATGGCCTCTGACCAGCGCTCCGATGTCTATGTAGCCCAGCTCCAATCCTCACTCACCGACTCCGAGACGGTGTTGCGAATGATGGACGGGCGCCACGCCCGAGAGTTGGGCTTGCTCGTGCTCACCAGCGAACGCGTCCTTTTCCGCTCCCGCCGCAGCCGCGGGACGACCGCATTCAGCGTGCTGCTGCACGACATCGTGGCCATCGAGGCCTATACCCGCAAGCTATCCGGAACTGTCCGCCTCACGACACGGGCAG
Organism: uncultured Actinomycetota bacterium; assembly: GCA_963808905.1. Classification (GTDB taxonomy): domain Bacteria; phylum Actinomycetota; class Actinomycetes; order Propionibacteriales; family Propionibacteriaceae; genus Microlunatus. The sequence continues at coordinate 52,506 of CAWEHO010000023.1, forward strand.
GCAGCCTCATCATTGACCAGATCCTGGGCACACAAGGTGAGATGCTCGCCAATGAGGCCCAGGAGGCGATCCGCGGTGGGTCTCGGCCAGAACGGGATCCGCTAGATGTCCTAGCCGAACTCCGCGCACTACGCGACAGTGGAGTGATCAGTGCCAGTGAGTTCGAGATCCGCAAGTCTGCAATCTGGCGCGATATCTAAGCGGCGCGAGATCATCGGTATCGATCGTCAACACGAGGCCAACACGGACAGGGGGCTACGGTGCAATATCGCTACGTCGGCAACTCAGGTTTCAAGATCTCGGAGGTCACCTACGGGAATTGGGTGACACACGGCTCGCAAGTGGAGAACGATCAAGCAAAGGCTTGCGTACGCGCCGCACTCGATTCCGGCATCACGACCTTCGACACAGCAGATGTGTACGCGAACACTCAGGCCGAGACGGTGCTCGGCGAAGCCCTCAAAGGGGAGCGCCGCGAATCGCTGGAGATCTTGACCAAGGTCTTCGGGCCCACCGGGCCAAAGGGGCACAACGATGTCGGGCTCTCCCGCAAGCACATCATGGAGTCGATCAACGGATCGCTGACGCGGCTGCAAACCGACTACGTCGATATCTACCAGGCGCATCGTTTCGACTACGAAACACCGCTCGATGAGACCATGCGCGCCTTCGCCGACCTGGTGCGCATGGGCAAGGTGCTCTATATCGGCGTCAGCGAGTGGACTGCCCAGCAGATTCAGGACGGCCACGACCTGGCTGAGGATCTCGGCATCCACCTGATCTCCAACCAGCCGCAGTATTCAATGCTGTGGCGAGTGATCGAGAGCGACGTCGTACCGGTCTGCGTCTCACTCGGCATGTCCCAGATCGTCTTCTCGCCAATCGCCCAGGGCGCGCTCACCGGGAAGTACCGGCCGGGCGAGCAGCCGCCAGAGGGGTCGCGGGCCACCGACGAGAAGGGTGGCGCAGACATGATCAAGCGCTGGTTGAGCGATGACGTCCTGGAGCGCGTTCAGCAGCTTGAGCCGCTCGCCAAGGACGCCGGCCTTTCCATGGCACAGCTGGCGGTCGCGTGGGTGCTCCAAAACGACAATGTCGCGAGCGCGATCATCGGGGCGTCGCGGCCCGAGCAGATTCATGACAATGCCGCCGCATCGGAGGTCAAGCTGGACGATGATCTGCTGGCCAAGATCGACAAGGTACTCGACCCGATAGTCGAGCGCGATCCCGCGAGGACATTGCAGAGCTCTCCGCAGACGCGCGAAGCCTAGGGCGCGTTGTCATGATCATCCGCGTCTTCAGGCCGACGATCCACCCCGGCAAGGAGAGTGAGTTCGAATCGTTCCTCGCCGAGGTGGCAATACCGCTGGTATCGCGGCAGTCAGGGCTCGTTGCGCAGCATGTGGGCAAGCCCCGCGATCCGTCGTCGACCGAGTATCTCTACGTCACAGTGTGGGAGGACGTCGACTCGATCCGAGCGTTCGCCGGCGAGCGCTGGCAAGAGGCCGTGATCACCCCTGACGAGGAGCACCTCCTCAAGGAGACTTGGATTGGGCACTACGAGATGATCGAGACCGACTAAGAGGCGCGGCTCGCCACTTGCGGGGTGCGTTTCCCAGCACAGCCGCACAAACGCACCGTCGGACCGGCCACACAGGGGATGTTTCCGAGTCGCAAACGTGAAGACGCACAGCGACCGCGTCTTCGTCGCGGTGAGATCTCTGCGCGGCGCCCGCTGATGCTCAGACGCCCAAATTGAGCTTCGATACAACCCATGAACGCAGCTGAGCAGCGGGAGCAGCACCGATCTGCTTGTCGATCACCTCGCCACGCGACAGCAGCAGAAGGGTTGGGATGGCGAGCACATCGAATCGTTGGCTCACGCCTGGCGCCTCATCTGCGTTGATCTTGACGAGCTTCAGTCGTCCGGCAAACTCACCGGCGATTTGCTCGAGTGCCGGGCTGACCTTTCGACAGGGACCGCACCAAGGTGCCCAGATGTCGACGAGTACAGGAATGTTTGCGGCCTCTACAACGGAGGCGAAGTCGGCGTCGGATGCATTCACTACCCAACGAAGCGGCGTCTGGCACTTTCCACAACGTGGCACGCCCGAGGCCGTAGCCGGTACGCGGTTCTTGGTATGGCAGTTCGTGCACGCCACAATTTGCGGCTCTGAGTTCTCCACGTTTGAGCTCATGCAGCTGCTCTTGTCGCCAACGGTCTACTCACAAGTACAACAGTAGGTTCGTCACCTGCGGGATGGATGAGTGAGCGGCGGACGAGTGTTGGCCCCTGTCCGATTGTGGTCATGACCGATCGCCTAACATCTGTGTTTCGTGAGAATCAGCGCACGCAACCAAATCACTGCCAGTGTCACTGGCATCAACCGCGGGGAAGCCATCGCCAACGTCGAGCTGGACGCCAACGGCATCCGGCTCGTTGCATCGATCACGGTCGAGGCCGTGGAAGAGCTCGGCATCACCGAAGGCAGCGCCGTGACCGCCATCGTCAAGGCCTCGGACGTCATCCTCGCCGTCGAAGGCTAACTCCTCGAGCTTCGAATCTAGGACTCCCGATCACGACCAGCGAGGTCAGTTGACGTGACGGATTCGCCAGATTCGCCGGATTCGACAGCGTCCTCGCGTGTGTAGCGGCGGGTAGGCGAAGACGGACCTCCCGTATCCACCGAAGAGTCTCCGCCGTAAACCTCCAGGTCCGTGGCCTTGGCGGTCAGCCATACATTGCGGCCCGAGGTCAGCTCGAGCTCGGAGACGGCGCTCGGGGTGACGTCCACCAGCGCCGACGGCTCGCCATCGAGGTCAATCCGGACCCGGTCAGTGAGCAGGCTCAGCCCGACGATGGTCGCAGGCCAGGTGTTGCGCGCGCTGGTGTGGGGTTGCTCGATACTGACGACCACGGCTGACGGCCGGACCGCGACGAGCACGTCACCATGCTGGCCATGATCAGGTACGACGAATGCACCGCCACCGCGCAGCTTGACCCTCGGGCCGTCGACCTCTCCGGCGTACAGATTCAGCCCCACCAGCTTTGCGACGTACTCCGTTGCCGGCCGCCGGGCGACCGCTGCGGGTGTGCCCTCCTGCACGATGTTCCCGTCCTCGAGCACGAGGAGCCGGTCGGCGAGCACGAGCGCCTCCAACGGGATCGTGTGTGACCAGGAGGCATGGTCCACCAAAGTCTGACAGGTGGCGACGGAGCTCGGTCTGGACGTCGAGACGCGTCCGCGCATCGAGCGCCGACAACGGCTCATCGAGCAGCAGCAGTGCTGGATCTCCTGCCAACGCCCGCGCCAGCGCTACCCTCTGGGCCTGACCTCCGGAAAGGTCGGCCGGCCGCCGGCCGGCGAACGGCGTCAGACCCAATCGGTCAAGCCAGCGGGACGCCGCCGCGCGTGCCTCATGCCGGCTGGTTCCGCGGGCGCGCGGGGAGAAGGCGACATTGTCGAGCACGCTCATGTGCGGAAAGAGCCGGTAGTTCTGGAACACGAAACCGACGGGGCGCTGAGCCGCCTCCAAGAACTCGCTGGTAGCCGCGTCGTCGACCACCTGACCGTCGAGCAGAATCTGACCGCGCGATACAGGCATGAGTCCGGCCACCGCGTTGAGCAGGGTGGACTTGCCGGAGCCGTTCGGCCCGAGAATTCCCAGCACCTCGCCGGGGGCCGCTGCGAATTTGACCCGCAGCGTGAACTCGCCACGAACCACTTCGACGTTGATGTCCAGCCCCTGCCCGACCCCAAACGTCACTGGGTGGACCGCCCGCGTAGCCACTTGTCCCGCATCGTCACCAGCACAGTGACCGACACCAGCAGCAGCACCAGGCTGAGCACGATGGCGGCGTCAGGGTCGGTCTCGAGCGCGTAATAGACCGCGATTGGCATCGTCTGGGTACGCCCGGGAAAGCTCCCGGCGAAAGTAATCGTGGCGCCGAACTCACCGAGGGCCCGCGCCCAGCACAGCACCGCGCCAGCACCCAGCGAGGGCGCGACCAGCGGGAGGGTGATGCGCCGGAAAACCGTCATCCTGCCTGCCCCTAGCGTGGCGGCCGCCTCCTCGAACCCAAAGTCGGCTGACCGGAGCGCCCCCTCCACGGTGATGATCAGGAACGGCATCGCCACAAATGTCTCTGCCATGATGACCGCGGCCGGGCTGAACGGGATCGTGATGCCGAACCATTGGTCGAGGTATCGCCCAACAAATCCCCTACGCCCGAACGCCAGCAGCAGAGCTACCCCGCCAACCACCGGCGGCAGCACCAGCGGCAGCGTGACCAGCGCCCGCAGGAACCGCAGCCCAGGAAAGTCCGTCCGGGCCAATATCCAGGCCAGCGGGACGCCGATCACCAGCGATACCGCGGTCGCGACTGTCGATGTCCACAGCGACAGTCGCAGCGCCTCGGATGCATCCGAGCCCCGCAAGATGGACCACATGTCCTTCCAGGGAGCTCGCAGAATCAGACCAGCCAGCGGCAGTACGAGGAACGCAACGGAGACGATTGCTGGGGCCAGCAAGGGCACCGGCACCGAACGCGAACCGCCACCCTTGGCAGCTCGCCGCTGGCGCTCCCGCTGGCTCAACCGCGACGGTGTCGCCAGCGTGCTCACCATCAGATCCGCGCAAGTACCGGGTTCAGGGCGCCTGGAACCCTGCGGCGGTCAGCACGCTCTCCCCGGCCGGCGAGAGCACCATGTCCACGAACGCGGACGCTGCTGCTGCGTTGCCGCTCTTGGCGAGGGCGGCGACCGGGTAATCGGTGGAGGCGTTGACATCGTCGGCGATCTCGACGCCCTTGACCTTGTCGCCTGCGGCCTTCACGTCGGTCACGTAGACCATTCCAGCGTCTACCTCACCGAGCTGCACCTTGCTCAGGACCGACTTCACGTCGGGCTCGAGAGTGACCGGCTTCACCGTGATCTTGGCGTTGGTGAAGACCTGCTGAGCGACCGAACCGCATGGCACCTGCGGCTGGCAGAGCGCGGTCTTGACCGATGACTTCGCCAGGTCGTTGACCGAAGCGACGTGGGCGGGGTTGCTGGGCGGGGTGGCGATCTCCATCTCGTTGGTCGCGAACACCTTCGAGCCGGACGCGCCGCCGGCACTGACGACCTGGTCCATGTTCTTCGGGCTCGCCGAAGCGAACACGTCGGCCGGCGCACCAGCGTTGATCTGCTCCGCCAGAGCTGAGCTTGCCCCGAAACTGAACGTGACCTTCGTTCCGGGGTTGGCGGCCTCGAACTGCTTGCCAATCTCGGTGAACGACTCGGTCAGCGAGGCAGCCGCGAATACAGTGATGTTGCCCGACAGCGATGCCGAGCCACTTTCGCTTGCCGACGGGCTGGATGCGGAGCTCGTACCGCTGTTCTGGTTGGACCCGCACCCGGCGAGACCGACAGCGATCACGGAAGCCGCAAGAAGAGTGATGGCGAATCGTCGCAATGAGAACTCCTTGGTGTTGGCTCGCTTTCAGCGAGGTCAGCGGTTCCTCGGTATCTCCACCGAGACGTTGGTGGCCTTCACCGCTGCCACGGCCAACACCCCGGGTTCCAGGCCCAAGTCGTCCACCGCCTCGCGGCTCAGTAGAGAGACGAATCGATGCGGCCCGGCCTGAATCTCCACCTGCGCCATGACCGTGTCCCGCACAACCCGCGTGACCAAGCCGGTGAACCGGTTGCGCATGGACTCCGCAACGACGACCTGGCTGGCAGGCCCACCGCTGGCTTCAGCGATCTCCTCAGCAAATCGAGCGAGCTGGGCCCCGTCGATCACCTGCCGACCCGAGATGTCGGCGCTCGTCGTGATCCGCCCACCGTCGGCCCAGCGGCGGACGGTGTCGTCGCTCACCCCCAGGAGCTCGGCGGCCTCCTTGATCCGGAACATTGGCACAAGGTGGACTGTAGCCGCATGATCGGCATCTCGATAGAGTTCGTCGGCGCATTTGCCCCATTTTCAGACCGAAACAGGAGCAGACGCGTGGATGATCAACTGGCCTTTGGCGACCGGGCTTGGCGGCTGATCAAGTTCTGCGGCGGTCGCATATTCGAAGAGCGGACTATCGGCCTGGGAGCGAAAAGCGACTATCGGCCTGGGAGCGAAAGCGACTATCGGCCTGGGAGCGATCGCGGCAGCCCGAACCATCGCAGCACGCTGTTCTCGAAGCGGGTAAGAGCGCAGATCTGGTCGCCGGCGAGGGTCAGCACGATGAGGCCGACCCCGTGGCGAATGCCGGTAGGGGCGCGCAAGTAGGCCCCGAAAGCTTGCTGACCGTTGGCCCGCGTCGGGACGAGGTCGAACCTTCGCCCTGAGCGGAAAATGCTCGCGAACAGGCGGGCCACGACGTCTCTGCCCTCGTACTCGAAGGGCATCGGCGGCATGGAGATGAAGACGTCGTCCGTCAGGAGAGCCACCAGCGCGTCAAGATCGGCGGATTCGTACGCGCGGACGAACTTCGCCACGATCGCATCCTCCGAAGGTGAGCCGGAGGCAGGAGGCGGCTCGCGTGGGGTGGCCGGCAGCCGTCGACGCTGCAGGCTGGCGCGCGCCCGTTTCAGTGCACTGTTGACCGATTCGACGGTCGAGTCCAGCATGTCGGCCACCTCGCTCGCGTGGAATCCGAGGACGTCGCGCAAGATGAGGACGGCGAGCTGGCGAGGCGGCAAGAGCTGAAGGGCAGACACGAAGGCCAAAGAGATGGATTCGGTCTGCTCGTAGCGGGCCTCCGGGCCGAGCGGCATGTCGATCGCACTATCGAGGAGGGCGTCGGGAAAAGGCTCGAGCCATACGACTTCGCCGAGCCGGGTCGGCTCGGGTGGTTCAACCTGGGGCGTGTCCCACTCCTTGGCTGCGCGTCGACTGGCCGAGCGACGTGCGTTGAGGCATCGGTTGGTGGCGATCCGGTAAAGCCAGGTGCGGAGCGAGGCGCGCCCCTCGAACCCTGCGAGTCCATGCCAGGCGGTCAGCAGCGTCTCCTGGAGGGCGTCCTCGGCATCCTGAAAGGATCCGAGCATCCGATAGCAGTGCACCTGTAGCTCTCGGCGGTGCGGCTCGGTCAGCTCCCGGAACGCGTCGCCGTCCCCGGCCCGCGCCCTGGAGATCAGGTCCGATGTCACGACCCTCATTGTCCGTCACCAACTTCTCGCACCTCGTCGCACTTGGTTCCTGTATAGACACCCGGCCACGAGCGAACTGGCAGGCGCGGACCGCGCTGTGGGACCCACTTCGTCGTCGCTCGCCGACAAAACGCGCGCCGGCTCCCTCCTCCTCAGCACGCGCGCGATCCGGGTTCGATTGCCTTCGCTCCGCTCAGGCGCGGATGTGGGGCGCCCACTTTCTTGTCGTCGCGGTGTCTGCACTATCGACGGGGTCAGGCTTCAGCTCATGAGCTGGGCGTATGTGACCACCGGGGACAGAAAGGACCGATATTGATGCTGAACGGCAAAGTTGCGGTGATCTACGGCGCCGGTGGCGCGATCGGCGGGGCTGTCGCACGCGCCTTCGCGCGCGAGGGGGCCAGGCTTTTTCTCACCGGGCGCTACCTCGCACCAGTCGTAGCTGTCGCCCGGGAAGTCGTTTCCGCCGGTGGATCCGCCGAGGCGGCGGAGGTAGACGCTCTCGACGAGCAAGCTGTGGATCAGCATCTACAGTCAGTAATGGACACGGCCGGCCGGCTCGATATCTCGTTCAACGCAGTCGGTGTCCCGGACGCGAACATCCTGGGTGTGCCGCTCGTCGAGCTGGATGTCGAGCAGTTCTCTCTGCCGATCACGACGTACACAGCGTCGTACTTCCTGACCGCGCGCCTGGCGGCGCGACGCATGATCGCGAACAAGTCGGGAGTGATCATGACGGTCACCGCGCTCCACTCGCGGATGGGCATCCCATTGGTGGGAGGCTACGGCCCGGCGATGGCCGCCAAGGAGGCACTTACGCGAGATCTATCCGCCGAGCTCGCACCTCAAGGCATTCGCGTCGTCGGCCTGCGACCGCAGGGCTTGCCGGAGACAGCCACGCTCAAGGAAGCCTTCGAGCCTCGCGCCAAGGCATCGGGAATGACCTGGGAACAGTTCCAGGAGTTCCTCGCAAGCAGGACCCACGCGCGACGCCTTATGACGCTCGAGGAGATGGCTGACGTGGCCGTCTTCATGGCCTCCGATAAGGCGAGCGGGATGACCGGAACTACGGTGAATTTGACCATGGGCAGCTTGGATGACTAGCGGTACTGCCCAAAAAGACGCTGACGTAGTACAACTACAAGCCCGGAATCTGCCAGGAGTTCCCGAAAAGCCGGTTGACCCTCCCCGCTGGCCATATGGGTGGTCGGGAGCGGTGATTTGCGGGTTTCTTGTGCTCGGCTTTGTCGCTGCCACGTTGTCGCTGCCAGCGGCGGCATTCTCAGTGCTTGCAGTGCTAGCTGTAGCAATGTTGGCCTTGATTCGGGTGCAGCTTGCACGCTTCACCGCGTACAACCAGGAGGTGCTCGACAAGCTTCGGGCATACCGTCCAACACTGACGATGCCTTATAACGGGCACGCCGAATTCCACATCGGTCTATGGTCACCTTATCTGGAGAGTACCGGGCAACCTTTCACCGTCGTGACCACCGATGCACTCGCATTTCAGCGCGTGGCCGAGAGGTACACCATGCCCGTGATCTACGCGCCGAGGGGAGATAGTCGCTCAATGCGAGCGATGTTGCCAGAGACAGTCCGGGCCGCGCTTTACGTCTACAGCCGCGACAACGGCGTTTTCAGGAAGGTACGGCATATAACTCACGTCTGGCTCCACCACGGCGACAGCGATAAAGAGGCGAATATTACGGAGGAAGTCAGCGGCCTACGACGTCCTTGCCGTGGCAGATCAGGCAGCGATAGACCGCTACGCCGCACATGGGGTACAGATCTCGGAGAAGTTCAAGATTATTGGTAGTCCCCAGATCGAGAACATCGAAACGGCGACGGCTTCAATCTCAACGGTTGATAAGCGGGTAGTGCTCTATGCGCCGACCTGGTACGCCGCTGATTGCGAGAACAACCACTCCTCCCTTCCTATTGGCACGGCTATGGTCTCCGCATTACTCGCGCGCAATGCAACAGTGATCTTCAGGCCGCACCAGGCCAACCGCGAACTGCAGGAGGCTGCCGCCGCGATTGCCGCAATCAACAAGCTCCTCCGAGCCGACGCCGAGGCGACGTCACGGCCGCATCGCTGGGGCGCGGCAGAGCCGAGGGGCGTTCGCTGAGCTTGCCAACGCTGCGGACGCCATGGTGGCCGATGTGTCGGGTGTGGTACGGGACCAGTGTCTACGTCGGGCTCAGCGTCCCGGTGCCGAGCAGCACGGCGATGACCGCCGCCAGTGCCACGCGATACCAGATGAATACCGTGATGCTGTGCTTGGCCACGAATCGCAGCAACCAAGCGATTGACGCATAGCCAACGACAAAGCTGACCCCCGTTGCGAGCAAGGTGGGCAACCAGCCGACCCCCGTACTGATCACGGAGGCTTCCTTGATCGCCTCGTACGCCCCGGCGGCAACCAGAGCCGGAATCGCGAGGAAGAACGCCAGCCGCGTTGCCGCGACCCGGTCGAGATCCCGCAACAGGCCTGCGCTGATGGTTGCCCCGGAACGAGACACACCGGGAATCAGGGCAAAGCACTGCACCAGACCGATGATCACTGCGTCTCTCAGGTTGAGCGAGGACTCCGGGCGATCCCGCTTGCCGACACGCTCGGCGATCCACATCACCGCACTCCAGCCCACGAGAGCCACCACCACCACCCAGAGGTTGCGCAGGGGGCCCGAGATCAGGCCTTGGGCTAGAAAGCCCACGATCCCGATCGGTATCGAGCCGAGGATCACATACCAAGCGAACCGATAGTCGGGCGCTTCCCGGGCCCGGCCGTTGACAAGACCGCGGAACCAAGCGCCCGCCAAACGTCCGATGTCTGATCGGAAGTAGATGATCGCCGCAGCGATGGCGCCTACCTGGATGATCGCCGTGAATGCAGTCACCCCGGGATCATCGACCTGCAGCCCGAGAAGTCCCTCCGCGATGGTCAAATGGCCGGTACTCGACACCGGGAGGAACTCGGTGACACCTTCTACGATGCCAAGCAGCAGAGCTTCGATGAGATTCATGGCCATCCTCGGGAACTCGAGAGCGAGCATCAGCTTCACAGCGTGGAGTGCCCCGAATGTGACCAGTCGTGACGCTCGCCGCGGCGAGCGACGACCGCAGACTAGCCGAACCGCACCTTTGACGAACCTGAGAGCCGGAGGCTTCGTCGAGTCCTTGTGCGTAGCGATCCCGAGCGCTCGGTAACACCCCCGATGGTCGAGACGTAGTGGCCCAGCAGTATGTCAGTGGCCTGTTGCCAGCTCCCCGACGATGCGTCCGAGTTCGAGGCCGAGAACGACGTCGTACTTGGCTGTGTAGCGAGCGCGGCCAGGATGCCATCGAGCCAAGCTTGGGGGGTCGCATTGACCGGGACGAGCACCGATCGACCGTAGCCGCACATTGTGTTGCGAGCGGCCGACGTGTCCACCGCCACTACGGGCAGGTCCGCGGCCATGGCCTCGATCAGCACAAGGCCGACGGTCTCCGTCACAGACGGAAACAGCAGCACGTCGGCGGCGGCGTACGCAGCCGCGAGGGCTTCGTCTAGGAGCAGGCCGGCGAAGAAGGTGGAGGTTCCTGCGAACGCTCGCTCGAGCCGCTGGCGATCGGGCCCGTCGCCGACGAACGTCAGACGGACCGGCGACGGCGCTGTACCCCTCATTGTCATAAGGCCGACGAGTGCGTTGCAGTTCTTCTCCCGCGCTAGCCGACCGACGTGGATCGCCGACGGTCGATCCGGTTCGCGGTTGCGCACCACTCGGCGGACGAACAGGCGCTCGTCGACTCCCGGCGGCCAGATGGACGCGTCGTCGACGCCGAGCTCGGCGAGTCGGGCCAGTCCAGCGGCGGAGGTCGCAAGTCGCCGATCGGCTCGCCAGTAGGCCTCTCGGGTGATCGAGTGGAGGATCGGCCGGGTCCATCCCAGGTGGTAGCGGGCCGCGTACGCCGATACGTCGGTGTGGAAGCTGGCGACCGACGGATACCGGCCGGCGACCTGATCCAGGGCGTGCGCACCCATCAGAATCGGGTTGACCACGTGGACTATGTCGGGGTCGAAGGCATCGAGCGCTCGAGCGATGGTTCGGCGATCGGGGAGCGCCCAGCGTCGGATGGGGTCGATGATCGGCACCACGATGCCTCGAATCTGCTGCTGCACGAGTCCGGGCATGGGCGGCCCGAGCGTCGCGGCGATCAGCAAGACGAGATGGCCTGCGTCGATCAGATTCGACACCGTATGCCGGAGGCGGGTGACTACGCCGTCGACGCTGGGCAGCCAGGTCTCCGAGATCAGGGCGATTCTCACGCGTCAGCCGCCGACAGCAGCACCGCTCAGGACTGCGGCCTCGGGCGGTGCATGTGCGGCCAGGTTCGGCTTCCATCTGGACAGCGGGACGATCACCCGGGGATCGACCCGATCCCGGTGCCGCCGCACAGTCTCGAACGCCGATTCGACGAGGGCGGCGGAGAGCGGATGCGGTTCGAGACCCAGACGAAGGAGTCCGTCGTGAGCGGCATGGTAGTAGTGCTGATCCATCTCGACCCGCGGGTTGTCAACGTGCTCGATCCGTACGTGGCTCTTGTGCAGCGCAGCCACGAGCTCGGCGAGCTCGAGGACGGAAAAGGACTCGGTGAACTGGTTGAATACCCGGAACTCGCCTGGCTCGGCTGGGTGTTCGGCGGCGATCTCGAGACAGCGCACGGTGTCGACGATGTCCAGGAAGCCGCGCGTCTGGCCGCCGGCTCCGTACACGGTAAGGGGGTGTCCGATCACCGCCTGCACGATGAAGCGGTTGAGCACGGTCCCGAACACGGCGTCATAGTCGAACCGGGTAGCCAGTTCGGGATGAAGCCGGGTTTGCGCGGTCTCAGCTCCGTAAACGACGCCCTGATTGAGGTCGGTCGCCCGTAGCCCCCAGGCTCGGCAGCAGAAGAGGATGTTGTGGCTGTCGTGGACCTTCGACAGGTGATAGAACGACCCCGCTTGTTTCGGGTAGGGCAGGACGTCGGTTCTGCCGTTGTGGGTGACTCGAAGCCACCCCTCTTCGATGTCGATGTTCGGCGTACCGTACTCACCCATTGTGCCTAGCTTGATCAGGTGGATCGTCGGGTCGGTCTGGGCTATAGCCCACAACACGTTCAGCGTCCCGACCACGTTGTTCACCTGGGTGTGGACGGCGTGATCTTGATCCATCATCGAGTAGGGGGCGGATCGCTGCTCCGCCAGGTGGACGACAGTGTCCGGCCTCACCCGCGACAGCACGGAGGTGACGAAGGCCGCATCGTTCAGATCACCGACCGACAACCCGATCACCGCGCCCGTCACAGCCCGCCAGCGCGCGATCCGCTCAGGAAGAGTGGCGATCGGCACCAGGCTGTCGGTCTCCAGCTCCAGGTCGTATCGACGCCGGATGTAACTGTCGACCACTGTGACATCGTGGCCCGCCGCCGAGAAATGGAGAGCAGCCGGCCAGCCCAGATAGCCATCACCACCCAAGACCAGAACACGCACGAGAATCCCCTCTCTCGGTCCGACGGGCCCTCGGGCACCCAGTCGGCTGGGCCGCACGGTAAGTCCGCTCGATCGGAGTCGGCCGGGCGGTCGGTGCGATTTTGACGACCCATGGCTGTGACCGAACTGAGAAGGCGTCGAGTCCGGCGGCATGCTTCTGTTTTGACACTGCGCTCTCAGGTTCCTCGTTGGTCTGACTCAGCGCGGCGCATCACTGTCGATCTGCGCCGGTCGTGAAGCTGTTGGGCGGAGATCCATCAGGGAGCGCTGACCTCAACCAGGACCTTGCCGGAAATCTCGGAGTCCGCGGCGATGGCGAATGCCTCGTTGACGTCCTCAAACGGCAGTACGTGAGTGACCACTTGCTCGATCTGCGGGTTCTGATCGAGCAGCGTGATGGCGGCGTCGATCTCGTCATTGAAGCGAAAGGTGCCCCGCAGCTGTATCTCCTTCGACACTAGGGGCGCCAGGTTGACCGGTCGAGTCTCGTCGGGCAGATTGCCGACCTGGACGAGGACGCCGGCCCGGCGAGTGGCCAGCAGCAGTCCGTGGAGCGCCTGCGGCACCCCAGCGCACTCGAGCGTTACGTCGAAATGTGAGTCCGGCAGATCCTCGACGCCGATCTGCACGGTCCCGATCGGCACCGGGCTGGCTTCCCCCAGGAGCCGCGCGCGCTGTAACGGTCCCGCAAGCAGGTCGGCACACACGACCTCGGCCGCGCCCTCAGCTGCCGCGGCAGCAGCGGTTAGCAGCCCGATCGGGCCCGATCCCGATATCAGCATGCGCTTGCCCCGGATGCCGCCACCCACCGCCAGGCCGTGCAGGCCGACGGCCAGCGGTTCGGCCAATGCTGCTCGCTTGAGCGGCAGTGAGGCCGGCAGTCGGCGCACTTGATCGCGGCGAACGACCAGCTGCTCCGCCAGGGCGCCGGACGTGTGTGGCCATGTCGAGGCACTGCCCAAGTAACCGCCACCCGGCCAGAGGTGTCGCTGCACGTAGGTCAGATCGGGCTGCGCGCTACCCCACGTGGCCGGGTGCACCGTCACCGGCGTGCCTGGCTCGAAGGCTCCTGTCGGGTCAAGGTCAATCACCCCGGACACCTCGTGGCCGGGGATCAGCGGTTCACGGATGGCGAAGATGCCCGCAGCGCCGTCAGCGTAGTAGTGCAGGTCCGACCCGCAGATCCCGACGTAGCCCACCCGCAGCCGCACCTCGTCGGCATCCGGCTCGGGGCTCGGAACCTGCTCGGTCCGCATGTCCTGCTTGGCATGAATCCGCACAGCCCGCATGCGTCATCCTCTCATTCGAGGACCGTCGCAGCTCGGCCGAGCGGTGCCTTGCAACGGAGACCCTCAGCTGCCTGCACAGCTGGTGAGGGTGCGCCGTGGAACCGGCCGGTCAAGCTCGAGGATCATGTCGACGTGTTGGATCCCGGACAATGCATCTGATGTCTAGCCAATGACGCACAGGTACAGGACTCCACAGGGCCACAGATCCGAAGAATTAGTCAGATCTATACTCGTGACTTATCGCCACCAAGGAGAAAGTGCATTGCGATGCCCAACCCCAAGCTCGAATGGTTCACCCATGATCGCCTCGGTCTCTTCGTGCACTGGGGTCTCTACGCCCTGGGTGCCCGCCACGAGTGGCTGATGAACCGCGAGCGGATACCGACAGAGACCTACGAACGCTACGCGCGCTACTTCGAGCCAGACCTGTTCGATCCCGTCGACTGGGCCCGGCAGGCCAAGCGGGCGGGCATGAAGTACGTGGTGCTGACCACGAAGCACCACGAGGGCTTCTGCCTGTGGGACTCCGAGCTGACTGACTACACGGTGATGAACACCCCATACGGCAAGGACATCGTCGCCCAGTACGTAGACGCCGTCCGGGCGGCCGGCCTGAAGGTCGGCTTTTACCACTCCCTGCTGGACTGGCACCATCCCGACTTCCTCATCGACGGGCACCATCCGCGACGCGACGACCCCGACGCCGAGACGCAGAACGTCGGCCGTGACCCGAGCCGGTACCGCGCCTACTTGCACGGCCAGGTACGCGAGCTACTGACCAGGTACGGCAAGATCGACTACCTCTTCTACGACTTCTCCTACGAGCACAGCGATCACCGGGAGATTTGGGGTGGCAAGGGCGCGGCCGCGTGGGGCTCGGAGGAACTGCTCGCCCTCACGCGCGAGCTGCAGCCCGACATCCTGGTCAACGACCGGCTGGGCATTCCGGGTGACTTCGTCACTCCGGAGCAGTATCAGCCGGCCAAGCCGATGGAGATCGACGGCCGCCCAGTGCCGTGGGAGGCATGCCAGACCCTGAACGGGAGCTGGGGCTACTTCCGGGACAACCAGAACGACAAACCTGTCGACCTGCTGGTCCGGATGCTGGTCGACGGGGTCTCCAAGAACGGCAACCTGCTGCTCAACGTGGGACCTACCGCCCGCGGCAACTTCGATACCCGCGCTCAGCGGGCCCTGGAGGGCATCGGCGACTGGATGGATTTGCACGCCCGATCGATCTACGGGGCGACCGCCAGCCCCTTCACGCCGCCGACCGACGTCCGGTACACGCAGCGGGGCAACCGACTGTATGTCCACGTTTTCAGCTGGCCGCTCGAGCATCTCCACCTGCCCGATCTCGCCGGCAGGGTCGAGTACGCGCAACTGCTCAACGACGCCTCGGAGATCGGCTTCCGCGTCATCGACCCGGCGGTCCGCGCCCAAAACACGGGCGTTGGTGGCCAGCCACCCGACACCCTCACCCTCACTTTGCCGATACGTCGACCCGACGTCGCGGTGCCTGTCGTCGAGCTCTTCTTGTCCGACCCGCAAGCGGCATGACGACTCAACCCTTGGCTGACGGGGAGCGCGATGATCGCCCGCCGCCGATCCCATCCCAGACCGACGTGGTTGTCGACGGGATCAAGTCCATGATCATCCGTGGGCGGCTCGGCCCGGGCGCACGGCTGCCCAGGGAGAAAGACCTCGCCCTGGAGCTCAACGTCTCCCGCGGCCCGCTTCGCGAGGGCGTGCGCGCTCTCTGCCTCATGGGAGTCCTCGAGACCCGCCAGGGAGACGGCACATACGTAACCTCCCTCGACGCAAGCTTGCTGCTCGCGCCAATGGCCTTTCTCGTCGATCTCGGCACCGAGGCTGACGCGTTCCATCTGCAAGCGGTCCGCCGGGTGCTCGAAACCGAGGCTGCCGGGCGAGCGGCCCAGTTCATCACCGATGCGGCGGTCAGGGAGGCGTCGGACATCCTTGCCGAGGTGGGGCCCCTGGTCACCTCGACCAGCGATGATCACTTCAGTGCGTTCATCGAGGCAGACATCGCGTTCCATCGTGTCATCGCTCACGCCTCTGGAAATCCGGCGCTGGAGGCGCTGATCGATGCCCTCGCCACCCGAACGGTCCGCGCACGGCTCTGGCGCGCCATCTCCGAGGAGGGCGCCCTACACTCCACGCACCGGGAACACCAGGCCATCCTGCAGGCCATCGCTCGACGCGATCCGGACGCGGCGCGGATTCGGATGGGGACGCACCTGCTGGCGGTGCAGGAGTTCCTGCATGATCATCCACAGGTGCCAGTGATGGAGCCGCTCGTCGTTCATGACCGTCAGCCGCCATCGGCGTCCGGATGAACGCCCTCGCACCCGACACCCCGCTCGGCCGCAACGGTCTGCGGGTCGGTGCCATGGCGTACGGGGTCGCGGCGCTCGGAAACCTCCTGCGGCCGGTGGCCCAACAGGAGTGGGAGGGCGCCTTGCCGGCCGCGTGGGAGAGCGGGGTGCGCTACTTCGACGTCGCCCCGCACTACGGCTTGGGCCTGGCCGAGCGCCGGCTCGGTCTCGGCCTGCGGGGCCGTCCGCGGGATGAGTTTTTGATCTCCACCAAGGTCGGCCGCCTGCTCCGGCCGGTGCCGAACTCGGCTGGCGCGCGCGACGTCGAGGGCTTCGATGTCCCGGCCGACTTCGTCCGGGTCCGGGACTACAGCCGCGCCGGGGTACGCCGGTCGTTGGAATCCAGCCTGGAGCGACTCGGTCTCGACCGGGTCGACATCGCGTTCGTGCACGACCCCGATGACTTCTACGTCGAGGCTCTCGACCACGCGTTCCCTGCCCTGGAGGAGCTCCGGGCCGAGGGCATGATCACCTCGTACGGAGCCGGGATGAACCAGTCGGCGATGCTCACCCGCTTCGTGGAGCGGACCGACCTCGACGTCGTCATGCTGGCCGGCCGGTACACGCTCCTGGAGCAGAGCGCGCTCGACGACCTGCTGCCCGCCTGTCTCGAGCACAACGTGAGCATCGTCGCCGCAGGGGTCTTCAACTCCGGCGTCCTCGCCACGGACGTGCCGCAGCGGACGGCCACGTACAACTACGAACCGGTCCCCGACGATGTGTTCGAGTCCGCGAGCCGGCTGGCCGCCGTCTGCGATCGGTACGGCACTCCGTTGCCCGCCGTCGCCGCCCAGTTTCCGCTCGGCCACCCGGCCATCCGTACTGTGTGCCTGGGCGCGTATTCTGCGCCGCAGGTCCGGCGCAACGCCGCGCTGTTCGATATCGACGTACCAGAAGACCTCTGGTCGGAGCTACGCGCAGAGGGACTGCTGCGCGCGGACGTACCCACACCACGACGGGAGCACGCACCCAGATGAGGCTCATGCGGATCGGCCCGGTCGGCGCAGAACGTCCAGTCCTTGTTGAGCTGGGGGCGGCATGAGCGACGCTTCCGAGGTCCGGCGGGTCGTGGTGACCGGCGGCTCGTCGGGGATCGGCCTGGCGACCGCCCTGAGGTTCATCGCGGACGGGGCCAGGGTGGTCTCCCTCGATCTCGCCGCCCCGCCGGACGACTCGATCCGCTGGTTCGGCACCGACGTGAGCGACGACGCGTCCGTTCGGGCCGGCGTCGCCGCCGCGGTGGACGCCCTGGGCGGCCTCGACGTCCTGGTCAACAACGCCGGCATCGGCGCCCAGGGGACCGTCGAGGACAACTCGGACGAGCAGTGGCTGAAGGTCCTGGACGTCAACGTCTTGGGGATCGTCCGGGTCACCCGGGCCGCCCTGCCCGCGCTCCGGCGTTCGCCGACGGCATGCATCGTCAACACCTGCTCGATCGCCGCGACGGCGGGGCTGCCGCAGCGCGCTCTCTACAGCGCGAGCAAGGGTGCCGTGCTCGCTCTCACCCGCGCGATGGCCGCGGACCACATCGGCGAGGGCATCCGGGTCAACTGTGTCAATCCTGGTACGGCCGACACCCCGTGGGTGGGCCGGCTGCTGGCCGTCGCGGAGGACCCGGATGCCGAGCGTGCCGCGCTGGAGGCCCGGCAGCCGATGGGGCGGCTGGTCACAGCCGATGAAGTGGCCGCCGCCATTCAGTACCTCGCGAGCCCGGCCGCCGGCTCCACTACCGGCACCGACCTGGCCGTGGACGGTGGGATGAGCGGTCTGCGGGTACGCCCGCGGTCGTGAGCGTCTGCAGGCGGCCACTCTCTCGCGTTTAGCGGTACGGTCGTCTGGTTCGTGACGTCTGCGATGATCACTAGGAAATTGATGGAGCGTTACGCCAGCTGTATCCGGCTGCGGCCGGAGCATCGTGAGCGGTACCTGGAACTGCATGCCCAGGTGTGGCCGGAGGTCGAGTCGATGCTCGCGGCCGCCAACATCCGCAACTACACGATTTTCCTGCGCGGCGACATGCTGTTCAGCTACTACGAGTACGTCGGCACCGACCACGCCGCGGACCAGGCGCGCATCCGCGCCGATCCGGCAACCCAGCGCTGGTGGCAGCTGACCGATCCCTGTCAGGAAAGGCTTCCCGGCACGCCGGAGGGAGAGCAGTGGGCGCCGCTGACGGAAGTCTGGCACCTGAGCCGATGAGAGTCGTCGACGCTCATGTGCATCTCTGGGATCCCGGCCGGCTGCGCTACACCTGGTTGGACGGCACCGAGCTGGACCGGCTGATCGATGCGTCGAGTCTGCGAGCGGCGTCGGGGACGGTGACCGACTTCGTCGTCGTGCAGGCCGACTGCGCCGACACCCAAGGCATGGCTGAGGTCGAGTGGCTGGTCGAGCAGTCGGGTCAGCTGCCGGGGCTGCGCGGCATCGTCGCGTTCGCGCCGCTCGAGCGCGGCGCCGAGGTCCGGGACCACCTCAGCGCGCTGCGCGACATCCCTTCGGTGGTGGGCGTGCGGCGGCTGATCCAGGACGAGAGACCCGGCTTCGCCGTCGCCGATCGCTTCGTGGAGGGTGTTGCGGCGCTGGCCGATCTCGGGTTCACCTTCGACGTCTGCGTGCGCAGCTCGCAGCTGGGTGAGGTGATCGAGCTCGTGCGCCGCACTCCGGATGTCCAGTTCGTGCTGGATCACGTCGGCAAGCCCCGGATCGGCGCGGATGCGTCGCGCTGGCGGCTGCAGATCGCGGAGCTCGCGGCCAGGCGCAACATCGTCTGCAAGCTGTCCGGGCTGATGACCGAGATCGTCAGCGGGCCGACGAGTGTGGAGGCCGTCGAGCCGTTCCTCGCCTACGCCCTTGCCGAGTTCGGGCCGGATCGATGCCTCTTCGGCAGCGACTGGCCGGTGATGACGACGAACACGACGTACTCGGAGTGGCTGGACGTCGTCATCCGTCTCGTGCCCGGAGAGGATGAGCGTCGGGCGGTGATGGCGGGGACGGCCGAGCGGGTGTATGGCCTTTCGCCTTCGGTCGCCGGAGGGTAATGATCATGATCGCGGCTCGGCGGTCACAGTTCCAGTCGGTATGCGTCGCTCGGCCGGCTGGATCCGGCGCCGGCTGCGGGCTGATCGCATACCTCGGTCACGACCCGCTCAGGCTTGTCACCGTTTGGGGAGCAGGAGGGCTGCCGGCCCGTCGATCAACTCGTCCACCTTCACGGTGCAACCGCCGATCGAAGCCGCCACAGAACCCGACGCCCCGACCAGCTCAGCCGCCGAACCGGAAACCCGGTCCCACGTGTAGTTCAGCGTGGTCTCGCCGACCCGGTCGACTACCGCCACCAGATGCTCGGGGGTCTCCAGCCAGCGCACCCAGGGATCGTCCGTCGGTTGTGCGACGGTTTGCGGCACCGGCTGTGCCACTGTGATGACGTCGCCGACCTGGGCCATCCAGCGGCCGAGTGAGCGGAGCGACACCTGCTGGACGTCGGGGATCTCGCCTTCGGCGGTCGGGCCGACGTTGAGCAGTAGCCGCCCGCCGCGGGACACGACATCGGTCAGGTGGCAGGCCAGCTGTCGGCCGCTCAGGATCTGCCGCTCGTCCTCGGCCTGGTTGTAGCCGAAGGAGAAGCCGATCCCGCGGCAGTTCTCCCAGGCTGACTCGGACTCGTTCTCCGAGAAGGCCTCGTACTCACTGGTCCGGTAGTCCCAGTGGGTTTCGCCCCACCGGTCATTCACCACGCCGTCCGGGTTGCCCGCGTAGAAGTCGGCGAGCAGCTCGTGCAGCGACCAGGCGCCCGTCCGCTTGCCGG
The DNA here is from genome assembly GCA_963808905.1 of uncultured Actinomycetota bacterium. Classification (GTDB taxonomy): domain Bacteria; phylum Actinomycetota; class Actinomycetes; order Propionibacteriales; family Propionibacteriaceae; genus Microlunatus. The sequence continues at coordinate 72,642 of CAWEHO010000023.1, forward strand.
CGTCGGGCCAGTTGATGTCGTTCCACAACACATCGGGCTGGTAATGCTCGATCAGGTCGCGCACGTGCAACCCGGCGTAGACGTTGTACGCCGCGTCGTTGGGTCGCAAAGTCAACACGTCCCGGTGCGAGGTGATCGGCGGCAGGTCGGTGATGCTCCAGTCCAGACCACCGGAGTAGTACACGCCGAAACGCAGGCCGGCCGCCCGGACCGCTTCGGCGATCTCGCCAACCAGATCGCGCCGCGGACCGCGATGAACGGTGTTCCGCGTACCGGTGCCGGGCGCGTCCCACAACGCGACGCCGTCGTGATGCTTCGTGGTCGGAACCACGTACGTGGCGCCAGCTTCGGCGAACAGCGCCGCCCAGGCCGCCGGGTCGAACTTCGCCGCCGTCCACTGGTCGAGGAAGTCGTCGTAGGGCGCGTCGTGGTAGACGTCGTGGTGGTGTTGTGCGGCGGGGCTGCCGGGGATCCTGATCGTGTTGAAATACCACTCGGCGTACGCGTTGTGCTTGAACCACTCGCTCTCCGGTACCGCACCGAGTGCACCACTGGGTTCGGCCCAGGCCGGGACCGAGTACGGTCCCCAATGAATGAAGATCCCCAGCTTGGCTGCAGGCAACCAGCCCGGCGTCGGTCGCCGCAGGTCGTCCCAGATCCGGTCATGATCTGCGGGCGTCATCGCTCGCCGCCTCTCCTCGTTGATTTCTCGGGGTTGATTTCTCGGGCCAGATGCCTGTAAGTCGTCCCACCTCAGCTTGGTGTTCCGTGGACTGCGCGTGCGGCGAGCGTGCTCCAGCCGGGTTCTTGGGAGCGAATCCAGGCCTCGAGGCCGGCGACGTGGACGGTGGCGGCGGCATGCGCTAAGTCCGGATCATGTGACTCGAGCGCGTCGACGATCGCCTCGTGCTCGTCCAGGGTCCGGGCCAGGACTCCCGGGATAGTAAGCCCACGCCAGATGCGCATACGTATGGTCGGCTGGGCCAGGCCGTCGAGGAGCGCGAGCAGCAGCTCGTTGCCGCCAGCGCGGGCGATGGTGTGGTGAAACTCCCAGTCGAGCTCCACGAACTCGGTCGCTTGCTCGTCATCGAGCGTTGCCGGGATGAGGGAGCGCAGTCGCTGGACTTCCTCGACGGTGATCCTGAGGGCGGCCATAGCGGTAGCCGCGGGCTCGAGGATTCGTCGTACCGCGACAAGGTCGGGCATGGCGTCCTCGCGCTGGAGATCGACCATCAGCCCGAGGGCCCCGAGGAGCAACTCGGGGCCGAGGCTGGTGATGTAGCTGGCGTCGCCCTGGCGGGTGTCGATCACGCCGAGCACCGTGAGGGCCCGGACGGCTTCGCGCAGTGAGGTCCGCGACAGCCCGAGGTTGGCGGCGAGGTTTGCCTCCGGCGGAAGCCGATCTCCGGGCGCAAGCTCTCCGGTCAAGATCATGTGTCGGATCCTGGTGATCGCATCGTCGGTCACACTCGTGCGGGTAGGCCGGACCGTGTCCCTCAGCGGCGGTAGGGAGCCATCGGAGGACTTCCGTGGTCGAGCGGGGCTGAGGGTCATCGCCTCACCGTCCACCGAGTCCGGAGAGGGCGATGCCTTTCACCAGATACTTCTGCAGGGCGAGGACCAGGATGACGGTGGGCACCATCGAGATGGTCGCGGCTGCCATCAGCAGCTCCCAGCGTTGGCCCTGTTGACCGAGGAAGAGCTCGAGGCCGAGCGGGACGGTCATCTTGCTGGTGTCGTTCACGATGATCAGCGGCCACAAGAAGCTGTTCCAGTAGGTGATGAAGGTGAAGACGGCCAGAACCGCGATAGCCGGAGCCGCCACCGGGATGATGACGCTGCGGAGGATGCGGACGTGCCCACAGCCATCGATCTTGGCGGCTTCCTCGAGCTCTTTGGGGATGGTCATGAAGAATTGTCGAAGCAGGAAGGTGCCGAACGCGGTGAACGCCCAGGGCAGGATCAGGGCCTTGTACGAGTTGACCCAGCCGAGCTGCTGCATAACCAGGAACATCGGAATGACGATGACCTCCTGCGGAACGATGAGCGTGCTGAGGTAGAGGACGAACAGGCCGCCCTGGAACCTGAAGTTCAATCGGGCAAAGGCGTACCCAGCCGTCGCCGAGGCCACCAGGGTGATCAAGGTGCCGACCCCCGCGACCCATATGGTGTTGAGGATGAACCGACCGAACGGCAGGTAGTTCCAGGCCTCGGCGAAGTTGCTGAACAAGATCTCCGACCCGAATAACTTCGGCGGGACGGTGAAGACCTCGGCGCTCGGCTTGAGCGCCGACAGCACCATCCAGATGATCGGCACCAGGAACAGCAGCGCGACCAGCGACAGCAGGACCTGGGAGATGACCGACCCCACCCGGGAGGACCCGGCGGTCCGCGGTCGTGCTGCGCGCAGCGTCGGGGCCGACAGCGACGGTGTGGCGGCGGTGACCGACGGAGCTTCACTGGTCATAGTGCACCCACCTCTTCTGTCCGATGAACTGGAAGATCGTGATCACCAAGATGATGATGAACAGCACCCACGCGACGGCCGAGGCCAGGCCCAGCTTGTAGAACTGGAAGCCCTGCTCGTACAGGTACACCACCATCGTGGTGGTGGCGTTTCCCGGGCCGCCTCCGGTGAGCACGTAGGCCTGGGTGAAGACCTGGAAGGACGAGATCAGGGTCAGCACAACAGCGAAGAAGATCGCAGGCGTTATCAGGGGCAGGATGATACGGAAGAAGCGCGCGACCGTCCCGGCCCCGTCGATGGCGGCAGCTTCGGTCAGGCTGGCCGGAACGGCGTCGAGGGCCGCCGAGAAGACGAGCATGTTGTAGCCGAAGCCCTGCCAGATGGAGAGCATGACGACCGAAGGCATGGCCCAGGTCGTCGATCCGAGGAAGTTGGGGGCCTGGACGCCAAACCAGGTCTGCATCAAGGAATCGATCAGCCCGTTCGGGGCCAGGATCAAGGAGAAGATCGCCGCGTTGGCGACCACGGGCGTCACGGCGGGGATGAAGAAGATCGTGCGGTAGAGCCCGGGCGCCTTGATACTTTTCGAACCGATCCAGACTGCGAGGCCGAGCGAGATGACGATGTTGAGCGGGAGGTACAAGAGCACGAAGACGAACGTGTTGAAGATCGCCGTGTGGAACTCCTTGCTGGTGAGCAAGGTCTGGTAGTTCTTCAACCCGGTAAACGTGTGCGCACCGATCACGGGCCAGTTGTAGAAGCCGATGATCAGCGACGCGACGATCGGGAATGCGGTGAAGGCGAGCAGGCCCAACATGCTCGGGGTCAGAAAGCCGGTCGCGGCCTTGCCGTCGCCACGTTTCTTTCGACCGGCCTGACCGGTCGTGGCGACCGCAGTGACGTCAACGGGCATCACAGCCATCGTTGTCTCCTTCCAGGAGGGATGTGGGTGCCGGCTCGGGGCCGGCACCCACCAGCGCGTTAGGTCACTAACCGCCCTGCGCCTGGGTCTGGCTGAGGAGGTCGTCGACCGACCCCTGGCCGTTGTACGTGGCGACGGCCTGCTTGGCGAAGGTGGTCACGACCTGCTGCCAGGTCGGAGTCGTGGCGAACGGAACCGCGCTCTGCAGGGCGGCGTCCATGACCGGCTTGACGTCTTGGGTCTTGTTGCCCTCGTACCAGGAGCTCTGGGTCGAGATCAGGGCGGGGTAGGCGCGGCCGGCGTTCCCGAGGTACTTCTCCGCCTCCTCTCCAACCATGACGCTGACGGCCTGGAACGCCTCGTCGGGGTTCTTGCAGTCCTTGGTGACCCCGAAGCCGGATCCGTCAGACCAGGTCTTGGAGCCGCTGGCGCCGGCGGGCATCGGCGCGATGCCGACCTGGAACTTGGCCTGCTGCCGGGCGTTGATCAGGTCCCACGGACCGTCGAGCCTCATGTACGCGTTGCCGGCCAGGAACTGGTCGGCGCTGGCCGAGGATGAGTTCGCGCTCGGGATCTGCGGGGACACCTTCTCCTTACTGACCAGGTCGGTGTACCACTGCGCGCTGGCGTGCCATTCCGGGTTGTCGACGTCCAGCTTGCCGTCGGCGTTCACCGCCGACTTGCCGGACGAGCTCAGCACCCACGGCATCAGCGCACTGATGTCGCTCTGAGCCCAGAATCCGTACTTCGGGGGCTTGGTCAGCGCCTTGGCGTCGGCCATGAAGTCGTCGGTGGTCCAACCGATCGCCGGCTCCTTGAGCCCGGCCGCCTTGAAGGCGTCCTTGTTGTAGAACATCACGAATGGTCCGACGTCGTAGGGCAGCGCGACCTGCTTGCCTTCATACTGAAGGCCCTTGGTGATGCTGGGCACATAGTCGTCGGCCTTGACACCGGCCTTGCTCATGTAGTCATCGAGCGGCACGAGCAGGTTGCCGAACTGCGGCGCCCGTTGACCCTGCAGACCGATCACACAGGGTGTGCTGCCACTGGCCGCCTCGGTGGTCAGCTTCGTCCAGTAGTCGTTGAACGGCGTGGTCTCGAACTGGATCTTGATGTTCGGGTACTTCTGGGTGACCAGGTCGGCGACGTGCAGCCAAGCGTTCTTTTCCACGTCCGAACCGGACCACATGAACCAGTTGAGCGTCACGGGGCCGCCGGACGAGCCGGACGAGCCGCCGGAATTGCCCGAGTTGCCGCCGCAGGCAGCGAGCAAGACGGCGGCCGACGCCACCGTCAGGATTTTGGTGAGCCGTGATAGTCGCATGCCACTCCTTACACAAGATCCGTTGTCCACGCCGATCGGGTCACCGGCCGAGGGAAGGTGCGCGACACCCCGTGGAGACCTCGTGAGTCTCAGGGGCAGAGACCTCGTAGGTCTGACTTTTATCCTTCATCAGTCCCCTGTCAAGAGCACCAGTCGAAGTTGACATCAATCGAGATACTTCTTGCGTACACGGAGATGAGCCCCATATCTAACATCGATCGACTGATGTGCAACGGTACTGATGGGCGACTGTCGCAGTGATAGATCAGATGACTTGAGGAAAATAGTCAAGATGCTGATCGAAGATCAACTCCGAGTGAAGCAAGGTCGGCTCGATATCGCCGTCCGGAGAGCCGAATGCGACTCTATTGCCGCAATGGAGCCCGCAGACATCGGATGTTTCTTTGACAATGCCGAACATCGAGTGCTTGGATGAGCCACAAACCTTGCTGCGAAGGGGTCCAGGTTGCGAATCACCTCGATACGAACGCTGGACGTTCGCTTCCCCACCTCTCGGGAGATGGACGGCTCGGATGCCATGAACCCCGACCCGGATTACTCTGCGGCATACGTCGAGCTCATCACCGACTCCGACGCCCAGCTGACCGGCAGCGGTTTCGTCTTCACCATCGGCCGTGGCAACGATGTCGAAGTAGCTGCGATCAAGGCGGTGGCCCCGATGATTCTCGGGAAGGACGTCGATGCGCTGCTCTCAGACATGGGCGCGATGTGGCGCTCATTGGTGTACGACTCGCCCTTGCGCTGGCTGGGACCGGAGAAGGGCGTCATGCACATGGCGATCGGCGCCGTCGTCAACGCTCTTTGGGACTTGAAATGCAAGCGGGCCGGGCTGCCGCTTTGGCGGTTGCTAGCCCAGATGACACCGGAAGAACTCGTCGACCTCGTGGACTTCCGCTATCTGACCGACGCCTTGACTCGCGATGAGGCACTCGCGATCCTGCGGGCTGGAGTCGATGGGCGGGAGCGGCGAGAGGCGGACCTGCTCAGAGACGGTTATCCGGCGTATACGACTACACCAGGCTGGCTCGGCTACGACGACGCCAAACTCGAGCGGCTGTGCCGGGAAGCGGTCGCCGACGGGTTTACTCAGATCAAGCTCAAGGTCGGTGCCAACGTCGACGACGACATCAGAAGGCTCGCGATCGCGAGAGCCGCGGTTGGGCCAGAGATCGGCATTGCCATCGACGCGAACCAGCGCTGGGATGTCGATGAAGCGGTCAAGTGGATCGCCGAGCTGTCGCGCTACGATCTCGCCTGGGTGGAGGAGCCGACCAGTCCGGACGACATCCTCGGCCATGCCGAGATCGCCCGTCAGATCCACCCCCTGCCGGTGGCAACGGGAGAACATGTGGCCAACCGGGTGATCTTCAAGCAAATGCTGCAGGCCGGCTCGCTGTCAGTCCTGCAGATCGACGCGAGCCGGGTCGCCGGCGTGAACGAGAACATCGCCATCTTGTTGCTCGCGGCGAAGTTCGGCGTTCCCGTCTGCCCCCATGCGGGCGGCGTCGGATTGTGCGAGGCAGTCCAGCACCTGTCGATGTTCGACTACGTCGCCGTCTCCGGCAGTCTGGCCGGCCGCCGAATCGAATATGTCGACCACCTGCACGAGCACCTCGCCACCCCCGTCGAGCTGCGCCGGGGCCGCTACCTTGCGCCGCTGGCCGCGGGCGCCGGCACGGAGATACTCCAAGACTCGCTGAGCAGATTTGCCTATCCCGACGGTGCTGCATGGTGCGACATCGAGGAGCCGGCCCAGCTGACGTCGTCAGCTGGCGGGATCACCCGAACGGACCCAACCCCACCTGCCGTACCTGGTCGGACTTGGCCGTCCAAGTGTCGACCTTGAAGTACGCGGACAGCACCCGCGAATGTCTACGTCACCGGAGGGGTGCTGCTTGCGCTGATCTCAAGTGGTCCGTCGCGAGACCCATTCGCCCAAGTCAGGGCCCTTTCTGCGGCCGACTGACCGAATTCATCGAAAGGACCGAACGTGCTCACCGCCAGTCTCGTGTTGGAGCCCTCCTTCGTGGTCGCGCCACTGAACCGCCGGATCTTCGGTTCCTTCGTCGAACACATGGGTCGATGCGTCTACACCGGAATCTATGAGCCCGGACACCCTTCCGCGGACGACGAGGGCTTCCGTACGGACGTTCTGGAACTGGTCCGCGAACTCGGCGTCACGACCGTGCGCTACCCCGGCGGCAACTTCGTCTCGGGATTCAACTGGGAGGACAGGGTCGGTCCGGTGGACCTGCGACCGACCCGACTCGACCTCGCCTGGCGCAGCATGGAGACACAACGAGTTCGGCCTCGACGAATTCATCCGCTGGTGCCGCAAGGCCGACGCCGAACCGATGCTGGCCGTCAATCTCGGCACGCACGGCGTCGCAGGAGGCGCATCGAACTCTGGGAGTACTGCCAACCACCCGGCTGGCACGGAGCTGGTCCGACCTGCGCGCGCGCACGGCGCCGAGGACCGCTACGGCATCCGAATGTGGTGCCTCGGCAACGAGATGGACGGCCCCTGGCAGCTCGGGCACAAGACGGCCGACGAGTACGGCCGGCTCGCCGCCGAGACCGGCCGGGCGATGCACCAGTTCGACCGGACGCTCGAACTGGTGGCCTGCGGCAGCTCCGGCCGACGGATGCCGACGTTCGCTTCCTGGGAAGCGGCGGTGCTCGACCACGCCTACGACGAGGTCGACTACATCTCGATCACGCCTATTACGAGAACGAGAGGATCTGGGCAGCTTCCTTGCTTCGACCGTTGGTATGGACAACTTCATCGACGACGTCATCACCGCGGCCGACTACGTGCGCGCCCGGAAGAAAACAAGACAAGCGGATCAACATCTCCGTCGACGAGTGGAACGTCTGGTACGTGAGCGAGGTCAGCCACGAAGTCGGGCAGGAATGGCAAGTGGCGCCACGAATAAGCGAGCAGGCCTACACCGTCGCCGACGCAGTCGTGGTGGGGTCGATGTTGATCACCCTGCTTCGTCACAGCGACCGGGTGACGTCGGCCTGCCTCGCGCAACTGGTGAATACCATCGCCCCCATTCGCAGCGAGCCCAACGGGCCATCCTGGCGACAGACGACATTCTTCCCATTCGCCCTCACCCACAGCACGCGCGAGGCGATGTGCTCCGGGTGGAACCCCCAGTGTCCGGCCTACACCACGGCTCTCCACGGCGAGGTGCCCGTTGTCGACGCCGTGGCGACCCGTGATCCTGACGACGGCGCGGTCAGTAATCTTCGTCGTCAACCGGCATCCCCAGGAGGCCCTGCGCCTACAACTGGGGGTGGCCGGGCTCGGAGATGTCAGCGTCGTCGAAGCGCTGGCCATGGCCGACGCCGACCCACTCGCGGCAAATTCCCAACAGCACACGGACCGCGTCGTGCCGAGGGAGATCGAAACGTCACTGGCCGAAGCTGGGCTGTACATCGACCTCCCCGCAGTGTCCTGGAGCTGCATCCGGCTCGCCACTGGAGGCGCCGGTGCACCGGACATCGTGGGCTGAACACCCGGCCCGCGAGCAATCGCGATGGGACATCGACGCGGTTGGAGTCGTCGTGCTCAGGGTGGATCGGCATCGTCGACCGCGGGCGGTTCGACGTGAGCCGTCGTCGAGTCGAGCGTGACTTCGCTGAGCCAGAGGTGACGACCGGTGATCGCGGAGCCGACAGCCTCCGGTGGCCAGGCGTGATAGGCCATCCAGAAATCTGCTCCCCACCGTCACCAGCGAGGCTCCACCGGGTTCCTGCGGCGGCGTCGTTGCCGGTGAGAACCGGTTCAGGGTCCTTCACGAACGGGCCGTTGGGGGGCAGCTTGGCCGGTGGCGTGTCCCACCGCGTAGTCGGTCGACCCGTAGTCATTGGCGGAGTAGAACAAGTGGTACATCCCCCATCCTGACCGCAGGCGTCGCCGGCCCAGCCCAGGGCCGCTCGGGCCGGCGTCTGAGAGACGTAGCATGAAGCGGTCTTCACGCTCACGACGTGATCAGGCGAGGCGTGATCACGTGAGGAGGAGGGCACCCGTGATGCTCACAACTGGGGCCACGAAATCCCAGTGATGAGATCTACTTCTGACCACAGACAGGTGGTTGATGGTGTCCAGCCCAGCCCGCCATAACAGTCTCCACCCGCAGACATTGATGCAGGATTCTCATCCTCGGCCCCAGCTGACCCGGCCCGGCTGGGAGGACCTCGGCGGCACCTGGGCCTTCGCGTTCGACGACGCTGCGGTGGGCATCTCGGAGCACTGGCAACAGCGCGACGACGTCTTCGACCGGACGATCCAGGTGCCGTTCCCCTTCGAGTCGCCGGCCAGCGGCATCAACGACACGGGGTTCCACCCGGTCGTCTGGTACCGCCGCACGTTCGAGGCGACCGCACGCCCGGGGCGCCGGCTGCTGCTGCACTTCGGCGCCGTCGACTACCGCGCCCACGTCTGGGTCAACGGCGTGGCGGTCGCCTACCACGAGGGCGGCCACACGCCGTTCACCGCGGACATCACCTCCGCCCTCGACGACGCCGGCAGCAGGTCGTGGTCGTCCGTGCCGAGGACAGCCCCGCGCGACCTGCGCCAGCCGCGCGGCAAGCAGGACTGGCAGCGCGAGCCGCACGCCATCTGGTACGACCGCACGTCGGGGATCTGGCAGCCGGTCTGGTTGGAGGACGGTGCCCGAGACGCCGGGTCCGCTCGCTGCGCTGGACGCCGGACGTCGACCGGCGCAGCGTCGGACCTGACGCGTCCGGCTGCGCACCGGCCGGCCGGCGGAGCGGCGGCTGCGCCTGCGCGGTGGTGCTGCGGCCGGCGCGGCGAGGTCCTGGCCGACGACACGTACGCCGTGAGCCACGTCGAGGTCCAGCGCCGGATCACGCTGACCGAGAACGACATGAGCCTCGGGCACTCCGACCTGCTGTGGTCGCCGGAGCACCCGAACCTGCATCGACGCGACGGTCACGCTGCTCGACGGACGACCGGGTGATCGACGAGGTGCGGCAGCTACACGGCGCTGCGCAGCTTCTCCGCCTCGCGGCGACCGGCTGCTGCTCAACGGCCGGCCCTACTACCTGCGGCTCGTCCTCGCGCAGAACTTCTGGCCGCGAGTCGCACCTGGCCGCGCCCGACGCCGACGGCGCTGCGCCGCGAGGTCGAGCTGGTCAAGGAGCTCGGCTTCAACGGCGTGCGGATGCACCAGAAGGTCGAGGACCCGCGGTTCCTCGCCTGGTGCGACCGGCTCGGCGCTGCTGGTGTGGGCGGAGATGCCGGCGGCCTACGAGTTCTCGCCGACGACGGTCGAGCCGGCTGACCCGCGAGTGGCTGGAGGTGCTGGAGCGCGACGCCAGCCACCCGTGCGTCATCGCCTGGGTGCCGGTCAACGAGAGCTGGGGCGTGCCCGGCCTGGAGCGCGCCCGGCCCAGCAGCAGGACCTGGTCCGGGCGCTGTACCACCTGACGAAGGCGGTCGACCCGCACCCGGCCGGTGATCGGCAACGACGGCTGGGAGCAGCCCGTCACCGACGTCGTGACCGTCCACGACTACACCGCGAGCGGCGTCGGTGCTGCGCGAGCGCTACGGCGACCGGCAGGCGCTGGAGCACACGCTGGACCACACGCAGCCCGCGCACCGGGTCGTGCTGCTGCCGGGCGCCGTGCGCGAGCGACGCGCCGGTGGTCATCAGCGAGTTCGGCGGCATCTCGCTCGACGTCGACGCAGCGCGAGGGCTGGCGCGGCTACGGCGCCGTGCGCGACGCCCGAGCAGCTGCTGGAGCGGCTACGCCGAGCTCGTCGGCGCGCTGATGGCCAGCCCGGCGGTCGCCGGGTTCTGCTGGACGCAGCTGACCGACACCCAGCAGGAGCGCAACGGGCTGCTACGACCGAGGACCGCAAGCCGAAGGTGCCGATCGAGGAGATCCGCGCGGTGACCTCCCGCGTGTCCGCAGCAGTGCCGGCGACGCGGTCAGCGAGTTCGCGTACGGCGACTACCGGTCCGGCGGAGCTTCGGGCGTTTCGGATCCCGGACCCTAGCCGGTCCGCGCTCCGGCAACCAGTGCGGGACAGGGTGCTGTCGACGAAGGACAGGGCCGGACGCGATGGCCATGTGCATGTCGAGGTACTCGATAGGTGCCCGGCCGGCCACCGAAAGATCGCGTCGTGCGGCGATCAGAAGGTGTGCGCCGTACTCCGGATCCTTGTTCCAGGGCTGGCCCTAGGCGCGAGCTGGCGCCTTCACCACCAGCACTGGTACCTCAGCGCGAAGGATGATGGTCTGCGTGACGCTGCCCATGATCAACTTGCCGACCGCGCTGCGATGGCGGGCCCCGATGACCAGCAGCTCGACGTCGGTGTCGGCGACGAGGTCGAGCACCGTCTCGGCGACGTCGACCCCGGTTGCCACCTGCAGCGTCCACGTCGACATCGGTGAGCTCGGCCTCGCCCAGGACGTCAGCTATCTCGGCGCGAAGGCTCGCCTTCTGCTCTTCGATCATGTCGATGTCGACGCCCTCGGCGACATGGATGACGGACATGGAGGTTTGTCGCAGACTCGCCTCGTTTGCGGCCTCCTGAAGGATCAGCCGCGCGGTGGCGGATGCCTGGTGCGCGACGGCGACGCTCATTTCAACTCTCTCCTCAGTGCTCGTGGTGCCGGGCTAGCCGCTGACGGCGTCGCTCACGGAGTCTTTCTGGTCGGTCTACCGTGCTTCCAGACAGGGAACCGCAGGCTGATGGTCGAGCGCCCGACCGTTGGCGGCGCCTCGGGGCCCCTTCTGTCGCTCAGCCCTGATGCGCGGGGGAGCCGGAAGATCCGAGTCCCCGTGTCGTCGACGGAGGTGTGTCTTGGTGTCCGTCTGCGGGCTGTGTCCGTTCGAGGATGCCAAGACGTCGCCGGGGCCTCGTCCTTGTGCGGCTTCACCCGCAGATAGAATCCGTCGCCGTATTTCTGGGTGCCGAACTCGACGGCCTGCTCCATGGCGACCTCGACGCGTGCCCGCGGCGGACCAGCGGGTCCTGACGAGGTCCTTGTACAGCGCGACACACATCGCGATCATCACCAGCACGAAGGGTGCGGCCATGATGATGGTGATGTTCTGGATGCCCGACAGGGCGTCGCTGCCGCCGACGACCAGCATCAGCGCCGCGACCGCCCATCATCACGCCCCAGAACACGACGATGCGCTTGGAGGGATGGATCGTTCCGCGCTGCGACAGAGTGCCCATCACGATGGACGCAGCGTCGGCGCCGGAGACGAAGAAGATCGCGACCAGCGTCATGGCGACACCCCGAGAATGCCGCCGAGGGCAGCGTGTCGAGCAGGCCGAACAGCTGGCCCTCGAGCGGCAGCGACCGCGAGGTCGGTGCCGGTCGCTGCTGCACGTGATGGCGGCGCCGCCGAAGATGGCGAACCACACCAGGCTGACCGTGCTCGGGACCAGGATGACGCCGGAGACGAACTCCCGGATGGTGCGGCCGCGGCTGATCCGGGCGATGAAGATGCCGACGAACGGCGTCCAGGAGATCCACCAGGCCCAGTAGAAGATGGTCCAGCCGGACAGCCAGTGCCGTGGCCTCGCCGCCGGTGGCCGCCGTGCGGGAAGCCATCTGCGGCGAGATCGCCGAAGTAGTCGCCGATCGAGGTCGGGCACAGGTTGAGGATGAACGATGGTCGGGCCGCCGATGAAGACGAACAGGGCCAGAACGACGGCCAGCACCATGTTGATGTTGGAGAGCCACTGGATGCCCTTGGCGACGCCGGAGACGGCGGAGAGCGATGAAGGCGAGGGTCAGGACGGCGATGATGCCACGAGCAGGGTGGTGCCGACGGTGTCGCTGAACCAGCCGGCGATGAGGCCGCTGCCGATCTGCAGGGCGCCCAGGCCCAGCGAGGTGGCGGAGCCGAACAGGGTGGCGAAGATCGCCAGGATGTCGATGGCCTTGCCCGACGCGACCCGTCGGCGCCGCTTGCGCCGAGCAGCGGCGTGAACGCCGAGCTGATCAGTTGCCGGCGGCCCTTGCGGAAGGTGCCGTAGGCGATCGCCAGGCCCACGACCGCGTAGATCGCCCAGGGGTGCAGCGCCCAGTGGAAGAGGGTGGTCGCCATCGCGGTCTGCGGCGGCCTCTGGCGTCCCGGCCGTCGACCGTGCCCGGCGGGGGCGAGGCGAAGTGGTAGAGGGGTTCGCCGACGCCGTAGAACATCAGGCCGATGCCCATGCCGGCACTGAACATCATCGCGATCCACGAGACGGTCCTGAACTCCGGCTGCTCGTCGTCCTTGCCGAGCGGGATCCGTCCGTACTTGCTGATGGCCAGCCAGAGGCGAAGACGACGAAGGCGGTGGCGGCGAGCACGAAGGCCCAGCCGCCGACCTGTGATGACGCCGCTCAGCACGCTGGTGGCGACGGAGCTCAACGCATCGGTGGCGAACAGGCCCCAGGCCAGAAAGGCAACGACCAGGACGGCGGCGACGCCGAAGACGATCTTGTCGGTGGAAGTGTAGTGCTTCTCGGCGTACTTGGCGATCGAGGGTGGTTCGTAGGGCGGGGCGACGCCCCCGCCACCCGGTGGTTCGTTCTTCTCGGTGCCACTTGGCTTGACGTCTTCGGCCATCGCTAGACGGCCTCCCTCCTGGTGTGGGTCGGTCCGACACACCCGCCGTCGACCATCGATCGGCGTCTGATCCGGATCGTCGGGCGCCGGCTTCTTGATCCCGGGGTGCGGAGAGGAGCCGTGGGCTATCGGGTCGGGTCGGGGGTACGCGTAGGGGTATGCGCTGAGCAATCCATCGATCCCGATCACAGACGAATTACTCGGTCTCGCTGGAAACGTCCGCTGTTGCGTATAGCGCGA
>CAWEHO010000024.1:0-19711 GCA_963808905.1 uncultured Actinomycetota bacterium
CGATGATCGAGGGTGAGACCAACCCGGTTCAGCTCGCCAACCTGGCGAAAGGCCGGATGCGTCGCAAGATCCCGGACCTGGCCCAGGCGCTGGCCGGAACCTTCGACGCTCATCATGCCCAGCGGCCGGGTCGATGCTGCGGCGGCTGGAGCTGGTGGAGCAGGCGCTGGCCGAGCTGGAAGCCGTGATCGCGGAGGCGTCGGCCGTGGCAGCATCAGATCGAGTTGCTGCAGACCATTCCCGGGGTCGGGGAGACGGTGCGCAGGTCATCGTGGCCGAGACCGGCGCGGACATGTCCCGGTTCCCCAGCGCCGCCCATCTGGCTGCCTGGGCCGGGCTGGCGCCGGCGATGCACGAGTCCGCCGGCAGACAGACCCCGGCCGGGAAGCGGCACGGCAACAAATGGCTGACCGCGATGCTGGTCGAGGCCGCAGGCTCGGTCGGCCGGATGCACGGCAAGAACATCTGGCCGCCCAGCACGCCGGCTGACCAGGCGGCGCGGCATGGGCCGGGCCCAGGTCGCGGTCGCGCACTCGATGTTGGTGGCGGCCTACTGGATGCTGAAACGCGACGAGCCCTACCACGACCTCGGCGCCGACTGGCACCGCCGCCGCAACGACGAAGCCCACACACGGCGGCTAATCGCCCAGCTCGAACACCTCGGCCACACCGTGATCCTCGACCCAGCCGCCTAACCGCGGCTTCAGCAGCAGCGTCGAGAAACCCGCCCGACGCTGCCGCAGCCTGCCCTCCGGCCGGGATTCACGGGTCTGTGTGGCACATCGAATTCCGCTTTGGGGCGGGGTCCGATGTCCAGTCGGAGCGGGACAACTGGGGATCAATTCCATCGCGTGGCGCGATGGGGTGCCATGTCCTTGGTCGACGGCGCAACTGAAATGGTGGCCGACTCGCTGGAGCCATTGCCTGCTTCTGGAGCTGCGGCGCCGGAGACCCCAGCGGCGACGTGACCGGTCGTGCGAGGCCAGAACTCTCTGCAAACGTCGGTGGAGCCCAAGGAGGCTCGCCCAGTCGATTCGGGCTGGAGCGGCACAGTGACCGCCGCGGCGACGAGCATCGAACGGACGATGCCCGTTCCCAAGTCCACGGTCCTGCCTGACCGCCGGCGGCGTTGTGCCCACGAGGGCAAGTGGGTCGATTCGCAACATGAGTGGTGACTCGCCCATACGTGTCGCTGGTAAGAAGTCGGGTAGCGAAACGGCTGGCTCTAGTCGTAGGTTCGGGTGCAATCGCGAGAGAGCGTTGATCAAGTGAGATCGGTGATCAAGTGCTCGAATAGCGGCAAGCTCCAAGCGGCAACTACTCCGGCACGTGAAGGGTACGAACCCCCGGAAAACTTGAAGGGGTACGAACCCCGGAAACCTTGAGGGGGTACGAACCCCGGAAACTGTGAGGAGGTAGCAAACTCGCGGGAAACCGCGAGGGGGTACGAACGACACGGCTCGTTCGAGTGGCTGGCGCTTCTCAACCATCGAAGCTGCGCATAGCCTTTCCGGTCGTCAGTGAGCGCGGCTGATTGCGCGGCAGTTGGCTGAACGAAGCTGAGTGGGCGTTGGCGAAGGGCTTCGGCTGCCTGCAACACACCCCCGGCCGTGCCGAAGGGCTTGCAGCTTTCAGAAGCGGGTAGGGAGGGCTTTCACGAGGAACGAAAGCCTGACCCGTGCTAAGGCTATATGATGGCCATAAAAATGTGACCGCCGGGCCCCCGCCCGCCTTCGGTAAACGAGGGACGTTTCGGGACCTGGGATGGCGACTTATCCACAGGTGGCGATGGTGGGAAGCCAGGAAGAGAGGCGGACTGGCTGAATGACGAACACAGCGCGACACGATGAGACCGGACCTAGGTATAAAGAAGACTCACATGCTCTCAGCCGGGTGAGGCCGAGAGCCCAACACTGACACACGAGGCCGGTGCCAGCCGCCTCACAAAGGAGGATGATCGTGAAGGCATACATGACGATTGAGGAGGTCGCCAGTCGCTACGGGTGACGGTGCCGACGGTCCGTTGGCTGCGGCAGGAAGGTCGGTTTGCTCCGGCGATCAGGGTCGGGCGGAGAGTGCTCTGGGATGAGGAGGCCCTCACGGCTTGGCTTGAGGCGAACCGAGAGGCGCGGCCCGGTGAGCATCCAGCGGAAGGTGACGCCGGGAGGCAAGGTCCGCTACCGGGCGCGCATCAAGGCAATGGCCGAGAGGTCGCTTCTCGGATGTTCGACCGCAAGTCTGATGCGGTGGCATGGGAGCAGGATCAACGGCGGCGGTTGAGGGCGGGTGAGTGGCTGGACCCTCGTCGCGGCCAGGTTCCGCTGAGCGTGGTCGCTGAGATGTGGCTGGAGTCGCGGCGCACGGTGAAGCGTCGGACGTTGGAAAGTGACCGCGGCGTTTGGCGGAACTACATCGCTCCGAGGTTCGGGCGACGGCCGGTGGCATCGATCACGACTGCAGAGGTGTCAAGCTGGCTCGGTGACCTGATCAAACGCGGCCTTGCCCGCTCCACGATCACGCGAGCGCTGGCGACGTTGCGATCGCTCCTGTCATTCGCGGTAGCAGACGGGCGGGTAACGGTGAACGTGGCGGCGGCGGCGAAGGCTCCAACCGGTGGGCAGGCGCGGCGCGAGGGCAGGTTCCTCGACCTCGAGGAAGTAGCGGCACTGGCCGAAGCGTGCCGAGGCCGTTACGCGGAGCTGGTCTACGTACTCGCGATGCAAGGACTTCGGTGGGGTGAGTTGGCCGGCCTGCAGGTGGGAGACCGGGTGATGGTGCCCGGCCGGGGCCTGCGGTTGTCACGGGCGGTGCTGGCAAGCAACGGGGGCGGCGAGTTGTACGTCGACACGTTGAAGAACAAGCGTGCTCGGACTGTCCCGCTGGTGCCGGTGGTGGTGCCCATCGTGGATCGGTGGAGCGCCGGCAAGAGCCCGGGTGAATGGCTGTTCGCCGCGCCGGAGGGCGGTCCGCTGCGGGAAACGAACTGGCAGCGGTCGGTCAGCTGGCGTGAGGCGAAGGCGACGATTGGGCGGCCCGAGCTGCGCGTTCACGATCTGCGCCACACGGCGGCTTCGGTGTGGCTGGCATCTGGCGCTGACCCGAAAGTGGTCCAGCGAGTACTGGGGCACGCCACAGCTGCCATGACGATGGACCTGTACGGGCACATGATCGACCGCAATTTGTGGGACGCGGCCCAGCGGCTCGGGGGCACCACGGGGGCACGGCCGGACGAGGGGCCGGACGATGAAGGTGGCGCCTTGGCGGAAAGTCACCATTGACTAGGGATAACGCCCTGGAGCCGCCTTGGGGAATCGAACCCCGGACCTACGCATTACGAGTGCGTCGCTCTGCCAGCTGAGCTAAGGCGGCCAGTGCCTCGCCTCGGCTGGCGATCGGCACGATCGCCCACTATATCGAGCGGCGTAACCGCGGCGAAGCGCAATTTACGCCATGGAACGACCGGGCCCTCAGCACCGCGTCCCGTCGCGTGGCAGCTGATCACGGACGAGGTATGCGTCCACGATCCCCTTGACACATTCGCTCTGACCGTACGCCAAGTGGCCTTCGCCATTGAATGTCACCAGCAATCCAGATCGCAGCTGGCGGGCCATCGACTCCGCGTACTCATACGGCGTCGCCGGATCGCCCGTTGTACCAATCACCACAATGGGCGGCGCCCCCGCTCCATCGACCTTCGGCTGCTTGGGCGCAGATTTGACCGGCCAGAGCGGACATAGCAGATCGGGTCCGTTCAGCGGGCCCAGAATCGGCGCACTGCGGGAGTCCTGGGCCAGCCGCTTCTCCGCGGCCCGCACGCTGTTGTCTTGGCTGTCCAGACAACGGATCGCGGGGAAGGCATAGTTGAGCTGCCCGTAGCTGCCATCGCGATCGCGCCGATCCGAGGCATCGGCGAGCTGCAACAGGCCACTGCCGTCGTGGTCAAACATCGCCGCCGCGAGCGCATCGCGAAGCACGGGCCAACTGGCCGTCCCGCCGTACATGGAGTAGAACACCGCTTCGACTCCCTGCTGCTGGCTGAGCGTACGGCCTCCGGATACGGCCAGTGGCTGCTGGTCGAGCTGATCAAGGAAGTTCTTGATCAATGACAACACGTCATCGCGCTGAGACCCGAGCCGGCACTGCACCTCCGCACACCACGAAGCGAAGTGATCAAGTGCGCGTTCGAAGCCATCCACCTGGCTGATCTTGGAGGTCGAATTGACGTCGACAGCGCCATCAAGCACCATCCGGCCAACTCGTTGCGGGAAGAGCTCGGCATAAAGTGCGCCGATCCTGGTCCCGTACGAGGAACCAAGATAGTTGATCTTGGAGTCGCCAACCAGCTGCCGCAATAGATCAAGATCGCGCACGGTCTCCATCGTCGAGATGTGTTCCAGCAGGGCACCGGATCGATCGAGGCAGGATCGTCCGAACGCAATCTGCTCATCGATCCTGGCCTGTAGCTCTTCGGCATTGTCGGGCGAACTGTCCATCGAGAAGTAGTGATCAAGATCGTCTTTGCCAAAACACGCCACCGGGGTGGAGCGCCCGACTCCTCGTGGATCCCAACCGACGATGTCGTAGTTCTCCAGGCCGGCCGCGTTGAAGTTACCGACGTAGCCCACACCTGAGCCGCCCGGACCACCGGGATTGATGATCAGGCTGCCGATCCGTTTGTCACCGGTCGCTGGGCGCTTGGCGACCATGAGGGTTATCGCGGTTCCGTCAGGGTCCGTGTAGTCCAGCGGCACCAGCAGGGTGCCGCAGAAGAAGCCGTGGCCACACGACTCCCATTCGATCTGCTGATTCTCATAGCGCGCCAGGCCCCTGCCAGGGGGCGGCTCGGTGAAACCCTTGGGCCTCACCTTCGGGATGGGCGCCAGCGGCCGCCCGTCCTTCGGCAACTGCGGACTTGAGCTAGCCGGCGGCAGCGTTGAGGTCACCGCGGACGGCTGATCGCCCGGTATTTCCGATCTGGTCGAACAGGCAGCCAGCAGAGCCAGCGAGGCCGCCACCGTGACGCCGAGGAGGCGCAGACGGCGGGCGGCGCGAACCATAGCCCAGAGCCTACGCGGCCGCTCTCCGACCACGCGGAGCGATCAAGATCAACATCGGGTAGTCGACCATGCCCGATGAAAGACGTTCAGGTCTCCCCTTCATCGGGTCGGCGCCGCCGTATTCGACCCTTGCGTTGCGGATGCGGTACCGGTGCCGGAGTTGTGCGAGATGCATAGAGCTGGCGAGCGCCGCACGCAGCCGCCAGCGAACAGCTTCTCGTCGTGCCGTTCGCGCTCATTCGGATGACAACCGAGTCCGCCGGAACCTGGTGGCCGACGACCACGCCGTCGCCGTCCTCCAGTGCCACCTGCTCACCGATAGCCGGCGCCGTACGCGCAAACTCGGCATAAAGCGGATGCTCGTACTTCAGGCAACACATCAGTCGGCCGCAGGCCCCCGAGATCTTCAGTGGATTCGGCGGCAGATCCTGCACCTTGGCCATCCGCAGGCTGACCGGCTCGAAGTCTTTGAGGAAGGTCGCGCAACACAAGTCCCGGCCGCAGTTGCCCAACCCACCGACCAGCCGCGCAGCGTCTCTGGAGCCGATCTGTCGCAGGTCGATCCGGGCGTGCATGGTGCGCGCCAGCTCGCTGACCAACGCGCGAAAGTCGACACGGTGGGGCGCGGTGAAGTAGATCACCACCAGCTGATCGAAATCGATACCGGAATCAACGAAGTCGACGGCGACCACCTTCATGGGTAGCTGGTTCCGCTTGATCAACTTCCGGGCGGCGAGCTTCGCCTCTGCGCGTCGTCGACGGTTGGTGGCATCGCGCTCGAGGTGCTCTGGACCAGCAAGGCCAGCGCAAACCGGCAGGCCAGAGAAATCCTCTTCATCAACCCACTCGGGCGCCCACACGCACTCCGCCACCTCTGGGCCGGACTCGGTGGGAACGAGTACATGGTCACCCACGCGGTAGTCGTGTTCACCCGGATCGAGGTAGTACAGCCGACCGTACCGTTCGAACGACACAGCCATGACCCGCGCCATGGCCCCAGCCTAAGGCCGAACTACTCTTCCTGCGCCAACAAAACCGGAAGCCCGGCAGATGCGGGTCTGCCGGGCTTCCACGGGTGGGCATACTGGGGGGCAGGGTCCCACCCGCGCCAGTCAGGTCTATTTGATCTTGAGAATTTGCCCGATATAGATCAAGTTCGGCTTCTTGATCGTTTTCTTGTTGAGCTTCCACAAACCCTTCCAACCGCCCTCGACGTGATATCGCTTTGCGATCTTGCGAAGCGTGTCACCTCGCTTGACGTGAACGGTTTTTCCGCTAGCACTGTACTTCTTATGAGTCGACTTCTTGGCGATCTTGACCTTCGAGTCGCTCACCTTCTGGCTTTTGGACGTTCCGGGATTGGTCGTCGGCATCGCATGCACGGACGCTTTCCCGTTCGACTTGGTCAGTCCCGCACGTCGGCTGCAGGTCGGCCAGGCACCTGGGCCCTGGCCCGCTAACACCCGACGGGCGATCGCGATCTGCTCGGCCTTGGTCGCTAGATGTGCCTGGCTGGCGTAGGTCTTACCTCCGTACGCCTTCCAGGTGCTTGCAGAGAACTGCACACCACCGTAGAAACCATTGCCGGTGTTGATCTTCCAGTTGCCACCGCTTTCGCACTGGGCGACGCGGTCCCACGCGGTCGTGGTCGCTGCCTCGGCAGGTGCGGCGCCGACAAGCCCAATCCCAAAGGACAAAGCGAGTCCAGCGCCCACGCCAAGGGCGCGCTTGACGATGGTGGATCTCACCTAGAAGTGAATCCTTCCCCGAGTACGCCTCTGGGTGACCATGATTGGGCTGCGGGACGGCCTTGCCCCCGGCGCTCACGCGGTGTGAAACCCACACCGCCGTGAGCGCTTCAGCCCCCGGGACTCTCTCGTTCAACACGAGAGATCCGCTGGTTTCCCCTCCCCCGCTTCGCCCGGGACGTTCCCGGCAAGGTGCCGTCTAGCGGAGTTCGGCAGACGGACGCGCGATCCCAGAGACACATCGGATGCCCCCGAGTTGTTTCCCCCTGGCATTCCGTTTCCGCGCGTTAGATAACGAAACGGAAACGAGCCAAACTCCACCGTAGGGGGAAACTTCTCTGGAGCGCAACTCTTTGCGATATCAATCTGTGACCCGGGAAATGTGTCAGACGTCGAGCAACGAGTCGCGCCCAGCGCCAGCCACCGAGAACTACAAAAGGTCCGGCCGTGTCAGCCAGACCTTTGGGAGGTTGTCGGAGAGGACGCTCGGGGGTTCGTCCCCTCCGGCAACCTGTGCCGCCCACGTTACTAAATAAGTCGAAGAAAATGAACCCCAAACATTTGCGGATCAAGTGGGGTACACTTCGTCGCCGCATCCGGACTCGGCGGTTCTTTGCGCAATCGGTGGGTTCGCCGCTCACCCAGACCGATCAGCCCTCCACCAAGCCGATGAGCGCGGCTTCCACGGCGAGCAGCGGCGCAACATTGCCTTCCAGCGCAGTACGGCAGGCAAGCAATGCGTCGATGCGATGCAGCGTCGACTCAGGCGTCGACTTCCGCGCTAGCACAACGATCTGGGGTCTGAGATCTTCATTGATCAGTAAGGCGTCCGAACTGGTCTGTAGGTTCAGCACATCCCGGTAGAAGCCAGTCAGCTCGGTAAGGGTGCGATCGATCGCGTCCCGCTGAAACCGTTTGACCCGAGCTCGTTGCTGATCTTCGAGCTCCTTGATCGCAGCTTGGGCTTGGCGCGGCCGCGCACCCTTCGTACCGAATCCCAAGGCTTCTTCGAGCGCAGCCCGCTCCCTGGCGTCCAGCTCACTCGTCGTATCGGCCGCTTCGCCCGTCGACGACTCGATGATCTGGGCAGCCGCTGCCAGGCAGGCGCCCAGACCGTGCAGCTGGAGAGGAATCTGCAGAATCTGGTTGCGTCGATTCCGGGCACCCTCATCCCGAGCCAAAACACGCGCCCGACCCACATGTCCTTGCGAAACTCGTGCCGCGTACGCCGCCAACTCCGGTTCGATGCCATCGCGAGTCTCAAGAAGTCGCGCCACGGCCGGAATCGTCGGAGTCTGCAGCGTCAGCAGCCGGCAGCGCGATCGGATCGTTGCGACTACGTCGTCAGGCGTGGGTGCGCAGAGGATCCAGACCGTACGCGGTGCCGGCTCCTCGATGCTCTTCAGCAGCGCGTCGGCCCCGCGTTCGGTGACCCGATCGGCATCCTCGATCACGATGACCTGCCTACGTCCCAGAGTGGGACTCATCGCGGCCCGTCGGACCAGCTCGCGCACCTCATCCACACCGATCGAGAGCAGTTCAGTACGCACCAACGTGACGTCGGGATGCGCACCAGACAATGACGTACGACACGCCCTGCACGTCCCGCATCCTCCTGAGCTGCATTGCAGCGCCGCCGCGAACGCCCGCGCCGCATTTGAGCGGCCCGAGCCGGGAGGTCCGGTGAACAACCAAGCGTGACTCATCGCGTGGGCCTCACCCGCCACCGCGCGGCGCAGCGTCGCGACCGCAGCGGACTGGCCGATCAGCTCGGCCCAGACACCAAGATCGGCGCCGGATTCAGTGATCGAGGAATCGGCTTGCGGCACAGTCACG
The DNA here is from genome assembly GCA_963808905.1 of uncultured Actinomycetota bacterium. Lineage (GTDB taxonomy): Bacteria > Actinomycetota > Actinomycetes > Propionibacteriales > Propionibacteriaceae > Microlunatus. The sequence continues at coordinate 8,642 of CAWEHO010000024.1, forward strand.
CAGCTACTCTGCCATCCACCACAGACGTCATCGGCGGGCGACAGACGACAGCAGCGGCGTGAGTCGAGCGGCTACGCGGGCAGCGATCTGCTCCCGCGACGCGCGCGCATCCAGCACCAAGTAGCGTTCCGGCTCCCGCCGCGCCAGTTCGAGGAAGAACAAGCGTGTCCGTTCGTGAAACATCTCCCCAGCGGACTCGAGGCGGTCTTTGTCGGACTTGGCGTGCACGCCATCTCGCAACTCGGCGTCCAGTACCACAGTGAGGTCGGCTCGAAGATCCTCGGTTGCCCAGCGCGCGATGCGCTCGAGGTCGGCAAGCTGCAGCACCCGACCAGCTCCCTGATAGGCCAGCATCGAATCGACGTATCGATCGCAGACCACGATGGCGCCCCGCTCCAGCGCCGGCCTAACCACCGAGAAAATGTGCTGCGCCTTGTCAGCCGCATAGAGCAAGGCCTCGGCGCGCGGAGACATCTCCCCGGTGGCCGGATCGAGGACAATGTGCCGGATCATCGCTCCGACGGCTGAATCCCCGGGTTCGAAGGTCCTGACCACCTCGTGACCGGAATTGGCCAGCCACGCGCAAAGGATGTCGACCTGGGTCGTTTTGCCGACCCCGTCACCACCTTCGAAAACGATGAATACCCCGCCAGCTGTGCTCACGCGCCAAGCTTCTTCTTGGTCTTGGCCCATACCTCGACGAACTCACGCCGGGCGCGTCGGGCCCTGCGGAATCCCCGCTCGAAGTCACGGCCCGCGGCAAACGCCTGCGCCGGTAGCAGCTTGGCCACCTGCTCGGAGGTAAGCAGCTCGCGGCGATGATCATTGTGGATCTCGGCGAGCAGTTGCCGAGGCTTGAGCAGTTGGTGCTGGATCGTTGCCGCCTCCTCCGGAAGCACCTGACCCGCGACGCCAACGACCCACTCCAGGCGTCCCATCTCCTGCCAGGCCTCCTCCCACTCCTCATCAGACGAGTCGACGCTCAGCTGATCGGCGCACCGACCCATCCTGGTGACGGCAATCGAGACCAGGCCGGCGAGCACTTCACCCGCCGGATCAGAGCGTTGATCAGCGAGCTTTGGCGACCGTACGGCGGCGACCAGTCGCTCCAGCACCGTGAGATAGCGCTCGCTCCGTAACCGAGCGGTGAGCCGATCATGCCCGTCTCCGTTGGAGGAGTTTCCGTCCAGACTGATCCAGCCAAGCTCGTCGTACAGATCCTCCACCCATTCCGGGTCGAGGACGACCGAGAGTCCCTTTAGCTCTAACCGCAGTCGCGCGGCTTGATCGGCGAGCCGGTCCACGGCGCCTAGATCGCCACCGCGGATGGCAAGATCAGCTTCCACGATCTGTCGCAGCCGCAGTGCTACCAGTTGTGAGACGAACTTCCGGAAGGGGGCCGCAGCGTCGAAGGGACCGGGTACCGGCAGATCGGTTGGTCCGGTGGCAGGAGCGCCCAGGCGGGCAATCAGGCGTGGGAAGCGCGGCACGAGAGTGGCGCCACACTGCATCAGCGCACGGTCGAGCCAAGCCACCTGCTCATCGGTCAGTCCAGGCCCGACGGGAGTGATCAACACCTCTCGATAGCGTGCCGTGGTCAGTCCCCCGCGGCGCACGGTTACCCGGTCATCACGCAGCAAGGCCAGTGTGGTGCCGTCGTCGTCGCGGAGGGCAAATTCACGCCGATCGCAGGTCAGTGCAGCAACAGGGCCCAGCGTTGCCCGCCGGCGCAGCGGCCGGATCATGTCCGCCAGGTCCTCGGGAAGATCGGCGTGGCCCATCAACTCGACTCGGTCTATCGGCAGCAGCGGCTGCCAGTCCGGGGCCGTGATGTACCACTCGCCGCGGCCATCCAAAACCCGATGGGCGAGGAGGACGCCCGAGCGGATCAGCCGGTGATCAGGAGCATCCAGCAACGTGACAGCGATCTCGTAACCGGCATTGTGCCCGACGCGAGCCACCAGGTGGTGCAGACCAAGATCAGGATTGATCATGCGTGGCGCAGGTGCGCTATAGGGCATGTCGTAGTAGCGCTGCTCGGGCGGGTTCGTGCTGGAACCCTCGGGCAGCTCAGCCGGCGCAGCAGCCAGATGCGCGCCGTGCTTGGCATTGGCCTTGCGACGCCTCTTCTTACCCATGATCGGATACCACGCTCTTACCTGTCACGTTGTGCTCAGAGTCAGACACTAGTGGCCGACGCTCACCGCCGCATCTAGCACCTAGCCAGGACCTAGCCGGCCTTGGCGCGCGCCGTCTTCGGCGTCGCGCGCTTCGCGGCTCGCTTCCGAGTCGATGTGCCCGCGGCGGCTGCTGCTTGCGTACGCTTCGCCGGACGCTTTTTGGGTGCTGGGCCCTTGGCGCGCTTCTCGGCCAGCAGCTCAGCAGCACGTTCGGGCGTGATCGTTTCGAGGTCGTCGCCCCGCCGTAACGTCGCGTTGATCTCACCATCGGTGACGTAGGGCCCGAAGCGCCCTTCCTTGATGATCATCGGCCGGCCGGACGCCGGATCAGCTCCGAGATCCTTCAGCGGCGGCTTGGCGGCGGCCCGACCGCGCTGCTTGGGTTGCGCGTAGATGGCCTGGGCCTCCTCCACCGTGATCGCAAAGAGCTGATCTTCGCTCTCCAACGAGCGTGAGTCGGAGCCCTTCTTCAGATAAGGGCCATACCGGCCGTTCTGAGCGGTGATGTCGACACCGTCGACGTCTGCGCCAACGACCCGCGGCAAGCTCATCAGCTCGAGTGCCTGATCGAAGGTCAGCGAGTCAAGGCTCATGGAAGCAAAAAGCGATGCGGTGCGTGGCTTGGCGCCCTTGGGGCTGTCCTCCTCGAGGATCTCGGTGACGTAAGGACCGAATCGCCCGTTCCTGGCAACGATCATGCGTGAGGTTTCCGGATCCAACCCCAGCTCACGTTCCTCGCCCACCGGCTTGGCGAGCAATTCCCGAGCAAGATCAATCGTGAGCTCATCGGGTGGAAGATCATCGGCGACGCTCGCGCGGCGACCTTCCTCATCCTCGACATAGGTGCCATAGCGACCAACCCGGACCACGACCTTCGGCGCGCCTGTTGCCAGCGCGTCGGGATCATGAATCTCGAAGGTCGAAAGCTTGCGGGCATCGATCTCGCCGAGCTCGGTGACCAGTCGATGCAGCCCTTCGCGGTTGTCATCACCGAAATAGAAGTCGGTCAAGACTCTGAGCCGCTCTGCATGCCCATCGGCTATCTCGTCGAGGACGTCCTCCATCTCTGCTGTGAAGGCATAATCCACAAGCCTGGGGAAGTGCTCCTCGAGCAACCGGGTGACCGCAAAGGCCAGCCACGTCGGCACGAGCGCCGTACCCTTCTTGAACACGTAATCCCGAGCCGTGATCGTGCGGATGATCGTGGCGTACGTTGAAGGGCGGCCGATCTCCAGTTCTTCCAGCTTGGCGACCAACGACGGCTCTGTGTAGCGGGCGGGTGGACGCGTCTCGTGGCCCGAGGCGGTCACCGATTCGGGCCGTAGTTGTTGGCCGGCGCTGAGGTGGGGCAACCGAGTCTGCTCATCGTCGGTATGGCCATCGGCCTCTTCCACCGATTCCACGTAGGCCCTGAGGAAGCCGTAGAACGTGATCGTCCGACCCGAGGCGACGAAGGTACACGGCTCGCCGCCGTTGGGCTGTGCGGTGATCTTCACCGTGATCGAGAAACCCTCGGCGTCCTTCATCTGTGAGGCGATCGTGCGCATCCAGATCAACTCATAGAGCCGGAATTGATCACCGCTCAGCCGAGTCTCCGCCGGGGTCAGGAAGGTTTCACCAGCGGGGCGGATCGCCTCGTGTGCCTCTTGGGCGTTCTTGACCCTGGATGTGTAGATGCGCGGCTGGTCCGGGAGATAGCTCGGCGCCGTAGAGCTGGCGGACTTGCTGACGGGCTGCAGCGATCGCGGCACCCGACAGCGTGACGGAATCCGTGCGCATATAGGTAATGAATCCGGCCTCGTACAGGTCCTGTGCGACCGACATCGTTCGTTGGGCGGTGAAGCCGAGCTTGCGACCCGCCTCTTGCTGCAGCGTCGTCGTCCGGAAGGGTGCGTACGGGCGGCGACTGTAAGGCTTGGACTCGACGCCGTCGACGCCGAAGGTGGCAGCCCGCAGCGATTCGGCGAGAGCCTTCGCCTGCGCCTCATCCAGGCGTACGAGTTGATCATTGTCCTTGACGATCAAGGTGCCGCGGCTGTCGAAATCGCGGCCCTGCGCTACGCGACGCTCGCCGACGCGAGTCAATCGGGCTGGAAAAAGCGGGGGTTCGGCCTCGGGGCCAGCGTCCAGGATTGCGTCCAGATCCCAATACGACGCACTTCGGAAGGCGATGCGTTCGCGCTCTCGATCAACGATCAGCCGGGTCGCGACCGACTGTACGCGGCCGGCCGACAATCGCGGCATGACCTTCTTCCACAGCACGGGCGAGACCTCGTAGCCATAGAGACGATCAAGAATGCGCCGGGTCTCCTGGGCATCGACCAGATCCTCGTCAAGATCGCGTGGGTTGGCGACCGCCTCGGCAATGGCCGTGGGAGTGATCTCATGGAAGACCATGCGCTTGGCGGGAACCTTCGGCTTCAGCTCCTGCAGCAGGTGCCACGCGATCGCCTCGCCTTCACGATCACCGTCAGTCGCGAGTAACAACTCGTCGGCGCCGGCGAGCGCGTCTTTGAGTGATCGCAGCGTGGCCCGTTTCTCCGGGCTGACGACGTAGATGGCTTCAAATCCATTGTCGACGTTGACGCCGGTACGCGCCCACTTCTCGCCCTTGTACTTGGCCGGGACTTCGGCAGCACCGGTCGGAAGGTCGCGAATGTGACCGCGGCTGGACTGGACGATGTAGCCATCGCCCAGGAAGCTCGCGATCTTGTTCGCCTTGGTCGGGGACTCGACGATCACGAGCCGCCTGCCCCCTGCCTTCACTGCCACCGAATGCTCACTTTCTCTACTTCAACTGATCTCGCGCGCGACTGAACAACAGATCGCCCCGACGATCCAACGAACCTCAGCTGCCACCCCAGCGCGCTTACTCTACGGCCCGGGATCAACTACGGCCGTGAACGTCACTGTTTCGGAATGAATTCCGAGGCTAGTGTTACGGGGCTGGGTATTGGCTGAGCGGATATGCCGGCGCCGATGGCATAGCATCCCGAGCTCGCCGACCGGACGGACGGCTGATAGCAGGGCTGCAGCCCGATCCGCTTGGCCTGCCACAAAATCAAGGCGAGGACACTGCCGTTCACTACGACTGCCAGCAGCAACATCAGGGGAGTCCCGCTGGTCTGGGTGCCGACAAACGCCTGCGACCAGCCACCGAAGATGACCACGACAAAAAACGTCAGCACGTTGTTGACTGCATGCATCGCAATGCCCGCCTCGAGGCCGCCGGTGCGCCAAGCCGCAAGCCCCGAGGCTACTGCCAGGCAAGCGATGGTGCCCAGGACCCATGGATCCGGGCTGAGATGGGCAGTAGAGAACGCGACCGCGGACACGATAAGTGAGGCGACAAGTCCAACCATCGGTCGGGCGAACCAGGCTCCGACGTTTTGCATGATCCAGCCACGGAAGAAGTACTCCTCCCCTGCCGCCTGGAGTGGCGTCATGACTATCACGATGACCAGCAGCGCTATCCAGTGATCCGGGCGCGGAGAGTTAAAGGGGCCGGCGAGCGCGCCCAGGGTGGTGTAGAGCGCCCAGAGCGGCAGGATGACGGCTACGCACCGCAGCAGCCACTTCCAGCGGATTCCACCAGCGACCGACGACAGGAACCGCGGTCGGATGCCGTGCACAATCCAGATCGACAGACCGCTCGCCGGGATCAGCACAATGAGGGAGAGGTTGATGTAGAGGAAGCCGATTGGACCGAGGTTGGCAATGTCGGTTGTCGCTCTCACCGTGTACGTGACGAGGTCGGGCGCTCCGGTGACCAGGCCAGCGATGAGCACCGGCACGATCGCGAGACCCATCATGAGAAAGGCGAGCGGTACGAACACCAGCAGACAGAGCAGCGGCTTCCACCAGCGATATAGGGGCCCGCGAAGCATCTGCTGGTACACCCGAGGAACGTCGGGCAGCGCGCTGACGGGCCTGGGCGGCGGAAAAGCTTGGCTGTGCAGGATCTGGCTGTGCCGGATATGGGGGCGGGTACGCGGGCGGGTATCCGTACGGCTGTCCGGGTGCTGACTGAGCGTAGGTACCCGATCCGAGCGGTGGTGCTGGTTGCGGTACTGACTGTGGTGGTGGGTACCCGGTCAGCGCAGGGTCTGGTTCATAGGCATCGGGCGGTAGCTGGTCGAAGCCGCGCCTGAACCCATCGCCGGTCGGATTACTGGTCATCGCCATCCAGTGTGCCTTGCGCGCGGGATCGGGCAGGCACCCACGACCGGCGTCCCTCATTTAGCTAGTTTGTCAACCTTTGTCTCAGATTGCTCAATCGGGACCTCGCGAGTGGGCTCCGGCTCCAGTGCTTTGGGCCCTGCTGCCATCGAATCGGTCTCGTCTTCCGAGCTGGCGATGGCGACCTCACGGCGGGTGCTGATCGTCACCATGACGATGATGATGACCAACGCGAGGACTGCAATCACGTAGCGCAGAGCACTCGGTGTGGTGCTGAGCGGCGACATGGCGACCACCGCAGGCGCGATCAGCAACGACACCAGGTTCATCACCTTGATCAGAGGGTTGATGGCAGGTCCTGCGGTGTCCTTGAACGGGTCGCCGACGGTGTCGCCGATGACCGTGGCCGCGTGGGCGTCGGAGCCCTTGCCGCCGTAGTGGCCGTCCTCAACCAGCTTCTTCGCGTTGTCCCACGCGCCACCTGAGTTGGCCAGGAAGACAGCCATCAAGGTGCCGGTCGCGATGGCACCAGCGAGGTAACCGGCTAGCGCGGAGGCGCCGAGGCCGAATCCGACGGCGATCGGGGCGCAGATTGCGAGCAATCCGGGTGTTGCCAACTCACGCAAGGAGTCCTTCGTGCAGATGTCGACGACCTTGCCGTACTCGGGCTTGCCGGTGCCGTCCATGATTCCCGGGATCTCCCGGAACTGGCGGCGTACCTCGAACACCACGGCGCCCGCTGCCCGACCGACCGCGCTGATCGCCAAGCCCGAGAACAAGAAGACCACGGCGGCGCCGAGGATCAGGCCGACCAGGGTCTGCGGCGCGAAGACGACGGCCTGATCGATGAACTTGCTGTAGTTATCGGCCAGCACGGAATGAATTGCGTCGGTGTAGGAGCCAAAGAGGGCAGTTGCGGCCAGTACGGCGGTGGCAATCGCGATTCCCTTGGTGATGGCCTTGGTCGTGTTGCCCACAGCGTCCAGCTCGGTCAGTGCCTGGGCACCCGCGCCGTGGACCTCACCGGACATCTCGGCGATGCCCTGAGCATTGTCCGAGACCGGACCGAAAGTATCCATGGCCACGATCACACCGACGGTGGTGAGCAGCCCGCAGCCGGCCAGGGCGATGGCGAAAAGACCGACCACTCCCGCGCCGCCGAGCAGGAACGCTCCGTAGACCGCTGCGCCGATCACGAGCGCCGTGTAGACCGCGGACTCCAGACCGACCGAAATGCCAGCAAGCACAACGGTCGCTGCGCCCGTCAGCGAGGTCTTGCCGACGTTCTTGACCGGGCGATCTTCGGTACCGGTGTAGTAGCCGGTCAGGCTGAGGATGAGCACCGCAAGCACGATGCCGATCACGACCGCGCCGATGGCCACGATCCGCGGATCGTCGATGACGCCTGGAACCACTCCAGGCACATTCAGGGCTGCGAAGGACGATGGCAGGTACGCGAAGGCGGCGATGGCCACGAGTACTGCCGAGATCGCTGCAGAGAGATAAAAGGAGCGGTTGATGGTCTTCAGGCCGTTCTCGCCGGGTCGGGGGCGAGTCAGGAAGATGCCGATGATGGCGGTAATGACGCCGATGGCCGGCACGATGAGCGGGAACACCAGGCCCGACTCACCGAACGCAGCTTTTCCAAGGATCAAAGAGGCGACGAGCATGACGGCGTAGGACTCGAACAAGTCGGCGGCCATGCCGGCGCAGTCGCCGACGTTATCGCCGACGTTGTCGGCAATCGTCGCGGCGTTACGCGGGTCGTCCTCGGGAATGTTCTGCTCGACCTTGCCGACCAGGTCGGCACCCACATCGGCGGCCTTGGTGAAGATACCGCCGCCCACACGCATGAACATGGCGAGCATGGCGGCGCCGAATCCGAAGCCCTCCAGGATGGTCGGTGCGTCGCCGCGGAAGATGAAAACCACGAGTGAAGCACCGAGCAACCCAAGTCCGACGGTCGCCATGCCGACGTGCGCCCCGGTCCGGAAGGCGATCTTCATCGCTGGGTCGCGGCCCTCGCTCCGGGCGGCAGATGCGACGCGTACGTTAGCGCGGACCGCCAGCCACATTCCCAAGTAACCGATCAATGCAGAAAAGACCGCTCCGGCCAGAAACGCGACGGAGCGGCAAATGCGCAATGTCAGACTGCTGAACTCAGCGCTGGAGTGCACCGGCAGCAGCAACAGAAGGAAGAAAGCAGCTACCGCGAACACACTCAGCGTGCGGAACTGGCGAGTCAGATAAGCACTGGCACCTTCCTGGACGCCGCGCGCAATGGACTGCATCTTGGGGGTGCCATCATTGGCCGCAAGCACCTCGCGGCGGAAGATCATCGCCATCACGAGTGCGATCAGGGCAATGACCCCGACGACTGCGACAAAGGTCAGATTGACTCCCGACAAGCTAATAGAAGTCACTTCCATAGGTACTGGAAGTAGGGACATGCATCGTCCTCCTGAGACTTTCGGCACTCGCGGCTACTGCCCTTAGCCGCTCGCGAAGTCTAACCACAACTGGCACTGGTTTCATTGTCGAGGCGTGCACGCGGTCCCAATCGCAAGAGGGTTTACCGGCCGATCGCTTTGACCGACCCGCTGAGCCTGCAACTGACGATTGGGAAGACGCCTCTTCGCGTCGCTGCGCCTCTGAGGGTACCCCAGAGGAATAATGACGGCATGGTCGCGCTCGGTTTGATACTGCTCGTTTTGGTGGCGGTGCTCGTCATCGCGATCGTGGTCAGCAATCCTCAGACATACAACTTGTCCATCTTCGGAGCCGTCATCCCCGCGAATGGTGCGGGCATCTTTATCACAGGCGCTATCGCCATGGCGGTCACCATCTTGGCTCTGCTGCTGCTCCGCACTGGTATCCGGCGTGCCCGGGCGAGGCGCAAGCAATTGAAGGCGCTCGAAGCGTCTGGTGACGCTGTACCGAAAGAGTCGACCAGCCCGGCAGAACCCACGACCACCGACGCGACAGCCACCGACGCGACAGCTGCTGACGGGAAAGCCGTAGACGGGAAATCCAGCGACACGAAGGCCTCGGGCAGCTCGGGTAGCGACCTTGCCCAGCCTGTGGAGCCGGCGTCCGCTAGGGAGAAGTCGGCTCTGGACCTGGAGGGCGAGTCCTCCACGACGGCCGCCGAGCGCCAGGCAATGCTCGACCAGGCAATGCTCGACGAGGCCGATCAGGTGACCCGCGACGAGCGTCAGAGGTGAGCACCCTCACCTGCTGATCGACGACCCTTCGCACATGATCGACGACACAGCTCGCGTATGCATTATTGCCAGCATGTGCTGGTTCTCCCGAACACGAGAGAACCAGCACACTCACTCATCACACAGGACCAGCATGGGCTTCCGCCGTGACCGCCTTGGGCAGCTGCGGAATCCGCGTACGCGGCAGCACAGAGACCCGTACAGTCACGACAAAGTTGACCGCGTCGCCTACTAGGTCGCAGTGGTCCACTCGAGCACCATTTCGCCGGGCGGTCTGCCCAGCCTGAGCGCACGGGTCGCGACCTAGCTGGAATGCCGCCGCCCCGCTCAATGCACTGAGATCAGCGGCTGCGCGCACACGGTGATAGCCGACGGCGTACCCAGCGATGATCAGGGCTGCGCCGCTGAGCGCGACGACGACGCCCACGATTCCAGCCATCAGGACCGATGCGCTGCCACGCTCACAGCGCATGAGATCCCTGATTTTCGCGATGCTCATAGCGCTTATCCGGTCGTCGGCTCTGGCACGACCTGCGCGTGAGCCTCGAGTGGCACAGCGACAAGCCATCGACCAAGCGGGCGGGCTTTTACTCTTACCGTCACCGTGATCAAACTTGGGCTTTTGTCGATCGTGATACCGGCGCCTGATGGCGCTCCAGCCTTGGCTTTGATCACGGCAGCATCGTCACTACGAGCCGCCTGCCGGGCAACAGCCGCTGCCGCATCGACGCAGCGGAGCTGGGTCACGACCAAGTAGATTCCCCAGCACATCATCGTCAGCACCGCGAACGCAGCCAAGGTCGCTACAGCTAGTTCGGCTGTCACCATGCCCCGTCCGTCCCGCGGTCTGATCATCACTAGCGTCACGACCTGGACTCGCCTCGGCTCGCAGCCGCCTCACTGCAAGAACCCAGAGAACGACTGGATCACCATCAGGACGAACTTGAGCAGCGCGTCATGAATTGGTCCGCTAGTCACGATTCCCAGTAGCACGCCAGCGATCGCGACCGCAGCGATAATGCCGACCGCCCACTCCGCACTGACCATGCCACGCTGGTTGCGGCGGGTCTGCGCGCCGTCCATCACGGCGCCCGTCTCCAGGATTGCGCCTGTCCCGGAGACTGCATCCGTTTCGACGAATTCGCCGGACTCTGCTGCCGGGTCCAGCTCCGCCACGGAGATGTCTTTGATCATGGTTCCCTCCTCGGGTGTCACGCACCGTTCCCCCTTCGGTCCTTTTGAGTGGTCCTTTGGTCCTTATGTGCGGCATCGGTTCAGATGCATCTGGAGTCTCCTGACCGAGGACGGAATCGTGCAGGCCCGCGACAATCTGTTGACGGCGCTCCGAACGCTTCTCGAGCTGTGGATATCGCCGCCACTGACTCCGCTACGCGAACGCGTTGAAGACAGCAGAGACGATGGCGGGCACGATCCCGAGCAGCATGAACGAGGGAATGAAACACGTCATCATCGGCAGCACGCTGCGT
>CAWEHO010000025.1:0-50301 GCA_963808905.1 uncultured Actinomycetota bacterium
GCTCGCTGCCGTCGCGCCTGGCAGTCGCCTCGTTCGCCGTCGCTCACGGACCAAGGGCGTGTCCACTCGCTTCTCCTCACCACGGCGGCGAGCGAAACGCCAGCTTCGAGGAGTTTTTGCGTGCCTGGCAACGGTTATTGCTCAATTTCTTACGCAGCAAGCCCCCATACCTTCTGCAGATACGATCTAGTTTGACCTCGGGGAAGGAGGGACATGGGCATCTTCGCGCGCTTCGAGAAGAAGGTGGAGGGCGCCGTCAGCGGCGTCTTCGCGCGCGCGTTCAAAGGCGACGTGCAGCCGGTGGAAATCGCCGCTCGCCTGCACCGCGAACTCGACGCCGAGGCCAAGCTCATGTCGCGAGACAAGCGGCTCGTTCCTAACGAGTTCATCGTCCAGCTTTCCCAGCACGACCATGACAAGCTCGCCCCGTACGCGAACACCCTGAATGCCGAACTGGCGGGCGAGCTCCGTGACCATGCCCGCGAGATGGGCTACGTGTTCAACGGTCCGGTCAAGATCGCCTTTGATCTTGACTCCAGCCTGCCGACCGGTCGGTTTACGGTCGCCTCTCAGGCCGTTGCCGGCATTACTCCGCGCGCGCGGGCGAGCGAAACGGCTATCAACAAGGCGCCGCTCGTGTTGGAGGTCAATGGCACTCGACATCCGCTGCAGCCGCCCGGGCTTGTCATCGGCCGCGGCAGCGAAGCAGATCTGCGCATCAATGATCCAGGGATCTCTCGCCGGCACGCCCAGATCAGAGTGAACCCTGCAGGTCCACGGCTGCAGATCGACATCGTTGATCTTGGTTCTACCAACGGAATCATGGTGAACGGGCAGCGGGTGCAACAAGCCGTCCTGCAGGAGGGATCGCGGATCGAGATCGGCTCAACCCGGATGCTCGTCCATGCTCCCGCCGGACGATGAGACGCGATGTCGGAAATCGCACTCACGATCATCAAGGTGGCCTTCCTGGCACTCCTTTGGCTGTTCATCCTCTCGGCGGTCTCGGTCATCCGTACTGACTTGTTCGGCAAAGCGGTTCGCGCGCCAGACCAGCCGCAGGAACTGGAAACGCCTCCACCGCCGCCTCGGAGGGCCAAGCGGCAGCGCGGTGAGCCTCGCGTGTTCATGATCTCTCAGGGCAACCAGGCAGGGCTCTCCGCCGAGCTCTCTGCGGGGGTGGTGATGATCGGCCGCGGCGCCGATTGCCAGCTGATCTTGGATGACGACTACGTGTCGACCCGACACGCTCGCGTGGTCAGCACGCCGAATGGCATCTACGTCGAGGATCTGGGCTCCACGAACGGCACGTACGTCAACGGCCAGCGGATCACGGCCCCGACCACAATCACCCTCGCCGACACGGTACGCATCGGCAAGACGATCCTGAAACTGGAGACGTGAACAGATGCCGCTCCAGCTGAGATACGTCGCCCATTCCGAGATCGGGTTGATTCGTAAGAACAATCAAGACTCCGGGTATGCGAGCCCGCACCTGCTCGTGGTGGCCGATGGGATGGGCGGCGCGGCGGCGGGCGATCTTGCCTCTGCTGTGGCGATCGACTCGATGAGGAAGATCGACGGGCCGAGCACGGGTGAGCACATGCTCGAGGTGCTGGCCGGCGCCATCCACGAGGCCAACGACAAGATCGCGGAGCTGGTCGAATCTGATCTTTCCCTGGAGGGGATGGGCACGACCGTCACAGGCGCCATGTTCGACGGCGTTGGGCTCGGTCTGGCCCACATCGGAGACAGTCGTGCATATCTGTACCGCGACGGTCACCTGGAGCGACTCACTCACGATCACACGTGGGTGCAATCACTGGTTGACGACGGAAAGATCAGTGAGTCCGAAGCGGCAATGCACCCGCACCGCTCGCTGCTGCTGAAGGTATTGAACGGGCAGCCCACGAACGACCCGGATCTCACCATGGTGCCGGTCAAGCTCGGCGACCGGTTGATGTTCTGCAGCGACGGCGTCTGCGGCTTGATCGACGACGACATGATCGAGGCCGGCCTCCAGCTTTCCGATATCAACGATGCACTCCGGCGCCTGGTCGTCGAATCTCTCAACGAAGGTGGGATCGACAACATCACTGTGATCGTGGCCGATGTCGTCGAGTCCGGCGGCAACGACGATCTGCTCGTGCTGGGCGCAGCCTCCGAACAGCCGATCAGGGCTCCCGGCGCGCCGCGCCGGCAGCTTCAGGAAGACGACGAAGCCATCGAAGAGACCCTCGTCACGCGGTTGGCCGACTTCGAGACCACTCCCGACGACGAGGAGCGATACAGCCCGCAGGCGCCGCATCACGGACGAATACGTCGGCCGGTGATCGGTGTCCTCGTGCTCGTGCTGGTGGCTGTTGCCGGACTGGGGATGGCGTACGCGTGGACCCGGACCCAGTACTTCGTCGGTGCCGACCGCGATAACGTCGCGATCTTTCAGGGGTTGTCGGAGAGTATCCCAGGCCTGTCCCTGTCGCGGGTGTATGAGGTGCAGCAGTTGACGGTCGGCGAGCTGCCGCCGTTCTATCAAGAGCAGGTCAGAGCCAGGATCGATGTCCCCAGCTTGGACTCGGCGCGTGCGACCGTGGCTGAGCTGGGCGAAGCGGCCAAGCGGTGCACACCTCAGCCGACGACCTCAGCGCGCCCGAGCGCATCACCACGTTCGAAAGCCAGCCCGACGCCAAGCAAGAAGACCGCCGGCAAGCCAACCCCACAACCGTCTGCCCCAGCCACCGACCAGGCGGAGCCGAACTGCTGATGCGTGTAGTTTCACCCGTTACCGTTGTTCCCCGCAAGCGGCGCGGGGTCGAGTTGGCCCTGATCATCTTCGCCCTGGCCCTGACCCTTGGGGCGTACGCGCTGGTCGACTTCAATGTCACCGGTGAGCTGTCGTCGAGCTTTCCCTACCTAGCGGGCGTTTCCGTCCTGCTCGCGGCAGTCGCGCACATCGCGGTGCGGTGGCGGCTGCCGTACGCCGATCCGGTGATCTTGCCTTGTGTGATCATGCTCAACGGCCTCGGGCTGGTGATGATTCACCGCATCGACCTGATCAACAACCCACCACTCCATGGCGCCCGCCAGCAGCTGATCTGGACTGCGGTCGGCGTCTTGATGTTCATTCTCGTCGTGACGTGGCTCAATGATCACCGGCCGCTGCAGCGGTTTACCTACACGATCGGCTTGGTCGGTATCGTGCTGCTGCTGCTGCCGCTGGTGCCCGGCCTGGGCACAGCGAAGTTCGGTGCCCAGATCTGGATCCAGGTCGGGCCTTACAGCTTCCAGCCTGCCGAGGCCGCCAAGGTCCTGCTGGCGATCGCCTTCGCTTCCTACCTCGTCGAGAAACGGGAGGTGCTCGCGCTGGCGGGGTACCGGGTGCTCGGCATTGATCTGCCGCGGGCCCGGGACCTCGGCCCGATCTTGATCATCTGGCTGATCAGCCTTGCAGTTCTGGTCTGGCAGCGCGACCTGGGAACCTCACTGCTGTTCTTCGGGTTGTTCGTGATGATGCTCTACGTCTCAACTGAACGGGCCGGCTGGGCCGTCCTGGGCACGCTGCTCTTCGCCGCGGGAGCGTACTTCGGCTATCTCAACTTCAGCCATGTGCGCGTCCGGGTGGGCGCATGGCTCGACCCGTTCTCCAACTTCGACGCCTACTATCAGGTGATCAATGCCCAGTTCGGCATGGCATGGGGCGGCCTGCTGGGCACCGGCTTGGGCCTAGGTCGGCCGGGCCTGACACCGTTGGCGCGCAGCGACTTCATCGCTGCCGCGATTGGCGAAGAGCTTGGCATGACCGGCCTCATGGCGGTAATCCTGATCTACGGATTGATCGTTGCGCGAGGCCTGCGGATCGCGCTGCAATGTCGGGATCCGTTCGGCAAGCTGCTCGCTACGGGCTTGTCGTTCGCGTTCGCGCTTCAGGTGTTCACCATCATCGGCGGCGTGACTCGGCTGTTGCCATTGACCGGTCTGACCACACCCTTCATGTCGCAGGGCGGCTCTTCTCTGGTCTGCAACTGGATCGTCGCAGGGCTACTGCTGGTGATCTCCCACCAGGTTCGAAAGCCGGCGGCGACCGTAGCGCCGATCAACCCGGATGCTGAGCAAACCCAGCTCGTCAAGGCGGCCACATGAACAAGCCGATACGACGAGTGGCCTTCATCGCCATGATCATGTTCGCATTGCTGCTGGCCAACGGCACGTACATGATGATCTTTCGGCAGGATTCACTGGCCGCTCAGCCGCAGAACCGACGGGTGCGGGACGCGGAATTCGCTCAGAACCGTGGTGCGATCCTGGCGGCCGGCAAGACCGAGATCGCCAAGACCGTGCCGGCCAAGGATCGATTCAAGTACCAGCGGGTTTATCCGGACGGCGAACTCTACGCACCGGTCAGCGGCTTCTACTCCTACGACCGTGCCAGCTCCGCGTTGGAGAACACCTATAACGCCCAACTGTCCGGTACCGACGATGCCCTTTTCGTGCGCCGGCTGATCGACATGGCGACGAACAAGACTCCCGAAGGGGCGAGCGTGCAGACCACGATCGTTCCCAAGATCCAGAAGGCTGCGGCCGACGCGCTCGGCGATCAGAAGGGTGCCGTGGTCGCGCTTGATCCCAAGACCGGCGCTGTGCTCGCCATGGTGACGAGCCCGACCTACGATCCGAACGACATCGCCAGCCATGACATCGAGGCGGCTGGAAAGGCATACGAGCGGCTCGCGTCAGACCCACAACGCCCGCTGTCGAACCGGGCGGCTCGCGAGATCTATCCGCCGGGCTCCACGTTCAAGCTGGTGACCGCGGCAGCCGCTCTCGCTGACGGAAAGACCCCAGACTCCCTGGTGGACGCGCCGGATCGGCTCAAGCTGCCCGGCACCCGCGTTTATCTGCCCAACTCCACTAACTGTGGTGGCACCAAGATCACCATTGAGCAAGCACTCAAGGTGTCCTGTAACACCGCGTTCGCCAATCTGGGGTTGGAGCTTGGGGACGACAAGCTGCGCGAACAAGCCCAGCTGTTTGGCTTCGACAGACGGCATCTGGCCGATCTTGGCGGTGTCGCCAGCCAGTTCCCCGACAAGCTCAACGACGCGCAACTGGCGCTCAGCGCAATTGGCCAGTACGACGTGGCGTCCAGCCCGTTGCAGATGGCGATGGTGTCAGCGGCGATTGCCAACGACGGCGTGCTGATGGATCCCTTTATCGTCAGTAATGTGCGATCTGCGGACCTGACGCCGCTCGAGACCCACAAGCCGCAGGAGCTGTCGACAGCGATGACGCCAGAGCACGCCAAGGAATTGCAGCAGATGATGGAGACCGTCGTGAGTGAAGGGACGGGCCACAATGCGCAGATTCCGGGTGTGGCGGTTGGCGGCAAGACTGGTACCGCCCAGTCGGATCCCAAGCGCAAGCCGTTTGCGTGGTTCACCTCATTCGCGCCCGTCGGAGACCCAAAGGTTGCCGTGGCCGTAATCGTCGAGGACGCCGACATCCCTCGCAACGACATCGCAGGTGGACGGATCGCCGCCCCCATCGCCAAGGCGGTTATGGAGGCGGCGCTATGACGGGCTGTTCGCTCCGACGACTGCAGGAGCGCACGGTGCCTGCAGGCACGCACAGCCCGTACGGGACCCGCCACACCGTACGCGACGAAGAAGTCGGAACCCGCGAACAGCCTGTCAGAGCGCCAATCCAACACAGCGGCGCTATGACGGGCTGCTCGCTCCGACGACTGCAGCACCGTCTCGGGGTTTGCGCATCAAAATCTTCGTGAACGTAAGTTTCGGCGCAGCGCTTAAAGGTCGTGAGCGCGGGAATGAGGACCGGGGGGAGTCCACAGGACGGTGCCCATTTCACGCTCCGGTGGCCTATGGCCGAGAATGGCAGCCGGGGTTGAGGGAGGATCATGGAAATGACGAGCAGCCCAACTACGGTCGGGGGCCGGTACGAGCTGGGCGAATTGCTCGGGCGCGGCGGCATGGCCGAAGTCCGTCGTGCCGTTGATCAACGGCTTGGCCGATCCGTAGCAGTCAAGCAACTGCGTGCCGATCTTGCGGTCGATCCGACGTTTCAGGCACGGTTTCGCCGCGAGGCGCAGTCGGCGGCCGGGCTGAATCATCCGACGATCGTCGCTGTCTACGACACCGGCGAAGAGGTCGATCCGCTGTCCGGCGTTTCGATCCCCTACATCGTGATGGAACTGGTCGAGGGTCAGACGCTGCGCGACGTGCTGAAGGACGGCCGCAAGATCCTCCCTGAGCGTGCTCTGGAGCTGACCCAGGGTGTATTGGACGCGTTGAGCTACAGCCACAAGGCGGGCATTGTGCACCGCGATATCAAGCCGGCCAACGTGATGCTCACCGAGAGCGGCGGAGTCAAGGTGATGGACTTCGGGATCGCGCGGGCTGTGGCAGACACCAGTGCGACGATGACCCAGACCGCCGCGGTGATCGGCACAGCTCAGTATCTGTCGCCCGAGCAGGCGCGCGGTGAGACCGTGGACGCCCGCAGCGATCTCTATTCGGCCGGCTGCCTGCTCTATGAGTTGCTCGTTGGGCGGCCGCCGTTCGTGGGCGATTCGCCAGTCAGCGTCGCCTACCAGCACGTACGCGAGGCTCCGCTGCCACCAAGTCAGTTGGACCCCGAGATTGGTCCCGAAATCGACGCGGTCGTCCTGAAGGCGCTCGCCAAGGATCGCGCCGACCGCTACCAGTCGGCCAGAGACATGAAGGCGGACATCAATCGCTTGCTCTCCGGCGAGCCAACCACCGCCCAGCAAACAACCGCCGTGGTGCCCATGGCGGCAGGGGTCATGGCTGCCAACGCGTACGACAGCCCGACCCACGTGGCTGGGGCGCCAACCGTCGTCCCGCCTGAGGGTCCGCCTGGTGAGGAGGAGTACGACGAGGAGGAAGAACCGAGCAAGAGTCGGGTCGGTCTCGCAATCCTCATCACGGTACTGATCCTGCTGGCGTTGGGTCTGGGTGGTTGGGCGCTCTACCGAATGCTCAGTCCGACGCAATCGGTCGACACCGTGGCCGTGCCAAACGTCCTGACCTATACCGAGCAGCAGGCCCGCGACCAACTCAGCGCAAACAACCTCCAAGTCGACGTGAAGAAAGTCAACGGCGACGAGGAGACGAAAGGCACGATCACGGCTCAAGATCCGGTTGCAAACACCGAAGTGCCCGTAAACAGCGTCGTGACCATTACGTTGAACGAGGGTCCCAAGAGCGCCACCATCCCCCAAGGCCTGGTCGGACAGGACGTCAAGGACGTCAAGAACGCTCTGGAGGACCTGAAGTTCAGCAACGTCAAGACGGTTGCGGCGAAGAGCGAAGATCCGAACACCAAGCCCGGCGAGGTGACGAGCATCTCACCGAAGGAAGGCTCGACGGTACCGCTGGACAACAAGATCACCGTCAAGTACGCGACCGGCAAGTCGGACGTTCCGAACTTCAACGGTCTCACTCGGGCCGCAGCAATCCGAGTTGCCGAGGACGCCGGCTTCGGGGAGCCGCAATTCGCCGAGCGGCAGAGCTCGCAACCGTCCGGCACCGTGATCGGCCAGAGCCCACGGGCGGGCGCAACGGTTGATCGCGACACAACCATCAGACTGACGCTTGCCGTCGCGCCGCCGCCGCCGACGACACCGCGCCGGACGACCGAGCCGCCCACAGAACCGCCTACTACCGAGCCGGCTACGCCCACCCCAACACCGACCAAGACCAAGAAGACGCCCTCTGATTCGAATACATAATCGAATAGTGCTAGATTGGCGCCATGCCTAGCGTTGTTCAGACGTCCCTCTTCGATCTAGCCACCAACCAAGTAGCACTCGGCCCGCTTGGCGGCATGATCACGCGCCAAGCTCTCGGCCGCGGCGCCTGGGCAGATCTGTTGCCCGGCTGGCTGAGTGGCGCCGGCAACCTCTTTGAAGATTTGCTGGAGCAGGTGCCGTGGAAAGCTGAGCGGCGGCAGATGTACGAGCGGGTCGTCGATGTGCCACGACTGCTCTGCTTCTACGGCGAGGACGATCCGCTGCCACATCCACAGCTGGTGACCGCGCGTGAGTCGCTGAATGCGCACTATGCAGCGGAGCTGGGCGAGCTTTTTGCTACGGCCGGACTGTGCCTGTATCGCGACGGACGGGACTCCGTCGCCTGGCACGGCGACACGATCGGCCGTGGCAAGACTGAGGACACGATGGTCGCGATCATCTCCCTTGGCTCACCGAGGCAGTTCCTGCTCCGGCCGCGCGGCGGGGGCGCGACGATCAGGCATGTGCTGGGCCACGGCGATCTGATCGTCATGGGTGGCTCTTGCCAGCGCACTTGGGAACACTCGATTCCCAAGACTGCGCGACCCGTAGGCCCGCGGATCAGCGTGCAGTTCCGGCCGAATGGCGTGCGGTAGGTCGCTGGAATAGGGCCGAGCTGGTCGACGCCCCGCATCCGCCCTTCGACAGGCTCAGGGCGCATATTCCTCAGGCCAGGAACTCCATCAAGATCTTGTTGATCTCGTCGCCGTGCGTCCACAGCATGCCGTGCGGGGCGCCCTCGATCTCAACGTAGGTGGCGCTGGGCAGCATCTTGGCCAACACGCGGCTGGTTAGGTCAATCGGCACGTTCAGGTCGCCGGTACCATGCATGATCAACGCCGGTACGTCGATCTTGTCTATGTCCGCGCGCCAATCGGTGAACCAGGTCGACACGGCCCAGACCGACGAGTACGGCGAGATGTTCGTAGCCAGCTGCCAACTGTTTCGCAACGCCTCCTCGCTGATCCGCGTGCCGAGGTTCTCGTCGGTGTTGTAGAAGTTCTGTAAGAAACCGGTGAAGAAGGCATAGCGGTCAGCCTTGATGGTGTCGAGCATGCCATCGACGGTCTCTTGCGGGACCCCTGAAGGGTTCTCGTCGGTCTTCAGCATGAAGGGCTGGAGTGCGCCAATGAACACTGCCTTGGCCAAGCGGTGGGACCCGTAGGTGCTGATATAGCGGACGACCTCGCCAGTGCCCATCGAGAAACCGACCAGAACGACATCGTGGATGTCCAACGCCGACAACAGACTGCTGAGGTCACTGGCGTAGGTGTCGTAATCGTGCCCGCTGGTCGGCCGGCTCGATTTCCCGAAGCCGCGTCGGTCGTAGGTGATCACCCGCTTGCCGGCATCCAGCAAGACCGCGGCCTGCTTCTCCCATGAAGAACCGTCGAGAGGGTAGCCGTGAATCAGTACGACCGGCTGGCCGGAGCCGTGGTCCTCGTAGTAGAGCTCGATAGGCGCACTGTTCTCTGTTCCGGCGGTGACGTAGGGCATGGTTCGATTCCTTTCTCCTGAGGCGGATGGAATGGTCAGCGTGCCGACATTAGCGGTGCCATGCCGACAGCCCGCGCGGGAGCCTCGGCATCACCGCAGATGGCGAGCCAGTTCGCCAACATCTGGTAGCCCCATTCGGTCAACACAGATTCCGGATGAAACTGCACCGCCTCGACGGGCGCTTCGCGGTGACGTAGGGCCATGATCACTCCGCTCCGCGTGGTCGCCGTCACCTCCAGCTCGGACGGCAGCGTCTCGGGCTCGATGGCCAGCGAGTGATATCGGGTGGCAGTGAATGGTGATGGCAGGCCTGCCAGCACGCCGAGTCCATCATGTTGAATGAGCGAGGTCTTGCCATGGAGCAGCTCAGGGGCTCGATCAACAACGCCCCCGTACGCGACGCCGATGGCCTGCAGCCCGAGGCAGACGCCGAAGATCGGCAACCGGCCCGCATAGCTTTTCACGACAGCAACACATACCCCCGCTTCCTCCGGCCTACCCGGACCCGGCGAGAGCAGAATGCCGTCGAAGTCGTCGGCGAAATTGGGACCTGAGAACCGCGAGTCGTCATTGCGCCAGACATCGACGTCGGCTCCGATCTGCGCCAGGTACTGCACCAGGTTGTAGACAAAGGAGTCGTAGTTATCGATCACCAGGATCCTCACCGCAGGCACGCGATCATTCTCCGCTAGCGAGCACCGCTGTCGCCACGCACGCCGAAACCGGTGTACGGCGCCGCGTGTACGAGGTCGAGCGAGCCTTCGTGGGCCGGCAGTTTGACCGTGGGCAAAGACTTTTCCCGAAGCACCAGCCCGTAAGACTCTACGTACTGCTGATAGATCTCAATGGGCTCCGATCTGGCAAGTGCATCGAGCAACCGCGCTGGGTCGCCGATCGCAACGACGTCGTACGGCGGGCTGTACGGGATGCCGTGCAGCACCACCGTATTGCCAACGCACTTGACCGCAGTAGTCGAGATCACGCGCTGCCCTTGGATCGTCATTGCCTCGGCCCCGCCGCTCCACAGCGCGTTGACGACGGCCTGAATATCTTGCTGGTGCACAACGAGCAGGTCGGGTTCGATGCCGTTCGCCGCCACGCTCGACGGCGCGTCATCCAGCGTCACCTTCACCGCTGGCCCAACGACCTCAGTCAGACCGACGCGCTCGCCCTGTCTGGAGATTTCGGGGCCTAGCGCAGACTGCTCGTTCCCCCGTTCTGCCAGCACGTCGACTTCCTGGCGCAGGGTGCCCAGCTGGCGGGTGAGTTCGGCGTTGTGGCGCGACTGGGACTGAACGAGGCTGACTAGGTCGGTGTTCCGCGCAGGGCGCAGATCGGTGCCCTGGGCATGAGTGGCACTGATGATGATCATTAATCCGGCAAGTCCGCACACGGCCGCGGTGAGCGTACGAGCAAGCCGGCTCCGATCTCGATCGCGCCGACGCTGAGCGGCGCGGGCGCGGCGCAGGACCGAGACAAGCGCGCGCCACGCATCGGCGGCCGTACGTCCCGACAAGTCAGCGTCCTCCCCGATTGAGCGCGATTGAGCGCGGAATCCCACACCTGCGCGGCAACGATAGGTCGTGCCGTGAGTCTTTGACTACGCTACCTACTTCAAGAGCAAGGAGAATCTGGTGCCCGAGTCGAGAACGCGAAAGTCCGCCGCCGAGAAGCAGAGGCTCAAGGCGCAGCAGGCGTCGAGGCCAAAGAAAATCAAGCCTCCGGCGAGCCGGCGCTGGGTACCCCCAACCTTCATCGCGGTCGGATTGCTCGGTGTCGCCTGGCTGATCGTCTATTACGTTGCCGGGTCGTACATCCCGTTCATGGACGCGCTCGGCAACTGGAACATCCTGATCGGCATGGGCGGGATGGCTGCCGCGTTCGCGCTGGCGACTCTGTGGCGATAGCGCCTCCGGCGCACACCGTCTAATTAACACCTGACCTAATTAACATCCTGAACCGCTGGGTTTCAAATGGAAAGGTGGCCGAATTGCTCAGATGACGCGCGCATTACAGGGAGGCAGCCGTCGCGTCGGCCCGCTGAGCTGAGAGGCACTCGCGAGATTGATAAACGACTGATCTCCGTCCAACACACATCCGGGCTGGCATCAGTGGGCTTACCCGTACGACCGCAGCAGACCGCGTCCCACGTCGTCGAGCCCGTCGGGACCGACGGCGATCACGCCCGAGATGCCATAGGCCGTCGCCATCGATGCAACCCGAGCGCCGACGTATTCCGGCCATTCTGCAGGCTCGCCCAGCCAGGCGGTCCGAGGCGTGACGAGCTCGGCAACATAACCGTAGCTGCGTGCCTGAGTGAAGGCCGGGGTGTCGAGCAGGAACACCGGACGGAACCCGGCGCCCAGTACCTGCATCTCGGCAACATCGTCGATCACAGCGTCCACGACCTCGCTGACCACCGCACGTTCACCAATGCCATCGGCGAAGCCGATGAGGCTGACCAAGATCACCGGCAATCGCTCCACGCCGAGACCTGCCAGCAGTCGGCCAGGCGCGACATCTATGGCTGGCGGCCCCGACCCGCGAGACTCCACCGAGAAAATGCGGGTGACCAACGCTCGCGCCGCCGCGCTCCGCCGGATTCGCGGAACCGCCCGACGACGGACGAATCGATATCCGGGCATGCGGCGGGCCAGCCCGAGGGCTCGTCGAAGCGGATCCTCAGACATGAACAGCCCCGACTTCTGCTCCGGCGAGCTCGCGTAGAAGTGTGGCCGCGCTGGCCGCTCCATTGCCGTGATCGAGAGATGGAACCTTCGCCACCATGGCCTGTCCGCGCTGCAGCAAGTCATCCAGTAGCGCAGCCGCAGCATCCACGGTGACCCGCTGAAGCATGTGAGCTATCCCTTGGTCCGAAGCGAACCGCGCGCGGCCCTCCTGGTCGTCGAGAGCCGTTTCCTGGTTTGGGATGAAGAGCGCTGGAATGCCGAACCGCAGCAGCTCGTGGAACGAGTTGTAGCCCGATGCACTAACCGCCAGGTCGAACGCGCGGAACCGCCGGGAAAGCGGGAACTCGCGGACCACGTGTACGCCGACGCCGGTCCGATTTGATTGTGCAATCTCGCTTTGCGTCACGCAGATCTCAACGCCCAATCGCTGTAGTGCCGCCACCACTGCGCCGGTTTCCTGGCTCGTGTCGTTGATGTTGCCGGCCCCGAGTGCCAGCAATGCGAGCCGCCGGTCCAGCGGCAAGCCCAATGCCTGGCGTGCCGCGTCCCGGTCGTCCAACTCATCGGCATCAAGCAAGGTCACCGGCCCTAGCCGTATCCCGCCGGCAGCCGAGGTCGCCCCCTTGTCGTACGGCTCGGCCAGCTCCCCTGGAGCGAGCACTTCGTGGAACCACGCAGCCTTCGCGATCTGCTCGACGCTCTTTCCACGGCGCCACATGCCGCGCCGGGACCAGACCCAACGCACGTCGGAATACACATCGCGCACGCGTCCGAGTCCGTCGTACGGCCAGGTGCCGTCGAAGACCACGACCTCGGGATGCAGCCGTGCCACGGCATCAGACAAGCGTTCGGCGAACAAGTTGTGCCAGCGTCTGGACGACAGTCCTGTCGCGCCCATCGACGGGACGTACTCGAACGGGTACCCGTACTGCGCAACCACCCCTACCGCCTGTGACAACGACAAGAAGTTCGGAGCCAGGTCAGGATCGACGCGACGGGCGTATGCCAGCAGTCGCGTGAGGTGCCCCATCCCGGCTCCGTTGCTGCTGATGAGAAGCACAGCGGGACCCTTTGGTGCCGCGCGCCGAGGTGAGTAGCGGGGCGGCTCGGGGCGGCTCACGGTTTCCGGCAGACCCAATCAGCTCCGAGAGCCGATCTTGATGCGCCTCGTAGCTAAACCGCGCTCGAACAGAGGATTCCGCGCGGGCCACGATGTCTTCAAACGCTGGACGGTCGCTGTAGAGCCGACTCACGAGGGACGGTACGTCGGCTGGTTCGGCGTAGATCGCCGAGTCGCCGAACAGCCGACGAAAGTGTGGGGGCAGGATCGCCGGGAGACCGCTGGCCATCGCCTCCAAGATGTTGCGCCCGAAAGCCTCCACCCAGGCCGGATGGTGGTAATAGACAAAGAAATCCAACTGCGCCAGGAACTCGCGAGGATCTACGGCCCCGAACGGCATCACCTGCCATGACTCCGGCACGTAGCCCAATACGTCGCGAACCGGGTCAGCGCCACCAAGGATCCTGACGATCGCCGACCCGTCGACCGGGTACACAGCTTCGATGATCTTCGGATCGGTTGGCCACTTCTGCGGCGACGGTCGGCTGTGCCGGCCGATCACTGGCCGGTCCGATTGCCACCAGGGTCGGTCGGTGTGCCAGGCGTCGACATCGATGATGTTCACCCAGTCGTCGTTCACGCAATCCTTCGGGAATCTCCCGAGCGACAGCCTCACGCACCAGCGGGCCGATCGGCGCCCAGATCGGCGCAACGCCAAACCGATCGCGGGCGATGCGATCGACCAGCGCAGGCCGGTAGTGCCGATAACCATCGATGTCGGTCGGCGGGGCATTCGCCACGAGCACCGTGTGCTGGGTCTCGATCGGGGGCAGTTGATCGGCCGCCGCCTCGAGGACTGCTGGATGGCGTACGACGACCACCTTCGCCCGGATCGGACCGCCGCCGAGGAACAGCGTGGCCGAGCCGCGACGTATTTGCTTGCGGATGAGCGCGTTCAATGGCGTGACTCGGGATACCAATGGGCCATTCATGTGCACCAAGCCCGTCGACCAGCCAACCTGCGCCTGGGCGGCGATCTCTTCGGCCAGGCTGTGCGAGGTCCCACCTGGAAAGCGCAGGTCGGACAGCATCAACACATCGACCTGGCGGTGATTGGACAGCGCACCGGACCTGATCGGCTCCATGAGCACCAGAGACTAGAGCAGAACCCGGGTGCCATGTGGGCGCAATAGTTCTGCCGTGCGGAATGGCCTCGTCCCCTCCCCTAAAAGCATCAATCTTCCAGACACCTTGCGTTCATCTGGAAGTGGAATTGTCCGGCCATGGAACGTGGGGGACGCGTGCTTGGGCCGGCGAGAACGAACTTCAACGACTACGTGGGAACGGTCGCAGCCGATGACACTGAGGCCACATTGGATCGGCCGAGCCTGTACGAGCTCGCACACATCGATCGGGAGCGCTACACGATCTTGGCGATCGACTTGATAGTCGATGGTCCAGGTGCGGCGACTATTTACGCCGTCGACCGCGTTGAGCACGGGATCTCACTGCACGCGGAGATTGCTGAGCTGGGTCAGCGCGACGGAGAGATTCCCGTCGTACAGTTCGATCTCGTTGAGCCGGGTGTCGAAGAGTTCATCAGGAAGGCGTTCAAGAGGATCTCGGTCCGGTTGGTCGCGCAGCACCTCCGAGATCAGGTCCTCGTCGTCACGAAGTCCAGTCCTGCGGAGTCCGATAGAGCTGGATAGCCGCCGAACCTCGCCTAGTCCTGCAATGACGCGCGAATGTCCGCCGCGCGATGCATCTCGGATGCCATCAAGACGCCGTAGGTGAACCCGCTTTCTGAATCGCCTTCGGAGGCACTAACAGTAGCGAGGAAGCGTGCCGCGACAATGGCATCTTGATGCTCGCCTAAAAGCGTCTGCATCTGCTTCGCGTCGCGGGCAACACGCTTCATCGAGTGGTCGGCAGGCTCGACGAGTTCGGCGGCGTAACGCAGTCGCTTCATCGCCTTGCGCGCTCCATGCAGCTGCTCGATGTCGTCACCAGCCTCCCGCAGCCGCTTGTTGGCTTTTCGCTGGGCCTTTTTGACGTACGCCGCGGCAGTCTTGGCACTTCTGTCGGCGACTTCGCTGAGCGGCGGAGCGGTCTTCCAGCGGCGTAGCAGCTGCATGAGGTGTTGGTAACGCGGCGTACGCATCGCCTCGTTCAGGCGCTGCATGGCGTCGTCTCGCTCTTTCGCAAGGGTCTTGGTGATCTCTGCTTCGACCGGTCCCCGAATGTGTTGTGCCGGCAGATCAGCAATCAGCTTGATCATGCGGGCACTGAGAACCTCGCGGTCTCGCACCTGGCCCAGTACGTCGGCGTACCAAGCCAGCTCACCGTTGAGCTCCTCTGCCGGGCCTGCGTCGACCACGTCGCCAAAGATCCGCAACGTACTCCGCAGCCGGCGCACAGCCACCCGAGTCTCGTGCACCACCGGCGCACCCGTGCGCAATCCGACATCATTGCTGGCAAGCACAACGCACTGAGTCGCAATGTAATCGGCCACCAACTCCCCAACCGTGCCCGGCTTGACATCGGCTACCTCCCCCTCCGGCGAGGCGGAGCCTAGAGCCCGATCCAGCTTGGTCAGTCTGGCGCTAGGAGTCGCGCCCGCTGTCTGCAGCAGCTTGCTTGCACGCCTCAGGTCCTTCTTCTTCCCCGCCGGCCCTAACTCGACTTCCAGCTCGCGCCATGAGCGCAGTGTCGGCTCGCCGTTAGCCGTGCCAGAGTCCACCTGGTCATCCGCAATCTCCAAGACCAGTACGCCGTCGGCATCGAGGACCCGGTACGCCGTTCGAGTGGTCATCAGCGATGCGACGGGGTCAAGGCTGTCACCACCAACGAGACCCGCCACGGCATGCGCTAACGCCGGCGGCACGGTCTTCGCCCGCGAGCGGCTCTGTAGTTCTGTTCGTGCAGTCCGATTGGGAATCTTCAGTTGCCAACCCGTCTCAGAGCCCCCGACGCGCCGGCGCAGCGTGATCCCAAACAGCCGCAGTCCGGTTTCCGGCGTGTCGAAGTAAGTGTTATCGAGCTTGCGCACCTGTTGATCCAGACGGCCGCCCTCCGGCACCAGCTTCCTGACCCGCGGCAGCGCCCAATCAGCGTCGACCTCGAACTTGTCCTCTTGCTCCTTCACGACCCTCACCCTGGAACATCCTTCTCACTCAACCGACCGACGCTTTTGGCGTTACACCTAAATGAATTCGAAGTGAACTCCAAATGACAAGCTTGCCACATCGAGGCAAAAAGCTCTGTCTCGCGGAATCGCCACGGGACGCCGTTCACACGGCGTTCGATCGCGCAGGCTCTTCATGGAAACTTGTGATGAACTGGGCCCGAATGACAACCGTGTGATTCTCCACATCTGGGGATAAACCTGTGGAGATGTGCCGCTACCCGGAACCGTCGAGCGTGCGCCATTCGACAGGTTCGTGGCGCAACAGGTATCAATCCGTGCGACTAGGGCTGGACGATTTCCGGACTCTCCCAATACCAGGTACTGATCAGGCGCCTGCGAGCGAGGCGGCCTCCGACGACCATGATCAGCCCGGCGCACAGCGTCGGCAGCCAGGCATAACCGAGCACGGTTGGCACGCCCACGCTGTTCAACAGCTGGTAGCCGAGGATCACAGTTGCCGCACCGAGCAGCAGCGATATCCCCGAGAGCATGACAAGACGTCGTACCCAGCGACCGACATCCTCCACGATCAGCACCCAGAACGACAAGAAGCCCGTGAGCAAACCGAGCTGCTGGAACGCCAGCCCCAGGTAAGTGATGCTGATCCCCAACCCCGCATCTGCAACACTCCTTGCTTCCGAGAAAGCCTCAGCGTTCGGATTGGCGACCAGGAAGAAGTGGCTCGCTGGGATGAGCGAACGGCCGGGAACAATGGTCGCTGCCTGCACCATGACGTTCGGCAACACGGCGCTCATGATCATCAGCAACAGAGCGGAAACGCCCATGATGATGCGCCCGATTTTGGCGCGCCGGCGACGCTCGACCTCGTCGGGTGTCAGCCGGATCATCAGAACCTTCCTTGCGCATGCTGGTCACAGATTGTTGAGAGCCTGTGACCAGTGTCGGTCCCGGGTCAAGTCAGAGCTGGACCTATGACGCTTTGACGACGACGATCCGTACGTGGGCGGTGACTGCGTCGTGCAGCTTGATGCCAACCGTGTGCAGACCGACGGTCTTGATGGGCTTGCTGATTTGTACGGCCCGCTTGTCGATCAAAGGCCCGCCAGACTTCTTGATCGCAGCGGCTACGTCACCCGCGGTCACCGCGCCGAACAGCTTGCCCGTATCCCCAGCCCGGGCGGGCAGGTCGATGGTCAGGTCCTCCAACTGGCCGCGCACTTCCTCAGCGTGGTCCATACCTCGGATTTCGCGCGCTGCACGGCTGCGCTTGATGCCGTCAATCTGCTTTTCGGCACCGCGTGTCCAGCGGATCGCAAATCCCCGTGGCACGAGATAGTTGCGGCCGTAACCGTCCTTGACCTCGACAACGTCGCCCGGCGCGCCGAGGTTGTCAACGGATCCAGTCAGGATGAGTTTCATGCCAGCACCTTTCTCATTGTGAGCTGCTCGCGCATCGTTTGATTGCTCGCTACGGCCGGCGCGCGATCTTCCGACACTCGCAGCATTTAGCGGGCCGTCGAGGCGTACGGCAGCAGCGCCACCTCGCGAGCGTTCTTGATGGCGATTGCGACGCGACGCTGCTCTTGAACCGAGAGCCCGGTGACTCGGCGCGCCCGAATCTTGCCGCGTTCGGAAATGAACTTCCGCAGGGTAGCGACGTCCTTGTAATCGATGTTCTGGCCAGCGCGAAGCGGGTTCGCCTTCTTCTTCGGTTTGCGTTGTGCCGGTGGGGTTGCGGCCATTGTGGTGCTCTCCTTTCCGAGCCCGGCGCGGCTGTGCCGCTAAGGCGGGCAGCCGATGGCCGGAATGTGCCGTGATGTCTGTCGGATGAGTTCTGTGATCAGAACGGGGGCTCGTCGCTCTGGGGTGTCGCCCAGGGATCGGAGCCTTGCTGGGAGCGGGCGGCGCCAGCAGCTGTCGGTTGGCCGCCGGCCCAGGGGTCATCGCCATAGCTGCCGGCCGCGGGACGGCTGGAGCCGCCCTGGCTGCCGCTCGCATTCCGCGTGACCTTCGCTGTGGCGTAACGCAGTGCTGGGCCGATCTCGTCAACGTCGATCTCGAAGACCGTTCGCCGCTCGCCGTCACGGGTCTCGTAGCTGCGAGACCGGAGCCGGCCTTGCACGATGACTCGCATTCCCTTCTGCAGGGACTCAGCGACGTTTTCAGCAGCCTGGCGCCACACCGCGCAGTTGAGGAACATCGCATCGCCGTCGCGCCACTCGTTGGTTTGACGATCGAAGGTGCGAGGTGTGGACGCGACAGTGAAGTTTGCGACCGCCGCACCCGAGGGGGTGAAGCGCAACTCGGGGTCAGCTGTGAGGTTGCCGACCAAAGTGATGGTGGTTTCGCCTGCCATGAAACTCTCCAGTGTGATGAACGGTGTGATGAGCGATGTGGTCTTCGGTTATCGCTCGCGGGCCGGTGTGATGTCCTGCTCTGCGCGCGACATTGCCAGCCTGCCAGCCGGGACTGACGCTACGCGCCGACGAAGGGCAATCTGTGGATAATCTCGCCCATCTCAACGCAGATCAGGTCGTATGACCTTCGTCCGCATGATTGATTCATTGATGGTGAACTGCCGGTCCAGCTCCTTGACGTCCTGCGGTTCCGCGGTCAGATTGATCACCGCGTAAATTCCCTCGGACTTCTTCCGGATTTCGTACGCCAGCCGCCGGCGGCCCCAAATATCCAGGTTGGCGACAGTGCCGCCACCATTGGTGATGACTTTCAGGTGCTTCTCGAGCGTGGGCTGAACCGTACGCTCCTCGGTGTCAGGGTCGAAGATGACCATGACCTCGTATTCACGCATACGCGAACTCCACCTCCTCTGGTCTGGGCGGCTATGGGACGGCCCCATAGCAGGAGGGCGAATGCTGAGACCCGGCGAACCCGTCGCCGGACCAACGCTGAACTCTACCCGGTGAGCGGTGTGAGGGGCGAATCGATTCGATTCGGCACTCTGACCATCTGCTCGCTGGGTCCGACTCCTTCGTCCCTTGCGCTCATCACGGAGCCCGATACGCAGTCGCAACCGCAAGCTCCCGCAGTCGTCGGAGCGAACAGCCCGTCATAGTGACCCGTAGCCTTGTGCTCCATGACTGAGCGCCGCGACGAACCTCCCCGATCGCTCGGGGACCCCAAAGAGATCCTGCTGCAGCAGCTGAGCTACTACCGGGCAACTCTGCTGGACAAGCTCGACGGGCTGAGCCCTGACCAGCTGAGCAGCAGCATCGTGCCGTCCGGCTGGTCACCGCTGGGACTGCTCAAGCACCTTGTCTTCGTGGAGCGGCGTTGGATGCAATGGGGCTTCGAAGCCGAGCAGATGCCAGACCCGCGAGGCGACGAGGCTCCGAACGGG
Organism: uncultured Actinomycetota bacterium; assembly: GCA_963808905.1. Lineage (GTDB taxonomy): Bacteria > Actinomycetota > Actinomycetes > Propionibacteriales > Propionibacteriaceae > Microlunatus. The sequence goes on from CAWEHO010000025.1 coordinate 19,582, forward strand.
AAGGGCTGGCTCGTTACACCGGATGACAGCGTCGCCGACCTGACGGCACGATGGGCCGCGATCGCCACGCGCACCGAAGCCGTCGTGCGCAATGCTGAGCTCACCGATCGGGCAAAGCTCGGTGGTCGGTTCTCAAACGATCCGCCAACGCTCGGCTGGATCCTCGCCCACCTGCTGCAGGAGGATGCACGCCACGTCGGGCACCTGGATGTCGTACGCGAGCTGATCGACGGGAGCGTCGGCGAATAACGAGGCGCGCCGCCGCAGGCTACGTTCACGCGGCTTTCTGCCGGTCTGCATAGGTTGTGCAAATTGTGCAGACGGTGAGTGACCTACCCAAACGAGGTCGCCGACCATCCGCGCTACGGCGCAAGATCGCCAGGGAAGAGCCAGCACAGGCCGGGACCAAGCTGGTCCCGCCAGGACCCCCAGGAGTGGCCGTCGCGCGATTCAACATAGTTGATCTTCATCCCGACGCTGCGGAAGATCGGCAGCATCGCGCGGTTGGCCTGGGCCAGATCTTCGTAGCCGCCGCAGGAGATGAATGCTCGCTCTGCCGCGCGTATCGGGTGGGCGCGGTAGTGATCTATGAAGCGCACGACGGGGCCGAACACGGACCCTTCGCCATGCCACACATCGGGATTGGAATAAAGAAATGATCCTGACTGCAGCAGCAGCGACCCGTATGTGCCAGGGAACCTGACGGCCGTCGCCAGTGCCGCCACGGCGCCGAAGCTGGTACCCATCAGACAGCGGCCGGCCGGTGCGGTCAGCAGCGGAAAGCCACCCTCCAGATGGGGAAGCAGTTCGTCAGTGATCCATCGAACATGATCAGGATCGTCGGGATACTCGGTGAGCCGCTCGCCCGGATGGGTGAACGCGACGATGATCTTGGCGAGCTTGCCGGCATGGATCAAGTTGTCGAGGATGATCTTCATCGAGGCGTAGCCCAGGTAGTCACCACCGTCGTGCACGATGAGTAGTGGGTAGCGCGCAGAGGAGTCGAAGCCGGCCGGCTGGTAAACGGTGATGCGGTTGTCACGGGCTTGCGCTCGGCTGTACAGCTCACGCTCCTGCAGCCGACCTGGTGCGGCATCCGCATGGAAGGCGGCCCAGTCGGGCACCGCGTAGCCCGGTCCGTAGCAGACCGAACAGTCGCCAACCGGACTGCGGGCCAGCCGCGGGTTCTGTGGGTCGTTGAAGCGCTGCCAGACTCCATCGTGGACAACCTCGAACTGATACTCCACTCGTGAGCCCGACTCGAGCTCTATGGTCAGAAACCAGACGTCGGTTTCCGGTATCTGCTTCAGCACAAGATCATTTGGCCAGGGAGTGACGCGGTGACGCAGATAGACCGCATCCGCATCAGTTCGTACGACGAAGGTTGCCAGCGGACCTTCGACCAACGGAAGGCTGTGCTTGGCAAAGAAATCATCCACAGCGGCGTCGCGTTGCCACGGCTCTGACAGAGCAGCAACCGTGGAGCTCAACTGGTCGATCGCCAGCACTCCGTCGCCGCTCACCGGGCGACTCTAGCCGAGTCCTCGGTGGAGAGTGGCCGCGTGGAGCGCAGCGTTGGAGCAGCGTTGGATTGGTGTTGGATTCAGCCCAGGGCGCTCTGTCGGTCGTCCCTGGAATACTTGCCGGCGTGCCGGGGCGCATCACCTCGTCAGCATTCGTCGGTCGCTCGGACGAGCTTCGAGACCTCCTCGAGGACTTTGGCGCGACGCAAACAGCGCCTGCAGTCGTCCTGCTCGGCGGCGAGGCCGGAGTCGGCAAGACCCGTTTGATCAGCGAGTTCGCGCAGCGGATACCAGACGCGCGCGTGCTCGTCGGTGCCTGTCTCGAGTTGGGTCAAGCTGTGATGCCCTACCTGCCGCTGGCCGCGGTGTTGCGGCAGCTGAGCAGAACACTGGGATCTGACGAGACCCGACGGTTGTACGGCGCCGAGCTGGTCCGCTTCCTGCCCGATCACGGACCCTGGTCCTCCGATGGGGGCGTACGCGAGCAGGCGGGCCTCTTCGAAGCCGTTCTGGCGCTCCTGGCTCGGCTTGCGGAAACCGCTCGGGTGGTCTTGATCTTGGAAGATCTGCATTGGGCCGATCGGTCGACGCTGGATTTGCTGACTTTCCTGGCCCGCAATCTGGGCTCATTGCCGGTCATGCTCGTCGGAACCTATCGATCGGATGAGATGCGCCGCACTCACTCATTACGTCCGGTCCTCGCTGAATTGACCAGGCTGCCGATTGTGGAGCGGATCGAGCTGCGGCCGCTGGATGACGGTGAGGTGGTGCAGCTCTTCACCGCGATTCGGGGTAGCCAGCCGCAACCCGGAGAAGCCTTCTCGATCATGACCCGATCGGAGGGCAACCCTTTCTACGTCGAAGAGCTGCTGGCGTCTGGCGACCCGACACAGGCTGGGATGCCTTTGACTCTTCGCGACATTTTGGCGGCGCGGTTGGAGAGCCTCCCGGAGTCGGCAAAGGAGGTCTTGCGGATCGCCGCCGCGGCCGGGCGTCGGGTCGATCATCGCCTGCTGGAGGTCGTTGCCCAACTTGGCGAAGCTGAGCTGCAGGCGGGTCTTCGAGCCGCGGTGGAGGGCGAAGCACTGGTTCCTGACACCGACGGCTACGGCTACCGATTCCGGCACGCACTTCTGCAAGAGGCCGCGCATGATCAGCTGCTGCCGGGTGAGCGCACCCGGTTGCATCGGGCCTTCGCCGAGGCCCTGAAGAAGGATCCCAGCCTGGCGGCGGGCGGCAGCACCGGCGTAGATGCCGAGCTCGCCTACCATGCGCTGGCAGCGCACGATGTCGATCTAGCGTTCTCGTCTCTGGTGAATGCCGGGGAGCGCGCCCGAGACTTGTACGCCTTTGCCGAGGCCCAGCAGCACTTTGAACGGGCCGCCGAGCTGCGAGCACAGGTAAGCGATGCCGTAGCTGCCGGAGCACCGCCGACCTGGGAGCTGCTCCGGCACGCGGCGCATTGCGCGCGCTATTCCGGAGACATCCGAGCCGGTGCGGTGCCGCATCTCCGCCGCGCCATCGCGGTCTTGGGCGAGGACGGAGACCGCGTCGCTCTGGGCGGCTTGTGGGCTGAACTCAGCGAGAGTCTGTGGATGGCCGGACTCGGGGACGAGGCATCCGCCGCATCAGATCGGTCAGTGGAGGTCCTCGGCAATTCCACCTCGCGCGAACGCGCAGAAGCCTTGGGCTGGCGCAGCCGGCTCGCCATGCTGCTGGGCCGGTATCGCGACGCGATCCCTCCTGGCACCGAAGCAGTTGAGCTCGCGCGCATGATCAATGCGAGCCGCGAACTGAGCCGCGCTCTCAACGCCTTGGGCACCTCGCTGACCATGGTCGGCAACCGGGAGGGATTGTCCATGTTGCGCGAGGCCGTTGCCATTGCGGACCGGATCGGTGAGGCGACGGAGGCCGCTCGCGCTTACAACAACCTGATCGCGTCTCTGAGAACACCAGTCAATGATCTTGAGCAGGCAGAGGAGGTTTTCCTCGCGGTACTCGACTACACATCTCGCAAGGACGTCCGCAGCCCGATCGTTGACTGGATCCGCCTGGAGGGCGCCGAGGTGATGCAGCGGCTTGGCCGATGGCGGGAGGCAGCCCACATCGTCAGCGAGGTGCGCTCCGGAGCGGTGATGGGTGTCTATGGGCAGTACTACGAGATCACGCTTGCCCTGCAGCGGGCCGTGCACGGCAGGTACGACGAAGCGGAGCAACACCTGCGGAGGGCTGAGGAACTCGCCCCGGCGATTCGTGATCCTCAGGCAATTGCGCCGACGATCGGCATAAGGATGCGACTGTTGCTGGCGCGCGGCCACTACGACGTCGGGGACGCCGTTCACCGAATCGAGCCCATGATCGACGACCCGATTGCCTATCACATCGTTCCGCTGATCGCACGCGTGGAAGCCACGGGTGCTCTGCTTGCGCACGATGCCGGCGCACCGAGACGGATCTCCCGACTCGTTGATCTACTCAGAACGGTTCACGACTCCGTCGGGACCGGCGGATACCTGGCCAGGAACGTCGGAGCCTGGCTGAGCCTCACCGAGGCTGAGCTGTCGAGAGCCAAAGACGAAGCCACGCCGGGGCTCTGGCGCGAGGCTCTGCGGCGGATCCGCGAGGTCACGTACGCAGAGCATGAGCTCTACGCGGCGCTGCGGCTTGCCGAGGCACTCGCGGCAACCGGGAACAATGCGGACGCCGAGGCCGAGCTCGCACCGGCGTACGAACGTGCTCGCTCGATTGGCGCCGTGCCTCTTGTCACGGAGATGGAAGCCATTGCTCGCCGGGCGCGGCTGAAGCTGCGTGCCATGCCGCAGGTGGAGGCTGACAGCGAACGTGGGCTCACCGGCCGTGAGCGTGAAGTGCTCGTCCTGGTGTCGAAGGGCCGGACGAATCGTGAGATCGGCGAGAACCTGTTCATCAGCGAGAAGACCGCCAGCGTCCATGTATCCAACATCTTGGCCAAGCTTGGAGCGGCGAACCGAGCAGAGGCTGGCGCGAAGGCGCGAGCATTGGGACTGGATCGACTCTAGGTGCGGCACATTCTGACTGTGCGAATTCTGTCTGTGCGAATTCTGTCTGTGCGAACCCGGTGACGATAGGCTCGTTTTCGCCGAACCTGAACCCGCTCTCGGAGGAGTGACCGACATGGCCGAATATCAGGCCACCCCGCAACCCGCAGCAGATCCGGGCAATACGCTCGGTATCGTCGGACTGATCTTGGCGATCATCCCGTGCACCTCGACCATTGGCCTGGTCTTGAGCATCGTGGCGTACATCATCTCGCGCCGCGCGGGCTTTCAGAACAGCAAGGCTCTGGCCGGCATCATCATCGGCGCCGCGTGGCTCGTGCTTGGATTCATCCTTCAAGTCACGATGGGGCTCATTAGCGGCATCTTCCAGATGGGCAACTGACCCACAACTAACGAGCCGCGCGCACGTACGCTGCTGGGCATGACCACGGAATCGCTGCCAGCGCTCGGCGGGCGCATCCGGTTTCCCGACATCAGCTCGCGCGCGTACGAGCACCCGGCTGACCGCGGTGCATTAGTGGCGCTGCGTGCGATTCCGGGCTTCGACTCGGTCCTCAAGACAATCTCCTCAGCCATCGGCGAGCGAAGCATTCGGTACCTCTACCTCGCCACGGCAACGCGTGTCTCACACCGCCAGTACCCGCACATCCACCAGATGTTGAACGAGTGTGCGACGACACTTGACCTGCAGCCCATCCCGGAGCTGTACATCGAGCAAGATCCCACCCCAACAGCGATGGCTATTGGAATGGGCAAGCCGATCATCGTAGTGAGCACGGGCATGCTCGATCTCGTCGACAACGAGGGGTTGCGGTTCATCATCGGGCACGAGGTCGGGCACGTGCTCTCCGGGCACGCTGTGTATCGCACCATGCTGATCTCGCTGGTCAATCTCGCTGCCGCCATGGAGTGGCTGCCGATCGGCGCGTGGAGCATCCGGGCGATCATCCTCGGTCTGAACGAGTGGTTCCGCAAATCTGAGTTGTCCTGCGATCGTGCCGGCCTGCTGTGTTCTCAAGACCCGAACGCCGCGTTGCGGGCGCACGCAAGCATGGCTGGTGCGAGGAATCCCAGCGAGATGGACATCGCGGGGTTTCTCGACCAGGCAGAGGAGTACCAGAAAAGTGGCGACGTACGCGACAGCCTGCTGAAGCTCTTGCAGATGAGCGGGAAGAGCCATCCGCTGGCGGCGTTACGTGCAGCCGAACTGCAGAAGTGGGCAGCCGGACCTGAGTACGCCGAGATCTTGGCGGGAAACTACCCGCGCCGGTCCGACGATAAAACCGCTCCAATGAGCGAGGAGGTCAAGGCTGCCGCCAACGCGTACAAGCACAACTTCACGACATCTGGTGACCCGCTGTACAAGTTGGTGGGCAAGATCGGTGCCGCGGCCGGGACCGCCGGTGGGTCCGCAGCCAACCGGATGCGTGACTGGTGGCGAGGCAGTCAGGACTCGAACCCGTGACTTTGCAGGTAGGCGGCCATGGAGACCAGGTTGATCCAATCGCAGAGGCCGCGGCGCGCAAAGCGACACTGGCGCAGTTCTTCCTCGGGGATCCACAAGCGTGGAAGGGCCCAGAGATCAGGTACGCCGGCGGTGCAGCAGCGCTAAAGGCCGCGGCACAGGACGCCGGCATAAGGCTCTACGTGCATGCGCCGTACGTGCTCAATGTGGCGACCACCAATAATCGGATCCGCATCCCGAGCCGGAAGTTTCTGCAGCAGTACCTCGACGCTGCTGCCGAGGTCGGTGCGACGGGGCTCATCGTGCATGGCGGTCATGTGTTGAAGAACGACGATCCCGCTATCGGGTTCGACAATTGGCGCAAGTGCATCGACAGCATGGAGCTGCGCGTACCGCTACTGATCGAGAACACCGCGGGCGGCGACAATGCCATGGCCCGGCGCTTAGAGCGGATCGCGCGACTGTGGGATGCAATCGGTCAGGCCAAAGGCGGTGACACGGTGGGCTTCTGCCTCGACACCTGCCACGCCCACGCGGGCGGTGAGGAGCTGGTCGGTCTGGTTGATCGACTCAAGGCGATCACCGGCCGCGTCGATCTGGTACACGCCAACGATTCCCGCGATCCCTTCGACTCCGGCGCCGACCGGCACGCCAACTTCGGCGAGGGTGAAGTCGGAACGGACGCCCTTGCCGAGGTGGTGCGTACGGCGGCCGTCCCTGTTGTTGTCGAAACGCCCGGCGGCCGGGAAGGTCAGGGTTCTGACATCGCGTGGCTCAAAGAGAACGTCTGACGCGCTGAAGTCTCAGGTTGTGCTGCGCGCAACCTGCTTGACGCCAACCCAGAGGCCGGCCGCGCAGGTGATCACTGCCGCCACCACGGCCCATCCGATCGCGGGGTCGTCGAACGTGCCAGAGAACAGCGCCCGCTCAGCATCCACGATGTAGGTCAACGGGTTGAACCGGCCGAGCACCTGGATCCACTGCGGGCCGGCTTCGAGCGGGAGCATCATGCCCGACAAGATCAACAGCGGGAACAGCAACGACTGCTGAATCGCCCAGAACATCCACTCCCGCTTGCGCGATGCGATGGCCAGCGCATTAGAAAACGCGCCCATGCCCACTCCGAATACGCCGAGCAGCAACAGCCCGACCAGTACGTGTATGGGATAGAGCTTGAACCCGAACGGGATCGATACCAACACGACCAGCGCTGCCTGCACCACAAGCGGCGCCAGTTCCTTCAGGGCCTTGCCGACCAAGATCGCAGAGCGGTGGAGGGGAGCCGCCAGCACCCGCTCGTAAGAGCCCATGGTGATCTCGAAGAGCAAGTTTGCACCCGTGGTGCTCGTCCCGAACAAGCAGATCATGACAATCACTCCCGGCAGGAACCACTGCAGTGGCGACGCACCATCGATCGCGGCCGGATCCACCGATCCGGCCAGCAGCGGACCGAAGAGCGCGAGGAAGACCAGCGGCTGCACAAGGGAGAAGATCATTGCGAACGGATCGCGGAGTACCAACGACATCTCCCGCTGAAACACATTTCGAGTGTCAGCAACCAAGGTGCTCATGAGGCCACCTCACTTTCCTCGCGCAAGCTTCGGCCTGTCAGACTCAAAAAGACATCGTCCAGGGTCGGCACCTTCACGTCGGCCGCTCGTACGTCGACTCCAGCATGATCAAGTTCGCGCAGTAGCCAGGGCAAGGTACGCGTGCCATGTTCGAAGCGACCGGCAATCGTGACCTCGCGCGATCCGTTGGAGGTGGTCAGCTCTTTGCCCCGACCCCCGACGACAGCCGATGCAGCAGCCGCATAAGCGCCGTCGACGGTGATCATGATCCGGTCCCCCGCCAGTGTCGCCTTGAGACTTGCCGCGGTGTCGTTGGCAATGATCTCCCCATGATCAATAACGAGCAGCCGCTCCGCATACGCATCGGCCTCCTCGAGGTAGTGCGTAGTGAGCACGATGGTCGTCTCCTGTCGATCACGCAGTCGGTTGATGTGGTCCCAAAGGTTGGCCCGGTTGTGTGGATCCATCCCGGTTGACGGCTCATCGAGGAAGAGCAGTCGTGGGTTATGCATGAGCCCGAGTGCGATATCGAGTCTTCGCCGCTGGCCGCCGGACAGCGTGCTGACCTTCCGCTTCTCGAGAGCCGTGAGGTCGAGGCTCTTGGTCAGCTCCCGGGCCCGAGCCAGCGAGTCGGAGGCATTCATGCCATAGAACCGACCTTGCATGACCAACTCGTCCATCACGCGGAAGCTGTGCCCAGCGCCGTCGCCCTGGCCGATATACCCGATCCGGGAGCGGACCACGGCTGGATCGGTAGTGATGCTGGCTCCAGCAACCCAGGCATTGCCCGAGGTTGGCGGCAGCAGGGTCGTCAGCATCCGCAGCGTGGTGGACTTTCCTGCGCCATTCGGTCCGAGGAAGGCAACGAGCTCGCCTGCAGCGACGTCGATGTCGACCCCTTTCACAGCTTCGACGGTTTCCTTCTTGCTGACGAAATGCCTGGTCAGCCCCTCCGTGTGGATCACTCCTGGATGGATCATCGATACCTTCCCGAATCGAATTCCGTACGCCGTACTGGATTAGGATTAGCATACACTGTACGGAGATAAGACCATCACGTGCCACTGACAATTTTGAGCGCAAGGATGCAAGCGTGACCGAGCCAAACAGACAGGACGAGCCACGCACGAATGGACAAGTGCCGACCGAGGATCGGCCCGATGCCGATCCAGGCACTCCAGAGGGCCGTCGCGTCGTCGAGCTGCTCTGGGCGCCCACGCAACAATCACCCGTGCGTGGCCCCAAGCCCCGTACCAGCCTGTCTGAGGTCGTGGCTGCCGGAGTGGAAATCGCGGATGCCGAGGGCCTGGCCACTCTGTCAATGCGTAAGGTCGCGAGCCGCCTCGGGATCGGCGCAATGTCGCTATACACCTATGTGCCGGGCCGCTCTGAGCTGGTCGAGCTCATGATCGATCGGGTCTACGCGGAGCACGCCATCCCAGAGCCCCAGCTGCCATGGCGGCGGCGGCTCGAAGCCTGGGCTCGAGAAACGTGGCGCATCTATGGCGGGCACCCGTGGCTATTGGATTACAACATGGCCCGGCTTCCAATCGGCCCGCATGTTCTCGACGTCTCCGAGGCTCTCTATGCCGCGCTGCATGATGCCGGATTCGCCGGCGCGGAGAACGTGGCGATTTCCAATCTGATCCAGTGGCAGCTCCTGGGCGCCGCACGCTCCATGATCAGCGACGCCGACGAGGCTCGGCATACTGGCGTCTCTGCTGAGGCCTATTGGGATTCGCGGGCGAGCTTCTGGGGGACCTACTTCGACTGGAACCGTTACCCCAATACGGCGGCGATCTGGGAGGCCGGCGGATTCGACGATCCCGCCGGCTGGGATTTCGAGCGCATGCTGGACCGGCTGCTCACCGGTATTGAACAGCCGACCGCAGTCAGCCCGGAGCGTGAAACTCGAGTGGCTCCGACCGCTCGCCGTGGCCAATGATGCAGCGGAAGTAATACTCGTTCGGCTGCTGCGGTCCGAGGTAGCGGATTTCCCAATCTGAGCGGCGATCCCCGGTGCGCAACATCGAGTTCGCCATCTCATTGGTGCACACCCGGCGGATGTGGGGATCGGAATCCAGCTGCGATTGTCGCCGCAGGTCGTACGACATTCGGCCAGCAATGAATGTCTGGTACACATGCGTCTTGTCGCAGTCCTGCTTGGTCCCGAGGTCCGGGACATCGGCGAGCCCGATCACTCCGCCCCAACATTCCGGTCGCGATGCGCAATAGGTATCTATTCCGAGCTGTCCCGAGCAGTCGATGAATCCGGCCGGTACAACACTCGGGGTTTGGCTCGGGCTCTGGGGGACGTTGGCGCTCACCGACGGCGTCGGCTCGACTGCGGGGGTGCGCGTCGCCAGGTTGACCACGGCAATCGCCGATGCCACCACGATCAACACCGCGGCGATGATCAAGGTCACCACACCGCGACGCTCCCATCTCCCTGACGGTCGCATGGCCGGCGCGGGCTTGGCTGCGGCCGGTGCCACCTTCGCAGACGGCGGAGGAGGTGCGGACTCCTCACTCGGCTCTGAGGTTGCCTGCGGCGTCGGCGCGAGCTGAGCCGACAGGTTGAGACCAGCCAGCTGATCACGAAACTGGGCCGCGGTCGGCCTGTTCTCCGGTTCCTCTGACATGGCCTTCAGGAGCACGTCCATAAAGGCTTTGTCCACTCCGGTGATCCTCTTGATCGGCGCCTTCTGGCGCTTGATGATCTCGGGAATGCTCGGTGTTTCGGTGGTCTCCGACCAGCGTGGTGGGTGACCGCTGAGGACGGCGTAGAGAGTGGCCGCGAGGGAATAGACATCGGCGTATTCGGTCAGCGGCAGCTTGGCGAAAACCTCGGGCGGAGCGTACGCGGGGGTGATCGCTTCGACGGTCTCGCTCAGTGGCATGTCCGGATCGATGAGTGCGGCAAGCCCGAAGTCGGCCAACCCTGCGTTGTTATACGCGTCGATCAAGATGTTGGCCGGCTTGACATCGCGATGCAGCACCCCGAGGAGATGCGCTGCGGCCAAGGCATCGGCGATCCGTACCCCCACCTCGCGCACCCGACGTTGGCTGGGGCGCGGATCCCTTGTCATCCACCGTGTCAGCGAGCCGCCCGGACATAGTTCCATGACGAGGAAGGGGCGATCATCACCAAGCAGACCGGCGTCGTGCACCGTGACAATGCCGGGATGGCCCGACATCCTCCCTGCCGCACCTGCTTCGCGCAGAAAGCGTCGCTGCTCGGCTTCGCTGTCCAGTTTGCGTTGGTCGACCTTGACGGCGACCAGTCGGTTCAGCGACTCCTGGCGGGCTTCCCAGACGATCGCGAAGCCGCCCCGGGCGATCGCGCGCCAATCCGCCATACCAGGAATCTCTGGCGGAACGGGGGCAGCCACGCGAACCAAGATAGTTCCGACGGCTCGTCACTGAGGCTTAGACCGCCAGGGGACTTGCCGATAACGTCAGAGTCGTGAGTCGCAGTGTCTACTTTGCGTCACCTGAAGCACTTACCGGCAAGTCTGCAGTGGCACTCGGATTGCTCGACGCATTGACCCGTGAAGTGGGCTCGGTCGGCGTCTTCCGGCCGCTCACGACCACTCGTTCCGGCAGCGACGACGTCGACCTCATTGTTGATCTTCTCGTGAATCAGCCAGGAATCTCGCAGTCCTACGACGAGGCCATCGGCGTCACCTATGACGCAGCACGCGAGGATGCGGATGAGGCCATGCATGTCATCGTTGAGCGTTTCGGTCAGCTCAGTGATCGATTTGACGTGATCTTGGTCATTGGCTCGGACTACACGGACGTAGCGACCGGCACCGAGCTGTCGTTCAATGCCAAGATCGCCGCCAACCTTGGCTCGCCCGTTGTGCTGGTGGTGCATGGCCGCGACCGAAGCCCGGAACAGATCCGAGCTGCTGCCGACAGCGCAATCGCAGAATTGCGGGCCAATCATGCGCAGACCGTCGCCGTGATCGCCAACCGCGTTGATCATGATGCCGCTCAGGCCATTCGTACCGAGCTCGCCAAGCTTCCCGGCTTGGTGACCGCGGCCATCCCGGAGAGCCCGCTGCTGTCCGCGCCAACCTTCCGGGCCTTGGTCGCAGCCGCAGGAGGTCGACTGGTCCTCGGCAGCAACGCATGGATGGAGCGTGAGGCATTGAGTGTCATCGTTGCGGCGATGAGCCTGCCGAACGTCCTTGATCGACTCAGCCCGGATGTTGCGGTGATCGCGCCGAGCGATCGTACCGATCTCATCCCCGGCTTGATGCTCGCGCACCAGTCAGGCACTTTTCCCGCACTCGCTGGAATCCTGCTCACCGGCGGATACCCGATTCCCGATAGCATCCGACGGCTGTCCGAAGGTGTCCAGCAGGATCTCCCGATCGCGCTGACGGATCTTGGCACCTTTACCACGGCCGAACGGTTGATGCGGGTGCGCGGACCGATCACCAAGGAGTCGAGCCGCAAGATCGAGACTGCGCACCGAGTCTTCGCAGAACAAGTTGATCAGGCGGCGCTGCTCGCCGCGATCGACGTTTCCGCCTCCGATGTGCGTACGCCGTTGATGTTTGAGTACCAGCTCATGCAACGTGCCCGGGCCGATCGGCAGCGCATCGTGTTGCCAGAAAGTGAGGATGATCGAATTCTCGAGGCGGCAGCGATCCTGATCCGCCGCGGCGTGTCGAACCTGATCTTGCTCGGCGACGAGACGAAGGTCCGCGCACGGGCCTCGGCGCTCGGTCTTGATCTTGATGAGGCAGCTATCGTATCGCCGCTGAAATCCGAGTTGGTCGAGCAGTTTGCCGCCGCCTACGCGCAAGCCCGGGCACACAAGGGAATGACCGTGGAGCGCGCGCGGGAGGTGGTGACCGATGTCTCCTACTTCGGCACGATGATGGTCCATCTCGGGATGGCCGACGGGATGGTCTCAGGTGCGGTGAACACGACTGCGCACACCATTCGGCCTGCCCTGGAGTTCGTCAAGACCAAGCCCGGGGTGGGCACCGTGTCGAGCGTGTTCTTGATGTGCTTGGCAGATCGGGTGCTGGTTTACGGCGACTGCGCAGTGATTCCGGAGCCGACGACCGAACAGCTCGCCGACATCGCGATCTCCTCTGCAGAGACGGCCCAGCAGTTCGGCATCGAACCGCGCGTGGCGATGCTGTCCTACTCGACCGGCACGTCTGGATCGGGTGCCGATGTGGAAAAGGTGCGTGCTGCGACGGAGTTGGTGAGTGCCCGCGCTCCTGATCTTTTGCTGGAGGGTCCGATCCAATACGACGCCGCGATTGATCCGGAGGTAGCGCGAACCAAGCTGCCGAGCTCAGCGGTAGCGGGACGTGCCACGGTATTCATCTTCCCGGATCTGAACACAGGCAATAACACCTATAAGGCGGTGCAGCGCAGCGCCCACGCAATCGCCATTGGCCCGGTGCTGCAGGGTTTGCGCAAGCCGGTCAACGACTTGTCACGCGGTGCGCTGGTCTCCGACATCGTGAACACCGTGGCTATCACAGCCGTGCAGGCCCAAGCCATGAAGCAGCCGACACCCGCGGAAGCAGCAACAGCTGGGAGTCCGGCATGAGCGAGTCACCCGTGTTGGTCCTCAACGCCGGCTCGTCGTCGCTGAAGTACCAGCTCGTGATTCCAGAGACCGCGGAGGTCCAGGCCAAGGGAATCGTGGAGCGGATCGGCGAGCCGGGCAGTCCGGTTGCTGATCATGCCGCGGCGATGCAGGCCATGGGAAAAGATCTTGCCGCTGCCGGTGTTGATCTTGATTCCGTAGGGTTACGCGCGGTCGGGCATCGCGTCGTCCACGGCGGCCCGGACTTCTCCGACCCGACGATCATCGACGACGATGTGCTCAATGAGATCAAGGACCTCATTCCCCTTGCCCCCTTGCACAATCCCGGCGCAGTCTCCGGTATCGAGGCCGCAAGGGAGGAGTTCGACGTACCGCATGTAGCGATCTTCGACACGGCATTCTTCAGTACCCTGCCGGCGGCGGCTGCGACCTACGCGATCCCTCGTGATCTTGCGCAGAATTATCGGATCAAGCGCTATGGCTTCCACGGCACCTCGCATCAGTTCGTCTCCCGGGCCGCGGCGGAGCTGGTGGGTCGTGAGCTTGGAGAGCTGAATCAGATCGTGCTGCATCTCGGAAACGGGTGCTCGGCATCGGCCATACGTGGCGGTGTAGCGATCGAGACCTCGATGGGCCTGACGCCGCTCCAAGGTCTGGTGATGGGCACCCGCTCCGGCGACGTCGATCCTGGGCTGCACACCTTCCTGCACAACGAGCTTGGGATGACCGTCGCCGAGATCGACACGTTGTTGAACAGGAAGTCCGGACTCAAGGGGATGGCCGGCGTCAACGACTTCCGCGAACTGGGGCAGCGCCGATCGGCCGGCGATGAGGCGGCTCAGTTGGCATTCGAGGTATACGTGCATCGGCTCAAGCACTATGTCGGCGCGTACCTGGCACTCCTCGGCGGGCTTGATGTGTTGAGCTTCACCGCCGGTGTCGGAGAGAACAGCCCGGGGCTTCGGGCGGCAGTGGTGGATGGACTCGATGGACTCGGCTTCCTGGTGGATCCAGAACTCAACGGCGTACGCTCCAAAGTCGCGCGGGTGATCTCTCCCGACCGTGCCCCGATCACAATCGCGGTGGTTCCCACCAACGAGGAGCTAGCAATCGCCCGCGAAACCGCCGCCCTGCTCGACTCCCGCTCCGATTTGTAGGTGGACGCGATTCATCTGGCGGCGGCTGCGGCAACCCATGTTCACGAAGCCTTCTGGCGGTCTGCATACGTTCTACATACGTTGCAACTTGTGCAAACCCGTCGCCAGTCAAGTCGACTCGGTCGAGAGGTCTGGTGCTCGACATGTGCCGTCTTTACCGCTGGAAGGATTCCTGCGTTCGACACGAATAGGGTGAGCGCATGGCAACTGCACTGATCACCGGAGCTACGTCAGGCATCGGCGCCGCGTTCGCGCGAGCGGTGGCGGCGCGTGGCGATGATCTTGTGCTGGTGGCTCGGAACCCCGACCGGCTGTCCGACGTCGCGACCGAACTGAAGGAGCGGCACGCAGTCAACGTCGAGACGATCATTGCCGATCTGGCCGTGCGCGATGAGGTGATCGGGATTGCGGAGCGGCTGACCAGCACCGAGCAGCCGATCGACATGTTGATCAACAATGCCGGCTTCGGAATTCGGGCGAAGCTCACCGACCCCGATACCACCCCCCACGAAGGCGGCATCGATGTCATGATCAGAGCGGTCTTGATGCTCGGCGCGGCTGCTGGACGCACCATGCGCGAACGAGGAGCCGGCACGATCATCAACGTCTCGAGTACAGCGGGCTACGTGGCCATGGGCAGCTACTCGGCGATCAAGACCTGGGTCACGGCATATACGGAGAGCCTGGCGAATGAGCTGCATGGCACCGGGGTCAAGGTCACGGCCCTGTGCCCCGGTTGGGTGCGTACGGAATTCCACGAGCGCGCCGACATCAACATCGGTTCCATCCCCTCCGCGCTGTGGTTGGACGCCGATCGGCTTGTTGCCGACTGCCTGGACGATGCGTCCGAAGGCAAGGTGATCTCCATCCCCTCCAAGCGCTACAAGGTGCTGATGACGATCTGCGAGCATCTGCCGCACCGCGCCCTCCGGGCGGTCTCGCGCAACCTCACATCCAGCCGTCACTAGTACCGCGGAGCGTGGGTCGAATTCGCGGCTGTGCGGCACAACGTCCCCAGATAAGCAAGACCATGGGTCGCCTTGACGCCCATGGGCAAAACATCCTGCGCCCAAGGAAAGACAGAGGAATCCACTCTTGACAGGAAACCATTTGGTTTCCTATTGTGCATGTTGTGGAGACGGTGTTCCGGGCGCTTGCCGATCCGACCCGGCGCGCGCTCCTCGACGCACTGTTCGAGCATGACGGTCAGACCCTGGTGGCCTTGACCGCCGGCCACGACATGACGCGGATCGGCGTCGCCAAGCATCTCCGCCTGCTCGAAGAGGCCGGCCTCGTCGTGAGCCGGCGCCGCGGTCGGGAGAAGTTGCATTTCTTGAACACCGTCCCGATCCGACTCATCCATGACCGGTGGGTGAGCAAATACACCGAGCCGTGGGCCGCCGGTCTGGCCAGCTTGAAACTTGAACTGGAGCAGCCGATGGAAAAGATCTTCGAGATCTACATCCGTACGACCCCGGAGCGGCTGTGGGAAGCGATCACTGATCCGGTGATCCGCGCCAAGTACCACTTCGGTGCCGGCGTCGAGTCTGACTGGACGCCTGGCTCCCGCTATCTGCTGATCCATCCGGGCAGCGACGGCCCGCTCGCCGAGGGCGACAACCTCGTTGTCGACCCGCCGCGCCGACTCGTACAGACCATGCACACCCTGTGGAGCGAGGAGGCCGAGCGCGAGGGGACGTCACGGGTGACGTGGGAGATCGAACCCATCGGTGACTCGTGTCGGCTGACCGTCACCCATGATCAGTTGAGTGCCGATGCGCCGCCCGAACTGTACGGCGGCTGGCCGATGATCCTCTCCGGCTTGAAGACCTGGCTCGAGACGGGCCAGAGCCTCACGACGCCGGGCTCCCTGATGTACGGCCAGAGCTGAAACCCCAAACACGCAAGGAGATTCACATGCCCGCCACCACCATCACCGATGTACGCACGATTGGGATCACTGTCACGAACCAGGACGAGGCACTCGCCTTCTTCGTCGACACGCTCGGCTTCGAGAAGCGACTCGACGCCCCGATCAGCCCGACGATGCGATGGGTCGAGGTCGCTCCGCCAGGCGCTAGTACCTCGATCGCCCTCAATGCCGCCGAAGCGTCAGCAAATGCATCGGCGCAGACACTGGCGTACGCTTCACCGTTCCCGATGCGGCCGCGGAACATGCAGCCATGCGGGAGCGCGGAGTCGACGTCGGCGACCTGCTGCGCTGGGACAACGTGCCGCCCATGTTCAGCTTCGACGATCCCGACGGCAACCGCTTCTACATCGTGGAGGAGTCGTCGTGACAGCACAGGCGCCACTCAACAAGACCTTCACCGCCGCGTTGCACAAGAGCCCGGCCAAGGGCGGCTGGACCTACTGTCGTGACTGACTGGAGCGCCGAGTTCTTCGGCACCCGCAGTCTGGTCAAGGTCGCCGGCATGGTCGACGGCCATGGCTTCCGTAGCTCCTTCATGCCACTGGGTGACGGCACGCACAAGCTTCCGATCAGGGCCGATCTACGCAGGGTGCTCGACAAGCACGAGGGCGACACCGTCACCATCCACCTCAGCGAACGACTCGGGTAGAGCTCAGCTGCCTGCCCTTCGACGCGGCTCAGCGGCACATACCCGCGGGAGGCTCAGGGGCACATGCGGGCTACGGGCTCCGAACTCTCAGAGTGAGGACTCGGCCAGCAATCGACCGCCGCCCCTCGGGTTAGGCTAAGCCTCATGTCGAGCCGGAGCCGTTACACCTCGCCGGTGCATGCTGGCGCGCGGTCCGTTGCGCAGCGGGGCTTGCTCAAGCCGCTGGTCTGGCGCCTCGTGACCGTGACCGTGCTAGGCGAGGAAAATCTCAGAGGCCTCAATCGACCATTCGTCATCGTCTCGAATCACGCGAGCCATCTCGATGCTCCGCTGATCTTCGGATCCATGCCACGCAAGATCTCCCGCTACGTCGCTGCGGGAGCCGCGGCCGACTACTTCTTCGATGTGTGGTGGCGCAAGGGCCTGACGTCGCTGTTCTTCAATGCGTTCCCGGTCGACCGCATCGGACTGCGCGGTCGGCATGGTTTGGCGACCAGCCTGCTCGACGACGGCGTACCGCTACTGCTCTTTCCCGAAGGCACGCGCTCGCGAACCGGCGAGATGGGCGCATTCAAGCCGGGTGCCGCAGCGCTGTGCATCAGTCGCGATGTGCCCTGTCTACCGGTAGCGATCGTCGGCGCATCCGAGGCCATGCCCTATGGCCAGAACTGGCCGAGCCGTGGCCGGCTCCCGGTCTTCGTTGTTTTCGGGGAGCCCATGCGGGCCGAGGACGGCGAGACGGTCGTCCAGTTCTCTGAACGCATCACCAAAGAGGTGAGCGGGCTGATCGACTACGCCACCACCTACCGCGCCAACCAGGCGTAGGCCTGCTCAGATCAGAGCGAAGGAGAACAATCGGGATGCCCGACGTCAAGCACATGAAGTGGTGGGGCTGGGGAGTCGAAGGCGTGAGCTTCCACCACGAGGACAAGCCGGCTTTCCGGCCGTTCGTACTCAATGCCATCGACCTTGACGTCAACACCGCGCCGAGTGCCCCGATGTCGCTCAAGGACCTGCCGATCCCTGCTCCCGTGATCGGCGATCAGCTGCTCGCAGAGCTGACCGATGCCGTCGGTGCCGAGAACGCGACGCAAGACGATCTTGACAGGATCGTGCACACCTACGGCAAGAGCGCGCGCGACTTGCTCCGGATTCGGGCGGGCGACATCCCCCGCGTACCGGACGTCGTGGTCTATCCCGCCAACGAGGCTGAGGTACAGCTCATCGTTGATCGCGCCGTGGCCGCAGATGCGGTGATCATTCCCTATGGCGGAGGCAGCAACATCTCCGGCAGTCTGCATGCGCCGGAAGACGAGACTCGCCCGGTCATCTCGCTTGATCTTGGTCGGATGAACAAGCTGATCGACATTGACGAGGTGTCTGGGTTAGCCCGCATTCAGGCGGGCGCTCTGGGTCCCGATCTGGAGGAGCAGCTGGGCGCACGGGGCTGGTGTCTGGGGCACTACCCCGACAGCTTCACCCACAGCACGCTTGGCGGCTGGGTCGCAACGCGCTCATCGGGCATGCAGTCGGACAAGTACGGAGATATCTCCGACATCGCGCGCGGCATGCGAGTTGTCATGCCGGGCAAGGTGCTTGCTGTGCGGCCGTTACCGCACACCTCGACCGGCCCGAGCGTACGCCAGATGGTGCTCGGCTCCGAAGGTCGACTTGGCGTCATCGCCGAGGTCACAGTGCAGGTGCATCGACTCCCCGAAGTACGGGTGATCTTGGGATACCTGTTCCCGTCCTGGGAGGCCGGGCTGGCCGCGATGCAGGAGATCTCGACCAGCGATGCGCATCCGTCGATCACTCGAGTCTCTGATGCAAAGGAGACCGCTTTCTCCTTTGCGACAAGGAAGAAGTCGAGCGGGATCTCGATCTCTTCGTTGATCAGCAAAGGGCTGATGAAGGTTCTGAAGCGACGCGGCTGGAACCTCGACGAGGTCTGCCTGTCCTTCATCGGCTACGAGGGCGGCAAGCCACATGTCGCGCGGCAGAAGAAGATCGTCAAAGACATCGTCGGCAAACACGGCGGGATCTTGGTCGGCAAGGGTCCAGGCGTGCTGTACGACCAGAAGAAGTTCGATACCCCTTACATTCGGGACTTCTTGCTGGATCGCGGAGCAATCGGCGATGTCTCTGAGACGGCAGCGCCCTGGTCGAAACTCCTGCCGCTGTACAAGAACGTCAACGCAGCTGCCGAGAAGGTGTACGCGCACCTGGGTGTGCCGGGCTGGATCATGTGTCACCTCTCGCACTCCTACCACTCCGGCGCGTGCCTGTACTTCACTTTCGCCTTCAAGCACGACGGCGTCGACCCGCTTGCTCAGTACGAACCGCTCAAGAACGCCATCCAGCAGGCATTCGTCGACTCCGGCGGCACCCTGTCGCACCATCACGCCGTTGGGACCGAGCATGCCGCGTGGTTGGAGCAGGACATCTCCGCTCCCGGCGTACACATGATCGACGGACTGTTCACAGCGATGGACCCCGGTCGGAACTTCAACCCGGGCAAGATCATCGCGAAGTAATCGACTTGTGATCATCTTGGTCGGCAAGATCATCCGGAAGTGACCGAGTTGTGATCATCTCAGTTGGATACAGACCCGGCTGAGGCGCTGACAAGTCAGTGTCCTAAGGGATATCGTGCTTTGTCGTGCTTCCCCGCATGATCAACACACAACGCCGGTGGCCGCTACCGGTGATCTTGGGAAGCGTGGTGCTACTGCTCGCGGGCACCGGTCTTTTCCTGACGGCGCGCCACGACGCCCGCGCTACCACGCCGGCCCCAAGTCCCTCCGGGACGTCACCACCGACTCCTTCGACGACGCCGCCGGAGAGCGGCCCGCAATGGAGCGACTGGGATGATCTTGGTGGTTTCTTCAACGCTGGGCCCAGCGTGACTTCCTGGAGCGTCAACAGATTGGACGTCTTCGCACGAGCCGCCGGCCAGACCATGCTCCACCGGGCGTACAACGGGTCGACATGGTCCGCACCTGACGATCTCGGGCGTGCCATCGTGGGCGGGCCCGGAGCCGTCGCGCGAGGGCCGGATCGGCTCGACATCTTCGTTCGTGGTGCCGACAACCAGCTCTGGCAGAAATCCTGGAACGGTGGCTGGATGGGCTACTTCCCGCTAGGCGGATTCCTCACCTCGAGCCCCAGCGTGACTTCGTGGGCGCCAAATCGGCTAGACGTCTTCGTCCGGGGCAGCGACAACGGGTTGTACCACAAGTCGTGGGACGGTATCGCCTGGAGCGCGTACGAGCGACTAGGCGGCAACCTCGAAGGTGCACCTGCTGCCATCTCACGAGGGCCGAACATGATCGACGTCTTCTTCCGCGGACGTGACAATCACCTCTACCAGACTTCGTATCGCGGCTCAAAATGGCGCAGGCTGATGGACCTAGGCGGCGGACTCCATTCCGATGTCGCAGTCTCCACGTGGGGTCCCGATCGGCTTGACCTGTTCCGCAAGGGAGACGACAACACACTGGAGCACCGATCCTGGGACGGGACGAGCTGGACCGGATGGGTGACCATCGGCTCGGGCATCGTTGACACTCCGTCGGCGGTCTCCTGGGGCGTGAACCGCATCGACGTGTTGGCGCTCGGTACCGAAGGTCAGCTGCTGCACAAGCACTTCGTCCTCGAGCGAACTTCCTGACCTTGACCCGATAGCTCGAGTTACGCGCCGAGTTGTCAGAATCTGAGCACCATATGTGGTGCTGAGATTCTGACAACTCGGCGCGTAGGAGAGCTAGGTGTGCTGGGTCGTGGCACCGGTCAGGATCAAGGTCCACCGCCGATGGCGGTTGCCGGCGATCTTGGGCAGCGCCGTGGAATGGCACCATACAGCTTGAACCCGGAATAGGCGGTCCGCACAGGGGATGGGACCAACCCGCGCGGGGAAACACGGGGGCCGATGCGTTGGGCCTATTCCGGGCAGCCCGAGACTGACCTTCACGGTACTCGCACGTTGGGCTTTAGGGGGCAGCTTCGGTGCAGTGACGCAGCAGAATGTTGCCCCGCAACCAGGTTGCGATTCGTACCGGGCATCGAAACGCAAGTAATTGTGGGTTTCGGGGAGTCCGAGCGACCCTGCAGATCGGGTATTACATTCTCACCTGTGGCTCTTTCGGTACGCACCATCGAGGCAGATCAACATCGAGAGTTCAACGCTGCCCAACCCTCGGTGAGCTTCCTCCAGACGCCAGCGTGGGCACGGGTCAAGAGTGAGTGGCGTAGCGAGTCGATCGGCTGGTTCAACGGTGCGGCTGGACCGGTCGGCGCGGGACTCGTGCTCTATCGACAACTCCCCAAGATCAAGAAGTACCTTGCGTACTTGCCCGAAGGCCCGGTCATCGACTGGACTGCCCCCGATCTTGGGGAATGGCTGCGGCCGTTGGCTGATCATGTGCGTACGGCCGGCGCCTTCGGCGTACGGATCGGTGCACCGGCCATCGCCCGCCGCTGGAACGCGGAAACGATCAAGGCGGCGATTGCCGACGAGAGGATCACCCGGCTCAGCGAGGCCGTTCCTGACCAGGTCAACCACGAGACCACTCGCACCCGCAACCAACTACGCGAGATCGGCTGGCGGCTGCCGGAGGATGATGAGGGCTTCGCTGCCGGGCAGCCACGGTTCGTGTTCCAGCTGCCTATCGCGGGACGGACTCCTGATCAATTACTCGCCGGGATGAACCAGTTGTGGCGGCGCAACATCAAGAAGGCCGCGAAGGCGGGCGTCGTCGTGCGTCGCGGCACCGTTGATCAACTGCCCGAATTTCATCGTCTGTACGTCGAGACAGCTGAGCGAGATCATTTCAGGCCACGACCGCTGTCGTACTTCCAGACCATGTTCGATGCCTTGCTGGCCGAGGATCCTGATCGTATTCGGCTCTACCTGGCCCACCACGAGGGTGACCTGGTCGCTGCCACGACATGGGTGCGAGTCGGCGACCACACCTGGTACTCCTACGGCGCCAGCTCGACGGCAAAGCGTGACGTACGAGGCTCAAATGCCATCCAGTGGCAGATGATCACTGACGCGCTGGAGGCCGGCGCCACCATCTACGATCTGCGTGGAATCACCGAAGGCCTCGAGGCCGACGATCCGCATCTTGGCCTCATCCAGTTCAAGGTTGGCACCGGAGGCGAGGCGGTGGAGTACCTCGGCGAATGGGACCTTCCCCTCAATACCCTGCTGTACAAGGCTTTCGACCTCTACATGAAACGTCGGTGATCGTCGTGGTACTGAGATGAGTGGTGTGACCCTGCGCCTTGACGGGGAACGATGGCGAGAACATCTGCACACCGTGGCCGGAGCCACGCCCGGTATCGTGCCGGTGATCAAGGGCAATGGGTACGGGTTCGGCCTGCAACAGCTCGCCGAGGAGTCAACGAAGCTCGGCGCGGATACGATCGCCGTCGGCATCCCCTCCGAGGTGGCGTGGTACGCGAGGCGTTCCCGGGCGATGTGGTGATCTTGAATCCCTGGGACGCATCCAGCGACCTCGCCGGAGAGCTGACGAGCGAACCATCGGTGATCACGACGGTGTCCCGGCTGCAAGACCTGGAGCTGCTGGCTGCGCGCGGTGATCGTCCGCGAGTCCTGGTCGAGGTGCTCACCTCCATGAGACGACATGGGATTGCGCCGGATGACCTCGGTCGAGTGGCCGCATTGCTTCCCGGCGTTCGGTTCGAGGGCTGGACGATCCACCTGGCGCTGCACACCGACGGTCGCTACGCCGAAGCGGAACGGCTCGGTTACGCCGCCCTTGCCACAGCTCCTGGAGCGCTGTGGTTCTCCCACCTGCCGTCCGAGGAAACAGTCGCGTTGGCGCGTCAACTCGGTGGAGCAGATGGGGAGCCCGTGCCGGTGCGCCAGCGTGTCGGAACCCGGCTGTGGCTGGGTGACAAGACCTCACGTAGCACCACCGCGTCGGTGCTCGACGTACATGAGATCAAGCGTGGCGAGCGGGCCGGCTATCGGCAACGGGTCTGTCCGGCTGACGGCTGGATCGTGGTCGTCGCAGGCGGCACATCGCACGGCATCGGCATGGAAGCGCCGACGTCCGCCAAGACGATGCGGCACCGGGCCATCGCCTTCGCAACCGGTTCTCTCGCGGCTGCTGGTCTCGCCCTCAGCCCGTACACGATCAATGGCAAGAAGCGTTGGTTTCTGGAGCCCCCACACATGCAATCGAGCCAGGTCTTTCTACCGCGCAAGGAACGGCCGCCGCGGATCGGACAGGAGGTTCCGGTGGAGCTGCGACTGACGACCGCGACCGTGGACTACATCGATTGGGCCTAACGACAAAGCGCGATCCGCGCCCGCGATGTTCGCTGCCGCCGATCTGCAGGAGGAGCCGACGAAACGCGGCAAAGGGGAGCTGATTCTCCGCAGATGGCCGTTTCGTCGGATTCGACGAAGGCGGCGGCCTCGCAGCGAACATCGCAGCGAGCGAAGCGAGCCATTAGACGGAGCGAGCGCAGCGAGCAGAGCAATCAAACTCAGTCGCGCAGCTTGGCGCGTAGCTGCTCGTTGTCCTCGGCGGTCCAACCCATCTTGAGCAGCATCTGCAGCACAGTGCCGAACGTCTCGTCGATGTGTCGCAGAAAGCTGATCATGGTCTCCGGGTGGCTCAGGTGTGAGGACATTGGTCGGCCGTGGAGGTTGTCCACGTACGTCGCCGAGGACATCAGCCGTCCGACGATCTTCTCGACACGCTCGGAGCTCGCGGTGTAGTCATCGATGATCGCCTGACGCTCTGCGTCCGCCAGGGAGAGAGCCAGCGCGACGAGAGTTCCGGTCCGGTCCTTGCCGGCCGCGCAGTGCACCAGCGCAACACCAGGTGCTTGCGCGATCGTGCGCAATGCGGCCAGCACCGAGTCCGGGCGGTCAACCAGGTAGGAGAAGTAAACCGAGGCGACCTCATTGTCCAGTTCGACACTCGGTTCGAGGTCGACCCATGGGAGGGCTTCCTCGGGCATCACCTCGGGGCGTCCATCTGGCTTGGTCTCACCGACGCCGAACTCCCATTCGCGGAACAGCGAGAACCGCTGAATCCGGACCTCCGATGTTGCCAGCGGGGTGGGTCCCTCCCGGACCGCCTCGTAGTCGCTGCGCAGATCGATAACGTCCGTCAGACCAAGCCCGACTAGCTGATCCACGTCAGAGGTGGTGAGTGTTTGAAGATTGTCCGACCTCAGCAACCGACCAGGAATGATTTTGCCGCCGTCGGTAGTCGGGATTCCGCCGACATCGCGCATGTTCGCCAGGCCATCGAGCTCGATCCACATCCGTTCCACCCAGTCAGGGTAATAGCCTCTGCGCGGCAGACTGGGCAGCGATCTCGGGACCTACCCGGTCGTGCCCGCGAGCTCCTTGATAGTGAGCGGCAGGCAGGCCAGCTTGGCTGGGGAGGCCCCGGCAGCCGGCGCCGCATTGGTGTGGAACACGATCGAACGGTCTCCCGGCGTCGGGATGAATGGCACATTGACCGCTATCCGCACATTTCCCTTGGAAATCACCTTGAAATCGAGGTGAACCTCTGTTTCCTCGCTGACGACCGGCGAACGGTCAGCAGGAGTTGTGTTGTAGTGACCTCCGACCGTCGGATTCCCAGTGCCATCAAGGCCACACGGGCCTACGTGAAGGTGTGCGGGGTATTTTTTGCCAACCGCACGATCGTCAAGTCCCTTGACAATGACCCTGAAGAAGCTGCCGCCGTCCATGCCAATCATCGTCGCCGTGGCGCGCGCACCGTCAAAGACGTCCTTGGTGCCTGGCGAAAGGTCGGTCAGCTTGCCGTTGTAGAACGCCCAGCTCATGCTCGGGGCCGATGCCTCGCGGGCAACCTTCTTCGAGTGAAGATCGTGAGCGTACGCCGCACCGGACGTCGCTAGAAGTGCGGATACGGCCAAGCCAGCGATTGCGGTCGTACGTAAGCGGGGCACCATTTCCCTTTCAGAGACTTGAATGATCAAAGTCCCGGCAGGGGCAGACCCGCCACGTTGGTTACCTGTCCCCCGACCGCGTTACCATCTATCAGCGTATGCGACGTACCACTGGCCCGCTGGGTTTCCAGTGATCTCAGACACAGTGATTCAGCTCGCCCAATGTCCAGTGAAGAACAACCAGCTCCACCACAGCATCAGAACGATTTCGATCGCGAATGCGCATGCCACGAGCACCGGATGCCAGGGTCGAGAACGGCTTGTGGATGATCCGGCGTGCAACGGTCCAGCAACCCAGCGACCGATCATGATCCACAACGGGAACCAGAGCAGGGTGGCGCGCGTGACGGAGAAGAACCAGTACGACATGGAGAACGCCAGTACCTGCACCCCGACCCAGCTGGCCTCCCCCCACATCGTTTGTTGGTAAAGAGGGGCCGGTCGGGCCCGTTCGGTGACTTCCTCGCCCGCAGGCTCACTACGATGCACCAGATGGTGACTCCCACGCCTACCGCCATCGAGATCATCTCGCCGCGGAACACCGCAGCCCACCAGGGATGATCGGCGTACGCCCCAGGCAGCGTCGCGGGAATCGTGTTCAGGAAGGAGTCCCAGGGCCAGGTCAGCTGGCGCACCCACCCGGTCGACTGTGCGTGGTACCAGGCGGTCCAGCTCCCAGTGAGGGCATGCAGATACGTCGCAAACGCGACAAGCACGACGGCCGGAATCAGCATCAGTGCCGCGCTGCGTAACTTGGCCACTATCGGACTGCCGCTCGTCATGATCATTACCAGTAGCGCGCAAATGAGGAAGAGCCCAGAGACCCGTACGGTGCAGGCGAGAGCGGTGAGCAGGGCAGCGGCGAGCCAACGATCGGAGCGGGCGCGCTCCCATGCCCAGAAAGCCGCCGCACAGAACAGCGACTCGGTATAGGGCACCACGGTGAAGACGGCGGTCGGGGCAAACAGCCAGGCGACCGCGGCCCAGGTACCGCCCAGCCGGTACAGCGCGGCCGCTGCGACCGCGGAGCAGGCAGTAGAGATGATCACCCCGCTGATGGCGACTGGCATTCCCAGCTGATCAAAGAGCCACAAGATCGCCGGCCAGCCTGGGAAAAAGGCCATCAAGGTGCCATCAGGCTCGGCCCAGTATCCGCCGGCAGCCAGCCGGCCGAAGTGCTGCACGTCCCAGTTGCTCACCATGTCAATGAGCGTGCGGTGCTGCACGACGGCTAGGACGAGGGCGACCGCAAAGATCATGCCCCGGCTAGCCAGCCAGGCCTGAATGACGATGCGCCCCGGCGACGACGCGCTCGTCTCAGCAGCAGGTATGGCTCGCGGAGCCAGCCGCTGCAGCATCATGCGTCCCGCCTCGGAACCGTGGTGCCGGCGAACACCCGGAACCAGCGTGCGTCCGGCGCCTGATCGAGCAAGCCGCCGGTGGGATCGTCGATTTCCGCTCCGCGTACCGGATCACGGTCTGGCCGCATCGCATCACGAACAACCATGATCACGACCCAGCCTTGGGTGCAAAGCCTGATCAGAACCGCAGCCCAGTACACGCGGTCAGGCGAGTTGTCCCCCGGCGCGAGGAATCCGCCGAGATGCCACCAGATGGCAACGAAGTAGATCAGCTCGCCCGCAGTGAAGATCAACCAGTCACGCCACCTCGGTCGGGCCAAGATCATCAAGGGCAGCAGCCAGAGCACGTACTGCGGCGAATAGACCTTGTTGGTCATCAGGAATGCCGCGACGACCAGGAACGCCATGGCACCGAACCTGGGTCGCATGGGCGCGTACAAGATCACGATCAAGATGCCGATGCAGCCGAGGAGGAACAAGCCACCGCTCACCCAGTTGAGATACGGCACGGGGTGACCGGCGAGAGACAGCACGTACCAGATGGAGCCTAAGTCGCCGCCGCGATCCCTGTTGTATTGCCAGAAACTGAACCAGGCATCCGGCGCCAGCAGCAGCACGGGCAGGTTGACCAATCCCCAGCTGACCAGGAAGGTGGACAACGTCATCACGAAGTCTGATATCCGTTTAGCTCGCAGGCAGAGCAGAAAGAGCGGCCCGAGCAGCAGGACGGGATAGAGCTTGGCCGCGGCACCCAGCCCGAGCATGACTCCGGTCAGACCGGGTTTTCGTGCCGACCAGCAGGCCATGGCAAGAGCGGTCAGCGCGATCGGCAGCATGTCCCAGTTGATCAACGCAGCAGCCGCGACGCAGGGCGATACGGCCAACATCATCGCGTCCCACGGCCGTCCGACCGGCGTACGCACCATGGCCCACAGCGCCACCAGGAACAAGGCGCCGAGCAACACCGTGTTGACGTCGACGAAGATCGACGTCGAATCGAGGAGTTGCTGGTCCGTCAGCCCGGTGCCCTGCAGTCCGCCCAAGACCCGAGTGATCAAACGCTCTAGCTCGAGAAACCAGCCGGTGAGCACTGGATACTCCAGAACCGGATAGTCACCAGAGTCGAGATAGGGCGTATGGCCTTGCAATAGGCCGCGACCCGCGTACAGCAGCCCGATGTCTGAGTAGCACAGGTACTTGAAGTGGTCGGGCGGAGGTTGCCCCGCGACGGTGATCCGACAAGGCAGGCGGAAAACCACACCGCTCAGGTAGACCAGGGTCCCGACCAGCAAAGTGACGCGCAGCGGATTCCACCAAGCGGTGCCTGTAGCCGCGTAACGTCCCAGAGGCCCGCCGATCCGCTGGCTGACCCTGCCGACAAAAGCATCGGTCGCCGATGGCAGATTCTGGGCCGATCGGGCGTCGATCACGGCCGGGACTCTGCTCAACCCCCGCCGCCGGTCGGACTCCCGCTCGGCAGTTGCCGCCGCCAACGCGGAGGCGGCTTGCCGCCCCCAGGACCCTTGTTGGTCTTCGTCGCCGAGGCGCTTGGTTGCGGCCAATTTCGGGCCATTTTCGTGGCCATTTCCAGGTTTGGGTTGGCTCCGGCTTGGGCGCTTCGGTTTTGGGCTGCTCGGTCGGCACCTGGCTCTCCTGCATCGTCTGTTCCGGTTGCGGGAGCTCATCGCTATTCACGTACGCCGGCCCTGGGAACTCCTTGACTGCCTGACCCTTGGTAGCGGTTTTCATGTACTCAGCCCAGGTCAGTGCCGGATAGGTGCCGCCGAAGAAGGTGCTGTCGCCGGGCCGAGCGTAATTATCAAGATCACCATTGCCGTCGTTGCCTGCCACGTACATCACCGCTGTGGAGATCTGTCTGGTGTAGGCGACGAACCAAGCCGAGACGATGTCGCTCGTGCCGTTCGGGTTGGACCGGTCCTTGGTTCCGGTCTTGCCGGCCACGGGACGGTCCAGTGTCTGCACCTGCTGGCCGGTTCCCTGCTCCACCACACGGGAAAGCGCGAAGGTGACGTCGTGCGCGATGTCCTCGGTGACCGCGCGCTCTTTCTCCGGATGCGCTTGGTAGACGATCTTGCCCTTGCGGTCCCGCACCTCACGTACCACATGGTCGGGGACCGCGACGCCGTCATTGGCAAACGTTGCGTACGCGCTGGCCTGGGAAAGTGGGCTCACCTCGGCGGTGCCCAGCGGAACGCGGTCGTTGTTGTCCCAGCCGCGGCCCTTGTGGGCACCGACCGCCTGGGCCATCTTCATGATCTTGCGCGGACCATTGTCCATCTGGGTGGTGAGATCCACGAAGGCAGTGTTGATCGAGTCCGAGGTCGCCTTGATCAGGTCGACCGACTGGCCGTATTCGTGGCTGAATTCGTTGCGAACCGGGGATTTGTCACCTGGTGGGGTCCAGGTGTTGCCATTGAAGGTGTTGCGCAGGCTGAAACCGTCCTTGAGGCCGGCTGCCAGGGCGTAGGTCTTGAACGTCGAGGCGGTCGGGCGTGGCGTGGTGGCCCAGTTGCGGCTGTTTTTGACGTAGTCGGGCCCGCCATACATGGCGAGGACCTCGCCGCTGTTCACGTCAACCGACGCTATCGCGGCATGCAGCTTGGACGACTTCCGCCCGACGGCCCGGGCAGACTGCTTGGTGTACTTCTGAGCCGCATCAACGGCGGCCTGCTGCGCGTCCTTGTCGAACGTGGTGATGATCTTCAGGCCGCCGCCGCTGATCTGGGAGGAGTCAAACCCGGCCGCGCCGAGTTCACGCTCGACCATCTTGAGCAGGAAGCCTTTGGGACCGCCGTACCGCTGGTTCGCAGCGACCTTCGGGAACTTCGGCAGCTTCTGGGCGTACGAGGTTGCTTGTACGGGGCTGATGTAGCTCATCTCAGCCATGGAGTTGATCACGTAGCGATAGCGGCTCAGAATGCGCTCGCGATTGTCCTTCTCGGACGGGTCGTACATGCTCGGGTTGTTGACCACCGTGGCAAGGAAGGCGGCCTCTGGGACGGTCAGCTTCTTCGCATCGACGTCGAAGTATTCCTTGCTGGCTGCCTGCACACCGTATGCGCCGTGCCCGTAATAGATCGTATTGAGATAGCCGGCAAGGATGTCCTCCTTGCTCATCTCCTTGTTGATCTTGTACGCCAGGAAGAGCTCGCGAAATTTCCGGGTGAGGGTCCGCTCGGAGTTCAGGTACAAGATCTTGATGTATTGCTGCGTGATCGTCGAACCACCCTGCACGTCGCCACCGCGAGCGATCATCCACGCCGCGCGCACCATGCCGCGGATGGAGATGCCCTGGTCGGTCCAGAACGTGCGATTCTCGGCGGCGACAGCGGCCTGCTTCATGGTCTCTGGCATCTGCTTGAAAGTGAGCGGGGTGCGGTTCTGGATGGCAAAGCTGCCGAGCTCACTCTTGCCGTCGTTGTAATAGACGTAGGTGGTTGCGGTCTTGAAGTCGGCGTTCGCAGCTGGAAGCTGTGTCGTGGTGTAGCCGTAGACGACAACCGCGATCGCGCTGATCAGGCCGAGGACGGTTAGCCCGCCGATGGCGATGAGGGTGCGCCGAAGCCATCGTCGGCGAGACGTAGTGGTTTTGTGGCGCGCATAGGCGCCCCGGGGCCGATCTTCGACGGGTCCCCAGTGGGGATCAGCCATAAATGTCCTCAACCGTCTGTTGTCGGCGCGGAGGCTTTCGCTTCACCCCGTCACCCAGAAGGTAGGAGAGGATCATGTAGTTCCAGCCGCAGGCTGGGCAAACTTCGACGACCACGACCTTAAACTCCCCGAACTCGTGCGCCATCTCTTCCAATTCCGTGGTCCGCTTGATCCGCCCCGAGTACTGCCCCAGCTGATCGCCGAAGACGTACTGCAGGTTGACCAATTCATCTGACTCACACACTGGACAATCCACGCTCGACGGCTCGCCGTGGTGCTTGGCCGCCCGGACCAGCATCGGGTCGGCGTCACAGGCGTCCTGCCGCGCGAGCGTGCGTCCCGGGCGCCGCAGCGCCTGGAGTGTGGAGCGTCGCTGCAGCGCGTAGTCGATGACCTCGCGCTGGGACCACATGGGCAACAGCGTACGTGGCCTGGGCTGCGAGGGCGAGCCTGTGTGATCTTTCACGGAATCGCCCCCAGGCGGGAACTTCCGGCTCGGTGTGAGCGTGACTTGGCGCTCATATCGTCCGCTCTGGGGCGATTGAGGAGTATTGCTCTGCCCAGCGTCCCTGAAAACCTCACCCCAGACGGATCATTGATGAGTGCCGTGAGCGTTAAATCGCCGAGGCCCGTTCAGCTCGGGTGAGCTTTTCAGGGTTGGTGCGGCCAGGGGCCATGACGTACGATCGTGCGTCGGCCGGGCGCTCTCGGGGATGGGGCCGCCGGCTCTTTGGGGCCATGGCGCAATTGGTAGCGCACTTGCTTTGCAAGCAAGGGGTTAGGGGTTCGAGTCCCCTTGGCT
>CAWEHO010000026.1:0-25815 GCA_963808905.1 uncultured Actinomycetota bacterium
GCGGTTCCATCGGACCGCTCTCATCCGAGTAGCGGGCGAAGCCGACCGTCATCCTGGTGCTGGTGACCTTGCCTTCACCCGGCCCGCCGACCGCCTTCTGCAGCGTGCGACCCGCTAGCTTCACAGGATCTAAATCGGTCCGCTTGAGCACGTCTCCACGTCACCTCCAGAACCGTCCTGAATGTCCGAGCGCGAGCTGCCTGCCGCCGGCGGACCTTCAATTCTAGCCACCGGTGTCCGGTGCGCCGCTGCATATGTTTGCATGGTCGAGCAACGAGCTGAGGGGGATTTTGGCCTTTACTCGCGTGATATTGCAGTGGTCGACGCCCTAGTACCGAGGGGTGTCGTTGAAGATCGCCTACGCGAGAGGCCCTCACTTTATGGGCTGGTGCGTATCTCCAGCGAAAGCCCTCGTCGCGAACACAATCGCGTCGCAGGGGCACTCCGTACGGCGACCGTGGCGGAGCCGCTGGCGGTCGGCGATCTCCCAGTCCGAGTGCCCGAGTCTGGGTTGGCGGGATCCGGACGCTGGCGCGGGCATTCAACACGATGGCGCGCTCCCTCGGAGACGCCCGCGCCGAGTTGGCCGATTCCCCGGCACGGATCAGCACGTCGGCCTACGAGACCAGGCGGATTGAGCGGAACGATCACAATCCACAGCCCGAAGGGCGAGGGCACCACCGTACGGGTAGAGCTCTCGATCTTGTACCTCGGGAGCCGGCCTATCGCCTCCAGTGGTCGAGTCGTCCGGTCGTATCTGCAAGATCCCACTGTGCGCTCCCCACTCCGGCTTGGTCAGCAGGTGGACCAGGGCGGGCTTGACAGGCTGAGCCGAAGGAAGCGCCCACCGCGGCCCTTCGTGCTCAGGTCTACGGGGCTTTCAACTCGTGGGAGTTGCATGGCCGGATAAATGCGTTGGCGGCTGACATTGTCGCCTCCATCCGTTTGGTGACCGTTTCGAATCAGATGAGCAGGTCGTGGAGTGGCTAGCCGAGGACGGGAGGAGCTATGACGCTGCCGACTTGTCCGAAGCGTTGCTGCCGACGCAGGTAACGGACTGCTTGGACAACGCCCAAGTCCTCTGGTCCCGGCCAGAGACCAACTGAGACTAAAACTGAGACTACGGTCGCAAAACCGCCGCCTGGACCTGTGAAGTCCGGGCGGCGCTTTCTTATGCTGACTAGGCGCGGAGGATGCGGGATTCGAACCCGCGAAGGCTTGCACCCAACGCTTTCCAAGTCCGCGCGTCGGCGTTCCTGGCTGTCCATATGGCTCGGCTGCTGCGGAACGCTGCGTCGACGAGACTCAGCGGACGCGGAGGAACGGTGGCAACTGAGACTAGAACTGAGACTGAGTCCTCTGCTTGCAAAATGAAGGACTGTTGACACTGCCATCGCTTGTGGGTTCGCGCCAGCGCATTCAAGGGCAGCGCAGTGGACGTTCGCGCCGTTGCTGAAGGTTCGCGCTGCAGGCCGCTGGCTTACCTAACTCAGGTAAGCCCATGCTGAACCGCGTACGCCGCGGCGGAGGTGCGGGAGCGGACGTCGAGCTTGGTCAGGATGTTGCTGACGTGCCTGTGAATGGTCCGTTCGCTCAGGCAGAGCTGGCGGCGATCTCGGCGTTGGTCCTGCCCATGACGATCAGCCGCAGCACCTCGATCTCCCGCGGGCTCAGCGCGGCAAGGTGGGCGTTCCGGCCCGATAACAGCCCGCGGACCCGGGATGCGTCCGGCCGTGCGCCGAGCCGCTCGAAGGTCGCTAGGGCCGCGCGGAACTCCATCCGCGCGCCCTCTTCGTCACCGAGTGCACGGCACCCCTCCCCGATCCGTACGCCGACCTGGGCGGTCTCGTACGGGGCGTCGAGCTCCCGCCACCGGTCCGAGGCGGCCCGCAAGCGGGCCAGTGCGTCGGCGGGCCGGTCCTCACTCAGTGCAACGGCTCCCATGGGCGGTATCCAGAATGGCCCGCATCGCGGTTGTCGGGTAGGTGTGGGCGGTCTGCTCCATCTCGGTGATGACGTCCTTCGCGTCATCGATCCGACCAGCGGCGAGGCAGACCTCAACGGCCGCCGGGAGCAGGACGAGCCGGTCGCCCGCCCGCTCGCGCTCGGCCAGGACCCGGCGCAGACCCGCGCCGGCCGCCTGCGCGTTGCCTTGGCCCAGCCGGTAGAGCGCGAGTCCCGGCTGGGCGACGTGCCCGAAGGCCGTCGCCTGCTCGAAGGCCTCCTCGACACCTGGCTCTCCTCGCAGCCGCCGCAGCTCGCCGAGCTCGTACCAGGCATGGCCGGCCACCAGCTGCCCGTCCACGGCCAGGTCACGGCATGCCTGCTCGAACTCGGCTTCAGCCCGAGACCAGTCCCCGCGCAGGCGCATCAGGATCGCGCGATAGATCCGACAGTTCCCGAAGTAGGCGCCACCCAGTTGCGGCAGTGTGCCGAGCCACTGGTCGAGGGCGACCGACCACTCCGCTGCCCGCGCGATCTCCTGCACCTCGTAGCACGAGCCGATCGCGGCGCAGTACATCACGCTTGTCGCACGTGGCGAGGTTGCCCGGGTCAGGATGCGAACCATCGCCGCATCGAGGAGCGCCAACCCCTCCTCCAGCGATCCGAGCTTGAGCGAGGCCCGGCCACGCATCGTCGTCGCGATCGTGATCAGGTCGATGTCGCCGCGGCCGAGCCCCAGCTCGGCCGCCCGATGCAGCAGACCCTCGGCGGTCGCGTAGTCACCCCTCCCGATGCACGCGTAGGCCCGCGGGATCAGGAGCCACCCGTACTCACCCGACCCCCGCTCAGCCGACAGCGTCCCGGCTCGCTCGACCCAGCCGGCCGCGATGGCAAACTCGCCTCGCGCGAAGACATGAGCACTCCAGAGCCAGTACGTCGCACGCGTCGCCTCGTGGATCTCGCCGGCTTCCGCCCGCAGCTCGAAGCATCGGGTCAGCACGGCGATCGCCTCGTCGATCCGCCCGATGACCTGGGCGGCCTCGGCCCAGGACTCCAAGTCCTCGACGGTCAACGGCGTGGCCCGGTCAGCGGCTGCGTACTCCTCGCAGGCCCGGACCCACCGCGACGCGCGGTGGTGCTCGCGGGCGGTTTCGAGATGGCCGGGTTCGCCGTTCATCGCACCTCCCTGCCGCCGATCCTGCCACCGGTGGCGCTGGGTAGGAATACCCACGAGCGGGCGCGCGAAGTCGGCCCGCTATGCCGAAGCGACGCAACCGGGGCGGCGCGGATCGTGGACTCGAGGCCCCGAGCCCGTCGGGGCACGAATCCCAGGAGGACCCCATGACCACTCCGTTCATCTTCATCGGCACCCACAAGATCAAGCCCGGCAAGCGGGAGGCGTTCAAGCAGTACTTCGCGCAGTTCAGCTCCGACGTCGTCGAGCCGGAGGAGCCGCGACTGCACTCCTTCTACGGCTACACCGCGCCGGACTCCGACTACGTGACGATCGTGCAGGTCCATCCGGACGCCGACTCGATGGCGACCCACATGAAGGTCGGGATGGAGCACTTCGCCACCGCCTACGCCGAGTACCTCGAACCCGAAAGCACCCTGCAGATCTACGGCAACCTCACCGAGGACCTGATCCAGGCGATCTCCGCCGCCGCACAGACCGATGGAGACGACTCCAGCGTGACGATCCGGGAGCCGTTCGCCGGATTCGACCGGCTGCCGCATCGTGAGCATCGATAGGCCCAGGCACTGTGCACCCAGGCGCAGAGTGTCTGCTGCACCAGTGGCGACAGGTCGTCTCAGTGGGCATCACGAACCTGCCGGGAGAAACACGCCTCCACGACGCCCGGCACACAGCTGCAACTGTGCTCTTGGCCCTGGAGGTACCGGAACGCACAGTTATGGGTGTGATGGGCTGGTCGTCTATGGCCGCGCGCTACCAGCACGTAACCGATCCGATCCGGCACGAGGTTGCGAGCCGAGTCGGCGGGCTCCTCTGGTCCCGGCCGGAAAGCAAATGAGAAACTGAGACTACGGCCACAAAACCGCCGCCTGGACCTGTGAGGTCCGGGCGGCGCTTTCTTGTGCTGACTAGGGGCGGAGGATGCGGGATTCGAACCCGCGAGGGCTTGAACCCAACCCGCTTTCCAAGCGAGCGCCATAGGCCTCTAGGCGAATCCTCCGCGCGGAAGGTTACCGGTTATGACAAGCACGGGCGAGCTGTACGCCAGCGGCGGACCTCGCCGGTGATTAGGTTGACCGAGAGCGCACCAACCACCCATCCGGGGCGACTGCCACGGGCGGTCTGTGCGCAATCGTGGGCGTGTAACACACGAATGACAAGAACTTGACTGTTGTCCGTCCCGTGTGTCGCGCCCTCATCCTGTCCGAAAGCTGACCTAGTCTCTGCCCTTAGACCAATCACCTTGTCTCCCAGGAGATGGCTATGTCTTTGAACATCAAGTCGAACGGCACGAGCACCCGGATTCAGTTTGTCTTGCCAGACGATATCCTCGACGGACCGGTTTCCGCGGTCGGCACCTTCAATGACTGGGTGCCCGGCGTTCACAAGCTGGTACGGCGGAGCAACGGTACGCGCAGCGTGACTGTTGCCGTGCCGACTGGCCAGGCGGTGAAGTTCCGCTACCTCGGGGCTGGCGGCGTCTGGTTTGACGACGACGATGCCGACGCGATTACGCCTGAGGGTTCCTTGATCAACGCCTGAGATCTCAGGCGTACGGGGGCGAGGAAGATCATTTAGTCGGCGAACGCCGGCTCCGATTGTCCGGTGTACTGCTCGCTCAGTTGCCGGTAAGGACGGCTGAGTAGCGCCAGGGCCGCAACGATCAGCCCGAGAATTCCGGTGAGGACGAAGACCAGGGCGATCCCGCGGTCGGGGCCGGTTCCGAACCATCCGCCAATCGCTTCGGCACCCATCCCAGTCGTCATGAACGGGATGAAGATCAGCTGTGTGATCGGCCCGATCAGGAACGCCGTCAGCGGCGACGCGGCCAGCTCCACACTTTGCGCGAAGCCAAATACCCGGCCTTGCCGCTGATAGGGCACGACCTTCTGGAGGATGGTTTGTTCGGCCGCCTCCGCGTACGGGACCAGCACCATGTAGATCGCCATGCACACAGACAGCAAGATCACCGACGATCGCAGTGGGAACACGCAGGTCAGGCTCCACAACACGACGTTCACCAGCAGCAGGAGTCGCAACGGATTGTTGCTCAGGCCCGTCTTGACAACGGCCAGCCCGCCAATGATGAACCCAGCGCTCAGCGCACCCCACAGCAAGCCCCAGCCCTGCACCGACATCAGCGATAGCCCGTACGCGTCCATCAGCGCCATGAAGGTCCCGCCGAGGAAGTTGTTGAGACAGGAAAAACCGATCAGCGCCAGCAGCCCAGGAACCCCCCGGACTATTCGCAGCGTGCCGCGAAGGTCAATCTTGTTGTCCTTGGCTCCCATGTCTGTCTGCTCGATGTTGCCTGCCGATTCGCTTTCGGGGCGCTCCTCGACCCGCACGAATGCCAGGTGGGCGACACTGATTCCCAGCACGGCAATTCCGACCAACAAGGCGTAGAACATGCCGCCTGCGGCTACGAGCAGGCCGCTGATCACCGAGGTGACCAGAAACGAGACTCCGGTCGTCGTGCCGACCAGTCCGTTGGCCCGGTCCCGGCGATCCTGCGGGATCAACACGGTTACCAGCGTTTGCAGAGCGATCGTGCGGATATTGCCGGTGATCACGCCGAACATGGTGAGCACGATGAAAACCCACAGCATCACGCTCGCCGGGTCGGTGAAGGCCTGCTTCGGCGTCAACTGGTACAGCATGAAAGCCACGGCATAGAACGCGAGCGAGACCGTTGCGGAGACCTGCATCATGATCTTCTTGCGATGGTGGTCGACCATGCTGCCGAACCAGATGCCGCTGAGGGCCGTGGCCACTAAGAAGACGCCGGCCACCATGCCCGTTGCCAGCACGGACTTGGTCTCCAGGAACACCCAGAACGTGACCGCGAACCAGAGGGTGAAGTTGATGACCGAAACCAGCAGCGTGTTGACCAGCAGGTGCACAAAGGCGCGATCGGTGCTCCTGCGGAAGTCGAGCACGCGCGTCTTGGTCGTCGGCATCTGGCGGACTCCCCGGTCGTGGTTCCTGGGATTACTGACTAGCCGACGCCTCCAAACTCATCGTTGGCGATTGTCCCGTACACTCGTTCTCTGGTCCCTCGTGTGGCGATAACTCACCCAACTCCCCCAGGGCTTGACGGCAGCAAGGGTAAGTGAGCTCTTTCGGGTACGCGGGGGACCGCTTCCGTCGGTCGCTCTAGTTGATCCGCTGAGTGAGGCCCAGCCGGTCCATCAGGCCCATGGCGTCGTACGGGGCGCGTACCTTCGCATCGTTGTCGCAGTAGACGTAGACATCACAGCCCTGCTCGGTCCAAGATTTGATCTTGGTCGCCCAGTCGTCGAGCTCCTGATCACTGTAGCCGCTAGCATAGAGTTGATCATGCCCGTGCAGCCGCACGTACATCAGGTCAGTCGTGATCTCGGTAATGATCGGCCATTGGCCGGGGTTGTCGGCAACCACCAGCGCGATCTTGTGTTTGCGGAGAAGTCGATAGAACCCTGGCGTACGAAAGCTCTCGTGCCGTACTTCGATGGCGTGGCGCAGCCGCTGCCTCGGGTGCGCAGCCTTGGTCAGGGCATGATCATCAGGTACGCGTTGATCATGCTTGGCAGCGATCTCGGCCGCCGATCCCGCCGTACGGGGCAGGGCCGCGCAGAACGCATCCAGGCGATCGGCGTCGAAGCCGAGGTTCGGGGGGAGCTGCCACAGGATCGGACCCAACTTCTGATCAAGCGCAAGCAGGCCGGATGCGAAGAAGTTCGCCAGCGGCGTCTCGACCCCGCTCAGCTTCTTCATATGCGTGATGAACCGCCCACCCTTTACGGCGAAGACGAAATCCTGCGGAACCGAGGCCGCCCAGGCCTCGAAGCTGGACCGGCGCTGCAACGCATAGAAGCTGCCATTGATCTCCACCGAATTCATGCGCTCGGCCACATACTTCAGCTCTGTGCGATGCGGCAGTCCGGGCGGATAGAACGCCCCTCGCCAGGGCGGGTAGGTCCAACCTGAAATGCCGATCCGAACCGTCACAGCTGTACGCCATACCGGGCCAAGATCGATGCCAGCACCGCGACTCCGCCGTCACGTGGAAAGAGCTCGCTGTTGATCCCGATCTCCCGGGCGCCTGCGACATTGCCTTCATGATCATCGATGAACAGTACGCGACTCGGTGCGACATTGATGCGTTCCATGATCGCTTGAAAGTACCCGGCATCAGGCTTCGCAAACCCAAGCTCATAGGAGTAGAACTGCTCATCGAAGATCGTCTCGAAGCCGAGCGAGCGGCGCATGTACGCCCCGCGCAGATTCTGCTGATTGGTCGCCAGTCCACAGCGCAGCCCAAGATCACGAACGGCACGCACGGCGTCGAGCATCGGCTGCCGGACCTCGATCCAGAAATGCTGATCGATGACCTCCTCGAGCGGGGCATCGATGTCGAAGTGAGCGAGCACGGCGCCCATCGCCGCGCCGAAATCATTGCCGGTGAGGCACGACATGTCAGCCGCCCCGACAGCAAGAAAGAACTCCTCAGCACGTGACCCACCCCAAGCGCTAATGTCCTCGCGCCAGCCCTCGCGCGGGCCCTGGAGGACGCCGTCGGCGTCAAAGAGCACCCAGTCGAGCTTCACGGCAGCGCAGCCTACGCGCGTTTGATGGGTCCGCTTGCCAGCGTCACAACCGCGCGGAACGGCTGTTGAGCAAGCCAGACGTCGTCGCTCTGGGACGAAAAGCATGTCACCTCGCTCCTCCTCACCACGAGCGGGGCGAACGACCCAGTGTCCATCTGATAAGCTGGAACGGGTCCGGCCTGTCACCATCCGGGCATAGGGTTCATGCGTGGAGGAAGCAGGGCTTGAGGACGTGCGGCTCTCCGAGGACGAGCGGGAGCGCATCGAACACACTCAAGATGAGGCCTTGTTCGCCGATTCCGACACCAGCGCGTCCGCGAGCGCGCCTCTTGCGCTCTACCGGCGGTATCGCCCCGACACCTTCGCCGAGGTCATTGGCCAGGGCCACGTCACCGAGCCGCTGCAGCGCGCCCTGACCAA
The DNA here is from genome assembly GCA_963808905.1 of uncultured Actinomycetota bacterium. GTDB lineage: Bacteria > Actinomycetota > Actinomycetes > Propionibacteriales > Propionibacteriaceae > Microlunatus. Next base: position 8,149 of record CAWEHO010000026.1, read on the forward strand.
CAACAGAGTCAATCACGCCTACCTGTTCTCGGGCCCGCGCGGTTGCGGCAAGACCACCTCGGCTCGGATCCTCGCCAGAGCCCTCAACTGCGAAAAGGGTCCGCGCGCTGTTCCCTGCGGGGAGTGTCGGTCGTGCCGCGACCTGGCACGCAACGGGCCGGGCAGCATCGATGTCATCGAAATCGACGCTGCCAGTCACGGCGGCGTCGATGACGCTCGCGACTTACGGGAGCGGGCGTTCTTTGCCCCGGTCAGCAGTCGCTTCAAGATCTACATCGTCGACGAGGCGCACATGGTGACCACGGCAGGCTTCAACGCGCTGCTCAAGCTCGTTGAGGAGCCGCCGCCGCACGTCAAGTTCGTCTTCGCCACCACGGAGCCGGACAAGGTCATCTCGACAATCCGCTCTCGCACTCATCACTACCCCTTCCGCCTGGTGCCACCGCGGCTGCTGACCGAATATCTCGGCAAGCTCTGTGACGCCGAGGGCATTGCGGTCGAGCCCGTTGTGCTGCCCCTGGTTGTACGTGCCGGGGGTGGTTCGGTGCGCGACTCACTGTCCGTGCTCGACCAGCTACTCGGCGGCGCTGACGAATCCGGCGTGTCCTACAGGCAAGCGGCCGCATTGCTGGGGTACACCCCGGACTCGCTGCTGGATGAGTTCGTCGACGCCTTTGGTGCTGGCGATGCTGCCGCTGTCTTTGCCTGCGTCGACAAAGTGATCGATGCCGGTCAGGATCCTCGCCGGTTTGCCGAGGATCTGCTGCGCCGGCTCCGCGACCTGCTCATCGTGGCGGCGGTTCCGGACGCGCTGAGCTCAGGACTCGTCGACGTAGCTCCCGATCAGGCCGAACGTCTCAGCTCGCAGGCAGCTTCGTTGGGTCCGGGCGAGCTGACCCGGGCGGCGGAGGTGATCGCCGCCGGGCTCACCGACATGCGAGGCACAACGGCTCCCCGGCTGCATCTGGAGTTGATGTGCGCGCGAGTGCTGCTGCCCGGTGCCGATGTCGACGATCGCGGCGTTCACGCGCGGCTCGACCGTCTCGAGCGGCGGATCGGTGTGACAGGCGCATCCACCCTGGCCAAACCTGCGCCACCACAAGAAGAGGTCACCCTCGCGCCCACGCCTCAAGCTGTCCAGGTGGCTGCACCCTTGCCCTCTCAAACGGCGAAGCCAGTTGCGACCCCGACACCGACTGACGAGACCAAGCCAGCGAAGCCGGAATCCCAGAGTGGCGGTCTCACCGTCACCGACGTACGCCGGCTCTGGCCGGACGTGCTCGAGGAGGTCAAGGGCAAGCGTCGTTTCACCTGGATCCTGCTCAGCCAGAACGCCCAAGTCGCGGAAGTGCGCAATGGCACCTTGCTGCTGGCCATGTCCAACCCGGGTGCACGTGACAGCTTTGCCCGTGGCGGCAGCGAGGACGTGCTGCGCGAGGCGATGGTTGTGGTGATGGGCGCCGATTTCGCCGTCGAAACAATGGTGGATCCCAGCGCGATCGCCTCGACCGGATCATCGCGTACGCCGCCTGCACCCGAGCATCAACCCGCCGCACCCGCACCTGACTCCTCGAAAGCCCGGTCCACCAACGGCGTCCGAAACGAGACCGCAGAGGACCGAGATGCGGTGGCGAGCCGCGACGACAGCGATCTCGACGAGGACGCGGCGTCGCATACAGAGTTGCTTGCCCGCCATCTCGGCGCGGAGATCATCGCCGAGGAGGATCACGGCGCATAGGCTGGGGCGCGCGAGAACCTCCACCTCGAAAGGCCGCGATGATTCCCGAAGGCGACATGTCCGGACTGCTGGCCCAGGCTCAGGCAATGCAGGAACAGTTCCTCAACGCTCAGCAGGAGCTGGCCGAGATGGAGGTCGAGGGCTCCGCTGGCGGTGATCTGGTGATCGCGACGGTCACCGGCGCCGGCGAGCTGTTGGGCCTCGAGATCAAGCCCGAAGCGGTTGATCCGAGCGACACCGAGACTCTCGCAGACCTGATCGTGGCTGCCGTACGCGACGCCACCAACAAGGCACAGGCGGTCGCCGCCAGCAAGCTTGGCCCGCTGGCCGGCGGGCTGGGCATGGGCGGCGGGCTGCCCTTCTAACGAGTTCACCATGTATGAGGGCCCGGTCCAGGACTTGATCGACGAGCTCGGGCGGCTGCCCGGGATCGGGCCGAAGAGCGCCCAGCGACTGGCCTTCCACATCCTGGCCGCCGACCCGGATGACGTGATGCGGCTCGCGGCCATACTCAAGAAGGTCAAGGAGACAGTCAAGTTCTGCGAGATCTGCTTCAACGTGTCCGAGGACACCCAGTGCCGCATCTGCCGCGATCCGCGCCGTGACGAGACCGTGATCTGCGTCGTGGAGGAGGCGAAGGACGTGGTGGCGGTGGAGCGCACGCGGGAGTTCCGTGGCCGCTACCACGTATTGGGCGGCGCGATCAGCCCGATCGACGGGATCGGGCCGGCTGATCTCAAGATCCGTGAGCTGTGTCTCCGGCTCGCGGACGGCACGGTGACCGAGGTGATCTTGGCCACCGATCCGAATCTGGAGGGCGAGGCCACGGCGACCTATCTCAGCCGCCTCCTGTTGCCCATGGGTGTCAAGGTCAGCCGTCTTGCGAGCGGCCTGCCGGTCGGTGGTGATCTCGAGTACGCCGACGAGATAACCCTTGGCCGGGCATTCGAGGGCCGCCGCTACGTCGACGCGTAAATGGGCCCTGAGCCCTTCGACAAGCTCAGGACAGCGCCTGTCGCAGGGCGCATCGATAAGAGCCTGATCAGACGGCGACCATGTTGTCTTCGGTGTGGAAGACGCCGAGTTTCTCGCAGGCCTCGTTCAAGATGCGCTGTACGGCCAGGGTGTCCTGCAGCGGCATGATCACGCTTTCGGCTTGGCCGGCGCGTACGCACTCGGTGACCTCGATTAGCTCGTGGGAGTAGCCGGTGCCGAGTGGGGGCCGGCCGATGGTCTCCGGCTCCTGGCCTTTCCGGCACAGCACGATGCGATGCGGGTGGTGGAATCTCGGAGGCACCTCTATCCAGCCTTTCGTGCCATGGATTCGCGCAGCCCCCGGCGTGTGGTGCTTCAACGACATGAGAAGCGTCGCAGCCCGACCGTCGTCGTAGCCGAGCAGCACGCCCGCCTCGGCATCGACGCCGGTGGGAGTCAGGGAGCCGTTTACCTCGACCCGGTCCGGCGTCCCGAGAAAGTACTGCGCGAAGGAAACGACATAGACCCCGAGATCGAGCATCGCGCCGCCGCCTTGCGCCGGGTCGAACAGCCGGTCCGCAGGATTGTACGGCCGGTCCACACCAAGATCAGCTTGTAGCTGCCGCACTTCGCCGATTGCCCCGTCATCGATCAGGGCCCGAGCCGCCACGATGGCCGGCTGGAAACGCGTCCACATGGCCTCCATCACAAAGACCTGGCGTTGCCGAGCAGTCGCAACGATGTCCTCGGCACCTGCCGCCGTGGCTGTGAACGTCTTTTCCACAAGGGCAGCTTTCCCAGCGACGATGGCTGCCAGCGCAATCGCGTGATGCTGCGGATGCGGCGTGGCGATGTAGACCGCATCGATGTCCTCGTCAGCCATGATCTCGGCATAGGAACCGTACGCCCGCGCGAGACCGTGCTCGGCGGCGAAGGCCTCAGCTCGTTCGGTGGACCGGCTGGCGACGGCCAGCGCGTCGGCTCCGTCGACGTAGCGGAAATCCTTGATCACCTTTGACGCGATACGGCCTGGTCCGACAATGCCCCAGCGAACAATCTGTGAATCGCTCATCTGCGGCGGCCCTGCCGCTGCTGCCGCATGTTGCCGGCGATCGAGGAAATGAAGATCGGGATGAAGATCAGCCACCAATAGCTCCAGCTCGTGGCAAAGCAGAACAAGATGACCGCCGGCCAGGAAACGGCGGCGAGGACGGCGAGCACGGTGTCTGTCTTGCTGCGTTCAGGTATGGCCGGATGCACATGGTGTGCGATCTCCGGGCTGGTTGCCGGCGTGCGTTGCCAGGGCGGGATTTCGAAGGAATGTTGTTGCTGCTGCCACGGCGGCTGTTGAAATGCTGGGCGATTGTCGGGCGACGGCGGCCGTGGGGCTGGCAGATCCTCGAACAAGACCGCAAGCTCCGGGGCCGTCTTGGCCTTCAGCGCCCGACTCATCCGATCGTCGAACTCTCCAGCATCAATCCGTCCCTGGGCCATGTGCTCCTGCAAAAAAGCGACCGCTTGGTCACGATCGGCGTCGCCGATGCGGGGTTCCACGGGTCGCTTTGTCGAGTCGGCTGGCCGTTGCTGAGGCCCTTCGGCAGGCTCCGGCTCAGGCGTAGACGGCTCATTCACAACCCCCAGTATCCTCTGGAGCGGCTTAAGACAAAGATCAATCGACGGGTCAACACCACTAGACTCGCCGCGTGGGACAGGAGCCGCTGTGGGCCGCGTAGTACAGAAGTACGGCGGCTCCTCAGTCGCCGATGCGGACAGCATCAAGCGGGTAGCCAAGCGGATTGTGGCGACCAAGAGGGAGGGCCACGACGTGGTCGTGGTGATCTCTGCGATGGGCGACACCACCGACGAATTGATGAGCCTGGCGCTCGAAGTCTCCCCGCTTCCGCCTCCTCGCGAACTCGACATGCTGCTCACCGCTGGCGAGCGGATGAGCGCGGCACTGCTCGCGATGGCGATCCATGACCAGGGGATGCATGCGCGTTCGCTCACCGGCTCCCAGGCCGGAATTATTACCACGGGCACACACGGAAACGCGCGGATCATCGACATCACCCCAGGCCGGATCACCTCTGCGCTCGACCGCAATGACATCGTCATCGTCGCCGGATTCCAAGGTGTGGCACAGGACACCAAGGACGTAACCACGTTGGGTCGCGGCGCCTCCGACACGACGGCGGTTGCCTTGGCGGCCTCGCTGGGCGCTGATCATTGCGAGATCTATACCGACGTCGACGGCGTCTATACCGCTGATCCGCGGATCGTGCCGTGTGCCCGGCTCATTCCGAAGATCAATTACGAAGAAATGATGGAGATGGCGGCCTGCGGCGCCAAGATCTTGCATCTACGGTGCGTTGAGTATGCGCGCCGCGAGAACGTGCGCGTGCACGTACGGTCCTCCTTCTCCGACAAGGACGGTACCTGGGTGCAAGAGCTTAAGGAAGGAAGCGCCATGGAGCAGGCGATCATCTCCGGAGTCGTCCATGATCGAAGCGAAGCCAAGATCACGATCGTCGGTGTACCGGATCGGGTGGGTGAGGCTGCACGGATATTCACGGCGGTGGCCGACAAAGAGATCAATATCGACATGATCGTGCAGAACGTGTCTGCGGTGGAGACCTCGCGTACGGATATCTCTTTTACGCTGCCCAAGACCGACGGGCAGGCAGCCATGGGAACGCTTGACGCACTGAAAGACGGTGTGGGCTTCAATGATGTGCTCTATGACGACCGGATTGGAAAGATCTCGGTCGTCGGGGTCGGCATGAGATCGCACCCGGGTGTCAGTGCCAAGTTCTTCTCCGCACTTGCCGAAGCCGGCGTGAACATCGAGATGATCTCTACGTCGGAGATCAGGATCTCGGTGATTGTTGATCAAGACGATGTTGATCGTGCGGTGGTCGCTGCGCACACTGCGCTGGGTTTGGATACCGGCGAACAGGCCATTGTGTACGCCGGCACCGGCCGCTGATCCAGGGCTAGTCAGCGACCGAGTGCTCCGAGACCTCAGTTACAGCCGGTCGGGCCAATGCGTACTCTGGCCCTGCCCATTCCATTGAACGGCGTAAAGGTGGCGGTGCCGGTGACGCACCGATTGTAGGTGTCGTCCAGGTAGACCCCGCCGATCTGAGTCGTGTGCGGCTGGCTGGAAAACACCGCATACTCGGGCCATTGGGTACCGCTGTAGTCGCTGAATCGCAGTGACACCGTCAGCTTGCCCTGGGTCTTCGCGGGCCATCCAAACCGCGTGCCGACCGCGCAGTTGCGATCATGGTGCTCAGGGCTGAAGTAGATCTTGAGGTTGACACTGCCGTCACTGCTGCTCCCCGTCTTGTTCGCGATCACAGTGCCGGGGCACGTCGCGAGCGGGCCGCCGGGGATGTTGGTCACGTCCTTTGCGGTCGACGTCGTGTTCGGTGTCGTGGTGAAGGTCGTGGTTGGATGTGGGGTCGTTGTTGTTCCGGCCGATGAGGACGGCCAGGCACCGCTCGCCGCTGCACCAAGCAGCGCAAGGAACAGTATGAAGACGATGAATCCGAAAGCTGTGTCTGTAGAGTCGTCAGCCATGCTTTGCCTCGATCAATACCGTGCAAAACTGTTGTTAACCATTGCTCAGCCTGATTAAACGTGGACCAAACAATTGTTTACCGTGTTTGCTTCGATCAAAAACGTCGTGCAAAACACTTTGATCATTGAACGTGATCGTGTGTGGTGTCAAGTCCAGCGGTCCCGATCGGCTACGCCGATACCGCGACGTTACGAGAGCATCCGGTGTTATTGATCATGGCAGCACGTGGAATGCTCTGCCGGCGTAGCAGGGAGCAGCGTCAGCCGTATTAGATCTTGCCGGAGAGCGCGACCAGCGCTCCAGCCAGAGCGAAATGCTTGTTGCGTCCCAGTTCGGCGACCGTCTGAATGCCAAAGACGTCGGAGAGTATCTGGTCGTGACGCTCCGTCAGACCCGCCAGAGCCGACGGCGGAGCGGCGAGGATCTCCGTCAGACTCTTGTCCTCGTACGCCTTGTCCAACACACTGCCCAGCTCGAATGACACTGCCATGACCTGCTCCTCGGGGACCGAGCGCGACGGGATCACGCGCCTGTTGATCACCATCTTCTCGAATCTTTGGCCGCGACAACTAGACACAATTTGCTTGTTGGTATTTGGCCTGGCGCTCGTCCGGCGGCCCATGAGTGACCTGGGTCGGTGCATCCACTTCATCAAACAAGATCAACTCCCTGCTGTCGGTCAGCATCCCGCCGTGTGATGGGCCTGGAGACCCTGCGATCAGCTTTGATATTTTCGACCAGTGGTGCACCGATGAGGCCAGGGGAGATGGCGTCACCACTCGCGGGTGAGCGCGAGGGAGAGCGCGTCGGCTCCGTGTACCCACCAGGCACGGATGCTTTCTTCCGCCGCTGGGTCGCCTGCACCGTGGCTGGCGAGGCAGTCGGCTTCACGGTTGCGGCGGCGCTCGCAGCGACGCAGGACCTGTCACATCTGCCTGAGTTTGCGATCTTGCTTGGTGCGGGCGCAATCGAAGGAGCCTTGCTGGGCAGGGGCCAGGCGATGGCCTTGACCCGATTGCAGTTGCCGGCAGCCATAATTCGTCTTTGGCCGGTGGCCACAAGTGTCGCCGCGTTAGCGGCGTGGTCGATCGGTTTGATCCCTGGCTCAATTCATCGAATGTCCTGGGCACCTTGGGCAGGCTGGCTGCTAGCAGTGGTCCTCGTGTTAGTGCTTTTGGCGTCCATTCCCATAGCCCAATTCATGTTGCTGCGAACAGCACTTCCAACGGCCGGGCGATGGATCAGATTTAATGCCGTTGCCTGGCTGCTCGGGCTCGGTTGGACCTTTGCGCCTCCTGCGCTCGTCAAACCGAATACCCCAGTCGTCTCAGAGATCGGTGTCTATGCCATAGCCGGAGTGTTGATGGCAACCACAGTCGCGATCATTACCGGTGTGTGCTGGCTCAGCTGGCTAAAACGCGGGAATCTGAGGATGGTAGTCCGAGAAATCCTTGACTAGTCGGCATTTCTGTTCTCGACGCACATAATTCATCCGAGGGCGTTACTGCGGACGAGTCATCGCGACCTCTCAGGCTCAGATGGCGGCCATGCGCTTCATGATCTCGGCCGCGATCGCTCGCTTTGTGCGGAGAAGCCACTGCGCGCCGGTGCGGGACGGCGACAGCCCTCTGATCGTCTCCGGTAGCGGCAGGTCACCCGGTTAGCGTCGGCTTGCCGAAATCGGCCAAGACGGGAGGACGCTCTCAGGTGCAGCTCGTCACCCACGAGCACGACAGCCCTCTTGGAAGATCGCCGACCATGCCGTTCACATCCCCGCGGCTGGCAGCAGCCAGTTCGGCGGGACCTTGTTCAGCAGTCAGCGCTCATCCTGCTGGACAGCATTGTCGCCGACCTCATGGCAGATCTCCCCGACCCGGTCGGCACGATGTGGCGCGACCACACCAACCTGCAGCAGCAGAGATTGAGCGGTGCCGCGTGCTGGTGCCTCAGCGTCCGAACCTCGGAAGCACATAGTTGATCTTGGTCTCGAACTCGTTGAAACGGTGGCTGGCGTCGTGCGCCTGCTTCGCCGATCCTGCGCAGCTCGCCACTATTCGGATGTTCGCTGACCCGGGGAATTCGTGCTGGTCCAGGGTGACTATCAGAAGCGGGGAGTTACTTCGCAAGGTGTAAAATTCCCGGCTAATAGAGGGGATCGCGATCATGATCAAGATTAAGTTCATTGGCAAGCTTGCACTTACTCTTGCGGCGGGGTGCCTCTCGGTCGGGGTACTTGGAGTGGACGCTAGCGCGCAAACCCCCACGCCACTCGTCACGGTGATCATCGGCGATGACCTTACCTTCAAGAATATGGACCTCGGCGTCGCGGCAAAGCTGCTGGTCTCTGACGTCTGCGGCGTTGATGAGCGTGACGCTAAGGACATCCTGGAGCTAGCAGCAATAAACAACCAGAAGATCGTTGCAATCTGTCCCGGAACGGGAGCGGTATTCCACGTCATCCCGTAACAACGATCGACTAGCGTCAAGATCACTGAGCCCAGCTGCACGGCGCGCATTTCGCTACATGACCGAATGGCGCAAGCTTGCCCACTCCATCGCGTAGCTACGCGAGATCGTCAATGGCCAAACGCCGGTGCCGGATGGCGTGCGCTGCTGGCCAGCCCTTGGCAAATCCAACAAGCTGAAGTGGTCGGGGTGACAGTGACTGGTTCGTGGTGACATCGTCTCGCACTCCATCTCCGGATGGACCTGCGGGATAAAGCAGGGCACGTCTACAGGTTCGGCAACCTCCCGCTGGGACCTGGCAAGCAGGCCATCATTCACGCCGGCAAGGGCAGCAGCTACACCACCAGTGCCAGTACGCACCTCTATTGGGGGTCGGGGCTGGCACGTATGGAACAACACCGGCGAGAAGGTGATCTTGCGACGCGCGGACGGCTCACGTATGGGACAGCTGCACGTATCGCGGCGCAGGCAGCAAGAAGTACTGCTAATGTCATCCAAACCGCGCTACCGGAACTACCCGGCAACCCTCGATCAAGCACCCAGCAAGGCACAATATGTCCACGAACAAGATCTTCTACTCGTGACCGACGCTGGTCTTGTAACTGTGATCATCGGGCTGGCGATAAGCCTGATCTTGATCGTGATCGGCAGCTTCCACAAGAAGAAGATCCAGCTCTGACCGATCGGCAGTACGGCCGCGCGTGCTCTCAGCGGTCGGTCGATCTTGTCCTCCAACCGGCGGATCGTGACCCTGTAAATCCTCGGCCTGCGCATTTCTCGGCTGCGACCGTCTCGACTAACCAGGACGCCAGGGTGGCGGTCACGGTGCCCAGCAGGGCAATCCCGCCAATCATCAGCCTAAAAGCCACCAGGCGTCCGGGGGCACTAACCGGGTAGTGGTCACCTGCGGAGCTTCGGCAAGGTGCGCAAACTGCCCTCGGGTAAGTTCCAAGCTAGCTATGTCGGGCCCGACCAAACACCGACCTCCTCGACGCCGTGCGTGCTCGCGTTCCCGGAGACAACCAAGATCACGCCGACGGAGCGATCAAGGAAGCCGCCAGAAAGAGAGGCGTGGCCGCGGTCAGCCTGGGGGGCAATTGCCGGGGTCGGTCCGCTCGATGCGATTGCTGCCGCCATGGGGCACGTTGAAGAATGTGACCGCTAGTACAGCGGGCACGGTGCCATGGTTGACGGCGTTCTCCTCATCTCCGGGTTGCTCGAGGTAGACCTGTCCAGCGCTGTAGGTGTGGACGGTGCATTTGCCGCCTTTAACCCGCTCGCTGAACAGAGTGAATTCACCAGACTGCACGACCAGTACTACTGTGCCTGGGTGCGAGTGCCAGCCCGAGAAACCGCCAGGCGCCAGCGTGTTCTGCGCCGTCACCACGTCGTTGCCTTTTCGCTGATGGACCTTAAAGGACTGATCGGTCTGTCCACGCCCGATCAGCACACTGGTAAACCCGGATCCGGGGTCCGCGCTTGCCACAGCGACCACGCTCACCAGTAGCCCCGCGGTCGCGAGCCCCACAAGCGTCGCTCTCTTTCCGAACATAACTGCCTCCGTGTCTGTGAGACGGGAGCTTCTTGATCTTGGTCATAGTGCCCCCGATTCGTGTGTGGCGGCCATCGCCGCTCGAGTATTTCCCCTTACGAGCGGAGGCTGGCCCTCCATGTCGTCGCCGAGTTTGCGCACACTCAAGCTGAGGCGAAGCTGAGGATGCTCCTTCACTGATCCGGACGGGAGGGAGCATCACTGCCGAGGGCCACACCTTGCCCCCGCCCGTGCGCCTCGGGATGGCCCTCGTGCGTGCGGGGCACCCATGGCCTCCAAAAGTTAGATAATCAATCGACCGATCCCTCGTGATCGGGAGGAGGCCCAGAAATTGGGCCAAGCCATGATCGAGCATGGCCGCGGACTAATTGCGAATCAACGGAGGAAGCCAGACATGAGCGGCGACTTCTTCCAAGGCAAGACAACCTCGGTCAGTCATTCAGCAGTAGCCCGTCAAGAAATAGACCCGGTCTTGGGATCGGCACTCCCGGGTCACTTGCGCTGCGACAGGTTAGCTGCGGACCGACCCGGAGCTGCGGGAATCTGAGTTCAGACCTGACCGGAGTCCTCACCATGCCCGCGCGGACCCGGCCGGCGACTCAGCCGGGATAGCGGGAACACGCGTCCCAGAATGCGCCGGGATGAGGATGGAGTCCCTCAGACAGGCCGTCCAAGGCGCGTGGACAGGCTCACACCGTGGGCCGGAGAGAAAGGTTGGCGGATGGGGTGTCTGCTCGCACTGCTTGCCGGGTTCGCGCCAAGGGTCGCTCTCGCGCTGGTCTGGATTTTCACGAACTTGGTGGACCGTGCATTCAACGGCTTCCTCATCCCGCTGCTCGGGCTGATCGTCTTTCCCGATGCGACGCTGTTCTACGTCCTTGCCTACAGCCCGGTTAGCGGCGGAGTGGGGGGTTGGGGATGGATCTTTGTGGTCCTCGGCTTTGTCTTCGACATCGGGCACTGGGTCGGCGGAGGTGTGACTGGTCGGCAGCGTTATGCGAGCGCATAGCGCAGTTCATCAGGTGACTCGGGGGCGTCACCGGGGGCAGTCATGAGCACCGAAATCCCGAACCAGCCTGACGAGTCGGCAAACAGAAGTGCACGCGCCCCGGTGTCCAGAAATTTTCGGCTCCGGGCCGTCTGGTGGCACGAGCGGCGACTTCTTCCAAGGCAAGACAACCTCGGTCAGTCATTCAGCAGTTGCCCGTCAAGAAATAAACCGGTCTTGGGATCGGCACTCCCGGATCACCGGGCTGCGACAGGTTAGCTGCGGACCGACCCGGAGCTGCGGGAATCTGAGTTCAGACCTGACCGGAGTCCTTACCATGCCCGCGCGGACCCAGCCGGCGCTCGCCCACCTTGAGCAGATAACTGCTGAATGTGGAGACGGCGGCATGGATCACAAAGAGTGGAAGTCCGCGCGTGAGAAAGCCAGGGCTCAGCAAGCTGATCTTGAAGCTCAGATGGCTCATGTTGATCGCGGCCCTATCCTGGCCGATCTTGTGACCGCTGATGATCTCAGGGGCAAGTGGGAGGGCCTCGGTCTTCATCGGCAGCGGGCAGGGTCTGGAAATGATCTTCGACGAAAAGATCTTGAAAGAGCGTTGTCGAAAAATCCTAGAACCGCATAGTTCCGTGTAGCGTTGCCATTACAAAATCCGCAGGAGCACGGGACGAACCGCCCGCATCGGCTAATACTCGGCAGCTGGTGGAGCCCCAAGAGAGGCACGGTCGGTAGTCAAGATCCAGAGATCATCAAGGACTGGTGGGCGCAGGATCCGATCGCCAACATCGGTATCGTCACGGCGGTCAGCCCTTTGTCGCGCGTACTGATCATCGATATCGACGCGGATATCCGTGACAGGCAGCAGCAACCACAAGCACGCATCCGTGCCGGAGGCTCTCACGGTCACTCAGCCTCGGAGCTACCGCCGACAGAGTGGTTCCTGGGGAACGGCTTCCGGCCAGGGCAGCGGAACGAAGACTGTCACCGTGTCGCCTGCCGGTTGTGGTACCACCACTTGCCCAACGAGGATCGGGTGCACTCGGTCCTGTACCAGATCTGGCAGCGGACCAAGCAGTCCGTCGGACATCCGTTCACATGGAGCGAGGCCTGAGCTGCATCGACAGCGCGAGATGTTTCGTCGGTCCCAAGATCGAACTCAGCTCGTATGGATCGACCAGCTTCGGGCCGGATCATGATCGAGTACTTGACCACTGACGTGGCGAAGGGTTAGAGGTTCGTACGCGACCACAAGCGGCACGTCCGCTGGCTCATCGACGAGCAAGAGTGGCGGTATGGGACGGTACGCGCTGTGTCGATACAAGACCGACGAGAAAGTGATCGAGCTTGCCAAGAAGACCGTCTGGGCGATCTACCAAGAGGCAGTCGCGATGGAGTCAGACCCTCTGAGAAAGTGGGCGACCAAAGCCAGCGGCTCCGAGAGGCTGTCGGCCATGGTCAAGATGGCGAAGTCGGACCGCGATGGTGGTCTGAGTACAAGGACTTCGACAAGAAGCCGTATCTGCTTAACTTCACCAACGGCACGGTGGACCTGAGGACGAGCACCCTCAGAGCGCACGACCCGGAGGACATGATCTCCTGCCTGGTGCCGCACACGTATGACCCCTATGCCCAAGCGCCACTGTGGGAGAGGTTGATTTGCCGCTGCACGCAGTGCGATGGGAGCGGCCAGACCGCTGAGTACTTGCTCCGGGTCCTCGGGTACATGGTGGTCGGCAGCAACATCGAGCAGAAGCTCTCCACTGATCATCGGAGAGAGGCGGACGGGCAAATCCAAGATCGTCGAAATCTGCGCTCGGGCTGCTCGGCCCGGACTACGCAGTGATCTCCCAGTCGAAGCTGGTCACCAAGTCGAAGTGGAGTACGCACCACGACGGCGAGACCTGGAGCATCCGTGGCAAGCGGCTCGTGGCGATCTCTGAGACCGACGCGGGAATGGACCTCGACGAGGCCATGGTCAAGAACCTAACCGGCGCTTCGACGATGGCGATGCGTGGCCTATACAGGGACAAGGAGAGCCAGGTGCCGGTCACATGGACGATCATCATCAGCGCGAACGAAGAGCCGAACGTCGAGAAGTGGGACGACGCAATTGGACGGCGTGTGATCAAGATCCCCAGCGGTCCGTCGCTGGAATTATTGGAGGTCGACCTCGACCTAGGACGTGCTCCGAACGAGGCCGAGGGTGTCCTCGCGGCTTGGTGGCTGGGTGCAAGCGCGGGCACCAGCTCGTCGCCTGGCAGGATCTCGCCTGACCGGGGCGATGCAGTTCGACAGTTCAGAGGCGCCCTATGGAACTTCTCTCGGAAAGCAGTTCAGAGGCCAATTTTGAAAAGGCTCCCAGCTACATACAGCCGATTGAGCTTTCCTATGTAGTCACGCGAACTGTCGAACTGCACCGAACTTTATGCGCAGCGATGCCGACTCAAGGGCACCCGGTCCGCGCGAGGTCGTCGGATCGGGTTCTGAGCGAACCAGACCGAAACATCAAGGCCGGCTGGTGGGCTCTTTCGTGCTGATGTCTGGCTCACGCGAAACATCGTCTCATCGCGGACTGCGCCTGGCGCGTTCACCCGCAGTGGGTGGCGCTCGCCCGGTCAAGAAAATAGGCACCGGGGGCGCGGTGCGCGCACTTGACCGACCGGTTTCCAGTACAGTCTCAGCACCATCAGCATCATCTTCGGGGGGAAACATGCGATTACGAACCGCAGCGGCGACCGTGTTCGCCACCGCGATCCTGCTCGGCGGGGCGGCCAGCACGGCTAGCGCCGGGGAGATCAACGGCAACGGCCAGCCCCCCGGGGGTGAGGGCTTGGGTTCCGCCCACGCCAACTCGATTTGCGCCTTCTCCGGTCTGGAGGACGGCGACGGCGCCGGGTTCCCCGGTCCGGGCGGCGCGCCGCCGCAGAACTGGGGCCACAGCAAGGAGGCGTTCGGCGCGACCCCGGCTGAGCGCAAAGCGTCCGGCTTCCAGCCCGGCGACTCCTGCAACGGCCACAGCGGATTCCTTAACCGGCGGCCGGCGAACCGTAACCACAACCTGGCGGAAGAACACGAGAGGCTCGGCTGCTGCGCAGCCGGGCCCTCTCACTTCGATTTCCCGAGGCCGCCGGGCCGTCGCGCTCCTTAGCGTCCGAGAGTCCCCTATTCGATCCCGGGTTGCTCGTGGCCGGATGCCACAGCCTGACGGACATGTGGGCCGTGCGCCACTGTGGCGAGAGGGAACGATTTGCCCCTCACCCTTCGAACGGCGACCGAGGCGACCGGCGCCGACATGCTCAGCTTGGGAAGACATCCCGAGGGCCACCTAAGGCTCCCGCTGGCCAAGGCTTGCACCGCAGTAGCCCTCTGACCACCGGTGTGATTACTGGAGATGGGCAGTACTGCTGACTTGGAGGCGCGTTATGCAGGTCAACTTGTTCGGCAGCTGGCGAATGATTCAGGCGTTTCTGCCGCCTCTGAAGCGAAGTCACACGCCCGGATCGTCAACGTCAGTAGCGGCGCCGGCTCCCACGCCGATCCGGTCTTCGCCCTCGCATTCCGAGGCGGCGCGGCAGCGAGGTATGTAATCAGCAAAGCTGCTCTCGAGTGCTCTGACGAGCACGCTCGCCGCAGAATTGGCCGCGACACCGGTCATTGTGAACGCCGTCTGCCCTGGGCTGACGCGACCCACCCAGGCGCAGCCGGCCATGGGAGCCGCCCAGTGGCGCAAAGTGCGGCTGGGCTCGTGTGGGCGGCCACTGCCCGGCGACGGCCGCGCGGTGGGTTCTTCCGCGATGGATAGCCTCTGGACCGCAGCGGCCCGCGATGCGCTGAAGCATCGGCACGGTGCATCCATTCGGTGGCCTCATCACGAATCCATAGCATGAGTGCAGTGAGCATCCCGTCGCAGGACGTGCGGGCCGGTGCGCGGTTGTGGCGGCGGCTGTTGGTGGTCGCGGCTGTTGGTCAGGCGGTAAGTTCGGCGCTGGTTTCGGTGTTCGGCGGGGCCTTCACGACCGCTGACCGAGCGGGCGAGCCGCTGATCGTGCCGCCCGGTGGTGCCTTCATCATCTGGAATGTGATCATCGCCCTGAGCATCGGCTATGCGATCTGGGCCGAGTCCGACCAGCGGCCCAACCTCGCCCTTCGCAACCGCTTGACTCGGCCGCTTCTGGTCATCTGCATCGGCTTCTCGGTCTGGCTCGTGGCCGCGGAGCTCGAGCCCATCTGGTCTACCTTGGTAGTTTTTCTGATCATGCTCGCCGGGCTGCTCCGCGCGCTGACGTATGCCCAGGAAGAGCGCGTGGCGATCAGGGCCTGGAGCCCGCTCGCCCAAGTCTTGCTTTGGGGCACCCTCGGCCTGTACACGGGCTGGAGCAGCGTGGCGGTCTGGCTAAATCTCACTACTGCTCTGGTCGGTAGCGGCCTCCCGATCACGACCCCGGCTGCCATCGTCGGACAGGGCGCAATCTTGGCGGGAGCGGTCGGCACGGCGGTCGCCATCACCTGGTGGACCCGCGGCCTGCTCCCATATGTGGCCGCCGTCGCTTGGGCGCTGGGTGGGGCGATCGTCAGCACCGTCCAGGAGGGATACCCCGTGTTAGCCACGACGGCCGGACTCGGCTTGGCTATCGTGCTCGCCACTGCCGTGCTCGCCCGGCGTCAAGCCAGGCCATAGCTGATCCCAGTGATCAGTAGGCCGATTTCGGCGTGATCACCGTCTGAGGACTCGCGCGGGCCGCCGTGAACCCCAAGTCACACGGGCGAATCGAGATGCCCCTCATGGAATCAAACCGAGATGGCCTACGCACTAGAACACTCCTCCAAGCCGCAGACCCTAGCCAACGCCCTCAACGACTCCCCAGCCGGGCTCGCCGCCTGGATCTTGGAGAAGTTCCACCGATGGACCGACTGCCACGGTGACCTCGACTCCGTCTACGACCGCGACGACCTTCTCACCAACCTCACCATCTCTGGGCCACCCGCACGATCGGTTCCTCGATGCGCCTCTACTACGAAACTGCCCACAGCACCACCGCCGGCTACGGCCGTGTCGAGATCCCAACCGGCATGGCCATGTCCAGCGCCGACATGTTCCCCACTCCACGCGAATGGGTCGAACGGCAGTACAACGTCACCCACTGGACCGACCTCCCCCGAGGCGGCCATTTCCTGGAATGGGAAGTTCCCCAGCTCATCGCCGACGATCTACATAGCTTCTTCAACTCCCACCGATAAAACACAAGAACCATCGACGTCTAACCCAGCTCGCCCGAGCCAGCTGAGGAGGCCAACTACCGTCAGTCACCAGATGCTGATAGACCCGGCGAAACCCTCCCGCCGCGCGGTTCACCGGATGAAGGAGCGCGTTGCGGCCGACGCGGCTAGCACCGCCGGAAGGCTGGCTACCCGGTTTCAGTATGTGACCCGGATCGAAGATCTCTGCGGTGCCAGGAATACCGGCCTTGGCGTCAGGCCTCCTGGCGCAATACATCGTCATGAACGATCTTGCTTTAGCGCTGCTTGCCCTAGGTGGGAAGGGTTCCGCGGACCTGGCTCTCTCGGGAGTGTGCCGGATTGCCGTCGTACGGCTCTATCGATACATCGACGATGGTGAAGCCCTCGAGCTGTCCGGCGAGTTCGGGTGGGAGAGGGTAGCTGGCTCTGCCATCGTCGGGCAGCACACCCAAGGTGTACATGCGCTGGCCGTCGGTGTTGATCAGCCACACCTCTCGGTAGCGATCTGGCGTGGGCGGCGCATCGATCTGCACCCTCAGCTCGGGACGCCCACGGTCGCTGACGAGTTCGGCAGTGCCCTGCCCGCTCTGACCCGGCAGTGCCTTCAGAGCAGTGCTCGAGGTGACTTCGACCCCTTCGCGGACGGCGACGGTCGTGACGCCGATGCCGATGATGAGCCCGACGACCGCTGCGGCGGCCACGAGAAGCCACGAGCGCGGTCTCGGAGTTCGGCGTGGCAGTTCAGTCACGGTCGGCGACGACGGTGGCGGCTCGGCAGCCACTTCGGTAATGGCAGGAGCAGGTGCCGGACTGGCGAGCTGGCCTTGGATGGATCGCCAGATAGCGTCTGCCGGTACGTGTGCAAGCTCTTCACGGTGATGGCTCAGCTCGGCGATGCGGCTCAACTCCGCAAGTTGATCGCGACACTCGTCACAGCTCTCCAGGTGCTTCTTCTCGGACGCGGTCAGCGAATCGTCAGTGCCGAGTGCGCGGTCGGCGAGCCGCTCGGGATCCAGGTGGGTCATGATGTCGCCTCCGCCAGCCGGGTACGCAGGTGGAGCAACGCGCGTCGGGCGTGACTCTTGACCGTTCCGAGCGGGAGGTCGAGT
>CAWEHO010000027.1:0-173764 GCA_963808905.1 uncultured Actinomycetota bacterium
CCAAGGCGGTCTTCGGCAGCATCTCCGCCGGACAAGATCCCGGCCGAGACCAACCTCAAGCCGATCGGCTCCGGCCCCTTCCTGCTGGACAAGTACGACCAGACCCAGGTCAACCTCAAGCGCAACGACAACTACTGGGGCAAGACCGTCTTCGGGACCCCGCCGATGACGACCATCAACCACCCGATCTTCAAGAGCAACAACGACGGCGACCTCAAGCTGGAGAGCGGCGAGATCGACGCCAGCCAGCAGTTCACCGCCCAGATCTGGAAGATGTGGGAGGCCGGCAAGCCGGTCAGCACCTGGATGAAGAAGAAGCCGTACCACCTGCCTGGCAAAATCCCGCTGCTGATCTTCAACCTGAACAAGAAGGGCCTGGACAACCCGAAGGTCCGCCTGGCGATCGCGTACGGCATCAACTACCCGAACATCGCCACCACGGCCATGTCGGACTACTCCGAGCCGGCCAATGCCAGCCTCATCGTGCCGACCGGCTACGAGTCGAAGTTCTACGACGCCGCGGCGGTGGAGGCCGAGGGCTGGACCTACGACAAGGACAAGGCGATCGAGATCCTGGAGGGCGACCTGAAGGCCAAGAAGGGCTCCGACGGCATCTACGTGCTGCCGGACGGCACCAAGCTCGGCGGCTGGAAGCTGATCACCCCGACCGGCTGGACCGACTGGAACACCGCCTGCGAGATCGTGGCCAAGTCGGCCAAGGAGATCGGCATCGGCATCAGCACCGAGTTCCCGCAGTTCCCGACGATGTATCGCCAAGCTGCAGAACGGCGACTTCGACACTCGCCATGTACTCCTACACCGGCGTCAACCCGGCCAGCCCGTGGATCCGCTTCCGCGACGCACTGGATGACCGGGGCGTGCCGGCTACGGGCAAGACGGCGTTCTGGAACTACAACCGGTTCAAGAACGCCGATGTCGCGGCCCTGCTCGACGCCGCGGCAGCTGCCAAGTCCGACGCCGAGGCCAAGACGGCGTACTCCGCGCTCGACAAGATCTATCGCGAGAACATTCCCGTGGTGCCGCTGATGTACCGTCCGCTGGAGTTCTACGAGTTCAACGCGAGCAACTGGGAGAACTTCCCGACCGAGGAGAACCCGTACGCTCCGCCGATGTGGCAGGGTGCCGGCATCCAGTGGCTGTTCAAGATCAAGAAGGTTGGAACCTGATACTGAACCTCACCTGACGCAAGGAGCGAAGGCGGCAACCATGGCGCTAGCGAAATACATCGGTCGCAAGGTGGCCTGGACCCTGGTGGTCTTCTTCGTGGCCCTGCTGCTGAACTTCCTCCTCCCTCGCCTCATCCCGGGCAATCCGGTCGACGCCATCGTCGGCCAGCTTGGCCAGGGTGGGGGCACCGGGGGCGAACAGCTGGAGCAGATCCACGAGCACTACATGCAGGAGTTCGGCCTCGACAAGCCGTTGTGGCAGCAGTTCTTCATCTATGTCGGCAACGTGTTCCAGGGCGACCTCGGCACCTCGTTCGCGCAGTACCCGGCCTCGGTCAACACCCTGATCGCGCAGGCGCTGCCCTGGAGTATCGCGATCCAGCTGCCGGCCATCATCATCGGCTGGATCGTCGGCAACCTGCTCGGCGCAGTGGCCGCGTTCAAGGGCGGCTGGTTGGACCGGGGCGCCTTCATCGGGTCGCTGTTCCTCTCCAGCGTCCCGCCGTTTGCGCTGGCGATCATCCTGCTGTTCCTGGTCGCGGTGAAGGGGGGCATCCTGCCGGTCGGCGGAGCGTACTCCTTCGGGCTGACGCCGGAGTTCTCCTTGGCGTTCTTCGGTGACGCCATCACCTACTTCTGGTTACCGTTCTGGTCGCTCGTTCTGGTCTTCATCGGCGGCCAGGCGGTGGGCATGCGATCCATGGCCATCTACGAGCTCGGCTCGGACTACGTGAACTACAACCGTGGCCTGGGCGTCAAGGAGGGCCACACGGTCCGCTACATCTTCCGCAATGCCATGCTGCCGCAGTTCACGGGCCTGGCGCTGTCCATCGCCGCCATCATCACGGGCGGCCTGATCACCGAGCTGGTGTTTTCCTACCCCGGCCTCGGCACCTTGTTGTTCAGCGCCATCGGCCAGAACGACTACCCGGTGATTTCGGCGATCACTTTGTTGATCACGATCGCCGTGCTCTTTGCCAACCTCGCCGCTGACATCCTCACCGGCTTCATCGATCCCCGGATCCGGGCAGTTCAGAGCGGAGAGCGCTGATGAGTCTACGTGGTTTGAGTCCTCGATTTTGGGTGGCCGCCTCGCTGGTCGCCTTCGTAATCCTGGTCGCGTTGATCGGACCACTGATCGTCTCGACCAGCCCGGATGCCACCGTCGGCGGGCTGTACGACAAACCGCGGTGCTGCGGCGCGCTCATCCTCGGCGCAGACAACGAGGGCCAGAGCGTGATCGCCAATCTGGTCTACGGCACCCGGACCTCACTGATCGTCGGACTGATCGCGGGACTCATCGGAACCGCCATCGGTCTCGTCGTCGGTCTCGTCGCCGGCTACCGCGGCGGCTGGGTAGACGATGTGCTGAGCGCCATTGTGAACGTCGGCCTCGCCATCCCGGTGATCGTGTTGGTGATCTTGGTCTCTGTGTCGCTGCCGCAACGCAACCTCTATACCTTGGCTCTGGTGATCGGGTTTTTCGGCTGGTTCTGGGTGGCTCGCGCAGTACGCGCCCAAGCCAGCAGCATCCGAACCCGTGAGCACATCGACGTCGCCAAGCTCTCCGGAGCCGGGTTCTGGTCGATCCTGCGCCGCGACGTCTTGCCTTACCTGCTCTCGTACGTCGTCATGGCTTGCATCCTGCAGATCTCCGGCGCCATCTTGTTCGAGTCCACCCTGAGCATGCTCGGCCTGGGCGCCTCGAACACGACCAGCCTGGGCACCATGCTCTACTGGGCCATCCAGTGGGGCTCGGTGCGGACCGGAGCCTGGTGGGCGTTCGTTCCGCCGACGCTCATGCTGACATTGATCGTTTTCTCGCTGCTGCTCCTGCAGTCAAGCCTCAACGAGGTGTTCAATCCGCGGCTGCGTCGAGGTCGGGCCGCGCGCAAGAGGGCTAAGGACGAGGGCGAAGAGCTCGAGGAAGTGACGGTCGAGGCGCGAGGATGCCGGTCCGGTTGGGAGCGGTGGCTTCTTGGAGACGCCGGTTTCGGCAGGGCATGGGGAGTCGCGCTGATGGGCACCCTGGTCAACGCTCAGAACATCCGTGGGGTCTATTACACCGGCGCCAAGGATGTGGTCGCCGTCGACGATGTGTCGATCCAGATCGAGGAGGGCGAGGTTCTTGGGCTGGCCGGCGAATCCGGCAGCGGAAAGACCACGCTCGGCTCGATCATCTCCCTGATCGCTCGGCCGCCGCTGCATGTGGAGCACGGCACGCTGGAGATCGACGGCCAGGTCCAAGAGCTCGGTGGTCACGCCAAGATTCCCCGTACCTGGCGTGGGGCGGTGGTTTCCATGCTGCCGCAGGGCGCAATGAACTCCGTCAGTCCAACCAAGCGGATCCGTCACCTTGTCTACGACGTGATGCGGTCGCACGACAGCAAGATCTCCAAGGACGAGGCGCTCGACCGCGCGCGGGAACGGCATCACGACATTGGGTCTGCCGGCTCGGGTCCTGGACGCGTATCCCCACCAGCTGTCCGGCGGCATGAAGCAGCGCACCGTCACGATCATCAGTACCTTGCTCAATCCGCGGCTGCTGGTCGCCGATGAGCCAACCTCCGCGCTCGATGTGACCTCGCAGAAGATCTTGATCGAGATGCTGCTGGAGATGCTGGAGAAGAGGATCATGTCGGGAGTCATCTTCGTGACCCACGACCTCCCGGTGCTGCGTACCGTCGCGAACCGGATTGCGGTGATGTACCAGGGCAAGATCGTCGAGCTGGGGCCTACCGCGATCGTGGTCGACGATCCCGAGCACCCGTACACGCAGGCGCTGATGAGTTCGGTGCTGGCGCCGGAACCGGCGTACGCCAATACCAGGATCGAGGGAATGAGCACTTTCGACCGTTCCCTCTTCGACGCCCCGGCGGTGATTCACTGATGACTGAAGAGATCTACAGGGCTGAGCACATCGTCAAGACGTTCGGTCACGGCAAGCACCAGGTCCAGGCGGTAAAGGATGTCTCCTTCGGCCTCGAGCAGGGACAGGTCACCTGCATCGTGGGCGAGAGCGGCTCGGGTAAATCGACGATCGCGCGAATGGTTCTCGGCTTGATGCCCATTACCTCCGGCAAGCTGATCTTTCGGGACAAGGACGTCACGAATCTCAAGGGACGGGCCCGGACCGAATACTGGCGCGACGTGCAAGCGGTATTCCAGGATCCGTTCTCCGCGTTCAACCAATTCTTCACCGTGGGCAAGCTTCTCGATCGCTCCATGTTGATGGTCGGTAAGAAGGTGGGCCAGGAGCGTCTCGAGGAGTCCCTGGGCTACGTCGGCATGGACCTCAGCGTGTTGGAACGCTATCCGCACCAGCTCTCTGGCGGTCAGCGGCAGCGGGTCATGATCGCGCGAGCGCTCATGATGCGACCCGAGCTACTGGTTGCCGACGAGGCGACATCGATGCTCGATGCATCGCTCCGGGTCAACGTGCTCAACGTCCTCAAGGACCTTCGCGACCAACTCGGCATGACCGTGCTGTTCATCACTCACGACATCGGGCAGGCCTGCTACCTGGCTGATCGAGTGCTCGTCATGGAGCACGGCGTCATGGTGGAGCAGGGCAAGACCGACGAGGTGATCTTCAACCCGCAGCACGAGTACACCAAACGGCTGCTCGCCGATGTGCCGAAGTTGCACGAGGAGATTGAGCTGCACGACCTGCAAGAAGATTTGCGTCAGGTGGAGCCGGCCTGAGGCTGCCCCGCGCGCACATGCAGCAGACCGACGTACACGCCGGATGGACTGTTCGCGCTCTCGCAGGAGACTCGGACGGGCGAGTGCCGGGGACCTATCCCGCACAAGTGCCCGGCTGCGTACATACCGACCTGATGGCAGCCGGCGTCATCGCCGATCCCTACCTGGATGGCAATGAGGCCGGGCTCACGTGGATGTATGACATCGACTGGCGCTACGCGACGGTCTTGGATCCTCGTGATCTTCCGCTGACGCCGACCGGCCCACAGGAGCGGGTCGACTTGGTATTCGACGGCATTGACACCGTCGCTACCGTTCGGCTGGGTGCAATGCGCGCTGAGCTCGTCGAAGCGCGCCCTTCGACAAGCTCAGGGCACAGCACGGAGGGGTCGGACAAGATCGAGCTGGGACGCACTTACAACATGCATCGCTCGTACCGTTTCGACATTTCGCCGTATGTCGGTGGCGGCTTGCTCGACCTCGAAGTTGATCTTCACTCAGCCACCGCGTACGCCGAAGCCGAACGACAACGACTTGGGGACCGTCCCAGGGCCTACACACCGCCGTACAACTTCATTCGCAAGATGGCTTGCAGCTTTGGCTGGGACTGGGGGCCTGATCTTCGCACAGCCGGTCTGTGGAAGCCGGTGCGACTCGAGCGTTGGAGCGTTGCGCGGCTTGCTCGCGTCATGCCGCTGATCACTGTTGACGACGCTGGTAACGGTCGGGTCGAGCTTCGGATCGACCTGGAGCGACTCGATTCCGGCGCGGCGCTGACGGTGACCGCCGACATCCTCGGCCACCAGGTAACGAGCGCGGTGGCTGCGGGCGGCGCGAGCACGATGCTTGTCGTCGATGTTCCCGAGGCGCCTATCTGGTGGCCTATGGGCTATGGCGAGCAGCCGTTGGCTGACCTGGTCGTCACGCTGTCCGCCGCCGACCAGGAACTCGATCGGTGGCAGCGACGGGTAGGTTTCCGAACGGTCGAATTGAGTACGGCCCGCGACGAGATCGGCGCCGCATTCAGGCTGTCGATCAATGGTCAGCCGGTGTTCGTCAAAGGCGTCAACTGGATCCCCGATGATCACTTCCTGACCCGGATCACGGCCGAGCGACTCGGGCGCCGGCTGGACCAGGCCGTCGCCGCCAACGTGAATCTGGTGCGCGTCTGGGGCGGCGGGATTTTTGAGAGCGACGATTTCTATGCGGCATGCGACGAACGTGGAGTGCTGATCTGGCAGGACTTCTTGCTGGCCTGCGCCGCCTATCCAGAAGAGTCACCGCTGTGGGAGGAGATCGAAGCCGAGGCGCGGGACAACGTGGTGCGGCTAGCACCCCACCCGTCACTGGTGCTGTACAACGGCGGAAATGAGAACCTTTGGGGCGAGGCGGACTGGAACTGGCGGTCATCGCTGCACGGCCAGACTTGGGGAGCGAGGTATGCCTACGAGGTCTTTCCCAAGATCGTGGCGGAGCTCGATCCGACGCGGCCGTATTGCGACAACAGCCCGTATTCGCCGCGGGTGGACGGCCGCGACCTAGCCCATCCCAACGATCCTGATCATGGCACCCACCACCAGTGGGAGGTCTGGAACAACATCGACTACACCGCTTACCGCGGCGAGATTCCCCGATTTTGCTCCGAGTTCGGATTTCAGGCTCCGCCGGCCTGGCGAACGCTGACTGATTGGGTGCACGCGGTCGATGGAGGTGCGCTAGAAGCGGCAAGTGATCCGAAGAACGACGCGAACTTCCTGCTCCATCAAAAAGCGGCTGACGGCAACGGAAAGCTCGACCGCGGCCTCGTTCCACACCTCGGCGTCCCTGACGAGTTTGTCGATTGGCACTGGGCCACGCAGCTCAATCAGGCGCGTGCTGTGGCATACGCGATCGATCACTACCGGAGGTGGTGGCCGCGGACGGCGGGCGCGATCGTCTGGCAGCTCAACGACTGCTGGCCGGTCACCTCGTGGGCCGCGATCGACTTTCAGGAACGGCCCAAGCCCTTGTGGTACGCCCTGCGGCGCGCTTTCGCGCCGCGAAACCTGGTCTTCGCCACTGAGGACGGGATCCTCTCCGTCGTGCTGATCAACGACACTGACGAGCCATGGCGGGGTGAACTTGCGCTGAGCCGCGAGCAACTCGACGGTGAAATCCGCGCGACTGTCACGGTGCTGGTCAACGTCGAGCCGAGGACGGCTACGCCGATCGCTCTGCCGGACGCTCTCTCACACCCCAAGGACCGCACCGCTGAGATCGTCGTTGCACGCATCGAGGGTGTGACGAGGGTGCACACGTTCGTGGAGGACATCGAGCTCGGGCTGGAGGCAGATCCGCTGGACGTTCAGGTCGAGCCGACCCACGACGGGTATGCCGTCAGCGCGACAGCGCGAACACTTGCCCGGGACATCACGCTGCTCGCAGATCGAGCGGCAGCAGATGCGACGGTCGACGATGGTTTGGTCACCTTGACCGCAGGGCAGAGTGCGACGTTCCGCGTTCGGACGAAGGCGAGCGAACTCCAGCAAACACTTGACCGACCACCCGTCCTTCGCACCGCGAACGACCTGCAGCACACTAGGACGGGTGTTCGGCGAACCTGAGATCGTCGTACCCGCAGAGCTCGCCGGGTTGCATGAAAAATATTCGGGTGAGGAGGGCCGGCGCTGGATCGCCGGGCTGCCGATCATGGCTGCGAGCTCCATGGATCGATGGCAGTTGGCGCTCGACGGCCAGGTGGCATACGGCGCGGTTGCGCTGATCATTCCGGTCGTGCGCCGCGATGGTTCGAAGGCCGTGCTCAAGCTGCAGCCCGTTGACGACGAGACGGGCGGTGAGCCTGCGGCCCTGAGGACATGGGCGGGCAAGGGAGCGGTACGGCTGCTGGAGCACGATCCCGGCTCGGGGGCGATGCTGCTCGAGCGGCTCGACGCGTCGCGGGACCTGTCGACAATGGAGGATGATCTAGCGGCCGCGCAGATTATCGCGGAGCTGTTGGTTCGACTCAACTCTGCGCCCGCTCCGTCAGGTCTGCGCCGCCTCGGCGATGTCGGTGCGGTCACTCTGGCCGGCACGCCGGAAGCAGTTCGGCTGGCATCCGATCCCGATGAACGGCGACTCCTGATCAGCTGCGCCGACCGTTTCCAGGAATTGATCACGGATCGGCTCGATGATCGTTTGTTGCATTGGGATCTGCACTACTTCAATACACTTTCCACGCTGGATGGGAACAGCGAGTGGAAGGCGATCGATCCGAAACCGCTCAGCGGGGATTCCGGGTTCGAGTTGTTACCAGCGCTGTGGAACCGCTGGGACGATCTGCTCGCTACCGGGGACCTCTCACGGGCCTTGTTGCGCCGTTTCGATCTCATGACAGAGATTCTCGGGCTGGACCGATCGCGGGCCGTCGGCTGGACCCTGGGACGCGTGCTCCAGGTCGCCGTCTGGGATCTTGTCAGATTCACCGAGGGCCACATCTATCCCGCACATCGCACTATTGCTGAGGTGCTCAGCGACAGATATCCGGGCTGAGCTGGTCCCCGATTGCGGGCCGACGACGGGAATTAGGGCGAAGATGATAGCTGCGACGACCACCGCAACCCACGGACGCGCCCGCGCCAGTCGCGGGGCCCGCTGCCGTGTATCCACGGTGGGTTCCACAGTCTCACTATCCCGCGCATGCGGCACTGCCGATCAGTGATTACAGAGGAGGAATGACCTTGGCGATCTCGCCCCGTGCGAGTGAAACGTCGGCTCGTACGCCTGATCGCGTCGCGGGCGCGCTGGCCACTGGCTTCGTCGTGCTGCTGCTGGCGACCGAGCTGGTCCTGACGCTCCCCGATCAGACCGACAGCCCGGAGTCTGTCGCGAACTTCTACGCGGCTCATCGGGCCTTCATCATCATCTTGCAGGTGCTCGGATTGGTGGCAGCCGCGTTGCTAGGGGCGTACGCCTGGCGGTTGCGCACGGTCGATCGGTTCGTAGCGGCTGCCGGCATGATCATGGCGGTCTGCGGCCTGGCTCCTGGTCTCATCACGCTCATGATCGCGATTGTGGCGAACCCAGATCATCCGGCCACAGCCGGCAGATGGAACGCGCTGGAACCCCGTGGCGACGACATCCTCTTCGTTGGGATCGTGCTGTTCGCCGGTGCAATCGCCGTGCGGCTTGGCAGAAGGCTCCCGGCCCTCGGTGTATTGGCCGCGCTTGTCGCACTCTCCTGCTTGGCTCGTCTCGTACTGGAAGCGGCGGGAAGGAGTCGCGGCCCGTTGGAGGCGGTCGCTCCAGTGCTCTTCGTGGTCCTGGTCGCAACAATGGCGGTCCTCAGCTTCCTCGGCGTTCTCCATGCGGACTCAGCACCGGCGCTGGCCCAAAATCGAATTGATGATCATGAACAATGAGCTCGCCGATGAGCTCGCCCCGGGCGTGCGACGAATGCTGGCGGCCGCCGCGCAGCGAGGGATTTCGGTCGAGCTACGGCGCCGCCCGGCCGCGAACAGCCTCGAGGAGGCGGCCGAGCTGCTTGGCATACGTCCGTCGGAGATGGCAAAGACGATCGTCCTGCGTCACTCCCGCGGAGGTTACGTGTTTGCGCTAATCCCGGGTGACACGCAGATTGCCTGGCCCAAACTGAGGTCGCTGCTGGGTGTCAGCAAAATGAAACTGCCTGATGCGGCTGAGGCGCTCGAGGCGACCGGATATGAGCGTGGCACCATTACGCCGATCGGCAGTGAGCAGAGCTGGCCAGTGATCATTGATCAACGCCTGGCCGGTCACCGAGCCGCGCTCGGCGCTGGCGGGCACGGCTACAGCGCATTCGTCGAGATCGACGATCTGATACGCGCCTATGGCGCAGCAGTTGCCGACATCGCGGACTGACTGAAATATGCGCATGGGCCTGAGCATGTCGAAGCGCCGACTCGTGCTCGTTGACAGGCTGAGAGCACATACTCGGCGCTTACACTCTGGCCTATGTGGCAGCCAGGTGCGCTCAGCCGAACCGTGCTGGCGCTCATCTGGCTGACACTCGGCCTGGCCATGTTCGCTGTGCCTGTTTGGCTTGGCTGGACGCGCTGGCCTGCGATCCTCAACGGCCATCCAGCGATGTTGGCTGCGGGCATCGCCTGCGGCTTGCTCGGCCTCATCGCAGTTGCCTGGGCGATCGGCTCGCTGACAGTTGGCGGCAAACAGGACCTCGAGGGTGATCGCGACCATCCAGCGCACCGCACCGCCAGTCAGGTCCAGCGGCGGGCGCGTCGACGGATCATGATTGCGGTTCCACTGCTGGTGTTGTCGTTGCTTCTCGTTCTTTCCTTGGCCTACGCGCGTCCCTTTGTCGCGACGCCGACAGCGACCGCTGGCCTTCGTTCCGAGAAGGGGGTTCGCCTCTCCGATCGGCTTGGCTGGTACGAGCTGGTTCCCGCCAAGCAGGACTCAGCGGGTGAGGAGATACGGCCGACGACTGGCTTTGTGTTCGTGCCAGGGGCCCGCGTCGACTCGCGCGCGTATGCCCACATCCTCCGCCCGCTTGCCGAAGCCGGCTATCTGGTAGCGGTTTTGAAGGAGCCGTTTGGCCTCGCCGTCCTCGACCCGAACCATGGCAAGAAGGTTCTCGACCTTCATCCTGAGATCTCTCATTGGGTGGTCGGGGGTCACTCACTCGGGGGCACAGTGGCCGCCTCACTGGCAGACGACGACGAACGAGTCGAGGGGTTGCTGTTCTTGGCTTCCTACCCGGCGGATCCGATCATTCGCAACGACCTGAAAGTGGCATCCGTCTCGGGCACCGCGGATGGGCTCGCGACACCGGCCGACATCGAGGCCGCCAGGGCGAAAGTTCCTCCTGATACGGCCTTTGTCGTAATCGATGGTGCGGTGCACAGCTCGTTCGGCGACTACGGTGAACAGCCTGGCGACGGGATCCCGACCATCGATCGCACGGCCGCTCAGGCCGAGATCGACAGGGCCGCGCTCGCACTCCTGCTGGCTGTGGCTCCTCCGCCAGCGAAAAAGAAGAAGTAGAAAGAGAAACAAGTAGCCGCCGCGACGGAGCGCGGTGCTGCGGGCGGTCGCTTCTCCCTAAGATCTGGGATATGAGCGAGACGGGTCTGAAGCTTGCCCAAGACAAGATGGCTGCTGCTGGCATTTCGCAGCAAGCCATCGATGTGTTCACCTACTACTACGGCCAGCTTGAAGAGGGCGTCAGCGGCTTCATTCCCGAAGACACCATCGGACCTCTCACCGACCCCCCGATGGTGAGCGACGTCATGGTGAGTGCGGAGGCTGCGGCCAGTGCCCTGGGGCGGTCCGTGATCATCAAGCTCAATGGGGGTCTGGGCACGTCGATGGGCATGGACAAGGCGAAGTCCTTGTTGCCGGTGCGTAAGGGCAAAACGTTCCTGGACATCATTGTTGATCAGGTACGCCATGCGCGGTCAATGCACGGGATCCAGCTGCCGCTGCTCTTCATGAACAGCTTTCGCACCCAGACGGACACACTGGCGGCACTGGCTCCCTACACTGATCTTCCCGTCGCTGGACTTGATCTTGGTTTCATGCAGAACCAGGAGCCGAAGCTCAGGGCCGACGACCTGACACCAGTCGAGTGGCCGGCTGACCCGAGCCTGGAGTGGTGCCCGCCCGGCCATGGTGATCTCTATACCGCTCTAGCTACCTCGGGGACCCTGGATCGCCTTCTGGAGTTGGGATATCGCTATGCATCGGTGTCGAACTCTGACAATCTCGGTGCTGGACCCAGCGCCACCATCGCAGGATGGTTCGCTGCCAGTGGTGCACCCTACGCGGCCGAGATCTGCCGCCGGACCGCCGCCGATCGTAAGGGCGGGCATCTCGCGATCCGCAAGTCCGACCAACAGTTGATCTTGCGCGATACCGCCCAGACTCCGAAGGAAGAGATGCACTTCTTCACCGATGAGTTCCGGCATCCGTTCTTTCACACCAACAATTTGTGGTTCGATCTCGAGGTGCTCGAGCGCACGCTCCGGGAACGGAAGTCGGTGCTCGGGCTTCCGTTGATCAAGAATGAGAAGACGGTCGACCCGGCGGACCCGTCCTCACCCAAAGTCATCCAGATCGAGACCGCGATGGGCTCGGCCGTCGAGGTCTTCGAGGGTGCGACCGCTATCGGGGTTGGTCGTGATCGGTTCCTGCCGGTCAAAACGACCAGTGATCTGCTGGTACTGCGCTCCGACGCGTACGAGCTGGAAGCCAGCGGACAGCTCACCAAGGTTGCCGATCCCACGCCCGTCGTCGATCTTGATGTCAGGTACTACAAGATCATTGCTGACTTTGATCGCCGGTTTCCGGCTGGAGCGCCCTCGCTCAGCGAGGCGCGCGACCTCGAGGTGAACGGAGACTGGACCTTCGAGGCTGGAGTGCGGGTGATCGGTGAGGTGAGGCTCGAGGATCGTGGGGCACCGCAGGTCATTGCAGCGGGTTCGACGCTTGCCCGGTGAAGCAAACCCCACGGCAAATTAGTTGATCAACGCTGAGTGCTGGCAAACTGCACTTCCCGCCTTGGCTGAGAGGTGCGATGCCCTATCAGTTCCACCTCGACAAGCGTTTACCGCCAGATGATGCTCAGCGTCGCGGAGGCGGCTGCTTGAGCGAGAACCGTTGCCGTCTGTCCATCCACATCGATGAGTACCAGGGCACCATCCGGTCCTGGGGCTGTTCGATCCTCCGACATTGCCGGGACCGTAACTACCCGCGCTCTCGCCGCGACGACCGCGGCCTGCTCGGTCTCCGAGTTGGCGGCGAGGACGTCGACAACATCGCCGGGTCGCAACGATGCGGCGAGGGCTGCGTCGGCGAGTCGCAGGGGCGCGATCACGTGTCCGGGCGGGACCGCACCACGCGCCGCCGTCGTGGTCAGTTGCGTCATCGTCTGGTTTTTGGCAACGGGTGCCGTCAGCGTCTTGCCAATCAGGTCATTCGGGTCGGTCACCACTCCCTCCGGGACATCTGCCGCGACGGCGTGGTCGACCATGAGCTCCGACGTCGACAGAACCGTCCCTCCGGAAAGCTGGCTTCTTGCCTTGACCACGGTGATCATGGCCGGACCCTCCGGAGCAGCGGCGGACAGGCCAGTAAGTACCGCAGCAATGGCGGCCACGACTGCGAGCTTCCGGCGGTGCCACGAAGCGGCGCGGGCAAGGCTGCGTAGCGGTCGGCGCCGGGGACGCGCTACCGATGGCATAGGCGGAATGGCACAGGCAGAGGCCCGGGCGGGTGGTCGGTCATGTAGCGAGGCTAAGGATGCGCAGCTCGATGGTCCGCGCTCTCCACAGGGCTAGCTGGAAGTTGCCTTTGTACCTGTGGATGAGGATCCGCTGGAGATCGGCTGCTTACCGTTGCCGGAGCTGTTCGACCCAGCTGATTTGGTGCCAGCCGGTTCCTTGTCGGGCGACTTGGTATCGGCTCCGGGCTTCTGGTCTGCAGATCCTGAATCAGCACCGTCCCCGCCCTTGGAGCCGTTGCGACTGTCGGTGCGGTAGAAACCGGAGCCCTTGAACACCACGCCGACGGCGTTGAAGACCTTCCGCAGCCGGCCGTTACAGACCGGGCAGGTGGTCAGAGGTGCGTCGCTGAACTTCTGCACGGCCTCGAGGTCTTCGCCGCACTCGGTACAGCGGTACTGGTAAGTGGGCATCGGTGTCTTTCTCTCCTCGAGAAGCGGTCTCAACTCGAAGGGTTGAACCGCAACCTAGCACTCAAGCATACCGACTGCTAACCGTTGCTGGATGCCGTGAACAGCCTGCATTCGTCCGCAGTTCTCCGCACAAGTCCAGAGCTGACCGCGATTCCCGGCCGGATCGGGAGCGTTCGCAGCCTGGTGCGAAGAGACGCGACTTCGGGCAGTGTCAGCGAAGAGTCTTTGACAGGTGCGGACATTAGAGTTTGACGGTGCGTCGCATCCCGCGCTGGCCGATCTTCACAGCGATTGTGCTGATCCTGGTACTCGCCAGCCTGGGCAGCATTGGCGTTGCAACCGCACGAAGGTCATTCCCCGAGACATCTGGCCGGTTGATGGTGCCCGGACTCAAAGGTCGGGTCGATGTGCTGCGTGACTCCTACGGCGTGCCGAACATCTACGCCGACAATCCCGACGACCTGTTTCTGGCTCAGGGGTACGTACACGCTCAGGATCGCTTCTTTGAGATGGATTTCCGCCGCCACCTCGCCGCCGGGCGGCTATCCGAGCTCTTCGGTAGCTCCCAGGTGGAAACGGATGCATACGTCCGGACGCTCGGTTGGCGGCGAGCGGCAGAGCAAGAGCTCGGGCTCCTCGCGCCTTCGACGCGCCGCTATCTCGACGCGTACGCCGCCGGCGTGAACGCCTATGTCGAGGGTCGATCAGCCGCCGACCTATCGCTGGAATATTCCCTGCTCGGGCTGCAAG
Organism: uncultured Actinomycetota bacterium; assembly: GCA_963808905.1. Taxonomy (GTDB): domain Bacteria; phylum Actinomycetota; class Actinomycetes; order Propionibacteriales; family Propionibacteriaceae; genus Microlunatus. The sequence goes on from CAWEHO010000027.1 coordinate 14,314, forward strand.
GTCTGCGCTATAGGCCCGAGCCGTGGACCGCCGCCGATTCGGTGGCGTGGCTCAAGGTCATGGCGTGGAACCTGGGTTCCAACCTCACCCAGGAGGCTCAGCGGGCGATCATCACCGCCAAGTTGGGCGCCGGCCGTGCGGCAAGTCTGTTTCCGCGCTACCCGCTGGATCGTGATTACGCGCCCATCCTCAGACGCGGAGACGTTGTCGGCAAGGCGTTTGATCCCGATGCCAGCAGGAATTCCGGCCGGCCGCTTCCCACGGACCTGAGTCAGTGATCAACTACGCAAGGCCGTGGGCGCGTTCGAGGGTGCGGCGAAAATCAACGAAGCGATTCCACCCGTGCTTGGCTCTGGCTCTCTCGATGCCGGGACCGGCTCCAATTCTTGGGCCGTAGCCGGCTCCGGCACTGTCAGCGGCAAAGCGATCTTGTCAAACGATCCGCATTTGACGACCTCCATCCCGTCGGTATTCGCCCAGGTTGGCCTGCACTGCCGCACCCTTTCCGTGGCCTGTTCTTTTGACGTCTCCGGATACAGCATGGCGGCGATGCCCGGTGTGGTGATAGGCAAGAACACCAAGATCGCGTGGGGGCTGACGACGAGCTATGTGGACAGTCAAGATCTTTACCTAGAAGATCTCCGTGGTGACACGGTCCGAGAGGGTCGCGGCTACGTGCCGTTGCGCGTGATGACAGAACAAATCCAAGTTCGGGGGGAGGACCAGCCGCGGACCATTCGCATCCGTTCCTCCCGGCATGGCCCGCTGCTATCTGATGTAGACCACTTGCTGCAAGAGGTCTCGGCCAGCAAGTCCGGCCCGAGTAGCGAGCCTTATGGCGTCGCATTGAGCTGGACTGCGCTGCAGCCCGGACGCAGTATGGATGCGCTACTGGGTATCGATCAGGCCCAGAACTTCAATGAGTTCCGCGACGCAGCCGCGCTCCTGAGCGCGCCGTCACAGAATGTCATTTACGCCGACACCAGTGGCAACATCGGCTACCAGCTGGCCGGCGCAGCACCACTTCGCGGCGAGGGCAACGGGACGATGCCCTCACCAGGTTGGGACCAGAGCTACGACTGGAAGGGCCTGATCCCGTTCGCCAAGCTGCCCTACATATTCAACCCGCCGAGCGGCTTTATCGTTGCGGCCAATCAACAGGTGATCGGAGCACAGTATCCGTATCCGCTGGGCTCTGCATTCTCGTACGGATGGCGCAGCCAGGAGATCATCGACAGGTTGCGTGATGCCCCACCAATGACCATGGATAGCGCTGAGCAGATCTTCTATGACGACACCATCCGCTTTGCGGCCGATCTGGTGCCGATCCTTCTCAAGATCAAGGTCCCCGATCCGTGGGTCGTCGAGGGTCAACGGACGCTCGTCGGTTGGGACTATTCCGCGAGCAAGGACTCCGCCGCCGCCGCGTACTTCAACGTCGTCTGCCACAACATCTTCAAGCTCACCTTTCGTGACGAATTGCCTGAAGAACTTTGGCCCGAGGGCGGAGACCGCTGGTACGCGGTGGTGACGATGTTGTTGGAGCAGACCAGGAATCCGTGGTGGGACGATGTGACGACCAAGGACAAGATCGAGACCCGAGACGACATCTTGCTGGCTGCGATGATCAACGCGCGTAAGGAGATCACCTCCTTGATGGCGCGGGACACCGATCAGTGGCAATGGGGCAAGCTGCACAAGGTCGTGCTGCGCAGCCAGACTCTGGGAACCAGCGGCATCAAGCCGATCGAGAGTCTGTTCAATCGTGGCGGGTATGAGGTTGGCGGTGGTCCAGCGGTTGTCGATGCCATGGCGTTTGACGATCTTGGTGGGTATACCGTGACGAGCGCGCCGGCGATGCGCATGCTGATCGATCTTGGTGATCTTGACGCATCACGCTGGGTGAACCAGAGCGGGGTGTCCGGCCACGCGTTCAACCGCCATTACGACGACCAGACCAAGCTGTGGGTCAACAACCAGCTCTGGCCGTTCGTCTCCACACGGGCAGCGGTAGAGGCTCGCGCCGCAAGTCGGCAAGAGCTGTTGCCTGGCAGCTGATGCCGCGTCCTCTCGCACGAGAAGAGAGGGCGCCCACCACCTCCGTCAAGAAAGTGATTGGAAACGACAACTGAAATCATAGATTTCCAGTCGCTGCTGACCATTTTCCGCGGTGTGGCCGTGGCTGATCCACACTAGTGCCGTGATTCGTCGCCGAGTAGTGGCCCATGGTGAGGTGCAGGGAGTGTTCTTCCGTGATACCTGTCGCCGCGAGGCTCGGGCGCATCGCGTGTCCGGTTGGGTCACCAATCGTGATGACGGTGCGGTTGAGGCCGTCTTCGAGGGCGAGCCCTCTGCAGTAGGGGCCATGATCGACTGGGCTCGCAGAGGCCCGGCTCAGGCGTACGTGATCAAGCTCGAGGTAACCGAGGAAGAGCCGCGTGGCGAACGAGGCTTCTCAGTCCGCTGATCAATGAGCTGAAACTCACAAGTTGCAGAGGACAGAGGGCTCGCAGGTGATCATGCGCTTCGGCGTGATGATGACGTCGACGCGGTGATCCCAGGCATGCACCGGAATTGCCTCCAGCACCTCGTCGTCGTTGAGCAGTACCCACACCGGCGCGCTCTGCGAGGCGTGGCGTAGCGCCCGGTCGTACCAGCCGCCACCGCGTCCCAGACGGTCGCCGTGCAGGTTGGCTGCCATGCCGGGGCAAATGATCAGCTCTGCCTCAGGCAACTGCTCGCTCGGCACGACCTCGCCCGTTGGCTCCAGGATCGAGTACGCGCCGATCCGCAACGAGTCCGGTCCTTCGTATGCAGCCCAGGCGGGCTTGTCGAGCCGACCACCAATTGGATGGGACAGCACCGGAAGCAACACGCGGACCCGATTCGCCGCCAGCCAGGCGACCAGCTGCAGGGTTGCGGGCTCGGAGCCATGGGAAAGGTACGCTGCGACGGTGTCAGGAATGCGGTCCTGCAACGCAGTCTCGATCAGCGACATCCGCAAGCCGTCGTCGTACTCACGCTGCTTGCGGCTGCGCGAATCTCGGCGGAACTGAATGGCCTTCCGAAGCGTCCGCTTTGCCCCATCGATCGCGGCGGCGTCGATTGCCGCGGCCGCCGCGAGGTCGACGGCCTGATCAGGCTGCGTCTGCACGTGCATAGCCTAGTCGGGCAGATGGCCCAAACGGCCTGCAGCAAAGCAGCGTGTCGGCACCCATGATCATTTCTTGGTCGTTTTCTGAAGAGCATGGTCGATCCCAGAAGGTCCATGCCATCAGATGTGGGCAGCATTACTGTGTGGACATGCCGTTGTTCACGCGTAAGAGAACCTACGAACCGGCGCTTGGGTCGCCCGAGTTCGACCCATTGCCGGAGCCGCCGGAACCGGATCGTGGCGAGCTGCGGTCCATGCAGGCTCACCGCCAATACCTACTCAGCTGTGTGACTCCGCTCCGGGCTTTTCGCCAGCACATCCTGGATGCGGTGGACCTTAATATCTGCGAAGACATCGTCTCGACGATCGACCTGCCGCGATTCGACAACTCGGCCATGGACGGCTATGCGGTACGAGCCGAGGACGTGGCCGAAGCCACTCAGGACGAGCCGTTGAGCTTGCCGGTCGTCGGCGAGGTCGCGGCAGGCAAGGCGGCCATGCATCGGCTGTCTCCGGGTACCGCTATGAAGATCATGACAGGAGCCCCGGTGCCGCTCGATGCCGACACGATCGTGCAGTACGAGAACACCGATCGTGGTGAGAGCGATGTCAAGGTCTTTGCGCCGAGCGCAGTCGGACAGCACATTCGTCGGATTGGCGAGGACATCACGGCAGGGACCCGGCTGTTCCGAGAGGGTGATCATCTGGGCCCGCGCGATATTGGCGTTTTGGCAGGCATTGGGCTGGACAAGGTGCTGGTCCGGCCCCGACCTCGCGTGGTGGTGATCTCCACTGGATCTGAGCTGGTGGATCCCGGGCTCGAGCTCAGCAACGAGCAACAGATCTACGACTCGAACTCCTACATGCTGGCGGCCGCCACCAAGGCGGCAGGCACTCAGGTGTTCCGGGTCGGACTGGTCGGTGACAATCGAGATGAACTCAAACAACTGATCGCTGATCAACTCCTTCGTGCCGACTTGATCTTGACGACCGGCGGGGTCAGTCAAGGAGACTTCGACATCGTGAAGGCGGTGATGCCCGAGATGGGCGCTTGCGATTTTGCCCAGGTCGCCATGCAGCCCGGCAAGCCGCAGGGCTTCGGATTGATCGGCCATGATCGAGTACCAATGATCATGCTCCCCGGCAACCCGGTAAGTGCGTTCGTATCCTTCGAGGCATTCGTACGTCCGGTCATCCGTAAGCTGATGGGCGCGCGACCGTACGTGCGAACCGTGGTGAAGTGCGAAGCGGCGCACGACATGAACTCCATTCCGGGCCGCTTGCAGCTGGCCCGCGGCATCATCAGCGCCGGACGCTCGGGCACCTGGCAGGTCGCATTTGTGGGTGGCCATGCCTCCCACCTGCTTGCCGATCTTGCCCGCTCGAATGCCCTGGTGATCTTGCCTGAGGACACCCAGTTCGTAGCGGCCGGTCAAGAAGTTGATGTCTGGCTGCTCGACGAATCCCCCTAGTGACAGGTGCGGCCAATCGTGAGCGAGAGTCGTTTTCCTCATCTCAGCGGGACCGGAGACGCGCGCATGGTCGACGTTTCCGGAAAAACCGTGACCGCGCGCACGGCAACCGCCGCAGGCCGGGTCCTGCTCAGTGCCGAGTGCGTCGCGGCGCTGCGAGACGGCGCGGTGCCGAAAGGGGACGCGTTGGCGGTCGCCCGGATCGCGGGCATACAAGGTGCCAAGAAGACTCCCGATCTCATCCCCCTGTGTCATCCCCTGTTCTTGAGCGGCGTCGATGTTGTCACCGATGTGACCGACGAGGGCGTGGAGATTACCGCAACGGTGAAGACGACCGAACGGACTGGCGTGGAGATGGAGGCGCTCACCGCAGTCGCCGTCGCCGGGCTGGCCGTGATTGACATGATCAAAGCCATCGACCGGTCCGCCGTGATCAGCGACGTACGCGTGCTGTCGAAGTCGGGCGGCCGCCGAGGTGACTGGTCCCGCGAGGACGATTGATGAACGAGAGCGCCCTGGTGATCACCGTCTCGACACGCGCCGCTGCCGGGGTCTATGAGGACAAGTCGGGGCCGATCATCGTGGATGCTCTACATGATCTTGGGTTCACAGTGGCAGGTGCGGTGATCGTGCCTGACGGAGACGCGGTTGGTGCAGCGCTGCGCGATGCGGTAGCGGCAGGGTATGCGGTGGTGATCACCACCGGCGGCACTGGACTGCATCCTCGTGATCACACGCCGGAGCAGACGCGGAAGGTGGTCGAGCGGGAGATTCCCCAGTTGGCGGCGGCGATCGCGCAATACGGTGTTGATCATGGTGTGCCAACTGCGGTGCTGAGTCGCGCGATCGCCGGCGTAGCCGATCGCACCTTGATCATCAACCTGCCGGGATCCAGTGGCGGCGCACGCGACGGAATGGCGGTGCTCGGGCCGGTTCTCGCGCACGCGGTCAGCCAGCTACGAGGTGGCGATCACTGAGATGCCGAGCCTGGAGCAGCGACCCGACGGACTCACGGGGCTGGGTGGCTTTGGTCGCCACCGATGGCCGGTCACCCTGCGACATGGCCCGGTAATACTCGCCCCGCTGCGCCATCGAGACCGCGCCGCGTGGGAACGGGTGCGCCGCGAGAACGCAGGTTGGCTGCGACCGTGGGAGGCAACGCTGCCACCCGGCTCACATGTCGGGCCCTCGACGTACGCGGGACTGGTTCGCTCGGTGAGTCGGCAGGCACGTGAAGGACGGATGCTCCCGTGGCTGGTCTTCTACGAGGAGAATCGCTCCAGACCGCAGCTGGCAGGCCAGCTGACCGTAAGCGGGATCGTTGGCGGCTCGGCTTCTTGGGGTCAGATTGGCTACTGGATTGACCAGCACCTGGCGGGACGCGGGATCATTCCGACGGCCGTGGCGCTGGCGGTTGACTACTGCTTCCAGGTCATGTCGCTGCACCGGATCGAGATCGCGATCCGGCCTGAGAACACCAAGAGTCTCCGTGTGGTGGCCAAGCTGGGCTTCCGGCCCGAGGGGCTGCGGCCGCGCTATCTGCACATCGACGGTGATTGGCGGGACCATCTGGTCTTCGCCCTGACCGCCGAGGAGGTTCCGGAGGGTCTGATGCAACGCTGGGAGAACCTGCGCCAGCGCTGAACACCGAGATCGGCGGGGCGGATTCTGCCGGGTACTCGCGGCGTTAGTCTCCACCTTGCTGTGTCCCGTCAGGTGCTGCGCCACATCCGTCACATCCGTTTCTTGCGACACACCCCTCAAGATCACCTCGAGAGCACGGCTGGGCTCGTACCGTCTGGGTGTGGGGACGACCGGCGTGATTTTTGCTGCCATCGCAGTAGCGTGGCTGGCCTATCTCGTCCCGCATTTCGCACGCCGTCGCGAGGACGAGGAGTTGGATGACTCGGACCCCGCTGATCGCTTCTCCGAATCGATGCGCGTTGTCCGGCATGGCACGGCGCCCCTGCTTGATCATGACTTGGAGGAGATAGCGCCCTTCGAGGTTTCGACCCCGCAGACCAGGCGCGCCGCGATCAACGACCTGCGCCGGCTGGAAGGGCTCGCCTCGGCGAGGCGGCGTCGCGTCTTGCTGGTGCTCCTGGCCGCACTGAGCGGAGTGATCGGCCTATGCGGAGCAAGCCTGGTCCCGTGGTGGACCATAGCCATTCCTGGCGGCTTGTTGTTGATCTTTGTTGCGGTCGCCCGGATCAGCGTTCGGCTGACGCGGACAAGGCTCGATCTGCGCTATCGCGAAATCCACCACGGCAATAACGAGTCCACGATCTTCCTGAGTCGCAAGGACTTCCCAACGAGCGCCGCGGATGCGCACCGAGCAACTGTCAAGACTGATGTGGCCTCGACACCAGGCACCTTGTGGGAGCCCGTCCCGATCACCATGCCGACGTACGTTTCCAAGCCCCTGGCACCCCGAACCGTACGCACGATCGACCTCTCCGGTCCGGGCGCCTCGTCACCACGCCACGAAGGGCCGGTTACCGCAGACGCTCCAGCCTCGCCCGCGGAGTCAGTTCGGGCGACCGGAGCCGGGGAAACACCGAAGTCTGCCTCCGCCTGACGGTGGTAAAGTCTGCGTGCTGATCATCCCACCGGTCCACGGGGCTATGGCGCAGTCGGTAGCGCGTCTCGTTCGCAACGAGAAGGTCAGGGGTTCGAGTCCCCTTAGCTCCACCGATCTGGAAGTGTCGTCTGACCAGGGGCGACGCACCCAGCCCCTACGACTCAGCATCATGTGATTCCGACTCGTCCGCCTGACTTGTGCCCCCCGTGTGCCCCGGACGGTTCAGACGCTCCAGTCCGGCCCTGTCGGCCGCCGTACCCAGGTGGTGCAGGTAGAGGTTGGTGGTGGCCATCGACGCGTGCCCCATCCAGGCCTGGACGGTGACCGGGTCGACCCCGCGGGCCAGCCACAGGCAGGCCGCGGTGTGCCGTAGGTCATGGATCCGTCGCCCCTCCGCGATCGTGGTCCAGGCCAGTGTGCGCTTGAGTGCGGTGGCGTGCAGTCGGTGGCCCGACGCAGTGACGAACAGCCGGTCATCCGGTCCGCGGCCCTCAGCACAGGCCCGGACGAGCGGCAGGACCCGATCCGCGATCGGCACCCGTCGCGACCTGCCGGACTTGGTCGCCTTGACTCGGACACCCTCCGGCTCGGCGCGCTGAACCACCAACATCGGCATCGGCACCTCGATGAAGTTCCGCACCCGAACGGCTCGCAGCTCGGACCAGCGCAGGCCGGTCCACCCGTCGATGAGTACTAGGTCCGCAAGCCGCTGGTTTCGGCCGGCGGCCCGCACATAGAGGGCTTCAAGCTCGTCCTCGCTGAAGGGATACATCTCGACTCGCGGCGCGCTTGCCTTGGGCACCCGGGTCGGCGTCACCGGGTTTATCGGGATCATTCGCTCGCGCACCGCCCAGGCGAAGAACGGACGACAACGAGTCTCGAAACCGCTTCACCGACGACTCAGCCAGGCCATTCCGTACCAACGCGATCAGGGCCCGGCTCACCTCGCGGTCAGTCACTGCGCCGACCTGCAACGCCGCAAGCGAGGTCGGCACGAGTCGGGGGAGCGCGGCATCCGACTTGAAGGTCTTGGCCGACACCGCGTGCCGCCGTTCGTCAAGCCAAATCGGCAGCAGCGCCCGTACTGTAGGCCGGCCCGCTCGTGGATCGACCCCGCCCGCCAGTGAGGCCCGCTCCCGCGTAAGCCATGCTTGGGCCTCGCGCCTCGTGGCGAACGTCTTGCCGGCCACATAGGTGCGACCTGACTTGAGAACTGCGTACCGCTATCGCCCCGATGGCGTCTCGGCGACGTCGAGCCGGAACGGGCTGACGACACCATCGACGATCTTGAACGGCACACCCAGCCGGGTCACCTCCTGGAAGTCACGTCGGGTGAGGTCCGGCCCCTCCAGCTGCTGCTGCCGCAGCTCGGCCAACGGATGCAGACCGCAGCCGAACAACGCTCGCATCTGCTCGGCGGTCACCGGGCCGCCGGCGGTCAGGCCGTCGATCCCGCCCGAGCCGGAGCCGATCCACACCCCCGGCGTCTCACCGCGTTCGGTGTAATACGACGCCAAGCCGGTATGACCTTTCTCGGTCGAATCCAGCGCCGCGATCTGCCGGGTCAGATAGTCATACCCAGACCCCGCTGTGAGCTTGTGCATGCTCATCGTCACACCCATCCGAAGGGGGTACATGCCGCCGGTGCGGTCACCGACCCGAGTTACTTCCGGCGGTGCATGGGGTGTGTCGCACAGCGGATCTTTAAATCGGGAGGGAGGTACGCGAAACAGGTCAAGGGATCGACTGTGACAGCCCAACTCGTCGTTGGTGGCTTAGGCCTGTGACGCATCCATGGAAGAGGGATCAAGCGATGAGTCGACAGTCGATGAGGAGTCTGCACTTAATCTGCCACAGTCGGCGGTCAAGCGCGGAGAGTGAGAGTCCGATTGGCGCTGAGGACCCTTCGACATGAGCTCGGCGTCGAGCCGACTGGCCGCTCTTGGCATGTGTCCACCGGGCAACTTGCTCATGGCTGAGTCCCGGATTTGAGCTCGTTGAGGGCTTGGGTGGTCTGGGTAAGGGTGTAGGCGACGGCTTGGTCCCAGTCCATCTCGGCACCGCGGGCGCGGAGTTCTCGCGCGCGCTCCTCGCCCAGAGCTTCCGTCACGATCAAGCTGATAGCGGAGCGAGAATCGGCGACTCGGCCACATAGGCTTCAGCGGCGCCTTGAATGATCGCGGCAGCCTCAGGCTGGGTGGCGGCAAGCGCGCCCGCGATGATGTGGAGGACCCAGCCCATCCGGAGGCGGTCACCGCCCGGTTGGAGGGCGCGGATGGCACGGCTGCCGAGCTCGAGGGTGGCGGTCCGGTCGTTTACAAAAAATGCGAGCGCGGCGGCCCGGACCAGGTCGAGGGCGCCTTGATAGCCGAGCGCCGTGCTGAGCTCGAGACTCTCGCGCAGGCAGGCGCGGGCCTGTTCGGGGTCGGTCTCGGCGACGGTCGCGCCGACGGCGAGCAGGCCGCTGGCGATGAGCGCCGGATCGCCGATCTGCCGGGCCAGCGTGAGCGCCTCGCGGGCCAGCGGGACCGCCCTGGGCGCGTCGCCGACAAGCAGGTAACCGCCCGCGGCGAGGCCGAGCTAGAGGGAGGCGTCGGCGAGGTCGCCACCGGTCCGGGCGATGGCGGCGGCCTGTTCGGTGAGGCGGGCGGCGTCGGCGAACGCGCCGGTAGTAACCGCGATGTTTGAGCGGGCGTCGCAGATGACTTCCTCGACCCGCCAGTCGTGGGGATCGCGGCGTTCGTTGGCCTCGGCGGCGCGCGCGGCACAGTTCCTCGGTGACGGTCACATCCCCGCGATTGGACGCGAACCTGGCGCTGACCGCGAGGGCGAGCGGGTAGCCCGGGTGCGCGGCCGCGCCGGGCAGCTCCAGGGCCGCCTCGCCGTCCAGCAGCAGGGGGTACCTGAACCAGACCTCGCTCGGCGCGAAGCCGGCCAGGATCGAAAACGCGGTGTCGACGTTGCGGGTGTCGATCGCCCAGGACCAGGCGGCGAGCAGGTTGTCTTGTTCGGCGCTGAGCCGCACCGCCCAAAACACCTCCTCGCGCCGGTCGTGATGCCGGATTTGTTTGAGGACGCCCGCGTAGTAGTCGGCGTGTCGGGCCTGCCACCGGTCGGTTTCGCCGGCCTCGTCGAGGCGTTCCTCGCCGTATTGGCGGATGGTTTCCAGCAGCCGGTAGCGGGTCTCGGGTCCGTGTTCTTCGGTACTACCAGTGACCGCGCCACCAGGCTGGCCAGCAGCTCGAACACCGTATCGGGGTCGATACCCTCCCCACCGCAGACCGTCTCGGCGGCCTCCAGGGTGCAACCGCCGGCGAACACCGCCAGCCGGGCCAGCAGCCGCTGTTCGGGCTCGGCGAGCAGCTGGTAGGACCAGTCGATGGTGGCCCTTAGTGTTTGGTGGTGGGGCAGCGCGCCGCGCCGGCCAGCACCGAGCACCGCGAAGCTTCGCTCCAGCCGCCTCGCCAGTTCGGCCGGGGTCATCGCAGCTATCCGCGCCGCCGCGAGCTCGATCGCCAGCGCGATCCCATCCAGCCGCCGCACGGCGGCAGCTACCGCGGCCGCGTTCTCGGCGGTCACCGCGAACTCGGGCTTGACCGCGGCCGCGCGTTCGGCGAACAGTCGCACCGCCTCGGCCTGGGTGATCGCGGTCAGGTCGGCGTCGGTGCCGGGCACCGCCAGCGGCGGCACCGGCACCAGCCGCTCCCCCTCAATCCCCAGGCCCTCGCGGCTGGTCGCCAAGATCACCAGCCGCTCACACGACCGCTGGAGTACTCCGGCCAGCGCCGCCGCCCCTTCCAGCAGATGCTCACAGTTATCCAGCACCAGCAGCAGCTGTTTGCCGCGCAGGAACTCCACCAGCGCCTCGCTGGTGCTCAGGCCGGCCGGGGCGGTCACCGAGAACACCGCCGCCACCGCATCATCCACCGCGGCCACATCGCGCACCGGCGCCAACTCACACAACCACGCCCCGTCACCAAACCGCGGCGACACCTGTCCGGCGACCTGCAACGCCAGCCGGGTCTTGCCCACCCCGCCGGCCCCGGTCAAGGTCACCAGCCGCGCCTCGCCCAGCGCCGCCGCGGTTTGCTCCAGCTCCCGGCCCCGGCCGATGAACGAGCTCACCTGCAACGGCAAATTGCCGGTGCGCTCAGCAACCGTGTGAATCGGCGGGAAATCGACCGGCAGATCGGCATGGATCAGCTGAAAGATCAGCTCCGGGGCGGCCAGATCCCGCAGCCGGAACTCACCCAGGCGCTTCAGCCCGAACCCGCTGCCCAGACGGCCCGCCACCAGGTCGCTCGTCGCCTTGGTGAGCAGCACCTGCCCGCCATGGCCGGCGGCCCGCACCCGGGCACAACGGTTAATCGGCGTGTAGTCGAGATGATCGCCGCCGCGCACCCGCACCTCCCCGGTATGCAACCCCATCCGCACCCGCAAAGCAATACCGGCAGGCCACACCTCACGCCTCGAGCCGAAGCTGACACATCCCGGCCGCCTCCACCGCCGACACCGCGCTGTGAAAGACAGCAAAGAAACTGTCACCCTCCCCACGAGAGGTGACCACCGCCCCGCCATGGCCCTCGATCACCTCGGCGAGCAGCCGATCATGCCGCTGCAGCGCCACCTCCATCGCCTCCGGCTCGGTCTCCCACAGCCGGGTGGAACCCTCGATGTCGGTCAGCAGGAATGTCAGTGTCCCGGCCGGCAGCTCCGCGCCGTCGGGCTCGCCAGGCCCGGCCGGCGATGGACGCGAGGCACCAATGCTGATCGTCGCATCCGCAAAGCTCTCGCTCAGCAACACAGCAAGGTCATCGGCCAGCAGCCGTTCCAACTCCCTCGCCGTGGCGAAGTGGCGGTAGGACACCGTGCCCGCCGCACGGATACCGTCGATCATCGCGGTCAGTCCCGGCTCCTGGTCCGGGGCCGGGCGCTTCAGGTACAACAGCATCGGCTTCCCAGCGGCCAGCCGGAACTCATCCTCCAGACCCGAGATCTCCATGCCCGGACCCACCCAGCCATACCGCTGCCAATAGATGCCGACGAAAATCTGGCTCTGCTCCAGGTAGGCCCGATACATGCTCTGCGGCGGATGAGGCCGGGCGCCGGACTCAAACCACACCGGAACCAGATGCAGCCGCCGGATCGCCCGCAGCGCCGCCGCCCGCTCCTCAGCCAACTCCTCCAACGTCGAGGAAATAAACACCCGGACCCGCTGATCCGGGGTGAGGATCACCGCTGCCCGATCCTGAGCCGAGTCCCCGCCCGGCGAAACGGTCACACCCGGCTTCCGCGTATGCTCATGCCCCACTCTCTCTCGTGCCCCAGTCTCCCGCTGAACTCCGCACTGGAGGAAGAGTCATCCGAAACGGCGAGCCCAAACGACCCTGACCGGCCGCAGCACGCCGCAGCCGGCGTCTCTGAGCGCTGCCACGCCAACCCTGACTTGCCCCGGCGACAGGGTTGGGTCAGTTGGGCGCATCTCAACCGGCTTCGTGAAGTTGTGCAGCCCAGTACTTAGAGCCAGCCAGGGCAAGCCCAGGCCGGCACTAATACCGAGCACCGCTACCTCACCCCCGCAGGGACCTCGCACAATGACGGGGTGATGGTCCGAGTCTGGGAGTACGACGTACCGGAAACGTCCCGCGCCGAGTTCGAGCGGACGTATGGCGCAGCCGGCGATTGGGTGCAGCTGTTCTCGAGTTCCGATGGCTTCCGCGGCACCGAGCTGTTCGTGTCGCTGGGCGACCCCGGCCGCTACCTGACGGTCGACCGCTTCACCGATGAGGGTGCCTGGCGCGCGTTCTTGACTGAGCACCGCGACGCCTACGCCCGTCTCGACGCAGCCACCAAGGGGCTGACGACCGATGAGCGCGAGCTCGCCGGCGGCGAGGTCGGCTGAGCCAGCACTGCATACCGGCAGGTGCCTGAGGCCTTGACCGGGGCAGCGCTCGCGAACGTGCACGGACACCAGCCAACGGATTCAGCGGCATGGGGGACCCGCTCGATTGTCAGACGTCTGTATGACGTGCGTCCGAACCATGATCATGAATGCACAGGGCACATCAGACGGGGCTGTTCGAGTAGGACCACGTGCGGGCGAGCAGCCAAGACGAGAGCAAATCGGCTGAGGTCTCGATGAAGCCCTCACCGGGGCAGAGCGCCCGCGGCGCTGTCGCTAGGCAGGCGAAAGGATGAGTGGCCTGCGTGTGACTGGTTGTGGGCGGTCGCGCGACGCAAACTCTGACGGTCGGCGGCAGGACTGCCTTCCGCCGCGGCCCGCGGCGTCGCGTTCGCTGTACGCAGCCCCGCGATCGCGCAGAGCCGTCATGGCATGGCTCTCGTCAGCTGCCCGGCTCGGCAAAACGAATTCACACTGGCCGCCGGCCGCTGAAGTCCGGACTCGTCGGCTTGATGGCGTGAGTCCGCTTTCCATGCCAGGTAGGGGAAGTTAGGGCTGCGCGGTGCGTATCTCGTCGTGGAGCGCGGCCTCGATGCGGGCCATGGGGTCGTACGACTCGAGCTCGGCCCGCAGTGCAGCGACGTTGGCGGCGAACCTTGGGTCGGCGAGCACACGACGCACCGCGGCGCGGATGCGCGCCGGTCTCGGGCGCTCGCTGCGGAGGTCGACGCCGAGGCGGTTGTAGCCGATCCGCGCGTCGATGTCGTTCTTACCTTCTGTTTTGCCGGCCCCTACGACCGGAACACCGTGGCGCATCGCCGCGAGCACGCTGCCAAAGCCGCCGTTGGTGACGAAGACGTCCACGTGCGGGAACAGCGTGTCGTAGTCCACGAAGTCCTCGATCATGACGTTCGAGGAGGCGAAGCGCCCCCGCAGCTCCGCGGTCTGTCTGCCGGCTGTCGTCGCCACGACGACGTACGGCCCGTCTTTCAGCGCCTCCAGCGCAGGCACGATCAGCTTGGTCGGGTCGGTGTTGTCGACCGTCCCCTGCGACACGACGACCACCTTCGCGTGGTGGTCGAGGACCGCCGGAGGCAGTGGCGTGTCCGGTCCGAGCGCGCCGCGGGCCGGCACGAGCGGTCCGGCGTACTCGGCGTTGTCCAAGGGACGGTAGCCGGGGAACTCCAGCCCCGGTGAGCCGTTGAGGAACACCCGACGAGCGCTGGCCATCGGCGCGTGCGGGAACCCGTCGAGCGGGATGGGTGCGAGGCCGTGGCTCGCGAGGATCTTGTTGTACCTGAGGACGCCGGGCTTCATGGTGCTCGCCAGCATGCGCCGGACAACGCGATGCACGGTCCTGCCCACGATGGTGCGGGCCGGACGCAGACCGAAGAAGGGCGGCGGGCTCTGGCCGTCAGGCATCACCATGGTCAGCCCTACCGAGAACACGGGTACGCCGAGGACGTCGGCGACGAGCTTCTCGACGTACATCGCGCCGTCGCAGAAGAACACGTCGAACGGGAACTCGGCCCGGATGTCCACGATGTCCCGGAAGTGGTTGTCCACGTTGGCGACGAAGAACTGCTCCAGGTCGAACGAAATAAGGCTGGGCCCTTTGAGGCCGGCACGCCCGGGAACATCGTTGAGGCTCGCACCCGTGATCTCCGTGGCGCGCCGGTAGGGAAAGTAGGTCATGCCGAGCGCGTGGAGTTTGCGGCCGTACTCCGGCCCGGCGTACCAGCGCACGTCGTGTCCACGCGCTCGAGAGATGTGTGGCGATACCGGTGAGCGGGTTGAAGTGCCCGTCAGCCGGCATGGATGCGAACAGGATCCTCATGACTGCCCTCCGAACGATCGCGTGCATTTCACTATAGTGCGACTATAGTGAGGTGACCAGTAGCATCGAGCCGATGTCCACAGCTCCCACCCGTGCCGAACGCGCGCTCGCCACTCGGCGACGGATGGTGAAGGCGGCCTACAAGCTTTTCTGCAGCAACGGGTACCTCGGCACGACGATCAATGCGGTGGCCAAAGAGGCCGGCGTTGCGGTGCCGACGGTCTACTACACGTTCGGTACCAAGGCCGCTCTGCTCGCCGAGTCCATGGGAGCGGCGATCGTCGGCTTCGATCTGTGGCGTGAGCCCCCGCCGGAGCCGATAGACATCGTCCAGATCCTGCCCTGGCACCAGTGGTGGGCGGACTTCGAGGCCGCCCCGACGTCGGCCGACGCCCTCGACATCTTCATCACTCACGGTGTCGGCATCCTCCAACGGGTCGGCCCGCTGGTGGCGGCGATGCACGGCGCCTCCGGCGACGCCGAGGCAGCCGAGGTGACTGCGACGGGAGAGGAACGTCGGGTGGACTCCTACCGGGAGGCAGTCCGCGTCATCGCCGGCAAGCCCGGCGGCCTACGCCGAGGACTGTCCCTGACCAGGGCCACCGACATCGTCGTTGTGCTGTTCAGCGCCGAGCTGTACCAAGCACTCGCGGTCGGGCGCGGATGGTCGCACTCACAATGCATCAACTTCTTCCGACAGATGCTGACCGCACAGCTCCTCGACGACGGCCGGTGAAAGTGAGATGGCCTTTCAACGGTCTCGCACACACTGAAGAGGCCGACGAGGCTGGAGGACACAGCCCGCTACGTCTCATTGAAGCGAACGCCCCAAACGTGTGCCCCACGTATGCCCCGCAACATCGCTATTGGTAAATGACATTAAGTTCCGTTAATTCACCAAAGAATGAATTTGTCAGAAAATCCGACACTGAGCCAGAATATCATCGACCACGTCTTTTAAGGGCCGTGCGGCGTCAACATCGACAGAGTTTGCCGGTCTATCATCTTCGCGGTTGAGCTTGAGCACATCGTCAAAAACGCGAACATCGCGGTTCATAACACTCGGCTAATGCTGGGATGCCTTTGGTCTTGTCCCACATCCAGTTGTCGTGATGGGTGGGACCGCCAGGGAGACCAGTATTGGGGTCGGCGGAGTAGGCCCAGGTACGGTCAGAACTGATGGCATGGTACCCGCGACGAGTTAACTCTTCGTAGCTGGATGATTTGCCGATTTGCCAGTAGCCGATAAGCCATCTATAGAAAGTTAATTTTTGCCATACTTTCCCAACTGGTAGTTACTGCCGTCTAGATTACGATCGAGTAGGCCTTGCCCGTACAGCTCTCGTCGCAGCGGCCAGTCGTTGAAGGCATAAAATTTGGGGCTCATGCGGCGACCGCATCTCTACTCTCGCAGACGGTGCCGTCGTAGGTCATGTCATCGACGTCGCATCCGTCCGCAGTCGCGCGAGCGACTCACGGCGCGGAGGACGGAAAGCGGCGTTGCAACCCGAGATGAAGCGCAGCAGCCATCTGGCGCATGCCCTTTGTTTGACGTCCTGGTGACGCTGTCGACCGGCTTCCATGCGGTAATTCGAAGTGCGTCGCTTCAGCTCAGAAGTAGGTCAGCCGGCGCCTATCACAGTAACTTTCGTGCCACCGCCGCTGAGGCGAATGTCGGTCGAGGTGCTGTTGTTGGCATCGTTGGTCTCCAAGAACCAGTTGCTGGGATCTGCGATCACGCGGACTCTGTAGCTTCCATCACGTAGGCCGTTGATTTTTATCCACTGGTAGGCAAGGGATGCGCTGTATGTGTCGCGCCAGCCAACGGATAAGCCCACCTTGACGTTTAAGCTCTCACGCTTCCCGCAGCCCGTGTAGTAAGGGTTCTGCGGCGCGCCCGGCAGGGACAGGTTATAGGTGGTGTTATCCCAGAAACAGAAGCCGGTCTTGGCACCCGTGCCCTTGAGTTCACCTTCCTTGCCATTTGCATCAAGCGGGCGGATTTCGAATCGCTGCAGCTTGTAGACGTGCCAGTGGTTGTGACCATCGCCCGCAAAGAACATATAGGTGCTGGACCGAGGGATTTCGATCCTGCGGTATGTTCCCGATGTGTTGTAGATGCGCTGCCTGACGTTCATGCGTGCTGTCGAAGTATCGGGTCGGTAGCCTTGAAGTTCGAAGCGTCCGGGCCCCGCGTTGGCAATCCTTGTGGTAAACCGAAGGCGCTTTTCGCCGTTGGATGCCTGCTGGATATAGAAATTGTGCAGCGGACTCATACGTAGGTCCGGCAGTTGCTCCGTAGCGGCCTCGGCGTCGTGGATATTAACGGTCAGGCCAATTAGCGTAACGGTGAGTCCAACGAGCGCAGCGGCTCCGACTGCGAGTGCGCGGAACATGGGTAGCACTGTCACTTCTGACTCCCTTGGTGTTGGCTATTCTTCGATCCAAACAACAGAGTTTCTCGTAGCGACAGAAGCGCGCGCCGATCAGCGGAGCAAACCGCAATGGAATCGTCATTGACAAGGACGCGTTTGCTTCAAAGCCATCACAGTTCTTGGCAGCGCTTCGAAACCGAGCAGAGTGTGCTACATCGGCTCAACAGGGTCCAGATGGCTCGCAGCTAGGGCAACAGACTTGTGGACGTCTTGCGTCCGGCGCCGAACAAAGGCCGGGATCGGACCCGATGGGGGCGATTGTGGATAGTTGGGAAGGCCATCGGCCGCAACGTCAATGCCGGGCATTGGCCTGGGCCTAAACCCGTCCCAGGTCCCGAGCCAGCGATGACTGGATGAGTGATCAGTGCAGGCCGTCAGTCATCGAAGACATGCCAGCAGATGCTATTTCGTTGAAGCTGGTCCTCGAGAACGAGTAGCCGGATTGCGGCGGGGAGCTGCTCGCGCTGCCAGTCGCGTTCACTAAGCCTCTCCAGCTCCGCCCGGTCCGATGCGCTGGCAGACTGGGCAGCGCGAATTGCATAGGCGGCCGCCCCGAGGTCGTGAGCGGCCACATGAGGAACCGCGGCTGCTTGGCCCGCCGAGAGGGCGGCAAACTTGGCGGGCCCCCGCAGATCTCGTGCCGCGGCATTCGCGGCAAACGCTGCGCGGCGGGCGTCCTCCATATGCACCTCGCCCCTAATCCAGGCGCGACCTGCGTTGATCGCCTGCCTCGGCCGCGCGTCGTCCCCTGACTCGCGTTCAAACAGGTGGAGAACGTGCTCAGCACACGTAGCCGCCCACTCCGCGAGCAGACGGTGATCTACATCTGTCAGACTGCCTCCCCGTCGGATAGTGATCAGTCGAGAGTCGCGCACCTTCGGCAAGATCGGCATTCAATCATTCTGCGCTGGCCGCGATCACCCGCGTAAACCGACCATCTACCCCTACTTCTCACAGAAGATGCCTGGAGCGACATCAAGGCGTCCACTCGCGCGGTGGCGCAGCCCCCACAGCGTTGAAACCCCCCGCGGGAGACCCCACCTGCCCACCCTTGTCCTCCAGGCGGTCATCCTGCCAAGCCGAGAGCCCAACGACCCTGACGAGCCGTATCACCAGCGAGGCGGCCCTCGGTCAGCGCCGCCCGACAACCCTCCATCCCGAGGTGTCGATTTCCAAACTCATCTTCACAGTCAGTCGGCACACTGTACGCATGGCCAGTGAGCTGGAGGAACTTCGAAAGGCGCTGGACGGAGTGCGGGCGAGCGTTCTCCGCAAACTCACCGGGCTATCCGATGCCGATGCTCGGCACAGCACCGTGCCCTCCGGTACCAACCTGGCCGGTCTCGTGCAACACCTCACCTTCGTCGAGTCGCTGTGGTTCGAAGAGATCGTCTCGGGCGCTCCGCGGGAGGGGCAAGCGGTCCATGCACGTTGAGCAGTCCGTCTCGCTAGCGAGACTTCGATCGGTTCAGCCGCCCAAAAGGTTCAGTGGCCCCGCGGTGTGATTTTCTCAGTCGTGGCAACGCGCCGCTACGACTACCGTTTGGGCACACGGGTGAGCACCGGCCGCTTCGCCGTAAGTCCGGCGGCCTTCGGGACTCGTCGGATGCCCCGGCCGAGCCAGGGCGCGAAGTACCGTCGAGCCCATTCGACGTCGCCGGCGAGCTGCTCACGAGTCCGCAACCGTGGCGGCGCCTCAGGGAATGGCTCGGCCCACCACTCCTCGGCGCCCTCGATGCCGAGCCGCCAGGCCATGGCGGCGGCCACGCGCTCATGGCCAAGTTCGTTGCCGTGCAACCGGTCTTCGGAAAACAGGCGGGGGTCCTGGATGATCGGGTAGTGCTGGAAGTCCATGACTAGCACGCCGTACCGCTCCGCCTCCTCTCGGATGATGTCGTTGAAATGGAGCATCCGACCGTGGAGTCGCCGGCCGAAGGGGTTTATCGAGAACGGATCGGGCATGGTGAAGGTCACCACGATGCTGTCCCGCGAGCGCGCCTCGCCGAAGATCGCGGCCAGGTCGGCTCTGATCCCGGCAAAGTCGCAGGTGACCGACAGCAGGTCGTTGGCCCCGCCGAAGATCGACAATAGATCGGGCTGCATCGCCATCGCCGCATCGAACTGTGTCGCGCGGATCTCGCTTAGGTGCAGACTGCGCACGCCCAGGTTGGCGTAGTCAAGCGGCTCGGCCTGGGCGTTGGCGATGATCTCGGCCAGCCGGTCCGCCCAGCCGCGGTAGCCGCCTTCACCGTCGGGGTCCTGGAGCCCCTCGGTGCTCGAGTCGCCGATCGCCACGTAACGCCGGAAAGTCGTCACTCAATGATTCTCCCCCCGCGCCACGGGCGCTGAGCAAGGGCCTCCGGAAGCGGCATGGCGATTCGCAAGAGGATTGGGGCGATACCCGATGCCAGCGCGGGAAGGCGTGTCGATCCAGGCCTAAGACAGTGCCGCTGCTTGCCCGCGACATGGAGTTGTTGCCACCGCGCCGTCTGACGGCACTGGCCGGCATCAGCTTGGAGTGAGAACCACCTTGCCGATGTTGCGCCGTTCGGCGAGGAAGCGGTGGGCGTCACCGGCCCTGCTGAAGGGAAAGACCTTCGCAACAACGGGCGCCAACTTTCCGGCCTCCAGGTCGATTAGCAGCGGCGCAGTGATCCTGTGCATGTCACCCTCCCGGCGCCACCAGCTGAGCAGATGGAGGCTGAACACTCCGCGGTTCTGGTTCAGCAGCCGGCCGGCGTTCCACCAGGGCATCGTCGAGATCGGCAGCCGGAGCAAGTTGGACACGGCGGAGCGAAGGTTGCGGCCGTCTTCGTTGACAGCGTCGGAAAGGCCGTACATGATCAGTCGGCCGCCCGGCCGCAAGATCCGGTAATCCTTGCGAAACGAGGTCGGTCCCATCGCGTCCATCACGACGTCTACCCCTTCTCCATCGGTGAGCCTCCGGACCTCGGCCTTGAAGTCTTGGGTGCGGTAGTCGATCGGATGCTGCACACCCTGCGCCGAAATGGCAGTGTGCTTTGCCGCTGATGCGGTGCCGAAGATCTCCGCGCCGACGTTGCGGGCGACCTGCGTCGCGGCAATCCCCACACCACCGGCGGCTGAATGAATCAAGACCCGGTCCCGCTCGCGAAGGCCGCCCATGATCATCAGCGCCGCATACGCGGTCCCGTAGCTGACACAGAAAGCCGCACCCTCCTCGAAGCTGAGATGGTCCGGCAGCGGCATGACATCCCTTGCCCGGGCGGTCGCGAGTTCCGCTTGGCCGCCGAACTGCGTCCCTGCCATCACTCGCTGCCCGACGACCAGCCCGCTGACATCCGGACCGATGGTCTCGACCTCGCCGGCGACCTCGTAGCCCAGGACACACGGCCGTTTCGGCGTGGCGGGATACAGGCCGACTCTCGCAATTGTGTCGGCGAAGTTGACGCCTGCTGCCCGCACGGCGATCCGTACCTCACCCGCTCCCACCGGCGGATCGGGCCAGTCCTGGACCTGGAGCACGTCCGGCCCGCCGGTACGGGTCAGGACCACTGCCTTCATTACCGGGAATCTACTCGTCGGCGTCACCTGCGACACAGGACCGCCCGCTTGACGGCCGACATCGTACGACATGGCGGCCAAGCATCCCGCCTCGAAAGACGAGGGCTGCCCTATCGCTTCAGCGCCGGCTGGGCGGACGCATCGCCAGTTCGCCACGCCGTTTCGGAGCCGGAGATCAAGCTCCAGTCCGCGTTTGTGCCCATGCTCATCGCCGGCATCCCGCTCCGAACGGCCGTCGACCGGCGGTGGAAGTCTTGGTTTCAGGTATTCAACGCGCTAAAGCTCATGTCACAACCCCAGGTGGTGATCGACCTCCAAATTGGCGGGAGCCCGCATGTGCCAGGCGTCGGTGACCAGCTCGCGCAGCCGGGTGATGTCGATGGCCTCCAACCGGACCATCACCAGCGGCAACCAGTCGTAGGCAGAGGTAGTGAAGAACACGTCTGGCTCGCCCAGCAGCAGCGCCTGCTTCTCTGCCTCATCGCCCACATACAGGACGGCGATGTCAGTGCGGATCACCCGCCGCTGACCCGGACGGTGCTCGGGGTATGACCAGACGAACCCGCGGTTGCCTACTCGGAAATCGAAACCGTCGCTGTCAATCTCTACCGTGTGCGGCAGGCTCATCGCGATCTGCCGGACATCGTGGGCATCAACCACGCCGACCACCGTCCCGCCTCCCGCGGTTCACCCAGATGATGCTAAGACCGCCCACCGATTGGCGACGACAGGCCTAGTCATGACGACAGGCCTAGTCATACTGAGGAACTCGTTGGGCGTTGTGCGCTTCGTCGTGCACTGATCGTCATGCCCAGACGGAGTGCGTCGCCGGCTGCCGGCCACGAGTCGCGGTGATCCACTGGCGGGTCAGCTGGGTCAACGTCATCGCATATCGATGAATGAACTGCGGTAGCGCCGCACTCACAGCGCGAGATATCCGACTGCTAACCCATCGACGTCACCACGGTCGGATGAACGAACGTATTGAGCCATCAAATGGCGGCATCGGCGCAAGACCGTGATCATCATACATAGACGTTTTGCGATTAGCATGGAATGAGCTAAAGAGACTGGCATTGAGAGTTCAGTACAGCTCACCTCTGCAGAGAACCGCCAGATTCCGAGCCGAACATCGCCATCGTAAAAGCTGCTTGTGACCAACCCGATCTTTGATGTTAACCATCTATTGCATGTCGCATCGTACGACCTAAAAAGCTATGGCGCGGCACAGTGGAGAAGGACATTTCCAAAATTCACCGCATATTGAGAAGGCATAGGCAACACGCGAGATCCGAAGTCAATATCGCTCCTACGCCAATCTGTGTCACGGTCGGACCGGCGTGCTAGCGGACGTCCGCGGTCATGATCGACGAGTTGGCCATGCCGCGGCGGATCCCCGACGCAAGCAAACACCCTATGGGCTGCGCTTGGGGCTCCTGCTCTCCAAATGGTCGCGGTCCGGTTCTCCCACGTCACCGACAACGGCACCGGACGATGCGCCATGTTCTATGTCGCCAGCACTTACTCCTGTGCTTCGGTGAACCATGGCAGGCTGGGCTGTCAGGGCTGCGCGTCCGGCGGATTTTCGAGCGAACCAGAGGAGTGCCGATGAGCAAATTCGAACTGTACAAGGATCATCAAGGGGGCTTTCGTTGGCATTTGAAGTCTACGGAAGGACGAACAATTGCTGTGAGTGCTGAGGCATACAAGACAATGGCTGACGTGCGGGAAAGTATCGCGACGGTGAAGCGGGAGGCCGGCGGCTCCGATATCGACGACCAGACGGCGACGACCTTCTAACTCACGCGATGCGTTGGAGTAGCGCTTTTGAACGAGCAGAATCCCAGCAGGAACCTCAGTTATTGCTGGTTACGACACCGAAGTCAGCCAATTCCAGCTCAGAGAGAGAGTTCGTGACTCCGACGCCAAGCTTCACCGTCACAAGGCGCGACGTTGCGCGACGAGCGGGCAGAGGAAGGGATCTTTACCCCGCAGCCCGACGCTATTGAGGTAGCGGATGACGGCACCGTAGGACTGCCATAGCGTCGTCTGGGTGTAGGGCACGCCCGCGGCCGCGCAGTAGGCGGCGACGAGGGGTTGCACCTTCCGTAAAGAGGGGCGGGCCATCGACGGGAACAGGTGGTGTTCGACCTGGTAGTTGAGGCCGCCCATCAGGATCGCTATGAGACGTCCGCCGCTGACATTGCGACTCATCAGGACCTGACGGCGCAGGAAGTCCAGCTTGAGCCTCGGAGAGACCAACGGCATGCCAATGTGGTTCGGCGCGAACGCCGAGCCCAGGTAGAAGCCGAAGACGGCCAGCTCGATGGCGAGGAAGGCCAGGGCCTTCCCCGGCGGCAACACCAGAAACACGAGAGCGACGAGGCCGCCGAGGCGGATCGACAGAAGGGTGAACTCGACCCATCGACGCTCGACCGGGTCGCGGCTGAAGGTGCGGCGAATCCCCTCTGAGTGCATTGAGAGGCCTTCGAGCAGGAGGATCGGGAAGAAGTACCAGCCTTGGTGTGACACCAACCATTTCATCAGTCGGCTACGGGGCCGGGTCGCCTGCTCAGGGGTGATAGAGATGGCGCTCAAGTGGACATCGGGATCGGCACCGACCTTGTTCGGGTTCGCGTGGTGCCGGTTGTGCTTGCTTCGCCACCAGCCATAGCTGATGCCGACGAGCAGGTTCGCGATGATCATGCTGGTCCAGTCGTTCCACCGGCCGGACTTGAAGATTTGGCGGTGGGCTGCGTCGTGGCCGAGGAACCCCAACTGGGTCATGATGATGGCCAGCACAGCCGCGCTGACCAGCTGCCACCAGCTGTTTCCGATCCAGATGAAGGCGAGTACCCAGGCGGCCAGAATGAGCAGGGCGCCGATCAGTTTGGTCCAGTAGTACCCGTACCGGCGGCGCATGAGATCCATGTCGTGAACGCGGCGCGTCAGGGCCGTGAAAGAGCTGCCGGCCCGGGCGTTCGTGGCCGAGTCAGGGGCGCTCGCCGACGCAGGCGGGATGAGCGTAGAAGTCATGGGAGGGAGAGCCGTTCCGTAGCGGACGTCCCGGGAAAAGTCTGGGCGACAGCGAGTTGCTTCGGGAGCCGCGGCGAGCATACACGGCGACTCAGGCCCCAGACCGACTACGACATGTAGTGAACAGATTCTACCCCTCAAACGCCCAGATCAATCAGCGCTGAGCGGCGCTCGAAGGACTCGGCGTCCCACCACCGCGATAGGCTTTACGCGATTAGCCGTCAACTAAGCCGCATCGAAGAGGACCCATGGACTTCGACGACAATGCCGAGATCATGCCATCGGGTTACGACGCTGAGGGTGAGACCGCAGAACAAGCCGCCGAGCGGCAGTACGCCGAGGAGGAGGACCTTCGCGAGAGCCTCGTCGCTCTGTCCCGGTTGGCGTCGGACCGGCTTCCGCTGGAGGGCCTGCTCACCCAGGTCGCCACGTACGCCGTACAAGCGATTCCCGGCGCCGACGGAGCCGGCTTGACACTGCTCGAGCAGGACCGGGCCGACACCATCGTGGCTACCTCCCCGTTCGTTACCGAGATCGACGACATTCAATACGGGATGGACCAAGGCCCCTGCATCAGTGCCGCCCGTGAGGGTCAGACCGTCCTGTCGGGCTCACTCGGCGCAGATCCGCGGTGGCCGCGCTTCGGCGGCCGGGTCGCCCGGCTAGGCGTGCACAGCGCGTTGTCGTTGCCGTTGATCACGCCCGACGGCGTGGTCGGAGCGATGAACGTCTATGCCCATGGCAAGAACGCCTTCGACGACCGGGCCGCCGAACTCGGCCAGATCTTCGCCGGGCCGGCCGCCATCGCCGTCCAGAACGCCCACGTCCTCGCACAAACCCGACGGCTGGCCAACCAGCTGCAGTCGGCGCTGGAGGTTCGCGGCGTCATCGACCGGGCTGTCGGGATCGTGATGAGTCGGAGCGGCAGTACCGAACATGAGGCCCTTGAGCGGCTGCGGTCGCTGAGCCAGCACGAGCATCGCAAGCTCGCGGAGGTAGCCCGTCAAATCGTGGACGAGGCCGTCGCGCGGGCGCGAGCCCGCAACCGACAGAGTCGAGAATGATTAGGCGCCGTTGTCATCCGAGCGTACAGTCGTAGTTGACGCGGCTATCTGAATTCGCGGTCCGCGCAGCCGCCGCCAGTGGTCTCGGCGCTTCGCCGAAACCAGTTCATGCAGACACGATCAGCGGGCGGATCCGCTTCCTCGGAGCACGAGTGTGGATCTCCCTGCAGCCCTACTCGCGCACGTTCAGGAGCTCGCGGCCAGCATCGGCCAAGATGATCAGGAACTAGACGACACGCTGACGGCGCTGACCACGGCATTGCGCTCGACGGCCGCCTCCTACTTCGGATTCGCGCTGACGGTTGTCGAGAACCAGTGGCCGGTCACGCTAGCCGCCTTCACTGACGGCATCGACATACAAGTCGGGACGTCGCTGCGCCTCCCTCTTGCGCTGGTTTCGCGGAAGGTCGATCCGGCGAGCCGAGTCATCTTCTTCGCCGGCACTGCTGGTGCGTTCACGGATCTTGCCGCCGACCTGAGCCACGCCCTCGGGGGAATCCCCGTTGACCAGGCATCGTCCGCCGCGAATAACGCGGATCATCGCGCGTCACGTCTGGACGGTCAGCGAAGAACGATTGAGCTCGACGCTGATCTTCCACCGCTCTCTCGCACGTCCGGGCTGACCGGTCTCGCCGAACTGACCGCGCTGAATCGCGCCATCGGGATTCTTGTTGATCAAGGTCACGACATCGAGCAAGCTCATCAACTGCTCCGCAGCGATGCCGCGGCTGCGGGGGTCGAACCACAGATCTACGCTGCGCGGATCATTCTGGCCAGCCCGGCCAGCAGCAACGATCCGCGCTAGCGCGCTCGCCGATGCCGGCTGCGTGGTTGCCTGGGTGCTTTACTCGCTCTCTTGCGTCGCATCCTGACCCATATAGATCACGTTCTCGACGCTGTTATAGATGTACCGCTCACCTGTCTTCAGTGCGATGGCATGCGCCTCGCAGACCACGGCCTCGGCGAGTCCCCACTCAGCTTCATCGATCACGAAGTTTCGCGTGGCCGGCTCCTGGCACCGCAGGACCTGGCACTGGAACACCTGAAACTCACAAGGCGCGGACCCTGTCGGCTTGGGGACCCTTGGGGCCTTGGGTGGTGTCGAACTCGACGCGCTGCCCCTCCTCGAGCGAGCGGTAGCCCGTCGACTCGATGGCGCTGTAGTGCACGAATACGTCCGCGCCGCCACCATCGACGGCAATGAAGCCGAAACCCTTCTCCCCGTTGAACCACTTGACGGTTCCTTGTGCCATGACACATCTCCTAGCATCTCGATGTCGCACCATACGACTGTCGAAGCGCTGTCGGACGTCAGACCTAACCCACGCCCACGCAAAGTCTTCAGGGGCGTAGCACTGACCACGGCTCAAGAATTGCAACAGCCCGCCTAGTCTGCCATACGCCTAACAATCAGTCGTGCGCTGGCTGTACAACGGACGGTCTCGTCGTGAGTGTCAGCGACTGCAAGTGAGAGCCTCACACAGGCCGTCGTGACACGATGGTGCAGGACGGGCCGGCGGGGAGGCAGGAGCGGCATTCCTGGACAAGAGGGGACGACGTGAGCGGTAACGCAAGCTTCCGGGCGGTCAACACCACAGTGCTCTCGGTCTGTGCGGTGGAGGCGCCGATCGTGATCACCTCGGCGGCGATCGATGAGTGGCTGGCGGAGACGTATCAGCGTGTGCACACCCGGCCCGGCATGCTGCAGAAGCTGGCGGGTGTCGTCGAGCGGCGCTGGTGGCCGGAGGACGTGAGCTTCGCCGACGCCGCGGCGATCGCGGGCGCCAAGGCGTTGGCCGAGGCGGGGATTCGGCCCGAGCAGGTTGGCGTCATGATCAACACGGCGGTATCCAGGGCGTACCTGGAGCCGTCCACGGCGGTGGCGATCCACCACCAGATGGGCCTGCCGACTGACTGCCTCAACTTCGACCTCGCCAACGCCTGCCTCGGCTTTCTCAACGGCATCCAGCTGGCCGCGACCATGATCGACTCCGGCCAGGCCGAGTACGCGGTCATTGTCGACGGCGAGGGTTCCCGCTACACCCAGGAGCTGACGCTCGAGCGCCTGGCGGGGCCGGACGTGACGGCGGCCGACCTGCGGTCGCAGTTCGCCACGCTGACTCTTGGCTCGGGGTCGGCCGCCATGGTGCTCGGCCGCGCGGACCGTCACCCAGAGGGCCATCGCGTCGTCGGCGGGGTGAGCCGGGCTGGAACCGAGCACCACGATCTCTGCGTCGGCGACCTCACCCGCATGCGGACCGACACGAAGCGGCTCTTCGACGCCGGCCTCGCGCTCGCGGTGGCCACGTGGGATGACGCGCAGGCGGAGTTCGACTGGGGCGGAATCGACTGGTTCGTGGCCCACCAGACCTCGGTCGTCCATATCAGGGCGATCGCTGCCGCGATGGGCGTCGATCCCGACCGCTTCCCGCTGACGCTGCCGAACTACGGCAACATGGGCCCGGCCGCCGTGCCCTTCACCCTCGCCCGGCATATGGACCGGCTGCACGCCGAGGATCGCATCCTCCTCATGGGCATCGGTTCGGGCCTCAACACCTCGTACGCCGAAGTCGTCTGGTGACCGACACGCTGCACATCGCTCCAGTCCCAGGCGTCGCACTCGGCTCGATGCCGGGCTTGGATCCAGCTTGGTCGCGTACGGTCGCCGTGGTCGACAAGGACGGAGTGCGGCGCACCTGGCATGTCCTGGACAACGGGGTGGCGCCCGCCGAGGGGACGCTGCTTTGCGTACACGGCAATCCCACCTGGTCTTATCTGTGGCGCCGATTCCTGGCTAGCGCCGAGCCCGGTTGGCGGGCCGTAGCGGTCGACCAGCTCGGAATGGGCTACTCCGAGCGGCCAAGCAGGCCGCGCACACTTGCTGACCGGATCGACGACCTGGACTCAGTGACCGAAGCCCTGGGCATCACCGGCCCGATCGTCATCGCGGCGCACGACTGGGGCGGACCGGTCTCGCTCGGCTGGGCCGAGCGCCATGGCGGTCAGGTCGCGGGGATCATCCTGGCTAACACCGGCGTATCGCTCCCAGCGAAGGCCCGGCCGTGGCTCCTGATCCCGCTGGTCCGCAGCCGGTTGCTCCGCGAATTAGCGTGTGTCCGAACGGCGACTTTCGTCCGCAGCGCCGTGCTGCTGACCCGGGCTCCGCTCCGGCCTGAGGTGCGTGCGGCGCTCCGCGCCCCATACTCCTCGGCCGAGCGCCGCCGAGCGGTTGGGGACTTCGTGGCCGACATCCCGCTGAAGCCGACTCATCCCAGCCGAGCGGCGCTCGATCGTGTGCTTAACGGGCTGCCCGAGCTCCGCGGGGTTCCCGCCTTGCTGCTCTGGGGCCCTCGCGATCCGATCTTCTCACCAGCCTTCCTTCGCGATCTGGAACACCGGCTGCCGCAGGCCGACGTGCACCGGTTCGCCGGCGCGTCGCACCTGGTGACTGAAGACCATCCCGAAGTGGCCGCGGGCGTCTGGTCATGGATCCGTACGCGAGTCTGTGGGTCGACGCGGCCGTCGCCCGAACGTCCACAAAGCCCTGCGATCGACATCGCGGTGGTCGAGGGCTCCGCAACAGCGATCGCCGAGCCGGGCCACGACCACGCCCGGCTGACGACGTTCACCGCTCTCAACGCGCGCGTCGACGCGCTCGCCGGGAAGCTACGCGGGGCCGGGGTGCGGCCCGGCCATCGGGTGGCGCTGCTGGTGCCGCCGGGGCTCGAGCTGACGGCGGCGGTGTACGCCTGCTGGCGCGCCGGGGCAGCGATCGTCGTCGCCGACACCGGGCTGGGCTGGCGCCGGATGGCCGAGGCGTTACGCAGCGCCGACCCGGACCATCTGGTCGGGGTGCCGGCAGCAGTCGCAGCCGCCGCCGCACTGCGGATACCAGGGGGACGCATCGTGATCGGCGACCGGCCAAAGCCGGTACGTCGATTGCTGGGCGCGTCGATGACCCGATCAGCGGTCGAGGAAGAGCGTGCGCGATTGACGGTTGCCCGTCCCCCGGAAACGCGCACGATCTCCAGCGGGACGCGCAGCGCATCGACCGCCAACACCGAGGCGGCGGTCCTGTTCACCTCAGGCGCGACCGGGCCGCCCAAGGGAGTTGTCTACCGCCACTCCCAGCTCCAGGCTCAGCTCGAGCTCGTCCGGACCCTCTGTGGCATCACCCCGGAAGATCGCCTGGTTGCGGCGTTCGCACCGTTTGCGCTGTACGGGCCGGCGCTGGGCATCGGCGCCGCCGTCCCACGGATGGACGTCACCCGACCGGGCACCCTGACCGCCGACGCGCTCGCTGATGCGGCCGCGTCGATCGGGGCGACCCTGGTCTTCGCGTCGCCGGCCGCGCTGCGCAACGTGGTCGCTACCGCAAGCCGGCTGACGCCTGATCACCGTGCGGCACTCGCGCGCATCCGGCTGGTGCTCTCGGCCGGGGCGCCGGTGGCGGTGCCACTGCTGCGCCGCCTACAGCAAGTCCTCCCGGCGGCGGAGCTGCACACCCCGTACGGGATGACCGAGGTCCTGCCCGTAACCGACATTGCGTTGCCCGAGCTGGAGAAGGCGGGCTCCGGCAACGGGGTCTGCGTCGGTCGCGCACTGCCTGGCGTTCGCCTCGGGATCAGCGCACTCGACACCCTGGGTCGGGCTCACGGCTCGCCGCTGCCGTCCGTCGAGGTCACCGGGGAGATCTGTGTATCGGCAGCACACGTCAAGGACCGGTACGACCGGCTGTGGGCGACTGAGCAGAACAGCTCCCGTGACCCTGGGTGGCACCGCACCGGCGATGTCGGCCACCTGGATGCCGCCGGGCGGCTGTGGGTCGAGGGCCGGCTGGCCCATGTGATCACCAGCGCCGAGGGACCGCTCACCCCGGTCGGAGCAGAGCAACGAATCGAGGCCCAGGCGCTCGTGACAGGCGCCGCCGTCGTCGGCGTCGGCCCCCAAGGCACCCAGCAGCCAGTGGGCGTCGTGGTTCCAGCCGCAAACCTGCGCCCCGGACTGGCGGACGAGGAACTTGCCCGGGTCGTACGAGCCGCCGCGGACATTCCCCTGGCGGCCGTGCTGACCGTGCGATCCCTTCCCGTGGACATTCGTCACGCCGCGAAGATCGACCGGTCTCGCCTCGCTCGCTGGGCCCAAGGTGTGCTCGCCGGTGCCCGGGTGGGCCGTCCGTAGGGAGCGCGGCGTGCGAGTGCTGGTCACGGGGACCACCGGAATGCTGGGCCGCGGTGTTGCGCTTGCCCTGGCTGGCCGAGGCGACGACGTAACGATCCTGCAGCGGCGCCCGGCCGGCTTGGGACTGCCGGAGGTGTTGGCAGATGTCGCCGACGCGGACGCCGTCCGGGCCGCCGTGGCCGGACATGACGCCGTCATCCACCTAGCCGCCAAGGTCAACGTGGTCGGCGCGGAGCCGGAGTACCTGAGGGTCAACGTCGGCGGAACGCAGGCCGTCGTCGACGCCTGCCGGGCCGCCCGGGTGGAACGCCTGGTGTATGTCTCGTCTCCCTCGGTTGCCCATCAAGGCAAGTCGGTCGTAGGCCGCGGCGCCGATCTCGCGGACCCGGCGACCGCGCGCGGACCGTACGCCCGAAGCAAGGCCCTCGCGGAAGGCGTCGCGCTCGGCGCCGACTCCGGCGAGCTCGCGGTCGTTGCAATCCGGCCACACCTGGTGTGGGGCCCGGGGGACAAGCAGTTGATTGCGCGGATCGTCGATCGTGCACGACACGGCCGGTTGCCGCTGATCGGCTCGGGGGCGGCGCTGATCGACACCACGTACCTCACCAACGCGGTGGATGCCCTTGTGGCGGCGCTGGACCGTTGCCTGCACGCGCGCGGGCGCGCGCTTGTCGTGACCAATGGCGAACCGCGTCCTGTCGCGGAGATGCTTGCTGCCGTGTGCAGGGCCGCGGGTGCACCCGTCCCGACGCGACACCTGCCGGTGCGACTTGCTCGAGCGGGTGGAGCGGCCGTCGAGTCGTTGTGGGCGCTGCGGAATCGTCTCTCGCCGTCGGGGCCGTCGGAAGAGGATCCGCCCCTGACGCGGTTCCTGGTTGAGCAGCTGTCCACGGCCCACTGGTTCGACCAGCGAGTCACCCATGAGGTCCTGCACTGGCGGCCGCGCGTCCCTCTCGACGAGGGTCTGGCCGAGCTCGAGCGTTGGTATGCGGCACGGCCTCATTAACCTGCTGGAGATCGCAGAGAGGCTTGGTCAATGATGCCTATCCCTTGGTCGGCGGGCAGGTGGACACATCAACCTGTTGCCGTGGTCGAGCGTGGCGGCGACCTCCTGGTCACGGCTGCAGAGGGCAGTGACGCCTGGCGCCTCACGTCCTACGGTTTCGTCCACGACAGCGAGCATGCCCTTGTGGCACCCTTCCCCCAGCACAGTGCAATGGAAGTCGAGTTCACGGCTGCCTTTTCTGAGCAGTTCGATCAGGCCGGGATTTTTGTCCGCGTCTCTGCTGAACGATGGGTCAAGGCTGGTGTGGAGTTCGCCGATGGGCATGCGTCGGTTGGTGCCGTCGTCACTGATAGGCGGTCTGACTGGTCACTGGCTCCGGCCCCGTACTGGAGAGGACAGCGTGTCCTCGTACGCGCCAGTCGCAGCGGCGACGCGCTCACGATCCGCGCCCGATCGGAAGGGGCCGCGTGGCAACTGGTCCGCGTTGTCCCTTTCGAGCCGGGCCTCGTCGCTAGCGCGGGGCCATTCACCTGCGCTCCGACGCGAGCTGGGCTCACGGTCGCTTTCCATGCGTGGCGCTTGACCGAACCCGACGACAGCCTGCACTAGCTTTACCGGGACTACTTGATCTTCGCTGGTATGGAGGGGTCGGCTGGGGCGCTGCCCGGGTATGGAACGCGGGATCAAGATCAAGTATTTAGATCGCCGGGTGGGCGAGGAGTAGGCCGCCCTCGACCGGCAGCGTATGACCGGTGATCCAGGCGGCGTCAGTGGAGGCGAGGAACGCCACCGCGCCGGCCACGTCCTCCGGCTCGCCGACCCGGCCCAAGGGGTATAGCGGCTTCATCCGTTCGGCTCCGCCCTCCTGGCTGTCCCAAACCCGGGTCCTGATCGTCCCGGGCGCCACTGCGTTGACCCGGATCCCGTCGGGCGCCAGATAAATCGCGAGATTCTTGGTCAGCGCTGTGAGCCCGGCCTTCGCCGACGAGTACGGCTCACTGCCGAGCGGGACATAGGCGTTGATCGAGCTGACAGTCACAATCGCCGGCGCCCCATCGCTGCGTCGCAGAAACGGGATCGCAGCGCGGCACACGCGCGCAACCCCGACCAGGTTCAGGTCCAGCAGGCCGAGCCAGATCTCGTCTCCCGTTTCCTCGAATACGCCGTGCGCAGTGTCTCCTCCGGCGACGTTGACCACGACGTCAAGCCCTCCGAGCTCACCGGCCGCATGACTTAGTGCCTGATCGACCGAAGTTCGGTTGGTGACATCCATCGTCAGCGCGAGATGCCGGCCAGAGCCATCGGGCAAGCTGGCCTCGACCTCCCTAGCCGTGTCCAGATCGAGATCTGTGACGACCACCCGGGCCCCTTCATCCGCAAGCCTCTGGGCGCACGCGCGGCCGATTCCTCGCCCAGCACCGGTCACCAGTGCCGTCGAAGAACTGAAGCGACCCTGCTCTGTCATGAGTCCACACTGGCACTCATCCCGGCTGTCCCTACAGGTTGGTCATCCGTTCGCTGGCCTCGCTGTAGCGGCCGCCTTGCACCTGGATCTTGGACGCGGCTTCTTCGATCTCGCTGAGTTCGCCGGTCGAGAGGTCTACCTCGGCGGCGCCGATGTTCTCCTCGAGCCTGTGCAGCTTCCGCGTGCCAGGGATGGGCACGATCCACGGCTTCTGGGCCAGAAGCCATGCCAAGGCGACCTGGCCCGGGGTGGCACCTCTTCGTTGCGCGATGCTGGCGAGGAGATCAACCACGGCCTGGTTCTGTTGCAGCGCGTCCGGTTCGAATCGCGGGATGGTGCTGCGGATGTCGTTGCCGCTATCAAAGCTGGTCGAGGCGTTGATGGTGCCGGTGAGGAAGCCCTTACCGAGAGGGCTGTAGGGGACGAAACCGATGCCCAGTTCCTCACATGCGGCGAGTACCTCCTCTTCGGGTCGCCGCCACCACAGCGAGTACTCGCTCTGAACGGCCGTGACGGGCTGGACGGCGTGCGCGCGGCGGATCGTCCCGGCGGCCGCCTCGGACATGCCGAAGTGTTTCACCTTGCCCGCTTCGATGAGTTCCTTGACCTCCCCGGCGACATCCTCGATTGGCACCTCCGGGTCGACTCGGTGCTGGTAGTAGAGGTCGATGGCGTCGACCCTGAGGCGTTGCAATGAGCCGTCGACGACATGTCTGATGACCTCGGGGCGGCTCGTCACCCGCCCTCTTGGTTTACGCTCGACGGAATCGATGTCCCACCCGAATTTGGTGGCTATCACTACCTGACCTCGGTATGGCGCGAGCGCCTCGCCGACAAGTTCCTCATTGGCGTACGGACCGTAGATCTCGGCGGTGTCGAAGAAGGTAACGCCGCGATCGACTGCCGCGCCGATCAGCGAGATCATCTCTTGCCGATCGGGCTTGTCGCTGTAGCCGCCGGTCATGCTCATGCAACCCAGCCCGATCGCAGACACCTCCAAGCCGTTGCTGCCAAGGGTCCGCTTGTCCATGGTGAAGCTCCTGTCGTCGTCCGGTGGAGACAGCCCGGCGTAGGGCATGTGACGCAGACTATGGCTACGACTGTCCCCCGTGGGAGGCCCTGTTGGTACCCCCTAAGTCCAGGCGCCGTTGCGCTTGCTCTGGATCTGCGCAGCCGGCAACTGCGGGCCAGCCCATTCCGGTCCCTGGCTAGGCGCCGCGGTCCAAACCGAGCGTGGCCAATAGGTCCTCGTGCAGTTCCATCCAGACTGTGTGGCAGGAGTCGATCTTCGGCTGGGCGACCCAGGCTTGTTCGCCGCGAGCAGCTCGATCCAGGGCGGCCGCGTACCGTTCCGAGTACCCGGCAAAGCGCGGCAGCGCGATGGTGAGCGTTTCGCACACAGGTTGAAGCTCGCGGCCAAGGCCGTGAAGATCATCTAGGACCCGCTGATCCCAATCAGGGTCGATGTGATCGTTTGCGGCCAGGCGATCAGTGGGCTTCGGCCGGATCTGCCAGTTGGTGATCGTGTTCAGAAATCGTGAGTTGAGCGCGAGGAACACCTCGTGCGCGGGGACAACCTCCGAACGCGTGCCCGTTTGGTCCAGCTCGGCTGCGAGGCGTCGTTCATTCTCGGCTCGGCCCGCCGCCGTCAACGCCCAGCCGTCGACATCGGCGAAGATCACGTGAGTGATCCATCCGTACGCCTCGTAGTCGAGCAGCAGCTCATCAACGAGTTCACGATCCAGGCGAAACCGCTCGGCGACCGTCGCCGCGTCCGCCATGCCTTTTACGCGCAAACCGTGCAAGACGAGCAGTTCGGGGGAGGACACACGGAGCACGGTCGGAGCCTACTTGTTGCCTACTTGTTACCACCGCCCTGCAAGCATCGCCGGATGACGCAGACTGCGAGGATTGGCTGATCAGACAGAAGATTGGACGTGGTGCCAGATGAAAGTCGCGGTCGTCGGGGGAGGCTCCACCTACACGCCCGAACTGGTCGACGGGATCGCGAGGCTGCAACACCTGGTCCACGTTGACGAGCTCGTGCTCACCGATCCGGCTGAGGAGCGGCTCTCGCTGGTCACCGGAATCTCGGAGAGGATCTTCGCCAAGTACGGGCAGTCCGGGCATGTCATGTCCACCACCGATCTTGGCCGTGCCGTGTCAGATGCCACGGTCGTTCTGGTCCAGCTGAGGGTTGGTGGTCAAGCGGCGCGGGCGGTCGACGAGACTCTTCCTTTGCAGTGTGGTTGTGTCGGCCAGGAGACCACGGGTGCTGGCGGGCTCGCCAAGGCGCTGCGTACGGTGCCGGTGATCTTGCAGATCGCTGAGCAGGTCTCTCGGCTCGCCGCTACGGATGCCTGGATCATCGACTTCACAAATCCGGTGGGCATCGTCACCCGCGCGCTGCTTGATCATGGTCATCGCGCTGTCGGATTCTGCAACGTCGCGATCGGCAATCAGCGGGCTGCGGCGAGTCTGCTCGGCGTCGAACCCGCCCAGCGTGTTGCTGGATCACGTCGGGCTCAATCACCTGACGTGGACCCGTCAGAGTCCTGATCAACGGTCAAGATCAGCTACCCGAGCTGCTGGCCACTTCAGCGGATGCATTGGCGGAGCGTTCCGGGCTTCCCGTGGCGATGCTCCGCCGGCTCGGGGTGTGGCCTTCCTACTATCTCCGCTACTTCTATGAGCATGATCATGTCGTCGAGCAGCAGCGAACGAAGCCATCCCGGGCAGCGGAGGTTGCTGAGATCGAGCGCCAGCTGTTGGAGATGTACGCCGACCCAGCGGTAGATGAGAAGCCAGAGCTGCTTCAGCAGCGTGGCGGTGCCTACTACTCCGAGGCTGCCGTAGACCTGATGGCGTCCTTGATCACCGATCGCGGCGACGTGCAAGTAGTCGAACGTACGCAATCAGGGCACGCTGCCCTTCCTTGCCGATCATGCGGTGGTCGAGGTGCCGGCGCGGATCGGCCGCGACGGCCCGGTGCCACAAGCTCTGTCACCGGTTGATCCGCTCTATGCCGGGCTCATTGCCCACGTTTCGGCGTACGAGGAACTGGCATTGGACGCTGCCGTCAAGGGCGGCCGGGAACGGGTGTTCCGGGCGTTGCTGGCGCATCCGCTCATCGGTCAGCATGATCTCGCCGACAAGCTGACCGATTTGCTGATCAGCGCCAATCGCGATCACCTGCGGTGGGCGGCGTGACCGCTGCGGTCCTCGCGATCGACGGCGGCAACAGCAAGACCGATGTCTGCTTGATCTCCGCCGACGGCACGCTCCTCGGGTACGCGCGCGGGCCGGGCTCCAACCACCAGATCATCGGTGTCGACGCCGCGTTCGAGGTGCTGTCGAGCCTGACCGCCGAGGCCAGCGCCGAGGCCGGAATCGAGTGTCGATTCGACGCTGGCCCGGCAAGCGGCGGTCTACCTCGCCGGCGCGGACTTCCCGGTGGAAGTCGCCATGCTGCGAGAACGCGTGTCGCGCGCCGGCTGGGCACCGAGGATTTCGGTGGACAACGACACGTTCGCGCTACTGCGAGCCGGCACCAGGGCCGCCAACCGCATCGCTGTGGTGTGTGGCGCGGGCATCAATTGCGTCGGAGTCTCGGCGCCTGGTGGGCTGGTGCGGTTCCCGTCGGTAGGTGCCATCTCCGGTGACTGGGGAGGTGGCGGGAGCCTCGGCATGGAGGCGCTCTTCCTTGCGGTGCGGGCAGAAGACGGCCGTGGGCAGCCCACCGCGCTGCGCGAGGCGGTCATGGAACACTTCGGCACGTCATCCGTCATGGACGTGACAGCGGCGTTGCACTTCGGTGAGATGCGGCGCAGCCGACTCCATGAACTGGTCCCGGTGCTCCTCCGGGTCGCGGCAGCCGGCGACGGACCCGCCATGGCAGCGGTGGAGCGGCTGGCAGAGGAGGTGTTCTTGCTCGCTCGGGCTACCCTCCATCGGCTCGATCTGCGCGATCAGTCCGTCGATGTGGCGCTGGGAGGGAGCGTGCTCGCCGCGCGAGATCCCCAGCTGTTGGAAGGAGTGTCGCGGCGTCTGGCGGCGTACGCTCCGCGCGCCAACGTGCTGATCGTTGATGACCCTCCGGTGGTCGGCGCAGCACTCCTCGGGTTGGATGCGCTTGGCGCGTCGGCTGATGCCGAGATCGCTGCCCGCACTGCACTGCTTGCGCGGGCTCGTACGGTCCGATCCGTGCCAGCAGCGAAGCCTTCCGGGAGGTAGGAGAAACTGCTGGCAAGAGCTTCCAAGGAGTTGATCTTCAGATGAACGCGACACCGGCTCCGACAACGGAATGGGCAGGCCCGAAACGTTTTCTACCGCCAACGGAGCCGCGGGTACAGCCCGACGGCGGCAGGCGTTACGACGGCATCAGCTATGCCCTTGCTCCCGGATACCGGCCACTCCTGCTGGACCTGTGGGTGCCGGCTTCGCCCACACCGCCGCCGCTGGTGGTATGGATTCACGGTGGCGCTTGGATGCTTGGTGATCGGCGCTACCTCCCGGAGACTCTGCGGCCGAACCAACTCTTCGAGGAGCTTGTGGCAACAGGCCTCGCTGTCGCGACGATCGACTATCGCCATGCGCTGGAAGCGCAGTTTCCGGCTCAGCTGCATGATGCGAAGGCTGCCATCCGCTACCTCCGCGCGCATGCCAACGAACTGGGGATCGAGACCGAGCGAATCGGTGTCTGGGGCGAGTCGGCCGGCGGACACCTCGCAGCGCTGGTCGGCCTGACTGGCCAGCGGCCAGATCTCGAGGGCGCGATCGGCGTGCTTCGCCAATCAAGTGCGGTCGATGTCGTCGTCGACTGGTATGGCGTCGCGGATCTCGCACTACAGCCGCAGCAAGGCTGGAGGCCCGAGATCCGAGCCAAGCTGCCGCCGGAGATGCTCACTCCACCCGAGGAACTGCTGGCTGGTGGATCTGATCAACACCTGCTCGTTGCAGCCAGCCCAGTCACCTACGTGACATCTGGCGCTCCGCCGTTCCTGCTGATCCACGGCACGGCCGACGTCGTGGTGCGGTACGCGCATAGCGAGGTCCTCGCCCAAGCCTTGACCGATCAGGGGGTTTCAGCCCGGCTGGTTCCGATCGAAGGAGCAGACCACATCTTCAACGGCCACGACGACATCGATGGCATCGTCCGGCTGTCGGTGGACTACCTCGCCGAGGCGCTGCAGAGCGGATCTGGATAGTCGCTACCAACTGACCGGCAGCTCGCGTACGCCGTTGACCGGACCATCGCCTCGGAAGGTGAGATCGGCGACGGACGCCGCCAAGGACAAGTTCGGGAAGCGGCGCAACAGTGCCGGCAGAGCCACCGACATCTCGAGGCGGGCCAGCTGCTGGCCGAGACATTGATGAATCCCGTGGCCGAAGGTCAGGTGCGGCTGCGGCTGCCGGGTCACGTCGAACACGTCCGGATCGGTCATGAAGTCGGCGTCGCGGTTGGCGGCTGGCAGTGACACCGTTGCGATGTCGCCTGCCTGCATGGTCTGGCCGCCGATGATCATGTCCTGCAAGATGATCCTCGGTGTCCCGGTGTGGACGATGGTCAGATAGCGGAGGATCTCCTCTGTCGCATTCGTGATCACCTCCGGGTCGTCGCGTACCAGAGCAAGCTGATCGGGATGCTGCAGGAGCAGCAAGGTGCCCAGCCCGATCGTGTTCGCTGTCGTCTCGTGGCCGGCAACCAGCAAGATATTGCCGATACCGAGCAGCTCCTCGTCGGTCAGTTCATCGGCATGATCGCGGATCAACATGCCGAGGATGTCGTCGCCAGGGTCTTGCCGGTGCCGATTCACCAGCGACTGCATGTAGGTGTTCATCTCGAGTGTGTTCTGAGCCTGCTGCTCTCGCGTCACGAAGACGTCCAGCATCGTGTCGCTGCGCCGCTGGAACTCTGGCTGATCTTCGAATGGCACGCCGAGTAGCTCGCAGATCACCAGCGACGGCAGCGGTAGGGCGAACGCCTGCATCAAGTCGACCGGCGAGCCCGCAGCCTGCATCTCATCCAGAAATCTCGTCGTGATCTCCTCGAGGTACGGGCGCATCGCAGCCAGCCGGCGCATCGAGAACTGTCCGGTCAGCATTCGCCTGATCCGTGTGTGGTCTGGTGGGTCGAGGGAGAGCAGGAAACCGGGCTGGGAGGCCGCCGACCCGGATCGGCCGAGGGAGTTGCTGGTCTCGCGGCTGGAAAGCAGCTCACGGGCGTCGGCGTACTTGGTGATCAACCACATCGTCCGGAAGTCTCCGTTCGGCAGCGGCCGCCGCACGCCGAAGACCGGCTGCTCCGAGCGGATCCGTGCGAACTCCGGAGCTGGATTGATCGGATCTTCGGGATCGCGATGCGAACGCGGCCAGGACAGCGGCTCTGATGTGGTTGTCATGGGTCTGATACCGCTCCTGACGGCGAGGTTTGGGTCTGAGCCAAGCTCAGCCTAGGCACTCGCCTTTCATGATCCAGATGCGTGCTCGGCGTGATCCCTGGCACGACGAGTGCTCACGTCTGTCTATGTTTCCAGGCGGACCGGATCGTACGCCTGCGTACGTGGCGAGCTGGCCGAATAGTGATCATGAGATTCAAGATCAACCGTGATGCGTGATCAGCCCACTGCGGTAGGCGAAGACCACAGCTTGAGCTCGGTCGCGGGCGTCGATCTTGGCCAGGATTCGCTTGACATGCGTCTTGGCAGTGGAGTCGGCGATCACCAGGAGTTCAGCGATCTCGGCATTGGAGCGCCCTTGCCCGATCAGTGCCAGAACCTGCCGTTCGCGCGCCGTGAGGTCATCCAGGCGACGACGTGCGTCGGCATCCAGAGCGTGAACATCGGAGCTGCCGCTCTCGGTTTCAAGGTGGCGCTGGATGAGAGTACGCGTCACCGCTGGATCGAGCAGCGCCTCGCCGGTCGCGACAGTGTGTATCGCGTCGAGGAGCCGCTCGGGCGAGGCACGTTTCAGCAAGAATCCACTGGCACCGGCCCGCAACGCGCCCCAGACGTACTCGTCGTACTGAAACGTGGTCAGGATGAGGACCTTCGTGTCAGGCAAGATCGCCACGATCCGCCGAGTGGCCTCAATTCCGTCAATACCCGGCATGCGCACGTCCATCAGCACGACGTCGGGAGCATGCCGGCGACACTGATCGACGGCCTGCAGGCCGTCTGCCGCTTCCGCCACCACATCCAGATCCGAGTCGGTGCTGAGGACAACCGCCAGCCCGGCGCGAAGCAGCGCGTCATCGTCAGCGAGCAGAACCCGGATCGTCATCGCAGGGGAAGCGCGGCCCGCAAGCGGAACCCGCCTCCTTCACCTCCACCGTGCTCGAGTACGCCGCCGCACATCGACACCCGCTCCGCAATACCCAGCAGTCCTCGACCCGGCCGCTTCTGCTCACGGGGCCCAGGCCCCGTGTCAGACACCTCGACCACAACCGATGGGCCTTCTCGCCGGACGTCGACGGTCGCCGAGCACGGAGCAGCGTGCTTGAGCGTGTTCGTAAGCCCCTCTTGGACGATCCGGTAGATCGACAGGTCCACGTTGCGGGGCAGCTGCAGTGTCGGCTCGACCGACAGCTTGACGTCGATACCGGATTCGGCGAAATGATCCACGAGCTCCGGCAGTTGCGCCACCCCCAGCGGATGACTCGACGCGCCGGCTTCCGCCGGCTCCGCGGGATCGGGACGCAGTGTTGCGAGCACCTGATCAAGATCGGCCAGCGTTTCCCGGCCCGTGCGTTCCATACCGGACAAGAGCTCTCGTGTCATCGCCGGATCCTTGGCCAGCATCAGGCGCGCGGCGCCGGCTTGAACCACGAGCAGGTTGACCGTGTGTCCCATAAGGTCGTGCAGCTCTCGAGAAATCCGCACCCGCTCCTCGGCGACCACCTGCCGCGCGATCGCGACGCGAGCCCGATCTTGCTCTTCCCGACGGCGCGCCACCGTGTAGCCGACAGCCCACGTCGCCAGCCACACCAGGAGAACTTCCACCATCTCGGCATCCAACTGATCCAGTCCGGGCGTTCCCACAAAATAGAGCAGGACGCCGGCAACGATCACCGGCACGGCCCAGCGAGCCCGCGCCCGAGACGCGTACGCGCCGACCGAGTAGACGCATATCTGATTGGCCAACGGGGAGAATACGCTCGGGACGTGCAGTAGCGACTCGGTGCAGAGAGCCGCAGTGCTGATCGCGAACGCGGTGAATGGAACTCGCCGCCGCAGGGCGAGGCAGATGGCCAGCGCCAAAGTGAGGACCGCTGCGACGACCGACAGCAATCCTTGGGGCGACGGATTCTGGAGCCGTTCCGTCACCACGGCTCCGATGAAGATGATCGCTATCCCCGCATCGACCGCTGGAATCGGCAGACTTCGGATTCGGGCGGCGAATCGATGGGCGAGGTCCCGAGTGCGCACGGTCGACCTCCTTGGCGGCGTCCAAGCCGGAGGATCCGGCAGATGTCACTATGACAGGGGTGGCCCTATGACAGGACGATCGGCAACAGCACCACGATGAAGAAGACAGTTTCGATCGAGTGAATGGCGATACCCATCCAGGCGCTGCGGAACCGCCGGGTCGGCTGCGCACACAGGAAGCCGGTCACGATCGCGTTCGGGATCTGCCAGGGCTCGTGCAGATGGTAGAGGCCGAAGAGCAGCCCGTTGACCACCCAGTCGGCTCGGCCGAACCCCCTGCGCATCCGGGGCAGCAGCAGTCCGCGGAAGAACAGTTCCTCTCCGAGGACGGTGTTGAAAATGCCCATGATCACGACGAGCGCAAACAATCCCCAGGCGTGGTGGAAGGTCTGCTGGCCCGCGGGCGAACCGAGAAATGTGCCCATGTCGCGGCCGGCCGGCGCAGAGGGGAAAAGCAGCGGTTGGATCAGCAGGTCCAGGGCCGCCAAGCCGAGGGCGTAAACCGGCACCCAGGCCCATAACCTGCCTCCGCGACGCGTCGCCGTGCGAGGTGATCGCAGCCACAACCGGTCTCGCAGCGAAGTCCAGGACGGGTCCCGTCGTTCCCGCAGCACCAAGATCAAGGTAAGGACTGCCTGCCAGACGAGACCAACAGTCATGGCACCGACCAGAGTGATCAGGAATCGTTCCGGCGAGGGCCCGGGCCCGGCTATGGCGGGCGCCACGACCCAGGACAGGATCCCCATGGGCAGCGCGGCCGCAGCCCACACGGCAAGCACGCCGCCTCGTGAGTACTGGCGGGGTTCGGCCGGTTCCCCACCCTTGCTGACTGATGCCTCGGTTCGCAGATCGGCAGAGCTGCCGACGACTTCAAAGACCGGGTCTGCTGCAGCTGACTGCATGGCTCCTCCTACATGTGATCATCAAACTGGCGGCGTACGCCGGGCGTCTGCCGCCGACCTCATGTACGGGACGCTAGTTGTCTCCGAAAGCTTCTGCGTCCTCCTCAGGAGGTCAACGTGGGTACCCCACATGGGGTACTCGTCCTGTCGGTTCGGTCGCGGCGGCCAAGATGGCAGCTACCGACGCCACATAGCTGGAGTCAGATTCCCAGGGTGTCGAGGATCAGAACGATCGCTCCCGACGCCAGCAAAGCGCCAGCGACCAGCGATGGCGTTACTCGGCCGATGCTCTCGGATGGGAGCGAGCGAGCTGCCCGCCAGTAGAGGAATACTCCGACCCCGAGGAATGCAGCCTCCAACACGATGGACGCAATCGGCACTCGCCACAGTCCGAAACCCAGCAGCGGGAGGTCTCCGGCGTTGCCGGGAAGGATCGGCATGTCTCCGCGGTGCACGATGAGATCAAGAACCCAGTGAGAGAAGGCGACAGCACCGAGCAACAGACCAAGCCGCCGATCCCAGCGCCACCACGCGACGGCGCCGAACACGGCTGACAGCACCAATGCGCCGACCAGTGAATGCGTGTAGTCCGCATGAATAACCGACGCCCCGTACCCACCGCCGGGCGGTGTGTCGATCGTCTCGATGTTGAGTAGGAACAAGGGGACAAAGATCACATCCAGCCACATCGTTGCCAACATCAAAGACCAAAGTGGCGCTCGGTGATCTACAGATTTTGCACCGGCCGCGAGGCCGAAATGCCCTGTGATCACCTTCGTCCTCGAATCGGCCGCCTAGGCCACGGCAGCCGCGTATCCAGCCAGCCACAGACACCGATGAACAACGCCAAGCCCACAAAGAATGCCACTACTCGACCTCCACATGAAGCATCATTCGACGAAGCCCAAACCGTGTAGATCTGCCATAGACCCACCGGCAGGGCAGCTCCGAGACAACGCACCTTATCGCGAGACGAAGATCCCCGCGTATAGCGATACTGACCGTCGGAGATCCGCCAGCATGCGCTCGACCGAGACTCGATGATCATGGGGTTGCCGTCGCACGACGCGGAGGCAAGCATGGGCTGGTGACCACGCAACAGCACCGTGCCGACCGATTCATCGATGCCGAGGTTGATCCGCGCGAAGGAGGTACGTCGCTCGGCGACGAGCGTGCGACGCTGATCGAGTTCC
This sequence comes from uncultured Actinomycetota bacterium, assembly GCA_963808905.1. GTDB lineage: Bacteria > Actinomycetota > Actinomycetes > Propionibacteriales > Propionibacteriaceae > Microlunatus. The sequence goes on from CAWEHO010000027.1 coordinate 57,511, forward strand.
TGCGCGGTCAGCGCCTCACGCTGCAACTCAAGTGCGAAGGCCTGGACGCCACACAACTTGCCCGTCGCTCTGTTGAGCCTTCAACGATGTCGCTCCTTGGTCTCGTGCGTCACTTGGCCGATGTCGAACGCAAGTGGTTCCGGCAACGTTTCGGCGGCCAGGACGTGCCCACTCGTTATCAGTCCGAGGCAGAGCCAGACGGCGACTTCGACGGTGCGGTGGGCAATCAAGCAGTGGTCGAGGACGCCTGGCGTGCATGGCGCGACGAGGTCGCCTTCGCCGAGCAATTCGCCCGCGATACCGACCTCGACTTCGTCGGGCGCGACGGTGCCGGCGAACCGGTCTCGCTGCGCGAACTGCTCGTTCACATGATCGAGGAGTACGCCCGCCACAACGGCCATGCCGATCTGCTGCGCGAACGCATCGATGGCCGGATCGGTCAGTAGCCGGGGCCGTCGGCAACAAGAGGTGCTGGGGAATAACCACTGCCAACCCTGGCGCCTCCAGAGGAGCGCGACTTGCCCGCGGTTTCTCCTCAGGCGCATCCAACGGTCACGCAAACGACAGATTCAGATGGCGGCCTGCTCGTACGGGCGCCCAGCAATGCGCTTGGGCATGTGTCTGCCGCGCGCTGCGTACTCACGAGCCCGATGGCTGGAAAGAGCGAGCAGCACCATGATGCTGAGGCCAACCGTCGGCAGGCTCGTAGCCAGGGTGACCGCTTCCGACCCGTTGGCGTTGCCGACGAAGGCGCCGATGGTTGTCAGCACGCACGAGAGCATCAGGAGGATCCGGGCCCAGTTGCGACCGAAGAATACGGCCAGCGCCATCCCGATGTCGACAAGAGCGATGAGGGCGACCACGCTCCCGGCGATGATCAAGGCCGGCTTACCGCCCTGGACATCGACCGATTCGAGGGTGACCTGCTCGATGTACCGGACCGGAATCAGCACCAACAGCAGCGCAATAGCCAGGAAGGCCAGTCCGCGGAAGAATGCAACGCCGGCTCCGAAGACGATCTGTGCCGGTCGCTTGTCGCGGCTGTCGGTGTGTTCGATCTTGGCGATCTCGGGTACGTCGACGTGGCGTACATCGATGATCGGCAGGTCACCATCGGTGATGATCAAATCGCCGCCGCCGTTGCGGGAGTGATAGCCGGTGGAGAAGTTTTCGATCACATCCACGTCAACCTCTGGCGAGCCTTTCTTGACCGTCTCGACGATGTAGTCGCGCTCGATGTCGGTGTCCTCTTCGATCTTGTGAGTTACCTGCAAGGTGAACAACGAGAGCCCGACGCTCTTGTCATAGGTTCCCGCCGCGAGCCAATCCACGGTGTATCCGCCGGGGAGCATCCAGCCGTCGGGGCAACGCCAGAACCGCACGTGGTGTCGTTTGGACGGGCTGCCTGCCACCTCTTGCTGGTAGGCGAAGTCCTGCTGGCGGTCGAACAGGTGCAGCGGGCTGACCGGCGCCTCGTGGTAGCTGCGCCGAGTCAAGGTAGAGGTCAGGATCCGCAACCCGCTCCGAAGCGTCACGTCGTCGGCCCGGGTCCAGCCAGCCCGCGTCATCGAAGCATGTATCTGTGCCTCGTGGCCGAACAACGCCAGATTCACCGGGTCCCCGAGCAGGCCGTCACTGGTACGGGCTCGGCCGATGAAATATCCGGGTACGTAAAGGCGGGTCAGAATGCGATGCACCCTTGGCAACAACAGATACGTAAGGAGCACCCAGAACACGACGAGTAGCAGCATTGGCCAACCGGGCTGAATACCCTCCTTGAACACCAGGTAGGCCAGCCAGAGGGTCGACAGACCGGCGAACGCGAACAGCAATCCGTCCACCTTGTCCGTAAACGAGGATCGGAGTTCGCGACTGCGCCGGATCGCCATACCTCATTGTGGTCGAGCCGCACGTCTCGCAACATCCCCCTTGGGCGCCAGCCCCACTGGACGTACGCCCGCCGAGCGAGCACGCTGTGATCAAGCAATCAAATTGGTGTTGGCAAAACAGTGTTGGCGAGGGGGTAGGGCATGGCGCTGGATGAGACGTACCGCCGCAGCGTTGAGTTTTGGAAAGGCACCGTTGAGAGCGTGTCTGGCGCGTGGTCTGCGCCGACGCCCTGCACTGACTGGAACGTGCGAGCTCTCGTCAACCACGTCGTTGGGGAAGACCGCTGGACCAAACCGCTCGTCGATGGCAGGACCATAGCCGAGGTCGGCGAAGCATTCGACGGTGATCTGCTTGGTGAAGACCCCAAGTCCTTCGCGATGGCTGCGGCCGATGAGGCGTTGACAGCTGTCGCCGAACGGCTTCCCGCGGGAGGAAAAGTCCACCTGTCCTACGGCGAGGAGAGCATCGAGGAGTACATCAGCCAGCTCGCTGCCGATCATCTGATTCACGGCTGGGATCTTGCCGCGGCAACTGGTCAGCAGCGCGATCTCGACCCGGAACTGGTGGCCGAAGTTGCGGCATGGTTCCGCAACCGGGAGGACATCTACCGCTCATCCGGAGCGATAGCGGCAAGGCCCGAGTCCGCGTCGGCCGGCAATCCGCAAGCCGACCTGCTCATCGCATTCGGGCGCAACCCCGATTGGACGCCTTACGCGTGATAGGCGGACTCCGCAGCGCGATCACCAGCGAGCGCAGCGAGCAATCAAACACCGTAGGCGCTGATGCCGAGCAACCGGTCGACGGTCGTAAAGCGGTAGCCGCGGTCCATCAGCCGGTCGATCAGCGGGCCGATAGCGGCCACGCTCTGGTCTCGGAGTCCACCACGCGCCTCACGGCCGTCGTGGAAGATCAAGATCGCGCCGGGCCGTGCCAGCCGGGCCGCCGAATCGGTCAGCTTGGCGGCTGCTGGTTGGAAGATCTCGAAGGGATGCGCAAAGGTTCCCGACACGACCTGCAGCCCGTGGTGTTGCAGAGTGCCCAACACCCATGGCCAATGGCACAGCCACGGCGGACGATAGAGCGCCGGCGTAACGCCGGTAATCGAGTAGAAAACCTCCTGGGAACGGATGATCTCGATCTCTTGTCGCGGTTGTTTGGCATAGCGAGTGAAGGAGTGGCTGTAGCTGTGATTGCCCAGGACGTGGCCGCTCTGCACGACGCGCCGGGTTGCGGACGGAAATCGCTGCGCACAGCGGCCGACCTGGAAAAACGTCGCCTTCACGTCGTACGCGTCCAAAGTGTCGAGCAGTCGCGATGTATATGGCTCGTTGGGCCCGTCGTCGAAGCTGAGGGCGACTACCTTCTCATCGGTCTCGGCCGCGTACGGGAAAGAGCCGAAGATCTGCGAGCGGGGTCGAAAGCCGGTCCAGTACGCCGCGGCGCCGAGCGCAGAAACGCCCACCGCTGCGGCTCGGGCTATGGCCGCAAGCCGGCTCACGGGCCGTGCCAGAAGTTGGCCAGGCTGTCCATTGCAGCGTCGCCGGCACCCGTAGCGAAACCCAGCGAGGTGAGGCCGACCAGCAGGATCCCGAGCACTACACCGCGGCGTGCCCACACGGGCGCAAAGGACCGCCGCTCCTGGCGGAACGCCGGCGCCATCCCGAACGTTTGCCGCTGCGACAGCCGGTTGAACCAGTACGCCAGCAAGTAGTACACGAGGAAGGTCATGAAGAAGCTGTAAAGCAGCCCGCGCTGCAATCGCCGTGCTGAGGTGGTCACCACGTTCTGTCGCTCCCAGCTCACCAATCCTCGGCGCCGCAGCCGTCGCAACAGGTCCAGCTCGTCACCGCCCTGGGTCAGCCTGAGGTCATAGCCCGGAAATGCGCTGCGCCGCACGGCGATGTTCGTCGCACTCACGTAGAAGACAAATCCGGTCAGTGCATAGACCAGGGCAACCAAGCCGAACAGCAGTGTCGGATAGGCCTTCGCCCACCACGAGGGGTCGTGGTAGCGGCACGGACCGGCCACCGCCACGATTCGCTTGGAGTCGGCAAAGCGGGCGTCGATGGTCCGCAGCCAGTCCCGCGGCTGGGTGGTGTCGGCGTCCGTGGAAATGATGATCTCGCCCCGGGCGCAGTCGGCCCCGCGCTGCCGGGCGGCGCAAACTCCCTGCTGAGGCTCGCTGACCACCCGCACGCCGTAGCGCGCGGCGACGGCCGCCGTGCTGTCTGTGCTGTTGTTGTCTACGACGATGATCTCGTACGTCCCGTCGTAGTCCTGGTGCTGCAACGAGTCCAGAGCGCGGCCGAGATAGGCCGCTTCGTTGTAGGCAGGGACGACGACCGAGAACCGTACCTGGTCCCGCGGCTGCTCCAATCCCACTCCCACTCCTTCACCCTTCACCGCCGCCCTTGCGGTGGCGAGTCAACCCTGAGGTGCGAAGCCAGCACACCACTCTAGGGGAAGCGACTCCTTGCCGCCGAAGGTCTGGTGAGAACGGTGGAGATCTTCAATCCGCGATCGCGATGATCATGATCATGGTCGACGAGATCAGGCTAAGGACACGACACTAGATCCAGCTCCTGAACCACATCCGCGACAGCCACTTCGGATAGGGCAAGAGCTCATCGGTGAGGATCGGATAGACATAGGCGAAGTTGGCGGCGACGAGGGCCACGAACGCCCCGATGACGATCGCCGCCACCATCCGTCGATCGCCGGCACGCGCCTCTCCGAGGAGCCACCCGGCGCACAGCGCCACGGCCATGACCGAGAACGGAATGATCGCAATCGCGTAGAAGTAGAACAGCGGGCGCGAGTCGAAGGCAAACCACGGCAGCCAGCTGCTCAGCACGCCGACGACGGGAATGCCGAAGCGCCAGTCGCGACCTCCCATCCACAAGATGGCAGCTGCGACAAGGGCGAAGATCGCAACCCACCACAGCGCCGGTGTTCCGACACCGCTGATCACTCGAATGCAGTTGTCGGGTCCAAGGCAGCCGTCGGTTCCTGGCTTGATGCCGTTGACGGCGTCGATCCCGATCGGGCGAGCCACGATCAGCCAGCCGGCGGGATGGGCTCGGTAGGTGTGCTGAGCTTGGTTGATGAAGTCGCCGGTGTGGAAGTTCCAGATGTCGTACTGGTAGTGCAACAAGGACGCGAGCGGCTTGCCGAGTAGCCGAACTGTGGCGTCTTGGGGATGTTCGGCGCCCCAGGAGCGGTCGTAGCCCCCGGTGGTCGTCAGCCAGCGGGTCCAGGTGCCGACGTACACCACCAAGCTGAGCACGACCAGGGAGAAGAATGCGGGGATGCCGTCCCGCAGGATCGCGAGCTTGGCGCGGGATCCCGCGCCGGCCAGTCGTCGGGCTCCGACGTCCCAGGCCAAACAGAGCAGTGCGAACGCGGCAAGCGGATACAGCGCGTTCCATTTCGTTCCGAGCGCGAGCCCAAAGCAGAGCCCGGCTGCGATGACGCCAGGGACGCAGCACCAGAGCCGGGCCGAACCGGCCACCGAGATCGGGGATCTCGCGCTGTTCGAGATAGCGGGCCAGGCGGTTTCGGAACCACTCACGATCGGCGACGAGGCAGGCCACGGCGGCTACCACGAAGAACGCCATGAAGACATCGAGCAGCGCCGTGCGCGACATCACGAATTCGAGCCCGTCGAAGGTGAGCAAGATGCCGGCGAGCCCACCGATCAAGGTCGACTTGGAAACCCGGCGGACCAGCCTGATGGTGATCATGATCAGGAGAGTCCCGAAGATCAAGGAGGCAAACCGCCAGCCAAAGGAGTTCATGCCGAAGAGCTGCTCGCCGCCGGCGATCAGCCACTTGCCGAGCGGCGGGTGCACCACGAATGCGGCGGTGTCCTTCATGACGTCGACGTTGCCGGCGATGATCTTGGAATTGGCGTCGCTCGGCCAGTCCCGTTCGTAGCCGAATTTCAGCAGCGAGTAGGCGTCCTTGGCGTAGTAGGTCTCATCGAAGACGAGCTTGTTGGGATAGCCGAGGTTGACGAATCGGATGACAAACGCGACAGCACCGATGATCAGCGTGACGATCCAGCCGTTGATGCGGTCGGTCGGCATGGCGACTCGCAGGCGCTCGATCGTGCTCGGCGGCGTAGGCGGCCAGTCCGGTAGCGGGCGCGGCGGCGTCGTGCCTCGAGCAGCGGAGTTGGCTGAAACGACCAATCCCGTCGCCGGCTCGAGGACTTGGCGCGTCACGCGCCCATCGTAGGTGGGGCGTGCCGGTGCAATGCGATGGTGCCCAGCCTCACCAACTTCCCGCGCATCGGTGCGAAGCCTATGTTTACGTAGGAATCCGACGGCGCGTAGTGGATGAAGGCGTGAGGTGACAGCGGACGTGAGCTCGGCAGGGGTCGTGGTGCTCGCGGCGACGCCTATCGGTGATGTAGCCGATGCTTCGCCGCGACTCGTCGCCGAACTCACCAATGCGGACGTGATCGCGGCTGAGGACACGCGTAGGTTGCGGCGGCTGCTCGACCGGCTGGGAGTCCAGACGAGCGCTCGAATCATGTCCTATTTCGAGGGAAACGAGGCGCGGCGCACCGAGGAGCTGGTAGGGGTGCTCGAGGCGGGAGCTCGAGTCGTCGTCGTCAGTGACGCCGGCATGCCGTCGATATCGGATCCGGGGTATCGCCTCGTCGCGGCAGCGGTGGCGCGCGGCTTCCAGGTCACGGCTGTGCCCGGACCCTCTGCGGTGCTTGCGGCATTGGCTGTCTCCGGCCTCCCAGTCGATCGGTTCTGCTTCGAAGGCTTCCTGCCGCGCAAGGCCTCCGAGCGGATGCGGCGACTGCGTGAGTTGGCAACCGAGCCGCGCACCGTGGTGTTCTTCGAGGCTCCCCACCGAACGGCCGACACTCTGTCCGCTATGGCGGTGACCTTCGGAGTCGATCGTCCAGCGGCGGTCTGCCGCGAGCTCACCAAGACGTACGAAGAGGTCCGTCGGGGAACGCTGCAAGATCTCGCGGATTGGGCGGCCTCCTCGCAGATCCGAGGCGAGGTGACCCTGGTCGTGGGCGGCCTGACGGAGCGCTCGGCCGATCTTGCAGGGGCGGCAGAGGAGGCGATCAGCCTGGCCACCAGCGGGATGAGGCTGCGGGAGGCAGCCGCAGAAGCCGCACGCCGGCAAGGTGTATCCAAGAACGCGGTCTATGACCTCGCCCTGAAAATGAATCACTCGCGGCGCGGCTCGAGTCTCTCAAGGGGCCAGGATCCCTGTGACGAACAGCTCGCAGGGATGCAGCAGTTAGCGCGTGGAACTACCTGCCGTGCCTGATCCACTTCCGGCGCCGGTGGTGGATTCGCACTGCCATCTCGACTCCACGCAGGCCAATTCGGGCCTCGATCCCGACGAGGCGATCCGCCTGGCGGCCGACGTGGGCGTCACCAGAATCGTGCAGATCGGATGTGATCCAGAAGGCTGCCGCTGGGCAGTGCAGGCTGCCGAGCGGTGGCCGTCGGTGATCGCCGGTGTTGCGATCCATCCCAACGATGCCGCGCGAATGGGACGGAGCTGCTGCCTGGCCTGGAGCTCGTGGAGGCGCTTGGCGCAGCATCCGCGGGTCAGAGCGGTGGGGGAGACCGGACTGGATTACTTCCGGACACCCGATGCTGCCGGTCAGGCGGTCCAGCGGGAGGCATTTGCGGCTCACATCGCCATCGCCAATGCCTTCGACAAGACCCTTGTCGTCCATGATCGCGACGCCCACGACGACATTCTGGATGTGATCGACTGCCGAGGGTCCGCCGGCGCGGATTGTGATGCACTGCTTCTCCGGCGATGATCATTTCGCGCGGGCTTGCCTGGACCGAGGCGCGTATCTCTCCTTCGCCGGCACGATCACGTTCAAGAACAATGATCAGCTGCGCGACGCGCTGAGCCTCGCCCCTCTTGATCGGGTGCTCGTCGAGACCGATGCGCCCTATCTCACGCCGATGCCCTTACGAGGCAAGCCGAACGCCTCCTACCTGATCCCGCACACTGCGCGCTTCATCGCCGCCACCCTCGGAATCGACTTGGAGCGCACGTGCCGGGCCCTCAACGACAATGCCGATGCCGCCTTCGGCGGAAGCTGGTAGGCCATGGAGTTCGGCCGACGTGCTACGCAGGCGTCGGATGATTCGCGCCTACGACGAAGCGCGGCCCGTGCCGTCCGATGCGCTCGAGGCCGTTCTCGCGGCGGCGCTTCGGGCACCTTCGGCCGGTTTCACCCAGGGCATCTCGCTTCCTCGTGCTGAGCTCAGCGGAGGAGCGTGAAACGTTCTGGCGTGCGACGGCTGAGGCGGACAGCGCCTGGCTGCGCGGGATGCGGTCGGCACCGACTCTGGTCCTCGTCTGGACCAGCGAGGACACCTATCTCGACCGGTACGCCGAACCCGACAAGGGCTGGACAGATCGAGATCCGGCTCGATGGTCGGCGCCCTACTGGTACGTGGATGCCGGAATGGCGAGCATGGCCGCACTGCTGGCTGCGGTAGACCAGGACTCGGCGCCTGTTTCTTCGGCATCCCGGTTTTCGGAATTCCTGCCGTACGCGAAGCCTTCGGCGTGCCGCCGGACCAGCTGAGCGTGGGCGTCATCAGTCTCGGGTACGCGGAATCAGCCCCAGAGATGCGCCCTGAGCCTGTCGAAGGGCGCCCTGCGACAGGCTCAGCAGCTATCACCGGCTCGCCGACGCGCCGCCCGCGCAAGCCAATCTCTGAGCTCATTCACCGCGGTAACTGGTAGCTGGTGCTCGCGTCGCGGCTCGGATTTTGGCGCACAGCCGGCGGTCTCCGTTATAATTTCGTAATCCAGCTCGGGCTGAAAGCCGAGCTGCAAGACATTAGAGGTCCAGATCACGACCGGACCGACTCGGGGGAAATGCTGTGCGCAAGATCATCCCGGTGGTTGCTGCTGGAGCAACGGCACTCGCCCTCGCTGGAACCACCTTCGGCTATGCCAACCTCAACAAAGCCGTGACGCTCTCCGTTGACGGGCAAACGACGCAGGTCCAGACCAGCGCCGGCACCGTGGGCGCACTGCTGCGAAGCAGAGGAATCGAAGTCAGCGACCACGACGTCGTCGCACCTAGCGCGGACAGCAAGGTCGAGGAGGGCGGCCGGATTGCGGTCAAGTTCGGCCGCCAAGTTACCTTCACCGTTGATGGCGCTGCGCAGACCATCTGGACCACCGCGACCACGGTCGACGACGCGCTCAACGCGCTCGAGATCGACCTCTCGGGTGCGGAGCTGTCCGCCAGTCGCGGCTCAAGCATTGGACGGCAGGGTCTGACCATTGTCGTTGCCACGCAGAAGAGGATCATCATCATCGATGCGGGCAAGAAGCGAAAGATCACCACGACGGGACAGACGTTGGCCGATGCGCTCACCGCAGCCAAGATCACGGTAGATCATGACGACAAGCTGAGCGCAAGCCCGAATGCACGCCTGGTCGACGGCTCGAAATTCAGCTTCACCCGGGTAGACGTCAACTCCAAGACGAAGAAGCTCAAGATCGGCTTCGACACAGTGCGCAAGAAGTCAAGCAAGCTGAACAAGGGCGTCACCAAGGTCGACACACCAGGGATTCGAGGCGTCCGTGCGGTGACGTATGAGCTCGTTCGGCACAACGGGGAGATCGTCAAGCGCACCAAGATCAAATCCAAGTTGATCACCAAGCCGGTCGACGAAGTCATCCTGGTCGGCACGAAGAAGAAGACGAGCAAGAGCTCTGGCTCGAGCACACCCTCCGGCAGCACACCCTCCGGCAGCGTCTGGGACAAGCTCGCCAAGTGTGAGTCCGGCGGCAACTGGTCGATCAACACCGGCAACGGCTACTACGGCGGCCTGCAGTTCAGCCTCAGCACCTGGCGCGCGTACGGCGGCTCGGGCTTGCCAAGCAACGCTAGCCGGGAGCAGCAGATCGCGATTGCCAAGAAGCTTCAGGCGGATGCAGGCTGGGGTGCCTGGCCGGCGTGCTCCAGGAAGGTGGGGTTGCGCTAACGCGTGGCCGGCGGGCTGCTCGATCCCACGGCGATCCGTGAGCTGGCAAACCAGTTGGGCCTGCGGCCGACCAAGCAGCTGGGCCAGAACTTCGTCACCGACGCGAACACCGTACGAAGAATCGTCGCCGCGTCCGGTGTTACCGAGCATGACGTTGTCCTCGAGGTCGGGCCAGGGCTAGGCTCACTGACCCTCGGCCTCCTCCAAGCGGTCCGCCACGTGATCGCGATTGAGATCGATGAGCTGCTCGCAGCGCAGCTGCCTCATACGGTCGCTGCACGATTGCCCGAGCGGGCTGGGGCGCTCACCGTGATCAACGCCGACGCGCTCCGAGTCGACGCCCTGCCCGAACCGCCGACTGCCGTAGTTGCCAATCTGCCCTACAACGTCGCCGTGCCGGTGCTGTTGCATCTGCTGGCGACGTTCGACAGCTGGAACCGCGGTCTGGTGATGGTGCAGGCTGAGGTGGCTGATCGATTAGCCGCCACGCCGGGCTCGAAGACCTACGGCATTCCGTCGGCCAAGCTCGCCTGGTACGCCGCTGCCCTGCGGGCCGGCACAGTATCGCCGACGGTCTTCTGGCCGGTGCCGAACGTCGAATCTGGTTTGGTTGCCATTGAACGCCGTGCGCAGCCAGCAGACCACCGCGACCCGGGAGCAGGTGTTCGCCGTCGTCGACGCCGCATTCGGGCAGCGCCGCAAAATGCTGCGGTCCGCCCTCGCCGGGCTCGCGGGATCCTCAGCCGAGGCAAGTGCCGCCGTGGCGGCAGCGGGGCTGGCTCCGACGGCACGCGGCGAGACGTTGGACGTAACCGACTTCACCAGGATCGCGGAGCAGATCTTCCGCGCCTAGATACCCTCGCACTCATGGCTTCAGCTACGCCGCCAAGTACGTCGAGTGTTCGTGTGCGGGTGCCTGCCAAGATCAATCTCGCATTGAAGGTGGGTGTTCCGCGGCCCGACGGCTACCATCCACTCGCAACGGTGTACCAGGCTGTTTCCCTCTACGACGAAGTGCTCGCCGAATGGGCGAATCCGGACGAGTTCGAGGTAGTGGTAAGCGGCGAGGGAGCCGACCAAGTCCCGCTCGATGGTTCCAACCTCGCGGTACGCGCCGCAATGCTGCTCGCTCGGCGGCACGCGCCGCACGATTCTCTCGGGGCAAGATTGTCGATCAAGAAATCGATTCCGGTCGCCGGAGGGCTGGCTGGCGGCTCGGCCAATGGTGCAGCTGCGTTGCTGGCCTGCGCGGTCTTGTGGGATCTCGATGTCAGCCCTGAGGAACTGAGAGGGCTCGCGGCTGAGCTCGGCAGCGATGTGCCATTTGCCTTGCTCGGCGGCACCGCCGTGGGTAGCGGCCGCGGTGAGGACGTAGCTCCTGCGCTGGCCCGGGGTAGCTATCAGTGGGTGCTGGCGTTTGGCCATCACGGCCTTTCGACAGCCGCGGTTTATCGGCGCTTCGACGATCTGAGCCCGAATGCGACGCCACCCGAAGTGCCACCAGATCTCATGAGTGCGCTCCGCAGCGGCGATCCACGGCTGCTAGGTGTAGCACTGAGCAATGATCTGCAGCCGGCCGCGTTGGATCTGCAACCTCGACTGCGAACGGTGCTGCAAACCGGACTCGAGTACGGCGCGCTCGGCGCTGTGGTCTCGGGATCGGGTCCGACCTGCGCGTTCTTGGTGGAGAGCGAATCAGCCGCGGTCGATCTCTGTGTATCTCTCAGTGCCGAGGGACTGTGCCGGGCAGTCAGACGTGCGACCGCCCCCGTTGTCGGTGCCCGCGTCATCTGATGAGCCGTGCCTCGGAATGCTCTCACCGGTCGGCGCCGGAGTGCTCGAGGAGCAGCCGCAGACTGCGGGTAAGTTGATCATGGTCCGTGACATCCAGAGCGTCCAGGATCTGCCGCTCCGCGACCATCAGCTCGGCGAGCGCAGCATCGACAACGTCCTTGCCCGCATCGGTTAGCTGAACCAGGACGCCTCGCCGGTCGTTGGGGTGATCTTGCCTGATGACGAAACCCCGGTCGGTGAGCCGGTCCACCCGATTCGTCATCGTTCCGGACGTGACGAGAGTCTCCTGAATGAGTTGTCCAGGCGAGAGTCGGTAGGGCGGGCCCGTGCGGCGCAGGGCAGCCAGTACGTCAAACTCCCAATACTCCAGATCATGGGCGCTGAACGCATTCGCCCGGAGCCGGTCCAAACGGCGGGCCAGCCGGCTGATCCGTGAGAGCACCTCCATTGGAGCAACATCCACGTCTGGACGCTCCCGGCGCCAGGCCTCCACGATGGCGTCGACCTCATCCCAGCGTCGACTGGCCGCTCACACCCGGAGTCTAGATGTGAAGACTCTTGACGTCGAGATTCAATCAGCATTCACCGAGGGTTCGGCTGATGGACACCGGGCACTGGCCGATGTTCTCTCAGCCTCGGGAACTGGCACAGATCCTTCTCGACACCACGCAGTCGTAGCGACTTAGTGCTGGCCGAGACCCACGTCGTTTCGCGGCATGGTACTCGCCAGCGCGATAATCGCGGCGCAAAGCAATGCGGGTACCGCCATCGCGTGCTGGATCCCAAGACGGTTCACCAGAAAGCCAACGACCGCCGGACCGATCAAGAACGCCGCGTAACCGAAGGTCACCACGACTGCTAGCACCCGACCGCCGCCGATGTGCCCGGCCAGCGCGTAAACCTGTGGCGCGATCATGCCCACCCCGAAGCCAACCAGCGCCCAGCCAAGCACCAGGATCGGCAGGCTACTCACCAGCGTGACTGTGAGATAACCGAGAGCCGCGAATAGGCCGCCGAAGCGCACCACCGCACGCCGGCCGAACCGGGCAACCAGCCGGTCGCCCAGTAATCGGATCACCACCATGAACGCACTGACGGCGATCAGACCCAGCGCGCCGGTGGTCGGGTCGACGCCCGCGACGTCGGTGACATGGAGCGACGACCAGTCCATGGCCGTGCCCTCCGATAGGCCAAAGGCGAGGGCCATGACACCCAGCACCCAGGCTGCCTTGGGAATTCGAGTCTTCACACCGTCGACCGTGTGGCGCACGACCGCCGCCTCGGGCGTGATCTTGAGCAGCACGCCAAGGGCAACAAGGGCCAACGCCGCTATCGAGATGGCCAGCGGCGTGACGATCTCGCCACCTTTGAGCCCGAACACCGTGGCAAGCAGCAGAATCGCTCCGGCGCCGATGAAATTGCCGATCGACCAGAAGGCGTGGAAGGAGCTCATGATCGGCCGTTGCCGCGCTGCCTCGACCTGGACACCGATGGCGTTCATCGCCACATCCATGGCCCCATTGCCCAGCCCGATCACAATCCCGCCGATGATCGCAATCGGATAGGCGGGAGCGAGTCCGATCGTGATCATGCCAGCGATCAAGAGCGGCACAGCAGCCAGGCTGACCTCACGGGCACCGATCGCGTCCGCTACTCGGCCGCCGATCTGCATCGAAAGAATCGCCGCGGCACCGCCGCAGAAGAGCATGATCGCAATCTGCGTGGCGTCCAAGCCGAGCTTGTCTCGAAGGGAGGGAAGCGAGCCGCCGAACCCGCCTATCACCGCGCCATTGACGACGAACATCAGCGTCACCGCGATCGCGGCGACTCGGGTCGAGAGCTGGTTGACGACAGGTGCAGAGGTAGTCATCCGGAGTTTCTGTATCGATTTAGTAATGGAGGTCCACTTTACGCAAAATTGCCTCGGATCGCAAAGAAAGGCTGCGCCTTGGCCCGCCTGCGCGTTGCCCCAGCCACCGGGATGTGTGGTCCCGAGCCCTGCGACAGGCTCAGCACGTGTCTGCCCAACGGCCGGTCTCGAATCGACGAAGCACCGACGCGCTCAGCCCGCATGTTCCACAACCAGACATGCAGCCAGGCGAGACGATGCGTACGCTTGGCCCTGTCCAACCCAAGGGGCCGATCCAGGGGGCCGATCCAAGGGTTGGTCAGGTGTGGGGTAAAGCTGATCTCGATTCGACACCGGGGCGCGCAAGAAAGCTCCGGATGGGAGGATTGGCCGGGCCCGCATTCCCCGGTTGGTCTGTCGGCAGGGCCCGCCTGACTTTGAATCAGGACTAGCGACGTAGGTTCGACTCCTACCCGGGGAGCGGAGCGTCACTCAGCTAGTAAGGAGCCAGCTGTTGTCCGTTCACTCCGACCAAGCTCCGAGTCCGGTCGCGGCTGTCGTCATTTTGGCAGCAGGCGAGGGGAAGCGGATGAAGTCTTCCCGTTCCAAGTTGCTCCACGAGATCGCCGGTCATTCAATGCTGAGTTACGCAGTGACTGCGGCGACGACCGTGCAGCCCGAACACATTGTCGTCGTTGTCGGTCATTTCCGTGATCAGGTCGAGGCCCATCTCGCCGAGATCGCGCCGCATGTGTTGATCGCAGTGCAAGAGGAGCAGCTGGGCACCGGCGATGCGGTCCAAGCTGCGCTCGGCCAGGTTGCCGATCTCACAGGTGACGTGATCGTCACTATGGGAGACGTTCCGATGCTGACCGGCGAAACGCTCGCTGCGTTGCTCGAGGAGCATCGCGCCCGGCGCGCTGCGGCGACCGTGCTGACTGCACAGGTTCCAGATCCGACGGGATACGGGCGCGTCTTACGCGATGGCGACGGCAGGGTGACTGGCATCGTCGAGCACCGCGACGCGGATGACGCCCAGCGCGAGATCACCGAGATCAACTCCGGAATCTATGTCTTCGACGCGGCGGTGCTGCGAGCCGCTCTGACAGACATCGCGCCGCAAAACGATCAAGGCGAGCTGTACCTCACCGACGTGCTGACCGTGGTACGGCAGGCAGGCAGGCCGGTAGGTGCACTGTTGATCGACGACCTGTGGCAGACCGAGGGAGTCAACGACCGGATCCAGCTCTGCCGAATGAATGCGGAGGTCAATCGGCGGATACTGCTGCGGTGGATGGGCGATGGAGTGACCGTTGTGGATCCGGCGACGACCTGGGTGCATGCCTCAGTTGATCTCGCGGCTGACGTGGTTTTGCTGCCTGGCACCTCGTTGGAGGGCGCGACGTCGGTTGGAGCTGGAGCCCAGATCGGTCCGGACACGACTTTGATCGACGTCGAAGTGGGGGAGAACGCGGTGGTCACGCGTACCCAGGCCTCGCTCAGCGTGATCGGGCCGGGAGCTAACGTCGGGCCGTTCGCCTATCTCCGGCCAGGTACCACGCTCGGCGCGGGCGGCAAGATCGGCACCTTTGTGGAGGCCAAGAATGCTCGCATCGGAGCTGGAGCCAAGGCGCCGCACCTCAGCTATCTCGGTGACGCGGTGATCGGTGACGGCGCCAACATCGGAGCTGGCGTGATCTTCGCCAACTACGACGGCGTACGCAAGTCGACCAGCACGGTTGGGGCCTACTCCTTCGTCGGCAGCAATTCGGTCCTTGCTGCACCGGTCGAGGTGGCCGACGGCGCGTACATCGCAGCCGGCTCGACGATTACGGGTGACGTCGGGCCGGGTGATCTTGCCGTCAGCCGCAGCCGGCAGCGCAATGTGGCCGGCTGGGTGGCGCGGAAGCGAGCTGGTACCAAGACTGCGCGAGCCGCCGAGGCGGCGCTGGAGCAGAAGGAGCCGTTGTGAGCGGTCTCAAGCGCCCTAACGAGAAGCACCTGATGCTGTTCTCAGGGCGGGCGCATCCCGACCTGGCCAACGAGGTGGCTGAGCTGATGAAGGTCGAGCTCGTACCGACTCGCGCGATCACCTACGCCAACTCAGAGATCTATGTGCGGTTCGACGAGTCGGTGCGCGGCTGTGATGCCTTCGTGATCCAAAGCCATGCCGCGCCGGTCAACGAGTGGACGATGGAACAGTTGATCATGGTCGATGCGCTGAAGCGCGCCTCAGCGAAGCGGATCACTGTTGTCGCGCCGTTTTATCCCTATGCCCGCCAAGACAAGAAGCATCGGGGGCGCGAGCCGATCTCCGCGCGCCTTATTGCCGACTTGTTCCACACCGCCGGGGCTCACCGGATCATGTCGGTCGATCTACACGCGGCACAGATCCAAGGCTTCTTCGATGGACCAGTTGATCATCTATGGGCACTGCCGGTGTTGTCTGACTATCTGGCCACCAAGTACGACACCTCTGAGATGACCGTGGTGTCCCCTGACGCTGGTCGCGTGCGGCTCGCCGACATGTGGACCGACAGGTTGAACAGCTCACTGGCGATCATCCACAAGCGTCGGGACCCGAATCTGCCGAATACTGTCGCCATCCATGAGGTCGTCGGTGAAGTGGAAGGAAGGGTCTGCCTACTGGTCGACGACATGATCGACACCGCGGGCACCATCTGCCAGGCAGCGGAGGCGTTGAAGGCCCGCGGTGCGAGGGCAGTGATTGCGGCCGCCACTCACCCCGTTTTATCCGGCCCGGCGGTCGACCGGCTCAAGGCCGCCGATTTTGAAGAAGTGATCGTGACCAATACCTTGCCGATACCCGATGAACGCCGTTTCGACTCGCTCACCGTGTTGTCGATCGCGCCGTTGATTGCACGGGCGATCCGCGAGGTCTTCGAGGACGGCTCAGTGACCAGCCTCTTCAACGGCCAGGCATAGTTTTTGGACCTGTCTGCTCGCGCATCGCGCGCTTTGGATCCGCCGACTTCGTCGTCGCTCGCAGAGGAAAGGCGCCTCTGCTCCCTCCTCCTCAGCACGGCGGGCGCGCGATTTCCGACGCTCGCAGACTGACGACTACCTCTGGTTTCGTGGCCAGTTGGCAACGATTGGGCCTTGTCGGCTAAGGTTGAGCGGTTGCCTCGGCGAGGGTCACAGACCGTGATCGACTAGGTCGAACGAGCTGCGTCCCCCTCGCCGGGTCCTGATCGTGATCACCGATGCTAGTTTCCGAGGAGTTCGTTCGTGCCCGAGGTGAAGCTCATAGCCGAACTGCGTACGGAGTTCGGCAAGGGCGCCGCCCGCCGGATCCGTCGCGCCGATAAAGTGCCTGCGGTGTTGTATGGCCACGGCACCGCCCCGATCCACATTGCCCTGCCCGGCCACGAGACTCTGCTCGCGCTGCGTACCGCCAACGCACTGCTCTCAATCGAGGTCAACGGCAGCTCTCAACTCGCATTGCCCAAACAGGTCCAGCGTGACCCGCTCAAGCACACCATCGAGCACGTTGACCTGGTCATCGTGCGGCACGGCGAGAAGGTGACTGTCGACGTGGCTGTGCACATTGTGGGCGAGGCGGGGCCCGACACTCTCGTCGTCGTCGACCACAACAACGTCCCGTTGGAGGCCGAGGCAACGCAGATTCCGGAGCGGATCGTTGTTTCCGTCGACCAACTGCCGCCTGGAACCCAGATTCTTGCGCGTGATCTGCAGCTCCCCGACGGCTCGTCAATTGATCTTGACCCGGAGACCTTGATCGTCAATATCATCAACGCGCCAACCGCTGAGGCTCTGGAGGCAGAGCTGGCTGAAGCCGAGGCGGACGCGGGCATCGAGCCGACGGTGGCTGAGGGCGCCGAGCCCACGTCGGACGAGGCACTGGCCGAGTCCGAGACCGCCTGATTGCCGGCTGCGCGTGCCATGAGCCCGTGGCTGGTGGTCGGCCTCGGCAATCCTGGTCCGGCCTTCGCGTCGCAGCGGCACAACATCGGCTACCGGGTGGCGGAGGAACTGGCACGCCGCATGGATGTGCGCTTCCGTGCTGCTCGCGGAATGCGGGCTGAGGTCGCCGAGGGCAGGATAGGACCGCCGGGAACCGACGCTCCACGGCTGATCTTGGCCAAATCGCGGACGTTCATGAACGAGACCGGCTGGGCGGTTACGCGGCTGCTGCGCTACGTCAAGCTAGAGCCGTCTCAGATGATCGTGGTGCACGACGAGCTGGACATCGAGCCTGGCCAGTTGCGCGTGAAGTTTGGCGGCGGGGACAACGGCCACAACGGCCTGAAGTCAATACGGGCTGCCTTGGGCACCGGCGACTTCTTTCGCGTACGCATTGGTGTGGGCCGCCCGTCCGGCCGCCGGGATCCGGCCGACTTCCTGCTCAGTGACTTTCCCGCCAATGCGCGGGAGGAAGTTGAGGTGGAGATCAGCAGAGCTGCGGATGCGGTCGAGTCGCTGGTTTTGGTAGGGCTCGACAAGACCCAAAGCGCATTCAACAATTGACGGCGAAACCGGCGAGATCTGGTATCACCCGAGCGTGAATCAGCCTCCTGATCACACAACTCCTGAGAATCGAACTCCCTAGACTCAACGACTGTGACCGAATACCGAGCCCATTTCGACGCCGAGGTCGAGTTCGCCAACGGCGGCCGGCTGACTGCCGAGAGATTTCGTCTTGATCTTCCCGGCGCGGATCTTTCGGAAGATCAGATCGCACAGCTTTTCGTTCAGCACCTCGGTCTGGCGCTGGTCGCTGCTGTTGAGCTTCGGTCCTTGGACATCGTCGCGGAACCCCACAAGGGGTCTCGCGGAGTGGCTGCCCAGCCGACCACCGAACGGCGCGGTCAGCTGGTGGATCTGAGCCACATCATCTCGGCCGGACTGATCACCTATCCTGGTCTCCCGGTACCCACGATCACTCCGCATCTGACCAGGGAGCAGTCCCGCTCCCATTACGCGGAGGGCACCGAGTTTGCTATCGACGTGATCACGCTGGCCGGCAACACCAGCACCTATCTGGACAGTCCCTACCACCGTTACCCTTCTGGGGCCGATCTTGCTGACCTCAGCTTGGAGACGCTGGTCGATCTGTCCGTCGAGCTGTTTCGGTTGACCGATGCGAAACAGCGTGGGATCCCGGCCGAGGTCTTGTACGACCGCGAGCTTCAGGGCAAGGCCGTGCTGCTACACACCGGCTGGGATCGCCATTTCGGAACGCCCGCGTACACCACAGGTGCGCCCTACCTGACCGGCGGCGCTGCGGCGTACCTGATCAAGGCGGGCGCGGTCCTTGTCGGCATCGATTCGATCAATATCGACGATGCCGAGACCAGCAAGGAGCGTCCGGCTCATTCGCAGCTGCTGGCTGCCGGCGTACACGTCGTCGAACACTTGACCAATTTGGCATCCTTGCCGCCCAGCGGCGCTCGGTTCACCGCGGTGCCGCCGAAGGTTCGCGAGTTCGGGACGTTCCCGGTCCGGGCCTACGCGAGATTGCCTTGAGCACCGGAAATCGTGGGCCCGGGCGCGGCAGCGCGGATTCAGGCGACGCGGCGGCCCCGGTGGGTGCCTCCGGCGCGGCAGTATGACGGGTGCCTCCGGCACGGCAGTATGACATGTCTTGAGCGACGCATGCCGGTGCCTCCATCTCGCATTGACCGGTCATAGCCAGCCGGTAGCCTCTCTGGGTGACCCTCACGGGACTCGTCGACCTTTTCTGCAGCGAACCCACCATTGTCGAGACCGTCGCTGACGCACGTGCACGCCGCCTGCCCGTGCTCGACGTCACTGCGCCCGCGACGATGCGGCCGATGATTGCCGCCGCGCTGAGTGTCTCGGCTGAGCGCGGCGGTGCGGGTCGTCCGGTGCTCCTGATCAGTTCCACTTTTCGCGAAGCAGAAGAGCTGACGGCAGCGCTGCAGTCCCTGGTCGGGGAGCAAGCTGTGGCGTACTACCCGGCGTGGGAGACGTTGCCGCACGAGCGGCTGAGTCCCCGCTCCGATACGGTCGGCCGCCGGTTGGACCTGCTGCGGCGGTTGGCCGGCAACAGTGATCTCCCGGCGCCGCAGATCGTGGTAGCCCCGGTGCGTAGTGTTCTGCAGCCACAAGTCAAGGGTCTTGGCGAGCTGAAGCCGATACGGCTCGCGGTTGGCATGAGATCGATCTCATGGACCTGGCTTCCGCGCTGGTCGGCGCGGCGTACACGCGCGTCGATCTGGTCGAGCGGCGGGGCGAGTTCGCCGTACGCGGCGGCATCGTCGATGTCTTTCCGCCGACCGAGGAGCACCCCGTACGCATCGACTTCTTCGGCGACACTGTCGAGGAGCTTCGCTACTTCTCCGTCGCCGACCAGCGATCGAGCGATTTCGCGGTGGACGAGATCACCGCATCGCCGTGCCGGGAGCTGCTGCTGACCGATGAGGTACGCGCTCGGGCAGCTGCGCTCGCTGAGCAACATCCCGAGCTGATCGAGATGCTGGACAAGATCGCTCAGGGGCATCCGGTCGACGGTATGGAGGCATTGTCGCCGGCCCTGGTGGACGGCATGGAGCTGCTGATCGATCTGCTGCCTGCCGATACCCATGTGCTGGTATGCGACCCGGAGCTGGTGCGTGGGCGAGCGATCGAGCTGGTCAAAACCAGCGCGGAGTTCCTCCATGCCTCGTGGGCCGCGGCTGCAGGCGGCGGCAAAGCGCCGATCGACCTGGGCGCCTCGGCCTACCAGCCGCTTGCGGAGGTACGTTCGGCGGCACTTGGGCGAGGGCTGGCGTGGTGGACGTTGTCACCCTTCAGCGCAGGGCCAGTGGACGACTCTGCGACCGACGCCGAGCGGTTCAGCCCCATCCGGACCGAGGAGGGAGAGATCATCGATCTCTCGGATCGGGTCACGGGGCTTGGTGTCGAGTCGCGAACGGTGTCCGGCCAGGTCGGCGAGACCTATCGTGGCGACACCGAGGCAGCAGTCAACGAGATCACCAAGCGGGTGCGTGACAGTTGGCGCGTCGTCGTCATGGCCGAGGGCCGAGGGACTGCCGATCGGATCGGCGAGGTACTCAGTGAGCACGCGGTACCCATCCAAAGCTTGGCTGCGCTGGCTGCGGCGCCGCCCACCGGTCTGGCGACCGTCGTCACCGGCCAGCTCAGCCATGGTTTCGTGGCCGATGAGATCCGGCTTGCGGTGTTCACCGCGGCCGATCTGTCCGGCCAACGAGCCACCGACAGGGCCAGCCGCAAGATGCCGGCGCGCCGCAAGAATCAGATCGATCCACTGGAACTCAGCTTTGGCGATGCCGTCGTCCATAGTCAGCACGGGGTCGGTCGCTACGTCGAGATGACGCAACGCACGGTGGCCGGCGCGACACGCGAATACTTGGTGATCGAGTACGCACCGTCCAGGCGCGGCCAGCCAGGGGACCGGCTGTACGTACCGATGGACTCTCTTGATCAAGTGACCCGCTACGTCGGCGGGGAGAGCCCGACGCTGGACCGTTTGGGTGGCGCGGACTGGGCCAAACGGAAGGGTCGGGCGCGCCGGGCGGTCCGGGAGATCGCCGCCGAATTGATCAAGCTCTACGCGGCCCGGCAGGCCACCCGCGGCCACGCGTTCTCGCCCGACACGACCTGGCAGCGCGAGCTCGAGGACGCGTTCGCCTTTGTCGAGACTCCTGATCAGTTCGGTGCGATCGAGGACGTCAAGCGCGACATGGAGCAGATCGTCCCGATGGATCGACTGATCTGCGGTGACGTCGGCTATGGCAAGACCGAGATCGCAGTACGCGCCGCGTTCAAGGCCATACAGGACGGCAAGCAGGTGGCGATCTTGGTTCCGACGACCTTGCTGGTGCAGCAGCACTACGCCACGTTCGCCGATCGCTACGCCGGCTTCCCGGTCAATGTCGCGCCGCTCAGCCGGTTCTCCTCAGATGTTGAGGCGAGAGCGACGATCGAGGGTCTCGCCGATGGCAGGGTCGACCTCGTCGTCGGCACTCATCGGCTGCTCTCTGACGAGATCGTCTTCAAGGACCTGGGCCTGGTGGTGATCGATGAAGAGCAACGATTTGGGGTCGAGCACAAGGAGCGGCTGAAGCGGCTGCGTACCGCCGTCGACGTCTTGGCGATGTCCGCCACGCCGATCCCGCGGACCCTGGAGATGGCGGTCACCGGCATTCGCGAGATGAGCACGATCATGACCCCGCCTGAGGAACGCCATCCGGTGCTGACCTTTGCCGGACCATACGACGAGGCTCAGGTCACCGCGGCGATTCGACGCGAGCTGCTGCGTGAGGGTCAGGTCTTCTATGTCCACAACCGAGTACAGAGCATCGAGAAGGCCGCCCGCCGCATTGCCGAACTGGTGCCCGAGGCCCGGGTAGTGACAGCGCACGGCCAGATGAGTGAGCAGCGACTGGAACAGGTCATGATCGACTTCTGGGAGCGCCGGGCCGATGTGCTGGTCTGCACCACGATCGTCGAGGCAGGTTTGGACATCTCGACCGCCAACACATTGCTGATCGAACGTTCGGACGTCCTCGGTCTGTCCCAGTTGCATCAGCTACGCGGCCGGGTCGGTCGTGGGCGCGAGCGCGGCTATGCGTATTTCCTCTATCCGCCCGACAAGCCACTGACCGAGACCGCGTACGACCGGATCAGCACCATCGCTGCGCACAGCGACCTGGGTTCGGGCATGGCCATCGCCATGAAGGACCTGGAGATTCGCGGAGCCGGCAACCTGCTCGGCGGAGAGCAGTCGGGTCACATCGCCGACGTGGGCTTCGACCTCTACATCCAGCTGGTAGGGGAGGCGGTCGCCGAATACCGCGGTCACGAGGCCGAGCCGGAGCCCGAGGTCCGGATCGAGCTTCCAGTCGACGCGCACCTGCCCACCGATTACATCGAGTCGGAGCGGCTGCGGCTGGAGATGTACAAGCGGCTGGCCGAGGTTCGTGGCGAGGCCGACGTCAAGGCGGTGGAGGCCGAACTTCACGACCGCTACGGGACGCCTCCGCCCGAGGTGCTCAACCTGATCGAGGTGGCAAGGTTCCGGTTGCTCGCCCGCTCAGCGGGGTTGACCGAGATCGTCGGGCAGGGTCGATTCATCCGCTTCGCCCCGGCTCACCTTCCGGAGTCCCGCGTGCTGCGGCTGCAGCGGCTCTACCCAGGCAGCGTGGTCAAGGACGCCGTGGGATCGGTTCTGGTGCCTCGGCCGATGAGCTCTGCTGTGGCCGGCCAACCCGTCAAGGACACGGACCTGCTGGGCTGGGGTACAGAAGTGATCAACCAGGTCTTCTCGAACTCCTGAGGCTACGTCTTCCATCACAGCCGTCGAAACGTTCGGCCGCACCCTGATCACTGCACGCACATCTCGAGACGCCGAGGCGCGCGGCCCGCTGTCGTAGGATCACCTGCGGTACTCGTTTCCTGGGAGCGCGATGCGCCAGGAAGGTTCATCGCAGAGGATGGTCAATGAGGTTTTCCGTTCGCCATAGGTCGCGAGCCGTGCGCGCCGCCGCACTCACCGGCGTCCTTGCGACCACCTTGTTCGCTGCCGGTTGCGCCAAGGCAGATCCCAGCGTTGTGGCATACGTGGATGACTCGAGAGATCACTCAGCAGCAGGTGGACGACGCCGTCGAAGGAGTGTCCAGCATCCTGCAGGAGGGTCAGCAGGTGTCTCAGTCAGCCGTCGTGAACGCCATGATCCATGGCGTGATCGCGGAGCAGCTGGCGGCGGCCAACAAGATCACGATCACCGACGGCGAGCGCGACGCGTTGATCAAGAACAGCGATCTTGCTGGCCTGCTCAACGTGCCCGAGGGACGACCGATCGCCTACGACGTGGCGGATCAGCAGATCGTTTCGGGCAAGCTGGGAAGCGAGGCTTACCTCGCAGCGGTTGCCAAGGAGCCGGTTACCCTCAACCCGCGATTCGGTGTGCTGGACCCGAACCAGAAAACGATCATCAACGACAAGTCGGCATCCCTGGCCAAACCGGTGGCCACTCCGACGCCCTAGTCCACGTGGCGCTACCCGAGCTCGAGCGACTCGTCGACGTCATGGCGCGGCTGCGCCACGAGTGCCCGTGGGACGCTCAGCAGACTCATCGGTCACTGGTGCAGTATCTGGTCGAGGAGACCGCCGAAACCATCGAAGCCATCGAGATCGGTGACCAAGATCATCTTCGCGAGGAGCTGGGTGACCTGCTGCTTCAGGTGATCTTCCATGCGGAGATCGCGAGCGAGCAAGACCAGGGCTTCACGGTGGAGGACGTAGCCCAGGGCATCGCCGACAAGCTCATCTCGAGGCATCCCTACGTTTTCGACACCGAGCAGGTGCCTGGTGATTTGCATTACACCTGGGAGCAACGCAAGGCGGCCGAGAAGGGCCGCACATCTGCGCTCCAGGGCATCCCCGAGGAGCTCTCGGCGCTGGCCCGGGCGAACAGGATCATAAGTAGAGCGCGGTCACGGCGTGTGGAGGTGTCTTTGCCGGAGGACGCGACGACGGCTGAGGAGGTGGGTACGCAGATCCTCGAGCTGACTGCCCGGGCTCAGGCGGCCGGAATCGATCCCGAACAGGCGCTTCGCGATGCCGTACGCGCCCTGGAGGTCCGTGTCAGGAGTGCCGAGTCGATGCGCAACGATGCCAGGCCCTAGATCAGGGGCGCACTATTCTGTTGGGCATGTCCGAGCCACCGACCCAACGGCCGGCACCAGAGGCGTATCCGCCACAGGCGTATCCGCCACAGAACCAACCGCCACACAACCAACCGCCTCAGAACCAACCACCTCAGAACCAGCCTCCCCAGAACTACCCGCCTCAGCATTATCCCGCTCAGAACTACCCACAGAACTACCCGCAGCCAGGTCCTCCTCTGCCCAGGAATCCGCAGACCTATCCGCCGAATCCGACAGCGCCTTATCCGGTGCAGCCGCAGTACCGGGCAGTCCCGCGCAAACCTAGCGAGGAGCTGCGGAAAGATAGCGAGGCCGCATTGGCAGCGCGGATGGAGCTCGGGGCTGAATACAACGAATACGTGGCCGCGGGCTTGGCCGAACGAGTGGAGGAGCTTGCCGCTGCACATGCCGCAGAGCTGCGGCAGCAGGCCGAGCTGGCCAACCGTGAGGAGGCCGCCGAGAGGAGCGGACGCGCACGGCAGACCGCGCTGGCCATCGTCTCGGTGATCATGGGCATCCCGATCACCGGCATAGCTGCCACGCAAGTCGATCCGAGTGTCGTCGGTGTGGCCGTCTCCTGGGCAGGCATAGTCGGTGTGAACTGGGTGCACGCCCGCTCCCTCCGCAAGCGCAAGTAGCCCCTCCGCCCGAGCTTGTGCCGACTGCCGAGTGAATCTCGCATTCCCTGCGTGCGGCGCCACCGCGTGATCCCGGACGCGTCGATAGGCTGAGGCCACAATCGGTTTCTGCGCACATGCCTGGGAAGCCGGCTGCGCAGCACAGCAGATCCGCACGGCGAGCGTCGGTTACGCGAGCAGTGCCCATAGATCAACATCGGAAAGGGCGGCACCCGTGGCGAGCATCGAATTCATCGGCGCGCGAGAGATCCTCGATTCCCGTGGCAATCCGACGGTCGAGGTCGAGGTCATACTCGATGACGGATCCGAGGGTCGAGCTGCGGTGCCCTCGGGTGCGTCGACCGGCGCCTTTGAGGCGGTCGAGTTGCGTGATGGCGAGGCTCGATATGGCGGCAAAGGTGTGAGCAAGGCCGTGCTCGGCGTCATTGATCAACTCGGCCCCGAACTGATCGGATACGAGGCCAGCGAGCAGCGGCTCGTGGACCAGGCGATGCTGGATCTGGACGGTACCGACAACAAGTCCAAGATCGGCGCTAACGCGATCCTGGGCGTCTCGCTGGCCGTCGCGCACGCGGCTGCTCATTCCGCCGACCTGCCGCTGTATCGATATGTCGGCGGCCCCAATGCTCATGTCCTTCCCGTGCCGATGATGAACATCGTCAACGGCGGGGCACACGCCGACTCCGACGTCGACGTGCAGGAGTTCATGATCGCTCCGATCGGCGCTGCGACGTTCCGCGATGCGCTGGAGATGGGCGCGACCGTTTACCAGTCGCTGAAGTCGGTACTGAGGAAGCAGGGCCTCGCGACCGGCCTCGGCGACGAGGGCGGTTTCGCGCCAAACCTGCCGGCCAACGTCGCGGCACTTGAACTGATCTCCACAGCTGTCGAGAGCGCCGGGCTAACCGTCGGTAGCGACGTCGCCATGGCCCTGGATGTGGCCAGCACCGAGTTCTTCGACAATGGCATTTACCGTTTCGAAGGCCGCGAGCTGACCAGCGACGAGATGACCGACATCTACACGCAGTGGATCGACGCTTTCCCGATCGTGTCCATCGAAGACCCGCTGGCCGAGGACGATTGGGCCGGCTGGAGCGCGCTGATGGGTCGGATCGGCGATCAGATCCAGGTGGTCGGGGACGACCTGTTCGTCACCAACGTGACCCGGCTGCAGCGCGGTATCGCCGAGAAGGCTGCCAGCGCCTTGCTGGTCAAGGTCAACCAGATCGGGTCGCTCACCGAGACCTTGGACGCGGTCGATCTCGCGCATCGTTCGGGCTTCCGGTGCATGATGAGCCACCGGTCCGGCGAGACCGAGGACACCACCATCGCCGACCTTGCAGTGGCCACCAATTGCGGCCAGATCAAGTCCGGCGCCCCGGCGCGTACCGACAGGGTCGCGAAGTACAACCAGCTGCTGCGAATCGAAGAAGACCTCGACGACGCGGCCCGCTACGCCGGCGCATCCGCATTCCCAAGGTTCCAGGGCGGATAGGTGCCATCCGGTCGACGGCCTACCTCACGCCCTGGCGCGGGCCCAGGGCGGGGCAAGCCGCGAGCGCGCACCGAGGCACATAAGGCATCCTCGTCGTCGCGTGCACCGCGGGCCGAGACCGCGCGCGGGAATGACTTCACGGCTCCACTCCGGCGCCGCGGCTACAGCCTCACAGCACGCGCCATCGCGTTGTCAGTGGTGCTGCTGGTCTTGACGATCTCGTACGTGACCTCGTTGCGGATCTACTTTTCGCAGGCACACGAGATTGCCGCGACGAAGGCCGAAATTGCCCAGCGGCAATCAAGAATCCAGGATCTGCAGGGGGAGTTGGCCCGCTGGGGCGATGAGGCGTATGTACGGACTCAAGCTCGGGAACGGCTGGGTTGGGTGGTGCCAGGGGAGGCCGGCTATACGGTCGTAGGCGCCGATGGCAAGCCGCTCGGCGGAGGAGCACAAATTCAGGCGGAGACTGCGCCGCAGGAGCAGGCTCAGAACTCCTGGTGGTCCAAGCTATGGGGCTCGGTTGAGGCCGCCGATCGGCCCGCGCCGGTCAAGGACCTCGCGAGCGAGAAGCCGATCACCGCAAAAACCAAGCCCAACAACCGCTGATCAGCGTTGTTCGGCGAGGAAAGAGTCGATCACCGGTGCCATGGGCAAACTTGGGCTTGCTCCGCGGACAGTGACCGCCAATGCGCCGGCCGCAAGTCCCCGCCGTACCGCCTCCGGTAGCGAAGTGCCACGCGCCAGACTCGCACCAAACGCGCCACTGAAAGCATCGCCCGCTGCCGTTGTGTCCACTGGCCTTGCTGGAAAAGCTGGATACTCCTCGACACCGGCGCGGTCGAGGACCACGGCGCCGCGCTCGCCGCGGGTGATCATCGCCGTAGCAGCGCCACGGTCGAGAAACCAACGCGCTGCCAGCTCCGCAGAGCTCGGATCCGTGACCGAGATGCCGGTCAGCACCTCCGCCTCCAGCTCGTTCGGTTTGACCACAGAGACGCCGCGCCAGATCGCCGACGGAAGGGGTTGCGCCGGCGCGGGATCCAGCACCAGTCGCAACTCCAGCGCCTGGCAGACCGCGGCTACGCGCTCGACGACGGAGAGCGGAATCTCCAGTTGCACGAGGACGACCGAAACGCGATCACGCAGCTCCGTCAAGGAAGCCTGGACATCGTCAGGGTTCAGTCGGTGGTTCGCGTTCGGAATGATCACGATGTCGTTTTGACCGGAGGCAGCATCGACGCGAATATGCGCAATTCCAGTTGCGCCATCCGTGACACGAACGGCGTTGACATCGATGCCTTCCGCGGCGAGGGCGGTCAGCGTCAGGTCCTGGAACATGTCGTCACCCACCGCGCCGATCATGTACGTGGGCGCTCCGGCGCGTACGGCCGCGATCGCCTGATTCGCTCCCTTTCCGCCCAGGACCAAGGAAAAATCGGTGCCGATGACCGTCTCGCCCGGGCGCGGCAGCGGTGAGCCGAATGCCGCCAGATCTGCGTTGATGCTGCCGACTACTGCTACACCGTTGCAGTCACCCATTTGATTGCTCCGCTCGCTTTCGCTCGACGTCCAATGGCTCGCTCCGCTCGCTGCGATGTTCGCTGGAGGCCGCCGTCTTCGTCGAACCCGACGAAACGACTCTCGGAGGATCTTTCCACTTCTACGTGTTTCGTCGCCTCTCCTGCAGATCGGCGGCGCGAACATCGCCCGCGGATCGCGCTGGACCGCCTACTTCGTCGTCGCTCCCAGACGATGGAGTGTGTCTGCTCGCTCCTCCTCAGCACGGCGAGGCGCGCGATCCCGTATCCGGCAGCCTATCGATGGCTGGGAGGATGACGGTGTGCTCGAGCCCATGACCTCAGCTGAGGAGGCCACGATCACCGCGCAGCTCCAGCGGCCGCCTCGGGGCGTCGCAGGAATCGCTTACCGATGTCCGTGCGGCAAGCCCGCGGTTGTGGCGACCCGACCTCGACTGCCCGACGGCACACCCTTCCCGACGACGTATTACCTCACGTGTCCCCGAGCTGTCGCAGCGTGCTCCTCGCTAGAGTCGCAAGGTCTGATGGACGAGATGAACCAGCGGCTGCGCCATGATCATGATCTTGCCCACGCGTACCGTCGCGCCCACATGCAATACCTTGCCGATAGGGAACGGCTCGAGTCGGTGCCAGAGATCGCGGGCGTCAGCGCTGGAGGGATGCCTGATCGCGTGAAGTGCCTACATGCCCTCGCGGCTCATTCGCTTGCTGCTGGCGAGGGCGTCAATCCGCTCGGTGACGAGGCCACGCGCGCGCTGGGCGCATTCTGGACGCATCCGTGCTTGGAAGGGGCCTCGTGACGAGAGTTGCCGCCATCGACTGCGGAACGAATTCCATCCGTCTGTTGATCGCCGAACCCGACGGTTCCGGCGGTCTGCACGATCTGGAGCGGCGGCTGGAGATCGTACGTCTCGGCCAGGGTGTCGATGCCACCGGTGAGTTCCACCCCGACGCTTTGCGCCGCACCTTCGCGGTGGTCGACGACTACGCGGAACTGATCAAGAAAGCCGCGGTGCCCGTCGAGAAGGTGCACTTCGTGGCGACCTCCGCCGCCCGGGATGCCAAGAACCGCGGCAGTTTCTTTGTTGGCGTCGAGGAGCGACTGGGCGTGCAGGCCGACGTGATCAGCGGCGAAACCGAAGCGCGCCTGTCCTTCATGGGAGCGCTCAGCCGAGTCACACCCGATGGCGAGCCGGTTCTGGTGATGGACATCGGAGGCGGCTCGACAGAACTGATCACCGGCAGCGCTGCCGGGGAGTTGCACAGCGCGATCTCACTCGACGTTGGATCGGTACGGGTCACCGAACGCTTCCTCAAGCAGAATCCGGTGGCAGATGATGATCTTGAGCGGGCCACCACGTACGTGGACGAGTTGCTTGCCGGTAGCGGCGTGGATTTCGACTCCATCGGTACCTGGATCGGAGTTGCGGGCACAGCGACAACGCTCGCCGGGGTGTATCTGGAGCTGGAGCAGTACGACCGCGAGCGGGTGCACGGCGCCCGCATTCCGGTGCCCGCAATAGCGGAGCTGCTCAACCGATTGGCTGGTTTGACGGTCGAAGAGATCCGCGCGCTGCCGTCGATGCATCCCGGACGAGCCGATGTGATCACCGGTGGAGCGCTCGTCGAAACGCGCGTGGCGAAGCGCCTGCACGTGGGGGAGCTGATCGTCAGCGAGTCCGACATTCTGGACGGGATTGCCCTGCAGCTCATTGACCGGTGACACAATGCCGCGATGACCTCTCTCGCCATCACGGTCGTCGGTCATGACCGGCCAGGCATCATCGCGCAGGCTGCCGAGGTGTTGTCGCAATGCGGCATGAACCTCGAGGACTCGTCGATGACGTTGTTGCGCGGACATTTCGCGATGACCCTCATCTGTGCGGGTGAGGCCGACGCGGCTCGGATCGAGGCGGCATTGCAGCCGATGGTGAACGGTTTGCTGGACGTGACCGTACGCGAGGTGCCGGACGAGCCAGACCTGGCACCGCTGGGATCGAGCTATCTGCTGACGGTCCATGGCGCAGATCGGCTCGGAATCGTCGCGCGGCTGGCGGGTGTGATTGCAGAGGCGGGTGGCAACATCACCGACCTCTCCACGCGCCTCTCAGGCACTCTTTACGTGCTGCTTGCCGAGGTCGACCTACCGCGATCGGCCGACGTGGATGCGCTGCAGACTCGGCTTGCAGACGTGTCGGCCGAGCTGGGTGTGGATACGACAATGCGACTGCTCGAGAACGATCAGCTGTGAGCCTGACATTGCCGACACTGCCCGAGGGGCGGGTGCTGGACGTGGTCCGCGCGCCGAGCGACGTTTTGTCGGTTTCCAGTGCGCTCGTGGATCCCGCCGACCCCGCGGTCGTTCAGCTCTGCGCCGACCTGGTCGCTACCATGCGCGTTTCGCCGGGTTGTGTGGGCCTGGCCGCGGCGCAGGTCGGGGTAGCCGCCCGGGCGTTCTGCGTCGATGTCTCAGGACATCCGAAGACACGTACGACCCACGGTCTGATGGTGCTGCTCAATCCCGAAATCGTGGAGGCCAGTCGCAACGAGAAGGGCCGTGAGGGCTGCATGTCCGTGCCGGACCTCACGGGTGATGTGAAGCGGGCGACCAAGATCACTGTCGCGGGACAGCTCCCCCTGAGTGGCGAGCGAGTACTGATCACAACAGATGCCTTCGAGGCACGCGCCTTGCAGCATGAAATCGATCATTGCGACGGCCAGCTCTTTCTCGATCGAGTGGTCAGCGCGCATGCGCTCCACGCGCGGAAGACCTATCTCGCGCCGGGTGACGCCGGCCGCTCTTGACGCCGGCCGCAGCCGACCGAATCGGTCCCGGGATCTGTTAGCCGAGCGAACGCAAGTCGTTGCGCTGCTCGCGCATCGCCGACAGCGGGCGCGCCGGCCTGGCTCAGCACGGCGGCGCGCGATCACGGGCGCTCGCAGCGGAGGCAGGTAAGGTCGGGCATCGATGAATGGTCCGGACTCCTCTCGCTGGGCGTTCCGGCCCGGCGCCGACCGGCCCCGAGCTCCGCGTGACGCCGTGCATGAAGGGGACCGCGGCCCGGCCGAGCGCGGACAGCGCCGAAGCCTGGCAAGCGTGCTCGCGCGGCGCGCCGGACTTGTGCGCTCCCGGCGTGCGCTGTTGGCAGACTTGGCGAAGGCCTTCCTGCTTGCGCTGCTCGCCGCATTGGCGGCGGCGCCGCTTGCCGTGGTGTGGGGGATCACTCATGCGCAGGTGGACGACTATCTCGGACCACACCGGGCAACTTTCTCAAGTAACTTTCGCGGCGAGGTCGAGCTCAATCTCGGACCCATCGGCAATGCATACCTCGAGAGCCCGGCGCGGCCCATTGGACTGACGATCACGGTGGGAGGGGTCGGTCCAGCCGGTGAGCATCTCAGCTCGTTCTTCTCCGAGCAGACGCTGGTCGCATACACGAGCCTGTACACCGAACCGCAAGAAGCGCTCTCCGGCATCTTGGAGCGTTTGGCACACGACGCGGTCAAGGAGGGGCTCAAGGCTGAAGCTGTCTTGCTGCTGGGGATCGCAATCTGGCGGCTACGCGCACAGCTGATGCCGCCCTATTCCATGACGCGTGTGAGACGTCGTCGGGCCGTCGCTGTGTACGTGGCGGTTGTCGCACTTGTCGTTGGTTCTGTCCTGGTGCCCCAGAAATCGAAGGATCCGCGCTACCCCGTAGCAATCGCGGATCGCGGCCGTTTCTCCTCGCTGACGGTGGACAGCGTGCTGCTCGCGGACGTATTGGACCGTGGCATTGAGGGCATCCGATTGCTCAGCGCACGTCAACAACGTGCAGTGAAGACCTACGTCGACACCGCTGCGGGCAGCCTCTCGGATCAGCTGGACACCCTGCCGCGACCCCGATCGGACGAGTCGATGATTCTGGGGTTCAGCGATCTGCACTGCAACCAAGCCATGACCGAACTGATCGCGCGCCTCGTCCACGTGACAAAGCCCGCTGTGGTGTTGAGCTCGGGCGACGACACCGTCAACGGGACGGCCGCCGAGCGAGGTTGTATCCGGCGTGAGGCCGCCATACCCAGCGGAGTCCCGTTGGTGGTGGCGACCGGAAACCACGACTCCGACGTGACAGAGGATCAGATGCGGAGCGTCGGCATGACGGTGCTCAATGGCCAAGTTGTCGAGGCCGCGGGAGTCGACGTGCTCGGCGACGATGACCCCGAGCACAACATTCCTTTCAGCGTCGACCGTACGAAGGATCGGCCCGAGAGCGAAGAAGAGATGGGACAACGGCTGGTCGATACCGCTCTGGGCAAGCACAGCGACGTGATTCTGGTGCACCAGCCTGCGGCTGCGCGAGTGATCATGGACTCGGCCGAATCTTCCGGTACCGCTGGTGCTCTGGGGGCACTTCCACGCGGAGTCTGGTCCGAGGGTGATCATGCACGACGACGGATCATGGACGGTGGGCATGCAGGAAGGCACGGCTGGGGGAGTGCGGGAGCCCACGTTCACATCTTTTAGTACGCCGTTCTCACCGCCGCTGATCAGTGCGGATGTGTACTTCTACTTCCGCGACAAGGCCACGGGCTTGATCACCGGGGTGCAGCCGGTGCATTTCCAACCCGATGCGAAGGTTGTGATCACAGACCGCATCGCTACCGGCGACCTTGCGGGTCTACCCCTGCAGACGCGGATCAAGCTGGGCGGTGCCTCGCCGACGTCCAGTGTGGAGCCGTCTCGCTGACTCTGAGGGCCGACCTGCCTGTTGAGCAATAACTGCTGAAAGATCGCGCCCCCCTGAACTCAGCCGCCACGAGCGCCCGGTTTTGTCAGTAGTTCCTCGCTATCCGCTGCATGACAGCGCCAAGAGGCAGAAGATGCGCACTAGGATCGCACCCGGCCGTTGCTTGGCGGCCCCCGTAGCCCAAATGGCAGAGGCAGGCGGCTTAAACCCGCTCCAGCATGGGTTCGAATCCCATCGGGGGCACTGTATTGGATTGCCTCGCTCGCCAAGCTCGCTCGGCGCGGATCGCGCCTTGCAACCCGCCGCCTTCCTCGTCGCTCGCAGACGGAAGAACGTCTCCGCTCGCTCCTCCTCCGAACGGCGGCGCGCGATCCGGGGGTGCCTGACTGCTTCGCTTGCTCCGAAAGTGGTCAGAAACGACATGCGACACGCCGACGCCGCCTGTTGTCTCAGACCACTTTGTGTGAGGAAGCGTTCCGCAAGCAACCTCACAGCACTTTCAAAGCAAGGAAGAAAGGGCCGACCCTCTGTGTTCAGTAAACTGTTTGCAGTGCGCCAGTCGAGGCGCTGACCAGGAGGACACATACATGTTGCGCAGTTCGAACCCGATCCTCTCCAAGCAGGACGCGTTCACACCCGCAGCACAGCAGTACAACCAGAACCCTTACAACCAGTCCCGGGCCGACGCTCGGTACCCCAGCCAGGGCTACCCGCATGCGCCGGTGGAGCCGCTCGAAGGTCGGATGACCTTTGACGACGTCGTCACCAAGACGGCCCTCACCATCGGCGTGCTGGTGATCTCAGCCGCTCTGGCGTGGATGTTCGTGCCGGAGGCGCTGTACTTCCCGGCATTGATCGGCTCCGGCCTGATCGGCTTCATCGTCGTCATGTTCGTCTCGTTCCGGCAGGAAGGTCCAACCCGGACTTGTGCTGCTCTACGCCGCCATCGAGGGCGTTTTCATCGGCATGATCAGCAAGGTCTTCGAGAGCCTCTACGACGGCATCGTTGTTCAGGCCGTGATCGGCACCTTCGCCGCAGCGGCTGTGACCTTGCGGCGTACAAGTTCTTCAACATTCGCGTGACGCCGAAGTTCCGGAAGGTCGTGATCATCGCGACCATCGCATTCGCGGTGGCCCTGTTGATCAACTTCGTGCTGTCGTTGTTCGGTGCCAACCTTGGCCTGCGTGACACCGGAACCGGTGCGATCAGCCTGCTGGCAATTGGCTTCTCACTACTCGGTGCCACGCTCGCTGTGCTGAACCTCGTGCTGGATTTCGACTACATCGAGCAGGGCGTCGCGATGGGTGCGCCGGCCAGTGAGTCGTGGCGCGGCGCGTTCGGCCTGACCGTCACCATGGTCTGGCTGTACATCGAGATTTTGCGCTTACTGTCCTACATACGCAGGTAGTGAGTCGCGGATCGTCCGCCGCCGCCCGATCATCTGAGGGCCGCGCTTCCGATGGGAAAGCTGCGGCCCTCAGCGCACTGTCCTGCACCGTAGAGTCGTGCGCGTGGAGTACGTCAACTCGCTGATTGATCTCGTCGGCCATACACCGCTACTCAGGCTCTCTCGGGTGACGGATGGCGCCAAGCCGCTGATCCTGGCCAAGGTCGAATATCTCAATCCGGGCGGCTCGGTCAAGGATCGGATCGCGCTCAAGATGATCGAGGCAGCGGAGCGGGAAGGCAAGATCAAGCCAGGCGGCACGATCGTCGAGCCCACGAGTGGCAATACCGGCGTAGGC
Source organism: uncultured Actinomycetota bacterium (assembly GCA_963808905.1). Classification (GTDB taxonomy): domain Bacteria; phylum Actinomycetota; class Actinomycetes; order Propionibacteriales; family Propionibacteriaceae; genus Microlunatus. The sequence continues at coordinate 91,880 of CAWEHO010000027.1, forward strand.
CTGGCCATGGTCGCGCAGGCCAAGGGATACGCCTGCGTGTTCGTGTGCCCCGACAAGGTGAGCGAGGACAAGCGCAACGTGCTGGCCGCCTACGGGGCACGCGTCGTCGTCTGCCCGACCGCTGTCAGCCCGAACATCCTGACTCCTACTACTCGACCTCAGATCGGTTGGTTCGCGAGATCGAGGGAGCGTGGAAGCCGGACCAGTACAGCAATCCCGAACAACCCCATCAGCCACTACGAGACGACGGGTCCAGAGATCTGGGAACAGACCGAGGGCAAGATCACCCACTTCGTCACTGGGATCGGTACCGGCGGCACGATCAGCGGTGCGGGCCGCTACCTGAAAGAGGTCTCCGACGGGCGTGTCAAGATCATCGGTGCCGACCCGTCTGGTTCGGTCTATTCCGGCGGTACCGGGTCGGCCCTACTTGGTCGAGGGAGTTGGTGAGGACTTCTGGCCGACCAACTACGATCCGACCGTCGCAGACCGAGTGATCGAGGTGTCGGACGCGGACTCCTTTGCGATGGCCCGACGACTGGCACGCGAGGAGGCATTGCTGGTCGGCGGCTCGTCCGGAATGGCCGCCGCCGCAGCCATCCGGCTGGCGCACGAGGTCGACGATTCCGAGGCCGTGATCGTTGTGCTGCTTGCCCGATTCCGGCCGCGGCTATCTCACAAAAGTCTTCAGCGACGCCTGGCTTACGCGATACGGCTTCGCGCCGCGACCCGATCAAGTCGTCCGAGTGCTCGGCGACGTGTTGCGCGAGAAGTCGGGCGATCTGCCGTCTCTGGTCCACACGCATCCCAACGAGACGGTCGCAGAAGCCGTTGCGATCATGCGGGAGTACGGCGTCAGTCAGATGCCCGTCGTGCGTGCGGAACCTCCCGTGATGGCCGCCGAAGTCGTCGGTTCAGTCAGCGAACGCGGTCTCTTGGAGGAGCTCTTCAGTCATCGGGTACGACCGGCCGATGCGGTCGCTCGCGTGATGGAGGAGCCACTCCCGATGCTCGGGGTGACCGAGCCGGTCGCCGATGCGGTGGAGCTACTGAGGAGCTGTGATGCGTTGCTGGTGCTCGACGACGGCAAGCCCGTCGGGGTGCTGACCAGGCAAGATCTGCTCAGCGACATCAACATCAACTAGCGAAAGATCACGAGCCGGCGGCTGACTCGGTCAGCAGTTCGGACAACAGCTGCCGCCAGTTCTGGGTCCACGACACCGAGCGCCAGGATCCGAGTGGTACCCATTGAGCGGATTCGGTGGTGCCGCCCTGATCGAGGACGACGGGCTCCGTCGGATGGGGACAGGTTGCGCGATAGATCAGTCGTACCGCGTGGAAATCCTCGATGATCGCGTACGGGCTGCGTCCGATCCAGTGCGAGGTCTGCACCTTGATCAGCTCGCCAAGGACGATTTCCTGGGAGGTCTCTTCGGCCACCTCACGGAGCACGGCCGAGGTCGGCGGCTCATGATCATCGAGACCACCGCCCGGCATACCCCAACGACCCGTGATGGCAGTGCGACCGGAGTACTCAGTGGCGAGCAGGCCCCGGCTGGAGATGACGACCGCGTACGCCGCAAAACGTTGCCGGACAGCCGGCCGTACGTCGTCTCCGAGCACCAGCCCGGCATCGCGTCCTTGTCGGCGCATCTGCGGACGTGGCTCGTCGGCGACCGGGCGCACCAGGAGTCGAAGGATCAGTTCGCCAGAACTGGCGCGGTTGGCCTCGATGGGCCTGATCACGACGTAGCCGAGGTCGAAAGCAAGCACGTCAGGATCGGCACCGTGATCGAGGATTACCTCGAACGCGAGCTCACCCTGTTCTGTGACGCCGACGACCAGCACCTGGTCATCATGACGTAATTCGCGTCAGCTGTGGCCGTCAATGTAGCGCTGGACGGTCGGTCCGATCTCGGTTACCAGGTCCGCGGACTCCCGGTTCACCAGGACCGGCAGTCGCAGCACATAACGTCCGATCAGCAGGCCCAGAATCTGGGATGCGACCAGCCCCGCGCGTCTGTTTGCCTCCTCCGCCGGCAGGTCGTCGCGACGTAGCACATGACCGATGACTTCGAGGGTGAAGAATTCAGCGACCGAGCGAGTCAAGACGGGATCGGTCAACGCCGTACGGATCGCCGCAACGAGCGACGGCTGAAGTTCGGAGTCCCAGACGCCCAGGACCGTCCGGACGAGTCGCTCGCCGAGGTCGCTCCTGTTCCCAGCAGCAACTTGCTCGACAAATCCCGGTAGCTCGAGCGGCATTGCGATGGTGGCAAGAAAGAGTTGCTGCTTGCTGTCGAAGTAATGGTGAATCAAGGCCGCATCAACGCCGGCGTCGGACGCGATGCCGCGCATCGATGTGCCGGCGAAACCCTTGGCGGCGAACGCGTGCCGAGCAGCCGTGATGATCTGCCCGCGGGTGTCCTGGTTGCCGGGGCGCCGGCCAACCTTGGGCTCTCGCTGGGCGGTCACTGTTCCTCCTCGACGCAGACCTTCGACAACATCTCCGCCGGATTCCAAGTCTGACAGGTCAACTCGCGCGCTCCGGTAGCGTTGGGCGGCGTGCGGACCAACGAGCGTCTACATGATCGACGCTTTGGCGTACGCCGTGGTGCTGCTCGCCGGTGCGGCCGTGATCTGGGGCCTGGTGACCGCAATAGCCAACAAGCCGCCGGGAAAAGCACAGCTGCTGTACGCCGCTGGGGTCGAAGCCGTCACCGTCATCCAGTCGATCATCGCGGCTGCCGAGATCATTGGCGGCTTTCGGCCGGTCGAGCTGGCTACCACTGTTGGCTACTTGATCGGCATCGTGATCTTGATCCCGATCGCGTGGTTATGGGCCAACGCCGAGCGGAGCCGCTTCTCGGGGATCGTGCTGGCCGTGGCAGCCCTAGGGGTGCTCGCCATGACCCTTCGCCTGCTCGTACTCTGGACGCCGGCAGGATGAGCGACGGCCCAATTCAGCCGGAGACCACCCCCGCAGTGCGCAAGACCAACAGCGGTGCTGGCCGGGTCCTTGTTGCTGTTTACGGAATCTTCGCGCTTGCAGCGACTGCGCGAGCGAGCGTCCAGATCCTCACCAAGTTCCACCAGGCACCGCTGGCGTACTTGCTGTCGGCGCTGGCTGCCGTGATCTACATCGTTGCAACCGTCACCCTCGCGCGTGGCACTCGCGCATCCCGTCGTGTCGCGCTGGTAGCGATCATCATTGAGCTGGTGGGCGTGGTCACGATCGGGACACTCAGCGTGCTGGACCCAGAGGCCTTTCCGCGGGCCACGGTGTGGTCGGTCTATGGGATCGGCTACGGCTTCGTTCCATTGGTGCTCCCGATCTTGGGACTCGCTTGGCTCTGGCACACCAGAGCGTCCTGACCATGGGCTTTTGCGCAGTGCCCACCCTTTCCGCCGATCAACCGCCAGAGACAAGATCGTCAGGCGCGAAGACGCGTAACTCGACATCGTTGGCGAAGTGCACCGGCCACATGGAAACGCCAAGGTGCTGAGCTGCCGACGTGAGGCCGCAGGCCCAACTTCGATCGGCATCATCCATCGGATGGCGGCCGGGGCGGGTCAGCAGGAACGCAACGGATCCGCCCGCACTGTCGCGACCGATGATGTGCTGGCACATCTCCAGCAGCGGCCGACACATGGCTGGATCGGCGGAGCGCGGGATCTCCTCGATCTGGGTGAGCTGTGCGCTCATCATGTTGTCGGGCGCGAGAAAGGCGATCCAGATACAAGATTGGCCGAAACCGAGCGGGCCCATCAGGGCTCGCCAGCGCAGGCATAGGTCATCGGAGTTGCGGATGGGGGGCAGCTCACGGGCGGGTCCCAACGTCGGAATGTTTGTCATTGGACCACCGTGTCTGGGCTCTCGCCAGGACGCATGGCTGTGGCTGCGTTGTCCCCCGAATCTGTGGATATCCGGCGTCGTGACGCTATCCGGCAGCCTTGATGAGGTCGTTGTACTCGGGATGGCGTGCCATCCAGCCTCTGATAAACGGGCACAGCGCGCGTACGTAGAGGCCCCGGGCTCGTGCGTCATCAAGCGCATATCGCGCGATCGCGGTGCCGACGCCCTGACCCTCATATTTCTCTGCGACGACCGTATGGAGGAAGATGATCGTGTCGACGGTGAGCTCGTACTCGGAGACACCGGCGAGCGCGTTGTCGACGCGCGCCTCGTAGCGGGATTCCATCAGGTTGTCGGCGACTGTCACGCTCATGGTTGTCACTGTGCCAGAGAGACGGGTACCGAGCGGGCGTCGCCCCGTGAAAGCGACCCCACCCATGATGCAGATAAGCACGAATGCAGGACATCGCACTCGTCCGGTCGTGTTGCCTATCGGCTTCGCTCGTCTCCGGCGCTCGCGGCTATGCTGCCGATCGAGACGGGCATCCCCGGTTGCTGGCGGGCGGAGAGACGTGAAGTACAACGAAGGTGCCGAGCTCGATCCGTCGCAAATGGGCGGCGGTCGAGGGAACGGCGGGAAGATCGCGATTGGCGGCGGCGCCGGATTGATCGTTTTGGTGCTCGCACTGTTGTTCGGCCTGAATCCGGGGGACATCCTCGGCGGAGCCCCGCAGGCCGGACCTGAGCAATCCGGCGACGCCAGCCAGTTTGCGCAATGCACTCGCGGCTCGGACATCAATCAGGACCGGGACTGTCGATTCGTCGCGTACACGAATTCGATCCAGGACTACTGGAACGACACTGTTCAGGGCTATCAGAAGATCCAGGTGCAGACCTTCGAGGGCAGCATGAATACGGCCTGTGGTCATGCGACGTCGGCCGTCGGGCCGTTCTATTGTCCAGCCGACACAACGGTGTACCTCGATCTTGGATTCTTCGACCAGCTAACCGGCCAGCTCGGAGCGCAGGGAGGCGATGCTGCCGAGGCATATGTACTGGCCCACGAATTCGGCCACCACATCCAGAATCTGGCGGGCACCATGCAGCAGGTGCAGGGCAGCGGGCAGGGGACTGGACCGACATCGCCAGGTGTCCGGCTCGAGCTCCAGGCCGATTGCTACGCCGGCGTGTGGTTCAGGCACGCAACCGAGGACCCAAACAGCCCGATCACCGAAGTCACCCAGGACGATCTCAACCGAGCGGTGGACGCTGCGCAGGCGGTGGGCGACGACCGAATCCAGACCAAGATGCAGGGCCAGGTCAGGCCAGAAACCTGGACACACGGCTCGTCCGCTATGCGGCGCCAGTGGCTGGCGCGAGGCTTCAACAGCGGCGATCCGAACAAGTGCGACACGTTCGCCAGGAACGCCCTCAACTGAACCGCTTCATCACCTGAACGAGAAGGAGAGTGGCACGTGTCACCCCGTTCTGTCGTGGTCACTGGCGCATCGACCGGCATTGGCCGAGCAACTGTCCTCGAGCTAGTGAGTGCTGGATTCCAGGTATTCGCGACAGTGCGCCGGGAAGCAGACGCGGACGGGCTGCGCCGACAGTTTCCTGAGGTCGTCACGCCATTGATCATGGATCTGCTCGATGAGGACTCGGTGCGCGCTGCTGCAGCGGTGGTCAGGGCCAATGGACCGCTGTTTGGTCTGGTGAACAACGCGGGCGCAGCCTTTCCCGGGCCGTTGGAGCTCATTCCGATCGAAGTCTTCCGCAGCCAGCTTGAGATCAATCTGACCGCGCAGCTGCTCGTAACCCAGGTGATGTTGCCGGCACTGCGGCATTCAGCTGAAGCGGTTGGCGATGCACGAATCATCATGATCGGCTCGATCGGGGGCCGGATCGCCGGTCCGATGCTGGGCGCCTACAGCGCCGCCAAGCATGGCTTGGCTGGCCTGAGTGGTTCGCTGCGCGCGGAGCTGGTGCCGTCCAAGATCAAGGTGGTCTTGATCGAACCTGGCGCGATCGCGACACCTATCTGGGATCGGGGTAGAGCCACTGGAGACGAACTGCGATCGAAAGACCCAGAGGCTTGGGCACGCTACGCCGACCAGCTCGAGGCACTCCGACAGCTGGGGCGGCGCAGCGCGAGCTCAGGCCTGGATCCGGCGGTTCCGGCCAAGATCATCCTGGCAGCTCTACAGAAAGAAAATCCAGCTCCGCGACAAGTGATTGGCCGGGAAGCAAAGCTGATGGCAGCAATGGTTCGAGTGCTGCCGTTCCGAGCGGTCTACAGGATCGCCAGGGCCCGCCGTTGACTCCAGGCTCAGTTGCAGGTGACGCCAGTGGAATGGACCGGGCAATATCCGAACGGGTTCTTGTCCAGGTACTGCTGGTGGTAGTCCTCCGCGTAATAGAACTCGCCAGCTGAGGCGATCTCGGTCGTAATCTGCCCATAGCCCGCCCTGGTGAACTCGGTCTGGAACTGATCACGTACCCGCTGAGCCGTTTCCAGTTGCTCCGGTGAGGTAGTGAAGATCGCCGACCGGTATTGAGTGCCGACGTCGTTGCCCTGCCGCATGCCCTGGGTGGGGTCGTGATCCTCGAAGAAGATCCTGAGCAGCTGCTCATAGCTGATCTTCGCCGGGTCGTAACACACCTTTACGGTCTCCGTGTGAGCCGTACGAGCGCTGCAAACCTCTGAGTATGTGGGGTTCGGGGTGAAGCCGCCCGCATAGCCGACTGCGGTGTTGGTAACTCCCGGCGTCTTCCAGAACAGCTTCTCGGCACCCCAGAAGCAGCCGAGAGCGAAATAGGCAACCTCAGAGCCCTCGGGCACTTTTTGCACGGGAATGCCAAAGATGTCGTGGAACGTCGGGTTGACCAGGACAGGTGTAGCGCGGCCGCGGAGCGCCTGATCGGGCTCCACCAGCGCCTTCTTCGTTCGCGAGAACAACATGTGATTCAGTGTTCCTTTCTGCGCCACCGTTCGGAACGGTCGCGCACTTACGCAACGCTGACCGGTACTGGACATGTTCCACCCGGCGCCGGTGTCGGAATGGCACCCGGCGATTGGAGAAGAGTGAAGCGCGAAACGCGGTGTTGGGCGGGCGATCGGTCGGTCGGATCGCGCTTCTGAAGGGTGACGACAACACTGGGTCCACGCAGGATGCGCGAGCGCCGGCGAAGAAAAACGCGGCGTACGCTGGCCTCTTGTGACAATCAGCCAAGGCTTCTCCACTCGCGCGATCCATGCTGGACAGGATCCGGATTCGGCGGTCGGCTCGGTCGTGCCACCTATCTACGCCACCTCGACATACATCCAGGACCGGGTCGGGGAGGCGCGCGGCGGCTACGAATACTCCCGCTCCTCGAACCCCACCCGTACGGCCCTCGAGGAGTGCATCGCCGCGCTCGAGGGCGGCAAGCACGGGTTGGCGTTTGCCAGCGGGTTGGCGGCTGAGGACACGCTGCTCCGAACCATCGCGTCACCGGGTAGCCATTTCGTGATACCAGACGACGCTTACGGCGGCACCTATCGGTTGTTCGTGCGGGTCCACCAACGCTGGGGTATTGCGGCCGATCCTGCGCATCTGACGAACCTGGACACAGTTGCGGCTGCCATTACGCCGGGGGAGACCAAGGCGGTTTGGATCGAAACTCCGACCAACCCGTTGCTGAACATTGCCGATATCGCCGCGATCGTCGACCTGGCACACGCGGCTGATGCGCTCGTCATCGTCGATAACACCTTTGCTACGCCATACCTACAGCAGCCGCTCGAGCTTGGTGCAGACGTCGTGGTGCATTCGACGACGAAATACTGCGGCGGACACTCCGACATCATCGGCGGCGCGCTGGTGGTCAACGACGACCAACTGGCCGAGCAGTTGAGGTTTCATCAGAATGCCATCGGCGGCGTGGCGAGCCCATTCGACTGCTGGCTCGTGCTGCGCGGCCTGCGGACGTTGGCGGTGCGGATGGACCGGCACTGTGACAACGCCGAACAGGTGGCGGCATTTCTGAATGATCATGTACGCGTTGCCGAGGTCTATTTTCCGGGTCTGGACGCTCATCCGGGACATGACCTGGCCAAGCGGCAGATGCGGCGATACGGCGGCATGGTCAGCTTCCGCGTCGTCGGCGGCGAGCCGGCCGCGCTCGCAGGTGTGTGAGCGCACCTCCGTGATCACGCTCGGGGAATCCCTCGGAGGTGTCGAGTCCTTGATCGAGCACCCCGGCAAGATGACTCATGCATCTGTGGCAGGCACGCAGTTGGAGGTGCCCGGCGACCTGATCCGATTGAGCGTCGGCATCGAGGATGTTGAAGATCTGATCGCCGATTTGGACCAGGCTCTCGCCTGAGGATTGTCAGGGCGTTGATTCGAGTGCCCAGTCGACCGGATCGCCTCCGGCGCGGACCAAGAGGTCGTTGGCACGGCTGAACGGCCGTGACCCGAAGAACCCGGCAGTAGCCGACAACGGTGACGGGTGGGCGCTAGCCACATAGGGCACCGAATCGAGCAGCGGGACGAGTGATTGGGCGTCCCGTCCCCACAAGATCGCGACCAGCGGACCACCCCGAGCGACCAGCGCCTCTATTGCCCTCTGCGTCACCTGCTCCCAGCCCTTGCCGCGGTGTGATCCAGAGCGCCCCGGTTGCACGGTCAGCACTCGATTGAGCAGTAGCACCCCTTGCTGGAACCAAGGGGTCAGATCGCCGCTGGCCGCCGGACGGATGCCGAGATCCGCCTGGAGCTCGGCATAAATGTTCTGCAGCGACCGTGGGATGGGCCGTACGTGGGATGCCACTGAGAACGACAGACCCACGGGATGCCCCGGCGTGGGATACGGATCTTGTCCCACGATCAAGATCTTTACCTGACCCAGCGGGCGGCTGAACGCTCGCAGCACGTGCTCGCCGGCGGGCAGGTACTGGCGGCCAGCGGCCAGCTCCGCCCGCAGAAAGGCTCCCATGGCGGTGATCGTTGCGGCAACGGGCTGCAGCGCATCAGCCCAGTCTGGGCTGACCAGCTCACTCAACGGACGTGGACTCATGCATATCCCCCTTCGGTGGCCCGCCCTTATGCGGCCCAGCCCCAGACGACCCAGCCCCAGACGACCCGGACTCAGACGACCCGGACTCAGCCGACCCAGCTGCGCGCTCCCGGGGCATCCGCCACGACAGTCCAGCGGCCAGGAGCATCAGCACCGCACCGGCCGCAAAGGCGGCCGGATACGACAACCTGTCCGCCAGCAAGCCCGCAACCAGCGGTCCGATGATCGCCCCGATGTCCGAGCACATCGAGAAGAGCGCGACTGCCGTGCCGCCCCGACTCCCGGCCGCATCTCCGACGGCCGCAGCAGGTGCGGTGCCCAGGAACGCTGAGGCAATGCCGTATACGCAGAGCACAATGATCAACAGCCAGATGTTCGGTGCGAACGGAACCGCCATGATGGATACCGCCGCGACGGTGCCACCCAGAATCATGGCAGGCCGACGGCCCACTGTGTCGGTGAATCGACCAGCCGGTCCGACTGCGATGGTCTGCACCACGGATGCGCAGGCGAACGCGATACCGGTCCACGACGCTGGGCGATGCAACAGTTCCACGACCAACACGGGGACGAGTGATGACCGCACTCCGAACGAGGTCCAGCCTTGGGCGAGGTTGGTTACGCACGCAGCTTGATAGCGAGCGTCGCGTACGACGGTGCGAATGGACACCCTCGAATCGGGGTTTCCCTCGTCAGGCTTCACGCTGCGGCGGCGTAGCAGCACCAGCCCCACCGTTCCTGCGACTGCAAGGGTCCCCGCGTAGAAGAAGAACGGTGCGGTAAGCGATATCGCCGCCAAGGCCCCGCCAACCGCAGGCCCGGTGATACCGCCGATCAGGAATCCGGCTTGAAAGAATCCGGCCGCGCGACCGCGTACGCCGGCCTCCACCGATGTCAGCAGCAGGGTGAACGCGGACACGGTGAACATCGCCGAGCCGATTCCCCCAACGCCACGAAGCGCGAGCAGTTGCGGATAGCTACGCGAGATGCCGGCCAGGCCGCTGGAAATGGCCACGATGAAGATGCCAGTGGCCATGATGATTCGCTCGCTGAAGATCTTGATCAGCCAACCGCAGAAAGGGCTGGAGATCAGCCGCATCAGCGCGAACGCCGAAATGACTGCGCCGACTTCGGTGTTTCCGACACCGAAGCTACGGGCGAATACGGGGAGGACGGGAACCAGAACCCCGAATCCCACAGCGACACAGAACGCGACGAGGCCGAGCACGTAAACCTCGCGGGGGAGCGAACTCCGCGCACTCATCCACCTGCGCGCTCGCATCCATGGCCGCCCCAGCCTGCCCACCGGCATAGTCTGCCCCTTGTTGTCTCCGCTAGGTGTCTCAATGCCGACCGGTTCGCCCCGGTGAGTGGACACTAGGGTTTGAGGAGCTCGACATCGAGAACCCAGGAGGCGCCGAATGGGATCATCGGCTCGGAACGGCCCACGGCCGTCCGCAGTCCGGACACGCCGCACGCTGCCGGTGCAAGCTTCGGGACCCACTGATGATCATTCAGTGCCAGCGGACACGGTGCCGCCTCCGGACACAGAGCCGGCGTTGGGACCCGAGTCAGCGGTCGCGACCTTGGACTCTGCTGAGTCAAGCGCCACGGTGCCTCGCGGCCTTCATGTCGCGGCGGCGTGGTCCTGGCGGGTAATCCTTGTGGCGATCCTCCTCTGGGGCGTCGTCTGGTTGGTGGGTTATCTGTCTGAAGTCTTCATCCCCGTTGCGGTCGCAATTCTGCTGACCGCGCTGATGTTGCCGGTGGCGAACCTGCTGAGGAAGTTGGGCTTGCCGAGAGCAGGGGCGACGGCAATTACGGTGCTCGGTGCGGTCGCCTCGATCATCGGCGTTCTGATCGTCATCGGCGGACAGATCGCTGGGCAGGGCCCGGAGCTGTCCGCCAACGTTGCGAACGGCTTCAACAAGCTGAGCGACTGGCTCAACAATGGCCCACTCACTCAGTGGCTCCGCAACGGCCCCCTGCATTTGAGCGCCGCCTGGCTTGACTCCTCGACGTGGGTGGCCAAGATCACCGAATTCCTGCAGGCAAGCGGTAGCACAATCGCGACCTATGCAGCCGAATTCGGTGCTGGGATCGGGCATTTCTTTGCTGGCTTCGCCCTTGCGCTCTTTTCGCTTTTCTATTTCATCTACGACGGCCGTGGCATCTTCACCTTCTTGCTGAAGTTCTTCCCGTGGGCGTCGCGGGATCGGGTCGATCAGGCGGCGCTGAGGGGCTGGCGGTCGCTGTCGTCATACGTACGGGCAACAATTCTGGTCGCGCTGGTCGACAGCATCGGCGTGCTGATCGTGGCGCTGATCCTAGGTGTCCCGGTAGCTCCCGCACTGGCGGCGCTGGTCTTCCTCGGCGCCTTCGTCCCGATTGTCGGAGCACTGGTCTCAGGTTCTGTTGCCGTCATCGTCGCCCTTGTCGCGCTTGGTTGGGTCCAGGCGTTGATCATGCTCGGCGGCGTCATCTTGGTGATGCAGGTCGAGGGCCATGTGCTGCAGCCGTTCCTGCTGGGACGGGCGGTGAAGTTGCATCCGTTGGCGGTGATCATCTCGATAGCGGTCGGTATCATCGCGGCTGGCATCGTCGGGGCATTGATGGCCGTACCGCTGCTGGCCTTCACCAAGTCGTTCGTGCTTTCCCTGGCCGGGGGAGCCGAGCCTCCGCTCGGCAGAGCGTACCCGCCGGCTCTGCCGCTGCATCGCCCGCACCTATCGCGGAAGGTCCGGACGGAATCCTAGAGTGCCCAAGTGCTGGAGCGGCCAAGTCCTAGAGCGCCAAGTCCTAGAGAGCCCAAGTCCTAGAGAGCAGAGCCCTTCTTGTACGTGGCGTAGGACAGGTTCCAATCGCCGTAGCCGTTGCCCGGTTCCATGCGCCGGCTGGTGCCAGTCGTCACGACCGGATCCCCGATCAAGACCCGGTTGAACAACCAGGCTGCGTCTCCCGTGCTCATGCCGGTGCACCCGTGACTGGCGTTGCGACGGCCGAAGTTCCCGGCATTCCACGGTGCGGCATGGAGGAACTCGCCCGATGAAGTAATCCGCATCGCGTACCGCACTCGCAAGCTGTAATGCTCGCGGGCCCCGATCATGGAGTTGGTCATCCGGGTGACATAGAGCTTGTCCATGATCAGCTTGACGCCACTCCGCGTCTGCCAGCCAGGCTTGCCAGCGCTGACGTAGATGCGGCGGACCAGCTTGCCGTTGCGGTAGACCCTCGCGACGTCGGACGACAAATTGATCTTGGTGATCAGCGATCGACCGACGGTGAAATTGGTGCTGGTCGAATTTTGCCCGTAGACACCGTTGCCTGCGTTGAGGCTATTCAGATTGGCGGTCACAGACACCTTGGTGCCCGGCTTCCAGTACGTCTTCGGGCGGTATCGCACCTCGTTGCTGGAGTACCAGTGCCAGGAACCGACCTGAGCGGGGGAGGACTTGACGTGCAAGTTCTTCTCGAACTCCCGCTTGTTCTTGACCGGCACATCGAAAGTCAAGACCACCGGCATGCCGACCCCGACGTGGCTGCCCTTGAGCGGGTAGATCTGGGGGTACGTCTGCTTGGACAGGGTCAGGTTTTGGGTGCGGAAGCTGGTGGCGACGGTCTTCGGCTGGCTCGCCGTGTTCTTGCCCGCGGAGGTCAGCTTGTACGCCGTTGCCGGCTCGAGCAGGTCATTGGCGGTCCAACGGGTGTGTTCCTTGTTGATCTTTCCGGAGACCGAGCCGTGCTTCGTTCGCCCGTTGCCATCCTTATTGGAGTAGCTCAGATTTACCTTCGTCAAGGTGCCGGACGTCGCCGAAACCGTAACCACGGTGTCGACCTTGACCTTGCTCGCGCCGTTCTTGACGTTGGACTTGAAGCTAACCGGATCAGGCGTCGGCACGGGCTGGGTCGGCGCCGGAGACCCCGGCGGCTGCGAGCTCGTTCCTCCGGGGGCGGATGGAGTTCCCGCGCAGGCGGCGAGGGTGGTTGCGAGCAGCACTGCTCCGGCGGCCCCGGACAGCCTGTGCATTCTCGTAATTGCCATCAACATCCCTACGTCGGATATCTCGACACGGTCGACACACCACCTGAGTGACAAATGTGCCACTCCGGGGTGTCGTTCTCATAATCGCCCTAATTAGACATCGACACGAGCTCCGAATCAGGCGACGCGCTGGCCGTTGCCGAATCGGAATGCGGACCCCGCTCGCGTAACGGTTTCTCGCGCATTGTGAGAGCGATCACAAACGCGACTGCCATAAAGGGGACCGCGACCAGGAACACGTCGTCCATGGAGCGCGTGAACGCCTCCAGCACCCAACTCTTGATCGGTTCGGGCAAGGTTTGGATCGCCGTCACGTCGTTGGTCTTGATCGCTCCTGCGGGGACCTGGCCCTGTGCTGCGCCGACGATCTCGGTGAGGTGATGCTTGAGCCGGATGTTCAGGATGGCGCCGAGCAGCGCTGTGCCGATAGCAGCGCCCATCGACCGAAAGAACGTCACAGATGCGGTCGCCACACCCATGTTTCGCCGATCAACGCTGTTTTGTACGGCGGTAACCACTACCTGCATCGTGAAGCCAAGGCCCATTCCGAACACGTACATGATCAACGCCACGACGTAGTAGGGCGTATCGACTTGGAGCCTCGAGAAGGCGAAGAGCGCAGCATCCGACTACGAGCGCACCGGTGACCGGCATCCATTTGTAGCGGCCGGTGCGCGCCATGATCTGACCCCCGCCGATCGAGGTCGTGAACATACCGGCCACGAGCGGCAGTATCGAGAGGCCGGAGTGAGTCGCGCTCATGCCCTTCACGGCTTGCAGGTAGATCGGTAAGAAGATCAAACCGCCGAACATTCCGATGCCCATGATCATCGCGAAGATGATGTTAGAGGTGAAGGTCCAATGCTTGAACAGTTCAAGCGGAATGATCGGTTCCTTGGCTTTGGACTCGACCAGCACGAACAGCGCGGCGAGTACGCCGGTGCTCACCAGAAGCCAGACGCCGGCAGCTGACGTCCAGCCCTTGTCCGGACCGGCCCAACTGAGATACAGCACGAGGCTGGTGACCGAACCCACGATGGCCGCCGCGCCGAGGTAGTCGACCGAGGCCTGGCGGCGTACGTGATGCAGCTTCAATGCCAATGAGGTCACTACCAGGGCAGCAATCCCGATCGGGATGTTGATGAAGAAGATCCATTCCCAACCCAGATTGTCGGTGAACCAGCCGCCAAGTAGCGGACCTGCGACCGAGGCGACCCCGAACACCGAGGCGAAGAATCCCTGATACTTGCCCCGCTCGCGAGGCGGGATTATGTCTCCGATGACGGCCAGAGCAAGCGACATCAGGCCGCCGGCGCCGAGGCCTTGCACGGCTCGGCCGCCGATCATGACGTTAATCCCCTGGACGCTGAAGAAGTCGGCGATCTCGGGAGCAAAGCCGCAGATCAACGAGCCGATCAAGAAGACGACAATCGCGGCTTGGAACATCGGCCGTCGGCCGCGGAGGTCGGAGATCTTGCCCCACAGCGGGGTGGCTGCAGTCGAGGTCAGCAGGTACGCCGTGACCACCCACGAAAGCTTGTCCAGGCCGCCCAACTGGGAGGTGATCTTGGGTAGCGCGACGGCGACAATGCTCTGGTCCAGGGCGGCGAGGAACATGCCGGCCATCAACCCGCCCATGACGACAAGAATCTGGCGGTGGCTCAGATAGTCACCGCCAGGGCCTGTACTCGGCGCTGGGGAGGGCAACGAAGGCGGCCTGGCCGGAGCGGGTGCGTTCGTCGTCCTGCTGCCGGCCGACGCGGGCGCGGGCTCGTCCTCGCGTAGTGCCCGGCGCGGCTGGTACTCGGTCATGGCTTCTCCAGAGTCTGGGTGAGAGCCTCGACGTCGGCGGCGAAGCGGGTGAGTAGTCGATCAAGTTCTTCAAGATCACGGGGCTCCCACGACTCGAGACACTTCTCGAGGAGAGCCCGCCGGGAGCTGAGTGCAGCGTCGATGCGTGCGATTCCCGCTGCGCTCAACTTGACGCGCTGGGCACGCCCGTCGGCCGGGTCGGGTGTCCGCTCGATCAGACCGGCGTTGTGCAATTGGGCGATATGCCGGGAAACGGTGGAGACGTCCAGGTCCGCGCAGACTGCCAGATCTGTGGCCCGTTGCGGGCCCGATGTCGCGAGTGTCTTCAGCAGCCAGAACGATCCCGTATCCAGGGTCTCGCCCTGCGCTCGCTGCCGCATCAGCCTCCCGAGACTCAACACCGCGTGCATCAGTGAGTTCACCGACGCCGTGCGGGACAAAGACCGCGACTCGGCAGAAACTTGCATAGGACAACCATATAACTACTTGTATGCTGCACCCAATTGTTTGCCGCACTCGTTCAGATACGGCGTGGCCCGTCGGGGAACAGCCCCATGCGTCCCTGAGAATAGAAAGCGCACCTTCTCTTTTCGAAAGATTCGATTTACATTCGTCGCATGACTACTCCAGACATGACACCCATCCTTGAAGATCTCGCCGCAGGACGCATCGATGCCGCAGAGGCAGCCCGCCGCATCGACGCCTTGAAGGCAACGCAGGGGACTTCCCAGAGCTCCTCTGAACCAACGAACGAGGAACTGGCAGGATCGACCGCTGACTCCGATCCCTGGGCAGCAGTAACAGACCAGCCAGACGCAGGTCCCAGCTCGCGCACGACCAAACCGGAGGCCAGCGAAGAGGAGCCGGCACGGGCGGGAACCAAGCCGGTCAACACAGGGGGTGTGGAACGCATCTCGGTTCGCGCGATTGGTCGAAGGGTTCGCATCGTCGGCGAAACCTCGGTGGCCACGCTGTCAGCTGATGGACCGCATGTGCTGCGCCGCAACGGATCGGTGCTCGAGGTCTCCAGCGATGGTGAGCTGGGTGCCTCGCTCGACGGGTTCAGCATCCTCAAGGGCGCGACGCGCAGCCTCGACGACTTCCGCTCGCTCGGGCTCGGCAAGGAGCTCTTCCTCCGGGTCAACCCGAATGTGATCGTCGATGTCGAGGTGACTGCGGGCAGTTTGAGCACCGAGCGGAGTTCCTCGTCTCGGCAAGGTGCGGGTCACCGCCGGAGCCGCCAAGCTGCTCGACGTCACCGAGATCAACGACGCCCTCATTCAGGCTGGGCAAGCAACGATCAAGGGCACGGTCACGACTGGTCGTAACCGGATCCGCGCCGAGTCCGGGAGTCTGTCCATCACCTTGGCTGATGACTCGAACGTCACCGTGACCGGCGAAGCCCAGCTCGGCAAGATCAGTTGGACTGGCGGTCACAACGGCGCCGGTGACGAGGTCGTGATGGGGAACGGAAGTGCCAAGCTCGAGATCGAGGTCGTGATGGCTCATGCTGTGGTTCGCGTGGGGTCTGCTCAGGCCAGTGAAGCAGGTGTCGGCTGATGGAGCGGTCCCGAAGGCCGCACGAGCGAATTGAGCACCGCGCACCGAGCGATTGCCCGGTGTGCGGTGCTCAGCTTGCAATCATCCGTCTGGGTTGCGCCGCATGCGGTACCGAGCTCGCCGGTGTATTTCAGCCGTGCGAGTTCTGCGCGCTGAACGACAAGGAAATCGAGATGCTCCGGGTGTTCCTCTCGTCGCGGGGCAATCTTCGCGAAGTGGAGAAGTACCTCGGCGTGTCGTATCCCACGGCGCGACTGCGTTTCGCAGAGCTTCTGGAGAAGTTAGGTCTCGGCGAGGCTGCCGAGCCCGAACCGGCGCTCACCCAAGATCAAATACTGTCTGAGGTGGCCTCAGGGGCATTGAGCCCGGCGGAGGCCCAGGAACTGATCGAGCAGCTCTAGACGCATTTCACCAAGATCATCAGCAAGACGACACCTCGACGCGCCTCGAGGTGTCGTTTGGATTTCTTGATCAGCCGCGGAACGCTTCGACCTTCACAACGGTGACATTGATCGAACGGCCGTTGGGGGCGACGTAGGAGACAGCGTCGCCCGTCTTCTTGCCGAGAATGGCTGAGCCCAACGGAGACTGCGGGCTGTAGACGTTGGTCGCGTCGACGCTGTTGTCCAGTCCGAGCAACTCCCGCGATCCCAGCAGGAAGGTATCCGTATCAGCCTCGTCGCCGTCGAACGCGATCGTGACCCGGGTTCCCGGGGCGACCTCGTCAGTGTTCGCCGGAGCTTCGCCGACCTGCGCCCGGTTCAGCATGTCGGTGAGCTGGCGAATCCTTGCCTCTTGGTGCGCCTGCTCCTCACGCGCGGCGTGGTAGCCCCCGTTCTCACTGAGGTCACCCTCCTCACGTGCCGCGGCGATCTTCGCAGACACCGCAGCACGTCCTGACCCAGACAGATGATCCAGCTCCAGCTTGAGCTTGTCGTACGCCTCCTGGGTCAGCCAGATTGCCTGGGCGGAGTTTTCAGACATCCCACAAGGTTATCAAGGGCGGGCCAAATCAAGCTCACGTGACAACGCAGCCTTTGACCACGACAGCCGTCGCTCGTCGCAGTGTGGTAAGGACGAGATTCACGTCGACAACACGGTTCGAGCTGGCCGCAACCGGGACTTCCTGCTCTCCGACCGGCTGGAAATCTACGGCCTGCGCGAGCACTCGGCAGGTCACCGGAACAGCGGGATCTCGCCGTTCAACCGCGAGGGTGACCGAGACCGAGCTGTCGGAGGTTATGTCGAAGGTCTGCACATGCGCCGCAACGACCGGCTGTGAGTGCAGGAGCGCCGTCCAGATGAGCCACGTCAGTCCAATAATTACGCCGACGCCGATCAGACCGACCATCAGCGGACGAGGCACCCGCGGCTTGGGGTAGCGGCGCCGCAGCCGCTCGGCCGCATCAGTCACGTCGATAATTTAGTTTGGCGTTAGCTGCTCGAGCATGCCGCGAGCTGTCGGAAATCGCGCTGCCCGCCGTGCTCGCAGGAGAAGGGACGCCCGCAGTGGCATTCTCGTTCCCTTGCGAGCGACGTCACGAAGTGGCGGATGCGCTAGCGCGCGATGCGCGAGCGGCAGAGCTCAAAAAACCGTCTCGGTAGACGGGAGGGCACGTGCATGGGCAGCGCATGCAATGGCAGCATGACGCCCATGTCTCGTTCCCCGCTTCGGGTCGACGCTCAGGGTGAACGTCTCAGGCTCCTGCACGTGCACGCGCATCCTGACGATGAAGCGAGTAAGGGCGCGGCGACGACGGCGAAGTATGTTGCCGAGGGCGTGAACGTTCTCGTCGTCACCTGTACTGGCGGTGAGCGCGGATCGATCCTCAATCCTGCGATGGACCGTCCGGACATCTTGGCCAACATCGCCGACATTCGGCGCCAAGAAATGGATCGCGCCCGGGAAGTCCTCGGTATCAGGCAGGTGTGGCTTGGTTTCGTCGATTCGGGTCTGCCTGAGAGCGACGATCAGCAGCTTCCCGAGGGTTGCTTCGCCCGTGCGGACATCGCTGAGGCGGTCGCACCGCTGGTCGAGGTGATCCGATCCTTTCGTCCGCACGTGATGACCACGTACGACGAGAGCGGCGGCTACCCACATCCGGACCACATCATGTGCCATAAGGTGAGCGTCGCCGCCTTTGCGGCGGCAGGCGACCCTGATGCCTATCCCGAGCGTGGCGTTGTGTGGCAACCGCTCAAGCTCTATTACTCGTTCACCTCGAATCGCGAGCGGACAATAGCGTTGCATCGAGCGATGCTCGCCCGCGGCCTCGAATCGCCGTACGCCGAGCGGCTGCGTAACTGGCCCGAGGATCCGGAGCATGCGGCGCGTATAACGACGCGGATTGCTTGTGCCGACTACTTCAATGTCCGGGATCGCGCACTCCTCGCGCATGCGACTCAGGTTGACCCGGACGGCCCGTGGTTTGCGGTGCCACTTGACGTGCACAGGTCAACCTGGCCAACCGAGGAATGGGAGCTGGCGCGCAGCCTCGTTGACACGAGCATCCCCGAGGACGATCTGTTCGCGGGAATCGCTGAGCCGGCGGCGAGTAGAGTCTCAGCATGATCCTCCTCGACGTCGACCCGAGTGTGGTCCAGCCGGGTTGGACGCCCCTGTTCATCACGCTTCTCATCGGCGTAGCCATGGTGTTTCTGTACCTGAGCATGCGTAAGCAGTTCCGGAAGATTCGCACGCCGGACGACATTGCAAGAGAGGCAGAGGACTCGGCATCAGAGCACCCGCCCGAGACGTCGAGCTGAGGCCGACTGCCCAGTGTCGCACTAGAGCATGACTGGCCGTAACCGCCTCGCTTCCGCGACCAGCCCATATCTGCTCCAGCACGCCGAGAATCCAGTGCACTGGTGGCCTTGGTCGCATGGAGCGTTTGCTGAGGCCGCCGATCGTCAGGTTCCGGTCTTCCTCTCTGTTGGGTACGCGGCGTGCCATTGGTGCCACGTGATGGCGCATGAATCTTTCGAGGACCCGCGAACCGCCTCGGTGATCAACGACCACTTCGTCGCGATCAAGGTGGACCGCGAGGAACGCCCGGATGTGGACGCCGTTTACATGCAGGCCACGCAGGCATTGACGGGGCAAGGTGGCTGGCCGATGAGCGTTTTCCTCACCCCCGACGGCAAGCCTTTCTACGCCGGAACTTACTTTCCACCGACGCCGCGGCATGGCCTGCCTTCATTCGCCGAGGTCCTGGGGGCGATCAGCGAGGCCTGGCAGGAGCGGCGATCAGACCTTCTTGACAGCGCATCTGAGATCGCTCGGCAACTCGCGACACCCACCGCGCTTCCGGGCTCGGACAACCTGAGCGCGACGGACTGTCAGAAGGCGCTGTTGGCGCTGCAACAGGATTTCGACGCGGTGCACGGAGGATTCGGCAGGGCGCCTAAGTTCCCGCCATCCATGGTGCTCGAGGCGCTACTGCGCGACGGCGGCGAGCCCGAGATGCAGATGGCCGGACGAACTCTCGAGGCCATGGCCCGCGGCGGCATCTACGACCAGGTGAGCGGTGGCTTTTCGCGTTACAGCGTCGACGCGGGTTGGGTAGTGCCGCATTTCGAGAAGATGCTGTACGACAACGCGTTGCTTCTGGGGGCGTATACGCATTGGTGGCGCCGCACCCGCAACCCACTGGCAGAGCGCATCGTCACCCAGACGATCGCGTGGCTGCTGCGTGAGATGCGAACTGAGCAAGGCGCGTTCGCGGCCAGCCTCGATGCAGACTCGAAAGATGATCATGGCGTGCTACGTGAAGGTGCCTACTACGTCTGGAACCGTGATCAACTCCGCTCAGCGCTCGGAGAGGAAGACGCAGCCTGGGCAGCCGAAGTCTTCTCCGTGACGCCGGCCGGCACGTTCGAGCATGGTGCCTCGACCCTGCAGCTGCTGTCCGATCCTGAGCAACTCCGGTTGGCGGACGTGCGAGAACAGCTGCGACAGGCGCGCGATCAGCGCTCCCGTCCCGGACGGGACGACAAGATCGTCGCCGCCTGGAACGCGCTGCTGGTGGATTCGCTCGTCCAGGCCTCGATGGTCTTCGGTCGGTCCGACTGGTTGGCCACCGCGACGGAGGCTGCAGATCACCTCTGGCGGCTGCACTGGCGCAACGGCAGGCTGCGGCGTACCTCTCGCGACGGGGTCGTGGGTGAGGCTGCCGCCATCCTCGAGGACTATGGCGCGCTGGCGCTCGCCGCGGTACGGCTGGCGGCGGTCAACGCCTCGCCTGAATGGCTGGCCCACGCCCAACAGCTGCTGGACGTGATCATGGAGCAGTTCGACGACGACGGCGGCTTCTTCGACACGGCCGCCGACGCGGAGCGGCTGTATGCCCGACCGCAGGATCCAACCGATAACGCGACCCCATCAGGCTTGAGTACGGCGGTCCATGCCTTGCGGCTGATGGCTGAGCTGACAGGCGAGGACCGCTACGCCGTACGCGCCGATCAAGCAGCGGCGAGCGCTGCTGAGCTGGTCCGACGGGCGCCGCGGTTTGCCGGCTGGCTGCTCGCAGACGCGATCACCCAGACATCGAGTCGGCGATCGGCTCAGGTCGCGATCGTGGGCAGAGATGAGGCGGCCCGAGCGGACCTGGTCCGCGTCGCCCACCAGGTAGCTCCCGCCGGATCGATCATCGTTGCTGGCACGCCTGACCAGCCTGGCCTCGCGCTGCTGGCGGACCGGCCGCTGATCAGCAACCAGCCAACCGCTTATGTCTGCCGCAATTTCGTTTGCAAGCTGCCCGTAACCTCCGTTGACGACCTGGCCGCTCAATTGCGAGCACTCTGATCCGAACTCAGATACTGATCATGGCGATTGCCACGTAATGGCAGACGAAGCCAGCAATGGTGGCAGTGTGAAAGATCTCATGGAAGCCGAACCAGGTGGGGGAGGGATTCGGGCGCTTTCGGCCGTAGACAACGGCACCGAATGTGTAGCAGACCCCACCCGCCACGATCAATATCATCACCGTCAAGCCGGCACCACGGTAGAAGGCCTGGAGCCAGCCGAGCGCGACCCAACCCATCAGGACATAGAGCACGGTGTAGAGCCAGCGCGGCGCCGATAGCCAGAACATGCGGAAGAAGAGCCCACCTAGGGCAGCCGACCAGATGACTGTGAGCAAGATGACTCGCGAGGCACCGTTGAGTAGGAGCAACGCCAGCGGCGTATAGGTGGCCGCGATGAATACGTAGATGTTCGAGTGGTCCATCCTGCGAAGGATCGCCTGGCCACGGGCGCCCCACGTGCCGCGATGGTAGATGCCGCTGGTGCCGAAGAGAAGGACCGATGCAGCGAGAAAGACAGCGGCTCCCACGATGGCCGCGGGTGTCGCAGCGAGGCAGACGAGCACGATGCCCGCAGCCAGTGCGATAGGAGCCATGGCAGCGTGCAGCCAGCCACGCAGCCGGGGCTTGACTACACCGAGCACTTCGGCCAGCTGGGCAGGTGCGCTGCCCTGGCGGCTCGGCTGCGGAGGCAGGTCATTGCTCACAACTGCGGGCATGGCTTCCCCTTCCGGCTTGGCAGGACACCTTACACGGGCGAAGTTACTGAGCAGTAGCTTTACCAGATGGCGCCCGCCGAGGCCGATGGTTGTGAGCGCCCGATGGCCAGCCGGCCGCGGCGGGATACGCTGCCAGTTGTGGCACGTCTCGATCGGGTGCGGGAGTTCGTAGATCGGCTACACCCGTCGGGCCTCCTCTATGCGACATATGAGCATCGGCTGATCGCCGAGCTCGACCCCACCAGGCTGCCGCGCCACGTTGCCGTACTCGCGGACGGGAACCGTCGCTGGGCGCGGACCAACGCTCCTAACCAGCAACTCCTCGCGGGCTACCAGGCAGGCGCCGACAAGCTCAAGGAGTTCGTGGGGTGGTGCGACGAAATCGGGATTCCGGTCGTGACGCTATGGGTGCTGTCGACCGACAACCTGTCACGCAGCCATCGTGAGGAGATCGAACCGCTGCTCGGTGTGATCGAGCAAATGGTGAGTGACCTAGCTGCGACGCGGCGTTGGCAGGTCCATCCCGTCGGCGCGTTGGATCTGCTACCTGCGAAGTCCGCCAAACGCCTCAAGATGGCCGATCGTGATACCGCCGACGTCGACGGCATGCTGGTCAACATCGCGGTCTCCTACGGCGGCCGGTATGAATTGCGGGACGCCGTACGCTCCCTGCTCGCCGAGCATGCCAAAAGCGGTACCTCTATCGACCAGTTGGCCCAGACCCTCGACATCGAACACATTGCCGAACACCTCTACACCAAGGGCCAGCCCGATCCCGATTTGATCATCAGGACATCCGGTGAGCAGCGGTTGTCCGGGTTCTTGATGTGGCAGTCGGCGCACAGCGAGTTCTACTTCTGCGAAGCGCTTTGGCCTGACTTCCGGAAGGTGGACTTCATTCGCGCGCTGCGCTCCTACGGGCAGCGGGAGCGTCGCTTCGGCCGTTGATGGCCTCCTACCGGTATCCCGCGGATGAACCAAACGCCTGCGCCGAGGTGCCGGGCCGACGCCCGGGAGGCCCGGGTAGCGACCAGACCAATCGGGTAAGGGTCCGGGCAAAAGGAGCGCGGGCGAGCCACGCTCGGTCGAGGGAGGCATCAACATGTCCAGCATCAGCCGCGTCCCCGCCAAAGCACCGTCATCAGTGCGCAAGGTGATCGTGGCCAGCCTGATCGGCACCTCACTGGAGTGGTACGACTTCTTCATTTACGGGACGGCTGCAGCTCTGGTCTTCAACAAGCTGTTCTTTCCTAGCTTCGAGCCGCTCGTGGGCACCTTGCTCGCCTTTACCACCTATGCCGTTGGCATCTCCGTGGCCCTGCTGGACCGCTTCGACACCTCGCTCGCCGTATCTGTGTATGCGGTGATCATGCTCTTGGTGACCATCATCTGCGTGCTGCTGGCACCCGAGACGTCGAAGATCGACTTGCATGCTGAATCCGAGGACCAGCCGACGAGTGCCCGATGAGCGCGCCGCCGGCTGCAGCTGTCGTCGACCTCAATAGCGACCTTGGCGAGGGATTCGGCATCTGGACGCTGGGGGACGACGACGCTCTCCTCGACGTGGTCACCAGCGCCAATCTCGCGTGCGGCTTCCACGCCGGCGATCCGGACATCATGCGCCGAGTCTGCGAGGCCGCCGCAAGCCGCGGGGTTGCCATCGGCGCTCAAGTGGGTTACCGGGATCTGGCCGGATTTGGCCGCCGCAGTATCGATGTGGATCCGGCAAGCCTCACCAACGACGTGATCTATCAGATCGGCGCATTGGATGGCTTCGCTCGTGTCGCGGGCGCCAGGGTGAGCTATGTCAAGCCGCACGGCGCGCTGTACAACCGCGCAGTGCACGACGAGGATCAAGCGGCCGCTGTCGTCGCGGCACTGGCCGCCTACGACCCAACGCTGCCGCTGCTCGGGTTGCCAGGCTCGGCACTGCTTCGGCAGGCTGAGCAGGCCCGCCTGCCTACGGTGACCGAAGCGTTTGCTGACCGCGGATACACGGCCACAGCCACTCTCGTCCCGCGAACGCAGCCTGGTGCGCTGCTGGATGATCCGGCGGCAGTTGCCCAACGCATGGTTCAGATGGTGGGCACCGGGCGAATGCTGTCGGTCGATGGTGTCGAGATTGCCGTTTCCGCGCGGTCCATCTGCGTCCATGGAGATACGCCGGGTGCGGTTGCTATGGCCGTTGCCGTGCGCAGGGCGCTGTCGGAGGCCGGGATCGAAATACGGGCGTTCGCGTCGTGACCGAGCAACCCACCCTGCTGAGCTGCGGTGAGCATGCGGTGTTGGTGGAGGTCGGCCGGCTGGATGACGTGCTTGCCTTCGCGCATGCCGTGCGCGAGGCGGTTGCCGCACGGGACACTGGATTCACCGACATCGTCGACGTCGTTCCCGCTGCCGCGACCGTGCTCGTCATCGTCAATGACCAAGCGCCGGTCATTCCGGTGCGCCAGGCACTCTCCGCGTTGCCGGTCGGGGCTTCGAAAGAGGTGCTGCTCAGCCAGCAGCGGGTTGAGATCCCTGTGCATTACGACGGGCCCGATCTCGCCGAGGTCGCACAGCGCACCGGGCTCAGCGTTCGGGAGGTCATCGCCGCGCACACCGGAACCGACTGGCGGGTCGCGTTCGGCGGCTTCGCGCCCGGCTTTGCCTATTTGACTTGGGGTGACCCCCGGCTCGCCGTATCGCGACGCCGAGAACCCCGTACCTCCGTGCCAGCCGGCAGCGTGGCCCTTGCAGGGAACTTCAGTGCGATCTATCCGCGGTCATCACCGGGTGGGTGGCAACTGATCGGCCACACGGACACGGTCGTCTTCGATGTCGCTGCAGAACCGCCCACCGTGCTGCAACCGGGCGTAGCCGTGCGCTTCGTCGAGGTGTCGGAGGAGAGTCGGTGATCGCGGCTAGCCGAGCGTTGGAGGTCTTGGATACGGGATTACTCGCCCTGGTTCAAGACCTCGGTCGCACCGGGCTCGCCTCGAGCGGTGTCGGACGGTCAGGAGCCGCAGACAGAGGCGCGTTTCGGCTGGGTGCCCGGCTGCTCGCCCAGCCGTACAGCGCGGCGGCGCTCGAGATCACTTTTGGCGGGCTGTCGTTGCGGAGTCGCGGCGAGCTGCAAATAGCTCTCACCGGTGCGCCGGCACCGGCGACCGTTGATGAACACCCGGTGGGCTATTTCGCCCCGATCGCGCTGGCCGACGGTCAAGTGCTCAGGCTCGGCACGCCCCCGGTCGGGGTGCGCAGCTATGTCTCGGTCCGCGGTGGGCTCGACGTGCCGCCAGTCCTTGGATCCCGGGCGACCGACACGCTGTCAGGGCTCGGGCCGCGGCCGATTCGAAGCGGCGACGTGTTGCCGATCGGGCCGGCGCCAGCGACGTTCCCCAATGTTGATGTCGCACCGACGCCGCCACTGTCCGCCGAGACCCTGATTCTGCATGCGCTGCGCGGGCCGCGAGACGACTGGCTCGCCGACGTCGCTGCCCTCGCTGACACCGTGTGGACGGTCTCGAGTCGCAGTGACCGGGTGGGACTCCGCTTGGAAGGCGAGCCACTGCAGCGTCACGCCAGGCGAAGTGGCATGGAGCTGCCCAGTGAGGGTGTGGTTCGGGGCGCAATCCAGGTTCCGCCCGGCGGCGAGCCGGTCATCTTCATGGCCGACCATCCCGTGACAGGGGGATATCCGGTCGTCGCCGTACTCGTCGATGACGACGCGGATCGCGCCGCACAGTCAGCCCCCGGCCAGCAGATTCGGATCGTCCTTGCTGAATGAATGCTCAGAAGTAGGTTGCCATCACGTGAAATTCGCGGCGTGGCTCTCGCCTTCCACCCGTTTGCAGTCGTACCGTCGATATGCGGGACGCAGGCAAGGCGGCCCGCCTGGGAGGCGATGCATGCACCGTCACTCGACAGGTAGCGAGCCACCTCGGCTCGTTGCCGGTCATCCATCCCGGCCAACCACGTAACGGTGGGGCCGGGCGCGGATCGCGTACGGCCCCCAAGAAGGGCAGTCCTGTGTCTTCAACAAGCCGTCGCACCTACGTCATCGACACCTCCGTCTTGCTGAGCGATCCGCACGCAATGCGCCGTTTCGACGAGCACGATGTGGTACTTCCCGTTGTGGTGATCACCGAGCTCGAGGGCAAGCGTCACCACAACGAGCTGGGCTACTTCGCTCGTACGGCGTTACGCCACCTGGACGACCTGCGGATTATTCACGGCCGTCTAGATGCGCCCGTACCGGTGAACAACGTGGGCGGCACGATTCGGGTCGAACTGAATCACACAGATCCGGCGGCGCTGCCGGACGGTTTCCGCCTCGGCGACAACGATTCGCGCATTCTGGCGGTCGCGCTGAATCTTGCCTCAGAAGGCTGTGCCGTCACGCTGGTCTCCAAGGACCTGCCGATGCGTGTCAAGGCCTCAGCCGTTGGTCTTCGGGCAGAGGAGTATCGCGCTGAGCTGGCCGTGGAGACCGAATGGACCGGCATGAGCGAGATCGACGTCGATGGCGGAGATCTTGACCGGCTCTATGAACAGGGTTTCGTTGAACTGGATGAGGCTCGAGATCTGCCCTGCCACACCGGTGTCGTGCTCGCGAGCGGTAGCGCGTCGGCGCTCGGCCGGGTGGTGCCGAGCAAGGACGTCAAGCTGGTCAGGTCCGATCGAGATGTCTTCGGGATTCACGGCCGCTCGGCGGAACAGCGGGTCGCACTCGATCTGCTGCAGGATCCCTCCATTGGCATCATTTCGCTCGGTGGTCGGGCGGGTACCGGAAAGTCGGCATTGGCGTTGTGCGCTGGGCTCGAGTCGGTGCTGGAACGGCAGCAGCATTCCAAGGTCGTCGTTTTTCGTCCGCTGTACGCGGTCGGTGGCCAGGAGCTCGGTTACCTTCCGGGGACTGAGGGCGAGAAGATGGCGCCCTGGGCTCAGGCGGTTTTCGACACATTGGGTGCCCTCACGACAAAGGCCGTCATCGACGAAGTCCTAGAACGTGGGTTGCTTGAAGTTCTCCCTCTCACGCACATCCGCGGCCGTTCGCTGCATGACTCGTTCGTCATTGTCGACGAGGCGCAGTCGCTGGAACGTAACGTGCTGCTTACGGTGCTCAGCCGGATTGGTCAGGATTCTCGCGTGGTACTCACCCATGACGTGGCGCAGCGCGATAACCTGCGGGTCGGGCGCCACGACGGGGTGGTCGCGGTGGTGGAGAAGCTCAAGGGTCATCCGCTCTTCGCCCACATCACGCTGACCCGCTCAGAACGGTCGCCAATTGCCGCCCTCGTGACCGAGATGTTAGAAGATGTGTCGGTTTGAGGCCCGCTGACGAAGATTAGGCCTCGAAAAGATCTCAAGATGATTTCATTTGGGTAACGCCATATGGCATCGTTGGGCGCGTGCGTCGACTCGCTCAGCATGCCATGGTCGGGGCTGGCTTCTCAGCGATTGTCGTAACAGCAGCTATTGCTGGACTGACCAGCCCCCCTGAACAAAACTCTGCTATCGCGGTGCCTGCCGCCGTCGTTGCCGACGTCTCCGATGTGGCGGCCGGCGCGCCCGCTGGTGACCAGCTCGCCGCTGAACGGGTGGCAGCCAACACACGTGGAAACCGCGAGCTCACGCGGGCGAAGCTCATCGCGGCGAAGCAAGCGGCCAAGCGGGCCAAGTCGCTGGGTCTGGAGACCAAGGCGATAGCCGCCCAGCAGGCCAAGATCAAAGCCGAGCTGGTGGCCGCGGCGAAGAAAGCAGCCGAGGAGAAGGCTGCTCGTGAGCGGGCGCTGCGCAACCGTGGTTACGAGCCGGGGGTCACCGATCCTAAGGAGATCGCTCGGCAGATCTTGGACAACAAATTCGGCTACGGCTCCAATCAGTTCGACTGCTTCAACAACATCATCATGCGCGAGAGCATGTGGCGGGTGAACGCGACGAACCCGAGTTCTGGGGCCTACGGGATTCCCCAGGCGCTGCCCGGCTCGAAGATGGCAAGTGAAGGCGGTGACTGGCGCACGAACCCTGCTACCCAGATCATCTGGGGCATCAAGTACATGAAGAACCGCTACGGCAGTCCCTGTGGTGCTTGGGGCTTCAAATCGGCCAACGGCTGGTACTGAGCTAGACCGGCCGCCGGGTCATGGCGAGAACGTCCAGAGCCGCATCGAGTTGGTCCTCGGTCAGCGAGCCGTTGGCGACGTAGCCGTTTTCGATGACCACTTCGCGAATGGTCTTGCTTTCCTTGAGCGCCTGCTTGGCGACGGCGGCAGCGTTCTCATATCCGATGTAGCGGTTCAGCGGCGTGACGATGGAGGGTGACGACTCGGCGAGAGTTCTGCAGTGCTCGACGTTTGCCTTGATACCCGCCACGCAGCGGTCTGCGAGCAGCCGGCTGACACTGGCGAGAAGCTGAATCGACTCCAGCAGGTTGCGCCCCATCAGTGGGAGCATCACGTTGAGCTCGAAGTGGCCCGTCGTACCCGCGAAGGCGACTGCAGCTGTCGTTGCCGATGACCTGGGCGCAGACCATCAATGTCGCCTCGCAGACGACCGGATTGACCTTGCCCGGCATGATCGAGGAGCCCGGCTGCAGGTCAGGTATCGAGATCTCGCCCAGCCCGGCGCGAGGGCCTGACCCCATCCAGCGCAGGTCATTGGCGATCTTGTAAAGGCTCACTGCGATTGTTCGCAGTACGCCCGAGGCTTCCACGAGCCCGTCCCGTGCGCCCTGCGCCTCGAAATGGTCACGTGCCTCGGTCAGCTGCAGACCTGTCTTGTCCGCGACGATGGAGATCACGGACTCGGCAAAGCCAGCCGGTGTATTGATTCCGGTGCCAACCGCGGTCCCGCCGAGTGGCAGCTCAGCCACTCGCGGAAGGGCTGCATTCACCCGCTCCATGCCGTAACGAATCTGTGCGGCGTAGCCGCCAAATTCTTGGCCGAGGGTAACCGGAGTGGCGTCCATCAAGTGCGTGCGACCTGCCTTGACTACCTCGGCGAATTCGGCGGCCTTGAGGCTCAAGCGTTTCTGCCAGATGGCGCAATGCCGGAAGCAGGGTGTGCACCAGGCACTGCGTCGCGGCGATGTGAATGGCGCTCGGGAAGACGTCGTTGCTCGACTGTGACGCATTGACGTGATCATTGGGATGCACAGTCTGGCCCAGCTCGGCGGTGGCGAGGGAGGCGATCACCTCGTTGGCATTCATATTGCTGGAGGTGCCTGACCCGGTCTGGAAGACGTCGAGCGGAAACTCGGCATCATGCTGGTTCGCCGCGACCTCGCTCGCGGCCTTCGCGATCGCGTCGGCGTACTCCTGGCTCAACACGCCGAGCGCGGCGTTCGTCTCGGCGGCGGCCTCCTTGATCAACCCGAGAGCGGCGATCAACTCCGAGTTGATCGGGATGCCGGATATCGGGAAGTTCTCGATGGCGCGCTGCGTCTGTGCCTTCCAGAGAGCTGCGGCGGGCACTCTCACCTCGCCCATCGTGTCGTGCTCGATGCGATACTCGCCCACATCAGTTGGCTGTGTCATGGGCACATCCTTACTTAGCGTCACCCGAAAAGTCCTTCGGCCTCGACAGTGTATAGATCGCGTACCGGAAGCGGCGCTCTCCACGAGAGACCTCGATGATGTGCTCGCATGTGATGCCGCAACGCGTGCCAGCACGGCGAGCAGCGGCGGCGCAGGACGTTGGCACCAGATTGCAAGAGTGCCACCCGGAGCCAGCTGAGCGTACGCTGCCCGCAGGCCGGCCTCGGTGTAGAGCGCGCGGTTCTCGCCATGGATCAAGAAGTCCGGACCGTTGTCGACGTCCAGCACGATCGCGTCCCACTGCCCGGCCAGCCCGTCATACGATCCCTGGAAGGCAAGGCGGACGTCCGCGGCGTGGAACCGAATCCGCGAATCTGAACCTGCTGCCGCCAGCGTCGCAGTGATTCCCTGATGTGCCCAATCGATCAAACATTGCTCGATCTCCATGACGTCGATCACGCCGACATCCTTGGCAGAGATCTCGGCGACGGTGTAGCCAAGACCCAGGCCACCGACCAGCACGCGTTCCGCTCGACCGCTCGGGACTGCGAGTTCACCCAGCAGACGCTCGGTGGAGGTTTCGCTGCTATCCATGGCGAAGACGCCATTGATGATCAACTCTTCAGTACTGGGCCCTTCGCCCAACCGCCGCCTCAGGACGACCTCGCCTCGTGGCCCAGCGTGCCGGGCGATCGTCTGAATCGTCTCCGATTTTGATTGCTCCGCTCGCTCGATGCTCGCTCCGCGCGGATCGCGCGTTGGGAGCCGCCTGCTTCGTCGTCGCTCGGGGACGAGGAGCATGTCCCCTCGTTCCTCCTCAGCACGTCGGCGCGCGCGATCCGATTTGATTGCTCCCTTGCGTCGTCTGTGAAGATTAGGACGTGGCGCGTACGACGAGACCGGCGACCGCGGGCGACATGATCCGCTCGCTCGCTGTGATCTTGATCCCGCTGGTGGTGATCACGATTATCTTCACCAGTATCCCGGATGACCACCCAGTCAAGGAGGTCGACTGGAAGCCGGTGCTCGTCACGGCGCGCAAGGAGGCTCCATTTCCGGTCCTCGCTCCGGTGAATCTTCCGGCGGGATGGCGCGCTACCCGGGTGACCTGGGTGCCACAGGGTCAGCCTTACCTCAACGGCCAGGCATCACCGCGCAATTTGTGGCAGCTCGGCTTCCTCAGTCCCGACGATGTCTTCATCGATCTCAATCAGGGCGACGTGCAGCCGCAAGAGATAGTCGATCAGCAGTCCCGGGAGGGTACGCCCGACGGGAATAGCGTTGTCGCGGGCCAGACCTGGCAACGGCTGATCAGTCCCGATGGTCGAACGAGGTCGTTGGTTCTGCGGGGACCCGAGGTCACCACGATCGTGTCTGCAGATCTGCCCTACGGGGCATTGGAGGCTTACGTCTCGACACTGTCGACCGGCCCCTGAGACCAGTCGCCTCAGGTTTCATCGACCCTTTCCCGCTCCTGCGTCCGAGCAGTCTCGATTTTGGCCTTCGCGCCGTCCAGCCAGGCCTGGCACATGGCCGCGAGCTGCTCACCTCGCTCCCAGAGCGCCAACGACTCCTCCAGCGGGACGCCGCCGGATTCCAGCCGCTGGACGATCACGATCAGCTCATCGCGTGCCTGCTCGTAACTCAGCGCGTCGGAGTTGGCTGCTCGATCCGTCATACTCCTCCTCGCTGCTTTAGCTCGAGCACCTCGACACGCAGCTGCCCATCGGCAATCTGTGCCAACAGATCGTCTCCGGTTTCGACCTGTGCGACCGATCGGACCGCCACGCCCTTCCGATCGAGCAAGATCGAATAGCCGCGTTCCAGCGTCGCCTGGGGCGACATAGCGCGTACCCGGTCTAACTGGTGCCCGACGAGGGCGGACTCGCGTTCGATCGTCGAGCCGATGGCCCGATGGGCGCGATGCCGCAGCTCGGCAAGCTGCTCATAGCGCCGCCCAAATGTTGCCGTCGGATCCATCAGCACAGGGCGCGAGCGCAATGCGCTGAGGAGCTCCTGTTGACGACCGACCAGCCCGGACATCGCCTGAATCATCCGTTGCCGAGCCTGTTGCACTCGGTTCTTCTCGTCGGCGACATCAGGCACCACCCGCTTTGCCGCATCGGTTGGCGTCGAGGCTCGATAGTCGGCAACGAGGTCAAGGATCGGACTATCAGATTCGTGTCCTATCGCGCTCACCACTGGGGTCCGGCAAGCAGCGACGGCTCGAATCAGGCCTTCGTCTGAAAAGGGAAGAAGGTCCTCTACCGAACCACCGCCACGAGCAATGATCATCACGTCCACCTCACGGTGCCGGTCGAGTTGCTCGACCGCGGCGATGAGCTGCTCGCATGCCTGGGGTCCCTGAACCAGCGCGTATCTGGCGACGATCCGTACCGCCGGCCAGCGCCGCCGCGCATTCTCCACGACATCGCGTTCGGCTGCGCTGCCGGCTCCGGTGACAAGGCCGACGGCCCGTGGCAGGAAGGGCAGCGACTTCTTCAGCGACGAGTCGAAGAGCCCTTCGGCTTGGAGCAATCGCTTGGTTTGCTCCAGCCTGGCGAGCAGCCGCCCCTCGCCGACGGGGGTGATGGCGTCGCAGGAAAAGATGAAGCGGCCCGAACTTTCGAAATACGTCGGTTTGATGCGCGCCACCACCGTCGCGCCCTCGGTCAGCGGCCCAGCCGAATCCAGAGTCGTCGGTGAGGCGGTCACCGACACCGAGACCTCGGCGAGCTTGTCACGTAAGGTCAGAAAGATCGTTCGGGTTCCCGAGCGTCGGTTGATCTCGATCAATTGCGCTTCGACCCAAACCGCACCCAGCCGTTCCACCCAGCCGCGTACCGCACGTGCGATCACCCGCAGAGGCTGCGGGTGCTCAGGTGAGGATTCCAAGGCCACCACGTGAGCGTAGTACCGCTGACTGCCATATCCGGACCATCTGGTCAGCCGCCCTCAGCACCTACACTGACCCGGTGACCGAGAGTGGCCAGGCAACTGCACCCAGCCCGTCGAAGTGGGGCCGCCCGAAACAGGTAGTGCTGGCAGCACCGCGCGGCTACTGCGCCGGCGTGGATCGTGCAGTGATCACCGTCGAGAAGGCCTTGGACACCTATGGGCCGCCGGTCTATGTGCGTAAGCAGATCGTGCACAACCGCCATGTCGTTGAGGACTTGGAGGACCGCGGAGCCATCTTCGTCGCAGAGCTCGACGAGATTCCGGAAGGCTCGACGGTGGTGTTCTCGGCGCACGGCGTGTCTCCGGCAGTCCAGCTGGAAGCCAAGGCGCGACGGCTCAAGGCGATCGACGCGACCTGTCCACTGGTGACCAAGGTCCACCATGAAGCCAGACGGTTCGCTCGCGACGATCTGCAGATCTTGTTGATCGGCCACGCCGGGCACGAGGAGGTCGAGGGGACCACCGGCGAGGCGCCCGAAAACATCACGCTCGTGCAGTCACCCGATGACGTCGATCGGCTCGAGGTTCGCGATCCTGCACGACTTGCCTGGCTGAGCCAGACCACCTTGAGCGTCGACGAAACGTTGGAGACTGTCAGCCGACTTCGAGAGAAGTTCCCCCTGTTGCAAGATCCACCGAGCGATGACATCTGCTATGCAACGCAGAACCGGCAGCTCGCGATCAAGCAGATTGCTGCTCACAGCGACCTCGTCATCGTGGTCGGGTCGGCAAACTCGTCCAACTCGGTGCGACTTGTCGAGGTCGCGCTCGAAGCAGGGGCCAAGGCCGCCCATCGCATCGACAACGCCACCGAAATCGATCCGGCGTGGCTGACCGGCGTCGACTCGATCGGAGTGACCAGTGGCGCATCGGTGCCAGATGATCTTGTGCAGGGAGTCTTGGATTACCTGGTCAGCCAGGGCTTTCCCGTTGCACGGGAAGAGCGGCTCACTGAGGAATCGCTGGTCTTTGCTCTGCCGCCGGAGCTCCGTAAAGACCTCCGCAGAGGTGCCAACCGCGAGTGACCGCGCGTCGAATCATGATGACTGGGCATTCTTGCCCTCGTCGGTAGCCGAGGTTTCCTCAATCAGCTCAACCAGCTCCGGGTCGCTTCTGTACAGCTCAGCTTCTTCGGGAATCGCCGCCGTGTGTCGCCGGCTGCCGCGGCCGACCATCGGCTCGACTTGCACCGCGTCCTCAACCAGCTCGGCCGCCTGGATCTGGCGTACAGGTTCATCGATCTGGGTCGGTCGAGGCAATTCCTTTTCGCTGACCTTCAAATCGCGGAACTTGCGTGCCCGTACCAATACGGTGCCCTCCACAGTGGCGATCGTCTCGTTGTAGGCATTCACCGACGTACGGAGCGCGCGGCCGAGCTTGTCGAAGCGGTTGCCCAACAGGCCCAACTTCTCGTGCAGCTCGCGGCCGAGCCGAAACACCTCGTTCGCACTTTCCGCAAGGGCGGCCTGCCGCCAGCCGTACGCCACCGCGCGCAGCATGCCGATGAGTGTGGTGGGCGTCGCCAGCACCACGTCGCGCGCGGCCGCGTAATCGTAGAGATCCGGAATCTGATCAAGAGCGGTCGCGAAGAACATCTCGTTCGGTAGGAACAGCACGACAAACTCGGGCGTCTCCGCAGCTTTCCAATATTGCTTGGAGGAAAGTTGGTCGATATGCGTCCGGACGTTCCGCGCATAACGCGCGAGAGCCTCGGCCTTGAGCTGCGGATCGTCAGTCTCAGCCCCCTCCAGGAACGCGCTGAGGGGGACTTTGGCGTCCACGAACACGTGCTTGCCCTCGGACAGGTTGACACGCATGTCCGGCCGTAACACCCGATCGTCATCCTTGGTCGTGTACTGCAAGTCGAAGTCGCAGCGTTCGATCATGCCCGCGAGCTCGGCGACGCGCTTCAGCTGGGTCTCGCCCCAGGAGCCACGGATCTGCGGCTTCCGCAAGGCATTGACGAGGGCAGCGGTCTCGCGGCGCAGGGTTTCGCCCGTCTGCTGGACGTAGCTGACCTGAGAGCGCAGCTCCGCCGACATAGCGACACGCTCCTTCTCCACTTCGGTGAGCCGAGAGTTGAATCTCTCCAGGCTTTCCCGGACCGGAGCCATCAGCTGTTCGGTTGCCTTGAGCCGCACCTCAGCCTGCGCATCGGCGGCGTGACCGTGGCGGTCCAGCGTCTCCGCGGAGAGCACCCGGAACTGGTTGATCATGGACTCTCGGTCTGCGGCGACCTCCTTCGCCCGATCAAGAGCAGCGTCGCGCTGGGCGATTGCACTGGCCACGTCGGCGGACACCTGCGCGGCCTCGGCGTGCGCGGCGGCCGCCTCGCTTCGCGCCTCCGCGACGTCGCTGCGGGCTTGGGCAGTTTCCGCTCGCGCCTGGGCTGCCTCCGTGCGTGCGCTCGCCGCTTCTCCGCGTGACTGCGCGATCAACATCTGAGCGTGTGCCGAGTCGGCCTGCAGGCGGGCACGCGCGATCGCCCAGCCGGCGAGGCTCCCGAGCAAGAGTCCCGCCAGCAGGCCGCACGTCAGCGCAATGACCGTCACGGCATCCATGGAGGAGATATTGCCGGGGCGCGACGACAAAACGTCGGAGGCCGCTCCGCACAGGTCGTGATCTACCTGCGAATCTGGGCGCGGCTTGCCAGTGATCTAGGTTGGAGCCATGCCCTCCGCGCTTGATCATGTCGCTGATTTGGCTGCCTTCGTGGCGGCCTCACCGTCGTCCTACCACGCTGTGGCCGAAGGTGCGCGACGGCTGGAGGCCGCCGGCTTTGCCGCGCAAGACGAGTCAGCGGAATGGAACTCGGAGCCGGGTGGGCATTACGTGGTACGTGACGGTGCACTCGTCGCCTGGCGTATTCCAGACGCAGCAAGATCGTTTATACCCTTCCGAATCCTTGGCTCACATACTGATTCGACGGGTTTCACGCTCAAGCCACGACCTGACACCGGGGGATTTGGCTGGCAGCAACTCGGGGTTGAGATCTATGGCGCTCCACTGCTCAACTCTTGGCTGGATCGCGAGCTCGGCCTGGCTGGTCGCCTGGTTCTGGCCGACGGCAGCACCGTGCTGGTGCGTACGGAAGCGATCATGCGGATTCCGCAGTTGGCGATACACCTTGATCGCGGGGTGAACGATGACGGTCTCAAGCTGGACAAGCAGACCCACACCGCACCGGTGTGGAGTGTCGGCCATCCGGGCATTCACGTTCTTGATCATGTAGCGGCGGCTGCTGGCGTTTTGGCAACCGGCATTGACGGCTATGACCTGCGGGCGTACGACACGGCAATGCCGGCGATCTTCGGGCCGCATCAGGAATTCTTCGCTGCGGGCCGGCTGGACAATCTCAGCAGCATGCACGCGAGCATCGTCGCCATCATCAACGCCCGTGACGGAAACGCCATCCAGATGGTTGCCGCATTCGATCATGAGGAGCTCGGCAGTGCCTCACGTAGCGGTGCCTCGGGCCCGCTGCTCGCCGATGTCTTGACACGGATCTCCGCTGGTCTCGGTGCGGCGGTAGATGAGCGACATCGGTCTCTGGCGCAGTCGTTCTGCCTCTCGGCCGACACCGGTCATGCCATCCATCCGAACTATCCCGGTCGGCACGATCCGGCCAACCAACCGCTGCTCAATTCCGGCCCACTGCTCAAGATCAATGCCAACCAGCGCTACGCGACTGATAGCAAAGGGGCCGCGCTGTGGCGGCGCATCTGCCGCGCGACTGGGGTCACGACGCAGGCGTTCGTGTCGAACAACGCCGTACCGTGCGGCTCGACCATCGGTCCGTTGACAGCAACCCGGCTCGGGATCGCCACTGTCGACGTCGGCATTCCGCTGCTGTCAATGCACTCCGCCCGCGAGCTGGCCGGCACCGAGGACCCGCTCGCTCTTACCCGCGCCATGGAGCTCTTCCTCACCGCGGATACCTGAGCTGGCTGCCGAAACCCTGCGGATACGTGGGTCTTTCAATCGGGATGCTTTGACGCCGCCGCAGGCGTCCTAGGCTTGTCGCCCGTGGCACTCACAATCGGCATTGTTGGGCTTCCGAATGCAGGTAAGTCGACGCTGTTCAACGCCCTGACGCGAAACAGCGTCCTGGCAGCCAGCTATCCGTTCGCCACAATCGACCCGAACATCGGGGTGGTGGGTGTGCCAGACCCGCGCCTGGCGGTTCTGGCAGAGCTGTTTCATTCCGACCGTTCGGTGCCGGCAACTGTGAGCTTTGTTGACATCGCCGGCATCGTTCGCGGCGCGAGCAAGGGTGAGGGGATGGGTAACGCATTCCTCTCCCACATCCGCGAAGCGGACGCCATCTGTCAGGTGACACGGGTGTTCGACGACCCGGATGTCACGCACGTCGACGGCGCTGTGAACCCGGCGAGCGACATCGAAACCATCGACACCGAGCTGATCTTGGCGGATCTGCAAACCATCGAGAAGGTGCTGCCTCGGCTGGAGAAGGAAGCGAAGATCAACAAGGACAAGTCGGCGGCGCTGGCAGCTGTCAGGCAAGCGCAGGAGGTGCTCGACGGGGGACGTACGATCTTCGCTGCAGGTCTCGATCGTGCACCGCTCCGTGATCTTTTCCTGCTCACGGCCAAGCCATTCCTGTACGTCTTCAATTGCGACTCCGACGAACTGATGAACGAACCGCTCAAACAGCGGTTGGCTGCCCTTGTGGCACCTGCCGAGGCGATCTTTCTGGATGCCAAGATCGAATCCGAACTCGTCGAGATGGAGCCGGAGGAGTCGCGTGAGTTTCTTGCCGAGATGGGCGTCACCGAGCCGGGTCTAGACGTCCTGGCCCGCGTCGGCTTCGACACCCTCGGCCTGCAGACGTTTCTGACCGCGGGTCCGAAGGAGTCACGAGCCTGGACGATCCGCAAGGGCGCCACCGCGCCGGAGGCCGCAGGCGTCATTCACAGCGACTTCCAGAAAGGCTTCATCAGGGCCGAAGTCGTTTCGTTTGAGGAGCTTGTAACGGCTGGATCGATGCAGCAGGCCCGCGGCCGAGGGAAGGTGCGGCTGGAAGGAAAGGATTACGTCATGGCTGATGGCGATGTGGTCGAATTCCGGTTTGCCCCAACCTAGGTGGACTCCGCGCAGCCACTCAGAAGTAGTCGCGAATGTGCTGCTGCCGACCGCCGAAAAGCGCGTCCCAGTCGAGATCTTGCTTCACATCGCCGCCGTCGAGATGTCCGGCCAGCCGAAGGTTGGCGCAGGATTGCGTGCCGGCATAGAGCAGCGCCAAGCCTTGTGGTGTGAATGTGCGATCGTCATGATCAGCACGCGTGCACGTCGCGTGTCCGTCTTCAACCGTGAGTTGGTACGTTCCGTCGTTCTCTGCCAGAAAGCTGCCGGTGATACTGAAAGCTCAACGCTGCCGCCATGGTCGCCGGATAGCGCCGTCTGGCCAACGACTCAGCCACATCCAAGATCGTCAGCATGTAGGGAAAAGACTCGATCGTTTTCCATTGCACGTTCGGCAGGAAAAGCCGAACAAGATCATCGCCGGATGTGTCGATCATGACTGATGGTGCCACACTTTCGAAACTCCCGATCGCGGCGAGTAGGGCGCGGTATCCATCGGCGCTCGTAGCCAACAGATCAGCAAGCCTGATGCTGGCACCTTCCCCGACGCCACGGCCACGGCTCCACGAGACGTATCCACTGATCGCGTCGTCTACACCGACAGCGACGGTCACGCCGGTGAAGCTATCGATGAAGTCCTCCGCAGTCGCGGTGAAGGAGACACCTCGTCGGCTCAGCGGACCATTTTGTTCACATGCCCAGGCGTCATAGACCGATCTGATGGCGTCGAAATCGGCCGCCGCTGCGCGACGGGTCCGCATCATCGTCGCACGTGGAACCGTAGCCAGAGACCCGGCTTGGGACCTCGACCCTCACATATTCGGCGATCATCTCGTAGCCGAACTTGCGATAGATCCGCGCGGCTGACGGGAACAGAGCGGAGATCAACGCACCACGTTGTTTGGCGTTGCGGAGCAACGTCGCGAAGAGGGGAGTGAGAATGCCTTGGCCGCGATATTCCGCGGCGACCGTGACACCGGCGACGCCGCACATGGGTATCGGCACACCACCGAAGTACGCGTCGTATTCTCGATCGACTAGCCGTGCCACGAGCAGGTCATCGTCGAAAGCTCCATACCAGATCATGCCCGGCTGATCGATGGCTGCCGGACTCGTCGGCGGCTCGCTGGAAATCCCGAATGCCTCAGCGCCCAGCCGGCGCGCGGCCTCCGCGTCCTGGGGCTCGAGCATCCGTACGGACAATGTCATTCTCGGCGTCATTGTCGGCGGGGCACAGGCCTAGATCTTGGTCCACGCTTCTGTGAGGACATGTCGCAGGATTTGCTCCATCTCATCGAACTCGGCTTGGCCGCAGATCAGCGGGGGAGCGACCTGGACAACCGCGTCGCCTCGATCATCGGTGCGGCAGTAGAGCCCGTTCTCGAACAATGCGCCTGCGACATAACCTCGCAGCACCCTTTCAACCTCGGCCGGACTCAAGGTCTCCTTGGTCGCCTTGTCCTTCACCAGCTCGACCGCATAGAAGTAGCCGTCGCCGCGGACATCGCCAACGATCGGCAGGTCGTACAGCCGCTCCAACGTCTGCCGGAAGCTGTTCTCCTGGCGAAGGACGTTGCCGAGCAGATCCTCCCGCTCGAAAATGTCAAGGTTGGCAAGAGCGACCGCGCAGGAGACCGGGTGGCCACCGAACGTATAGCCGTGCGGGAACGTGACGTTCCCATGGGCAAATGGCTCGAACACACGGTCGGAGATGATCGCCGCGCCGAGCGGTGAGTAGCCCGAGGTCAGGCCCTTGGCAGTGGTGATGATGTCGGGCTGGTATCCGAATTTCTGCGCACCGAACATCGTGCCTAGCCGCCCGTACGCGCAGATCACCTCATCGGAGACCAGCAACAGCTCGTACGCGTCACAGATCTCCCGTAGCCGCTCGAAATATCCGGGTGGCGCGGGGATGCAGCCACCTGCATTCTGTACCGGCTCGACGAAGACGGCCGCCACGCTGTCCGGCCCCTCATTCAGCACCGCCTCCTCGACTCTGTTGGCAGCCCACAATCCGAACTGCTTGTCATCGCCCGCCACCTCCTGAGGTGCGCGGTAGAAGTTGGTATTCGGGACCCGGGAGCCGCCTGGCACCAGCGGCTCGAAGGGAAGCCTGAAGCCCGGCACGCCGGTGATCGACATCGCACCGTGGGTCGTACCGTGATACGCGACGGAGCGCGAGATCACCTTGGTCTTGGACGGCTTGCCGATCAGCCTGAAGTATTGCTTGATCACCTTCCAGGCTGTTTCCACTGATTCGCTGCCGCCGCAGGAGAAGAACACCTTGTTCAGGTCTCCCGGCGCTTCTGCCGCCAGCCGATCTGACAGCTCGATTGCGGTTGGGTGCGCGAACGACCAGATCGGAAAGAAGGCCAGTTTGCGGGCTTGAGCGGCCGCGGCTTCGGCCAGTTCGACCCGTCCGTGCCCGGCCTGCACAGCGAAGAGGCCTGAAAGACCATCGAGGTACTTCCGGCCGTTCGTGTCCCAGATGTACGCGCCGTCGCCACGCTCGATGGTCGGTACCGGCTTGGTGGCGTAGCTGGACATCCGGCTGAAGTGCAACCAGAGGTGATCTGCCCAAAGGTGATCTGCATTGCCCTGTGTAGCCGGGCTTGGGTCGCGATCCGTGATCATGCTCTCTGTGCTCATCGGTACCCCATTCGTCCTCGCACCAACGACTCGGTCATATCAGGGATGGGCAAGATTCATGTCAGGGTTCACAGCATCAGCTGATGATCATCGTCCTCGCGATCACCTGGTAACGATCTGGAGGGTGACCTGACGTTGGACCTTGTGATAGCCCCAGCCGCCGCGATAAGACTAGCCGTGAGGCAAACTCAGATGACAGCGCCTGTTGCCATCACGAGGCCGCAGATCACAATCATGTTGCGTGTTGCCCCCTGCTGAACGACAAGTCTTGTGGGTATTAGTTTGGTGACCTAGAACTGTTTCGTTCCGTGGGGAGTCTCAGCGCTTACCCAGGTCGGAGCTGACGCGCCCGACCGAGGCGCACATTGGAGGAGGACATCGGATGCGTGGAAGAACTGGCGGGATGGCGGCGGCGCTCTCAGCCCTCGCTCTCGTCGCCGCGGGGTGTGGTGGCGGCGGCGGTTCAGAGCCAGAGCCGGCGACGAGCCAGGCGTGGCGGACGGGCGGCGAGATCACCGTTCGAAGCTGCACCCCGCAGAACCCACTGATCCCGGCGAACACCAACGAGGCGTGTGGCGGCAACATGTTGGACGCCATCGACGGCGAAGCTGGTGCACTACAACGCCGACACGGCGGCTCCCGAGCTGGACATCGCCGAGTCGATCGAGACCAAGGACAACCAGAACTTCACCGTCAAGCTGAAGCCGGGCTACAAGTTCCACGACGGCACCGAGGTCAAGGCCAAGAACTTCGTCGATGCCTGGAACTGGAACGCGTACGGCCCCAACGGCAACCTGAACGCCTACTTCTTCGAGCCGATCGCGGGCTACGCCGACTTGCAGTGCGGCACCGATTCCGACGGGGGAAGCCGACTGCGAGGGCAAGCCGGCGAAGGCCAAGGAGATGAGCGGCCTCAAGGTGGTCGACGACCACACCTTCACCATCAAGACCACCGACAAGGTGTCGAACCTGCCGGTGCGTCTCGGATACACCGCCTTCGCGCCGCTGCCGGATTCGTTCTTCTCCGACCCGAAGGCGTTCGGGGAGAAGCCGATCGGCGCCGGGCCGTTCAAGCTGGACAGCAAGACCGACACCGAGATGGTGGTCTCGAAGTTCGCCGACTACTCCGGCAAGTACAAGCCGAACGTGGACAAGGTGACCTTCCGCATCTACACACGACGACGGCGCCGCCTACAACGACGTCGTGGCGAACAACCTCGACTTCACCGACGATCATCCCGACCGACCGGCTGACCGACGACCTGTACAAGCAGGAACTGCCCGACCGCAACGGGCTGCAGCGACACCGGCACGATCGCGACCACGACTTACTCTCCCAATCGACGACAACTTCAAGGACATCCGGATGCGCGCAGGCCATCTCGATGGCGATCGACCGGGACCTGATCAACAAGCAGATCTTCAACGGCACTCAGGCCGCCGCTCGACGGCTGGGTGTCCCCGGTGGTCGACGGCTTCAAGGCCGGAGCCTGCGGTGAGTGCGTGCAAGTTCAACCCGACCGAGGCCAAGAAGCTGTACGAGGAGGCCGGCGGCTACAAGGGCGGCCCGCTCACCATCTCGGTGAACGGCGACTGGCGGACACAAGGCCGTGGGCCGACGCCGCGTGCAACTCGATCAAGAACACCCTGGGTCTGGATTGCATCACCAAGGTGACCCCGGACTTCAAGACTCTCCGCGATCAGATCGCCAAGCGGGAGATCAAGGGTCTGTTCCGGTCGGGCTGGCAGATGGACTACCCGTCGATCGAGAACTTCCTCGCCCCGCTGTACGCCACGGGCGCCAGTTCCAACGACGGCGACTACAGCAATCCGAAGTTCGACGCCAAGCTGAAGGAGGCCGCCGCGGCGCCGACTCTGGACGAGGCCAACAAGCTGTATCAGGAGGCCGAGGCCATCCTGGGCAAGGACTTCCCGGTGATGCCGATGTGGAGCTACCAGCAGGCGTCCGGCTGGTCCGATCGGGTGACCGACGTGAAGGTCACACCGTTCGGGACGATCGACTTGACCTCGATCAAGGTGAAGTAAGGAAAGCCTGATGGAGCACATGAAGGTTCGGCCCGCTAGTCACTGACCAGCGGGCCGAACTATGTTGAGCACTAGCTGCTGAGAGCTCGGCCGATCAAGGCCGGTTCTCCTCGATCCGAGACACTGCCGTCCTCGGATCCGCGAGAGGAGTGGCGCATGGGCAAGTACATCGTGCGGCGGCTGCTGCAGATGATTCCGGTCATCATCGGGGCGACATTCCTGATCTTCGTCATGGTGTTCGCCCTGCCGGGCGATCCGGTGTCAGGGCGGTGCGGCGAACGACCGTGCCCGCCGAGCTACGTGGCCGCCTTCAGGAAGGAGTACAACCTGGACAAGCCTTTGGTGGTCCAGTACCTCCTCTACATGGGCAACGTGCTTCAGGGTGATCTGGGCAAGACGTTCTACGGGAACTCGGTGGCCCACGAACTGGCCATTCGGTTCCCGACGACGATCAAGCTGGCCGTGATGGCGATCATCATCGAAATCGTGATCGGAATCTCCGCGGGGATCCTCGCCGGGATTCGGCGCGGAAAGTTCGCCGACAGCCTGGTCACTGTCAGCACGCTGCATCGTGATCTCCATCCCCGTCTTCGTGATCGGCAGCCTGGCCCAGCTCATCTTCGGGGTGAAGCTGGGCTGGTTCCCGGTGACCGCACTCAAGGGCACCACCTACGAGTTGATCTTGCCGGCGTTCGTCCTGGCGTCGCTATCGCTGGCATACGTGGCCCGGTTGATGCGTACCAACCTGGTGGAGAACCTGCGAGCCGACTACGTCCGGACGGCCAAGGCCAAGGGCCTCAGCAACGCGCGGACCGTCGGCGTTCACACGCTGCGCAACTCGCTGATCCCGGTGATCACCTACATCGGCATCGATCTTGGCGCGCTGATGGGCGGCGCCATCATCACAGAGCGGATTTTCAACATCAACGGTGTCGGCAACTTCCTCTATCGAAGTATCCATCAAAAAGACGGCGTGGCCGTGGTCGGCACAGTCACCATCCTGGTGCTGATCTTCCTGCTGGCCAACCTTGTCGTGGACATTCTCTACGGCGTTCTGGATCCGAGGATCTCCAATGACTGAGCTCAGAGGCGAACCCGCTGATGTCTCAAGCGACGCCATTGTCCCGTTGCAGGTCGACGCAGCCAGCGGGCCGGAGCAAGTCATATCCGAGAAGGCATCTGGAGACCGGCGCTCGCTCGTTGCGCGCGAACGCCTGGCGCGACCTCCGCGGTGCGTCCGATGTTTTGGATTTCCTTGGCTTTGATCGTGCTCTTCCTCGTGATGGCGATCTTCCCGCAGCTGTTCACCAGCAAGGATCCGGCGTTCGCGGACTTGGCGAAGGCGCGTCAAACGCCCTCCGCGGAGGCCTGGTTCGGCTACGACGCGCAGGGGTACGACGTGTATACGCGAACCGTCTATGGCGCCCGGGCCTCAGTCAGCGTTGGCATCCTGGCGACGCTGTTCAGCCTGATCTTTGGGGCCGCGGTAGGAATCATTGCCGGCTACCGCGGCGGGTGGCTCGACTCGCTGATCGGGCGAATTGCTGAGATCTTCCTGGCGATCCCGCTACTCCTCGGCGGAATCCTGTTCCTCTACACGTTCCCCAACCAGGTCGACACCCCCTTTTCGGTTGCCGTAGGCAAGGTCGCTTTCGTCATCGCGATCCTTGCCTGGCCGACCATCACCAGGTTGATGCGCTCCAGCGTGCTACAGGTCAAGCCGAACGATTACGTTCAAGCCGCGCGGGCGCTCGGCGCCTCGCCCTTACGGATCATCAACTCCCATATCCTGCCGAACTCGCTCGCCTCGGTGATCGTCGTATCCACGATCAACCTTGGCGTGTTCATTTCCGTCGAGGCCTCGCTGTCCTTCCTCGGCGTCGGTT
Source organism: uncultured Actinomycetota bacterium (assembly GCA_963808905.1). Lineage (GTDB taxonomy): Bacteria > Actinomycetota > Actinomycetes > Propionibacteriales > Propionibacteriaceae > Microlunatus. The sequence continues at coordinate 135,895 of CAWEHO010000027.1, forward strand.
TGCAGCCACCAGTGATCTCATGGGGCAACATGATCTCCGACGCCTCCGGGCTCGGGCTGATCCGGGTCGCGCCGCACATGCTGCTGTTCCCCAGCCTGTTCCTGTCGCTGACGGTGCTCTCCTTCATCATGCTGGGCGATGTCGTCCGCGACGCCCTCGATCCGAGACTTCGCTGAGGAGGCCGCCATGACGCTATCTGTCGGAGCCGAGCGGTAAGGCCGATGTCGAGATCCTCGATACCCAGGGGCGCGTGGAGCCGGTCGACGGCCTGCTGCTCGAGGTCGACCAGTTGCAGGTGGAGTTCCGCACCCGCGATGGAGTGGCCAAGGCCATCAATGGCGTCTCGTTCGAGCTTCATGAGGGCGAGACGCTGGCCATTCTCGGTGAGTCGGGATCAGGCAAGTCGGTGACCGCGCAGGCCATCATGGGAATCCTGGACTCCCCGCCTGGGTTCGTTACCGGCGGCGAGGTGCGCTATTGCGGGCAGAACATCCTCGCGATGAGCGACGAACAGAGGCGGCGGATCCGCGGCCCGGAGATCTCGATGGTCTTCCAGGACGCGCTGTCCGCACTCAACCCCGTCTTTTCCGTGGGTTGGCAGATCGCCGAGATGTTCCGCAAGCACCGCGGAATGAACAAATCTGACTCGCAAGCCCAGGCCATACGGCTCATGCAACGGGTGCAGATCCCGGGGGCTGCCCAGCGTGTCAAGGCCTATCCGCATCAGTTCTCCGGCGGTATGCGGCAGCGCATCATGATCGCCATGGCAATCGCACTGGATCCCGCTGTGCTGATCGCCGACGAGCCGACAACTGCCCTGGACGTGACCGTGCAAGCCCAGATCATGCAGCTTCTGAAAGACCTGCAGGAGGAGCGCAAGATGGGCCTCATCCTGATCACTCACGACCTCGGCGTGGTGGCCGACGTGGCGGATCGGATCGCCGTGATGTACGCCGGCCGCATCGTGGAGCAGGCTGACGCCTTTGAGCTGTACGCCCAGCCTGCCCATCCCTACACCAAGGGCCTGCTCGACTCGATCCCTCGACTTGATCAGAAGGGCGACACACTCTCCGCGATTGGCGGCCTGCCGCCCAACCTGATGAACATCCCGCCTGGATGCCCGTTCAATCCGCGCTGCCATTACGCCCATGACATCTGCCGGGTGGACCCACCGCCGCCGCTGAGGGAGGTTGCTCGGCACAGGCTTGCCGCGTGCCACTTCTCCGAGCTGCTGCTGACTCACAGCCCAGAGCTTGAGGTCACCCAATCCACCGAGGACGTGGAGGCGCATCTGGAGCGCGAACTCGAGTATCCGGTCACCGCCGGAGGGCTTGATTACGAGGAAGATATTGAGCGAGAAGCGGAGCCGCAATGAGCCAGGCGAACCCGTACGTCTCACCGCCGCGGACCGGCGAAGTGGTTCTCAAGGCCGAGAACCTCGTGAAGTATTACCCGATCAAGGCCGGCGTGCTGCGGCGTACGGTCGGGCAGGTCAAGGCTGTCGACGGCGTCTCCTTCGAGCTGTACAAGGGCGAAACACTCGGCATCGTCGGCGAATCCGGCTGCGGGAAGTCAACTCTGGGCCGGATGCTCATGCGCCTGGAGGAGCCGACCGCCGGCAAGCTCACCTTCGACGGGGTGGACGTCTACTCCCAGACGGGCGGGGATATGCGCCGGCTCCGGCGGGATATTCAGATCGTCTTTCAGGATCCCTACACCTCGCTGAACCCGCGCATGACGGTCGGGGACATCGTCGGTGAGCCGTTTGAAATCCATCGCGAGGTCGTTCCGAAGGGCGGCCGGCGCCAGAGGGTGCAGGAGCTGCTCGAGCTCGTCGGTCTCAACCCTGAGCACATCAACCGCTACCCCCATCAGTTCTCCGGCGGGCAGCGTCAGCGGATCGGCATTGCCCGCGGCGTGGCGCTCAACCCAAAGGTCATCATCTGCGACGAGCCGGTGTCAGCGCTCGACGTCTCTGTTCAGGCCCAGGTGGTAAATCTGCTCGAGAAGCTGCAGAACGAGCTTGGTCTGGCGTATGTCTTCATAGCCCATGACCTGTCGGTGGTCCGGCACATCTCGGATCGAGTGGGCGTGATGTACCTGGGCAAGCTTGTAGAGCTCGGAGACGAGGATCAGATCTACTCACGACCGACCCACCCGTACACTCAAGCTCTGTTGTCGGCCGTGCCGTTGCCCGATCCCACGATGCGCAAGATGCGGGAGCAGATCGTGCTGACTGGTGACGTGCCGAGCCCAGCCAATCCCCCAGCCGCATGCAGGTTCCATACCCGCTGCTGGAAGGCTCAGGAGATCTGCAGCATCGACGAGCCACCGCTCATCGAGCGTCCCGACGGCGAGTCGGCACACCTTTCCGCTTGTCACTTCGCCGAGCCTCGGGTAATCCTCTGATCTTGCACCGACGGCCGAAGAGGTCTCCTTGGTCATCCACGAGGCGGCGGTGCCATGCGGCATAAGGTAGGCCCGTGACTTCTGATGCAACATCGGAGCCCGCCCGGCGGCTCATGTTGGTTCATGCCCATCCCGATGACGAGACGATCAAGAACGGCGTGACTATGGCCAAAGTACGTGTCCGAGGGCGCGGCCGTCTGCTTGGTCACCTGCACCCTCGGCGAGGAGGGCGAGGTGCTGGTCGAAGATCTTGCCCATCTGGCGCCGGACCAGAACGACGACCTCGGGCCGCATCGGCTGGGCGAACTGAAATTGGCCATGGAGATCCTCGGCGTCACCGACTACATCACGGCTTGGCGGCGACGGCCGATACCGAGATTCCGGGATGGCGTACGCGGCCGATGGTCGCGCTATCGCTCGGGACGTGCTTCGCGAAGGAATCTTTTGGACTGCGGACTTGCTCGAGGCGGCGAACGAACTGGTGCCGGTGATCCGCGACCGGCGCCCGCAGGTCCTGATCACGTACAACGAGATCGGTGGCTACGGTCATCCGGATCACATACAAGCTCATCGAGTGGCCATGTACGCCACCCAGCTGGCGGGGTGCCGTCCTACCGTCGAGACCTCGGTGAGTCATGGACGGTGGCTCGGGTGTTCTGGTCAACGATGAGCAAGAGCCGGATGATGGCCGGGATCCAGGCGCTGCGCGACGCGGGCGACTACGAGACGTTCAAGGGTTTCGATCCCGATGGCCCGCTGTCGTCCCTCATGTCTGACGACGCCGACATCGCTGTCGAGATTGACGGACGGCCCTGGGCGGCGCAGAAAATCGCCGCCATGCGCGCCCACGCCACCCAGATCACACCCGACGGCCCGTTCTTCGCCGGCGGCAGAGATGCTTGGTGAAGACGCTCGCTGGGCGCGCGAGTGCTATCGCCTCGTAACCGGCGTTCCGCTCCCGAAGGGCGATGGTTGGGCCGACGACCTATTCGTCGGGCTGAGTTAGCGCTCGTGACGAGCGCCAGCTTGCCGGAGGCGTCACGGCTGAGCCCGCCGGATGAGGCTAACGGTGTCCCTGGATCTCCGGATGCGCTGCGCCACGTTATGGGCCACTTCTACTCCGGTGTCACCATCGCGACTGCGCTTCATCAGGGAATAAAGCACGCAATGACGGCGACCGCAGTGTGCTCTGTCTCACTGGACCCGCCTTTGGTCTTGGTGTGCGTCAGCAAGTCGAGCCGCTTCCACGGCGCAATCATCAATGCTGAGAACTGGTGCTTGTCATTGCTGTCTGGCCACCAAGAGCCGCTCGCCAGACATTTCTCCAACCGCGGCCGAGATTTGCTCAGTCAATTCGATCACGTGACGCATGTTCCCAGTCCACTCAGCGGCACGCCTCTCATCGACGACGCACTGGCCTGGCTCGAGTGCACGACGTACGGCATGCACGACGGTGGCGACCACACCATCGTGGTTGGCCAGATCGTCCGTGCCAGCGGTCTACCATCTGACGACGGCCCCAATGCCCAGCCTCCCTTGGCGTACTATCAGGGGGCGTATTCCTCGGGGCGTGAGCGTCGGTAGTCGCGCGCCGACGAATGGGGAGCAATTAGGGGACACACCGATGCCGGGCGATTTCGCCTGCGTAGGGGTGTGTTCGCGAAGTGCGACGAGATCGTCGGCGTCCACGCGCGATGCGTGAACGCTCCGTGGAAGTGGGCGTGTGCGCTTATCAGGGGAGGAGGAGCGAACGCCCGGGGCAACGGCACCATGCATGTGCGCGTTGCCCGAATGCCCACAAACCCAGTGCCGTTCGACTCGAGGTAGCAGTTCGTGACCACCCAGACGCCAAGATGGGACCTAGGGCCCGATGAGAGGATCATCGAGGATCCAACTCGTCCCGGGGAAGAGCAGCCTGCCGGCAGCCGGCTGAACTGGCCGCTGGTCGCTGCCATTGTCGGCGGCGTTCTACTCCTCCTCGGAATGATTTATGTGGCCGCTTATCTCGTCGCCGGTGACAAACTGCCCAAAAAGGCGCAGATCTCCGGAGTGGCCGTCGGAGGTCTCCACCCAACCGAGGCGATGGACAAGCTGACCGCCGAACTTGGGCCCCGAACATCCGAGCCAATCAATCTCACCGTGAGAGACAACCAGGCCCAGCTCAAACCTGTGGACGCTGGCCTGGCGATCGATTATGCGAAATCCGTTGAAGCTGCTGGTGGCGGCAAGAGCTGGAATCCGGTGCGGATCTTCAAAGTGCTGACAGGTGGATCGGCGGCCGACGCGGCGCTGGCCGTTGATGAGGCCAAGCTCCAGGTCACGATCGGTGATCTGGCGAAAACGTTCAATCACGCACCTGCCGATGCCGCCGTCAGGTACGACGGCACGAAGGTCAAGCAGAAGCACGCCCGTGAGGGAACGACGCTGCAGCAGGCTTCAGCTGTGGCGATGATCGAGAGCAGCTTCCTGAAGACAACGGGTCCGGTCGAGCTACCAGCCGATGTCGCCCAGCCCGCGGTGACCGACGATGAGGCCGACGCGGTGGCAGCCGGCTTCGCCAAACCGGCGATCGCTGCTCCCATCCAGGTGAAGATCACCGGAGCCGGATCGTTCGAGGTGAGTCCGCGCATGATCGCCGACGCGATTGCGTTCCATCCTCAAAACGGCACTCTGGTACCCGTCCTTGACGCGAAGAAGCTGCGGCGATACGCCAGACCCGCGATCAAGAAGGTCGAGCTTGTCGAGCCCCGGAATGCCAGGGTGCGCCTGGTGAACGGCAAACCGAAGGTGATCGCTGCAGTCAACGGGACCACAGTTGCGGCCGACGACCTGAAGAAAGCTGTCGAACCGGTGCTGATCAAGCCGGCAGCCGAGCGAAGGGTGAGTGTGCGGCTCACCGGCGCCAAGGCAGTCTTTTCCACCGCGGATGCGAAAAAGCTCGGCATCAAGCAGGTAACGGGCAGGTTCACGACCTATTTCCCATACCTCCCCTACCGCAACATCAATATCGGCCGGGCAGCAGCATCGATCAACGGCACAGTGCTGAAGCCGGGCGACATCTTCTCGCTGAACGCGATCGTGGGGGAACGAACCAAGGCGAACGGGTTCGCCAAGGGTTTTGTGATCAAGGGCGGCAGGTTCGAAAAGGAACTCGGTGGCGGCGTCTCGCAAAGTGCCACGACTACCTACAACGCGATGTTCTTCGCCGGGCTGAAGGACATCTTTCACAAACCACACGGCCTGTTCATCGACCGCTATCCGGCAGGCCGGGAGGCGACCGTGGCCTGGCCTGCAGTCGACCTCAAGTTCCAGAACGACACGAAGTACGGCGTCCTGGTGCAGGCCTACATCGTGAAGGGAACGCCTAGCCGGAAGGGATCGATCACGGTGAAGATGTGGTCGACCAAGACCTATGACAAGATCGCCGCAACCGCTCCGATCAAGTCCAACTTCACGACCGGACACAAGATCACCGATGACTCCCGCGACTGTACGCCGACGAGTCCGGTGCAGGGCTTCGATGTCCGCTACCAGCGGCTGTTCTACCGCAACGGCGACGTCGTACGCCGTGAGAACTTCTTCTGGCGCTATGCACCGACGAACCAAGTCGTCTGCAAGAAACCGAAGAGCGGCTGAGGAGTCGCCGGCGCACCGCGCGCAGCACCGGCGAACTGCTCCTCTCAGTGCGTAGGAGCGAGGTAGAGGTAGCGGTGGTGTTGAACGAAGCCGAGCCTGGCATAGGTGGTTATGGCCGGCTCGTTGACAGTCGCCACTTGAACGTAGGCGTAACGCGCGCCCTGGCGAGCTGCCCAGTGGCCTAGTGCGGCCATCATCGCGGTGGCCAGCCCGCGCTGGCGATGATCAGCATGGGTCCAGATCGATGCCAGCCCCAGCCAGGATTCGCTGCGATGTCCACGGGCAATCGCGACAGGTTCGGGATGATCATCTGCGCTCTCTCCGGCAACGGAGGCAAAGGCGCGAGGAGGATTCCCGTTCAAGATCATCCGGACAACTACGGGATCGGCCGAGTTCGGCCGACTCTGTTGATAGGCCCGCTCCCACTCGGGTTTGAGGGTTTCGATGACCTGCACAGCGGGATCACCAGGCCGATCACGCAGGAATTCGGCCAGGCGAGTGACGAGGACCACTGCGGGCTGGTAAGCGCTCGCCCAACCGAGGTCACGTAGCGCCTGCTCCTCGGGCGACTCTTCGATCACCTGTGCCATCGGAGCGATGAGGTGGGCGGCGGCGAACGTGATGATCTGCTCCGCGGCCCTTCGTATCGGAACCCCCGGATCGCCCACGGCGTGGCACGAATTTGCCCGTCCGGTAAAGCCGCCGGCCGCCCGAAGCGTCCACTCACCCAGCGGCTCGTGCCAGGCCATCCAGCTAGGCAGCACGCGTCGTTGCAGATCAACTGCTGAGATCCGCAGCGGATCGGGTCCACCGGCTGCGGCGGGCGCACGCCGGGCCGCAATGATCATGGATCTATCGATCACGTGTGCGGAGGAGTCGACGGCGGTCAGCTGTACCGTGGCCGGATCCAGTGCCTGAATCCAGCCAATGACGTCAGTCGCTTGACCGCCAGGCAACCGATACCTCACCACCCATCGCTCGTCAGGGACCGCGTTTGCCAGCGGATCGCCTCGTTCAGCGCCCAACGGATCCGCCTTTCGCCATGGACCTGAATGAGCAATGCTTCTCAAAGGCGTGATACTAGGCGATGAGTACTGCGTTGCTCGCTTGCTCGCGACGACGCACCAGCAACATCATCGAGGAGCGACATCAGTGACGTACGTCATTGCGCAGCCATGTGTGGACCTCAAGGACCGCGCCTGCGTCGAGGAATGCCCAGTCGACTGCATCTATGAGGGCAAGAGGATGCTCTACATCCACCCTGACGAATGTGTCGACTGCGGTGCGTGCGAGCCGGTGTGCCCAGTGGAGGCGATCTTCTACGAAGATGACACTCCGGAGGAGTGGAAGGAGTACTACGCGGCCAACGTCGACTTCTTCTCCGACCTCGGTTCCCCGGGGGGCGCCGCGAAGCTCGGTGTGATCGAGAAGGATCATCCGCTGATCGAGAGCTTGCCGCCGCAAGAGCACGACGAGTGACCGCTAGTCCGTGTTGACGGAGGTCCCCGCACGAGGTAGCCGATTGGCCGCCGGCCTCCCCGAATTTCCCTGGGACACTATCGCCGACGCCCGGGCCACAGCTGAGGCGCATCCGGGCGGGATCGTCGATCTTTCGGTTGGTACGCCGGTGGACCCAACGCCCGAGCGTGCCATTCGGGCACTGTCCCGCGCAGCCAATAGCCCGGGGTACCCGCTCACGGCTGGCACTTCCGCCTTACGCGCGGCGATGGCGTCCTACCTGACGCTGCGGTGGGGAGCCGAGGGACTTGCGCCGGATGACACGCTGCCGGTCATCGGTACCAAGGAACTGGTGGCTTGGCTGCCCACGTTGCTGGGGCTCGGTCCAGATGACCTTGTGGTCTACCCGGCCATGGCATATCCCACATATCTGGTCGGCGCCAAGATTGCCGGCTGCCAGGCCGTTGCCTGCGACGATCTGCACCAGCTCGGTGACGCTCGACCCGCACTGATCTGGATCAATTCGCCGTCGAATCCGACGGGCCAGATCCTCGACCCGGAGACGCTGAAGCATCGGGTGAGCTGGGCGCGCGAACGCGGAGCGCTCCTCGCCTCGGACGAGTGCTACGGAGAGTTCGGCTGGGAGGCAGAGCCGATCTCGGTGCTGCACCCATCAATCAACGGTGGGCAATACACCGGACTGCTGGCCGTTCACTCACTCTCCAAGCGCTCTAACCTTGCCGGCTACCGCGCGGGTTTCGTGGCAGGCGATCGAGATGTGGTGGGGGACCTGCTGTTGGTCCGCAAACACGCGGGCATGCTGGTGCCTCGTCCGGTCCAGGAAGCGATGATCGCTCTACTCGCTGATCATGATCATGTCGAGCAGCAACGGGAACGGTATCTCGGACGCCGAAGGATACTGCGGCCAGCGCTGGAGGCGGCAGGCCTCCGCATCGAGCACTCCGAGGGTGGCATCTACTTGTGGGCCACTCGCGACGAGGAGTGCCATGCGTCAGTGGCTTTCCTTGCTCGTCACGGCATCTTGGTCGCGCCCGGAGACTTCTACGGCGCTGCAGCGAGCCGGCACATACGCGTCGCTCTGACCGCAACCGATGAACGGGTCGCAGTAGCTGCCGCTCGTCTTCTCGCCGCCTCCCCTTAGATCTGGCCCCTCGCTGAAACCTACGTAGACGTCGGTCTCAGCGCTTAGTGAGACCGCCCGCGACTCAGCGGACCGTGATCTGGACGCGCTTGTCCTTCAGCGAGGGAGTCGCCTCCTGCCAGTCGGGGAGGTTGAAGTCCTGGGTCTGCCAGGACCTGTCTCCGATCGTCACACTTGTCACGCCGTAGGACTCGGCATTGGCGACCGCATAGTGCGCGTACGCCCATGCGCGTCGGTCACTGCTGGCCCGGATGGTGATCACTGAATCCTCGACCGAGTCGTCGATATTGCCGAAGGTCCGCTGCAAGGAATTGCGCAGTGCCTTGGCATTCCCAGACGTACCGCTCCGGTCCAGGCAGCTGAAGCCGGCAGGAGACTGACCGGTGAGAGTGCTGGCAAGCACACGGGCATCGGCTTCGTGATCGCGATAAGCCTCGGGATGTCCACTGCGCTGTACCTTCTGGGCGATGTCGTTGATGTCGTCGGTCTCCCAGTTCTTGATCTTGACCAGGGCGTCGTAGAACCTCTCGGCCGCATAGTCAGGATCCAGCAGCTGCTGCCTGGTTCCCCAGCCCTGAGATGGGCGTTGCTGAAAGAGGCCGACCGAGTCGCGATCGCCGTAGTCGAGGTTGCGGATCCCGGTCTCCTGGTACGCCGTGGCAATGGCTATCGACGCAGCGCGAGGCGGCAGGCCGCGGCGTACCGACACGCCAGCGATGATCGCCGCAAAGTGGGCCTGATCAAGATCGAGCACCGTGGACCTGTTCTTGGCTGTGGCCACGCATCGTTGCTGTCCGGGCACCGGCTCGGTCAGACCGCGATCACGGAGCCACCAGAAGATTCCGATACCGGCAGCAATGAGTACGACGAAAGCGACCGCGAGGCACCCGACGGCCGCGGCTGTTCTAGATCGCAAGGTGCTCAGTTCGCATGCAACTCGGCATTCAACTCGACTCCACCGCGTTGCCGACGGCGCATCTCCACCGCGCCGGTCACGGAGTTGCGAATGAACATCAAGCCGCTCTCACCTGACAAGGTGCGTGCCTTGACCACCTCACCGCCCGGCAGGGTGATCTTGGTGCCGGCCGTGACGTAGAGCCCGGCCTCCACAATGCAGTCGTCGCCCAAGGCAATCCCGATACCGGCGTTGGCACCGAGTAGGCACCGCTCGCCGATCGAGACGACTTCCGCGCCGCCTCCCGACAAGGTGCCCATGATCGATGCGCCGCCGCCCACATCGGAATCGCGACCGACCACCACACCGGCCGAAATACGCCCCTCGACCATCGACGTACCCAGAGTGCCGGCGTTGAAGTTCACGAAGCCCTCGTGCATTACGGTCGTTCCCTCGGCGAGGTGTGCCCCCAGCCGCACTCGGTCAGCGTCGGCGACGCGTACGCCCGTCGGAACGACGTAGTCGACCATGCGTGGGAACTTGTCCACTCCGTAGATGGTGAGGTGGCCGCCTCGAGCGCGCAGCCGAGTGCGAACCCGCTCGAACCCCTCGATGGCACACGGACCAGCCGACGTCCATACGACGTTCGGAAGTGAGGCAAAGATGCCGTCCATGTTGATGGTGCGCGGCCGTACGAGCCGGTGACTGAGGAGGTGCAGTCTCAGATAGGCGTCCGAAGTGCTGGCCGGTCGTGCATCCAAGTCGATCTCGACCAAGACGATCTCGGTGCGGACCTCGCGAGCCTCGTCGTCGAGGACTGCCGAGATGAGCGCGGTTGGAGCTGCACTGTCGTCAGCCACCCCCAACCGAGGAGACGGGAAATAGGTATCCAGCAGCTGGCCCGAGACATGGATCGATGCCAGACCCCATCCCCATCCGGCTCGAATGGGCGCCCCGGTTGCTTGGACGCGAGAAGCGTCAGTCATGGGCCGAGCCTACCGACGTTGTAAGGTGCCGCTCGTGTCTGCGCATCTCGACCTGACCGGTGATGTTGTCGAGCTGCTGCGGGCATTGATCGACATCGAGTCGGTGAGCGGCAACGAGGCAGAGATCGCCGACCAGGTCGAGTGGGCGTTGCGGCTGCATCCCCACTTGAAGGTGTTGCGGGATGGGAACGTGGTCCTCGCGCGAACCGAACTCGGCCGGGCCGAGCGAGTCGTGATCGCCGGCCACCTGGACACCGTGCCTGTTGCCAGCAACCTGCCGTCGTGGACAACGCTGGACGACGAGGGCAGGGAGATCATCTGGGGTCGTGGCGCTTGTGACATGAAGGGTGGTGTCGCAGTGCAGCTATCGGTCGCCGCGGCGCTTGCGACACCGCGGCGCGACATCACATGGGTGTTCTACGACAACGAGGAGGTCGAGGAGACCCGCAACGGCCTCAGTCGTATCGCGCGTGGGCATCCGGAATATCTGGACGGCACTTTTGCGGTCCTCTGCGAACCGACCAACGCCGGAATCGAGGGCGGATGCCAGGGGACAATGCAGCTGAGGGTGGAGCTGAACGGGTTGGCCGCGCATTCCGCTCGAGCTTGGATGGGGCACAACGCCATTCACGATGCCGGCGCTGTACTGCGACGCCTCGCCTCTTACCAGCCACAGCAGCTCGAGGTCGACGGTTTGACTTACCGTGAGGGGCTGAACGCGGTCGGGATCAGTGGCGGCATCGCCGGCAACGTGATCCCGGACAGGTGTGTGATCGAGGTCAACTACCGATTCGCTCCTGACAAGTCCGCTGCGGAAGCCGAGGCCTATGTGCGGAAGGTCTTCGATGGCTATCCGGTTCAGGTCATCGATGTCGCCGCTGGTGCCCGACCTGGCCTCGATAAGCCGGCTGCCGCCGAGTTCCTCCGCGCGGTCGGCGGCACGGCGACCGCGAAGCTTGGTTGGACTGACGTTGCGCGCTTCAGTTCCATGGGCGTCCCAGCAGTGAACTTCGGCCCGGGCGATCCCACCAAGGCGCACGCCGACGACGAGTTTTGCCCGGCTGAGGATGTCGTCGCCTGCCGCGACGCCCTGATGCGGTGGCTGAGCTGACGCCGTGCTTGATTGCTCCGCTCGCTGCGCTCACGGCCAGGCGCGTTGTGCGGCCACCCTTGTGAGGCGTGAAAGCATTCACTCATGGAGTGGTTGATCGCCGTCGTGGCCGTCGCCGCGTTGGGTGTCGCCGCGATGGCGGCTGCGGGAGGGATGGGACAGATGAGCAGGGACCCGGTATACGACACATACCGGCAGGACCTTCCCACCGGCGGGGCCCTCACCGCTGAAGAGCTGAGGAGCATCCGCTTCGGTGTCACGCTTCGGGGGTACGCGATGGCCCAGGTGGATGACCTGCTCGATCGGCTCGCCCTCGAGATCGCGGAGCGGGACGCGTTGATCGCGGACCTGGCGCAGGGGGCCACGGTTTCCCAACGCCTGTTGGAGTCGACGGCATCGGCACGGGCGGCGGAGCAACCGATTGCGGCCGACGACTCGGCGAGTGCACCCCCACCGCTGGAGTTTCCACCATCTACGATCGACAACCGGCGGACGCGCCAGCGGCGGGACAACTAGGTGACCATGCGGCTCGAGGTCTCGAGTGACGTGAGCGCTCCCGTGGCCGCAGTCTGGGATGTCCTCGTCGATTGGGCCGGCCAGTCTCGCTGGATTCCGCTGACGACGGTGAGGACTACGCATGATCGCAGCGTTGGGGTTGGCGTACGAGCTGAGGCGTTATCTGGTGTATGGCTCGGTCGCATTCCGCTCGGCCTGCTAGATCGCTTCATCGTGACTGGCTGGTCTCCACCGGCCGAGGACGCGGCAGAGCTCGAGGTCTTGCACCTTGGCCCTTACTTCACCGGCGAAGGCGTCTTCCGGCTGACGGACCATGACGGAAAGACCACGGTCTCGTGCACTGAGCTCTTCTCAATTCCAGGCGGACGCGCTGTTGAGTGGCTCGCTCGGCTGGCGCTGCCAATGCTGCGTGCTGGCTTCGGGAGCAGCTTGCGAGCGCTTCGAGAGATTGTGGAGGCCCGGTGAGCGCTGGCGTTGCGCCAGGCCCTGATGGACTCTTGCGCTGTCCGTGGGCAATGTCGGCTCCCGAATATCTCGCCTATCACGACGACGAATGGGGCAGGCCGGTCACCAACGTGCAGGGAATCTACGAGCGCATGACCCTCGAGGCGTTCCAGTCCGGGTTGTCATGGATCACCATCCTCCGCAAACGGGAGAACTTTCGGCGCGCCTTCGCGGGTTTCCAACCCGAGGGGGTGTCCGCTTTCACCGAGGATGACATCGCACGATTGCTGAGCGATCCCGGCATCGTCCGTAATCGCGCCAAGATCACTGCTGCAATCGAGAACGCTCGCCTAGTTGTCGATCTTGGTCCGAAGTTTGCCGAGATCGTGCTCGGCTATCGCGTGATCGGACGTCCCAGGCCGGCCGCGGGGGAGTGGCGTGCCACTTCGCCGGAGTCGGTAGCCATGGCGCGGAAGCTCAAGGGTCTGGGCTTTCGCTTCTTCGGCCCGACGACGGCGTACGCGATGATGCAGGCTATCGGCCTGGTCGACGATCATGTCGAGGGTTGCTTCGCGCCTCCGCCGGTCTGGGCTGACTGAATCCCCTCCGGACACGTCCCAAGCGAGAGCCCGACTCTGGTAGGACTAGGTGATACGGAATAATTGACCCGGCAAGTTGCCAGATCACTACAGGATGAGGATGCGCGATGGCAGCAATGAAACCGCGGACGGGTGACGGCCCTATGGAAGTAACCAAAGAGGGACGTGGGATCGTCATGCGGGTTCCGCTCGAGGGTGGCGGTCGGCTTGTCGTGGAACTCAACGCCGATGAGGCGGCCGAGCTTGCGGGCGCACTGAAAGAAGTCGTTGGATAGAGCAACAGCTGACAGCACAAGGGACCTGGTCATGATGGCTAGGTCCTTTTGCTTGTCTGATTGCGACTGCCAGATGCCCATCGCGAGAGGAGATCTCTGCCATGCACCCGAACTGTGAGGCCGTCAACCGCATTCTGGAGGTTGCCGGAGTACCGGGTCGAGTCCGCATGCTCGACGAGGCGGTAAGCACCGCGCGTGCTGCGGCTGCCTACCTCGGGTGCCCGGTAGGAGCCATTGCCAACTCATTGATCTTCGCGAGTGATGGCGGGTCGCCGCTGTTGATCATGACAAGTGGTGCGCACCGAGTCGACATGATCAAGGTCGGAGAAGAGCTTGGAGTGGAACTGCACCGGGCAACACCGGAGTTCGTACGCAAGCACACCGGCCAGCCGATCGGAGGAGTCGCTCCCGTCGGTCATCCGAAACGTCTTCGGACGATCGTGGATCGCGCGCTGGCTGAGTACGACGAGCTCTGGGCCGCTGGCGGCATTCCGCATGCTGTCTTTCCTCTGTCGTACCGCGACCTCATCACTCTGACGAGCGGTACCGAAGCCGACGTCGCATGAGAGAGGCAGGGCTCAGGAGTTGAACTCGTTGAGGATAGCGACGACCTCTTCGTCGCTGAGCTGCCGAAAATCCTCGTACGCGGCGCCGACCGCAATGAACGGCTCCGGAGTCGAGAGGCAGACAACGAGATCGGCGACGGTCCGCAGGGCATGCACCGCCTGCCGAGCGCCCACCGGAACGGCGACCGTGACCACTCCTGGCCCGAGCGCACGTACGGCAGCGACCGCTGCGAGCATCGTCGAGCCCGTCGCCAAGCCGTCGTCCACCACGATCACCGTCGCATTGGCGACTTCGAGATTTCGAGATGGAAAGATGCTGGCACGACGCTCCAGCTCACGTCGCTCCCGGTTACGAGCGACGTCGAAAGTCTGGTCGGTGATTCGTAACCCGTCCACGATCTCGTCGTTGCGGAATTCCGAGAGCTGCCCGTCGACCATCGCCAAGGCTCCCATGGCGAGTTCGCTGCGTCCCGGCACGCCGATCTTGCGCACCAAGATCACCCCGAGTGGAGCGTTGAGCCGGGCCGCTACCTCCGCAGCAACAGGCACGCCGCCGCGCGGGAGAGCCAACACGATCGGTCTCTCCAGCACCGCCTGCGCGAGCAGCACTTCGGCGAGGGCGCGACCGGCCACAGTCCGGTTGGCGTAGCGGGTCGCCAGTCTGCGACGCCGTACCATCACCTCAAGCCTTAGCTCTGGTGAACCTCAAGCGCCCGGCGGTAGACCTCGACGGTTTCCGCGGCGATCTTGGACCAATCGAACTCCTCGATGCAGCGCTGCCGGCCGGCGAGCCCGAAGGCCCGAGCCTTGTCGGGATCCCTTGTCAGGGAGTTGATCTTGTCGGCAAAGTCGTCCTCGAAGGCGGCGACGGCTCCTGGGTCATCGGCCTGGGCCGGGTCGTATGGAACTAGGTAGCCGGTGACACCGTCCATCACGACCTCGGGGATGCCACCCACCGCGGACGCGACGACGGCGGTCTCGCTCGCCATGGCTTCGAGATTGACGATGCCCAATGGCTCGTACACCGAGGGGCAGGCGAACACGGTCGCATGGGAGAGCACCTGACGCACGTGTCCGCGGGGCAGCATCTCCTCGATCCACAAGACGTTGCCGCGGCTCGATTGGAGGTGGGCGAAGGCATCCCCGACCTGCTGCGCGATCTCGGGGGTATCCGGAGCTCCGGCGAGCAACACAACCTGAGTCTCGGGATCGAACTTTTCCGCCGCTCGTACGAGATGAATGAGACCCTTTTGGCGGGTAATCCTCCCCACGAACACCACAGACGGTTTATCAAGATCAATTCCAAGTTCTGTGACGATGTCGGTGCCGGCATCCGGCTTGAACTCTTGGGTATCGATGCCGTTCTTGACGACATGAACTTTGTCGGGGTCGAGATTGGTATAGGAGTCCAACGTGTCCTTGCGCATCCCCGCACTGACCGCGATCACTGCATCCGCTGCCTCAAAGGCGGTCTTCTCGGTCCAGGACGACAACCGGTAGCCGCCACCGAGTTGTTCGGCCTTCCACGGCCGATGTGGTTCGAGCGAGTGTGCGGTGACGACATGCGGAATGTCCTGCAGTAATCCGGCGAGATGGCCGGCGAGGTTCGCGTACCAGGTGTGCGAATGGACCAAGTCCACCTGGGGAATTGCAGCCACCATGGAAAGATCGGCCCCGAACACCCGCAGAGCAGCGTTGGCGCCTTCCGGATAGTTCTCCGCGTGCGCGGTCGCTCCCTCGCGCGGCTCGCCCATGCACTGAACATCGACATCGATCAGCTTGCGCAACTGCGGCACCAGCTGGGCGACGTGCACCCCGGCGCCGCCGTAGATCGAGGGGGGGTACTCCCGGGTCAGCAACGAAATGGACAGTCGATCAGTGTCTGCCAGCGCCATAGTTCGCATCGTTCCATAGCGTCAACGATGTTGACCACAACATGAACCAGAACGGTGCTGCTCACGCCCGACATGGGCTAGGTTCAAAACATGCGCGCGCGTCCAAGGATTCTGGCGATCGTATTGGCTGGCGGCGAAGGCAAAAGGCTTATGCCGTTGACGATGGATCGGGCAAAGCCGGCTGTCCCATTCGGTGGTACGTATCGACTGATCGATTTCGTTTTGTCGAATCTGGCCAACGCGGGAATGCGGCAGATCGCGGTATTGACCCAGTACAAGTCGCATTCGCTCGACAAGCACATTTCCTTGAGTTGGCGCATGTCAACCATGCTCGGCAACTACGTCACTCCCGTCCCCGCGCAGCAACGCCTCGGACCGAGGTGGTACCAGGGCAGCGCTGACGCGATCTACCAATCGATGAACCTGATCCGCGACGAGGAGCCCGATTACGTCGTCGTCTTCGGCGCCGACAACATCTATCGGATGGATGTCTCGCAGATGCTTGACTCACACATCGATGGAGGGCTCGGTTGCACCGTGGCTGGGATCCGAGTGCCGCGCAGCCAGGCCAGCGCCTTCGGCGTGATCGACGCCGGCGCTGACAGCAAGATCAAGGACTTTCTCGAGAAGCCAGCCGAGCCACCCGGTTTGCCGGACGATCCAGAGGCATCGTTCGCGTCGATGGGCAATTACATCTTCTCGACCGTCGCATTGATCGACGCGTTGAACGCGGACGCTGAGAACGAGGACTCTCGTCACGACATGGGCGGCGATATCATCCCGAGCTTCGTCGGTCGCGGCGATAGCCAGGTCTACGACTTCACCGCCAACGAGGTCCCCGGTTCAACTGAGCGCGATAGGGCCTACTGGCGCGACGTCGGCACGCTCGACGCGTACCACGAGGCGCACATGGACCTCATTTCGGTGGACCCGATGTTCAACCTCTACAACCTGGAGTGGCCGATCTGGACCTACCCAGTACAGATGCCAGGCGCCAAGTTCACACTGGATGGCGTCTCGCGGGACTCAATCGCGAGTCCGGGCTGCGTCGTGTCCGGCGGGTCCATCGAGAGTTCTGTGCTCTCGCCCAACGTGCGCGTACACGAAAATGCACGAGTCGATCATTCCGTGATCTTGTCGCACGCTTTCATCGGGCGTGACGCGGTCGTGCATCGGGCGATCCTGGACAAGAACGTCATCGTTCACGATGGGGCACAGGTCGGAGTGGACCCCGAAGCTGATCAAGCCCGCGGCTTCGCCGTCTCGGAAGGCGGTATCACGGTGGTCGGCAAGGGCGTTACGGTCTCCGCGACATGAACCCGCCTGCCTCAGGATCGGGGGGCCACGAGGCAGGCAAACCCGAGGGTGGAACATTCGGGATCGACGCACCCATGGTTCCTGTGGCGCTCGGAGCAGTTGCAGTGCTCCTGATAATCGTCGGCGGCGTGTTGATGATCACGAACGGCTTCGTCGCCGGCCTGGTGATGTTGATCATCGGTTTCTTCTTCGGCATGTGTGCGCTCAGCTATCTGTACACGACGCTGCACGGAAAGTTCGTCTGGTGGGCCGATCTCCTCGACGAGGCAGCGCTGAAGGGCAGCGAGTACGCAGTTGATCTTGGCTGTGGTCGCGGCGCGGTCTTGATCAGTCTCGCGAAACGGCTCACCACCGGGCGTGTCTCGGGCATCGACCTTTGGTGTAGCCGAGACCAGTCCGGTAACGACATCGAGGCGACCAAGCACAACGCGCGGGCCTGCGGGGTCGAGGATCGCGTCGAACTCAACACAGGCAACATCACGACATTGCCCTACTACGACGGGCAGTTCGATCTTGTGGTGTCCAGCCTTGCTCTCCACAATCTCAAGGCCCGCGAGGATCGGCGGCAAGCGATCACCGAGGCCGTTCGGGTGCTGGAACCCGGCGGCAAGATCATTATCGCTGACATCAGCCACGCCGAAGAGTACGCAGATTGGCTCTCCGAGGCGGGGATGGAGTCGGTGAGCCTGCAGGACTTGGGCGTACGCGGCTGGTGGGGTGGGCCATGGATGCCGACCAGTGCGGTTACCGCCAACCGACCTGGTCGGCACAATGCGTGGGCTTGACCTTTTCCCCGACTGACCTTCGGATGATCAACGCTTGACGGCGACCAGCAGCCCATCGCCGACGGGGAGCAGCGAGGCCACGAGATCCTCGTTGTCCTTGACAGCGCTCAACGCAGTGCGGATCGCTTCGGTCTCCCGATCGATGTTGCTTCCATCGGCCGTACGGTCGTGCCACAGGGCGTTGTCCACCGCGAGCACGCCACCGTGCCGGAGCAGCCGCAGACCCTCCTCGACGTACTCGGCGTATTCCGCCTTGTCCGCGTCGATGAAGACCATGTCGTACGCGCCGTCACTCAACCGCGGTAGCACGCTGAGCGCGGGACCGGCGATCAGCCTGAAGCGTTGGGTCGGAATGCCGACGGCGAGGAATGCCTCGCGGGCCGCCTGTTGATGTTCCGGCTCGATGTCGACGCTGGTCAAGACGCCCTCAGGTTGCATGCCCGCGAACAGCGCCAGGCCCGAGACACCCGACCCCGTTCCGACTTCGACGACTGTCTTCGCCTGCACCACCCTGGCGAGAAGGGTGAGCGCGGCCGCGGAGCCCCGGCCGATCGGAGCGACTCCAAGTTGCACGGCCTTGTCGCGCGCATGCGCCGAATGCTCTGACTCACCGACGTAGTCCTCGGCAAACGCCCACGACCCAGGCTTGGGTGCGGCCTTGAGTGAGGTTTTGCCAGCCAAGAAATTCACGGACCTGAGCCTATCGAAACGGCTCCCCCACGAACCCTACGATTAGCGGCATGAGCCATACCGTCGTCGCCGAACTCGTCGCGGCCGTCATGAAGGTCGAGGTCGAGGTAGGCCAGAAGGTGGCTGCCGACGACCCCGTAGTGATCTTGGAATCGATGAAGATGGAGATTCCGGTGCTCGCGGACGTCGCCGGCTCGGTATCGGAGATTGTCGTCGCCGCAGGCGATGTGGTCAATGATGGCGACCCCTTGGTGGTGATCAAGGTAGGCAGGGTTTGATTGCTCCACTCGCTGCGCTCGCTCCGCGCGGATCGCGCCGGGGAGCCGCCTACTTTGTCGTCGTTCGCCGACGGAAAAGCGTGTCGGCTCACTCCTCCGCAGCACGGCGACACGCGATCCGGTGTCTGATTGCTCCACTCGCTGCGCTCGCTCCGCGCGGATCGCGCCGGGGAGCCGCCTACTTTGTCGTCGTTCGCCGACGGAAAGCGTGTCGGCTCACTCCTCCGCAGCACGGCGACACGCGATCCGGTGTCTGACTGCTCCACTCGCTGCGCTTCGCTCTGCCGGGATCGCTAAGTCTCGTCGCTAAGATGACGGGCATGTCCGTCCCATTTTCTGGGCCATCTTCTGGGCCACCCTTCGGCCGGCTGCTGACGGCAATGGTGACTCCCTTCGCGGCGGACGGATCGCTCGACCTGGACGCAGCGGCCGGACTCGCAACCTATCTGGTCGATGAGCTCGGCAACGACGGACTGGTGATCAGCGGTACGACCGGAGAGTCGCCAACGACTTCCGATGCAGAGAAGGCTGACCTACTGCGAGTGGTGCTTGATGCGGTTGGCGACCGAGCGAAAATCCTCGCGGGCATTGGCACCTTCAACACTGAACACACTTTGGAGTTGGCGGCGACTGCGGCCAAGCTGGGCGCAAACGGCCTCCTCGTCGTCACGCCGTATTACTCCAAGCCACCGCAGGCCGGGATAGTTGAGCACTTCAGCCGGGTCGCGGAGGCCACCGATGTGCCGGTGATGCTGTACGACATTCCAGGTCGCGCCGGCGTCGCCATTGCCACCGACACCATGCTGCGGCTGGCCGAACATCAGAGGATTGTCGCGGTCAAGGATGCCAAGGGCGACCTGACGGCCTCCGGGCGAGTTATCGCGCAGAGCGAGCTCGCGTACTACTCCGGTGACGATGCGATGACGTTGCCGCTGCTGTCTGTGGGCGCCGTCGGGGTCGTCGGCACGTCCACACACTTCAGCGCGGTGGGCACCAAGCAATTGATCGAGGCATATCTGGCGGGCGATGTTGCCACGGCCCTTCGCCGGCATCAGCAGCTCCTACCGATCTACACCGGGATCTTTGCAACCCAAGGCTGCATCTTGGTGAAAGCTGGCCTGCGGCTGCAGGGCCGTGACGTCGGCGGCTTGCGGTCACCCCTGATCGAGGCCACCCCGGCCGAGATAGACGGCCTGCGATCCGCCTTGGCTGCATCCGGCTTGCCGACGGGGGAGATCGTTTCTACTGACTGATTCGGGGCCTGATTTGGGGCCGCGCGAGTAGGGCACAATGAGTACCGCGGAACGTGTCCAGAGCTCGCCCCGTTGGGCAGTTGTGAGGAAGGACACGGTCGCACACAGGCAATTGCCAGGGTTCATTCAGGGCATTGCCAGGATGACGGGCAACAATGAGGCGTTCAGGCTGAACCTGCCCGGCATCACGGGACGTCGTAGGAAGGTCCAACCAATGGCGCAGTGGCCCGCCCCAGATCCTGAGGCTTGGCAGCCGCCTGCACCCGCGACGTCACAGCCGGAACCTGCGGAGTGGACGCCCCCTACTTGGGAAGAGCTGGTGCGCGATCACGGCGCTCGGGTCTATCGGTTGGCATATCGGCTGACAGGGAATCCGCACGACGCCGAAGATCTGACTCAAGACGTCTTTGTACGGGTATTCCGCTCGCTGCATCGATTTCAGCCGGGGACGTTCGAAGGTTGGCTGCATCGCATTACCACCAACCTCTTCCTGGACGGCGCAAGGCGCCGACAGAAGATCCGTTTCGACGGTCTGGGCGAGGGCTCAGCCGAGCGTTTGCCGAGTACCTGGCCGAATCCATCCGAACAGTTGGCTGACGCGGACCTGGACCACGACGTGGCGGCTGCGCTCTCAGCGTTACCACCAGAATTTCGTGCGGCCGTTGTGCTGTGCGACATCGAGGGCCTCAGCTACGAGGAGATCAGTGAGGTTCTCGACATCAAGATCGGAACCGTTCGGAGCCGGATTCATCGGGGGCGGGCGCAACTGCGCGCTTCCCTCGCGCATCGCAGGCCAACCGGAGAACGGCTGCGGTACCTAGGGGTTGAGGTAGAGGCCGGCGAGATTCCCGACAGCGTTACCTCGAAGTTGGGGGCGACGTCCAAGTTGGGAAGTCTGGAGCCGGCGAGGTCCGCGTGAGGAAAGCGCCGTGCGCTGAACTCGCTGAATTGCGATCAGCGTACGTAGACGGTGCCCTGAGCGATGCGGATCGAGAACGCCTCCTCAGCCACCTCGTCGGCTGTGCTGATTGCCGGCGCGACATCGAGGATCTTCGCGCCGTACGGGAACTGCTCAACCAGACGAACACCGAACCGGGGCCTGCGCCTAGCGATCTGTCGCTGCGCCTGGTTTCGATAGCCGGTCCCGAATCGGTCGCTCCACTGTGGGCAAGGCCATTCCGCCGTACCCTTCCGTCTGGTTCCTCCCGCACTGTCGGTCTGCCAAGTCACCGCCGCAGGGTCAAGCTCCGACTCACCGGTGCGCTCGCGGCCGCTGGAGCGACGATCACCGCTGTCGGCGTTGTCGGATACGCCGCTGCGCCAACCCCGGTGGCAATTGGTGACCCGACGAGTGAGGCTCAGGTGGCGTTTTCCTCAACGCTGGAACAGTTCCCGCTCGCCAGCGATGCGCTCAACGCCGTCATGTTGACCGACTCCAGAGGCCTGATTGCCAGCTTGTTGCCGCCGCTCGAGGGTCCGACGGACGCTACTGGGGCGATCATGACCGCCGCGGAGGCCCGAGCGACGATGCAGCGGGCCGCTAGTGCCGCTCACTCGGTCAGTTACTCGGGTCGCCAGTCTTTTATTGCGTACCGGAACGGTAGCACCATCGTTGCCCAGATCGACGTCGAGACGCGTGCGGGGCAGGGAAGTCAGGTGATGGTGAACAGCCTGAGCGGTCAGCAACTGCTCAAGGGATTCACCCCGGCGATGATCACCTCCAGAGTTGTCAATGAGGAGTTGCTCGGCCTGCTGGAACGCAACTACCGCCTGAGCGCGAAGCGTGGGAGCAGTGTGGCCGGCCGCAGCGCAACACTCGTGACTGCCACCCGCGACGGGAGTCCTCTCGTGGCGGCGCGGTGGTGGGTTGACGACGCGACGGGAATCGTCCTTTGGGAGGAGACCTACGACAAGAGCGGATCACTCGACTTGTCGTTCGGATTCAGGTCTGTATCTATCAGCCGTGCGGACAGCATCCTGGAGCATTTGCCGCCGCGGTTGGCGGTGCCGCGAACCAACACGTCGCTGAGCCTCTCATCCGCGGCGGAACTCAGCACGTCGGGATGGTCGTCTCCCCGCATGCTGGCTGGGCTGTCGCTGGTGCGACTGCGCACCGACCGAGCGGGCAGTCCGGAGGCCGTGCAGCTGGTCTACAGTGACGGACTGACCACGGTCAGTGTGTTCGAGCGACGGGGCCGGCTGACCACGGTGCCGCCGGGTTCGCAATGGGATGCGACCGTGAGAGCTCACATCCGTAGCGGCGCCTCGGGCGTCGCGACGTGGCAGTCCGGCGACATCGTGTTTACCGTGGTCACCGATGGCAGCGCAGGTGTGCTCGGCGACACCGTCGCCGCTCTGCCCCATGATGGCGCGGCGATGCCGACTACGCTTGGCCGCATCAAAACTGGATGGGCGAGGATTCTGTCCGATGTGAAGGGTTAGTGCGTGGTGGATGAGGACCGTCCCGCGACCGAGGCCGAAGGCGTAGCGTCGGACTCTCGGTACTTCGGTCCGTTCGGTGAGCCGCCCACTTCTTCCAGCGCAGACGCTTCATATGAGCCGGTTCCGACGTTTGAATCCCACACTTTTGCGTGGCCGCCGCCGAGCGGTGAGCCGGTGCAGGCCGGACTCGGCGGTAGCTCTTCTTCGGCGACCGCGCTGCCCGCGGGGCCTCAAGGTCGCCGCCGTCCTCGTTCGGCCCCGGTCATCGCGGTCGCTGCCCTTACCGCCCTCGTGATCGGCGGCATTGCCGGCTACGGCGGTGCCACGCTCGCTCGGAGTGCCAGCGCCTCCGATCTAACTACGGCCAGCCCTTCGGCGCCGACTGTCCCGGGGGTGACGCGTAACCCCGTGTCGCCACCGCCGCCCACTGCCAACACGGTGGAGATCGCGAAGCGGGTACTGCCTGCAACGGTGATGATTCAGGTCGATCGAGGAACCGGATCGGGGTTCTTGATCGACCGCGAGGGCCTCATTGTGACCAACAATCACGTGGTTGCCGAAGCAGCGAACGGATCGAGGATCCGGGTGCTCTTTTCCGATGGCCGCCGGGTCAATGCCGTGCTCGTGGGCCGCAGCCCTTCCTATGACATTGCGGTGATCAAGGCGAGCGGGGCAGGGTCGGTACAGCCGCTCGAGCTAGGAGACTCAGACAACGTTCAAGTCGGCGAGCAGGTGATCGCCGTTGGCTCACCCCTCGGGCTGTCTGGCACGGTCACCGAGGGCATCGTCTCGGCGCAGAATCGGCCTGTGGTGGTAACGGAGACCAGTGACGCCGACGCGCCGAGCGCGTACATCAATGCCATTCAGACAGACGCTCCGATCAATCCAGGCAGTTCCGGCGGCCCTCTGGTTGATGCCGGCGCGCGGGTGATCGGAGTGAACTCGGCGATCTTGACATTTGGGTCGAGCCGAAGCATCGGACTCGGCTTCGCAATCCCGATCAATCAGGTTGCTACTATCGCCGACTTATTGATCAAGAACGGCAAAGCGACCTACCCCGTGATCGGCGCCAACGTGCAAGACGCCGTGGCTGGGGTTGAACTGACCGACGTTGATGGACAAGGCCCGGCGTACAAGGCAGGCCTGCGAGTCAAGGACGTGATCACGAAAGTCGACGGACATCAGGTCGACACCATGGAAGAATTGATCGTCGATATCCGGATTCGGAGGCCGGGCGAGATGGTGGTCTTGGACTACGCCCGCGGGTCGGCGCACGGTCAAGCCCGGGTCACCCTCGGCGGCAAGGAGGGCTGAGGATGACACCCTTGCTGCTCGATATCAATGCTCCCGAGTTCGTATTGCTTCTGGTGATCGCCGTGATCTTGTTCGGTCCGGAGCGACTACCGGATCTTGCTCGTAAGGCAGCACGGCTGGTGCGCTATCTGCGGACGGCGGCTGGGTCTGCGCAACAGCATCTGACCCAAGAGCTGGGGCCAGAATTCGAGAACCTCGATTTGCGTGATTTGAATCCGAAGACCTTTGTGCAAAAGCACTTCCTCGACGACATGGAACCGATCATCGCCGATGTGAAGTCCCAGGTCGCCGATGTCGGTGAGACGATCAACAACTCGTCTTCAGACATCACCGATGCGATCAACTCCAGCAAGGATCGCAGCCCCGGAGGTCCACAGAGTGTCATGGACGGTGCCTCCCGGGCCCGACCACTGACCCCTTTCGACCTTGAGGCGACCTAACGGTTGGCGGGTGTGATGCCGAGTTGTTTGCCGAGGAGCCCACGACCGCGCCTGACAAGCATGTCGGCCAGCGAGCTGAGGGCACCGGCGGCCGGGTGATCGATGCTTTCGACCAGAGGTACGCCAGCGTCCCCGGAAGCACGCAACTGCGGGTCGATAGGTATTTGCGCGAGCAGGGTGACGGCATAGCCAAGGCGCGCGCTGAGAGTGCGCGCTACATCCGCACCGCCGCCCGTTCCGAAGATGTCGTAGGTATGGACCTCACCGCAGTGAGGGCACGTGGTCACCAGGTGCGACATGTTCTCCACGACGCCGATCACATGCTGATTCATCATCGACGCCATCGTGCCGGCGCGCTCCGCCACTTCCGCAGCAGCGGACTGCGGAGTAGTCACCACCAAGACCTCAGCGCTGGGCAGCCTCTGGCCCAATGAAATTGCTACGTCGCCGGTGCCCGGTGGCAGGTCAATGAGCAGGTAGTCCAGATCGCCCCAGTAGACGTCAGCCAGCATCTGGGTGAGCGCGCGATCCAGAATCGGCCCGCGCCAGGCAACGACCTGGTCGCGCCGGGGCTTGAGCATACCGATCGAGATCACCTTGAGACCACGGGCCGGTACGGGCATGATCATGTCCTCGACAGAGGTGGGCCGCGAATCCGCGACCCCGAGCATCGCGGGCACCGAGTGCCCATAGATGTCGGCATCGAGAATGCCGACCTTGAGGCCGTGGGCGGCGAGTGCGGCGGCGAGGTTGACCGTGACAGATGACTTGCCGACACCGCCCTTGCCAGAGGCGACGGCGATGACCTGGGTGAGGGAGTCGGGCCGGGCGAATGGAATCTCGCGCTCCGCCTGCCCCCCTTTGAGAAGTTCCCGCAATGCCGCCCGCTGCTCATCCGACATCACGCCCAGCTCGACATCGATCGCGGTCACACCCGGCACGGTCAGAACCGCCGCCGTTACGTCGCGCTGCAGCGTGTCGCGCATCGGACAGCCCGAGACAGTCAGCAGTACGCGTACTCGCGCGCGACCGGTGGCGTCCACCACGATGTCGTCGACCATGCCGAGGTCAGTGATCGGACGACGGATCTCAGGATCGTCCACCCGGTGCAGCGCTTCACGAATCTGGGACAGCGCTGGATGTTCAGCAGTAGAGGTTGCCGAGGTCTGGCTGGACTGGGAGTCGTGCACGTACCCAGCCTAGGTGAGTTGGTGCCTCGGACTTGCCGACGGCGTGTAGGCGAAACATTCCACGCTGCTTGGGATACTCGCGCTGGACCTGGCGCGTATGCCATGAGAGCGCGACGGACCTGGGTGCAGCGCCCGAAATTCAGGCGACGTCTTCGCTCTCGAGTTCGGCGAGGATGGTGCGCAGCTCAGCCCGGAGTTCTGATCGTAGGTAGTCCCGCGTCGCCAACTCACCGACCGACATCCGCAGGCTCGCGATTTCGCGCGCCAGGAAGTCCATATCGGCTCGGCTCTGCGCCGCCTGCTCGCGGTCCCGCTCTGCTATGACGCGGTCGCGCGCCTCCTGCCGGTTCTGAGCAAGCAAGATCAGCGGGGCGGCGTACGAGGCCTGCAAGGACAAGACCAGTGTCAGGAAAATGAACGGATACGGGTCGAAGCGCGGCCTCGGGGGACCGACGGGCACATTCCACAGAATCCACACAACGACCACCACGGTCATGCCGAACAGGAATCGCGCTGTTCCCATGAATCGGGCGAAGGCCTCGGCGAACTTGCCGAAGGCATCCCGATCGACCTTGATCGTGGGAATCGTTGAGCGCCTGCGCCGCCCTGGCGTGCTGAGTCGCTCCGCGTCCCGTGCGGCCCTAGCCACCGGTGGTCACCCCTGCGTCGGGCAGCTTCGCAGACAGTGCGTCCAGCTCGGTGCCGCGCCAGTCCTCAGGCAAGATGTGATCAAGTACGTCGTCCACCGTGATGGCGCCGATCAATCGATGATCAGGATCCACCACGGGAGCGTTGACCAGGTTGTAGGTCGCAAAGTAGCGGCTGACTTCGTGCAGGTTTGCCTGGTCGGTCAGGGTCTCCAGCTCGGTATCGATCAGGCCCGAGACCAGTGTCGACGGCGGCTCTCGGAGCAAGCGCTGGAAATGCACCGCACCAACGAAGCGACCGGTCGGAGTATCCAAGGGCGGTCGGCAGACATAGACCATGCACGCCAGGGCTGGGGTCAACTCTGCCTCACGGATCCGAGCCAACGCGTCGGCGACCGTTGCATCGGGCGGCAGGATCACGGGCTCGGGCGTCATCATTCCGCCAGCAGTCGACTCCGCGTAGCTGAGCAGCCGCCGGACGTCCTCGGCTTCCTCCGGCTCCATGCGGCCCAACAGCACCTCTGCCATCTCCGGGGCAAGCTCGGCGATCAGATCAGCAGCGTCGTCGGGATCCATCTCCTCCAAGATGTCGGCGGCTCGCTCGATGTCGAGCTCCGAGATCAGCTGCACCTGCTCGTCTTCTGGCAGCTCCTCCAAGGCGTCGGCCAGCTTGTGATCGTCGAGCGCCGACGCAACCTCCGCTCGACGCTCATGTGACATCTCATGCAGCTCGCGGGCAATGTCGGCTGCCTTCATGTCCTCCATCAGGGCCAGCAGTTGGGCGGTGCCTTGACCCCGATCGAACGCCAGGATCCTTATCGCAGACCACTCCACGATGGTGACATGCCCGCGCCGAGCGAATCGCCGCCGGCTTCCGGCCTCACGCAATGCCACCTGCGACAGCTCCCAGTCGTGAGAGCGTGCCGGCCGCATCGCGACGTCGAAGATGACCGACGATCCCGGATGGTCGGTACGCTCCACCGTCAGGTCGAACAGGTCGTTGATCACCAACATCTCTGATTCGCGGCGTTCGAAGCGGCGCATGTTGACCACACCGGTGATGACCGCCTGAAAGCTGTCGATGCTGCGTACGCGGGCCATGGGCATGAAGATCCGGTGGCGGGCGAACAGCTCGACCACAAGGCCCTTGACCCGTGGTGGTCGGCCGGCCGTGCGGCGTTGCACCACGACATCGCGCACCTTCCCCACCTGGTCCCCGGCGCCGTCGAGGACTGGCAGGCCCCGGATGCGTGAGATGAAGACCGAGGTTCCGCTCGCTGCCACGCATCGATTATCACAGCCTCACGTCAGCACAGCGGACGTTAAAACCCCTACAGACGATGGCCTTTCTCGTTCCCACGCGCGCTCGGCGGGCAAAGGAGCCGTTTGGGCTCCAAGTCCCAAGATCAGGTCGACTAGGGTCTGGACATGGGACCAGCCGAGCCGACGAGCTTCAAGGATCTTTGCATCGATTCCGTCAATCCCGACGTCCTCGCGCCTTTCTGGGCGACGGCGCTTGGGCTTCGCGCCGAGCCGAGCGGCGGCGATTTCAGGCTGGTTGATGATGTCTCCGAGCACACGCTCTGGGTGAACAAGGTGCCGGAGTCGCGGACGGTCAAACAGCGCGTGCACCTTGACGTCAATGTAGCGGCGGTGTCTGAACTGACGAAGCTAGGTGCACTCGTCATCGATGAGACGCAGCCGTGGACGGTGATGGCCGATCCAGAGGGAGGCGAGCTGTGTGCTTTCGTCCGGGATCCTGAGTCGTTGGCTGACTACCGCGTGTACGAGCTGGTCGTCGACGCCGCGGATCCAGTCGCGATCGCGTCGTGGTGGGCCGAGCGCTATGCCGCCAAAGTCTGTCATGATCAAGACAGGGGATTTTCGTGGATCGACGGGGTCCCGGGGATGCCTTGGGCAACGGTCTTCCAATGGGTTCCCGAGCCCAAGACGGTGAAGAATCGTATGCACTGGGACGTCTGGGGGGACACCGAGAACCTCGTTGCAGCGGGTGCTCGGCTGCTTCGGAGCCGTGACGACGAGATCGGCTGGGATGTACTGGCCGACCCGGAAGGCAATGAGTTCTGCGTGTTCACTCGGCACGAGATCTGACGGTGCTATCGGGGGCGGCTCGCGCAATGCCGACGCTCGCAGGCTCGGGAGCCAGCACTCAGCCGGCCCACCAGGTCACCGAGTAAATTGGGGACGAAACCCTCAGGAGGACACGATGGCTATGGCGCCGCGGCAGTTCGGCTCGCTGTTCGAGCTGCAGTTCCCCCAGTCGGTCGGGATCTACAGCACCTATGAAGAGGCTCAGAAGGCGGTCGATTTTCTGGCCGATTCGAAGTTCGAAGTACAAAACCTCGCCATCGTAGGCACCGATCTCAAGTCAGTCGAACGGGTCCTCGGTCGTCGCAATTGGGGCACTGTGGTCACACAGGGCTTGCAGTCAGGCATCTCCACCGGGCTTCTCGTCGGCCTGGTGATGTTGATCTTCATCCGACCCGCAAGCATCTTGCTGCTGCTGTTGGTCTCGCTGGCAATCGGTGTGGCGCTCGGCATTGGGTTCAATGCTGCGGCGTACGCGATGAGCCGAGGACGGCGGGACTTTACGTCGGTGACGCAGACGGTAGCTACGAAGTATGAGGTGCTCTGCGAGCACAAGGTTGCCGCCCAAGCGCGCGAAATGCTGCAAGGCATGCCTGGTGCTCGCGCGGCGCAGTTTTGATCGAGGCTGTTTGATTAGAGGCTGTTTGATTGAGGCTGCGCTCGCGCACGGGCGCTGAAGCCGACTCCTTCGTCGCTCGTTCGCGAGCGGCGTCACCTGGCGTCGAAGCTCGCTCGCGCAGCGTGCGGGCGGCCCGAGGAGGCGACTAGAGCCACCTATTGCGCTTGAAGCCCACGTAGAGCGCGATCATGATCACGAGGATCGCGCCGAGAACGACGAAATAGCCGTACTGCCAGCGCAGTTCCGGCATATTGTCGAAGTTCATCCCGTAGATGCCGGCAATCATCGTCGGCACCACGACGATCGCAACCCACGCCGAGATCTTGCGCATGTCCTCGTTGTCGGCAACCGATGCTCGGGCCAGACCGGCTTGCAGAATTGAGCTCAGCACTTCGTCGAAGGAGGCGACAGCTTCCCGCGCTTCGGTGTGATGGTCGGCCAGCTCACGGAAGTAAGCCTTTGCGTCAGGTGGTATGACCGGGAGTTCTCGGGTTGCCAGCCGCAGCAGCGGCGCGCCGAGTGGCATCACGCACCGCTTGAACTCGATCAACTCCCGCTTCAGTTGATAGACCCGCTCCACTTCCCGTTGGCCGCCGCGGGCAAAGACGTGGCTCTCGATCTCGTCGACATCCTTCTCGAACTCCGCAACAACCTGGAGGTAGTCGTCGATGATCTTGTCCGCGATCGCGTACAACACCTCCGACGGCCCTCGTGCCAGCCGCACCGGATCGGCCTCCATGGTGCGGCGTAGCGAACTCAACTGCGCGTGCTCGCCGCGTCGCACGGTGATCACGAAGTGATCGCCGAGAAAGACCATGACCTGACCGGTTGCGACAACCTCTGAGGTGTCTGTCAGCTCCTCGTGTTCCACATATGCCACAGTCGAGAGGACCATGAAGAGGTCGTCGCCGAACATCTCCAACTTGGAACGCGTGTGGCCGTGCACGGCGTCCTCGATCGCCAGCGGGTGGAGATCGAACTCGGACGCCAACGCCATCAGGTCGGCATCCTTGGGGTCTTTGAGCCCGAGCCAAACGAAGCCTTCGCCGGCATTTGCGAGGTGTGCCGCCACACTGAGGTTCTCTGCGGACTTGCGTACGCCGTTGACATACCAAGCCCAATCGATGATCGAACTGGGTGGAGGTGAGGGAATGGGTATGACATTTGACGCAGGACGCTTATTGAGCGACTTGATGGCAGGCAGGTAGCGACGCTGTGGTGGTGTCGTCATCGCCAACCTCCTCAGGGTCTTACTGTCGGGCCGCCCAGATTCGCGACATCCACGCTTCAACATCGTCGCTGGTTCGGGGAAGCATCGCCGTCAGATTCTCATTGCCTGTCGAAGTAATCAAGATGTCGTCTTCGATCCTTACTCCGATGCCACGCAGGGGTTCTGGAACCAATTCGTCGTCGGGTTTGAAGTACAGGCCGGGCTCGACGGTCATGATCATGCCTGGTTGCAGGACGCCTTCGCGGTAGCTTTCCACCCGTGCCTGTGCGCAATCGTGCACGTCAATGCCGAGGTGATGCGAGGTCCCGTGCACCATCCAGCGCCGATGCTGGCCACCCTCCTCCCTGAGCGTCTCCGCCACACTGACAGGTAGCAGCCCCCAGTCATGGAGATGCTCAGCGATCACCGCTATCGCCGCCTTGTGTACGTCGGAGAACCGGGCCCCCGGCCGCGCCGCGGCAATTCCAGCTTGCTGTGCCGCGTACACGGCGTCATAGACCCTTCGCTGATCGTCGGTGAAGGTGCCGCTGATCGGCAGTGTTCGGGTGATGTCTGCGGTGTAGAGGGAATTCAGCTCGATGCCCGCATCGAGCAACAGCAACTCACCTTCTCGGAGCGCCCCGTCATTACGAATCCAGTGCAGTGTGCAGGCATGCTCACCAGCCGCGGCAATCGTGTCGTAACCGACGGCGTTACCAACATGCCTCGCATGGAGACCGACGATGCCTTCGATCCAACGCTCGCCGCGACCACGTCGCACCGCCTCGGGAATGCCTGTCACGACGGCCTCGAACGCCAGCGCCGTTTGCCGGCAGGCTTCGCGCATCTCGGTGATCTCGAAGTCGTCCTTGATCAACCGCAGCTCGCCGAGGGAGATAGCAAGCTCACGATCAGCTGCCGCAGCCATCGGCTCTGCTTGATCATCTTCCGCAACCTGTCGGGGACCGCGGATCTCTTCGATGAGCGTGCGGATATCGGGCTCCATGTCTCCCGCGAGCACACGCCAAGCGATTGTGTCGCTGTTTTTGTGCAACTGATCGGGAAGATCGGAGATGGATGCGCAGGGGATGCCGCAGAGCGCACCCATTTCCTCGAGCGACGCCCGCCGACCGACCCAGAGCTCACCGAAGCGGCTGTCCGCGTAGAACTCCTCGGAGTCCCGAGGGGCACGGGGTCTGAAGTAGAGCGTGGCGTCGTGACCAGAATCGGTGGGCTCCAGCACCAGTACGGCATCTGGCTCCCGATCGGTGCCGAGACCGGTCAGGTGCGCAAAGGCCGAATGCGGTCGGAACCGGTAATCCGTGTCATTTGAGCGGACTTTCAGACCACCGGCGGGAATGACGAGTCGCTCGCCTGGAAATTGGGCGCTCACCCGTTCCCGGCGCTGCCGGGCGGGCACAGCCGCTGGCAGCTGATCTGGGAGGTCCTTCGGGTCGGGCGCCCAGCCCTGGACGATGAACTTCCGGAAGGCCTCGGAGAAGGGGATCTGGCGGTTCGGCAGCTCAGGCCGACGATCGCTCATACGCGTCATTGTTGCACTCGCTGATCGCCGGGCCTCGAATCTTTGACGCTGGCAGCGGCGAGGACCTGCCGCGCGCGGAGCAAGGAGCGATACCGTGATCCGCATGCCAACCCGCCTGTTCCTAGTTCGGCATGGCGAGACCGAATGGAGCCAGTCAGGCCAGCACACCTCCGTCACCGACCTGCCGCTCACCGAGCATGGCGAGCAGCAGGCACGCGCACTCCATGGCCGTTTGGCGCCGCAAAATTTCCAGCTGATTCTCAGCAGCCCGCGCAGCCGGGCTCGCAAGACTGCGGAGCTGGCTGGATTTGTCGGCACGTACGAGCCGCAGACCGACCCCGACCTCGCCGAGTGGTTCTACGGTGACTATGAAGGCAAGACCAGCAAGGAGATCTGGCAGACGCACCCGGGCTGGACCATCTGGAGCGGAGATGTACCGGGTGGAGAATCGACCAATCAGATTGCCAGCCGGCTCGATCGGGTGATCGCTCGGGTACGTGGGTCCGGGGTCGACCAGGCCATTTGCTTCGGGCACGGCCATGCGCTGCGAGCGCTGACAATGCGCTGGCTGGGCCTTGACTTGATCTTGGGCGTGCACTTTCCATTGGACACCAGCACCGTCTCGGTGCTGGGCGAGGACCGGGGTGAGCCCGCCCTTGAACGGTGGAATGTCCAGCCCTAGGTAGAGGAAATCGAATGGGCGTTGTCGAGGCAAATGGGCTTTGTTGAGGACACGCTCGCAGCTCCCCCGCCTACCGGTACGCCGCACTGGCTCGGGCGTTGCGTGTGTCGAAATTCGGGATGTGGGTCCAGGTGAGGCGCTGGTGCTCCTCAACCGACCCTGATCCTGCGATGAGCGGTCAGTAGGGTGGTGCCCGCGGGCGTACGCACGCTCCAACGTTGAGGAGGATGAGGGCGATCAGGGCCGACAAGAGTGCGCAGCTGCGC
The DNA here is from genome assembly GCA_963808905.1 of uncultured Actinomycetota bacterium. Taxonomy (GTDB): domain Bacteria; phylum Actinomycetota; class Actinomycetes; order Propionibacteriales; family Propionibacteriaceae; genus Microlunatus. The sequence continues at coordinate 168,632 of CAWEHO010000027.1, forward strand.
CTGCTGGATTTGCAGACCGTCGATACGACACTCGCCCAACTCGCCCATCGACGCCAGACGCTGCCGCAGCATGCGGCGATCACCAGGCTGCAGACCCAGCGTGCGGCGTTGGCCTCAGATCTGGTGGCGGCGGAGACGACGATCTCAGATCTCGAGCTGGAGCAGACCAAGGCCGAGACCGACTTGGAGCCGGTCCGAGAGCGCCTCAGCCGGAATCAGGTCCGGATCTCGAACGGCACGGTCGCCGATCCCAAGGCGCTCTCATCGATGCTCGAGGAGGTCAGCCACCTCAAGAAACGGATCAGCGACCTCGAGGACGCCGAGCTGGACGTGATGGAGCAACTGGAGGCCGCGGTTGCCAATCGGGAGACCCTGCGGGCGCGCATCGATCAGGTCGATGACGACCTGGCGAAGACAGTCGCCGAGCGCGACCGGCAGCTGACGGCGCTCGATGATGAGTCCGGAGGCCTGCGCGCGGAACGAGCCCAGATTGCGCCGCAGATACCGGCGGACCTGCTGGCTCTCTACGACAAGATCGGTGCCAACCACCGGGGAGTGGGCGCAGCTGAGCTGCGGCAGCGCCGCTGCACCGGCTGCCAGCTAGAGATCAATGCGGCGGATCTGCGAGCGTTTTCCACCGCCCCTGAGGACGAGGTGTTGCGGTGCGAAGAGTGCGGCCGCATTCTGATCCGTACGTCCCAATCAGGTTTGGCTCAATCAGGTCTGACACAGTCGGGTTTGTGATGGGTAGACGAGCACCCGATGAGCAGCAGGGACCAGGTTTCTTCGATGACAGTGAAGGATCTGCCGTTCCTGCATCTGGCCGCCGTTTGATCATCGAGGCCGACGGCGGATCTCGCGGGAATCCGGGACCAGCTGCCTATGGAGCACTGCTACGCGACCCTGAGACGGCACAGGTCTTGGCCACTGAGGGCCTGCCCATCGGTCGGGCAACGAACAATGTTGCCGAGTACCGCGGCCTGATTGCGGGCCTCGAGATGGCGCGCGAACTCGACCCGACGGCCGCACTCGAGGTGCGTATGGATTCCAGGTTGGTCATCGAGCAGATGGCCGGCCGCTGGAAGGTGAAGCATGCCGATATGAAGCCGCTCGCGCTCGCGGCTGCCCGGCTGCGGCCGGCGACGGTGACCTGGACGTGGGTGCCGCGCGAACTGAACAAGGCGGCTGACGCACTTGTGAACCGCGCATTGGACGGCGACCCGGTTTCACGGCAGTACATGGTCGATCGACCCGGCTGACTGACAAGCCGGTCGGAGCAATCAAGCTCGGATCGTGCGCCGCCGTGCTGAGGAGGAGTGAGCAGACACGCTTTATCGTCTGCGAGCGACGTCGAAGTAGGCGGGCTCCACGCGCGATCCGCGTGGAGCGAGCGCAGCGAACGGAACAATCAAACACGGTTAAGCTGCCGTCATGCCCGCCCGCAAACTCGGACTGCCACCGGTAGTTCCCGAGGAGCTGGCAAAGGGCTTGGCGGCAATTAGGGCAAGCGCAGACGTGCCGTCTCACTTCCCGCTCGACGTGCAGGTCGCCGCGGAGAAGGCCGCTGCCGAGCCACGACTTCCTGATCTTGACCGCACGGACCTGGAATTGATCACCATCGACCCGGCCGGTTCTCCTGATCTTGATCAGGCGCTGCACATTACCCGGGGGCCGAGTGGTGAGTTCGTGATCTCCTACGCGATCGCTGATGTTGCCGCCTTCGTCCGACCCGGCGATCCAATTGATCTTGAGGCGCACCGCCGCGGGACCACGCTTTACGCGCCCGACTGCCGCGCGCCCCTCCACCCGCCGGTCCTCAGCGAGGGAGCAGCCAGCCTGCTGCCGAACGAAGTTCGGCCGGCGCTGCTGTGGACCATCACGCTGGACCATCGCGGTCAGACGGTTGCCGCCGACGTGGTACGGGCCAGGGTCCGCAGCCGCGCCCAACTGAGCTACAGCCAGGCCCAGGCAGAGATCGACAGCACACTGCCCCGGCAGACTCTGGGCCTGTTGAAACTTGTCGGCCAGTGGCGTGAGATCAGGGAACGGGATCGCGGTGGAGTCAGCCTGAAGATTCCGCAGCAGGAGATCAAGCCATCTGGCGGCGGCTGGACACTCGGTTTCCGAGCCCCCGAGCCAGTAGAGGGATGGAACGCCCAGATCTCGCTGCTCACGGGCATGGCCGCTGCCGACATCATGCTCTATGGACAGGTAGGCATCTTGCGGACAATACCGCCGGCGGATCCCAATTCGCTGCGCCGCCTCCGCCAGATTGCCAAGGCACTGCGAATCGTCTGGCCCCCGGAGATGGACTATGCCGACTTCGTGCGTACGCTCAGCCCGACTCGGCCCGATCAGGCGGCGATGCTGAACGCCTCCACGGTGTTGTTCCGCGGCGCCGGCTATAGAAGCTTCAGCGGGGGCATACCCGACGATGCCGACCATGCCGCACTTGCCAGCGATTACACCCACGCTACGGCCCCGTTGCGACGGCTCGTTGATCGATACGCCGGCGAAATCTGCGTCGCCTTGTGCGCCGATCAGCCTGTCCCGGGATGGGTCTTTCGTACGCTCGACAGCATCCCAGAGCAGATGGCCGCGGCGGAACGACGGGCCAAGAAGTACGAACGAGCGATCATCGATCTGCTGGAGGTCTACCTGCTGGCCGGCAGAGTCGGCCAGACTTTCGCCGGCACCGTGATCGAGGTCGATCGTGGCAATCAACAGGGCACGGTCATGATCTCCGAACCAGCCGTCGAGGGCCGGGTCACCGGGGAGCCGCTACGCCTCGGTCAGGAGGTGTTGGTGCGGCTGATATCTGCCAGCTATGCCAAGGGCCAGGTAGCCTTCGAGATCGCAAGCGGCGATCAGCGGCCCATTTGACGCTTGGCCGCCGCCACCACCGCCTCCGGCGTGAAGCCGAACTTGGACTGGAGCGCCTTGAGTGGGGCTGATGCACCGAAGGTGCTCATCGCGATGATCGCGCCGTTATGGCCGGCCCAGCGATCCCACCCAAAGGAGGAGGCTTGCTCGATCACCACGCGGGCGGTCACACCTGGGGGCAGCACGCCATCGCGATAGTCGTCGCTCTGCCTGTCGAACAGCTCCCACGACGGCATGCTGACCACCCGGGCGTTGATGCCCTCCTCAGCCAGCTGCTCGTACGCCGACACGGCCAGCGATACCTCGCTGCCGCTGGCTATCAAGATCACTTCCGGCGTCTCGTTCGGATCGCCCGCTAGCACGTACGCGCCCTTGGCCACGCCGCTCGCCGAGGCGTACTTGCCGCGGTCGAGAGTCGGTAGCGCCTGCCTGGACAAGATCATTGCCACCGGGTCGTGCCGCAGCGGCATGATCACCCGCCAGGCCTCGACGACCTCATTGGCGTCGGCTGGGCGCATGTCGATCATGCCCGGCATGGCGCGCAGCGACGCGAGCTGCTCGACCGGCTGGTGCGTCGGGCCGTCCTCGCCTACACCAATCGAGTCGTGGGTGAAGACATGGATGACGGGTAGCTCCATCAGGGCCGAGAGCCGCAGCGCCCCCCGCTGGAAGTCGGAGAAGATCAAGAATCCGGCCTGGTAGGGCCTGATCTTGCTGAGCGCCAACCCGTTGCTGATTGCGCCCGCAGCGTGCTCCCGAACCCCGAAGTGCAGGTTGCGGCCGGCGCGGTTGTCGGGCTGGAAGTCTCCGGCATCCTCGAAGGTGAGGCGCGACTTGTTGGACGGCGCAAGGTCGGAGGAACCGCCGATCAGCCACGGAACGCGCTGCGCGACGATGTTGAGCACCTTCTGGTTGGTGTCCCGTCCGGCTGCACCTTTCGGATCCGCCGGATACTCGGGCAGGTCGGCATCCCAGTCCTCGGGGAGCTGGCGACGCTGCATCTTGTCGAGCTGATCGGCGAGCTCAGGGTATTCGCTGCTGTAGGCCGCAAACAGCTCGTTCCAGTCCGACCGGAGCTCGGCGCCGCGCTTACCTGACACCTGGGCGAAGTGCTCTCGCACCTTGTCGGGGACTAGGAAGCTCTCATCCTCCGGCCAGCCGTAAAAGCGCTTCGCGCCACGAATCTCCTCGACCCCCAAAGGCTCGCCGTGCGCGGAGTGGCTGCCCTGCTTCGTGGGGGCGCCGTAGCCGATGATGCTCTTGACGATGATGATCGTCGGGCGGTCTTGCTCGGCCTTGAACGCCTGGAGGGCGGCGGTGATGGCGTCGAGGTCATTGGCGTCATCGACGTGCTGGACGGCCCATCCGTACCCCGCGAAGCGTGTGCCAACGTCCTCGGTGAAGGCGAGATCCGTGCTGCCCTCGATGGTGATCCTGTTGCTGTCGTAGAGCCAGCAGAGGTTTGACAGCTTCTGGTGGCCCGCGAACGAAGCCGCCTCGGCGGCAATACCTTCCATCAGGCAGCCGTCGCCGCAGATCGCATACACGTCATAGTCGAAGAGGTTGTATCCAGGCCGGTTGAACGTGGCGGCCTGCCAGAGGCTCGCCATCGCCATTCCGACGCTGGTCGCGATACCAGTGCCCAACGGGCCCGTGGTGCACTCGACACCGGCCGTCCAGCGGTACTCCGGATGGCCGGGGCACTTGGAATCGAGCTGGCGGAACCTCTTCAGGTCGTCCAGCGGAACGGCGAGCTCGCCGAGAACCTCGTACTGGGGGTTCACCGACTTGACTCCAGCCAAGTGCAGCATCGAGTAGAGCAACGTCGATGCGTGGCCCGCGGACAACACGAAGCGGTCGCGGTTGCTCCAGATCGGATGCTCAGGATCGAACCGCAGGAACTTCTGCCACACCGTGTATATCACCGGCGCCAGCGCCATCGGGGTTCCGGGATGGCCGGAATTGGCCGCCTGCACGGCGTCCATGCACAAGGTGCGGATCGTGTCGGTGGCCAGTTTGTCGATCGGCTCGCGTTCCAGAGCGGGGAAGTCGGTGGCGGTCTGGGTCATGATCAACCTTCCTCGGTGCGCGACCTCGATCGAAGGTCGCGGTCAATCGCTGGTCGTCGGCGGACAGGCATGCCTGACTGCACGCTATCGCCCACAACCCTCGGCGTGAAGAATTGCCCCGCCGATCGCGAGCCAATCCGACAGATCAGCGAAGAGCGGACGAGTCGGTCGGTAAGCCGGA
>CAWEHO010000028.1:0-278584 GCA_963808905.1 uncultured Actinomycetota bacterium
TCATGGAGAGCGCGGCCTCGGGCAGGAGCCACGCCAGCAGCGCAGTGAGCAGCGCGAGCAGCCACAGTACGGCCCAGACTCGAATGGCAACCCGGCCTACGCGATGGTTGCCGGCCACCAGCTGGGCAGAACCCGGCACCACCAGCGTCATGGCCAGAAGGGTCCAAGCCCGACGGCGTTTGATGCGTTCGCTTCGGTGCTGTGACTTGTGCGACGAGGTCGAGGCACGCGGCGCGACCTCCGCGGCGCGAATGGACACCTAGGGGGCCTTTCGGTCTGCTTGTGGGGAAGAAACAGGGGAAGGATCCCTGCCAGTATCTGCGGTGGCCGCCGTTTCGTTGCTGAAGCCACGCCGACGAGCCCAGAGTCGGGAAAGGACGCGCAGGTACCTTTGCGATATGTCTCGGAGCCCCGACGAGGATCTCGATTGGCTGTACGGACGCGATCGCCGGCAGGTGGAGCCGGAACGCACCCGAGTAATGCCAAACCCGTCGGCGAGTGCACCAGCCCCACCGCAGAGCCAGGCACCGTACGCTCCGCCCGCTCCCAGCCGCTACCCGGCCGTGCAACCCCGGCCGGCACCACCACCCGGCGGCCCCCCTCGTGGACCCGGTGGTTCAGGCTGGTCGGGAGCCCCGCAACCCTCCAAGCCTGGCAAACAGCGACACCCAGTCCGGAACGCCTTCCGGATGCTGTTGATCCTGTTGCTCTTGATCATCTTGTGGCTCGTCGGCGTCCCCGCGTACGCGTGGACCCAGATAGCGCGGGTGGACGCAGCCCCATCCGGTCAGCGACCTGCTGATCAACCGGGCAAGACGTTCTTGCTGGTGGGCTCGGACTCTCGAGCCGGGCTGAGCAAAGCCGAGCAGAAACGTCTTGGAACTGGCAGCACCGCGGGGCAGCGCACCGACACGATCATGCTCGTCTACGTCCCTCCGGGTGGCAAGCCCGCGTTGATCTCGGTGCCGCGTGACTCGTACGTGGACATTCCGAAGAATGGCAAGAACAAGATCAACGCCGCGTACGCGTTCGGCGGTCCGGAGTTACTGGTGCAGACCGTCGAACAGAACTCCGGGCTACGCATCGATGGCTACATGGAGATCGGATTCGGTGGTTTCGTCAACATCATCGACGCGCTGGGCGGCATCCGGATGTGCCTGCCGAATGCGATCAAGGACCGCGACAGCCACATTGATCTGCGGAAAGGCTGTCAGACGCTGAATGGCACCGAGGCGCTCGGTTACGTCCGGATGCGCAAGGCCGACCCGCTCGGTGATCTAGGTCGGGTGGAGCGGCAGCGAGAGATGCTGGCGGCGGTTGCCAAGAAGGCGGCATCCCCAGCCACGGTGCTCAATCCCGTCCGCTACTGGAAGTTCAACATGGCTGTTGCCGATGCGATCAAGCTGGGCCGCGACACGTCGCTGCCTGAGGCACTGAGCTTGGCCTACGCCATGAAGCGGATATCTGGTGGGAGCGGACTCACACTCACCGTGCCGGTGTCCAGTACAGGTGCGCCAACACCCGTCGGCTCGGCGGTTCTATGGGATCCAAACAAGGCCAAGGCAATGTTTACCGCGATTGCCCGGGGAGACACCTCAGGACTCGCCAAGTACGCCCAGTAGCGATTCACAGCTGTCTCCTTGACTGGCGATCGCCGCTCGCGACTACAAGCTTTCGAAGGCGACCTGCTCTCAGAACCCTGATCTCTGATCTGCCTGTTCGAAAGCTTCGAGAGCAGAGTCGCGCGCGACCGTCAACGCCTCAACGAGGGGCCGTTGGCGGTGTTCCGCCGACAGAATCTCGACGCCCCAGAGCCCATCGAAGTCCACCTCGCGCATCGCGCGGATGAAGCCGACGACGTCCTGGGCTCCGTGGCCAATGAGGGTGCGGCGGTCACGGGTGTCTTCGAACAGGGTCCCAATCGATTCAAGCTGGGCATCGCTGAGTTCAACGCCGAAGACAATGTTCGAGTCGAGACACTCCACGAGTTCCGGCAGCGTCGTGTCGGCGCGGAAGACATGCCAGAAGTCGACTAGCAATCCGGCGGACGGGTGGCCTGCTGCTCGGATCAGGTCAGCGCCTTGGGGCATCGAGCCGATCAAACCGAAGGGGAGCGGTTCGATCGCAACGCGGGTTCCGACCGCCGCCGCTTCGTTGGCGATCTGGCGGAGCGGGTTGACGAACGGTGTGATGTCGTCGACTGGGGATCCGAATGCGGTTCCTATTTTGATGAACGCAGCATGGAGTCCGTGTGCCGCTTCTAGCAGCAGCTCCCAGGTTCGGCGCCATGCAAGGTCGTCGCGCCACCAGCCGGAAGCGAGTTCGACTTCGACGTGTCGCAGGCCGGCGGCCTCGATCTCGGCCCTGATGGCGGGGAAGCCGACCGTCTCGCGAATGACCCGCAGATCATCCTGACCGAAACCGATACCCGCCCAGCCGGTCGAAGCTACTGCGTGTATCCGGTCAACCGCCGAGAACGGGCTGATTTCGGGGTCGTCGAGGGGCGCGACGTTGCCAGCGCTGGTCCAGCATGTCGCGACGAGTGCGGGGATGCTCATGCGTTCGGGTCGACGTCGATGGAGCCGTCCTTGGCTGCCGAACGGAGGGCGGCCACTTCGCCGATCCGGCCGGTGCCGATCAGTCCGATCTTCGACTTGTCACTCATCAGGATCCTTTCGGTCGGTCAGTCGAGGTCGATGATGGAGCCGGCGCGGATCGACTCGGCGGCAGCCTGGGCTATTTGGATGGCAACGAGTCCGTCGCGCGGCGGGGTGAGGTTGACGCCCGTCCCGGAGACGAGCCGAACGAATGCGTCGACCTCGGCGCGGAAGGCGCGTTCGAACCGCTCGATGAATTGGTCGTAGCGAGGGCCGGGTGGACTGATCCCCGGCTCGGTCGAGGTCATCGGCGTGCAGGCGTCGATGCCAGCCCCGAAGGAGTCGAGCGAGCCGAAGACCTCGAGCCGGACGTCCTGGCCAGCCCCATTGCGACGCAGACCGCTCACCGTGGCGGCAGCTCCAGACTCTAGGACCAACACCGCCAAGGCTGAGTCGACATCGCCGTAGTCGGCGTGGACCGGCGCATCGAGGACGGAGCCAGTCGCCCAGACGCTGCGGACACGTTGGCCAGTGACCCACGGGATCGTGTCGAAGTCGTGGATGAGCATGTCAAGCCAGATGCCACCGGAGGCAGGAACGTATTCGGGCGGGAGGGCAAGATGATCATGCTCGGTCGCGGTGACGGCCCGTACGGTCCCAGCGTCACCGGCCAGGATGCGCTGGCGCAACAGCTGATGGCCGGGATCGTATCGGCGGTGGAAGGCCACCATGACCTCGGTACCGATGTCGTCCAATTGGTCCGCCAACGCGGTCAGCTGTTCGGGATCGAGTGCCAGCGGCTTCTCCACGAGTGACGGCACCCCCGCGCGCGCGATCTGCAGGGCGAACGCTGGATGGGTGTTCGTAGAGCTCGCCACGACGACGCCGTCGAGAGCACCAAGTTCCTCGGCCAACCCGACGCCAGCAGTCACCGTGGCAACTCGTCCACGCGGGGCAAGGTTTCCGGCCAACGCGGACGGGGCGTCCGGCTGGATCGCGGCGCAGACGTGTTCAACCGAGACCGCGAGCCGGGCCTGGTTGCGGCCCATCAGGACTACCTCGTCAACCCCGGTGGTCTGCGCCAGGTTGCGGGCGTGCATAAGGCCGATCCGGCCCGTACCTAGAACTCCGATGCGCATGACCTCAACTCCCCTGCCTGTCGTCGTCCTCGTCCGGATACCGGTCGCGGGTCTGGCGTCGAACCTCGTCCATCACCCGAAGGACGCTGATGCTGGCCGAAAGGGGCCGCAGCGGGGAGCCGGTCTCGCCAGCAGTGATACGTCTGGCGACCTCAGCGGCCTGGTAGTGCAGCCCCTCGTGCGCACTCTGTGGCTCGTCGTACCGGAGACGCGTCGAACCGTCAGCCGCTGTCAGGGTAAATCCGCCCGGTTGGTAGAACGGTCCGTCGATTTCGATGGTTGCCGCTGTGCCGGCAATAGTCGCCGCCGTCGGAGTGTTGGCCAGGATGGTGGTGTGAAGGACGGCCTGCTGATCTCGGCGGCTCAACAGCATTGCGGTTTGGCCCATCACGCCGGTGCCGGTCGTGGTACCCGATGCGATGATGTGGTCGGGCGGTCCAACGACATCAAGGACGAAGCTGATCAGATAAGTCCCGAGATCAAGCATTGGTCCACCCGCCAGCTCAGGCCGGTGAATGCGGTGGCTGGGGGAGAACCATTCGCCGAAGTCAGCGACCACCGCAGCGACGTCGCCCACAGTGTCGGCGTCAAGAAGTTGACGCAGGATATCGAATTTTGGCAGGAACGCGGTCCAGTACGCCTCCATGCAAAACAGACCGCGGCTCCGGGCTTCATCAGCAATCCGTTGGCCTTGAATCGCATTGAGTGCGAGTGGCTTCTCGACAACTGTGTGTTTGCCGGACTGCAGCGCTAACAATGCATGGGGCAGATGCGCGTTGTGGGGGGTCGCGATGTACACGACGTCGACGCCTGGGTCGGACGCCAGTTCCTCGTAGCTGCCGTGCGCTTGTTCGATGCCGAATCGCCGAGCGAACCCGGTTGCGCTCTCGATGCTGCGTGAACCGACGGCGACGATGCGCTGACTCGAATGCTTTTGTATGGCGGTGACGAACTTGTCCGCGATCCATCCAGTGCCCAAGACGCCCCAGCGCAGACAAGGCGCGCTGCGGGGATCTGGGGTCCGGGCACGGGGCAAAGCGGCAGGAAAGCTATTCACGCTTGGCTCCTAACAGTTGCGGCTGCTGGTCGAGGGTGACGCCCCGACACAGCGGGGTGCGCGCGGTCCGACGATCCGAAGCATGCTGAGGGAGCGGTGACCGACTGCGCCTAGATTATCGCGTGATGAACATTCTGTCCATTCAGTGCAACTTGACACGGCCTCAGGAGCGAGAAAAGGGATTAGCGGGCCCCGAGTGCGCCGTCTGTTGCCTACAGGCAGCTAGCCAGATAGGTGTAGGTGCGTCGGGCGATGGGAAGTGGTTTGTCGGGCGGACAGGGGTACATGTCCTGCTCGACGATGGCAAAGACCGAATGGGGCAACGAATCTGCCGCTGCGCTGATGACTTCGGCGAGGTCGGGAACCCCGAGCGGTGGCTCGACCATGATGTCCATCCGCACGGCTTGGGAGAAGGAGATGTCCTCGGCGAGGGCGCGGGCGGCAAGGGTGGGATCCACCTGCTTGAGGTGAAGGTAGCCGATCCGATCGGGGTATTTGGTGATCAGCTCGACGGAATTGCCGCCGTAGTAGGCGATGTGGCCCGTGTCGAGACAGAGGTTGACAAACTGGGGATCGGTGGATTCGAGGAAGCGCTCGACGTCGGGCTGGTAGCCGATATGGCTGTCGGCGTGGGAGTGGAACTGGGAGTGCACGCCGTATTCCTCGAGCATGCGTCGGCCAAGCTCGTTGTGGCCGTCGACCAGAGCGGTCCATTGCTCGGCGGAGAGCTCGCGAGACTCCTTTTCATTCCCCGTGAGGTCGTCGCGCCATAGGTCAGGGATGACCACCATCTGCTCGGCGCCCATTGCGGCGGTCAGGGAGGCAATCGGTGCGACATGTTCCCAGACCTCGTCGATGGTTCCGGGATGTTGTAAGCGAGCGAAGGTTGTACCGCCAGAGACTTTGAGCCGGCGCGAGCCGAGGTCGTCGCGGAGCTTGGCGGGGTCGGTGGACAGGTAACCGTAAGCACCGATCTCGATCCACTCGTACCCTGCCTGGACTACCTCGTCCAGAAAGCGATCGGCCGGGGTCTGGTTGGGGTCGTCTGCGAACCAGATGCCCCAGGAGTCGGGGGCGGTGCCAATGACGACCTTATCGGTGACCACGCGGTCGCTCCTTCGCTAGTCGGATCTCTTCGGGCCGCTGCGACGCGGACGCACTCGCACCACCCGGACCGAACAGTATCGCTTGGCGGACAAAATGTCCATTGGCTGGGGATCCACCAGTGCGCTGCGGCAGGTAGGCCGAGTTCGAGAATGATGAGGCGGTCGGTTCAAGGCGGCTCGGCAGCTGGGGTCATGAGGCCGTGACGTCACGAATTGTCAGCAGCCTAGTCATGCGCACCGGGAACATATTGATCCCAGTCGATGACGGAGCCGGTCACGACGCCGCTGCGGTCGGAGAGTAAGAAGACGACAAAGTCGGCGATCTCGTCGACTTGGCCCATTTTTCCCATCGGCAGCTTGCTGTTGGCGGCGTCGAGCCAACTGTCGTCGGCACCGTGGAACTGGCGTTGGATTGCGTCTTCGCCTTCGGTCTGGGTCCAGCCGATGTTGACGCCGTTGATGCGGATCTTGTCCCAGCGGTGCGCGAACGCGGTGTTACGGGTGAGGCCGGCGAGCCCGGCCTTTGCTGCGGCGTACGGGCTGAGGTACGGCTGACCGCCGTGCTGGGCCATGGAGATGATGTTGACGATCGTGCCCGGCTCTCCGCGGCTCACCATGTCGGCGACGGCGGTCTGCATCGTGAAGAACGGCGCCCGCAGGTTGATCGCCATGTGCTGTTCGAAAAGCTCGACCGAGGTGTCCAGCAGCGAGCCGCGGGTGGTGAGTCCGGCCGAGTTGACCAGGCAGTCGATTCGGCCGAAACGGTCCACCGTTTGACGTACCGAGTTGATGGCTTGCTGTGGGTCGGCGAGGTCCGTCTGGATAAAGGCGGCGGTGGCGCCGGCAGAGGCGAGTTCGCCGGCGAGCTTGTCACCGGCGTTGGGCCGACGACCGGTGAAGGCGACAGTGGCGCCCTCACCGGCCGCGGCTTTGACGATGCCCGCTCCGACTCCCTGGGTTCCTCCGCTGACGAGGACGACCTTGTCGTGGAGCAGGCTCATCTGGTTCCTTCCTTTGGTTTAGCAGCGTGCGCTCATGCCGCCCTGCAGCTCGTGGCTCAGTTCGGTGAGCTCATCGCCGCCGGCCATCTGACGGGTCAGCTCGTCGAGGGCGACCTCACTGCGCTTCTTGTCCAGGACGGTCTGGCCCAGCTTCAGGATGATGAAGTGGTTGCCGACCAGGTAGGCGTGGTGCGGGTTGTGGGTGATGAAGACCACGCCGAGGCCGGCGTCGCGGGCCGCGGCGGTGTACTTCAGCACCACGCCGGACTGCTTCACACCGAGAGCGGCGGTCGGCTCGTCCAGGATCAACACCCGGGCACCGAAGTAGACGGCGCGGGCGATGGCCACGCACTGACGCTGGCCACCGGACAGGGTGCCGATGGGCTGGTTGATGTCCTTGACCACGATGCCCATCTTGCGCAGCTCTTCATCGGCAATCTGCTTCATCTCCTTGACCTTGAGTCCGGACAGCGGGAACTTGCTGCCGGTCATCTCCGAGCCGAGGAAGAAGTTGCGCCACACCTCCATCAGACTGACCACCGCCAGGTCCTGGTAGACGGTGGCGATGCCGTGAGCCGAGCGACTCGCGGGGGGAGGAGAAGTGCTGCTCGACCCCGTCGACCTTCATGCTGCCCTCGTTGTGCGGGTGGAGGCCGGACATGATCTTGATCAGCGTGGACTTGCCGGCACCATTGTCACCGAGCACACAGGTGACCTCGCCCGCGTTCACGATCAGGTTGATGCCCCGCAACGCCCGGATCGCGCCGTAGGTCTTTCCGACGTCCGCCATCTCCACCAACGCCTCACCCTTGTGCAGGGTCTGATCGGCGTGTTCAGCAATCGTGTCGGTCATGGCGCTAACCCACCTTTCGTGTCGTCGAGAGCTTCTTGATGTAGAGGTTCACGATCACGGCAAGCAGCAGCATGACGCCGAGGAACGCCTTGAACCAGTTGGGATCCCAGCCCGCGTACACGATGCAGAGGCTCGTCATGCCGAAGATGAAGGCACCGATCGCGACGCCGATGGCGTTGCCGTAGCCGCCGGTCATCAAGGTGCCACCTACCACCGCGGCGATGATGTAGAGGAACTCGTTACCCACACCATTGCCGGCCTGGAGGACGTTGAAGTTGTACAGGTAGTGCATGCCGGTGAACCAGCCGAGAAACCCTACGGTCATGAACAGACCGACCTTGACGCGAGTGACCGGCACGCCGACGGCGCGGGCCGAAGCGGCGTTTCCTCCAACTGCGTAGATCCAGTTTCCGATCCTGGTCCGGGTGAGGATCCACTGCGCCAGCGCGACGAAGACGATCCACCAGAGCACGGTGATGTTCAACTGAACCGCGCCGATCTGGAAAGTGTGAGCGAAGACGAAGTTGAGCGACGCATAGCCGTCCATCTGGTCGATGTTCGGTGACGACACCGATCCGGTGATCAGCTTGGTCACGCCAAGGTTGGCACCCTGCAGAATGAAAAAGGTGCCCAAGGTGATCAAGAACGATGGAATCCCGGTTCGCATCACCAGATAGCCGTTGAGAAATCCGATGGCCAGGCAGAGGATCAGCGAGAGCAGCGCGCCGACCCACAGGTTGATGCCGAGCTCGTAGCAGAACATGGCGTTGAACAGTCCGGCGGCGGTGACCAGGACGCCGGCCGACAGATCGAACTCGCCGCCGATCATCAGCATGCCGACGGCTACGGCGACGATGCCGATGGTCGAGGACTGGTAAAGCACGGTGAAGAAGGATGGCGCCGAACGGAAGGAGGGCGCCACGATCAGGAAGAAGATGAAGATCACGACGGCTGCCACGAGGGCACCGACTTCTGGCCGGGCCAGCAGGCGATTGGACAGGCCGAGTGTGACGCGGTTCGATGCCTCCGACGGTGCCGCCGTCGGAGGAGTTTTGACAGTTTGACTCATGGTGATGCTCCGATGTGTCGGGCCACCGAGCCCGACCGGCCCGCTCAACCCGTCTCGTTCAACGAGGACTGACTACATCGGGGCGAGCGGCCCGGCCCGGCCGGGCAGGGTTAGGACTAGCGGGTGTTCTGGTTGATGAACGGCAGGATGGTGTCGACGTTGCTGGTGTCGACGAACGCCGGGCCGGTCAGAGACGGTTTGCCGCCGCCGAGGATGTTGCCGTTCTTCTTGTAGAGGTAGAGCTGGGTGACAGCCAGGTAGCCCTGCAGGTACGGCTGCTGGTCGATGCAGAACTGGATCGTCCCGGCCTTCACCGCTTCCGCTGCGCCCTTGCTCAGGTCGAACGTGCCGAGCTTGGCCTGGCTTTTCACTGCGTCCATCGCCTTGAGAGCGTCCAACGCCTGAGTTGCACCGAGGGTGATGATCCAGTTGATCTCCTTGTCCTGGGCCAGCTTGGCCTGGATCGCCGAGGTGACCGCGGAGTCGTCCTGGCCGTTGACCTGGATGTTCTCGGTGTTCGGGAAGGCGTCCTTCACGCCGGCACAACGATCCTCCAAGGCCACCGAGCCGGTCTGCTGGATGGTGCACAGGATCTTCGTGGCCCCGGCCGCTTTCGCCTTGGCGCCGGCCTGTTGACCGGCCAGCTTCTCATCGGAGGAGAAGTGGGCAATCGAGCCGGCCTGCTGGTAGAAGTTGGTGCCCGAGTTGAAGCTGTCGACCGGGATGCCGGCGGCGACGGCCTTCTTCACGGTCGGAATCAGGGCGTCCGGGGTCACCAGCGTGGTCGCGATGCCGTCGACCTTCGAGTCGATCGCATTCTGGATCAGCACGGCCTGCTTGGTGGCTTCGGGGTCGGCCGAATACTTCAGCGTCGACCCGGTGTCCTTGGCCGCCTGCTCCGCACCGGCGCGAATCCGATCCCAGAACGTGTCACCGGGCGTCTCATGAGTGACCATGGCAAAGGTGTAGCCAGAGTTACCGCCGCCGCCACCGCCGCCGCTGCTGGCGTTGGTTGGCGCTGCACCGCCGCCGCTGCACGCCGATACGGCGAGTAGCGCGGCCAGGGATACGGCGGCGACCGCCGCACGCTTGATGTTGACAATCTTCATTGATGACCTCTCGACTTCGGCGCTTGCCGACTTGTTAGGGGGATGCTGCCACTTGTTCGGGATGCTGCCACTGTCAGTAGTGAATGTCACCAACTGACGGATATGTATTTGGTCTCGGTGAAGGCGAGGAGGCCCTCGACCCCACCTTCGCGGCCGAGGCCGCTTTCTTTGACCCCACCAAAGGGTGCGGCCGGGTCGGATACCAGTCCGCGGTTGAGGCCGACCATGCCGGCCTCGATTCGCTCGCTGACCCGCAGACCCCGAGCGAGGTCGGCGGTGTAGACGTAGGAGACGAGGCCGTACTCGGTGTTGTTGGCCAGCGCGACCGCCTCGTCCTCGGTCGTGAAGGTCACAATCGGTGCGACCGGGCCGAAGATCTCGGTGTGCAGGATCTCTGCGTCGGACGAGACTCCGGTCAACACGGTGGGTGGGTAGTAGAAGCCGGGGCCTTCCGGAGTGTGCCCTCCGAGTTCGAGGGTCGCGCCGTCGGCGACGGCCTCGTGCAACGAGGCTCGCGACCTTGGTCCGCGTGGCACTGTTGACCAGCGGTCCCACGTTGACCGACGTGTCGGACCCGGGGCCCATGGTGAGCGCGCCCATGGCCTGGGTGAGGCGGGCGCTGAAGGCTTCGGCAATGCCGGACTCGACGTAGAAGCGGTTGGCGGCGGTGCAGGCTTCGCCGCCGTTGCGCATCTTGGCGATCATCGCGCCTTCGATCGCGGCGTCCAGGTCGGCATCGGCGAAGACGACGAACGGAGCGTTCCCGCCCAGCTCCATGGAACAGTTGACGATGTGCTCGTTCGCCTGGTTGAGCAGTGTGCGGCCGACCTCAGTTGAGCCGGTGAAGGAAAGTTTCCGCACACGTGGGTCGGCGAGCATGGCGGAGACGACCTTGCCGGATTGTCTGGAGGGCAACACGTTCACCACCCCGGCCGGAAGCCCGGCCTCCTCCATCAGCGCTGCGAGGGCAAGAGCCGTCAACGGGGTCTCGCTGGCTGGCTTCAGGATCGTCGTGCAGCCTGCGGCCAGCGCCGGGCCGATCTTGCGGGCGGCCATCGCGGCTGGGAAGTTCCATGGCGTGACCAGGAGGGCGACCCCGACGGGCTGGTGAATCACGATGATCTTGTTCGCGCCGCCCGGAGCGGTTTGGATATCGCCGCGGATCCGGACGGCCTCCTCCGCGTACCAGCGGAAGAACTCCGCCGAGTAGAGCACCTCACCCCTGGCGTCGGCCAAGGCCTTGCCGTTCTCGGCGGTGATCAACAACGCCAGCTCATCGACCCGATCGACCATCAACTGGTAGGTCCGCTGCAAGATCTCCGATCGCTTGCGCGGAGCGGTCTGAGCCCACGCCTGGGCGGCGGCGGAGGCAGCATCGACGCAGGCGAGGGCGTCGTCAACGCTGCCGCTGGCCACCGCGGCGAGGATGCCGCCCGTCGCGGGGTCCAGAACGTCGAACGTGGCCCCATCTGAGGCCGGGCGTTGAGCCCCGCCGATGATCAGCTGGGTCGGCACCTTGGCGACGATGTCGGCGACGACGCTGCTGTGCGTCCGCAGGCTGTCGGCGGCGTTCACAAGTACAACCTCTGCGAGGCGATCTGCTCCTCGTATTCCTTTCGGGCATCCTGGGTGCTGTCGAGCTCGGAGACCTCCGAGACCGGTACATCCCACCACGCCCCAGACCCGCCGAAGCGGCCCTTGGCGTCAACCTTCACGTAGACAACGGCGGTGTTCTCGGTGCCGGCAGCATCAGCGAGAGCCTTCTTCAGCTCGTCGGCGGTCGTTGCGGTGAACACGTCGGCTCCGTAGCTGGCTGCGTTGGCGGCGAGGTCGATGTCGATCCGATCGTCGGAGAACTGGCCGTCCTCGCCGCGGTAGTTGAACCGACAGGCGAAGCCCTGCGATCCGCGGGTTTCCGACAGGGCCGCGATGGAGCCGTAGCCGTAGTTGTCGACCAGCAGGATCGTGATCTTCAGGCCCTCCTGGACCGCGGTCATGATCTCCTGGCTGGCCATCAGGAAGGTGCCGTCGCCGATGAAGCAGAAGACGTCGCGGCCGGGGTCGGCCATCTTGGCGCCGACAGCCCCGCCGACCTCGTAGCCCATGCAGGAGTTGCCGTACTCCAAGTCGTAGGCCTTGGGATCGGACGGCCGCCAGAGCCGGTGCAGGTCGCCCGGCATGGAACCGGCGGCGTTGACGACGACGTGGTGGTCGCCGGCGACGGAGTTCACGATCCCGATCGCTTCGGCCTGAGACAAGCGTGGGGGCATTCTGCACCTCGACGATCCGATCCACCTCGTCGCGCCACTGGTCGGCGGCCTTCTCCACCTCGGACCGGTAGGACGGATCGACCGTGTAGTCGGTGAGCAGGTCGGCGAGTTCAGTGAGGGTTTCGCGGGCGTCGCCGATGAGGGCAAGCCCCGATTCTTTGTAGGCGTCGAGCTCGGTGACGTTGATGTTGACGAATTGGACGTCAGGATTCGCGAACAAAGTGTTCGAGGCGGTTGTGAAGTCGGTATAGCGGGTGCCGATGCCGATGATGACGTCGGCCTCGTTTGCGAGGGCGTTGGCGAACACTGACCCGCTGGCGCCCAAGGCGTTGACCATCTGCGGGTGGTCGTACGGGAGGCTGGCCTTGCCGGCCTGGGTTACGCCAACCGGGATCCCAGTCTTGGCCACGAAGTCGGCGAGCTCGGCGGTCGCGGCCGAATAGATCACGCCGCCGCCCGCGATGATGACGGGCCGTTTCGCAGCGCCGATCACCTGCGCGGCTCTGCGTAGGGCCGCTCGGTCGGCACGGGCGCGGGGTACATGCCAGGTCCGTTCCCGGAAGAGGGCGGTGGGGAAGTCCCAGGCCTCGGCTTGAACGTCTTGGGGCAGGGAGATGGTGACCGCGCCGGTGTCTGCGGGGCTGGTCAGGGTCCGCATGGCCTCGAGCAGGGCGGTGGGGAGCTGGTCAGGTCGGTTGATCCGGTCCCAGTACTTCGAAACTGGCTTGAACGCGTCACTGGCGGAAGAATCCCAGGAGAAGCTGGACTCCAGCTGCTGCAGGACTGCGCCGGTCCGGCGGCTGGCGAAGATGTCACTGGGCAGACACAGCACCGGCAGCCGGTTGACCGTCGCGGTGGCTGCGCCGGTGATCATGTTGGTCGCCCCGGGGCCGATCGAGGTGCTGCAGGCAATCGCGCCGAGGCGGTTCTTCGCCTTCGCGTAGCCGGTGGCCATGTGCACCATGCCTTGCTCATTGCGGGCCTGGTACAGCCGGAAGTCTTTGCGGTACTGCAGCAAGGCCTGGCCGATGCCCGCGACGTTGCCGTGGCCGAAGATGCCGATCGCGCCACCAAAGAAAGGCTGGGTGTCGCCGTCGCGCTCGACGCGCTGGGCGGCGAGGAACTGGACGACGGCCTGGCCGACCGTGAGCCGTTGGGTGGGGTTGGAGTTGGGCACTGAGAGTCCTTCCGCTGTGAAGGGGTTGGTGGGGCAGGGAATCAGCCCTGCGAGTCCGGGTAGCGAGGGATAAGGGGAAGTCGGCTGTCGAGACCAACGCTCTCCCACACATCCTGGGTGGCCTTCAGGCAGGGGTCCTGGAAAGCCTGCAGGGTGCGCTTGGGTGCGGGGCCTGCGAGAACGTTGAGATAGTAAAGGTCGTGACCGTGGGCTGCGACGGTGGTGTGATATCCCCACGGGATCAGGAGAAGCTCTCCGTCGTGCACCGTCTGGGTGAGGTCGAAGTCCCGTTCGGGACTGTAGACCCGCTGCACGGCCCATCCGTTCTCGGGATCTCTGAGGCGGTAGTAGTAGGTCTCCTCGAGTTCCGACTCGCCCTCCTGGTCGTGCTCGTGCTTGTGCGGGGGGTAGCTCGACCAGTTGCCGCCAGGGGTCCAGACCTCGATGACGTGCAGCCGATCAGCGGGAAATCCGGGGAGCATCAGGCTCCCGACCTGCCGCGAGGCGTTGCCACCGCCGCGGAGCTCGATGTCGATATCGTCAGGGGTGACCAAAACCGGCGCGAACTTCTCGGTGGCCGGGGCTTCGGCAATCGCGATCTCAAGGTCCGTGCTGGCGGTCAGTGTCACCTCGGTGTCACGGGGGAGGTAGAGGCAGTGACCCAGGCCAGCGAACACGCTCGGCCTGCCTCCGAATGTCCAGGTCTGGCCGGCCGCCGAGACTTCAGCGGTTCCGGACAGCGGGACGAAGGCCCGTTCCTGCCCGTTGGACGGCAAGGTCAGCGACTCACCGGCCGCCAGAGTCTCGACCGCGAACGACACGTAGGTCCAGCCCGCGTCGGACGGATCGATGCTGTTCCAGCCCTTGCGCAAGATCTGCGGCGTGCTCATGAAGTCGTCTGACCTTCCAGTTGTCAGTGAACTTGCTGTAGCCCGGTTCTGTCGAGCCTCAGGTGGTTGCCTAGGCTGCTTGCTAGGTGGCCAGGCATCAATGTATCGTCGTACGGACGCAATGTCCACTCAACGGTAATATCGTTATTTTCTTGACGACGGCTCCAGTTGAGAGCACCCACAGCCGCTGGACCCAGAAGGTCCGGCCAAGACCTGGAGTCATTGATGACCCTGCAGAAAGTCAACTCATCCGTACCCGAGCTCGGCGTCGCCATGATCGGCAGCGGGCTGATGGCGAAGTCTCACACCATGGGCTACCGCAACGTCGAAAGTGTGTACGGCAAGACGCCGTTCCGTCCGCACTTCGCGATCCTGGCCGACGCCAAGGAGGATCTGGCGCGGAGCGGTGCCGAGTCGCTTGGGTATGACCGCTGGACGATTGACTGGCGTGAGGCGGTGGCCGCCCCTGAGGTCGACGTCGTCGACATCGTCACGCCGAACTTCCTGCACAAGGAGATCGCGATGGCCGCGATCGCGGCCGGAAAGCACGTCTACTGCGAGAAGCCGCTGGCCCTCAGTGCGGCCGACGCCAAGGAGATGTACGAGGCCGCAGAGAAGGCTGGCGTGAAGACCCTCGTCGGGTTCAACTACCTCCGTAACCCGGCCATCGCCGAAGCGCGTCGACTGTTGCGAGAGGGCGTTCTCGGCGACATCTGGACGTTCTCGGGCCGGTTCGTTCTCGACGCGTGCACAGATCCCGACGTGCCGTTCACCTGGCGTTTCGAGCGCAAGCTTGCCGGCACCGGCGCGCTGGGCGACCTGGGTGCGCACATCATCTCTCTCGCTCACGTCCTCGTCGGACCGATCAGCTCCGTCGCGGGTCTGAGTCGGACCTTCGTCAAGACCCGTCCCGAGCCCACCGGCGTATTCGGGTACGGGAGCGGCGCCGATCTCGACGCGCCCAAGCATGCGGTCGAGAACGACGACGCGACGACCTTCCTGGTCGAGTTCGCGAACGGCGCCAGCGGTCACATCGAAGCGTCGCGGGTGGCAACGGGGCGCACCTGGCACCAGAGCATCGAGCTGATCGGAAGCAAGGGCGCGCTCCAGTTCGTTCAGCAGGACATCCACACGCTGCGGCTGTATCTGACCGGCGACCCCGTCGACCGCAAGGGTTACCGCGAGATCGAACTCGGCCCGGGTCACGGAGACTACGGCGCCTTCTGGCCCTTCGCCGGCGTCCCGCTCGGCGTCCACGAGCTCAAGACGATCGAGGTCAACGAATGGCTGAACGCCATCGCTGAGGATCGTCGCGCCGATGGCGACTTCGAAGAGGGATGGCGAGTGTCGGAGGTGCTTGACGCGGTCGAGCAATCCGCGGCCGAGCGCCGGTGGGTCGACATCCCGTCTAGAAATATCGCTGAATGGACATCTAGTCCGTCGAGCGATAATATTCGTCAGTTGGTTCCCACTTCTTCGAGATCAGGTGACAAATTTGACTACCGACAATGCTGTCCATGACGCGTCAGCGACCCAACCGGACCTCGCGTCCCTGGCTCAGCAGGCCCGCTGGCAGGTGATCAAGACCGTGACCAACGCCAAGGCCGGGCACATCGGCGGTCCGCTGTCGATGATGGACCTGCTGGTGACGCTCTACTTCGAAGAGCTTCGCGTGGATCCCTCGGACGCCCGAGCGGACGACCGCGACCGGTTCGTGTTGTCCAAGGGACACGCCGCCATCGGCTTGTACTCCGTCCTCGCGCTGCGCGGGTTCCTACCGTTGGACGAGTTGGCGACGTTCGACAAGGGGGACTCCCGCCTGCAGGGACATCCCGACGTGACCCGCCTGCCCGGCCTGGATTCCTCGACCGGCTCGCTGGGTCAGGGCCTGTCCGTGGGAGTCGGCATGGCACTCGGAGCCCAGCTCGGCCAGAAGGACTTCCATACCTGGGTCATGCTGGGTGACGGAGAGATTCAGGAAGGCATGGTCTGGGAGGCGGTCCAGGTTGCGGCGCGCTACAAGCTGTCGAACCTGACGGCGATCGTCGACCGCAACGGTCTCCAGCAATTCGGCCTGCCGTCCTCGGCCGAGACGACTCTGACCGACCGCGGCGACCGTCGCGATCCGTGGTTCGGGGTCGACCTGGCCGCAGTGTTCCAGGCCTTCGGCTGGCGCGTGGTCGAGATCGACGGCCACGACTACGGCCAGATCCGCAGCGCGTACAAGTTGGCCCGGGCGGGCGACTACGAACGGCCGGCCGACCGTCATCATCGCGCACACGGTGAAAGGCAAGGGCTTGTCCTTGGCCGAAGGCGTGCACACCTGGCACAGCATCGTCCCGACCGCGGAGGACTTCGAGAAGGCCCGCCGAGAGCTCGAGCCCGACGAGCTCGAGATTCTCGACCAGCAACCCCACCAGCAAGAACGGAGCCCAGGCATGAAGGCCATGCGTGATGTATGGGGCGACAAGCTTGTCGAGCTCGGCGCCACCGATCCCCGCACTGTCGTCCTCGACGGCGATCTCGGCAACTCCACCAAGGTCGACAAGTTCGCCAAGGCTCACCCTGAACGTTTCTTCCAGATGGGCATCGCCGAGCAGAATCTCGTCGGCGCCGCCGCAGGTCTGGCCAGCGTCGGTTACGTGCCGTGGACTTCCTCGTTCGCCGTCTTCTTCACCCATCGAGCGATCGATCCCATCAGAATGCTCGTGGCGCAGAGCCACGCGAACGTCAAGATCGTCGGCTCGTACTCAGGTCTACTCATCGGCGCGGTCGGCAAGACCCACCTCGACGTGCAGGACCTGGCGATCATGCGAGCAATGCCCGACATCACCGTGTTGTCCCCGGCCGACGAAGCCGAGCTGATCTCGATGATGGATTGGGCGCAGGCCTATGACGGACCGGTGTACCTGCGGATCGTGCGCGACGCCGTGCCCGACGTGTTCGACGCCGACTACACCTTCACCCCCGGAGCGGTCTACCGCCTTCGCGAAGGCGCCGACGTTGCGATGGTGTCGACAGGTCCTCAGGTCTCCCGGGTGCTGGCGGCCGCTGACCAGCTTGCCGAGCAAGGCGTGGCCGCGACCGTGGTGCACGTGCCGTGCATCAAGCCGGTGGACGAGGATGCTCTGCGCGACAGCGTCGCCGGCCACGACCTCGTCGTCACCGTCGAGGAGCATTCGGTCATGGGCGGTCTCGGCGGCCTCGTAGCGGAGACTCTCACCGCAACAGGCCCATCGCCGCGCATCGAACGCATCGGGATCAATGACACCTGGGGCGAGTCAGCCGGAAACGACTTCATGCTCACCAAGCACGGTCTCTCCCCGGAGCTGGTGAGTAAGCGTGTGCTTTCGGTCCTCGCTGCCCGTGTTCCCAGCTGAGCCTTGCAGCTAAGACCCAACCGGCCCGCCCATCACACCTCGAAGAAAGGTTCCCCATGCGTCTGGGTCTGATCGGCCTCGGCCGAATCGGCGCGTTCCACGCCACCACCCTCAGCGGACTTACCCAGGTCGAGTCGCTCGTCGTCTACGACGCAGTGCCCGCACTGGTCGAGTCGGCTGTCCAACGAGTCGGGGCTGAGCCGGCTGCCAGCCCCGAGGCGCTTCTGCGGGCGGGGGTGGACGGGGTCGTGATTGCCGCCGCCACCGACGTCCATCCCGAACTCATCATCGCCTGCCTCGAGGCTGGCCTTCCCACGTTCTGCGAGAAGCCGGTCTCAAAGGACCCAGCCGCGAGTATGGAGATCCTGCGGCGTACCGAGGACTCAGGCGTGCCGGTGCAGATCGGCTACCCCCGACGCTTCGACGCGGCCTTTGCCGCGGCGCGGGAGGCCGTCGCCAGCGGCAGCCTGGGCTGGCTGCACACGGTCCGCTCCACGACCCTGGATCCCGCACCACCGCCAGACGCCTACATCCGCGCCTCCGGCGGGATCTTCCGCGACTGCAGCGTGCACGACTTCGACGCCGTCCGATACGTCACGGGTCAAGAGGTCGTCGAGGTCTATGCGACTGGATCCAACCAGGGCGCGGCGATCTTCGCCGACGCCGACGACGTCGACACCGCCGCGACAGTGCTCACCCTGGAGTCCGGGGCGCTAGCGGTCGTGTCGAACTCCCGGTACAACGCCCGCGGCCACGACGTCCGGCTCGAGCTGCACGGTTCAATCGACAGCGTCGCCGCTGGTCTTGAGGAAAGGTGGCCGATCCGGTCGACCGAGCCAGGGGTCACCTTTCCTGGTGGCACGCCGCACGATTTCTTCATGGACCGGTTTGCCGACGCCTTCCGCGCCGAGCTTGCGGCGTTCACTGAGGTGGTCGCCGGGTCGCGCCCGTCGCCATGTACGGTCGCCGACGCGGTCGAGGTTGGCTGGATCGCCGAGGCCGCCGACTTGTCCCTTCACCAGCATCGTCCCGTCCGCATGGACGAGATCCGTCCAAAAGAGGGTCATTCGTTGACATCTGCAGCCGACAGAGTCGACCGGCGCTCGCCATCTGTTGGGGTGGCGAGGTCCCGATCGGGGACATCCGATGAACCTCAGATCGGGTCGACTGCGGAGATGGGAGAGGTCTGTAACGCTCGGTATGCACAAGCCGCTCGAGCCAGGCGACGATTGACTTGCTCGAGAATGAACAAACTGTCCGGCTGATGATAAAGTATGCGAACTGGGGAGCGATGTTCTGGGGAGGCGACGTCTGACATGGATTCTGACAATGCACTCTGTCGCCGACCGGCGCGGCTCGCCTCGACGCGAACGTGCGAAACTATCGCGCACCGCGGATTTGGAACGTGACTCCGGCGGCCTCGAGCTGATCAGCAAGGCTGGGGCGGTGCTGGACATCTTGGAACAGCACAAGGAGGCGAGCGCCGCCGATCTTGCGGCTGCCCTCGGTGAGCCACTCAGCTCGGTCTATCGTCTGCTGCAGAGCCTCACAGCTACCGGCTGGGTGGACCGCGGTTCCCGCCGCGGCGCGTACCGTCTCGGGCTGTCCCTGATGACAATCGGTGGCCTCGTCGAAGATCATCTCGACATTCGGGATGCGTCACTGCCCTCGTTGCGTGAGCTAGTCGATGCAACTAAAGCGACAAGCTTTTTATGCGTTCGGCGCGGTCCGCGTGCAGTCTGTCTCGAACGGATCGAGGGTTACGCGGTCCAGTCTCTGGCCATGCTGCTGGGCGGTTCGTTGCCGCTTTACGCCGGCGCGGCGCCCCGGGCCTTGCTGGCATTCTTACCCGTCGCCGAACAGAGCGCGATCTTGAAGGACACCAGCCAGCAACTGCGCGACGACCCTCCCCGACCAGACGACAAGGACATCATTGCCGACATCGCCCGCATAAGGGCGGTCGGCTACTCGGTGTCCGATGGCGACGTGACGCCCGGTATTGCTTCGCTGGGAGCGCCGGTATTCAACCATCGCGGCGAGGTCCAAGGCGCGCTGTCGCTGAGCGGGCTGCGTGGCCAGGTGCTGAACCCTGCGGGCGTGGACGACACCATCGAGCTCCTTCGCCTTGCAGCTGGCAAGGCGAGCGCTGCACTGGGCTGGGAGGTGTCCTGATGGCGTCCGAGGGCCGGGCGATGGGCATCTTGCAGCGGTCGTCCAGTCTTATCCAGCTGCTCGCCGAGCGAGGACCGCTGTCTACTGCCGAGGTGGCTGAAGAGATTGGCATGCCCCGACCTAGTGTCTACCGACTAGCTGACGCCTTGACACAGACTCGGCTGGTCGAGTCCGCATCTGATGGAAAGCTGCGGCTGAGCCTGCGATGGCTCAAGCTCAGTGACGCTGCCCGCTCGGGCATGCGGGAGTGGTCTCACGCACGGCCGCTTCTGGACGGGTTGGCCAGCCGGACTGGACAGACGATTTATCTCAGCGTCCCGCAGGCTGATCGTGCGATCTGCATCGACTGGTCGCCTGGTCGCGCCCTAAGTGTGCTCGCGCTCAAGCCCGGTCGGACCTTACCGCTGTACGCCGGCGCAGCAGGACGTGTCACCCTCGCTTACCGGCCGGAGCCGCTAGAGGATTACCTCCTTGCCGCCCCGTTCCCCCCGCTGACCGACCACACTCTCGCTACCGCCGGGAGCTACGCGCCGACGTCGAGGCAATCACGAGTCGCGGATACAGCGTGTCCGATGAAGATGTCACGCTCGGGATAGGCGCGCTCGGTGCTCCTTTAATCAGCCGAAACGGGATGTTTCTCGGCGCGTTGTCTCTTGCTGGGCTGGCTGAGGATCTACGCGTCCGCCGAGCCGAGCTCTCCGCCGACCTGCTCGCTTGTGCGGATGAGTTGTCTGCTTCGACCGACTAATGTCCGTGGCTGCAGAAGGATGTCCCGCGTTTCGTTGCCCGGCAGCGCAAGGGGATTAGCTGGACTACCAATGGTTGGATCGGTTGTCGATTCGCCGGTCGAAGGCAAGCGCTTCCCGCTAGTGCGCGAGCTCCAGGCTGACGTCCGCACGGTTCGCGGATGATCGTGGTGCCATCCCGCGTCGATGCTGGATCCAAGCGTCGGCCTCGATGACCTCGCGATCGACACCGACGTTTGCCCAAATCCCGCCAGATGTACAAATTGTCCGCTGTGCGATAACATAAGCCATAGCCGTTGGACGAAGGGGCGTCCAACTGCAGGTCCAGATCATGTCCAGAGCGACGCTCGCAGGGAGACGCTTCCAATGGTGAAGGGGTGATGACGTCGTGAAGCCCAACAGCGCATCCGGCACCACCCTGGGGAGCGGCGCGGCCGACGCCCTGCCGAACAACCAAGTCTGGCTGACCTTCGTCATCACGAATCCGTCCCGGTGGATCGCCCCGCCGTGCCGGTGTTCTTTCTATCGGATTCCACCGGCATCAGCGCGGAGACGATGGGCAACGCCTTGCTCATCCAGTTCCCCTTCCTCCGGTTCGACCGGCGGCTCATCCCCTTCATCAACTCGCTGGAGGAGGCGCGCAAGGTGGTCGCGATCCTCGACGCCGCCATGGACGGGCCGGTCACACCGCTCGCATTCACGACAGCCGCGGTCGACGAGATTCGGATCGAGTTGCACCGCTCACGTTGCCCGATCATCGACTTCTTCGAGCTGCACATGGCCCAGGTCGAATCCATCCTGCAGGCCCGAGGAGAGAGGGTCGCCTCACAGCTCCATGGCGTCGGCGACATCAAGCGCTACAACGCCCGCATGGCCGCCGTCGAGTACGCCATCGAGCACGACGACGGGCAGAGTCTGCGTGCTCTGGACAAGGCAGACGTGATCCTTGTGGCCCCCTCCCGGTGCGGCAAGACGCCAACGACTATGTACTTGGCGTTGCAGCACGGCGTCTTCGTCGCCAACTATCCGCTGGTCGACGAGGATCTCGATCAGACACAGCTGCCCCGACCGATTCAGGCGCTGCGCGACCGGTGCTACGGCATTGTCACAACGCCCGCCCGGCTGCGTCAGGTTCGGCAAGAGCGCCGGCCCAACTCCACCTATGCCTCCCTCGAGCAGTGCACGTGGGAGTTGCGCAGGGCTGAGGCACTGTTTGCTGCCCACAGCCTGCCCATCATCAACTCCTCCACGAAGTCGGTCGAGGAGATGTCGACAGTCATCCTGCAGAGCCTCGCCAGCAAGGCCTGACCCACCCGAACAGATAAGAGACAGCCAATGAGTGCGAACGTGTTGTGGTTCTCCGAGCTTGGACTCGACGACCTCGAACAAGTCGGCGGCAAGAACTCATCCCTGGGCGAAATGGTGCAGAACCTGTCGAAGGCAGGTGTGCGTGTGCCGAACGGGTTCGCCACCACAGCAGACGCCTATCGCCGATTCATCGCCCACGAGGGTCTGGCCGAAGCCATCTCCGTGCAGCTCGCTGACCTCGACATCGACGACGTCGCGCGCCTGGCCGTGGTGGGTCGCAGCATCCGCTCGGCGGTGGTCGCCCAGCCATTCCCACCGGATCTCGAGGCTGAGATCCGTGCTGGGTACGCAGAGCTCGCCGGTGGTGACGAGCAGCTGTCGTTCGCGGTCAGATCCAGCGCGACGGCCGAGGACCTGCCCGACGCGTCTTTCGCCGGCCAGCAGGAAACCTTCCTCAACATTCGTGGCTCCGACGCCATCATGCAGGCCATCAAAGAGGTGTTCGCGTCTCTCTATAACGACCGGGCCATCGCCTACCGCGTCCACCACGATTTCGACCACGACGCGGTCGCCCTGTCCGCGGGCGTTCAGCAGATGGTGCGCTCCGACATCGGCGCCTCCGGGGTGATGTTCACGATGGACACCGAGTCCGGCTTCACCGACGCGGTCTTCATCACCTCCTCGTACGGGCTGGGTGAGGCCGTCGTTCAAGGTGCGGTCAATCCCGACGAGTTTTACGTCTACAAGCCCGCTCTCGCCGCCAATCGGCCGGCCATCCTCAAGCGAGGAATCGGCGAAAAGGCGATCAAGATGGTCTACACCGGCGATGCCGCGGTCGGGCGGACGACCGAGTTCGTCGACGTCGAGCAGGCCGACCGGGTGGTGCTGAGCCTGACCGACGCCGAGGTCACCGAGCTCGCCCAGCACGCGATGACTATCGAACGGCATTACGGTCGCCCGATGGACATCGAGTGGGCCCGCGACGGTCGCGACGGTCAGCTCTACATCCTGCAGGCCCGCCCTGAGACGGTGAAGTCACGTCAAGCCGCTGGCCGCGTGCAGCGTTACAAGTTGACCGATCGTGGCCCGCTGCTGGTCGAGGGCCGAGCCATCGGTCAAAAGGTTGGTTCGGGAGCAATCCGAGTACTGGCGTCCGTGGAGGACATGCATACCTTCACCCCAGGTGACGTCTTGGTCGCTGACATGACTGATCCCGACTGGGAGCCGATCATGAAACGGGCTTCTGCCATCGTCACCAACCGGGGTGGCCGGACATGCCATGCCGCCATCATCGCGCGAGAGCTCGGTATTCCAGCGGTCGTCGGCACCGGTTCCGCAACTCGTGAGCTGGCCAACGGTCGCGAGGTGACCGTCTCCTGCTCCGAGGGCGATACCGGCTACGTCTATGAAGGGATCCTCAACTTCGTCGTCGAGGAGACCGAGCTCGACACCATGCCCGATGTGCCGGTCAAACTCATGATGAATGTGGGAACCCCCGACCAGGCTTTCGCCTTTTCCAAGATCCCGAACGCCGGCGTGGGGCTCGCTCGGCTGGAGTTCATCATCAACCGTCAGATCGGCATCCACCCAAAGGCCCTGATCGACTTCAGCAGCTTGAACGAACCGCTGCGTGGTCAGATCGCCGCCGCGGTCACCGCCTACGACAGCCCGCGGGACTTCTTTGTCACACGAGTCGCCGAAGGGGTCGCCACCCTCGCCGCGGCCTTCGCCCCCGAACCGGTCATCGTCCGGATGAGCGACTTCAAATCCAACGAGTATGCCAACTTGGTCGGCGGGGAGCTGTACGAGCCGAACGAAGAAAACCCGATGATCGGTTTCCGTGGCGCAGCGCGCTATCTCTCACCCGACTTCGCCGAGTGCTTCGCCATGGAGTGCGAGGCCTTGCGCTACGTCCGCGACGAGATGGGGTTGACCAACGTCAAGATCATGATTCCCTTCGTCAGGACGATCCACGAGGCCCGCGGCGTGATCGACCTCCTTGCGCAGCACGGGCTGAAGCGCGGCGAGAACGGCCTCCAGGTCATCATGATGTGCGAACTGCCCTCGAACGCGCTTCTGGCCGACAGTTCCTGGACCACTTCGACGGGTTCTCGATCGGCTCCAACGACTTGACCCAGCTCACCTTGGGTTTGGATCGCGACTCAGGTCTGGTCGCCGCCGGCTTCGACGAGCGCGACCCGGCCGTAAAGTTCTTGATCAGCCGCGCGATTCAGGCATGCCGGGCCCGCGGGAAGTACGTAGGAATCTGCGGCCAAGGACCCAGCGACTACCCCGACTTCGCCGATTGGCTGCTGGGCCAAGGCATCGAGTCAATCTCGTTGAACCCCGATACGGTCGTCGATACGTGGACGCGGCTAGCCGGAATCAACATGTCTGAGGTCGTCGAGCGGGCCCTCCCGAACTGGCGGGATCTCCCATGAGCAACGCCAACACTCCGCCTCAGCGTCCGACGCGACCGGACCTGTCGCGGCTGCTCATCATGGGTCCGCCTGGGGCCGGCAAGGGCACCCAGACGAGGAGATCTGTAAGCAGCGGGGGACTTAGGCGAGGGCAGGCTTGGACCCACTTCTCGTTGTGTCTTGTTCAAGAACTGCGACAGTGACTCATTGGGACCAGAGACTCTGGCCCCTGATGATTGTCCCGGGATCGGGACAATCGCCGGCGTCTGGGCCGAACTCGTCGAAGCCCCATTTGCAGGTTCAGGACACAGCGACCGGGCCGGTGCTGCCTCGTACGATCAAGCGCGGTTCCAAGATCGACTCCCGCGTGTCGTGCCGCACGCCCTCGAGCCGCTCGATCGCGGCGCGCACCGCCCATTGAGCCTGAATAGCTGCTTCCTGGCTCACGGTCGTGAGGTTGATCGCGGCAAATTGCGCGATCGGTGCGTTGTCATAGCCGGCAACCGATACCGCCTCCGGAACCGCGACGCCTGCTCGTACTAGCCGGTCGATCACTCCCACCGCGCAATGATCATTAAACGTCGTCACTGCCGTCGGCAGTCGATCAAGACGAAGCAATTCATCCGCAGCTTGCCAGCCGTCTGCCTCCCCCGACCCCCCCGCGAGGATCCGCACGTTGTGATCTTCATGGTGGCGCCGCATTGCCGTCCGGTAGCCGCGTCGCCGATCTGCCGAGATGGTATGCCGGCCGCCGTCGATGTGGGCAATGGCATGGTGGCCAAGAGCCACCAAGTGATCAACAACGAGCCCCAACCCCTTGTCGTCGGCGGTACGGACGACATCGACGCTGTCTGTCGCAACTCGACGACCCACCAAGACAATCGGAACGCTGGCGGCAAGATCATCGAGCGTCGGCGTCCCGAGCTCTGCGCCCAGCAAGATCAATGACTCGCAGCGGAACTCCAGCAAGGTCTCGACCGCCCGATGCTCATCGTGGCGTGCGCCGACCGTGCTCAGCACGATCTGATAGCCCTCGCGGTCCGCGGCTTCTTGAATTCCCTCCACAAGTTCGGCATGGAAGGCGTTCCGCACGTTCATGGTCACACCGAGGTGCCGCGTGCGATGTAGCTTCAGCAAACTTGCAGTCCGATTAGTGCGATAGCCCAGCTGGTCAGCGACCTGGTAGACGTGGGCCCGAGTCGTATCACTCGCGCCTGCCGCGCCGCGGAAGACGATCGAAACCAGCGCCTTGGAGACGCCTGCGGCCGCAGCGACATCGGCCATGGTTGGTCGCGTGCCGCTTGGGCCTGACTTGATCATCTATTGAAAGCCTTCCGACTTTGACTTGACATACGGGACTCAACAATGCATCGTATTCTAGACCGATCTACTAGATCGGTCTAGTCACAGCGTAACGCTGCCGCTGCGGAAGGAAGAGATCATGACGATCGGTATCGCGGTGATCGGAGCGGGCATGGCGGGCCGGGCGCACGCCGCCGCCTACCGAATCGCGCCGACGCTTTATGAGTCCACATTGCCGGACCTGCGGTTCGTCTCCATCGGCGACGTCAGTCCTGAGCTCGGCTCGCTCGCGGCCCGGCGCTTCGGGTACGAGCGCTCCGACACCTCCTGGCAGGCGATTGCCGAGGACCCCGACATCGATGTCGTCAGCGTGGTCGTGGCCAACTCCCTGCATCGCGAGATGGTGGAGGGACTGGTCGCCGCCGGCAAGCACGTGCTCTGCGAGAAGCCGCTGAGCGACAACCTCGAGGACGCCCGCGCGATGGCGGACGTCGCCCGCAGCGCCGACACGGTGGTCCGCATCGGCTTCACCTTCCGCCGGGCGCCAGGCGTCGCTGCCCTCCGCGAGCTCGTCACCTCCGGCGCGCTGGGTCGCGTCCTGCACGTCGACGGCCGGTACTGGTGCGACTACGCGAGCGACCCGAAGGGCCCGATCAGCTGGCGGTACAAGGGAGCCCCGGGTTCCGGTGCGCTCGCCGACATCGGCAGCCACGTCGCGTACCTCGTCGAGTTCCTCGGCGGGGACGTACAGGAGGTGAGCGGCGGCCGATTCACGACCGCGATCACCGAGCGGCCGGTGCCACTCGGCACCGTCGTCGGCCATGGCCAAGCCGCGGTCAGCGACACCTACGAGGCGGTCGAGAACGACGACTACGCCAGCTTCAGCGCCCAGTCTCGAGCACGGCGTCGGCGTCGTGCAGGTCTCCCGCGTCGCCGCCGGCCACCCGAACGGGCTCGCGCTCGAGGTCTTCGGCGACAAAGGCGCCGCGAAGTGGGAGCAGGAGCGATCCGGCGGAGTTCCAGCTCATGCTGAACGAGGGCGCCGCCGGCACGCGCGGTTACCGCCGGGTGATCATCGGTCCGGACCACCCGTACTTCGCCGGCGGCCTGCCGATGGACGCGCCGGGCGTCGGCATTGGGCAGAACGACGGCTTCGACTTCCAGGCGCGCGCCTTCCTGGAGGAGGTCGCCGGCATCGACGAGGCGGACTCGCTACCCCGCAACGCCTCGTTCGACGAAGGCGTACACAACATGGAGATTCTCGCTGCCGTCGCCGAGTCCGCCGCCAACGGCGGCGCCGCGGTGAAGGTCGCGCCACAGCGAACGGAGGCTACGCAATGAAGTTCGGCGTCTACAACGCGATCCTGCACGACCGGTCACTGCCGGAGGCGATCGAGGTGATCGCCAAGCTCGGCCTCACCGGCATCGAGCTCAACTCGGGCGGCTTCCTGCCGCCGGTGCACATCCCGACCTTCGACGACATCCTCTCCTCCGACGCCGCGCGAGACGACTTCCTCGGACTGTTCGAGGGCACGGGCGTGGAGATCGCAGGCCTGAACTGCAACGGCAACCCGCTGCACCCCGATCCCGTGATCGGTTCGAAGCACGCCGAAGATGTACGGCGCAGCATCCGGCTCGCGAATCGCTTGGGCCAGCACCGCGTTGTGACGATGTCGGGCCTGCCGGCGGGAGAACCGGGCGGCCGGCGGCCGAACTGGATCGTGAACGCGTGGAACTCGGCCGCGCTCGACGTGCTCGATTACCAGTGGAGTGTCCTCGAGGAGTTCTGGCGCGAGATCGACCGCGAGGCGGCCGACCTCGATGTCAAGGTGGCGCTCGAGCTGCATCCGCAGAACGTGGTGTTCAACCCGGCTGGTGTTCGCGAGCTCGTCGAGCGCACGGGTGCCACCAACATCGGCGTCGAACTCGACGCCTCGCATTTGTTCTGGCAGTGGATGGACCCGGTGGCCGTGGTACAAGATCTCGGCCCGCTGGTGTTCCATGCCGCCGCGAAGGACGTACGCATCAACCCAGCCGCCGCTGTTTACGGCGTCCTCGACAACCGCTTCCGCAAGCTGGGGCCGGACGAGCCGCGCACCAACCTCGGCGGCGACGAGTGGGCCAACGAGTGGCCGAAGGACGCGGCATGGGATTTCGTCGCACTCGGCCGCGGGCACGACGCCGTCTATTGGTCGACGTGGCTAGCCGCTTTGTACGCGGTCGATCCGGACATGCTCGTGAACATCGAGCACGAGGACGTCACGCTCGGCCGCATCGAGGGTCTCGAGGTGGCTTCCGGGGTACTGCTCGACGCCGCCCGGCGAGCGGGCATCGCCACGAACGTTGATCGAGGTCAGCCGCCAGGCCCCAAGGTGAAGGCCTCCCGGAAGCGTTCCAGAGCGAGTTCGCTGTCCCTGGAGGCCCAGGCTTCCATGCCGACCGTGCCAACGTAGCCAATATCCCGTAGGGCCTGGGCAATGCGGGGATAGTTGATCTCTCCCGTGCCAGGCTCGCAACGGCCTGGAACGTCGGCGACCTGAACTTCGCCGATGTACGGTGCGCATCTGTTGATCAGTTCGACGAGGTTTCCTTCGCCGATCTGGGCATGGTAGATGTCCAACATCAGCCGCAGATGGGGATTGTCGACGGCAGCAACCAGTGCGAGCGTATCGGCGGCCTTCGCAAAAGGCGTACCGGGATGATCAACGGCCGTGTTGAGGTTCTCGAGGCAGAAGGTCACGCCTTCTCGCTTGCCGAGCTCGGCAAGCCGATCCAGAGTGCGCACAGCCTTCAGCCACATCTCCCCGGTGATCACTTCGAGTGGCTTGATGGGCAGACCCTTACCGTCCAAGCCGGTGCCATGCAGGTTGAGCCGGGGAATCCCGAGCCGTGCCGCCACAGGAATCGACTGTTCAGCCGTGGCGACCAGCTCATCGGCCCCATCCGGGTCGATGAGGTCGCCGGTCACATAGCCGGTCATTGACGAGAACGTGGCGCCTGTCGACCGGAGACTCTCGATGTCGTGTCTGGTCCAGTCCCAGATCTCCACCTGGAAACCAAGATCATCGATCCGCCGTACCCGCTCGGCGAACGGCAGCTCAGTGAAGATCATCTCCGCACAGGCGGCCAGTGAGAGGTCGGCGATCATCGCGCCACTGTAGCGTTACGAGACCCGCTCGCCGGCCAGCACATCCGCGAGCATGCGGGCAAAGACGGCAGTTGTCGTCGTGTGATTGCCCACGAAGTCGGGTGGGCGCCCCATCGAGTCCGGCTGGCGCGAATGTAGTCCTGGCTCTCCGGCCGAGGCTTGATGTGCAGGAACATCGGCAGTCCATACCGCAGGCAGATGAAGGCGACAAGCAGCCTGGCAATGCGGCCGTTGCCGTTGGCGAAAGGATGTACGCGCAAGCATTCGCCGTGGGCGAGAGCCGTGAAGCTGATCACTGCGAGTACCTCGTCGGGCGTGGTTGGCGGCTTTCCGACGGGCAGCCGCGCATCCAGCTCGGCGAAGACGGCGTGAAGCCCGCGAAGCACCGCCTCCATCTCGTCACGGACCTGGCGCGCCCACACACCCATCTTTTCCAGATTGCCGTCCTTCAGCCGGCCGCCGAGGCCGACCTCGTAGTCGATCAGCTCTGGAACGGCGGGATCGCCGCGAAAGTGCCCGACATAGCCGCGCACGGGCACATCACATCCTGCGTAGAGCCGCGAATGCCAGCGGCAAAGTTCCTCGCTGGTCGGCAGGATGCGCTCAGCGGCGGTGGCGCGCAGCTCGGCCATGAGCTGCGCAGCGTTTTCCTGAATGAGGGAGAGATTCTTTGGGTCGTCCTCTTGCCACGACGGAGCCGTCATGCCGGCTCGGCGCGCGCCGATCTGTAGATCGTTGTGACGTCTCGGCCGAGCGAAGGCCGACCGACGGCGCCAGAATCGACTGCAGCGGCAGGAGCCTGCGCAGGTCGGGCTTGAAGCGGCTCGAGCAGGCCCTCCCCCGCAACGAAACTTTCCAGACCACGGACTTGGATTCGCTCGTACTGCTCCTGAGTGAGTTCGGCCAGCCGATCGGCGGCAGATCGCAGATCTTCGCTCAGCATCGCGCCGCGGGCGACCACCTCATGCTCGATTGCCTGCTCAATCAGCTCGTTTTGACTGATGCCCAATCGCGCAGCGACCTCAGCGGTCAGAGTCCGAAGTTTTTCGCTACGCCAACGCAGTGGGAATACCGCTCGCGGTGCCATGCCTCCAGAATGGCGCGATGAGACGTGATGTCAAGACGAGCGTATGACATCACCTGACGTTCAGCTCAATGACAGGACTTCAACAGCGCACGTGCTTTGCGGTGCGCGAGACATCCGGATATCAGTGGTGACCAGCGTTGCACCGAGCATCTCCGCGAGTGCGATGTAGCTCGCGTCGTAGGCCGTGAAGTTGTCGCGAAGCTGCCAGCACCGAGTCACCAGTCCCTGGTGCGACGCTCGCCGCAGTGGGAGACGGCGGAGATCCGCCAGAGCAATGCGAGCTCGAAACTCCTGGACCTTCCCGGCGCGAAGCAGACCGCGCAGCGCGGACGTCACCTCGAGATCGATCAACTCAGGCGCCGCGAG
Source organism: uncultured Actinomycetota bacterium (assembly GCA_963808905.1). Lineage (GTDB taxonomy): Bacteria > Actinomycetota > Actinomycetes > Propionibacteriales > Propionibacteriaceae > Microlunatus. The sequence continues at coordinate 30,198 of CAWEHO010000028.1, forward strand.
GTCCTCATGTCGTACGCGAGCTCGAGCTGTGTCTCCCCAGATGCCGTCATCGACAAATATGGCGACCAGAACGCCGGCGTCAGTGACTATCACGATCCGCGCGGATGATGGCATTGATCTCATCGAAAGTGACGGATCCGCCAGATCGGCTGCCTGCACTGTCAAGAACTTCGTCAAGTGTGGGTCGTTCGGCTTCTTCGATGAGCAGCTGCAGGAGGTATTCCTGGAGGGACTGACGTGCGGCAGCGGCTCGTTGCCGGAGCACCGAATGGGTGCGCTCGGGTACGCCCTTGATCTGGATGCTCGTCATAGCGCCATAATGGCGCCAGTGGCGCCATTATGCAAGCAGCCGATCAGCGCGGCAGCCCAGCCAAGAGCTGCCGAGCCATGACGATCCGCTGGATCTGGTTGGTTCCCTCATAGATCTGGGTGATCTTGGCGTCTCGCATCATGCGCTCAACCGGGAAGTCCTTGGTGTAGCCGTAGCCGCCGAGGAGCTGCACCGCATCAGTGGTGATCTCCATCGCCACATCGGAGGCAAAGCACTTGGCAGCGGCACCGAAGAAAGGCAGATCGGCGTCCCCGCGCTCGGACTTGGCTGCTGCGGCGTACGTGAGCTGTCTTGCGGCTTCAAGCTTCATGCCCATGTCGGCGAGCATGAACTGCAAACCCTGGAACTCAGCAAGTGCCTTGCCGAACTGCTTGCGCTCCTTGACGTAGCCGAGCGCGTAGTCCAGAGCCCCCTGGGCAATGCCGACTGCCTGCGCCGCGATGGTGACTCGGGTGTGATCGAGGGTGCGCATCGCCGACTCGAAGCCCGTGCCCTCCTGGCCGATCATCCGTGACTCAGGGATGCGGACGTGGTCGAGATACACCTCGCAAGTCGGAGAGCCCTTGATGCCCAGCTTCTTCTCGGGCGCGCCGAACGAGACCCCGTCATCGGACTTCTCCACAACGAAGGCGCTGATGCCCTTCGACCGGGCATCGGGGTCGGTCACCACGAACACTGTGTAGAACTCGGACAACCCCGCGTTGGTGATCCAGCGCTTGACCCCATTCAGGATGAAATGATCACCGTCGCGCACGGCGCGGGTGCGCATACTGACCGCGTCTGAGCCCGCCTCAGGCTCGGACAAGCAGTACGACGCCATGGCTTCACCGCGAGCGATCGGCGGCAGATAGGTCTGCTTGATCTCCTCTGATCCGGCGAGCAGCCAAGGCAGGGTGGCGAGCTTGTTGACTGCCGGAACGAGTGACGTTGCGGCGCAAACCCGAGCGATCTCCTCGATGACGATCACCGTCGCGAGTGCATCCGCGCCCACGCCGGAGTATGCCTCCGGGATATGCGGTGCGTGGAAATCCGCCGAGACGAGCGCTTCGAAGGACGCCTTGGGAAACTCCGCCAGCTCATCAGCCTCGGCGGCGTTCGGAGCGACCTTTTCCTCGCACAGCTCGCGGACCGCGGCGCGGAACGCCTCGTGTTCCTCGCTCGGCCGATACATGCCGGCAAAATCACTCATGTAAGGGAGCCTATTCGGCTGCGAGCATCGGTAATCGCGCGCCGCCGTGGTGAGGACGCTGGCGCGCCGCTGTCCTGGACGAGCGAGCGAGCAGACATGCCTTTCGTCTGCGAGTGAGTGAGGAAGGCAGCGACTTATGAGCGCCAGCCTCCGCGAGCGGAGCGAGCAATGGACACGGAGTGAGCGGAGGCGTTCTTTCCTCCGCGAACGACGACGAACTGGGCGGGTTCAGAGCGCGATGTGCGAGCAGCCGCCTTCAAAAGGTGGGCGCGAGCGGATCCCAGTCGTCCGGGAGCAGCGGCGGGCGGTCGACCGAGCTCTCGACCTCGACGAAGGCGCGTGAGTCGACCGACTCTGCGATGGCGATCATGGTGTCCAGGACGTGGTAGCCCAGCGCTCCTTGCGCACGATGCGGTCGGCCTTCGCGCAGCGCGCGCGCCATATCCAGCACTCCCGTCCCGCGGAACGAGACCGCCTTCGTGGTGGCCACGGTCTCCCAGTCCTCGCCGCCACGCCGTCTGACACTGATCTCACCGTCGAAGTAGTTGGGATCAGGAAACAACATGGTTGCCTCGGTGCCATTGATTTCCAGCAGCGTACGAGGAAGCGCCGAGTCGAAAGAAAATATGGCCTGCGCGGACTGGCCGCTCTCGAACTGGACCAGGGCACTGACGTGGCTGGGCACCATGACATCGAACTCTTCTCCGGCCTTCGGCCCCGAGCCGATCACGCGGCGTTCCCGGGCCTTCGAACCAAGAGCAGCGACTGAGGACACAGAGCCGAAGGCCTGAATGATCGCAGTCAGGTAGTAGGGCCCAAGATCAAAGAGTGGGCCGGCGCCTGCGGCATAGAGAAACGCCGGATTCGGATGCCAGGATTCAGGTCCAGGCAGCTGCAGCAGCGCCAACGCCGTCAGCGGCGTCCCGATCATTCCTTGTTCGATGAGCCGGCACGCCGTCTGAAGACCTGGACCGAGGAAGGTGTCCGGTGCGCAGCCAACCAGGAGCCCAGCCGCTTCAGCGTCCTCGAGCAGGCTCTCACCGCTCGCACGATCGAGGGCGAGCGGCTTCTCGTTCCACACGTGTTTGCCAGCGCGGATCGCTTGGCTCGCCACCTCGGCATGAGCCGCCGGGATGGTGAGGTTGACCACGATCTCCACGTCGGGGTGGTTGAGCACGGTGGAAACGTCTCCGGCGACGGCAACGTCGTACTTGGCGGCCTTCTCCTTGGCTGCGTCGACGACGATGTCGCCGATCGCGTGCACCTCGGTGTCAGCGAACCCCGTCAGGTTCTCCAGATAGGTATCGCTGATCGTGCCCGCGCCGATCACCCCAACTCCCAAAGGGCTGGCCATGATCACGCCCGATCGGACAGCAGGAACTCGCGGCCTGCCCGTACGGCTTCGAGTAGGTCGGTTTCAGAGTCATCCAACTCGACGACCCGGAGCGCCTCAGGAGCCGCGTCGACGATGTCCCACACCGGCAACACACCTGATCCCAGAGGGACTTGCTTGCTGGTATCGAGAGTCCCGTCGCCATCCTTGAGATGCAAAGCGACGACCCGATCTCCTAATCGGGTAAGCAAAGCGGGCACGTCGGCACCGCCCGCGTACGCCCAGTAGGTGTCCACCTCGAGCACCACTTCCGGCGCCAGCTGAGTCGCTAGCACCTCCAGCGCATGGACACCGTCGATCATGGACTCGAGTTCGAAGTGGTGGTTGTGGTAGCCGACCTGCAGACCGTAATCGGCCGCCTTGATTGCTGCCGCATTGAGCTCAGCTGCAATCTCGCTGACGCCCGCTTCGGTTTGCCAGCGGGCCGGGTCGACGTACGGCTCGATCACAGTCTGGATGCCGAGCTCGGCCGCCAGTGCACAGACCGCATCCTGATCTTCACCCAGCAAGTGGACATGAGTTGTCGGTGCGGTCAGACTGTTTTCGGCAAGGCCATCGCGCAACTCGTTCGCGAAGTTGAGCAGCGCGAACGGCTCGACCTGAGTGAACCCGAACGACGCGAGCTTCCCTAACGTGCCATCGAAATCCTCCGCCAATGCCTCGCGCACGGTGTACAGCTGGACGGACAGTTCAGACATCGCACCTCCTAGTAACTATGTGATCACACTACGTTGGCTCGCCGAGGAGCTGGCGAGCCAGCAAGGTACCACCGGCAGTGGCTATGGGAAAGATCACGGCTCCGGCGAAGGGAATAGCGAGCAGCAGAAAGGTCGGCACGCCGAAACCGATGACTCGAACGCGCCGCATCCGCATCGCAGCCCGACGATCCGCCAAGCGAAGCATCCCGCGGCGTTCGAAGGCGGAGCCGAGCAGCTCGATCCCGACCATCCAGCCGCCGAAGATCGCTGAGATCACCGGCACGACGGTCTGTCCGACGGCGGGCACGAATCCGGTGGCAAACAGCAGCAGTGCCCCGAGCGTCGAGATCGCAATGAGCGCGACGGCTTGTCGCAGCGCCCGAAAAAGACCTCGCGCGACGTTCTCTTCGAGCTCCGGCACGTCACCGAACTCTTGCTCCACAGACTCGGACAACTTGTCATACAGCGGCGAGCCGAGGGCAAGGGTCAAGGTGGTGAACGAGATCACCATCACCAGCACGGCAGCCGCGACGAGCGCACTGCCGACGAGCACGCGAAGCGCAGTCGCGAGGCCGCGAGTCCAGCCTTCGGCGAACGGCGTGAGCCACTCGACGGCTGGATCGAGCTGGGTGATCAATGCGACGAGCAACCCCGTGAAGATCACCGAAGTGATCACCGGTGGGATCGCTCCGAGCAGGAAGAGCCGGGGCCGATGGGTGATCAGACTCAGCCCTTTGACCAGCAATCCAGCACCTACCACCAACTCCCCGACAACGCCCGCCATCAGCCGGACTCGCCGCCCTGGTCCTGTGCGTTGGCCTGGACGGTCGCGCCCTTGGCCTCTGCGGCCTGCCGAAGTTGATCTTGGAAATCGATCATCTGCTGACGCAGTGCTGGATCGCTGGCAGCAAGGATGCGCACCGCCAGGAGTCCGGCGTTTCGAGCGTTGCCTATGGCGACTGTTGCCACCGGCACGCCTGCCGGCATCTGCACGATCGACAACAGCGAATCCATGCCGTCGAGGTACTTCAGCGGTACTGGCACTCCGATGACCGGCAACGGTGTGACCGAGGCCAGCATGCCCGGGAGATGCGCGGCGCCACCCGCCCCGGCAATGATCACTTCGAGTCCGCGGGTGTGGGCGGTCCGACCGTACCTGATCATGGCATCGGGCATTCGGTGCGCTGAGACGACATCTGCTTCGAACGCCACGTCGAACTCGCGCAGTGCCAGGCCGGCGGCGCTCATCACCGGCCAATCCGAATCCGAACCCATCACAATCCCGACGCGCGGCCGAGAAAGGTCGTCAGGCATTGGGATCTCCCATCAGGTACGCCGCGGCGTGCCGCGCCCGTTTTCGTGTCTGTTCAAGATCATCTCCGGAGGCGGTGACATGACCCACCTTGCGACCGGGCCGTACTTGTTTGCCGTACAGCTGTACCCGTAGCCGCCGGTCACGGGCAAAACAGTGCAGCAGCGCCGATGAAAGATCGTCGATCTTCCCGCCGAAGACATTGGCCATTACCGTCCACTTTTCCTTGCTGCTCGGATCGCCCAGCGGCAGGTCCAAGACCGCCCGCAGGTGGTTCTCGAACTGCGAAGTGCGGGCACCGTCGATCGTCCAGTGGCCGGTGTTATGCGGCCGCATGGCGAGTTCGTTGACGACCACCGATCCGTCGGCGCACTGCATGAGTTCGACAGCCAGAACTCCCACGACTCCGAGCTCATGAGCGATCATCAGCGCCAACTGCTGCGCCGCAATCGCTCGATCATCGTCGAGCTCCGGCGCCGGCGTGATCGTCTCAACACAGATGCCGTTCCGCTGCACCGATTCCGAGATCGGGTACGCCGCAGCCTGCCCGGATGGAGAGCGGACGACAAGGGCGCTCAGCTCACGCGTGAAGTCCACGAAATCCTCACCGATGATCTGTACGCCGTCGCTCAGTCGGGCAAAGGGCTCGCCCGCCTCAGCCGCCGAGTCGAGCCGCCACACCCCCTTGCCGTCGTACCCGCCACGAGAGGTCTTCGCCATGATCGGCCACCCGCGCTCGTCGCCGAAGTCGATCAATGCCGTCGGATCGGCTACCACCCGACTCACTGGACAGGGAGCTCCTAGTGCGGTCAGTCGATCCCGCATGATCGCCTTGTCCTGGGCATGGACGAGAGCTGCCGGTCCCGGCCGAACCACGACGCCGCCCGACTCGAGATCGCGGAGCAGCCCGGTCGGCACATGTTCGTGGTCGAAGGTCACCACGTCACAGCCCGCCGCAAAGGCGCGCACCGTTTCCGGGTCCGTGTAGTCACCGACCGTTACGTCGTGCACGACCGTAGCGGCCGAGGTGTCGGCTGCCTCGGCGAGCAACCGCACGTTGATCCCCAGACCGATGGACGCGGCATGCATCATCCGGGCAAGCTGCCCACCGCCGATGATGCCTACCGTGAAGCTCCGCGCACTGGTCACCCGCCGAAGCGTACCGGCCACTATGACGGGCAGCCTGCGCCGACTGCAGGAGCTCGCGGCTGTCCCGCGTGCAGAGCTGGCTCCTGTTCGCGAGCGACGAAGGAGGCGAATCTGCGGCTGCCCGTCAGAGTGCAATCAACACCGTCACTATGACGGGCAGCCCGCGCCGACTGCAGGAGCTCGCGGCTGTCCCGCGTGCAGAGCTGCGCTCCTGTTCGCGAGCGACGAAGGAGGCGAATCTGCGGCTGCCCGTCAGAGTGCAATCAACACCGTCACTATGACGGGCAGCCCGCGCCGACTGCAGGAGCTCGCGGCTGTCCTGCGTGCAGAGCTGGCTCCTGTTCGCGAGCGACGAAGGAGGCGAATCTGCGGCTGCCCGTCAGAGTGCAATCAACACCGGTCACTGCAGTCTGAAGATCACCGAGCGCTGCACGATGAAGTTGACCGTTGTGGCAACCCCCTGGGCGATCACGAACGCAATGATCTGGACAGGAAGCTGGCTCAGGCCCTGCGCTGTGAGGAAGGTGAAGAGCACGCTGAACAAGCCAACCTGCAGAGCAAACGTCACGGCGTACAAGATGACCACCGCGACGAAACGCCGTGTGGAGGGAGCGGCTCGGAACGTCCAGCGCCGATTGATCAGGTACGCGGTTGTCGTGCCTGCGACGAAGGAGATGGCTTTGGCGGGGGTATGTCCAAGGCCCACGGCCATCAAGATCACCAGCAATCCGAAGTCAACGATCGCCGACAAGCCGCCCGTGATGATGAACCGGGTGAGCTGCGCGGGTAACGGCAAGGGGCTCTCCCGCTCGTCGACCGGCAGCTCGATCGGCTGCGGGAACTGGTGGGGATGATCGGTCATCGACCGTTCCCCTGCCAGCTCGGCCAGCGCGGAGCCCGGCGCATATTGAAGGCCTCGACGCCCTCCAACCGATCGGCGGAGAATGCCGCTTCTTCCCACGCCTGGTTCTCGATCTCCAAGCCACTGATCAAGTCAACGTCGATGCCCTGTCTGAGCGCCCGCTTGGCGGCACGCAGGCTGGTCGGGGACTTTGTGGCGATTTCCTGCGCCAACTCCAGCGCGGTGCTCCGAGCCACGCCTGCGGGCGCGAGACGGTCGACAAACCCCATTCCTAGCGCTTCCTCGGCGCCCAACCGCCGTCCAGTCAGCAGCAGATCGGCCGACTTGTTCAGCCCGATCCGCCGAGGCAGCAGCTGGGTACCGCCCTCGCCCGGAATCAAGCCCAGGCCCACTTCCGGAAGTCCAAAGGAAGCGGTGGCCGATGCAATGATCAGGTCACAGCTGAGTGCCAATTCGAAGCCGCCACCCAGCGCGAATCCTTCGACGGCGGCAATCATCGGCATCGGTAGCGAGCGGAGCGCGTCGAATGCTTCCTGAAACACCTGCCGCTGCCGACGAAGATCATCGTTGCTGAAGCTACGACGTTCCTTGAGATCGGCCCCGACACAGAAGGCTCGCTCGAGCGCACTCGAGATGACCACAACGCTGACTTGATCATCGGTAGCAAGCTGATGCGACGCATCACCGAGTCGCCGGACCTGGTCGGTGGACAGCGCGTTCAACGCCTCGGGACGGTTCATGATCACCTCGGCCACGTGCGCCGAGGGCCGCTCGATCCTGACAGTCATGAGCGAGCTGCAGGAGGGTTCTGCGAACCTTGTTGTGGGCCGAACAGCAGCTGGGTGATCTCCAGGTTGACGTGCTCGACGTCGGGCACATCATGCAGCACGATCGTGCCGTTCTCGGCGGCAGTCTGGACGATCAGCGAGCCGCAACCGAGGATTCGATCTGACAGGCTGCGCTCGTAGGACACCTCGTTGATCCGATTCAGCGGCAGGTCCTTGCCGATCTTGTTCACCAGGCCACTACGCATGATCAGCCTGCGATTCGTGATCGTGTACGTGGTGGTCCTCCAGCGCAGAAACGGCAGGAGAACGAGCCAGACCGCCAGCACCACCCCGAGGACTGCGATGGCGAACTGTCCGATGGGACGGGCCTGGTGCGGGATCAACGCAGCCCCAACGCCTACCGCCGCAGCGATGAGCACGAACGCGAGCGCCGGCAGAATCATCGCCTTGACGTGGGTCCGGGTATGGATGACCACATGCTCGTTGGCGCCGAGCAGCTTGTCAGGAAGATCCGCCACGCCCTCAATGCTGACACACCAGCGAGATCCTACGACTGCAGATGAATGACGTCGCCCGCACCGTAGACGGATGTTCCGGAATCCGTACGAACCACGAGTCGGCCATCGGGATCAATGCGGTCGGCAATGCCCTCGACGTTGCGTTGCTCGGTCAGCAGCACGCGAACCGGACGACCGAGCGTGTCGCAGCGCTCGGCGTAAGCCGCCGCTAACGAGGCATCGTTCCCGTGCAGTGCCTCCCATCGGCGGTAAAGCAGCTCGAAGGCAGCTAGCACGGTGGCGATCACCGCTGTTCGCGGGGGCAGCTGGGCGCCAAGCTGGCTTGCGGCGATCGCAAGTGAGGTGGCGCTGGGGACCGGCAATTCGTCCTCGGCAAGGCCGACATTGATGCCAATGCCGACCACACACGCGGGACCTTCGGCAGTGTCGACTCGCTCCGAGAGAATGCCGCATACCTTGCGGTCGGCAACAAGGACGTCGTTGGGCCACTTGAGCACGGCCGCCAGATCAGCCGCGCGCCGCACCCCGTCGCTCACCGCGAGGCCCGCGAGCAAAGACAGCCATGTCCAGCGGCTCGGATCGATGCCGGCCGGTCGCACCAGGATGGACATTGCGATGCCAGAGGCTGGTGGCGCTGTCCAGGTACGACCCTGCCGTCCGCGGCCGGCCGATTGATAGTCGGTGATCAGCACCGCGCCCGAGACTTCACCTTGCCGGGCACTGGCCGCGAGATCCGCATTCGTAGAACCGGTCTCGGCGACAAGATCGACCTTCCGCCACAAGCCGCCAGGCCGGATCAGTTCCTGCCGGAGCTCCTCGAGATCGATCACGTCTTCGGTCGGCATACCGGGACCCTATTCTTTGGGCGCTTCTCGCACACGTCGCGCTGGAAGCTGACGTCGTCGTCGCTCTTCGCAAAGCGCGATGTCACGGACCTGTTTCGACAGTCTCGTAACGCGCTTTGCTCATCGTTCCTCCGATCGTCAGCGGCGCGACTCCGATGCTCGAAGCGGAATGCCGCGTGAACCTTCGTAACTGGTTAGAGTCCGGTGCATGGATCGCACGATTCCAGCACCGGACATTCACACCACCTCCGGGAAGCTGGCCGACCTGGACCGCAGGATGGGAGAAGCGGTCCAGGCAGGTTCCGCGGCTGCTGTCGAAAAGCAGCACGCCAAGGGCAAGAAGACCGCTCGTGAGCGGGTGATGACGTTGTTGGACCCGGACTCATTCGCTGAACTGGACGAGTTTGCACGTCACCGTTCGACGTCGTTCGGCATGGAGAAGCGCCGGCCCTACGGCGACGGGGTCATCACCGGCTTCGGCACCATCGATGGACGGCCGGTGTGCGTGTTCAGCCAGGACGTGACCGTCTTCGGCGGAAGCCTGGGACAGGTATATGGGGAGAAGATCGTCAAGATCATCGACTTTGCACTGAAGACGGGCTGCCCCATTATCGGCCTCAATGAGGGAGGCGGCGCCAGGATCCAGGAGGGTGTGGTCTCGCTGGGGCTTTATGGAGAGATCTTCCGTCGCAACACCCACGCCTCCGGAGTCATCCCACAGATCTCGTTGATCATGGGCGCTGCGGCGGGCGGCCATGTCTACTCCCCGGCGCTCACCGACTTCGTCGTCATGGTCGACCAGACCTCACAGATGTTCATCACCGGCCCCGACGTGATCAAAACCGTCACCGGCGAGGACGTGTCGATGGAGGACCTGGGCGGAGGGCGTACGCACAACACCAAGTCAGGAAATGCCCACTATCTCGCCGCAGACGAGGACGATGCGATCTCCTACGTACGGACGCTGATCGGCTTCCTGCCGCAGAACAACCTCGAGGACCCGCCGATCTTCGATGTGGAGAATGCACTCGAGCCGAATGAGCTGGATCTCGATCTCGACACATTGATCCCGGACTCTCCCAACCACCCGTACGACATGCGCGAAGTGATCTCCCGGGTGCTTGACGAGTCAGACTTTCTCGAGGTGCATGCGCTGTTCGCTCCCAACCTGGTCGTCGGCTTCGGCCGAATCGATGGCCGCAGCGTCGGTGTGGTCGCCAACCAGCCGCTCCACTTCGCCGGATGCCTGGATATCGATGCCTCGGAGAAGGCCGCGCGATTCGTCCGGACCTGTGACGCGTTCAACGTCCCGGTGATCACCTTCGTTGACGTGCCCGGCTTCCTACCTGGTACTGATCAAGAATGGAACGGCATCATCCGTCGCGGCGCAAAGCTGATCTACGCCTACGCCGAGGCGACCGTTCCGCTGGTCACGGTGATCACTCGCAAGGCTTACGGTGGCGCGTACGATGTGATGGGTTCCAAGCATCTTGGGGCTGACGTCAACCTCGCGTGGCCGACTGCGCAGATCGCAGTGATGGGAGCCCAGGGAGCGGTGAACATCTTGTACCGCAAGGAGCTTGCGGGAAGCGATGATCCTGAAACGATGCGCACCAGGCTGGTTACCGAGTATGAGGACGAGCTGGCCAACCCCTACCTCGCCGCCGAGCGTGGCTACGTCGACGCCGTGATCAACCCACGCGAGACACGAGGGCAGATCACCCGGGTACTGCGGCTGCTGCGCACCAAACGCCAGACCTTGCCGCCCAAGAAGCACGGCAACATTCCGCTATGACCATCCCAGATGATCAAGATCCGCTGTTCTCCATCGTCAAAGGCTCGCCGACCGAAGACGAGCTTGCTGCCGTGATGACTGTGCTGACCACCCGATTCGCGCGGCCGCACCAAGAGGAGACGAAGCCCACGCGGACGGGATGGTCCGCGTACTGGCGATCAGTGCGCAGCCCCATCCAACCCGGTCCCAGCGCCTGGCGAATGTCCGGACGCCCGCAGTAGTAGTGCCCAGGACCAAGCTCTGAGCAATCAGCTCAGTTCGTTGTAGGTGATGGGCTCGCTGCGATTGCTGGTGAGAGATCGGGTTGCTGCTTCGGCGATGGCCTGCGCTCTGAGGCCGTCATCGAGCGAGGGAGTGATCGGCGCACTGTCATCCAAGGAGCGCACGAAGTGGTCGAGAGCAGCGGCGTAGGTGGGCTGAACGCGTTCGAACCATCCGGGGTGCATGCCGTCATCGATCACGTGGCCGGCCTGATAGCGGGAGACGGATCCGGTGCGTTGGCGACGGGCCTCGATCATTCCCGTCGAGCCGAGCACCTCCATCCGTTCGTCGTAGCCGTAGCCGACGCGCCGGGTGCTGTCGATTTGGACGAGCGCTCCGTCGGGAAGTCGGAGCGTGACGACGGAGGTGTCGACGTCTCCGAGATCGGCAAGACGGGGTTCGGCGAGCGCGGTGCCCGTCGCGTACACCTCGACGGGATCGAGGCCGGAGATCCACCGGGCCAAATCGAAGAAATGGATCGTTTGGTCCCTCATTTGCCCGCCGGAGACTGCGATGTATTCCAGCGGAGGCATGGCCGGGCCGCGACTGGTGAGCTGGATGAGCTCCACATCGCCGACCTCACCCGTGTTGACAGCACGCTTGACTTCCGCGTAATCGCGGTCGAAACGCCGGTTGAAGTCGACCATCGCTGGTATGCCGCGGCTTACGGCGTAGCGGGCGGCAGCGGTGGCGCGGTCCAGGTCGAGGTCGATCGGCTTCTCGCACAGAACGGCAAGCCCTGCATCGGCAGCGCGGCGCAGGTGGTCTGCATGAGTGTCTGTGGACGAGGCAATGAAAACGGCGTCGATGTGGTCCGGGTCGAACGCCGCCTCGAGATTGTCCGTCGCCTGCGCCCCGTACTGCTCGGCCACCCGTTCGGCTCGAGCTGAATCGATGTCGTAAACGAGAACGAAGTCGACGCGCGGATGGTTGGCAAGGCTGGCGGCATGCACCGAGCCAATGAAACCTGCGCCGAGAAGGGCGAAGCGGCGCATCGTCACGCTCCTCACGGGGTTCCGGCAACGTAGTAGTCCTCGCCAGACCCCGGTATTGGGGTCCAGGCGCCACCGCGGTCGTGGGAGGTCGTTACGGCCTCCACGAACTGCACACCGAGCAGGCCATCCTCTCCGGTGGGAAACGACAGTTCTCGGAGATCGCTTGGCGTTCCGTCGCGACGTGCCTGGAGCTCATCGGCGAGGTCGCGGTAGAAGTTACCGAATGCCTCGAGAAAGCCCTCAGGATGGCCAAGACCCACTCGAGTAAACCGGCTGGCGTCCTTGGAGAGCGTGCTCATTCCCTCGGTCAAGATGCGGGTCTCGCCGGCGAGGTCTTGCACCGTGAGATGGTGTGGGTCCTCGTGCTGCCATTCGAGGCTTCGTTGATCGCCGAAGACGCGGATACGTAGCCCGTGATTGTGGCCTGTTGCCGTCATGGTCGCCCAGATCGTGGCAGGCACATCACCGGTCAACCGCGCGGTCACAGTCGCATTGTCGAAGACCCGTCGTCCCGGAACGAGCGTGTCCATTCGAGCGGAGACCTGCTCAGCGTCTAGCCCAGTGATGTAGCGCAGGAGGTAGTAGGCGTGAGTGCCGAGATCACCGACCACACTGGCCCGGCCAGCGATCTTGGGGTCGGTCCGCCAGATTGCCTGCTTGTGTCCACCCAGTTCCAGAGGCGTAGCGTTCCACCCCGACGCGTGCTCGGCGGCAACGAAGCGGATCGCACCGAGATGGCCGTCGCGCGTCAGCCGGGCGGCGTGTCGCACCATGGCGTACGCGGAGTAGCAGTGGGGCACGGCGAGTACGAGGTCACGCTCCTCTGCGCGTCGCACCAACTCGGCGGCGCTCTCAGAGTCACTCGTCAGTGGCTTCTCACAGACGACCGAAATGCCTGCCGTCAGGAAAGTGCTGGCGATTGCAAAATGGCTGTCGTTCGGGGTCGCGACAACCGCCAGATCGATGCCGTCGGATCGCTCCGCCTCGCGTTGGGCCATCTCCGTGTAGTTGGCGTAGACGCGATCATGTGCCACACCCAGCTGTGTCCGCCTCACGGCGAATTCTCGCGCGTGCCGATCGACCGACGGCGATCTTCGCGTTCAATGACATCACTGCAATCGCTGCCTTGTCGGCCGCCGATGACCTCCACCTCGATGTCCCCGCCGACCTTTCCGTCGTGGGCTACGACAACACCTACCTCTCCCGGATACGTCACCTTTCGCTTACATCGATCGACAACGGCAACTTCGCGGTCGGAGTGCAAGCGGCCAAGTTTCTGCTCGAGCGCCTCGACAACCCCCGGTTGCCGCAACGGATGTACTTCTTCGATCCAGAGCTCCACATCCGCAGATCGACGCAGGCTCCACTAGCGACTTAGCCCAGGTTGCCCTGTGGTCGCCACAAGCAACCGCTCGGTCGCCACGCACGAGATGAGGCACCGTTCCTTTGCGTTCGAGCCGAGTTGGGCCGTCCAGTCGGTCAGTCCGCCGTCCCCGATCTCATACTCGCGTTCGCCGGCCCGCACGACGAGGCGGATGGCCAGGCCCAGGTAATAATCCGCGCCGTGTGTTCGTTTGGAATTCTCGACGAGCCGCGGCAGATCCGGCTGGAGCCGTTCGATGATCAACGCGGCCAGTTGCCGATCGCCGAAGGTGGACAACTCCATCGTGTACGACTGCTCCCCAATTGTCGTGGAGAGCAGCGTCGACCAGGCGCGAAGATGCAGGCCCAGGAAATCAAATTCCGTGCGGCGGGCGCCACGGTCTCGCCCGCTGGAAACCAACGCGAGCAGCTCGAAGTGCGCCCCTGCGCCTGGCTCGGTGAATCGCTGACCACGCAAGACGCGATGGCAGGCGGCGAGATGGACATCCTCGATCGGTTCGGCGCCTTCGGTCTGCGGCCTCGATCGCCAGCACATTCGTTGGATCGCTGACGACCTCGCTACCGCGCACCGTCGACACGATCCGGTTCTGATCGACGTCGGCTGTCGCCGCACAGCTGCCGAGCGGAGCGACTGGGGCGAGCACAATGCCTTCGAATTCTGCGGGCAGATGCTGCCAGAGATGGGCATCCAGCTCAGCGAGCCGACGCGGATCCGCAAGCGGAAGGTCGTACGAATCGATCCTCGCGCCACCGCTGCATGAGACGGGAGGCGGCGACCTGCTCAGCCCGAGCTCGCGACACGCTGAGCAGCAGCGTCTGCAGGTCGGTTGGTGCCATCCCGACCATGAGTGTCTCTCGCGCCTCAGACGGGAGCCTCCGCCAGACGCGTTCGATCGCTTCATTCCGTTCGGTGGCGCTTTCCATGGGGCGACCTTAGGAGCGAGGCCGTGGATCCCGTCCATGGCCCGCCCGACCCGGACCTCTACGCTGTGCGCATGCCGTCGAGCTCTGAGATCCGCCCGCATCCAGGCGAGCAGTCCCAGCCAAGCATCCGCGAGGTTGACGTCATAGCTGATGGTTATGTCGATGAATGTGTCGCGCGGTATCCCGAGATAGCGACGTTCCTGGGAATTCCTGATCATGACGACTCTTGGAGCGACTACTCCCCCACCGGCCTAGCTGACCGCGTTGCGCACATCCGCCGTACGATCGCCGCGCTCCATGCCGCCGCACCGTGCGATGAACGCGAGAACACAGCGAAGGAGGCGATGCTCGAGCGGCTTGGCATGGATGTTGAGCTCTATGACGCCCACATCACGGCCTCCCGGGTAAGTGTCATTGGCGGCCAGGCACAAGAGATACGATCCATCTTCGACCTCATGCCGACAGATTCCGAGGATGCGTGGCGCAACATCGCTGCGCGGCTCCACACGGTCCGACGCCCGCTCGATCAGGTGCAGGAGACACTGAGCGCCGAAGCTCGCGAGGGAAACATCTCGGCCGTTCGTCAGATCAACGCAACGATTGACCAGATTCGGTCGTGGACAGGCGAGACCGGTGACGACGACTTTTTCGCTGCATTGGTCGCGCGCGCGCCAAATAGTGAGGCTTTGAAATCCGATCTCAGCAGAGCTGCGGACGAGGGGCGACAAGCGTTCTCCAGCTTCGCCGATTGGCTGGGAACCTCGGTGGCGCCACTCGCCCCCAGCCTCGACGCGGTCGGCGAAGAGCGTTACGCGCTCGATTCGCGATACTTCCTCGGCGCCGTGATCGACCTCGAAGAGGCCTATCAGTGGGGATTCGAGGAGTTGCACCGGATCCAGGAGATCCAGCGCTCTATCGCGATGGACCTGATCGGCGAACCAAACATCAAGGCGGCGTACGCGGCACTGGATGCAGATCCCGGGCGTCGCATCGCGGGCGCAGAGGCGTTTCGCGCATGGATGCAGAACCTCGCCGACGAGGCTGTCGCCAATCTTGCCGGCAAGCACTTCGACATCCCAGATCCGATCAAGAAGATCGAGTGCTGCATCGCTCCGACCCATGACGGAGCGATCTACTACACCGACCCAGCAGAGGATTTCTCTCGGCCGGGCCAGATGTGGTGGGCCGTGCCTCAGGGCATCGACACCTTCTCCACGTGGAAGGAAGTCACCACCGTCTATCACGAGGGCGTACCGGGTCATCATCTGCAGATCGCCCAGAATGCATACCGTTCTGAGTTGCTCAACCGATGGCAGCGCAAGCTGTTCTTCTGCTCAGGCCACGGCGAAGGGTGGGCACTGTACGCCGAGCAGTTGATGGACGAACTGGGATATCTGGAGCCCGGGGATCGCATGGGCATGCTCGATGCCCAGGCGTTCCGGACCATCCGGGTGATCATCGACATCGGGATGCATCTGCAGCTGCAGATCCCCAAGATCAACCCGTGGCGCTTCCGACCGGGGAAACGCTGGACCCCCGACGCGGGGTTCGAGTTCATGATGGACAACTGTTCGACCGACGAGCCGACGCTGCGTTTCGAGCTTGATCGGTATCTCGGCTGGCCGGGACAGGCGCCGTCCTACAAGGTCGGTGAGCGGATCTGGCTCGAGGCTCGGGAGGACGCGCGCCGGCGGCAAGGCGCGACGTTCGACCTCAGCAAGTTCCACGCGGATGCGTTGAATCTTGGGCCCCTGGGGCTTGACCCGCTGCGCGCCGCCCTGGCCCGGATCTGACCGCGCGTGGCAGCTCAGGTCCGGCTCGTTCTCGCGTCGGCATCCGACGCTCGACTCAGGACGCTGCGCAATGCGGGACTCGAACCAGAGGTCATCGTCTCGGGGGTGGAGGAAGACTCCGAGCCAGAAACTGCGGTGCCGCAGTTGACGGCGCGCCTCGCGCAGCGCAAGGCGGAGGCAGTCGACACCCGAATCGATCATGGTGCCGAACCAACGCTGGTGATCGGCTGTGACTCGCTGCTCGAGCTCAACGGGGTGGGCTACGGCAAGCCGGGAACTCGAGCCGAGGCCCTGGAGCGCTGGCGACGCGTTCGCGGCCAGGTGGGGATGCTGCACACGGGCCACCACGTGATCTTCCGCCAACACACGACCGTCACCACGCGTACCGCGGTGGCGTCGACAGTGGTGCACTTCGCCAAGATCACCGATGAGGAGATCGAGGCTTATGTGGCCAGCACTGAGCCCTTGTACGTCGCCGGTGGATTTACCATCGACGGCCTCGGCGGCCCTTTCATCACCAGCATCGAGGGTGATCATCACAACGTGGTAGGCCTCAGTCTGCCGCTGCTTCGCACCATGCTGAACGAACTCGGCATCTGGTGGCCGAGTCTGTGGCGCTCCACTCGCGACAGCTAGTGGGCTTCCTCAGCGACGCCGTAGCTGAAGGCTTGCTGAAGGACCGTCTTCGTCAACCCGGCTGTACGCCTGACCCATCCGAGACTGGGACCAGCCGACCGAAGTCGGTGACAAGTCCAGGAGGACCATCGCATGAAGCAGCTTACGAAGAGAATCGCCGTCGGTGTCAGCACCGCTGCTCTGGTCGGAGGCATCGGCGCGGGTATCGCGTACGCGGACACTCCATCGGACGACCCGACGGCAACCCCGCGCGCGACAGAGACGAGCAGCCCGACGCAGACACCCACGGCTGAGCCGAGCGGGAAGACTGATCAGAACGGATTCCGCAACCGCTTCGTACGCCGGCACCTGCGATTCGTCGCGCGCGCACTGCACGGTGAAGTGACTCTCGCCGGCGAGCAGCATCGGGTGATCGCCTTCCAGCGCGGAGGTGTCGAGAAGGTCAGCAAGACCTCACTCACAGTGAAGAGCAACGACGGCTTCGCCGGGACGTACGCGCTCAGCGGCGACACCAAGGTGCGCAAGAACGGAGACACAGCAAAGCTGTCAGACATCGACACATCGGATCGCGTCTTCGTCGTCGCCACGAAGGACGCTTCCAAGCTGAACGCCCGCCGAGTCATCGTTCGTGACAACTGAACGAGCGGCCCCTTTAGGGCCCTGCCGCGGTCAGCACGATCAAGATCACATTCAGCGTTGTGACGATGCCGATCACCAACCAGGCGACGCCGATAGTGGCTCGCCTGGTCGGTACCAGGTGCATCAGATCACGATCAGAGGCAATGCGAACCAGCGGAATCAGCGCAAACGGAATTCCGAATGACAAGATCACCTGCGACAAGATCAACAATCGAGTTGGCTCGAAACCCAACCCGAGCAAGATCAATGCCGGGATGGCAGTCAGCAGCCGGCGCCAGATGATCGGGATCCGGCGCCGCAACAGACCGTCCATGATCACCGAGCCGGCATACCCGCCCACGGACGTCGAGGCGAGACCTGATGCCAGCAAGGCCAGGGCAAAGAGCCCGGCGAGCACCGGGCCTAGCTCGGCTGCGATGGCGCTGTGGGCGGCCTGCAAGCCGTCCACGTTCAGGCCGCTCAGGGTGCTGGCAGCCAGTAGCAGCATGCCGACGTTGACCGTGCCCGCGACCAACATCGCCAGCCCGACGTCGAGCCGGATAGTGCGCAACATCGGAGCAGCGCAGTCGGGGTCTGCCCGTCCGTGACGGTCCCGGATCAATGCCGAGTGCAGATAGATGGCGTGAGGCATGACGGTTGCACCCAACATGCCAACCGCGAGAATGGCGCTTTCCATGCCGTCAAGCCGCGGCACAAGCCCAGCGAGAGCTTGGCCGGCGTCAGGTGGCGAGGCGATCAACCCAGCGAGAAAGCCGATCGTGACCACGGCCAGCATCCCAGTGATGACACGCTCGAAAGTGCGCTGGCTGCGACTGTTCTGCAGGAACAGCAGTCCGGTCGAGACACCAGTGGTGATGAGCGCTCCCATCACCAGCGGTAGGCCGAACAGCAGGTTGAGTGCGACCGCACCGCCAACGATCTCGGCCAGATCGGTCGCCACGGCCACAAGCTCCGCCTGAATCCAGTAGCAGATTCGCGGCAGCCGGGAGTTCCGGCGAGCGACCAGCGCGGGCAATGTCTCACCGGTCAGCCAGCCGACCTTCGCTGACAGGTACTGCACCAGACCAGCCATCAAGGTTGCGCCGACCAGCACCCAGAGGAGCAGATATCCGTAGGCGGCACCGGCCTGAGTGTTGGTCGCGACATTGCCCGGATCGACGTACGCGACTGCGGCGACAAAGGCGGGCCCGAGCAGTCGGGTGCGCTGCAGTAGCGCTCCCTTCTGCAGCAACATCAACTCATGCGCCCTGACTGTGTCGGCAACTCTGCCCTAAGGAGGCTACCGGCCTCGAATCTCGTAGCTGAAACCAATCGTGTCACTGTGGCCGCAGCAGAATCGCGGACGCGCCATTGTCGCCGGTGAAACTGCCGCTCCAACCGTGACCGTCGAAGGTCATGGTGCTCGCCTGAGGACTGTCGGCAGTGATCTTGAAGCCTGCAGCAGGAAGCGCACGCCGCAGGTAGTTCGCAATCTCGGTTGGCGATGGAGTGGAAACGACGACTGCTACATTGTTCGGCTGATCGACCTTCGCTGTGACAATGGCTGTACGCGGCAGCGAGAAATGCTGAATCGGTCCATCGAGGAAGCCGAGCTCGGCGAGGGTCGCGCCGTCGGAGGGAATGGATGGTGGACGAGTCGAAGATGAGGCCGGCGGGGCAGGGCTGGAGTCGCTCGAGGAACCAGTGCTACATCCCATGAGGATGCAACCAAGAAGCGCTGCAGCCACCGCGAGCCCGTGAGAGCGCTTATTTGGAGCTGCTCGCGCAATGCCGATGCTCGCAGCTCGCTGGTTGCCTCGTGGAAAGGCTCGCGCAATGCCGACGCTCGCAGCTCGCCGGTTGATCCGCACGCGCTCCAAGGTAGTGTCCGCTTGCTCGCGGTGACCGCGGATTCCCAGTGGCTCGATAATGTAGCGTCTTGATGTCTGAATCCACGGAGGTTGCTGTTCGCCGCAGCCGAGTGCCGGCCACGGTCCGAGCCATGCGACCCCGCCAGTGGGTCAAGAACCTGCTTGTGCTTGCCGCCCCGCTGGCCGCGGGCCGACTCTTCGAGCCGGCCATCATCAAGGGCGCCGCCCTGGCCTTCGTCGCGTTCAGCCTGGCGAGTGCAGCGGTCTATCTCGTAAACGACGTGCGCGATGTGGAAGAGGACCGGCAACATCCCACCAAGCGCTTTCGGCCCATAGCCGCCGGAGAACTCAAACCGGCTACCGCTCTTACACTGGCCGTCGTGCTCGGCGTCTGTGGCCTGGCGCTGGGTTTCTTTGTCTCGCTGCCGCTCGGGATAACGATTTTGGTCTACGTAGCGCTCCAGCTGCTCTACTCCGCCTACCTGAAGCACCTGCCCGTGGTTGATCTTGCGATGGTGGCCAGCGCCTATCTTTTGCGGGCGATCGCCGGCGGCGTCGCGACCGGCATTCCACTGAGTCAGTGGTTCCTGCTCGTGGCCGCGTTCGGTTCGTTCTTCATGGTTTCCGGTAAGCGCTACTCGGAACTGAAATCGCTGGGCAGCGGTGCGGGCACGCGGCGTTCGCTGACCCGATACTCCGAGTCCTACCTCCGCTTTGCATGGATGATGTCCGCGGTCATGGTGCTCATTTCCTATAGTCTTTGGGCCTTCGAAAATCGCGGAGCGGGCACACTTGGCATCCCGTGGACGGCGATCTCGATCGCACCGTTTACCTTGGCGCTGCTGCAATACGCACTCGAGGTCGACGCCGGCACCGCCGGCGAGCCAGAGGAGGTCGTACTCAAAGATCGTGTGCTGCAGGGCTTAGGCCTGGTATGGCTGGCTGTGATCTCCATCGCGGTCTTCTTCTAGTGAGAGCGGGTTTGAGATGAGTGACGAAGCCGTGCCGGCGATCAAACCCTCGCTGCCGGAGGAGCAGCCGATCGTTCCGCAGCCACTCGTTGAGCTGCATGGCTGGGGCCGCGCGTCCGGAACCATGGCACACCTTGCTCAGATCGACTCGGTCGCCGACGCCGTATCTGCCTTGCGCAAGTCCGACAGCAGGCGCGGTGTGGTACCTCGTGGCCTCGGCCGGAGCTACGGCGACGCTGCCCAAAACGCCGGTGGCACCGCGCTCGATCTCACGAGGATGAATCGCATCCTGTCCTTGGATGCGGCAAGCGAACCACCGACTGTGACGGTCCAGGCCGGCGTCAGTCTCGATCTACTCATGCGGGCGCTATTGCCCTTCGGACTTTGGGTTCCGGTACTTCCTGGTACGCGCCAGGTGACTGTCGGCGGTGCGATCGCGGCCGACGTGCACGGCAAGAACCACCACACCGAGGGCAGCTTCGGCAACCATGTGCGCTCACTCGACCTGCTCATGGCCAATGGCCATGTGCGCACAGTGAAACCGGATGGCGACAGCGCGGCACTCTTCTGGGCAACCATCGGAGGGATGGGGCTCACCGGTGCGGTACTGCGCGCCACCGTGGCCCTGCAGCGTACGGAGACCGCGTACTTCTCCGTCGACACCGATCGATGCTCCGACATCGATGGGCTCATGGCGAAGATGGCGGTCGGCGATGAAAGCTACACGTACTCGGTTGCCTGGTTCGACGCCGTAACCAGAGGTCGCCATATGGGTCGGGCGGTGCTTACCCGCGGCAACAAGGCCCGCCTAGCTGAGTTGCCGACGAAGCTGAAGCGTGACCCGTTGAAGTTCGTTGCGCCGTCGCTGGGAACCCTCCCCGAAATCTTCCCCAACCGAATGATCAACAAGGCGACCGCCAAGACGTTCAGCGAGTTCTGGTTCCGTAAGGCGCCGAAGCATCGAGTTGGCGAGCTGCAGAACATCACCCAGTTCTTCCACCCGCTCGACATGGTGGCGGAGTGGAATCGGCTGTACGGACCGAATGGCTTCCTGCAATATCAATTCGTCGTTCCGTTCGACCAGGAGGAGCCGTTCCGGCGTTGCCTGGAAATGATCGTGAACTCGGGGCACTTGTCGTGTCTCAACGTGCTCAAGCGATTCGGCGAAGGCAACCCGTCGCCGCTGTCATTTCCCATGCCTGGTTGGACTCTGACCGTCGACCTGCCTATCGAGCATGGGCTGGACAAGCTGTGCGATGCGCTGGACGCCGAGGTCGCGGGAGCAGGCGGCCGGGTCTACCTCGCCAAGGACTCGCGGCTCAGCGCGGCGATGTTCCGAAGGATGTATCCCCGGCTGGGGGATTTTCTCGCCGTACGCCGCGAAGTGGATCCCGAGGGGATATTCAACTCCGATCTTGCTCGCCGACTCGAGCTCAGCGCAGCAGCCGTGGGCGGTGCGGCATGATCAATGCCCTGGGCGCACCGCAGTCTCTGCTGTTGCTCGGAGGTACCTCGGACATCGCCTTGGCGATCGCCCGCAGGTATGGCCACGCCGGCTTGCGGATTGTGCTTGCGGCCCGGCCGAGCGAGCGGCGTTCCGCGGCAGCGACAGAGCTCAAGGGCCTCGGCTGCGACGTCACGGAAGTCGATCTTGATGCCCGTGATCATGAATCACATGCTGCGACCATCGAGCTGGCCTTCGCGGGCGGCGACATCGATGTCGCAGTGATCGCATTCGGCCTGCTGGGCGAGGCGGAGCAGGCCTGGCAGGATCCCGATCTGGCTCTCGAGCTGGCCGAGGTCAATTACACGGCGCCGGTTCATTTCGGGGTGCTGCTCGCCCAGCGCATGCGGGCCCAGGCGCACGGTTGGATCGTGGCGCTGTCCAGCGTGGCCGGCGAGCGAGTACGGCGCTCCAACTTCGTCTACGGCTCGACGAAAGCCGGCTTCGACGGTTTCTTCCTCGGCCTGGGAGAAGCCCTGCGCGAATACGGCGTACACGTGCTGGTCGTTCGACCAGGCTTCGTCAAGTCCAAGATGACCTCCGGACTCGGGGAGGCGCCCCTTGCCGTGACGCCAGAACAGGTAGCCGAAGCCGTCGCCGAGGGAATCAATGCCAAACGCGAGCTTGTCTGGGTGCCAGGAACGATGCGCGTGGTGATGTCTGGACTCCGGCACGTGCCTCGGCCGCTGTTCCGCAAGCTTCCCCTTTAATTTGGGGGCGCTCGCGCATCGCGCTTGGAATCCGCCGCCGTCGTCGTCACTCGCAGAGGAAAGAACGCCTCCGCTCGCTCCTCCTCCGTGCGGCGGCGCGCGATTCCCGACGCTCGCGCCCGTCGATTCAGGCTGGCGCTCTAGACCGGTGGCACGCCGTGGCGCCGGGTCGAGAAGTGCCGGTCCTTGGTTGCCGCGGCAGCGAAGCGCGCGATCAGCTCGTGGCGTACCTCACGCGGTTCGACGATCCCATCGATGACCAGCTCGCTGGCCAGCCGCAAAATATCGATGTCGGTCTCATATTCCTTGCGCAGCCGCTCGACGTACGCCGTCCGCTCCGCCTCGTCGCCGATCTCGGCGATCTTGTTTGCATAGACCGCGTTGACGGCAGCCTCAGGGCCCATCACAGCGATCTTGGCGGTTGGCAGCGCCAGGCAGGCGTCGGGCGCGAAGCCTGGACCACCCATGGCGTAAAGCCCCGCGCCGTACGCCTTGCGGATGATCAACGAGATGGTCGGTACCGTAGCCTCGGCGACCGCTGTGATCATCTTCGCGCCGTGCCGGATGATGCCCTGCCGCTCGACCGCACTGCCGATCATGAATCCGGGAACGTCAGCCAAGTAGAGCAGCGGGATGTTGAACGCGTCGCACTGCCAGATGAAGCGCGCTCCTTTGTCGGCCGAATCGACGAACAGAACTCCGCCTTTGATTGCCGGCTGGTTGGCCACTATGCCGATGACTTCGCCTTCGAGTAGGGCGAAGCCTGTCACCAGCTCGGGCGCAAACAGCGGCTTGACCTCGAAGAAGGAGCCGGCATCCGCAATTGCTTCGATCACGGTCCTGATGTCGTACCCGGCCGAGTCTTGGGCCGGGACAAGATCATCGGTGAAGCGCCGTGTCGGCTCGACCGAGTCGTAGCTCGGGAGCGGGCCTCGCCAGTTCTGCGGCAAATAGGAGAAGTACTGCTTCGCCTGCTCGATCGCCTCGGTGTCATCGTCCGCCAGCTGATCTCCGCAACCTGAGATCGTCGCATGCATCCGAGCGCCGCCCATTTCCTCCAGAGTGACCTTCTCCCCCACCACCATCTCTGCCATCCGGGGAGAACCGAGATACATCGAGGCGTTTCCCTCAACCATGATCACCACATCGCAGAAGGACGGAATGTACGCGCCGCCGGCCGCGCTGGGTCCGAAGAGGCAGCAGATCTGGGGCACCTTCCCCGACAGCGCTACCTGGTTGTGGAAGATGCGACCAGCGCCCCGGCGGCCTGGGAACAGATCGACCTGGTCAGTGATTCGTGCCCCGGCAGAGTCGATGAACCAGAAGATCGGCAGCTCGTCGCGCAAAGCCACCTCGGTCATCCGGATGATCTTCTCGACGGTACGGGCACCCCAGGAGCCGGCCTTGACGCTCGGGTCGTTGGCTACCACGAGCGCCGGCCGTCCCTGGACCAGTCCACGTCCTGTGACCACGCCGTCGGCGGGCAAGTCCTCAGCCAACGCGTTGGCCAGCTGGCCATCCTCCACAAAGGTGTACTCGTCGAACAGCAAGTCGATTCGATCGCGTACGAAGAGCTTGTTCGCGCTTGCCAGCTTGCCGGCCGCCCGTTCCGTGGGAGAAAGGGTGCGCTCGCGCGCAGCCCCGATCTCGTCCATGATCGACTACTCCACCGGGAGCCCGAGCCGGCGAGCGATCAAGATCCGCTGCACCTCCGAGGTCCCCTCACCGATCTCCAGAGCTTTCGCGTCGCGATAGAAGCGGGCTACCGGGTACTCCTCCATGAATCCATAACCCCCGAACACCTGGGTTGCGATCCGCGCAGCACTGACGGCGGACTCTGTCGCGTAGAGCTTGGCGATCGCAGCCGCGCGGTTGAACTGCCGTGCACTCGTACCTTGATCACGCATCGCCGCAGCGGCGTACACCAATTGGTGAGCGGCCGAGGCCATCACATCAAGATCGGCAATTTGGAACGCAACGCCCTGCTTGCGGCCAATCGGAACACCGAACGTCGTGCGCTGCAGCGCATACTGCGTCGACAACTCCAGGCAGGCTCGGATACATCCCAGTGCCAGAGCCGCGATGGCGACCCGCCCGTCGTCCAAGATCGACAAGAATTCCTGGTATCCCTGTCCACGCTCGCCCAACAGATGATCTTCGGGGACTCGGACGTCAGCGAAGGTCAGCGGATGTGTGTCGGATGCGTGCCAGCCCAGCTTGGCGTAGCTCGGACCGACCTCGAAGCCAGGTGTTCCGATCGGCACGACGATGGCCGAAATCTCCGGCTTGCCATTGTCCCGAGTGCCGGAACGTGCTGTGACTGTACAGACCGAGGTGATGTCGGTGCCGGAATTGGTGATGAACTGCTTGCTGCCGTCGATCACCCATTCATGATCACGCAGGGTTGCGCGAGTCCGGGTGGCACCAGCATCAGACCCGGCCTCTGGTTCGGTGAGGCCGAACGCAGCCAGTGCGCGGCCGGCAAGCAGATCAGGCAGCCAGCGGGACTTCTGCTCCGATGTGCCGAAGTGAGCGATCGGGTTGATCCCGAGCCCGACCGCAGCTTCGAGAGTGATCCCGAGTGACTGGTCGACCTTGCCAATCTCCTCGATCGCGATACACAGGCTGGTGAAGTCTCCTGCGCCGCCGTACTCTTCGGGACCGCCAAGACCAAACAGGCCGAGATCGCCCATGAGCTTGATCGCCTCGAGCGGCGCCTGATGAGCAGCGTTCCAGCGCTCGACGTGGGGTGCGAGATCGCGCGCGGCGAAGTCAGCAACCGCGGCTCGGAAGTCGTTGTGCTCCTCGCCAAGGGAGAACGTACCGGTCATGATGCTCTTTCGGTCGTCACTGACCTTGTCAGCATAGCTTGACGTTTACGTAAACGTCATGCCTAGACTTCGGTCGAAGGAGCGCGTGATGAGTGATCGAACGTGGACAATCGGCGAGCTCGCCGAGGAGTTCGACACGACCCTGCGAACGATCCGGTTTTACGAGGACCGCGGCCTGCTGGCGCCGGAGCGGCAGGGCACGACTCGGATTTTCCACGACCGAGACCGAGTGCGACTGCAGCTCATCTTGCGCGGCAAGCGGCTCGGCTTCACCCTCGATGAGATCGCGCATGTGATCAACATGTACGACGAGACTCCCGGCGAACGCGGCCAACTTGCCTTTCTCATCGCCGATATCGGCAAGCGCCGCGATGCTCTGCTGGCCAAGCGGCGGGATCTTGATGACGCGCTCGCCGAGCTGGATGCTCTCGAGAAGCGTTGCCGAGCCGATCTGGAGCGGCTGGGGGAATGTCCCTGAGCGCGAGCTTGGCTTGCGCCTCTACTCGAGAGCCAGGGAGGCGGCCGCGTCCTGCTGGCCGGTGACGTCCCACAGATGGTGGATCACGTCGTGCAGGAAGTACTGGATGAAGGTGACAACCGTGAACTCCGCACCGTCTGACCGGATCCCGCGCCGCGTGTATTGGTCGGGCTCGAGCGAGGACATCCGAGCAACGAAGCGTTGTGCTGCATCCTCCAGCTCGTCAGCAACCACCTCCGGGTCCTGCTCCCCGTAACGCTCCTTGATGGCAGTCTCGTCCTGGTCCCAGTTCGCGAAAGTCGGCGTGTCCTCGTTGAGCATCTGGGCAAGGCGCCCATCGAAGAGG
Organism: uncultured Actinomycetota bacterium; assembly: GCA_963808905.1. GTDB lineage: Bacteria > Actinomycetota > Actinomycetes > Propionibacteriales > Propionibacteriaceae > Microlunatus. The sequence continues at coordinate 56,399 of CAWEHO010000028.1, forward strand.
CGGTAGACATCGCGGACATGTGCGCCATATTCCAACGGTGACCAGACGTCCGGCTGTGGGCGCGCGGTAACCGCAGGACTCGAGCGCAGAATCTGAACCCACTCCTCAGCGGCGATGAATGCTCGCCGAGCGAAGTCTTCGGGTCTACCTCACCGGCGGACAACCCGCACTGAGGGCATCGTCGGGTCAGGGTCCACGTCCAGTCCTTGGTGTCCGGTGGAGGCTGCACGACAGAAGCCTAGTGCGCCTACGCGGGGTGTCTGCTCCCTCACGGACCTTGCGCCCGATGTCCACAGCCAGGTGCATTCGACTGTGGAGAAGTTGATCACTTCGGTGCATGAAGGATACCGGCTTTGTGGACAGCTCGGTGGACAAAAAAGTTCTTGGACTTCTTTTCTGGATTCGGTTGCGGGCGGCCCTGTAAGGCTGTAGAAATCTCTTACGCACTTCCGCAAGGGAGAGCGGGACTGGGACAGAACCGAGGATTCGTACGGTGAGGCAACTCGCCGCAGCCGCCGGTGACGGGTGGCTGGGATCCGTCGGATCGCCTGGTCAGCTGGAGACGTCGCTATAACTCCGGCTACAAGTGGGCCCCTGCAACTCATACTTGGAGGGGCCCACGCTCATTTCCTTCGGGCTTGCTGCTCGCGCATCGCGCGCTGGGCATCCGCCTACTTCGTCGTCGCTCGCAGAGGAAAAACGCCTCTGCTCGCTCCTCCTCACCACGGCGGGCGCGCGATTTGCCGACGCTCGCAGCCACGAAAAGCTCGGCTCCCATTCCGACCCGGCGCGCGATTTGCCGACGCTCGCAGCTACCAGCCGCTCCACTTCCGAGCCCGCCAACCCGCCATCTGCCTGCGACTCGTGTCGCAATCGACGTTGCGCAGCCGCGCCGGTTATCGAAGGTTTGGCTCTTCAGCTGGTTCGATTACGTCACCACGGGTGGCAGCCGAGCCCGGGTCTGTCGCGCTGCGCCAGGTGCCGAGGATCGATCCGATGATGATCAGTGGGAATCCAATGGCGAGACCGACGGTAATCGGTTCGTTGAGGACCACGGCACCGAGCAGTATGGCGACCGCCGGATTGACATAGGTGATCAGGGTCATGCGGGCCGGGCCAGCCTCGGCGATGAGCGCGAACATCACCAGGAACGCGGCGGCCGTACAGACCACGGCCAGAACCACCACCGACCCGGCTGCGCGTGCGCTGATGTGTGTGGGCCAGAGGAATACGGCAAACGGTGTGTAGGCCACGGCGGCGATCAGTAATGATCCGGTGACGACACCGATCGATGGCAGATCGGCGAGCCTGCGGCTGATGATGATCGGCCCGATCGCGTACCCGAGGACCACCAGCATGACCTGGCCGATCGAGATCAGCTCATCAAACTCAACGTCGAGCCCGACCAACAGGGCGACGCCGGCCAGCCCGAGGACCAGGCCCGCGACCCGTCGAACATCCAGCCGATCATGGCCGGTCACGGTCAAGATGATGGCGGCGACCATTGGCACCATGGCAATGAGCAGGCCGGTGGTGGAGCTGTTCAGGCGAGTTTCGGCGTGACCCAGCAACACCCATGGACCGATGATCTCAATGGCGGTATAGAGGAGCAGGATCCTCCAATACGGCAACAACGGCCTGAGCGCGCGGGCACGGATCGCGAGCGGAAGCAGCAGCAGGGCGCCGAGGGCTGTTCGCCCGAATGCCACGACAACCGGGTCAAGCTCGGTCACCGCGACGCGGATGAATAGGTAGGGAATGCCCCAGAAGACGCCGAGAGTAAGGAAAAGCAGCCAACCGCGCCGCGTCATGAAGAGCCTCCAGCCCGAATAGACAGCTGCCCGAATAGACAGCTGAGACAGCCGATAGGCAGCCTAGGTCGCGGGCCTGACAGGTCTGAACGGGAACCACTCCGCCGCACGGGAATCGCACTCGCCGATGCCGCACTAGAGTTGGCCGGTGGGAGCGCTTTCGGTGGGAGGACGTGTGGGAATCAGCAAGGTGCTCATCGCCAACCGTGGCGAGATCGCCGTCCGAGTGGTCCGCGCAGCGGCCGACGCGGGGCTGCCCAGCGTTGCGATCTACGCCGACCAGGACTACGACTCGCTCTTCGTCTCGCTTGCCGACGAGGCGTACGCCTTGGGCGGCGCGACGCCGGCCGAGAGCTACCTCGACATCGCAAAGATTCTCCATATCGCCGCACGGAGTGGCGCGGATGCCATCCATCCGGGTTACGGCTTTCTCGCTGAGAATGCATCATTTGCCACGGCTGTGCTCGACGCAGGGCTGACCTGGATCGGCCCACCCCCGGCCGCTATCGAGGCTCTGGGCGACAAGGTCCGGGCCCGCGACATCGCTCAGAAGGTCGGCGCTCCCCTCGTACCAGGTACGCCCGGCCCGGTACCCGATGCGGACGCGGTCATCGCCTTCGCGACGGAGCACGGGTTGCCGATCGCGATCAAGGCCGCGTTCGGCGGCGGCGGTCGTGGACTGAAGGTCGCACGCGAGATGAGCGAAATCGGAGAGCTCTTCGAGTCCGCGACCCGCGAGGCAGTCACGGCCTTCGGCCGCGGTGAATGCTTCGTCGAGCGCTACCTGGACAGGCCGCGACATGTTGAGACCCAGTGCCTGGCCGACAGCCACGGCAACGTCGTCGTGGTCTCCACGCGCGACTGCTCACTCCAGCGCCGCCATCAGAAGCTGGTGGAGGAGGCTCCGGCGCCGTTCCTGTCGACTGAACAGATGGAGCGCCTCTACTTCTCCTCGAAGGCGATTCTTGCCGAAGCCGGCTACGTGGGAGCGGGAACCTGCGAGTTCCTGGTCGGACAGGACGGGACCATCTCATTCCTCGAGGTGAATACCCGGCTCCAGGTCGAGCACCCGGTCTCAGAACAGGTCACGGGCCTCGACCTCGTACGAGAAATGTTCCGCATCGCAGAGGGCGAACCGCTGGGATATGACGATCCTGTCGTCACCGGTCACTCCATCGAATTCCGGATCAACGCCGAAGATCCGGGCCGCAACTTCCTGCCGGCGCCCGGCACCCTCACGACGTGGCGACCGCCCTCCGGGCCCGGCGTTCGAGTCGACGAGGGATACCTCAGCGGCATGACAGTGCCCGGCAGCTTCGACTCGCTGATCGCCAAGATCATCATCACCGGTGCCAATCGCAGCCAGGCGCTCGAGCGATCACGGCGGGCGCTGAAAGAGCTCGTGGTCGACGGCATGCCGACGGTCGTCCCATTCCACCGGGCCGTTCTGGAGGACCCGGCTTATACCGCCGAGGATGGGCGCTTCGGCGTCCACACTCGCTGGATTGAGACGGAGTTCAGCGGGACAGATCCCGCCATACGCCGGCGGGCCCGACGAAGCTCCAGAGCCGGCCGGACGCTCGAAGGTGGTGGTCGAAGTCAACGGCAAGCGGCTGGAGGTCATGGTGCCAGCAGGCTTGGGCGCCGCCAACGGATCCGCCGGCGCTTCCCGTCCCAAGAAGCCGGTCAGGCGCCGGAGCAGCGCAGGGACCACGACTCTCTCGGGCAATGCTCTGACCTCACCCATGCAGGGCACAATCGTCAAGGTCGCGGTCGCTGAGGGTGACTACGTCCAGGCCGGTGACCTGGTCGTCGTTCTCGAGGCGATGAAGATGGAACAGCCATTGGCGGCGCATCGCAGCGGCACCGTGATGAACCTCAAGGCCCAGGTCGGTGCAACTGTGACGAGCGGGTCCACCCTCTGCGAGATCGTCGACTAGCGCGTATATCGCTCCGCGGCACAACCGGTTGCCCGGACTTGCCCGCGGGTTCCGACTGTGGTCTAAAAGGTCGGTAAGAAGACACTCTCACAAGGGGAAACCACAGCAGGCGCAGGCACACTGAGACCCATGGCAGAACTCCTCGTGCTACTGATCGTGGTGGCACTGATCCTGGGCGGCGTAGCCCTTTACCGGCGGCACGCCATCCAGCAGCGGCATGCCGCGGAGCAGGCTGCACTGGAGACCCAACTCTCAACCTCCAAGCGCGCCGCCGATGAGGATGTAACGAAGTTTGGCGAGGAGCTGCAGCGGCTGGATTCCGATGTTGCCGGGCATGCGCTCGATGAGGCGATGCAGCAGGACTACCAGCGCGCCTTGGACGCATACGACAACGCGAAGATGTCGCTGGACGCGGTAACCCGACCCGAGGAAATCAGGCACGTCACGGAGATCTTGGAAGACGGCCGTTACGCGGTCGCATGCGTGAAGGCACGAATCGCGGGTGAGCCGCTGCCTGCCAAGCGGCCCCCATGCTTCTTCAACCCGGCGCACGGCCCCTCCTCACAAGACGTCACGTGGGCACCTCTCGGCGGTGTGCCGCGATCTGTCCCGGCCTGTCCTGCCGACGCAGAACGGGTGCTTGCCGGAGCCGACCCCTACATCCGCACGGTGCAGGTTGGCCCTCAGCGTGTTCCTTACTGGGAGGGAGGCCCGGCGTACGCGCCATGGGCTCAGGGTTACTACAGCCGCTGGAGTGGCAGCGACATGCTGTCAGGCATGCTGATCGGCGGCCTGCTGTTCGGCGGCATGGGCAACATGTTCTCCGGAGTAGGCGAGGGGGTCGGTGATCTCATGGGTGGGATCGGCGATGGCGCCAGCGACATCGGCAGCGGGATCGGCGACATGTTCGGAGACATGTTCGACTAGCTGGAGGTCATCTGGGCTGAGCCGTTCGACAAGCTCAGGCGCATTGCTCGACGCTAGTCCAGAAGAGTCTCCCGAATCTCACTCAGCGTTTCCGAACAGCCGCTATCGATCTTCACCGTGGCAAGATCATCGCCACGAGTCGGGCCTCGATTGATGATCACGACCGGTTGCTGATGTTTCACCTGGTGACGGACGAAACGCAATCCCGACATCACGGTTAGCGACGAGCCCAAGACAACCAAGACCTCCCCGCACTCCACGAGCGCGTATGCCGCGTCGACTCGGGTCTTGGGCACCGACTCGCCGAAGAACACCACGTCGGGCTTGAGCCGCCCGCCGCAGGCCAGACAGCCGACCAGCCGAAACTGCTGCCAGTCCCGCGCCACCGCATCACCATCCGGGCGCAGCTCCGCGTGTTCCAGAACTGGCGGTTCGTCGATCTCTGGATTCACACTCGCCAAACGGCGCTGCAGCGCGCTGCGGGTGGAGCGATCACCGCAATCCAGGCACACCACCGTTGCGATATCGCCATGCAAGTTGATCACGTACCGGCTCCCAGCTGCCGCGTGCAGCCCGTCGACGTTCTGGGTGATCACTCCGGCCAGTCCAGCCGTTTCCAGATCGGCCAGCGCCTGATGTCCCGCGTTTGGCTTCGCCCTGCCGATGCGACGCCAGCCGAGATATGAACGGGCCCAGTACCGCTGCTGGGCGTCGGCAGAGCCGACGAACTCGCTGTACTGCATTGGAGTGGCACGGACCGAGTTCGGCCCGCGATAGTCCGGTATCCCGGAGTCGGTCGAGATGCCTGCGCCGGTGAGGGCAACCCAACTGCGGCCGCGTAACAGGTTCGCAACCGTGGCGGGGTTGACTGTGGCGGGGTTGACTGTCGCGCGGGCGACCGTTGACGCGAGGCTCACACCAAAACGGTACCTAAAGAAGTTTGCGCTACCCAGACGCGCAAGCTCAGCTGATCATGCCGGTGCCTTTGAGCCGGCGAGCCGCCTCGGAGATCGAACCGGTCAACGACGGATAGACGGTGAACGAGTCCGCCACCTGATCAACGGTGAGTCGCTGCGCGACTGCGATTGCCACGGGGAAGATCAACTCGCTGGCCCGAGGAGCAACGACGACGCCACCGATCACGATGCCGGTGACCTTTCGGCAGATGAGCTTGACGAACCCGTCGCGGCTGCCCTGCATCTTGGCCCTGGCATTCCCCCGCAACGGCAGACTCATCACGCGCGCCGGCACCTCACCGGAGTCGACCTGCTGCTGAGACACGCCGACGGTCGCGATCTCCGGCGCGGTGAACACATTCGCCGAAACGGTCTTGAGGTCAAGGGGAGACACGGCATCACCCAAGCTGTGCCACATGGCGATCCGGCCCTGCATGGCCGCCACCGAGGCCAGCATGAGCACACCCGTGCAGTCGCCCGCCGCGTATACGCCTCTCGCGGTGGTGCGCGACACCCGGTCGACTTCGACGAAGCCACGTTGATCTAGCTTGACCCCGGCTTCCTCGAGACCGATACCGGCGGTGTTGGGTGCCGACCCAACGGCGAGCAAACAATGTGAGCCGCTGACCGCGCGTCCATCGGTAAGCGTCACGATGACCTGATCGCGGTCCCGCACGACTGACTGGGCGCGCGACCGCGACAACACTGTGATGCCACGCCGAGTGAAGACGTTCTCGAGCACCTCAGCCGCGTCGGCGTCCTCGCTGGGCAGCACGCGGTCACGGGAGGAGACCAACACCACGTCGCAGCCCAGGGCGTTGTACGCGCTCGCGAACTCCGCACCTGTCACGCCCGAGCCGACCACGATCAACCGCTTCGGCAGCTCGGTCAACCCGTACAGCTGGGTCCAGGTGAGGATCCGCTCGCCGTCCGACTTGGCTTCCGGAAGCTCGCGGGGATGCGCTCCGGTGGCGACCAAGATCATGTCGGCTGCAATGGACTGCTTGCCATCCGCTGTCTCGGCGATCACGCATTCGGGTCCGTCGAGGCGGGCACGGCCAGCCACCAACTCGACGTTTTCGCGTTGCAATCTCTCAGCGATGTCGCAGGACTGTCGATTCGCAAGATCAAGAACGCGCTGGTTCACTGTGGCCAGGTGTACGCGTACGCCGGCGTCGACGTCGCCTTGATCAAGAGGGCCGAACCGCAGCCCGAGATCTCTCGACTGGCGGACGTCCGTCATCACCTCGGCCGTAGCGATCAAGGTTTTCGAGGGAACACAGTCGGTGAGAACGGCGGAGCCGCCAAGCCCATCGCTGTCAACCAATGTGGTCTCGCCGCCCAGCCTTCTGGCGACCAGCGCTGCCTCGTAACCACCAGGACCTCCGCCGACAACCACTACCCTGGTCACCTTCGCATTCTTCCATCTCCCTGACGCGGCCCAGACCAGATAGCCTCGCTGCTGTGCTGTACGCGGCGTACGGAAGCAATCTTGATCCAACGCAGATGGCCGGCCGCTGCCCGCACTCGCCGCAGCGTGGCACGGGGTGGGCCGTGGGATGGCGCATTACCTTCGGTGGCGAAGGCTGGGATGGCGCTCTGCCAACACTGGCCGAGGAACCCGAAGATCAGGTCTTCGTCGCGTTGTACGACATCACTTCTGGGGACGAGAACGCTCTTGATCAGTGGGAAAGCGCCGACACCGGCTTGTATCGCAAACTGCGAGTCCGCGTGGCAACGCTGGACGGCGAACTGACCGCATGGGTGTATGTGCTCAACGACTTCGAGGGTGGCACTCCAAGTGCCCGGACCATCGGGATCCTTGCCGACGCGGCCGAGGTGGCCGGCGCTCCGACTGATTACGTCGCCGAGCTCCGCTCGCGCCCATGCGACAGCGGCTGGTGAGCTTCTGATCTGATCGTGCTGTGAATAAAGGCTCACCAAGCCGCCCAACGATGCAGCACTAAAGTGCGACTCATGCCTGACGATGGCTCGCCGTCTGATCCGTACGCCCGTGCCAGGTTCGCTGCCACAGCAATCCTGGATCGCTTCGGGATCGCACAACTCGATCTTGCCTTCGTACTGGGATCCGGCTGGTCGGCGGCCGCCGATGATCTTGGTGAGCCGATCGGCAGCTGCGAGCTGGCCGACCTGCCCGGCTTTGCGAAGCCGACCGTCGTCGGTCATGGAGGCGCACTCCGGGTGGTGACAACGCCGACAGGCAAGATCGCTGCCGTCTTCACCGGGCGTACCCATCTCTATGAAGGCCATGGGCCGAACCACGTGGTCCACGGAGTGCGCACGGCCATTGCTGCGGGCGCCGGTGTCGTCGTGTTGACCAATGGGTGCGGCTGCCTGAATCCCCGGTGGACGCCCGGCTCGACGGTGCTCATCCGCGATCACATCAACCTGACAGGCACCACTCCGCTGATCGGCGCGCGCTTCATCGACATGTCCACCGCCTACTCGCCACGTCTTCGTGATCTTGCTCGGTCGGTGAAGCCGGACTTGGCGGAGGGCGTTTATGTGCAGTTCGGCGGGCCACAGTTCGAGACGCCGGCGGAGGTTCGGATGGCCGGCGTGCTGGGTGGCGACCTGGTCGGGATGTCGACGACGCTGGAGACCATCGCAGCACGCGAGCTGGGTGCGGAGGTGCTCGGGATCTCGTTGATCACCAACTTGGCAGCCGGCATCTCGACGGAACCGCTCAGTCATGAGGAGGTACTCGAGGCCGGGCGAGAAGCCGCACCGCGACTTCGGCGGCTCCTCGCGGGAATCGCGGCAGGGCTGTGACATCGCGCGCGCCGGCTCTCTCCAACGAGTTCGCTCGCGCCATTGCCAGTTGGACCGGGCAAGATCCGGATCCAGAGACCCGGCAACAGGTGCAGGATCTCCTGACGGCGGCCGACGCCGGCGAGAGCGAGGCGATTGCGGAGCTCGTCGACGCGTTCTCTGGACGACTCCAGTTCGGCACCGCCGGACTTCGCGGCGCACTAGGTCCGGGACCCAATCGGATGAACCGGGTCGTCGTCGGCCAGGCAGCGGCAGCGCTGGCTACCTACCTTCTTGATCATGGCCTGGCCGGCGGCAAAGTGATCATCGGTTTCGATGCTCGACGCAACTCTGACGTCTTTGCCAAAGACACCGCCGAGATCATGGCAGGTGCGGGCTTCGAGGCCATGATCACGTCTGGGCCGCTGCCGACACCAGTGGTCGCCTTCGGCATAGGACACTTCGGCTGCGTCGCCGGCGTGGTGGTCACCGCATCGCACAATCCGCCTCAAGACAATGGCTACAAGGTCTACCTGGGCGACGGCTCCCAGATCGTGCCACCAGCCGACGCCGAGATCTCCTCGCGGCTCGATGAAGTCGCCAAGCACAGCTTGGACGACGTGCCGCGGGCACAGTCGTATGCAGTCTTGGACGCCGAGTTGGTGAATGCCTACGTCGACCGCATCGCCTCGTCACTGCCGCCCGATGCGCCACGCCAGCTGCGCTGGGTCTACACACCATTGCACGGGGTGGGCGGGTCGCTCGTCGAGCGCGTGGTCGAGGCTTGCAGATTTTCGCCGGCTCAGGTTGTTTCCGAACAGGCCGAGCCGGATCCGAGGTTCCCAACGCTTGCCTTTCCGAACCCGGAGGAACCTGGCGCCATCGATCTGGCGCTCGCGCTGGCTAAGGACGTCGGCGCTGACCTCGTGATCGCCAATGACCCGGACGCCGACCGGTTGGCGGCGGCCGTAGTTGTCGACGGGCACTGGCGGATGCTGAGCGGTGATGAGCTCGGGGTGCTTTTGGGGGAGGACGCGCTCCGGCGCGGCGCGCGCGGCACGTACGCCTGCTCGATCGTCTCGAGCTCCCTGCTCGCGGCGATTGCGTCGGCGTACCGGCAGCCCTTCGTCTACACCCTTACCGGCTTCAAATGGATCGGCCGCGTGCCCGGCTTGGTCTACGGCTACGAAGAAGCCATCGGATACTGCACTGACCCACGAGCTGTACCTGACAAGGACGGCATTTCGGCACTGGCACGACTGCTGAGGCTTGCTGCCGGCCTCAAGGCAGATGGGGGAAGCATCTCAGACCGGCTGGACGAGATCGCCTGCCAGTACGGGGTCTACGAGACCGACCAGATGTCATTACGTGTCAAGCACGTCGAGATCATCGCTGAGGCCATGGCTCGGCTACGCGCAAGCCCGCCGACAATGCTTGCCGGCCAGTCGACATCGATAGTCGATCTTGCGCAAGGCAGCGACGCGCTGCCACCAACCGATGCAGTCTTGATCAACGGCGAAACTGTCAAAGTGGTGGCCCGACCCTCGGGCACCGAGCCGAAGCTCAAGTGCTATCTCGAGGCGCGCCGCCCTGCGCCGCCCAACAGTGCCGGCCTCGCTGCGGCGCGAGCCGGGGCACGCTCGACGCTTGCGAGGATTCGGTCCGAGATGTCCGAGGCTCTGGGACTCGGGTCGTAAGGCAGGTCCTGGCTGCGGCCAACCTTCCCCGACTGCCCCGGCGCGCTCGGCCGTTGAGATCCTCAGCCCAGATGTTGTCGGCTTATTAGGGCAAATGGCCATATCTGCGGTAGAATCTAAGGCACCTGTGCGGGGGTCACATGGATTTTTTTTGCTCGGGGAAGGAGTCTCCATTGGCCGAACAGACACACATCCAGGCGTCCGAAGTGCACGAGATGCTTGCGCGCCATGTGTTGACCGATGGCATGAAGCTGGTCCTTGATTTGCGGAACAGTCGCGGTAGCCAGCTCGTCGATGCCCAAACTGGGCAGCGCTACCTCGACATGTACACCTTCTTCGCGTCTGCTCCGCTTGGGCTCAATCCGCCCGGCATCGCTGACGACCCGACATTCGTCGCCGAGCTAGGCGAGATCGCTGTCAATAAGCCCGCCAATCCGGACATGTACAGCACGCCGTACGCAGAGTTCGTCGAAACTTTTGTGCGGGTGCTCGGAGATCCCGCGCTCCCTCACCTGTTCTTCATCGAGGGCGGCGCACTTGCCGTCGAAAACGCCCTCAAGGTCGCGTTCGACTGGAAGAGCCACAAGAACGAGGCGGCGGGGCGCGACCGGAATCTCGGCACTCAGATCATGCATCTGACGCACGCCTTTCACGGCCGGAGCGGCTACACCCTGTCGCTGACCAACACCGAGCCTCACAAGACGGATCGATTTCCGAAGTTCAACTGGCCGAGAATCGACGTACCGGCGATCATCCATCCGCTCAGTGATCATCTGGACGAGGTGATCGCTGCCGAAGACCGTGCACTGTGGCAGGCCGAACGCGCCTTCGCCGAGAATCCACACGACATCGCGGCCTTCATCGCCGAGCCGATCCAAGGGGAGGGCGGCGACAACCACATGCGCGCCGAGTTCCTGCAGGCCATGCTGCAGCTCGTGCACGCCAACGATGCGCTCTTCATCGTCGATGAGGTGCAGACCGGAGTCGGGACCACAGGAACGGCGTGGGCGTACCAGCAGTTGGGCATCCAGCCCGATGTCGTCGCGTTCTCCAAGAAGGCTCAGGTGGGCGGAATCATGGCCGGCGGCCGAGTCGACGAGGTGCCGGACAACGTATTCACGGTGTCCGGGCGGATCAACTCCACGTGGGGTGGCGGACTGGTCGACATGGTCCGGTCACGCCGAGTTCTGGAAATCATCGAATCCGAGGCGCTGATCGAGCAAGCCGGACCTAAGGGCGAGCAGTTGGTGCTCGGTCTCGAGCAGTTCCGCGACGAGTCGGGGCTGATCAGTAACGTCCGCGGTCGCGGCCTGTTCGTCGCCTTCGACCTCGAAACGCGCGAGCAGCGCGACGCTGCCGTCACCGATCTGCACAAGGTCGAAAGAGTCATAGTGCTCCCCTGTGGCGAGCGCTCGATTCGCTTCCGTCCGGCGCTTTCGGTGAGTCAGGATGAGATTGACGACGCCATCGGAGCAACTCGCCGCTCCGTACTGCGCGTCGCTAGCAAGGAGCTGCAGTACACGTGAGTGAGCCCACGTCGAGGGAGGCGATCCCCCAGAGATCGTCGGCGTACGGCGGGCTGGTGACCTCGGTTATCGACGGCACACCGGTGCCGGGTGGCCGTACGTTTCCGAGCACGAATCCGGCCCGCCCGGACGAGGTTGTCGGCGAGGTGTCCTTCGTGGATGCCGCCACCTTTGTGAGGGCCGCGGAGTCAGCCAAGAAGGCCCAGGAAGCGTGGACCTCGATACCGGCTCCCATCCGTGGCCGGGCGATCGCGCATATTGGCCGATTGATCGAGGACAACGCTGAAGCGCTGGCTCGACTGGTCACCGCCGAGATTGGCAAGCCGTACGCCGAAGCGCTGGGCGAGGTACGGGAGATCATCGACACCTGTGACTTCTTCCTCGGTGAGGGCCGCAGACTGTACGGGCAGACCGTGCCGAGCGAGATGCCCGACAAGCAGCTGTTCACGTTTCGGCGTCCGGTCGGAACTGTCACGGTGATCACTGCTGGAAACTTCCCGGTCGCTGTCCCAGCGTGGTACATCGTTCCCGCACTATTGGCCGGAAACCCGGTTGTCTGGAAGCCCGCTGAATATTCCGCAGTCAGCAGCGCGGCGTTTCACGAGCTATTTGTCCGAGGCGGCGGTCTGCCGGACGGCGTTTTCAACATCGTTCATGCTGACGGCGCCACGACCTTCTCGGGGCTCGAGCAAGCGCTGGATGCCGGACTGATCGACAAGGTCGGATTCACCGGCTCGTCTGCCGTCGGCCGGGAGATCGGCGCCCTGACCGGACGCTACTTGCAGACTGCATGCCTGGAACTGGGCGGCAAGAATCCGCTGATCGTCACGCCTAGTGCCGATCTTGATCTTGCTGTCGAGGGCGCGCTGTTTTCCGGCTTCGGCACTGCCGGGCAGCGTTGCACCTCACTGGGCACGATCATCGTGCACGAATCGGTCCATGATCAGTTCCTCGAAATGTTCAACGCGGCCGTGACCAAGGCTCGGGTGGGAGACCCGACCCAGGACGTGCTGATGGGTCCGATGATGGACGCGAAATTTGCAGAACGATATGAGGAGTTCCTCAGCTGGGTTCAGCCGCACCACGCTGTGCAGGGGGCGTACGGCAAGATCACTACGGACAACCCACGGGACGGCTTCGTCGGCGAGCCGGGTGATGGGCTGTACTACCACCCAGTCGTGGTCGATGGTGTACGTCCCGGCGACCGGATCTTCATGGAGGAGACCTTCGGGCCCATCGTGGGCGTAACGACCTATCAGTCGCTCAACGAGGCGATCGAGCTGGCGAACGCACCCGGCTACGGGCTTTCCTCCTCGATCTACACCACCGACCCGAAGGACGCATTCACGTTCCGCGACAAGATCAGCGCCGGCATGGTGTCGATCAACAACTCGACCTCGGGGGCCGAGGCTCATCTGCCGTTCGGAGGTAACGGCAAGTCGGGCAACGGATCCCGTCAGTCGGGAGTCTGGGTGCTGGATCAGTTCACTCGCTGGCAGGCGCTGAACTGGGATTACTCCGGCAGGCTCCAGAAGGCGCAGATGGACATCGTCGAGCTGACCCCGGATACCACCTTCCGGCTCTAGACCCCATTGATGCACCCGCTCGACACGTACTTCCGCGGCGCCATCGCCGACTTGTCAGCGTCTCAGCCGGCTATAGCCGACGGAGACCCTGACAAGTCCGCGTGGTGGTGGAGCCTCTTCAGGGCGCAGGCGACCAGCCGGCACCTTGATTTCGTGGCGCGGGAACTGCAACAGCAGGGCCGAGGCTTCTACACCATTGGTTCGGCCGGGCACGAGAGCAACGCGATGGTTGCGATGGCCTTGCGGCCCACCGATCCCGCCTTGTTGCACTACCGGTCGGGGGGGTTCTACGTGGCCCGAGCTGGACAGGTCCCCGAGTCGACGCCGATTCGAGACGTGCTGCAAGGCCTGATGGGCCTCGCTGACGAGCCGATTGCCGGCGGGCGGCACAAGGTGTTCGGTCATCCGGATCTGGCGGTCATCCCGCAGACCTCGACCATCGCCTCCCATCTTCCGAGGGCCGTTGGCCTGGCGATCATGCTGCACCGGGCACACCGGCTCGGAGTCGATGGTGAGTGGCCCGGGGACGCTGTCGTGGTGTGCTCGTTCGGAGACGCGTCGGCCAACCATTCGACAGCAGTCGGGGCGATCAACACGGCTCTCGCTACCGCCTTCCGGGGTCTGCCTGTACCGATTCTGTTTGTTTGCGAGGACAACGGCCTCGGTATCTCGGTACCAACGCCGGCCGGCTGGATCGAGGCCGCGTACGGATCGCGGCCAGGACTGACCTACGTGTCGGTTGACGGCTCTGATCCCGCGGTTTCCTGGCCGGCAATCCTGCAAGTTACCAATACCGTGCGCGAACAGCGACAGCCGGTCTTCCTCCACCTGCGGACCGTGCGTTTCGGGGGGCACGCCGGCAGCGACGCCGAGATCAGCTACCGCAAACCGCGCGAGATCGACGCTGACTACGCACGCGATCCATTGCTGGCCACCGCTTCGTGCCTGCGCGCGACCGGGGCCAGCGCTACCGAGATTCTGGAGCGTTACGACGCCATCAGGCACGAGATCGACGACGACGCCGAACGACTCAGGGATGACCCGCGACTCAGTTCGGCGGCGGAGATCATGGCGCCCATTGCTCCTCGCCATCCAGCCGGAGTAGCAGAGACTGTCGCTCTACTCACCAGCGGGCGCGTCGAGCAAAGCTCATCTCCGGAGGCGACGGCACGACCTCGTACGCTCGCGGAGTCGATCAATGCCACGCTCGATGAGCTGCTCTCCGCCGATCGTCGAGTGGTCGTTTTCGGTGAGGATGTCGGCGTCAAGGGCGGGGTTTACGGTGTCACGGCACGGCTGGCTCGCAAGCACGGCGCCGCTCGAGTCTTTGACACGCTGCTCGACGAGCAGGCCATTCTCGGTCTTGGGCTGGGCGCCGGCCTCGCTGGGCTGATCCCGGTCCCCGAGATCCAGTACCTGGCATACCTGCACAACGCCGAAGATCAATTACGTGGCGAGGGCGCCACTCTGCCGTTCTTCTCCCGAGGTCGCTTCACCAATCCGATGGTGGTCCGGATTGCCGGCCTCGGCTATCAGAAGGGCTTCGGCGGGCACTTCCACAACGACAACGCCGTGGCGGTGCTGCGCGACATTCCCGGGCTCGTCGTGGCGTGCCCTGCCCGCGCCGATGACGGCGCTGCAATGCTACGGACCTGCGTCGCTGCGGCGATGGCCGATGCAACGATGTCGGTCTTCCTCGAACCCATTGCGCTGTACCACCGGCGGGATCTCTATGAACCAGGCGATCAAGCCTGGGTGGCAGTTGATCATGAGGAGCACGTGCCGATTGGTCGGGCGCGCAGCTACGGCAGCGAACCGGCAATATTGACCATGATCAGCTTCGGCAACGGAGTGCCGATGAGTCTGCGGGTGGCTCGCCGGCTTGCTGCCGCTGGTGTCACCGCTCAGGTGCTCGACATACGTTGGCTCGCTCCGCTTCCGGTCGAGGACATGCTGGCCGCGGCCCGATCGACGGGTCAAGTGCTGGTGGTCGACGAGACCCGGCACAGTGGAGGCGTTGGCGAAGGTGTTGTCGCTGCACTGGTGGAGGGCGGCTTCACCGGGCCCATCCATCGGGTGGCGAGCCAGGACAGCTTCGTGCCGCTGGGCACTGCTGCCGAGCATGTCCTGCTCAGCGAGGACGAGATCGAAAAAGCAGCGCTCGGCCTGACGATCGCAGCACTGGATAGATGGGACTGAATCGATGAGCCGAACCGGACCGCTCGAGCTGCTTGCTATTGATCATCTTCTTGCCGAGGAAGAGCGCGATATCCAGGCAACAGTTCGGGAATGGGTGGAGCAGCGGGTCAAGCCGAACATCGCCGACTGGTACGAGCGCGGTGATCTTGATCTTGCTCTGATGCGAGAAGCCGGTGATCTTGGACTGCTCGGCATGCATCTGGACGGCTACGGTTGCGCGGGAGCCAATGCGGTTTCGTACGGCTTGGCCTGCCTCGAGCTCGAAGCAGGCGATTCCGGCGTACGCAGCATGGTCTCCGTGCAGGGATCCCTTGCCATGTTCGCGATCTGGAAGTTCGGGAGCGAGGAACAGAAGACCACCTGGTTGCCAAGAATGGCCTCCGGAGAGGCCATTGGCTGCTTCGGGCTGACCGAGTCCGACTTCGGATCCAATCCAGCGGGCATGCGGACGCGCGCCAAGCGGGACGGCGATGACTGGGTGATCAACGGGACCAAGATGTGGATCACGAACGGATCTGTCGCGGACGTGGCCGTTGTCTGGGCGCAGGCCGATGACGGAATCAAAGGCTTCATTGTCCCGACCGATACGCCCGGATTCTCCGCCCCCAAGATCACCAAGAAGTTGTCCCTACGAGCTTCGGTGACCTCCGAATTGGTGCTGGAGGATGTCCACCTGCCAAGCGATGCTGTGCTTCCGGATGTGACTGGTTTGCGTGGACCGCTTTCCTGCTTGAGCGAGGCGCGATTCGGCATCGTCTTCGGCGCCCTCGGCGCGGCGCGAGACTGTCTGGAAACCACGATTGACTACGCCATCTCGCGCGAGGTGTTCGACCGGCCACTCGCCTCTCGGCAACTCACTCAGGCGAAGCTGGCGGACATGACGTTGGAGCTGCAGAAGGGATTCCTGCTGGCGCTGCACCTGGGACGCCTCAAAGATGATCATCGGCTGCAGCCGCAGCAGGTCAGCCTGGGCAAGCTCAACAACGTCCGAGAGGCCCTCGCTATCGCCCGCGAATGCCGAACCATCCTCGGCGCCAACGGCATCACGTTGGAGTATCCGGTGCTGCGTCACGCCAACAACCTGGAGTCGGTGTTGACCTACGAGGGCACGTCGGAGGTGCACCAGCTGGTGATCGGTCAGGCCCTGACCGGCGAGAACGCCTTCAGCTGACCGATCAGTGCGGTGCCAGCTCGGCCCGGATCTTACGCCGGGATTCAGCGAAGATCACCGACTCACGCGCTACCCGGCTGGCCTTGGTGCCCCAGCAAATGCGCCCGAGCCCGGCTATGGGGCGGGCCCGACGCAGGCTTCGACCAGCCCTGCACGCAATCTAGGATCACCCGTATGACAACGCGGGAGATTTCGCCGCGGTCCGCCGAGCCGCTGCCCGCACATCTTGCCGATGCCACCGCAGATGAGACTTCGCTGCGACGCTTCCTGCTCGGGCTTCCTGGTGTGGACCCGGTGGGGATCGAGCAGCGAGCCGCCGGACTTGCGACGCGCTCTATCAAGCGAGCGTCCAAACTCGCGGCGATCGATCTGGCGATCTCGATGGTCGATCTCACCACGCTGGAGGGTGCCGACACGCCCGGGAAGGTGCGCAATCTCGCGCGTAAGGCGATGCTGCCCGATCCGGACTATCCGGAGACCCCGCACACGGCAGCCATCTGCGTCTATCCCGACATGGTGCCCACCGCAGTTTCGGAGCTGAAAGGCTCCAGCGTCAAGGTCGCGTCGGTCGCGACGGCATTTCCGGCCGGCCGTTCGAGCCTCGAGGTGAAACTCGCCGATACCAAGATCGCGGTAGACGCGGGTGCGGACGAAATCGACATGGTGATCGATCGGGGGGCATTCCTGGCCGGACGTTACGGGACGGTATACGAGCAGATCGTCGCCATCAAGCGGGCCTGTGGCGAGGCCAGGCTGAAGGTGATCTTGGAGACCGGTGAGTTGGCGACCTACGACAACGTACGCCGCGCCTGCTGGCTCGCGTTGCTTGCAGGCGCGGACTTCATCAAGACCTCCACCGGAAAGGTGTCCCCGGCCGCCACCTTGCCCGTGGTCCACGTGATGTTGCAGGCAGTCAAGGACTGGAAGGCTCAGACGGGAGAGCAGCGCGCGGTGAAGCCGGCGGGCGGCATCCGAACAGCAAAGGACGCAATCCGATATCTCGTTGCGGTCCACGAAGTCGCCGGACCGGAGTGGCTCGACCCGTACTACTTCCGGTTCGGAGCCTCGTCGGTGCTCAACGACTTGATCATGCAACGCCGGGCACAGTTGGACGGCCACTACTCCGGCCCCGACTACGTGACCGTTGACTAGGGAGAAGTTTGATCATGGAATGGGAATACTCCCCCGCACCGGAGTCGAGTGCGATCGCCGACGTCAAGGATCGCTACCTGCCGTTCATCGACGGGACCTTCAAGGAGGGCAGCGGCGAAGATCGCGACACCATCAATCCCGGAACTGGGGAGAGGCTGTCGACGGTCTCGACGGTCAATGCAGCCGACATCGATCGGGCGGTCAAAGCCGCGCGGCGGGCGTACGAAAGTGTCTGGTCATCCATGGCGGGTGCCGAGCGCGGCAAGTATCTCTTCCGGATCGCTCGCTTGATCGCAGAGCGCTCCCGCGAACTTGCGGTGGTGGAAACCCTCGACAATGGCAAGCCGATCAAGGAAACCAGGGACTTCGACGTTCCGACGACGGCGCAGCACTTCTTCTACCACGCGGGCTGGGCGGACAAGTTGCAACACCTCGGCCTGGGACCCGCACCACAGCCGCTGGGCGTGGCTGGCCAGGTCATCCCGTGGAACTTCCCGCTGTTGATGGCCGCCTGGAAGATCGCGCCGGCGCTGGCCGCCGGCAACACCGTGGTGATCAAGCCGGCCGAGACTACGCCGCTGTCGATCTTGGTGCTGGCCGAGATCATCGCCGATGCCGATCTACCTCCCGGTGTGGTGAACATCGTCACCGGAGCGGGCGATGTGGGGTCAACGTTGGTCAATCACCCTGGCATCGACAAAGTCGCATTCACCGGCTCCACTGCCGTCGGCCGTCGTATCCAGCGTGAGCTCGCCGGCACGGGCCGCAAGATCACTTTGGAGCTTGGCGGCAAAGGCGCCAACATCATCTTTGAGGACGCGGCCCAGGATCAGGCCGTTGAGGGAATCATCAATGGCATCTTCTTCAACCAGGGGCAGGTGTGTTGCGCAGGCTCCCGTCTGCTGGTGCAGGAGTCGATCGCAGAGGAGTTCGTCGAGCGACTCAAGCAGCGGGTCGAGACGCTGCGGGTCGGCGATCCCATGGACAAGAACACCGATGTAGGTGCGATCAACTCTGAGGCACAGCTGGGCCGCATCACCGCCCTCATGAATGCGGGAATCGCCGAGGGCGCCGAGCTGTGGTCCTCATCGTGTCCGCTGCCGAAAAATGGCTTCTACCTGTCGCCGTCGATCTTCACCAATGCGACTTCCTCAATGCGCATTGCACGCGAAGAAATCTTCGGGCCAATACTCACCACGATGACTTTCCGAACCCCAGATGAAGCGGTCACCAAGGCCAACAACAGCCCCTACGGCCTGTCGGCCGGCGTCTGGACGGAGAAGGGATCGCGGGCGATGGGTATGGCCGCTGCGCTGCGCGCCGGCGTGATATGGGACAACACCTTCAATCGGTTCGATCCGGCAGCCAGCTTCGGCGGCTACAAGGAATCCGGCTTCGGCCGTGAGGGCGGGCCCTCGGGACTGGCCGCCTATCTGAATACCGATGATGAGGCGGTTGTGCGGTGAGCCACCTGTCGGTCGCCAAGACCTACAAGCTGTTCATCGGCGGTGCATTTCCCCGATCAGAGTCCGGCCGCACGTACCAGGCCCACGACCACAAAGACAACTTCATGGCCAACGCTGCGCTCGCGTCACGAAAGGATCTTCGAGACGCCGTGGTCGCTGCCCGCAGGGGCTACGCCGCCTGGTCCAAGGCAACCGCATACAACCGCGGCCAGGTGATCTACCGCATGGCAGAGATGCTCGAGGGCCGTCGAACCGAGTTCGTCGAGCTGATCATGGCTAGTACCGGCGCCTCGACCAGGAACGCCGCCACCGAGGTCGATGCTGCGATCGATCGTCTGGTGCACTACGCCGGCTGGACCGACAAGCTCGCCGCAGTGCTCGGGAGCGCCAACCCGGTATCAAGCCCCTACTTCTCCTACTCCGCTCCAGAACCGACCGGCGTGGTTGGGATCCTCGCGCCACCAGGCTCGCCGTTGCTCGGCCTCGTCGCGGTGCTCGCGCCCGTAATCACCGGCGGCAATGCCTGCGCCGTGATCGCTGCAGAGCAGGATCCGTGCGTTGCGATCACCTTCGCCGAGGTCGTCGCGACGTCGGATGTGCCGCCAGGCGTGATCAACATTCTGACCGGCAGGATTGCCGAGCTGGCTCGCCATCTCGCGGCGCACGCGGATGTGAACGCTCTGGACCTCACGGGCGCCGATGCCACGCTGCGAGAGTCGCTGGAGCAGGCAGCGGCCGAGACGGTGAAGCGGGTCTACGCGCCGCGGGGTGTCCCGGACTTTGCGGCAGCACCGGGCACCGCGCGGCTGCGCGCCTTCCTCGAGATCAAAACGGTGTGGCACCCCACGGGTGCCTTGGCCCTGTCCGGCGGCACCTCGTACTAGAGGAATAGCCTGCCGCGCACATCGGTTGCAGCCCGCATGACCATCAACGGAGTCAAGACCATTGGGCTGATCGGGGCCGGACACATCGGCAGCCAGGTCGCCCGTGCCGCAATCGCCAGCGGCTACGACGTAGTGATCAGCAATTCACGAGGACCGGAGACGCTGACGGAGCTCGTGTCCGAGATGGGCCCACGAGCCCGGGCCGGAACGGCCCAAGTAGCGGCCGCGGCCGGTGATCTTGTTGTGGTAGCGATCCCGCTGAAGGCGATCAGCGATGTCCCTGCCAAGCCTCTGGTAGGCAAGGCAGTGATCGACACCAACAATTACTACGCACGGCGGGATGGAAATATCGCAGCCCTCGACGACGACTCTGCGACCAGCTCCGAGCTGCTGCAGGCTCGGCTGCCGGGCGCTCACGTGGTGAAGGCGTTCAATCACATCTATGCCCACCAGATAACCAGCGACGGTGCGCCACCGCGTACCCGAAACCGGCGAGCTTTGGCGATCGCCGGGGACGACCCCGTCGCAAAGGCTCAGGTGGCAGAACTGATCGACGGATTCGGGTTCGATGTGGTCGACGCCGGTCCGCTGGCGGAGAGCTGGCGCTTCCAACCTGGTACGCCTGGCTACGGTTCGCGCTTGAACGCCGAAGAACTGACTGCAGCCCTCGCGGCCGCAACCCGAAACAGTTAGCCCTCGATGGGGGCCCACTCAGGTCCGGTCTTGCCGAGAGACTCATCGAGCTTGGGAAACAACGGCGAGGGGCGCTGCAGCGGCGTTCCTGGCGTGATGGGTCGAGACTGCCAGCGCGCCTCTTCTGCGGCGTAATCGCCCATGATCACCGGATAGTCGGGCCCACCCTCCTCGCTCACCTCGCGGATCTCGGGCTCAGCCGCCCAGACACCGGTGCCGCCAAGTATCTGGTAAACCCGCTGTGCGGCATGCGGCAGGAAGGGAGTCAACAGCGTGTTGGCATCCGAGACGACCTGAAGCGCAGTGTGCAGCACAGTGTCGCGTCGCGCCGGATCATCGCTGAGCTTCCACGGCTCGGTGTCGGAGATGTACTTGTTGGTGGCGCCGACTAGGCGCATCGCCTCTGTGATCGCGAGCTTGAATCGACTGCGGTCCAGCAGCGCGCCGACCGTATCGAACGATTCGCGCGAGATCCGCAGCAGTTCATGATCAATATCGAGCAGCGTGCCGGGTGTCGGAATCGCCCCATTGTTGCGGTGCGCCATGGAGATCGAGCGCTGCACCAGGTTCCCCCACTCATTGGCCAGCTCGAAGTTGGTGCGCCGCACGAACTCGTCCCAGGTGAAGTCGGTATCGGTGGTCTCCGGACCGGCGACGGCAATGAAGTAACGCAAGGCATCGGGTCCGAAGTCACGCAGGAAATCACCGACATAGATCACCTTGCCGCGGCTGGTAGAAAACTTCGATCCGCTCATCGTCAGGTACTCGCTGGAGACGATCTCATCCGGCAACCGCAGTTCGCCGAGCGGCCCGACCGTGCCACCATGATCGCCTTCGCCGTTATGACCGAGCAGTATCCCAGGCCAGATCACCGTGTGGAAGACGATGTTGTCCTTGCCCATGAAGTAGAAGCCGCGCGCGTCCGGATCGATCCACCAGCGCTGCCAAGCATCCGGGTCACCGCTGCGCTTAGCCCATTCGACCGATGCGGACAGATAACCGATAACGGCGTCGAACCAGACATAGAGCCGCTTCATCGGCTGGTCGCGCCATCCGTCCAGCGGTACCGGCACGCCCCAATCAAGATCACGGGTGATCGCCCGCGGCCGGAGATCCTCAAGCAGGTTCTGGCTGAACTTCAGCACGTTGGGGCGCCAGTCGGTCCGGGCGCTCAGCCATTTGCCGAGCGAGCCGGCAAGTGATGGAAGATCAAGGAAGAAATGTTCGGTTTCGGTGAACTTGGGTGTCTCGCCGTTGATCCTGGAGACGGGATTGATCAGGTCGATCGGGTCCAGCTGATTGCCACAGTTGTCGCATTGATCACCGCGGGCGCTGGGATATCCGCAGATCGGGCAGGTGCCTTCGATATAGCGATCCGGCAGGGTACGTCCGGTCGATGGGCTCACCGCCCCCATCGTGGTCTGCGGCACCACATAGCCGTTGCGATACAGGCCCAGGAAGAGATCTTGAACGACGGCATAGTGGTTCAGCGTCGTCGTCCGGGTGAACAGGTCGTAGGACAATCCAAGATCGCGCAGATCGTTCACTATCACTCGGTTGTACTTGTCCGCGAGTCCGCGAGGGCTCAGCGCCTCGCGCTCGGCCTCTACCAAGATCGGCGTGCCGTGCTCGTCAGTTCCTGACACCATCAAGAC
Organism: uncultured Actinomycetota bacterium; assembly: GCA_963808905.1. Taxonomy (GTDB): domain Bacteria; phylum Actinomycetota; class Actinomycetes; order Propionibacteriales; family Propionibacteriaceae; genus Microlunatus. Next base: position 78,834 of record CAWEHO010000028.1, read on the forward strand.
GTCGTGTCCGCTCATCCGCATGTAGCGCGCGAAGATGTCAGAGGGAACCCCGAAGCCTGAGACGTGACCGATGTGGCGCGGGCCGTTGGCGTACGGCCATGCCACTGCGGCGAGTACACGCGAAGTCATGGGCTAAACCATAACCGGGCGCGCCGGGGGCGCCTCGCGATGTTCGCTGCAGAGATCGAGTTGGGCCTATTTGGCCGCAGCGATGCGCTCCACCAGAGCCTTCTGTACGGCGTACGGGGCGAAGATGCTCTTGGCGGCGTTGATCTCGAGCCGCCGAACGTCGACCATCGAGTAGTCAAATGCCTCGGTGAGCAGGGCGAACTCCTTCGTCAAAGTAGTCGCACTCATCAGCCTGTTGTCGGGATTGACGGTCACGCGGAAGCCAAGCCGATCCAATCGTTGGACTGGATGCTCGGAGATCGAGGCCACCGCACCGGTCTGAACATTGGACGTCGGGCACATCTCGAGCGGGATCTGCTGATTGAGCACGTACGCCGCGAAGTCTCCGAGCACCTCTTTGCCGCGCTCGTCCTGCTGAATGTCTTCGATGACTGCGACGCCATGACCGATCCGGTTGGCACCGCAGACCTGCACCGCCTCCCAGATCGAGTGGCAGCCGTCTGCCTCGCCAGCATGGATCGTGTAGTAGGCGTTGTTACGCCGCAGCAGCTGAAAGGACTCCAGGAAGCGCGACGGGGGATAGCCCTTTTCCGGGCCGGCGATATCGAAACCGACGACGCCGTCGCGGCGATACCGCAGCGCCAGCTTCGCGATATCGCGGGTCGGCTCTCCCTGTCGCATTGCGGTGACCAGCTGGCGCACCTCGATCTCCTGCCCGCGCGATCGACATGCCGCCATGCCGTGCGGCAAGGCCGTCACGAACGGCCTCGATTGCCTGAGGCGCGGTCAATCCCGCGCTCAGATGCTGCTCAGGCGCCCAGCGCGTCTCGCCGTAGATGACTCCATCGGCTGCCAGATCCGCCACGTACTCGGCGGCGACTCGTCGCAGATTCGCTGCGGTTTGCATCACTGCGATGGTGTGATCGAATGTCTTCAGGTAGCGCTCCAAAGACCCCGACTCGGCCGATGCAGCGAACCAGCGGGCAAGATCATCGGCATTGCCCGCGGGTAATGCGTGGCCAAGCTCATCGCCCAGCTCGATGATCGTCTGTGGCCGGAGTGCGCCATCAAGATGATCATGGAGCGACACCTTGGGGAACGCACGCAACGCTTCCGGGTCGGAACTCATGATCGACGCCTGGCAAGATCACGCGCGCTGAATGCCTGTGGCAGCACCTCACTCATCGGCAAGATTCCGGACGGTGTGTCCACCAGACACTCGGCACCGCCATGCTCCCAGAGCAGCTGACGGCAGCGGCCGCACGGCATTAGAGCGGACCCAGCTCCGTCGACGCAGGCGAATGCGACCAGCCGCCCGCCGCCACTGGCATGCAGGGCGGATACCAGCCCGCATTCCGCGCAGAGTGTCGCCCCATAAGACGCGTTCTCGACATTGCAACCGGTCACCACTCGTCCATCGTCCACGAGGGCAGCCGCACCGACTGGAAAGTTGGAGTAGGGGGCGTAGGCACGCTGGCTGGCCTCCCGAGCTGCGCTGCGCAGTTTTTCCCAATCGATACGGGTCATCACTGCTCCTTTGCTAATGGAGTAAGCCGTAGCCCGGATCGCGCGCCGCCGTGCTGAGCGAGGCTGGCGCGCCGCTGTCCTGGACGATCGAGCGAGCAGACACGCTTTTCGTCTGCGGCGAGTGAGGAAGGCAGCGGCTCACCAGCGCCAGCCTCAGCGAGCGAAGCGAGCAATGTATATGGAGCAAGCCGACGCGCCTTTTTGTCGGCGAGCGACGACGAAGTAGGCGGGTTCTGAGCGCGATCCGCGCGGAGCGGAGCGGAGCAATTCAACACAGGCTCAGGGCACATGGCTACTTCTCATACGGAATGCCATCGGCGGCTGGAGGTCTGACGCGGCCAACGAGGCCCGCGACGGCGATGATCGTGGCGACGTAAGGCAAGATCAACAAAAACTGGCTGGGCATCGGCGTATTCAAGGTTTGCAACTGAGAAGCCATCTGGGTGACGAAGCCGAAGAACAGACACATGATCGATGCCAACACCGGGTGCCAGCGGCCCATGATCACCGCGGCCAGCGCGATGAAACCGGTGCCAACGGTGAACTCCTTGGTGAACGAACCCGTCGAAGCGAGGGTGAAGAAGGAGCCACCGAGGCCGCCGAAGATGCCGCCTGCGAGCACCGACGACCAGCGGATTCCCCGCACGCTGATACCAACGGTGTCGGCCGCCTCGGGATGCTCTCCGACAGCTCGGATCCGCAAGCCCCAGGTTGTCCGGTAGAGCACCAGCCAGACCAGAGCGACTGAAATAGCTGCGAGATAGGCCAAGACGTTCTGTTCGAAGAGCACTCGCCCGAAGAAGGGGATCTTCGCGAGTCCGGGAATGGGAATGGGCTCGAGCACCGGCGCGGAGTTGTACTCGGCCGATGCCGGCTGTACGAGCTGATCAAACAGGAAGCCTGTGACGCCAACAGCTAACAGGTTGAGCACCACGCCCAGGACGACCTGGTTGACCAAGTAGTTGATCGAGAACAGAGCCAGCAGCGCGGCCATGGCGAGGCCGGCGAGGATGGCGGCGATCATGGCCGCGGCCACCGACTGAGTCAGGCTGCCGACGACAGCGGCCGCAAATGCCGCCGACAGGAATTGGCCCTCGATCGACACATTGACGACTCCGGAGCGCTCGCATAGCACGCCACAGAGTGCGCCGAAGACCAGAGGTGTGGCGAGTGACAAAGTGCCAGCGAACTGGTTGCTGACTGGGAAGGGCAGGTCACGTCCAGACGCAGCCCAGGTCAGGAAGCCCATGATGACAGCCAACGCGGCGACTGCGCCGGCCAACACTGGCCACCGACCACGCATCCGGCCCGACAGGTAGCCAACAGCAGCCGAGAGGCAGAGCAGCGCACAGACCAGGACCGTTGCGAAGCCAGGCAGCGTTACCGTCGGCAGCTGCAGCGCGTCAAACGCGTCGGACAGCGCAAATCGCGCGCTCCCGTTGGTGGAGGCGAGCCCGATCAGGAGGAGTACGCCGACGACGGCAATGAGTACGCCGGTGGAGAGGCGTTGGCGACGCTTCTGGGGAGTCTCGACCCTAGCTGCTTCGGTACGCGGTTCGGCCTGTTCGATGGTGTCGAGGCTCACGCCAGACCTCCCTCAGGAACCGGCCCGAGCGCCCGAGTCTTGCGGGGCTTGAGGAACGGCACGATCTTGGTGACGAGCGCAGGGGCAGCGACGAAGAGCACGATCAATGCCTGCAGCACAGTCGTCAGGGTGAGCGGGGTCTGGGCCACGCTCTGCATCGCCAACCCGCCGGCATGCAACGCCCCGAACAGCAAGCCGGCCAGCACAATCCCGAGCGGCCGTGACCGGCCCAGCAGGGCGACAGTGATGGCATCAAAGCCTATGGAGCCGACGATGCCGAGCGAGAGGGGCACTGGTAGTCCGGAAGCGCTCGGGCCCAAGGCGGCCTGAACGCCTGCCAGTCCCGCCAATGCGCCGGCCAAACACATGGTGATCATGGTCGTGTTGGCGACGCTCATCCCGGCGGTCGCGGCCGCGTTGGGGTTCGCACCGACAGCGCGGATGGCAAAGCCTGTGGTCGAGCGGTCCAGAATCCACCAGACCGCTACTGCGGCGAGCAATGACAACCCGAAGCCGAGGTGCAGTTGGCCGCCCGCCAGCCGAGGCATGGTGGCGTTCCAATCCACGATGGGAGAGATCGGGTCGGTCCTGCCAGGCCGCTGGAACGCCGAGGTAGTGAGCAGAAAGGCCAGCAGGCCGGCAGCGATGTAGTTCATCATGATCGTCACGATGACTTCGTGGGCGCCTGTCTTGGCCTTCAGCCAGCCGACGATGCCGCCCCAGAATGCGCCACCAAGCAGTCCACCGAGAATGGCCACGAGGAGGTGTATTCCGGGAGGCAGATGCCAGGTGAACCCAAGATAGGCGGCCACGATCGCGCCAAGAATGGCCTGGCCCTGGGCACCGATGTTGAACAGACCAGCGCGGAATGCCAGACCCACACCGAGTCCTGCGCAGATCAGCGGGGCTGCCTGGGCCGTCGTCTCGGTGATCGGCCCGTACCCGCCAATGGCACCTTTGATCAAGGCCGCGTACGCGGTGCTGACCTTGTCCCAGGACGCGATCAGTGCATCCGACGGTCGGGAGAAGAAATAGGCGAACTTACTTCGGACTTCGGTGTCGGAGAAGATCATCAGCAGCGCACCGACGATGAAGGCAAGCACAATCGACGCGATGGTGATCAGGACGTCGGACCATGGAATCGCGATTCGGCGCTTACCCGGTTCAGGACTCATGAGATGCCTCTTCGAGACTGGCCTCCAACGCGGCGTCCTCCTCGGCCAGTGTGGTCATGGACGCGCTAGCCAAGGCTTCCTCGGTTGGGACTCCGGCCATCATGAGGCCGATCACCTCACGTGAGGTATCCGGCGGCACGATGCCGACAATCTGGCCGCGGTACATGACTGCAATCCGATCGGCCAAGGCGACGACCTCGTCCAGCTCAGTCGAGACGATCACCACAGCCGTGCCGCGGTCTCGCTCCTCGACCAGCCGCCTGTGGACGAACTCGATGGCCCCTACGTCGAGCCCGCGAGTGGGCTGGCAGGCGACCATGAGCGCCAGCGGCCGGGAGAGCTCCCGCGCCAACACGACCTTTTGCTGGTTGCCGCCCGACAGCGAGGAAACCGGCGCCTCGATCGAATGCGTACGGATATCGAACTCGTCGACGCGGTGTGCGGCGTTCTGCCTCACCCTTCCGAGATTCAGGGCGATTCCGCGCGCGTACGGATGTTCGTCGTAGTGATTCAAGATCAAGTTCTCGGCGACGGTGAACGTCGGGACACAACCGTCCTGCTTTCGGTCCTCGGGGACGAACCCAAGGCCGGCGTCAATAATCTCCCTCGGCGACAACCCCGTGAGCGGATTGTCGTCCAGGTGTATCGAGCCTTTGAAGACCGGGGTTATACCTAGCAGCGCCTCGGAAAGCTCGGTCTGACCATTGCCCTGGACGCCGGCAATGCAGACGATCTCCCCGCCGAACACCTCAAGATCAAGATCCTCCACGGCCAGCGTGCCGTTCGGCCTTGCTACCCAGACGCCTTGCATCACCAGCCGTGGCTCTGCGGTAGTCGCGGCTGGCTTCTTGTCCACGACCAACTGCACAGCCCGGCCGACCATGAGCTCTGCCAGGTCCGACTCGGAGTCGGTCGCCTTCGCGGTGCCGACCACCTTGCCGTGCCTGATCACGGTGATCTTGTCCGCGATCTCCCGCACCTCACGCAGCTTGTGGGTGATGAACACGATCGCCTTGCCTTCATCTCGAAGCGAGCGCATCACCGCCATGAGCTGGTCGGTCTCTTGTGGCGTGAGCACGGCGGTCGGCTCGTCCAAGATCAAATATTTGGCGTCGTTAGCCAGCGCCTTCAAGATCTCGACCCGCTGCTGCACGCCTACCGGAAGCTCCTCTACGACAGCATCCGGATCCACGTCGAGCCCGTAGCGCTCCGAAAGCCGCCACACGGTGTGCCGCGCCTGGCCCATATTGAGCAGGCCGGCGGTGGTGTCCTCCCTCCCGAGAATCAGGTTCTCGGCCACGCTGAAGACATCCACCAGCATGAAGTGCTGGTGGACCATGCCGATCCCAGCAGCGATGGCCTCTTTGGGGTTGGCTGGGACCTGCTCGACGCCGTCAATCGAAATCATGCCTGCATCGGGCTGTAGCAACCCATAGAGCACATTCATCAGAGTGGTCTTGCCCGCCCCGTTTTCACCAAGCAGGCAATGGATTTCACCACCGACGATGTCAAGGTCGATCGAGTCGTTGGCGACCAGGTTGCCGAACCGCTTGGTGATCCCCCGCAGCCGCAGGCCTGTTTCAGCCGCGGGGGTCGAGGTTGGTGTCACCTCTCAATCATGCCGAGGGTGTCCTCGATCACGCCGATGGCTGGGACTTGGACTCGATCTTGATCTTGCCACTCATGATGTCAGCCTTGAGCGCGTCCAGCTCAGACTTCAGTTCGGCAGAAACCTTGGAGTCGAAGTCGTGGAACGGGGCCAAGCCGGTGCCGTCATTTTCGAGCGTGCCCACGTATGGCTCGTTAGAGAACGAACCATCCTTCGCGGCCTTGATGGCGTTTGCTACAGCAACGTCCATGCCTTTGTAGACGCTGGTGATGATGTTGGAGCAGTACTGCTCCGCGCTCACGCAGCCGTCGGTGTCCACCCAGATGGCGTTGACCTTGCCACCGCTGGCCTTGGCTGACTGCAATGCCCCGAGCCCAGCAGGTCCGGCGACCGGGAAGACGATATCCGCACCCTGGCTGATCAATCCCTGTGCCGTACGCTGGCCGCCCTTTTGATCCTCGAAGTCGCCGGTGAACTGGCCGTCCTGCTTGGCCGCATCCCAACCGAGAACCTTGACGTCTGTGCCTTTCTGCTTGTTGTAGTAGTCCACGCCTTGGCTGAAGCCGTCCATGAAGATCGTGACTGTGGGGATCTTCGCGCCACCGAATGTGCCAACCTTCTTGGTCTTCGTCATGCCCGCGGCCAGATAGCCGGCAAGGAAGCTCGATTGCGCGGTGTTGAAGACCAGTGGCTTGAGGTTCGTGGCTGCCGGGTAAGTCTTCGGATCGTTGTTGTCCACGATGGAGAACTTGATGTCGGGATTCTTCTTGGCCGCCGCGAGGGTGTCATCGCTGAGGAGGAAGCCGACAGTGACGATGATGTTGCAGTTCGCATCCACCATCGACTGAATGTTCTTCGCGAAGTCGGCCGCAGTTTGCGACTCGACCTGGCCGGTCTCGATACCGAGCTGGGCCTTGGCGTCGGTTAGACCCTTGTAGGAGGTCTGGTTGAACGACTTGTCGTCAAAGCCGCCCGAGTCGGAAACCATACAGGCCTTGAAAGCTGCACCGGACGCGCTAGCGCTTCCGGAAGCACTCGGAGCCGCGGACGAGCCACCGGTTCCGGGGGCCTGCGCACAGCTTGCGAGACTCAGGGCGGCGGCAGAAATGAGAGCGCCAGCCAAAATGAGCGTTTTCTTCACGTAATGCCTCCTGGGCGAACTAGTTCACAACTTTTTGTTGTCCCAACCCCCCTCAGGCAATGCATCCTCGCCGTGGTCGGGCCTGGAACTGACTCTAACTCTGAGGACGCAGCCTCGGGCTGCCGCCTGATAAGGACTCTGTACCAATTTTCGACCTCTGCTGGCAGCCGTTACGACGTTCGCAGAGCCGATTCGTGCGTTGGCGGTCAGATCACTGGGCGTTCGAAGGTGGTCGCCACTTCCGCAAGCACCTTCAGGCCAACCGGGATGCACGCTTCGTCTACAACGAAGGTGGGCTGATGAATGTCAGGGCAGACCTGACCAGGCGTTCGCACGCCGAGCCGTGCGAGTGCCCCTGGTACCTGCTGCAGCATCCAGGAGAAGTCCTCCCCACCGAGAGACTGCTCGGTGGTCCCCACCGCGTCCGGTCCGAGCATCACTTCAGTGGCCCGGGTGAGCCGGCGTACGCCGCGGGGGTGGTTGACCGCGGGCGGCACACCGTCGGTGACCGCAACGTCCACCTCCACTCCGAACGGCAGGACAATCTCTGCGGCGAGCTCAGGGATGAGCTGCTTGGCCAGCTGCCATCCGTCGGCATCGAGTGCGCGCAGCGTCCCAACGATCTCCCCGGTTCCAGGAATGGCGTTCGCCACCGAACCGGCATGAATGGATCCCCACATCAGGGAAACGCCGCTACGCGGGTCGATCCGGCGGGACAGCAGCAGCTGCGTCATGGTCGCTACAGCGCCGAGCGCACCAATGACGTCTTGAGTCAACTGCGGCCGCGAGGTGTGCCCACCCTTACCGTTCAGGACGATATTGACCTGATCGACAGCAGAGGTGATAGGCCCGACCTTGAGGGCGATCTGGCCGACATCGGTTCGCGGGTCGCAGTGCAACGCGTAGATCTCGGTCAGGTCATGCAGCACGCCACCGTCGATCGCGTCGAGCGCACCGCCAGGGCTGGTCTCCTCCGCTGGCTGAAAGATCAGCCGGACACCTCGGGTCATCAGATCAAGATCGCGCAGCCTCGCCAACACGAGTCCGACTCCGAGCAAGATCGCGGTATGCACGTCGTGCCCGCACGCATGGCACATGCCGGGATTCTTCGAGGCGTAGTCGACATTCTTCCCGTCGGGAATCGGCAGGGCGTCGATGTCAGCACGTAGTCCCACCAGTCCCAGGGAGTCGTCAAAGCCGCCGGGCAGCACGTCGCAATAGGCGCCAGTACCAACGGGCAGCACCTTCGCCACCAAACCAGCCCGCTCAAGCTGGTCGACGATCAAGGAGGTGGTGCGATGCTCGCGATGACCGATCTCTGGATGGGCGTGAATGTCGCGCCGAATAGCAATCAGTCGCTCCTGAAGGGCGACTGACTGACGTGAGATTTCAGCGCGACGCGCTGCATCCAGGTCTGATGCGAGCATTTCGCATTCAGTCTTTCACGCTGAGCGGTTGCGTGCCGGTATCGCTCCGAGTCGTAACAAGAGAGTCGCAATTAACGGGTTGTTCGATCATTCGGCATGCATTGTTAACCATTTCGAGATGTGCCAAGGAGTGTCTTCAACGAGTCGCGATGTCCCGATATTCGTAGCTACGGGTGTGTCGGCTCGTAAGAGCCCCAAACATCGCGCAACGCATTGCACGCCTCACCAACGGTGGCTCGCTGGCGCAGAGCCTCTTTGAGCGGGTACAGCACATTGCCTGTGCCGCGAGCTGCCGCCTGAACCTCGTTCAGCGCAGCATCGACTGCGGCGTGGTCCCGGCTCGCTCGCAGCGCTGCCAGCTTGGCAGCTTGCGTTTTTTCAATCGTCGGATCCACTTGGAGCGGCTCGTACGGCTCTTCCGCTTCCAGCTGGAACCGGTTCACGCCGACCACAATCCGTTCGCCAGCATCGATCTCGCGTGCCATCTGATACGCCGAGAGTTCGATCTCGGACTTCTGAAAGCCCTGCTCTATAGCGGCAACCGCGCCACCACGTTCGGCGACCGCTTCCATGAGCCGGCGACACTCCGCCTCGACGTCATCGGTCAGCGACTCAACGACGTACGAGCCGGCCAACGGATCCACTGTTTTGGTTACGTCGGTCTCGTACGCGAGCACCTGCTGGCTGCGCAGCGCAAGCCGGGCGGCTTTCGGCGTCGGCAGCCCGATCGCCTCGTCGTAGGAGTTGGTATGAAGTGACTGCGTGCCTCCCAGCGCTGCGGCCAGCGCCTGCACCGCGACCCGCACCAGATTGACCTCCGGCTGTTGAGCCGTCAACTGCACGCCCGCAGTTTGGCTGTGGAAGCGGAGCATCATCGACTTCTCGTTGCGCGCGCCAAACTGATCCCGCATCAGCTGTGCCCAAATCCGGCGCGCAGCCCGAAACTTGGCGACCTCCTCCAACAGCGTTGTGCGAGACACGAAGAAGAAGGACAACCGCGGCGCGAAGTCGTCAATCGCAAGACCAGCCTCCAAGGCCGCCTCGACGTAGGCGATGCCATTGCTCAGCGTGAACGCGATCTCTTGAGCCGGGGAGGCCCCTGCCTCAGCCATGTGGTAGCCAGAAATCGAGATCGTGTTCCAGCGCGGCAGCTGCTCACGGCAGTAGGCGAAAGTGTTGCTGACCAGGCGCAGCGAGGGTTCCGGTGGAAAGATATATGTCCCCCGCGCGATGTATTCCTTGAGGACGTCGTTCTGGATGGTTCCCGAGAGTGCCGCGGGATTGGCGCCCTGCTCCTCGGCAGCAAGCTGGTAGAGCAGCAGCAGCACAGCCGCCGGAGCGTTGATCGTCATCGACGTCGAGACCTCGGCGAGCGGAATTCCTGAGAAGAGTTCTCGCATGTCCTCGATCGAGTCGATCGCCACGCCGACCTTGCCAACTTCGCCGCCGGCAATAGGGGCGTCAGAGTCATAGCCCATCTGCGTCGGCAGGTCGAACGCAACAGAGAGGCCGGCCGTCCCATTTGCGATCAGCTCGCGGTAGCGGGCATTCGACTCAGCGGCCGTGCCGAAGCCCGCGTACTGCCGCATGGTCCACGGCCTGGTCGTATACATCGACGGGTAGATGCCCCGTGTGTAGGGATACTGCCCGGGCTCACCGAGGGCATGATCAGGATCGAAACCCTCGAGGTCCGCCGGCCCGTACACAGCTTTGAATGGCGTACCCGACTCGGTCTGTGCACTCACCTCGGCATCCTGGCACATGGCCTGCCGATTTCGATCACGGCGGGATCGACCCGGACATGAACACTACGTCAAACCAGCGCCGCGCTCTGAACCAGACTGACCGCCGACTCGATCATGCGTACGGTCTCGGATTCCCAGTTTGGTTCCTGGCCCCGATAGGGCCCCGTCGCAAGCGAGACAATGACGCCCGCAGCCCGCAGCCGAAGCTCGGCCGGATCCACTCGGGTGTCAAAGACCTGCAGCCAGAGATTGATCAGTCGTGTCAAGCTGGCAGCCTGCTCGGCCGTCATCCGCTGCATCGTCGACAGATGCGCGATCATGCAGGCGAGGTCGTCCGCCCGCCGGCCCGGCCCGATGGTGTCGATATCGAGCACTCCGGTGATCACACCCTTGGAGACGAACAGTTGCCCCTCGTGAAAGTCCCCGTGGGTGGGCTCTACTCCAGGTGACAGGCCGGCGAGGCCGCCGGAGACTTGAGCGACCAGCCACCGCAGCTGCGGATCCAGTACCGGCAACGCGGCTGCGATCATCTCCGCGTACGTTGCGACCGCGCCGGTCCAAGGCGGTCGGCGGGGCAGCGAAGCCACCGCTGGTGGCAACGCATCGAGCAACATGATCATGCTCTCGGCCGTGCACGGCATCGCCTCGTCGAAGATTGCTTTCACCAGCGGCCGACCGGGAACCTCGTGAAAGACGAGAATGAAGTCGGCGGTCGCGGCGGCGACCACAGCGGCGGGAAATCGAGCCCGCCGTAACAATTCATGACGCTGCAGGGTCGGCGCGTACACCGATTCTCGTAAGACCTTGACAAAGAACGTTCGCGGCCCGCTGCTCGTCGTGATCACTGCCTTGAGCACCGCGCGCCGCCGGGGTCGATAGCTGATCATCTCCAAGGCGACGTGCGCATCCGTCACCGGTGGATCAAGGACCCGGTGCTCGTTGAGCAGGCCGGCCAACCCGTCCGGCACCGCAGCTCGTCGCAGCCCCGGCAGGTCAGGGTCGTCGGGGTACAACCAAACTGCGACCTCGCGGTCGCCGTCGCCGAAAATCATGGCCCGCTCGTCGCTGAAGCTGCGTCCTCCCGCCCGAGCGCTAGCGCCCAGCAGCTCGGTACGACGTCCGCTCGGCCAGTCGACCGCTGCTGAATAGGTCGCCGTGGTGGAATGCCCCGGATTGGCATCGACATGATCCAGCCGCCAAGACACCAAGGTGCCACCGGCATGCTCGACGGCGGCCGAAAGCAGATCCTTCACCTCGGCCGAGGTGAGCAGCGTCGACCCGTCGGGGTCAACCGAAGTGGTCACAGGCTCGATCTTTACATACTGCCGTGACGCCGGATCGGGACCGGATGGAACCATTGCGCTGTGGAAATCGCACTCAGCATCCTGGCTCTTAGTGCCACGGTGCTCGCCGTCACGGCGCTGGCCAATCGGATCAGGTTCTCGGCGCCGCTGCTGCTCATGCTCGTTGGAATCGGGTTGTCATTTCTGCCACTGATACACGTGTCCGACCTGTCCTCAGAGGTCGTACTGATCGGCTTCCTGCCGCCGCTGCTGTACTCCGCTGCCATCCGCACCTCGGTAATCGATTTCCGCGCGAACCGCCGCTCCATCGCGCAACTGTCGGTGCTGCTGGTCGTCGTCACTGCCCTGGGCGTTGGGCTCATCACCTGGCTGATCTTGCCGGTGAGCTTTTCTGTGGCCTTCGCTCTGGGTGCCGTCGTCGCGCCGCCCGATGCCATCGCCGCTACGTCGATCGCCCGCCGGGTCGGCCTGCCGCGCCGCCTGATCACCATCCTCGAAGGCGAATCCTTGGTGAACGACGCAACCGCGATCACATGCCTGCGGGTGGCGATCGCTGCTATTGGAGGGACCGTCACGGCGGCGCAAGCAACGGTCGGCTTCCTCATCGCAGCCCTCGGCGGATTTGCGGTTGGGCTGGTGGTAGCGCTGCTCGTAATTCCCATCCGGAAGCGCATCACGCAGCCGGTTTTCGACACAGCGATTTCGCTGCTGGTGCCGTGGGCGGCCTATCTACCGGCAGAGTTGGTCAGCGTCGGAGCCTTTCACGGCTCGGGAGTTATCTCGGTCGTGACCGCGGGCCTGATTCTGGGTCACAAGTCGCCGGTTATCCAGTCGGGGCAGTCCCGACTGAGCGAGCGAGTGAACTGGGCAACGATCGAGTTCTTGTTGGAGAACACGGTCTTCTTGCTCATCGGCCTGCAGGCGAAGGCGATCATTACGGCCAATTCGGAGTCGACGCTCTCCGTGCCGACGATTGCCGGCTTCTGCGCCGCAGTACTGGGCGGTGTCATCGCCATCCGGATGCTGTGGGTCCTCGGTACCCGTCCGATCTTGTTCCGCCGCGACAAGGACACCCATGAGCTCACAGTTCCGTGGTCGGACGCGCTGGTGATCGGCTGGGCGGGTCTACGGGGGGTTGTGACGCTGGCGACCGCATTCTTGATCCCCGAAGACGTGCCCTTCCGTGAGACGTTGATCTTCGCTGCAATGGTGGTCACGGCTGGGACATTGCTGTTACAAGGCTTGACCTTGCCGTTCCTGGCTCGCGCGCTAGGGCTCAGAGGCCCCGACGCGCGCTCGGATGCTTTGCAGGCGGCCACTGTGCTGACAACGTCGAGTAACGCCGCCCTTGCCCATCTCGGTGACATCCTCGGCCCTAAAGACGCGCCCGAGACGGTGAAGCTGCTTCGGGACCGCATTGCAGCCCGGCCGGACGCCTTGTGGGAGAAGCTTGGCCGGCCCGGCGATGACGAAACGCCGGCTGAGCAGTATCGGCGTCTGCGGCTGGAGACCATCGACATCGAGCGGGACGAGGTACTGAAGATCCGCTCGAGCGGCACGGTTGACCACGACATCATCGAGCAGGTGCTCGGCTCGTTCGACATCGAGGAGTCGATGCTCACCGTCGCGACAGAGCGATCTGCGCAGCTGAGCGAGGAGGAGGAGCAGGTCGCGACGCCGATCCCCGCTGCAGGTCCCTGTGGTCACCTCAATCGCGCCCCTGCCAACATCGATTCGAACGGCCCGGGCATCTGTGAGGACTGCGTACGCGAGGGCACGCGTACGGTACACCTGCGGATCTGCCTTAGCTGCGGAAATGTCGGATGCTGCGACTCCTCGGTCGGACGGCACGCGTCACGACACTTCACACGGACGCTGCATCCGGTCATGCGAAGCTTTGAGCCGGGTGAGTCATGGCGCTGGTGCTACCTCGACGAGCGGATCGGCTGACCGCGTACGAGGGCAATGCACGGTTGGGTCGGTATCGGGACACGTATCAAGAACGGTTGTGCAGCGCTCTTGCTGGGTATGACTGGACTGGCGCGCCAGGCGATCAACTCATGCGCCTGGCCCGTCGGTGGAGTAGCTTCATGGTCAATGACGTTGTGTTGCGCCGGTGCAGCATGAACGGCGGCACCGTGGGAGAAGGCATGGCCGCCCGGGCTGGGGAAGACAGCCTGGCCGTTCGGGCCGGCCGTCTCTTCGAGCAATATCGCGACGGTGACCAGGCGAAGATGGGCGAGCTGGTACGCGCCCTTACGCCGATCTTGTGGCATACCGCGCGATCTTCGCGATTGGATGCTGCAACGGCAGAGGATGTGCTGCAGACCGTGTGGCTCACCCTGGTACGCAAATCCGACACGATCACCGAACCCATTGCAGTACTGCAATGGTTGGTGGTCAGCACCAAACGTGAAGCCTGGCGAGTCGCCAAGAACCAAGGACGGTTCACACCTGAGGACATGGAATCCACAACGGTGGCGGCCAACAACGGCGAGTCGATCGAGGACACGGTCCTCCGCGACGAGAGCGACAACAGGCTGTGGAGGCACATCGAGGGGTTGCCCGAGCGTTGCCGGACGCTGCTGCGGGTAATCGCCTTCGCAGACCGACCCGACTATGCAGAACTAGCCATAGCGCTGGGGATGCCGCAAGGCAGCATTGGCCCTACTCGGGGGCGTTGCTTGGCCAAGCTGCGGATTGCCCTCGCGCAAGACCCCGCCTGGGAGCGCCAATGAACGGATCTGACGACGATCGACAGATCGAGCCCGAAGAGCTGCTAGCTGCCGAGGAGCTTGATAGCGGCGACCTCGCCCTCCTCAACTCAGTTCGCGCCTACTACGACGAACGCGATCCGGTGCCCGATGGATTGGTGGACCGCATCCAATTCCAAGTCACTCTGGATGCCTTGCACACCGAGGTTGCGACACTGACTCAACTCGACTTGGCGACAGCTGGTACCCGTAGCGCCACAACGGAGGCGGTTCGTACCATCACGTTCACCAGCGATTCCGTGACCACGATGGTGACCCTTACTCCGCTGGACGACGGCAGTGTACGCGTCGACGGCTGGGCGGCCCCTGGCGCCGGGATTCTGGTTGAGCTGCTGCTGCCCGATGGTCCGCGCGACACCTACGCCGATGACGACGGTCGGTTCGTGTTCGAGGGCGTGCCCAGCGGGCTGGCCAAATTCGCCTTGTACGTACCGCATGACAGCGAGCTCTTCACCGTCCTCAGCCCAGCCATCGAGCTCTAGCCCATCAGCCTCTAGTCCATCAGTCGACCAGAGGCGACAGCCTCGGTGACCAAAGCGACCAATCAAGACCTGATGGACTTAGGCGACCCCAACTTTCGCGTATACGTCGTCCAGGGTGGCACTGGCTACTTCCCGCGCTCGGTCGGCTCCCTTGGCCAGGATCGACTCGAGTTCGCCACGTTCCTCCATGAGTTCGAAGGCCCGATTTCGGTACGGCACAGCGAACGCGGTGACCGCATCTGCCACGGCAGTCTTGAGGTCTCCATAGCCGCGTCCGGCGAACTGCTCGACCAACGCATCGACGGGCGTACCGGTGAATGCAGACAAGATCGTGAGCAAGTTCGACACGCCCGGTTTGTTGATCTCGTCGAAGACGATCTCCCGACCCGAGTCGGTCACCGCGGATTTGATCTTGCGGATATTGGTCGCCGGATCGTCAAGAAGCTCGATGATGCCGGTGGGCGACGAGAGTGACTTGCTCATCTTGCTCTCCGGCTCGGCAAGATCAGCAATCCTGCCGACCGAGGGCAGGATGTACGGCTCCGGAACAACAAACGTCTCGCCGTAGCGGGAGTTGAAGCGCACCGCCAGATCACGGGTCAGCTCCAGATGCTGCCGCTGATCTTCCCCCACGGGCACCTGATCAGTCTGGTAGAGCAAGATGTCGGCAGCCATCAGGACGGGATAGGTGAACAGACCCACGTTCGTGGCCTCTGCCCCCATCTTTGCGGCCTTGTCCTTGAACTGCGTCATCCGCTGAGCCTGGCCATAGCCGGTCAAGCAGCCCAGAACCCAGCTGAGCTGAGTGTGTTCCGGGACGTCTGACTGGAGGAACACAGTGGCTTTCGCCGGATCGATACCTGCGGCAAGCAGCTGAGCAGCACTGCGTAAGGTTCGCTCTCGCAGCACACTTGGAGGGGTCACGACGGTGAGCGCATGCAGATTGGCGATCCCGTAGAACGCTTCATGATCTTCTTGCAGCGGTACCCACTGACGGAGAGCACCGAGGAAGTTACCGAGATGGAGTGAATCCGCGGTCGGCTGGGCAAGGGAGAGCACGCGCGGTCTGCCGGCACTGCTGTGTGAGGGCATGGGGTATGGATGTTCCTTTCCAGATCGCGCCTCGCTGTGCGCATCGCCCGTCATTGTTCCACGCGTCAGGCGATCACTCGCCGCCTTTTTCAGGGGTGCGGACGTCCGAGAAACTCATCACCGGCCGGAAATTTGACCTCCGATCGCCACGTTCGCCGCCGAAGAGTCCGCACCGATCGCAAGAATTGAACCGGTCGCCAGGGACCGCCATACGGCGCAAGATTCCGCTCACGACAGCACCCCCTAGGAGGCTGCCGGTGTGAATTCCTTCCCATCCTGACGATGAACGACGAAGGACGCGGCGCGGCGCCCGTCGAGCTCACTGACCCGCAGTTCAACCTGGGCAAGGTCTTCGACGTCTGGATTGATCGAGGCCAACTCGAGGGAAATTGCATCGCCGACACTTGGAAGCTGTCCGAGCCGGGCCATGAAGAATCCGGCCAGGGTGTCGTAGGGACCCTCCGGCAACACCAGACCTGTCTTCTCGGCGAAGTCGTCCAGTGTCGTCAGGCCATCGATCACCAGATCACCGCGTACGCTCACCTGCTCCTCGGTGACGACGTCGTACTCGTCGGTGATATCGCCGACCAGCTCTTCGACCAGGTCCTCCATCGTCACGATGCCAGCCGTCCCGCCGTACTCATCCAGGACGATCGCCAGGTGCGATGCGCTGCGTCGCATGTCGCTGAGAGCCCGCAGCACCCGCACGGTGGCGGGCATGGAAAGCACCGAGCGTGCGACCTCGGCCACTGGCGTCGTACGCGAGCTGATGTTCGGATCGAGCAGGTCACGAACATGGACGAATCCAACGATGTCGTCGACAGAATCTCCGATCACTGGATAGCGCGAATGCGGCGCGTTGATCAATTCGCGGACGGCACGATGTGCGGGCATGTCGCCGGGAAGGAAATCGACCTCGGTACGCGGCACCATCACCTCGCGGAGACTGCGCTCGCCGGCTGCAAAGACGTCTTCGACGATGCGCCGCTCCTCATCGCCGAGTGTGGTGGATCCACTCACCATGGAGCGGATTTCCTCGTTGGTCACCTCCTCGCGAGAGATATTCGGATCGCCGCCCAAAACCCGAACGATGATGTTGGTGGAGACGCCGAGCAGCCAGATCACAGGCCGGGCGATGCGAGCTGTGAAGTCCACCAGTGGTGACAGCGCCAGTGCCACACCCTCTGCGCGTTGCAGCGCCAATCGCTTGGCGGTGAGCTCGCCGATGACGATCGAGACGTAGGAGATCGCGATGGTGATCAAGACCAACGAAAGCGTGTCGGCAAGGCCGGGGCCGAGCCCCATCCGCTCCAGCAGGGGTGCGAGATCGCCGGCCAGCTTGTCGGCGCCGAAGGCGGCGGCAAGGAAGCCCGAGAGCGTAACACCGACCTGAACCGCGGATAGGAACAAGTTGGGATCGGAGGTCAGTTTCGCGACCAGCTGGCCGCGCTTGCCGCGATGGGCCAGCTGCTTCACCTGGCTCTCTCGCAATGACACCAACGCGAGCTCGGCGGCAACGAAGATGCCCTGAATCGCCACCAGCAGCAAGATCAGCAGGATACTGAGAACGACGCTATTCATCGCTGGAGAAGGTCAAAGGTCTGTCACCGTCGGCGTCGTCGTTCACCTCAGCAAGCCTAGTGAAGATGGTTCGATCAGGTATGGCCGGCGCCGAGAACCTATTCTCAGGCCGTGGGAACCAAGAGATTGGATAAAGCCCATGGTCGATGAGAACACGGATGAGAACCCCTCCGTACCGACCGCGGCGCGCAGCTTCCCCCATTCGGTCCCGATCTTGATCGACGCGGAGGCCGGTGTCACGCTTCGGGCTGCAGCCAGACGCGATCTCCCCGCAATGGTTGAGCAGTGCCGCGATCCCGCGATGATCCGCTGGACCACTGTTCCGGACCCGTCGGATGGCTATCAGCTTCGCGACGCCGAGGAGTTCTTGGCGCTGACTGCCGTAGGTTGGGCCAGCGGAGAGCGGCTCGGTTGGACGATCGAGGCGCAGCGCGGCTCTGAACGTGGCTTCTGCGGCAGCATCGACCTGCGGCTGGAAGGCGACGGGGTCGCCGAGGTTGGCTTTGGCCTGCATCCTGGGGCGCGCGGTCGCTCGATCATGACTGCCGCCTTGCAGCTGGTCTGCACGTACGGGTTCGACGTCGCTGGCCTGCAGGTCATCCGCTGGCAAGCGGTGGTCGGCAACTGGGCCTCGCGACGTGTGGCGGCCAAGGTCGGATTCATCTTTGATGGCACGGTACGGCGGCTGCTGGTGCATCGTGGCGAACTGCTCGACGGCTGGATCGCCACCCTGACCCGCGACGACCCCCGCGTGCCGCGGCCGTGGCTTGATCCTGTCGAGATCCGCGGTCGCGGCGTACGACTGCGAGGCTTTCGTGACTCCGATGTCGGCCGCATTGTCGAGGCATGCTCGGACGCGCGTACCTCATATTGGCTTGTCTCCATGCCTCATCCGTACCGGTCGGACAACGCACTGGCCTATCTGGAGGCAACCGCCGAGATGGCCGCGCGCGGGACTGGTTTGGCGTGGTGCATAGCGGATCCGAAGGACGACCGATGCCTCGGGTCGATCAGTCTGGACGGCCTCGGCGGATACTCCCAACGCGGCGAAATCGGCTACTGGGCGCACCCCGACGCGCGAGGTCGCGGGGTGGTGGGCGAGGCCGTTCGACTGGTGACTGGGCACGCAAAGGAATCCGGATTGGCCGCATCGCTGCTGATTCGCTGCGCCTCCAGCAACACGGCATCGCGACGAGTGGCCGAGGGGGCGGGATATCGGGAGATTGGGATCCAGCCTGCCTCGGAACCTTTGGGGGACGGCACGCTGGCCGATCTCGTGCTGTATTCGCGCCCATAACACCGCACAAGGGTCGTTATCCAATACGCGGCAGCAGCAGTTGCCGGTGAGTTGTGGGATTATCTGCGGGTGACATTGCGGGTGAGCGTCATTGGCACGAACTATGCGGGTGCGACCCATGCCGCCGGAATGGCGGAGTTAGGCCATCAAGTGATCGGGGTCGACATTGACGTCGATCGGGTCAAGACCCTGAACGCTGGGCAGTCGCACATCTTCGAGGTCGGCCTCCAGCCTCTGCTGGAGCGGCATACCGCCTCTGGACGGCTGCGGTTCACCACCGATTACGCCGAAATTGCGGACTGGGCCGATGTGCACTTTCTGGCGTTGGGCACCCCGTCGAGTCCCGGCGGCGCCGCCGATTTGAGTCAATTGCACGCCGCGGTCGACACGCTGGCGCCGCTCTTGACGGAGCCGACGTTGGTCGTCGGCAAGTCGACCGTGCCCGTCGGCACCGCGATGGCGCTCGAGGAGCGACTGCGTCGCTTGGCGCCGGCTGGAGACGCCGTCGAGGTGGCGTGGAATCCGGAGTTCTTGCGCGAGGCGTACGCCGTAGAGGACACACTGCGGCCGGACCGGCTGGTCTTCGGTACCAACTCCAGGCACGCGCTGGACCTCCTGGAGGAGATCTACGCGATCCCGATCACCGACCGTACGCCTGTGGTGCGTTGCGATATCGCCACCAGCGAGTTGATCAAGGTCGCAGCCAACGCGTTCCTCGCAACCAAGATCAGCTTCATCAACGCGATGGCTCAGATGTGCCAGGCCGCTGGCGGCGACGTGATCTTGCTCGCTGACGCCCTTGGCCATGACAAGCGCATTGGCCGGGAGTTCTTGAACGCCGGTTTGGGATTCGGCGGGGGTTGCCTGCCCAAAGACATCGCCGCGTTGGCCGTACGCGCCGAGGAGCTCGGCGTAGATGTGCTGAGTGACTTCATTCGCTCGGTTGAGGCGATCAACGCGGGCCAGCGAGCGGAGCTTGCGGAGCTGGCAATCGATCAAGCTGGTGGAAGCGTGGCCGGAAAGCGGATCGCGGTACTCGGGGCCGCGTTCAAACCCGGGACGGACGACACCCGCAACTCCCCCGCGTTGACCGTCGCCGATCAATTGCACGCCTCCGGTGCCGACGTGCGCATCTATGACCCGCAGGCCAGACTGCCTCCGCGCGAGGGCTTCACCCAGGTGGCCAGCGTCGAGCAGGCGTTGCTCGGCGCCGAGGTGGTACTTCATCTGACCGAGTGGCCGGAGTTCCGCCAGCTCGATCCAGAACGCCTCGGCACGTTGGTCGCATCCAAGGTGATCATCGACGGTCGCCTCAAGCTCCACGCTCCCACCTGGCGTAACGCCGGCTGGAAACTCGTTCAGATCGGCCGCGCCACCACTCTCTAACCCGCCGACGCCGTCTCTCTCACCAACCGAGTTGTCAGAATCTCAGCACCATATTTGGTGCTGAGATTCTGACAACTCGGCTTCAGAGTGTGGGCACGCCCATCGCTTTGAGATCCGCAACGATCACGGCTGGCTCCAAGCGAACTTCTATGGTGGTTGCTCGCAAGACCCAGCGTCGGCTGATAACAATCCCGCGCTCTCGTTGCATGTCCGCTTGCCAGTGAGCAACATCCATGTGGTGCCCGCCGTCAATCTCTAGCACGACGATCTCGCCTGAGGGTAGATCCCACTCGCAGTCCAGAAAGCGCCACTTTCCTTGCTGATCCCTACGGCTCTTTTGGCGATGAGGAGATACCAGGCCATGCCTTCGACAAATGGCGGCGACATCGAGTTCACCGAGAGAATGAGCGCCGCCAGCGATGTCGGCCAAGGCGACACGGAGGTGAGCCTTGTGACGAACGCGCCCGACGTAACGCAGAGCTTGCTCAAGCTCGGCCGGGGTACAGACTCTCTGCTGGACGGCAGATGCAAGCATGAGGCACGCAAAGCGCGGCCATGGCTGCCAAGCCGCTGCATCGATGACGGATCGGGGAACCTCGGTCCGGACAAGCCCCCCGCCACGCGTCCAGCGCTCCTCGCCCAGTCGCCGCGACTCGTGCACGACGACGCCCGGAAATCGCGTAACCTTCGCGCCTCGAGGGACCAGCAGATGTATTTGCTTCGCTTCCGCCGCAAAGGACTTGAAACCCGCTAGCTCGAGAGAAGTGTGGCTGCATAACGCTGCGACAGGGCTGGCATCTAGGACGGCGATCCACATCAACTGTCGGCGACTCGGCTGAGCATTCTGAAGCAGAAGCACCTTGTCACCCCAAGCAGTCCACCGTTGCGCGTCCAGTTGATTGCGGATGTATGAGCGATGCAGCCCGATAACCAAGCACTGGTCTCGGCGGATCACTCCGTTCTGGGAACAAGCAGCTCGGCTGAGTTCAGGCATTCCGTCTGTTGCTGCGTACACGGCGCCGATTCTCGATGCCGAGAGGCACGTCACGGAACCTGGCGGCGAGAGATCTGTGGATATCTCCGCCGACGTTTCCGAGTTGTCAGAATCTCAGCACCATATTTGGTGCTGAGATTCTGACAACTCGGCTAGGGAGTCGGGGGTTATGCGGAGGAGAGGCGGGCAGCGAGGTTGGTGTCGAGGGTGGCGAGGAATTCCTCGGTGGTCTGCCACGACTGGTCAGGCCCTACGAGCGTGGCCAGATCCTTGGTCATCGCACCGGCCTCGACAGAGTTCACGACGACGTCCTCCAGAGCCTCCGCGAACGCAATCACGTCCGGAGTGTTGTCGAGTTTTCCGCGGTGCTTGATACCGCCGGTCCACGCGTAGATCGAGGCGATCGGGTTCGTCGACGTCGGCTTGCCTTCCTGATGCTGCCGGTAGTGCCGAGTCACCGTACCGTGGGCGGCCTCGGCCTCGACCGTCTTCCCGTCGGGGGTCATCAACACACTCGTCATCAGACCCAGCGAGCCGAAACCCTGCGCGACGGTGTCGGACTGCACATCGCCGTCATAGTTCTTGCAGGCCCAGACGTATCCGCCGCCCCACTTCAGCGCCGCCGCGACCATGTCGTCGATCAGGCGGTGCTCATACGTCAGCCCGGCGGCCTTGAAATCGGCCTCGTACTCGTTCTCAAAGATCTCAGCGAAGATGTCTTTGAATGCGCCGTCGTACGCCTTCAAGATCGTGTTCTTGGTCGACAGGTACACCGGGTAGCCGCGTTCCAAACCGTACGAGAAAGAAGCTCGAGCGAAGTCGGCAATCGAGTCGTTGAAGTTGTACATGCCCAACGCCACGCCACCATCGGCAGGGTAGTTCGCAACCACATGCTGGATCGGCTCGCCGCCATTTTCCGGAGTGAAGGTGATCGTCAACTGACCGGCGCCCGGAACCTTGAAATTGGTCGCCTTGTACTGGTCGCCGTGCGCGTGACGGCCGATGATGATCGGCTTCGTCCAGTTGGGCACCAGCCGCGGAATGTTCGAGATGATGATCGGCTCCCGGAACACCACGCCGCCCAGGATGTTGCGGATGGTGCCGTTGGGCGAGACCCACATCTTCTTGAGGTTGAACTCCTTGACCCGCGCTTCATCCGGGGTGATCGTGGCGCACTTCACGCCGACCCCGTGCTTCTTGATCGCGTTCGCCGCGTCGATGGTCACCTGGTCCTCGGTCGCATCGCGATTGGTGATGCCAAGGTCGTAATAGTCGAGGTTCACATCGAGATAAGGATGGATCAGCCGGTCTTTGATGAACTGCCAGATGATCCGTGTCATCTCATCGCCGTCGATCTCGACGATCGTGCGTTCGACCTTGATCTTCGCCATGCCGCCAACCTATCGAACGAGACTGTTCGGTCCGGCGCCAGACTCAGGCGATAGGCGGCCGATACACCAGGTCGACCCGCTCCTGAGGTCGCTGCGACCTTTCGTACTCGTCTTCGCTCGGCATCCAGTCGGTCAGCCAGCGGTCCATCCGTCCCGGACCGTCCCGCTCGAGAGCGCGAGCTAGGCGGACCTCGTACGGCACCTCGACCCAGATCGTGAAGTCCCACGGAACGCCCAGCCGTACGTCCGTGGCCGATACTCCCTCCACGACCACCGGTACGCCGGTGGAAACGGTGTGCCATTCGGCGCCGACGTTGCGGTCGAAGTCCCAGCGCTGATACCGAGCCGGTCGCCCGGCAAGCAGGGGCCGCACCACCTGCTGGAGGAACCGGTCCCGCTCCCAGCCGCGGACGTCCGGCCGAGCGAAGTCGTCAATATGCACAATCACCGACCCGGGCAGCGCCGCGGCAATCCGGGCAGCAATGGTCGTCTTCCCGGACGCGCCCTTGCCATCGACCCCGACCCAGCTCGTGCCATGCCGGCCCTCGAGCGCGGCCACAGCGGCGGCAGCCGGGTCGACCGCCGAGCCAGGATCCATCACCGGACCTCACCGTGTCGGAAGTGCTCGACCTTGCTAGTGTCGTGTCGCCCAAGTCCCGCTGCGTTTGGCGTCGTCCAGGTGCGTGGATCACAAGGCCGACGAGGGAGGCATACCCGGCCGTATGTCGACCGAGGAGAACGCCGCGAGGCGCGTGCATCGGGCGGCGCGCAAACGTGACGAGACTTGGGCGACGCGACACTATCGTCACCCTACGAAACCCACCTGCCCGCGTTTGTTCGAGGGAGTTCATGTGAGCGCACCCGTCAAGGTCGCCGTGACCGGCGCCGCCGGTCAAATCGGCTACAGCCTGCTGTTCCGGATAGCCAGTGGTTCAATGCTCGGCCCTGATCAGCCGTTGGAGCTGCGTCTCCTCGAGATCACACCGGCTCTGAAGGCACTGGAAGGCGTGGTGATGGAGCTCGACGACTGCGCCTTTCCGTTGCTGAGCAAGGTTGTCATCGGAGACGATCCCAAGACGATCTTCGATGGTGCCAACCTGGCCTGCCTGGTTGGCGCACGCCCCCGCAGCAAGGGCATGGAGCGCAGGGACCTGCTGGAAGCCAACGGCGGAATCTTCAAGCCTCAAGGTCAGGCCCTCAACGACCGTGCTGCAGACGACATCAAGGTGTTGGTTACCGGCAACCCGGCCAATACCAATGCGCTGATCGCCATGCGCAACGCGCCTGACATTCCCGCTGAGCGCTTCAATGCGCTGACTCGCCTGGATCACAACCGCGCCAAGGCGCAGCTCGCCGCGAAGACGGAGGCCAGCGTCAACGACATCACCCACATGACGATTTGGGGCAATCACTCGGCGACCCAATATCCGGATCTCTTCAATACTTTGATACGTGGGCAGAGCGCAGCCGAGTTGATCAACGACCAGCAATGGCTCGAGTCCACCTTCCTCCCCACCGTGCAACAGCGCGGCGCGGCGGTCATCGGGGCTCGTGGCGCGAGTTCGGCGGCGAGTGCAGCCAACGCGACCGTGGGCCACATGCGGGATTGGGTGCTGGGGACGCCTGAAGGCGACTGGGTCTCGATGTCGGTGCCGTCCGACGGGTCCTATCAGATTCCCGAGGGCCTGATCTGCTCAGTCCCCTGCACGGTCTCGTCCGGCGCGTACCAGATCGTGCCTGGCCTGGAGATCAACGACTTCTCGCGTAGCAAGATCGACACCAGCGTCGCTGAGCTCGTCGAAGAGCGTGAAGCCGTACGAACGCTAGGTCTCATCGAGTAGCGAGCGGGATTCCTCTTCGCCTGCTGCGTCACACTTGTAGCCATGACTGAAAGCCACCAGCCGAACCCGTTCAGCCGCGAGGGATCGAGTCCCTCCGACGGGCTCAGTTCCGATGACAATCCGGAGCAAGGCACGCCGTATCAGCCACTCGATGACGGATCTAACGGCCGTTACGCCAGCAACTGGCCCGCGTATCCGGCCGCGGACGCATACGCAAACCCTCCGACAGATCCCTATGGCAGACCAGCCGGCCCGTACGGCAGCCCAAGTGGTGACCCGATGTATACGCTGCCCGGCCCCGGCTTGGATTCCGACTCACCCCCG
The DNA here is from genome assembly GCA_963808905.1 of uncultured Actinomycetota bacterium. Classification (GTDB taxonomy): domain Bacteria; phylum Actinomycetota; class Actinomycetes; order Propionibacteriales; family Propionibacteriaceae; genus Microlunatus. Next base: position 103,638 of record CAWEHO010000028.1, read on the forward strand.
CATTATGGCGACCCGGCCGCGCGCTACGAACAGTCATACAGCTACGGCAATCCCTACGAGGCCAATCCGTATCAGCCGAGCTTCGGCGGGGTGAGCCCGTACGGTCCGGTATCTCCCCCGGTACCTCACCCGCAGGCAGCACTGGCTCTCGTACTCGGCATCCTCGGCACGGTCCTGGGACTGAGCTGCATCATTGGAGGGCTTGTGGGTATCGGCGGGATCGTCGTCGGCCGCCGGGTCAAGAACGAGATCGACGCGGAGCCGGGACGCTACACCGGCCGGTCCCAAGCAGTCGCAGGCTTTGTCACCGGCATTGTCGGCGTATCGATCAGCGTTCTGGCGACGGTATTCATCATCCTCGCCATCGTCGCCGGAATTGCGAGCTCGAACTATTGAAGAAAGCCCGTCAACGAATCGCCACCTGGCTTTGAACACTGGTCGGATTCCGGTCATGGGTCCTCAGCATCGTCTGGCAGGTGTTCGTCGGCATCACAATTGTTTTTCATTCTGGGATCCGGATTGACATACGTCCTAGCGGCAGCGAGTTATGGCGCCCAACGGGTCCCACCGACTATTCGTCACTCGCGACTGGTCGGCTGCGCGACGGGGATCGCATAGGGAACAATGTCGCCCATGACCAACCCGTCCGAAGAACAACCGCAAGCTCAGCCAAGCCCCCAGGCTCCCTATCCGCCGTCGGGGCAGTACCCCCCTGCTGGGCAGCCTCAGCCATACGGTCAGCAGTCGCCGCAGCCATACGCCCAGCAGTCGCCGCAGCCATACGCCCAGCAGTCGCCGCAGCCATACGGTCAGCAGTCGCCGATGCCATATGGCCAGCCGTACGGAGCGCCTCCGCAGGAGCATCCGCAGGGAACGCTGATCTTGGTGTTCGGGATCCTCGGCATCTTCATCACCATCTTCGCCCCCATCGCCTGGTACCTGGGAAACAAGGCCAAGAGGGAGATGCAGGCGTCCGGCATTCAGTACAGCAATGAGCAGAACGTCAGCATCGGCCGGATGTTGGGCAAGGTCTTCACCATCATCGCGTTGGCGTCCATTGCTCTCACCATCATCATCGCGATCATCATCGCCATCGTCGCGGCGAGCCAGTCCGGCGGCTAATCAGAGCGAGCGCGCACAGCTGCGAGCGTCGGAAAATCGCGCGCCGCCGTGCTGAGGAGGAGTGAGCGGAGGCGTTCTTTCCTCTGCGAGCGACGACGAAGTAGGCGGACTCCACGCGCGATTGCGCGAGCAGCTCAAAGCAATAGGGACTAGCGCCCTTCAGGAACGACGATCGCCAACGCGATGATCGCGATCGCGCCGACCGCCAGAACGGTGACATCAAAGGCTTTCGTACGCACCTGAAGCAATCCCACGTCCCGGCTTGGCAAAGCGATTCGCTCAACGGCTCCCACGCCGAGAGATGCGCCAATGAGCAGGCAGCCGAGGCGCCAGCTGGATTCGCCGAGGAAGCTGACTACTAGGCCTGCGACTACCCCGATCACCACGATCAGCAACGGCCATTGGCGCAGTGATCGTGCTGCTGCGCCTCCCTCAGACAGCCGCGGCACGAGCCACCAGGTGTTCGGCGCGTTCGACCACGTTGCTCAGCAGCATGGCCCGAGTCATCGGCCCGATGCCTCCCGGCATGGGCGCCACCCAGCTCGCAACGTCTCGCACGTTCGGATCAAGATCGCCAACTAGCCCCGCGTCGGTGCGGGTAATGCCGACATCGACACAGACCGCGCCCGGTTTGACCATGTCAGCGGTGACCAGCCGCGGCCGCCCAGCCGCCGCGACGACAATATCCGCCTGTCTGATATGCCGCGGAAGATCAACTGTGCCGGTATGACACAGGGTGACTGTCGCGTTTTCGCTCTTGCGAGTCAGCAGCAGGCCGAGGGGCCGCCCCACCGTGGTACCGCGGCCGATCACGCAAACGTCTGCGCCGTTGAGGGTGACGCCGTTACGGCGAAGCAGCTCGACGATCCCCCGTGGCGTGCACGGCAACGGACCGGGGATTCCCAGAACCAGCCTGCCGAGGTTCACCGGATGGAGACCGTCGGCGTCCTTGTCGGGATCGACCAGGGCGAGTGCAGAGTTGTCGTCAAGGTCCCCTGGCAGCGGCAGCTGGACTATGTATCCGGTGCAGGCAGGGTCTGCGTTCAGTTCAGCGATGACCGACGCCAGCTCATCCTGGCTGGTCGAGTCGGGCAACTCCACCTGGATCGAGGCGATGCCGACCTCCGCGCAGTCTCGATGCTTGCCCGCGACGTAGGAACGGCTGCCGGGATCGTCGCCGACGAGAACAGTGCCAAGGCCCGGTACGATGCCACGCTCGGCGAGCACTGAAACACGCTGCCTCAGCTCTGTCTTGATGGTTGCAGCCAAGGCCCTACCATCCAGAATCTGCGCCGCCATATGCAAACCTCGCCTCGATCAGAGTCAGTGGTAGAAGTGTCGCGCGCCAGTGAAATACATCGTCGCTCCGGTACTCTGCACGGCCGCAATGACGTCGTCGTCCCGGACCGAGCCGCCGGGCTGAACGATGGCTGACACCCCGGATCCGAGCAGGATCTCGGGTCCGTCCGGGAAGGGAAAGAAGGCGTCGGAGGCTGCGACGGAACCAGCAGCACGCTCCCCCGCCCGCTGCACGGCCAGCCGGCACGAGTCGACCCGATTCACTTGCCCCATCCCGACACCGACGGACGCCCCATCCCGGGCAAGCAAGATCGCATTGGACTTCACGGAGCGGACAGCCCTCCAGGCGAACTCAAGATCAGCCAGGGTGTCAGCCGAGGCCGGCTGACCTGCGACCAGCTTCCAGTTGAGGGCGTAGTCATGATCAGCATCAACGCGGTCGGAGAGCTGGACCAGCAGCCCGCCATCGATGCGGCGGCTCTCGACGCCACCGCGGGCAGGCGGCTCGACCAGCAGGATTCGTAGATTCTTCTTTGCGGCAAGCACCTCCAGCGCACCGTCGGCATACCCGGGCGCAATGATCACCTCGGTGAAGATCTCCGCGACCTGGCGCGCCATCTCGACACTGACTGGGCGGTTCGCCGCGATCACGCCCCCGTACGCCGAGATTGGATCGCAGGCGTGAGCCTTCCGATGGGCCTCAGCGACGTCCGACCCGATGGCGATGCCGCAGGGATTGGCATGTTTGATGATCGCCACCGCGGGGTCATCGAAATCACCCGCGGATCGGCGTGCAGCGTCGGCATCGACATAGTTGTTGTAGGACATCTCCTTGCCGTGCAGCTGCTGAGCGCTCGCCAAGCCACGCATCATGGCGGTGGTGCGATAGAGGGCGGCAGGCTGGTGCGGATTCTCCCCGTATCGCAGGCCGGTCACCTTCTCCCACGTACCGCCCATCCATTTCGGGAAGCCGGTGCCCTCACTCAGATCACTGACGACGTTTCCCATCCAGCTCGCCACCGCAACGTCGTAGGTGGCCGTGTGGACGAAGGCCATCGCGGCAAGCCGCTGCCGCTCAGCCAATGTGAAACCTCCGGCCGCAATGGCTTGGAGCAGCTGCGGATACTGCTCGGGCGATGTGATCACTGCCACCGAGGCATGATTCTTGGCCGAGCTCCGCACCATGGCCGGGCCGCCGATGTCGATTTGCTCGACACAGGCGTCCGGACTGGCGCCCGAGGCCACTGTCGCCGTGAACGGGTAAAGGTTGCTGATCAACAAATCAAATGGCTCGATGCCAAGTTCGGCGAGCTGCGCGCGATGCGATTCCAACCGCATATCAGCAAGCAAGCCGGCGTGGACTTTAGGGTGCAGGGTTTTCACGCGGCCGTCGAGGCATTCGGGGAAGCCCGTGACCTGCTCGATTCCAGTGACAGGGAGACCTGCCCCCGCGATGGTCGCGGCCGTGGACCCGGTCGAAACGATCTCCACTCCCGCCTCGACCAACACACGTGCCACGTCGACAAGGTTCGTCTTGTCATAGACCGAGACCAGCGCGCGCCCGATGGGCCGACGGCTGTCCTCAAGAGTGTTCGGCGAGTCGGTCATGTCCAAAGCACCTTCCTGTCGGCGACGCGCCACGTGCGGGTCGCGAGTTGATGGGTGATGGCGACCAGCAGCTCGCGTTCGACCACCTTGATCCTCTCGTGCAGGGTCTCCACCGTGTCATCCTCGGCGACCGGCACCGCTCGCTGGTCCAGGATCACGCCGCTGTCCACACCGGCGTCCACGAGGAACACCGTCGCGCCGGTGATCTTGACGCCGTACGCCAGCGCGTCTCTCGGACCATGCATTCCCGGGAACGACGGCAGCAACGCAGGATGCGTATTGATGATTTGCCCCTCGAAGCGGCCTAGGAACTCAGCTCCAAGGAGCTTCATGAAACCCGCGCTGATGACCAGGTCCGGCCGGTACGTCGCGACCTGTGTGGCCAACCCTCGATCCCAGTCGGTTCTGGTGGCATAGTCCGAGACTGCCTCAACGAAGGTCGGGATGCCTGTGCGCGCGGCTCGCTCCAGACCTTGAATGCCCAGCCGATCGGAGCCAACGGCGACGATCTGGGCGCCATACGCCGGGTCGGCGCAGGCATCGATCAGTGCTTGCAGCAGGGTGCCGCTGCCCGAAATGAGTACTACCAGGCGGGCCGCTCGCCCCAGGCGCGTTGCAGCGAGGGGCTCTGGCACGACGGACAGCCTAGCGACACGTGGCGCTGGCCTAGCTGTTTCGGCGACGCCTCGGGAGAAGGCCGAGGGTGAGACCGGTGATCATGCCGGAGAGGCCCATGGTCGTGGCTGCCATAATGAGCAACGGAAACAGCCGCGGGCCAACGTCAGTGAGTCGCAGGGTTCCAAGGTCACCGCTGGCCGCCCAGGCCAGCCCGGCGAAAGCCAAGCCAGCCAGCACGCCACATGCGCCGCCTTTCAGACTCGCCTCGTCGAAGCGGACAGCCGGCCGCGCTGCAAGCAGCATCCAGCATGCGATTGCCCCAGCGGCCGCTCCGGCAGCAAGCCACCAGAGTTCGACAGCGTCGCCCGGTCCCGGCGATGGCAGCGCGCCGAGCAGTGGGATGCCAGGGAGGATGCCAAGCTCCGTAGCCGCGGGAGCCACCACCGAGCCGGCGCCCAGCGAAAATCCCGAGCCCAACGCGTACGAGGCGGACCAGATCAGGGCGTTTGGCACGAAAGCCAGCTGGAGAAGCAGTAACGCGATGCCTCCAGCAACCCCTGGCTGTAGCGCCTCATACAACCCTTCCACGCGTTTCAGATGGACCACGAGACCCGTGATCAGCACGGCCGATCCGGCGACCAACATCGCGAGTTGGGCCGCTACCACGCCGCGCGAGATCACCCACGCCTTATCAGAGGACCGCGCGGCACCCAACCTGCGGCTGCTGCCCCAGAACGCCGCCAGCACCAGCACGGCGACGACCGCTGCCCAGCGTCCTGGAACCTGCCACGGCTCACCCAGCCACGCCGCTACTGCGAGGACCGGCGCGAGGTAAACCGCGACCGTGACAACGCTGATCAGCGCAGAACCCGTCGTTTGGTCAGTACGAACGTGTTGGGCGCTCACCGCTGCGACCCGCGAGATCACGAGCGCGATGAGAGCCGTAACACCCCACGGCACCAGGGTGACCGGAATCGCGCCGATGCGTACGCCGACGCCGTTCCCAAGCAGCCAGAGCCGAGTTCCGAGCCCGATCGCATCGACAAAGCGCCCCGAGTCGGCCGCAAGCCAGCCGAGAATCGCTACGCCGGCACAAAGAATCCAGCTTGCCAGGGCAGTTCCGGCACCGCCCATGAGAGCGATGACACTCCAACTGCGTGGCCGAGCGGAGGCCCGAGTCCGAGCTGCTTGAGCACCTTTACCGCGAGCCGGAGTTGCCCGCAATGTCAGCGGTGCGCGAGCCCTTCGGGACGAAACGAGGGAAGGCATGACGACTCCATGCTCACCCAGTCAGCGGACGCGAATGAGCGGGACACGCCAAGCGCAGGTAAAGTCTCCTCTGATCGTCGGTCCTCGCTTGCTCCGAGGGGCCGGCCCAGGAAGCCTGAGATGGCGCTCCGAAACTCGGGGGGAGCAGTTCAGCATGGTCGACCAGGAGTCCGCGACCTATCGGCCCCGGCGGGCCTACATCGAACCCGATGTTGAGCCCGCCCAGCCAGAAAGGCCGGTCCAGCCAGCCCGGCCGGTCCAGCCAGAACGCAACGGTACGAGGCCAGCACGGCCTCCTGTCGCAGCCGAGGACCATCCAAAGCCGCTCTATCGAGATGACACAACCTCGAACGGATGGCCGCGGCCAGCCTCACGAATGGCTCCTAGGGAGTCAGATCCACCCACCGCGGAGACCATGCGGCCAATCGCATTTGCGCCGCCTCGGCCGGCGCCGGCGGAGGACGAGACTACGACGATTCTTCCCCGCAGCCGGCCCACCAAACACCGCACTCAAGCCCTCGACGCGATCGATGATTACGACGACGACGAGCGGACTCCCCTGGGCCGTCGGGCCAAGATCGCGCTGCTCATCGGTGCGGTCGCCGCCGTCGTCGTGATCGGCCTTGTCGTCGGGTATGCCGTCCTGGTCGGCAAGCAGCCTCAGCCCCAGCCAAGCGTCTCACCACCTGCAGGCACTGGGAGTCACGCGCCTGGTCAGAGCGCAACGGCAGTGCTGACCGATGATTTGATGCTCAGCCCCAGCCAGGCCAAGGTTCTCGACCGGAGTCGCACCTGGAAGGTCGACAAGACCACGCGCGGCGCAAGCGAGGATGTCCCAACCCCAGCCTGCTTCGGTGGCGAGCCGGCGGCGGGCCAGCCCCCGCCACAACAAGAGATCGTCAGGGTGCTGAGCGCCAGCGGCAAGAACGCACCCCACGCCGTGCACGCGGCTACGGCGTACAGCTCAAATGAGGATGCCACCGCGGCGTACGCAATTGCAGCCAAGACCCTCGGGAGTTGCGAGGTCGCCGGTTCCTGGATCGAATCGGGACATCTGGTCAGCCGTGTCGGCGACCAAGCTGCTGGCGTCGTCGTGAAGGTGGGGCCAGGCAAAAAGCCCGAGGCGCACAGCATCGTCCTCAACCGCACCGGACGCATCATGAATGTGATCGACGCTGTTCATCCATCGGAGGCGATAGCCATAAGCGCGGTCGCCAAAGCTCTCGCACAAGTCAGCGGCAAACAGTGTGATCCAGCCGGCGGAGCGTGCCGTAGCGATCCCTTGGTAAAGGACGGACCGCCGCCAATCGGTGGCGACGAACCGGGCTTCTTTACCAGCGGTGATCTGCCGCCGGCCGGACGCAAGGTCTACCCCTGGGTGGCCACACCCGTCGAGCCGCCGAAGGACGACTTCCTCGGATCGCAATGCGAAGGGGTGAACTGGGCAACCATCGCGGCCAAGTCGAAGAGTTCAAGGGTCTACCTGATCCAGGAGAGCGGAAAGAACTTCTTCGGTTTGAACGAGGTCGTGCTGACGATGAAGGACGCCAAAGCTGCCGGCAAGCAGGTCGGGCGAGATCAAGTCCAGTCTTTCGGGCTGCAAGACCCGAAAGCTCACAGCAACGGTCACGAAGCCCAAGAAGGTGACCGGCAGGGGCGCCCAAAACACCAAGGTTTCAGGCTGGACGGTTGGAGTTTCTCAGAAGTCGACACAAGGCACCGCAAGGTACCGCGTCGGAATCGTTTCCGCGGGACCGAAGGTGATCTACACCTTCTTGAATCCGAGGGGTGACTACGACTTCAGCAATCACCAGTGGGACATCGTCGCCGTACGCGGCGGTCAGCGCGCCACCCAGGTGGACTGACGAGGCCGAGTCGCAGCGGATCGGCCACTGGATGATCGCAATCAGGCGGCGTTTGGTGCTCGTTTGGCATTTGTGAGAAGAAACGTACGCAGTGGAGCTGAGCCGTCGGGAGTGCTCAGAGATTCGTCATGATCTCCCGCATGAGCTGCGCAGTCTCACTCGGTGTCTTGCCAACCTTGACGCCTGCGGCCTCGAGCGCCTCCTTCTTGGCTGCTGCAGTGCCTGATGAGCCCGACACGATTGCGCCGGCATGTCCCATCGTCTTTCCCTCAGGCGCGGTGAAGCCGGCAACATAGCCGACCACCGGCTTGGTCACATGCGCCGCGATGTAATCTGCGGCACGCTCCTCCGCATCGCCGCCGATTTCTCCGATCATGACAACGGCGTCGGTCTCTGGATCTTCCTCGAACGCCTGGAGCGCATCGATATGCGTTGTGCCGATGATCGGGTCACCACCGATGCCGACCGCGGAGGAGAAGCCGAAGTCCCGCAGCTCGTACATCATCTGGTAGGTCAGCGTGCCCGACTTGGAAACCAGTCCGATGCGTCCAGCCTTGGTGATGTCAGCCGGAATGATGCCGGCATTGGATTGCCCCGGCGAGATCAGTCCTGGGCAGTTCGGGCCGATAAGCCGCGTCGAACTGTCCTGGGACAGTGCGAAGAACTCAGCGGTGTCCTTGACCGGCACACCTTCGGTGATCACAACCGCAAGGGGGATGCGCGCCTCGATTGCCTCAACAACCGCGGACAACGTGAACCTCGCAGGCACGAAGATCACCGTGACATTGGCTCCGGTCGCGGCCATCGCCTCGCCCACCGAGTTGTAGACCCGGACGCCGGCCCGTTCGAACTCAACGACCTGCCCGCCCTTGCCCGGTGTCACGCCGCCGACGACAGCGGTGCCGGAGTTCAGCATGCGGTGGGTGTGCTTGCGGCCTTCCGAGCCGGTCATGCCCTGGACGATGACTTTGGAGTCGGAGTTCAGAAAGATTGCCATGCTCCCGCCCTTCAGCTCGCCGCCAGCTCGGCGGCCCGGCGGGCCGCACCGTCCATGGTTTCGACCTGCTCCAGCTTCGGCAGGTTCGCTGTGGCAAGAATTTGCCGACCCAGTTCCGCGTTGTTGCCATCCAGCCGTACGACCAGCGGGACATCCACTCGCTCGTCACGGCTGCCCAGCAGCTTGAAGGCCTGCACGATCCCGTTGGCAACCGCATCGCAGGCCGTGATGCCGCCAAACACGTTCACGAAGACGCTCTTCACCTGTTCGTCGCTGATGATGATCTCCAGGCCGTTGGCCATGATCTCGGCGCTTGCGCCCCCACCGATATCGAGGAAATTCGCCGGTTTCGGTGATCCCGGAAACTCTGCACCGGCGTACGCGACCACGTCGAGGGTGCTCATCACGAGCCCAGCACCATTGCCGATGACTCCGACGGAACCGTCGAGCTTGACGTAGTTGAGACCCTTGGCCTTTGCTGCCGCCTCAAGCGGATCCTCAGCCGAGACGTCTGACAGGGCTGCATGATCTGGATGGCGGAACGCAGCGTTCTCGTCGAGTGAGACCTTGGCATCCAGCGCGACGATCCTGCCATCGCCAATCTTCACCAGAGGGTTGACCTCGACGAGCGTCGCATCCTCCTTCTGGTACACCGTGCCGAGCACCTGAATGACCCGCGCGATCTCCGCAGCATCGGGTCCCGTGAAGCCGGCCGCAGCCACGATCTCAGCGGCCTTGGCCTCGTCGATTCCCACTCTGGGATCGACCGGGATCCGGGCAAGTGCATCCGGCCGCTCCGCCGCGAGGGTCTCGATGTCCATCCCGCCCTCCTTGGAACACATGGCGAGGTAGCGGCGCTCGGCCCGATCCAGCAAGAGCGAGAAGTAGTACTCCTCGGCAATGTCTGCACCTTCGGCGATCATGACCGTCTTGACAATGTGTCCTTTGATGTCGAGGCCGAGGATCTCGTTCGCGCGGGCCTCGGCCTCCTCTGGGCTCTTGGCGATCTTGACGCCGCCGGCCTTGCCGCGACCGCCTGTCTTGACTTGTGCCTTGACGACGACTACCGGGGTACCGAGAGCTGCCGCGGCCGCTTTGGCCTCGGCAGGAGTGGTTGCCGTAATCCCGCGCAATACCGGAACACCATGCGCTTCGAAGACGTCTCGTGCTTGGTACTCGTACAGATCCACACTTGCCTCCATGCACGTGTGCGGTGGGACAGATCAGCTCCATGGCCAGAGACCCGCTTCGGCCACGCCGCCAGACAGACGAACCGAAGCCTATCTGTGACAGTCGGGTGGAGTGCCAGGTGATGAGGTCCCCGGCTGTTGCGGCACGTCGCGTTGACCAGAGAAGCGGCCCACGCAACCCTCCGTCACCGCCCCGACACCTCACGTCAGTCTGGCTTGTTATTTGATCATGTGTCAGTTCAAACTGACAGCGTGGATGCACAGGGTTCTTCTCCGGCTGGAACAGATGTGACGGCCTCACTTGGGTTGCCATGCAAAGTGCATTCCCGCGAACTGCTCGGCTGCGGTGTGGTCGCCGGCCCGCTGTTCGTCGGCAGCTTCCTAGCCCAGGGTGCGACGCGGGATGCTTACTCACCCAAACGGCATCCGGTCAGCTCGTTGGCGCTGGGCCCTCGCGGTTGGGTGCAGATCGCCAACTTCGCTGTGACTGGTGGTCTCTACCTATGTTTTGCCGTGGGCGTTTCCCGTACCTTGGGCGCTCGAATCCGTACGCGGCTCGGTCCGGTGCTCCTCGGAGCAGGTGCGGTCGGGATGCTCGGCGCGGCCGCCTTCCGCACCGATCCGGTCGGCGGCTACCCGCCAGGAACGCCCGACAGACCCACGCGCGCTAGCACTCTTGGCGTGCTACACGATCTCTTCTCGGTACCGACCTTTCTCTGCATCCCAGCTGCTGGGTTGGCCTTCGGCCGTGCGTTTCTCAGGGTTGGAGAGCGCGGCTGGGCGGCGTACTCCGCGGCATCTGGCCTTGGCATGCTGGCCGCCTTCGCCCTGGCCAGCTTGGGCTTCAGCCAGCAGCACGGCCCAGCAGCAAGGCATTTTGTCGAGATCGGAGGAGCGCTGCAACGGGCCTCGATCGCCATCGGCGTAGCGTGGCTGACGAGCCTGGCCGCTCGAGCCCTCATCGAGCCCCCATCGAGCCCCTATCGACACTGCCGCCGGCGCCGGCTAGCTTCGCGATGCATGCACGCTTTTGCGGCATCCGCATGACTCTCGAATGACGATCTCTGTGGCGAAGGACTGGTGCCCAGCAGGAGAACTCGCGTTGAGGACGGCCGAGACCGCGGCTTCGGCCATCGCCCGGATCGGCTGTTGAGCAACCGTGAGCGGCGGCGAGCAATATTCAGACTCCATCGTGCCGTCGTAGGAGACGATGGCAATGTCGTCAGGACAGCGCAAGCCCGCTTCCCGAATCGCCTTGAGTGCGCCGGTAGCGAGCTCATCCGAGGCCGCGAAGATCGCATTTGGCCGAGTCGGCCAGCTCAGGAGTTGCACCGCCGCTTCGTAGCCGCCAAGCCGGCTGAAGCTGGTCCGGACGATCGGGCCGGGCGGCAGATCGTGACTCCGGAAAGCGTCGCTCCAGCCTTGCTCGCGAGGCTCGAGGATCGGGCCGCTCGGCAATCCCATGATCAACGCGATCGATTGATGGCCATGAACGGTGATCAGGTGGTCGACAAGCCGACGCGCTCCATCCCGGGAGTCGGGACCGACCGCGGTGTAACCGGCGAAGGGCGTGGCACAGTCGATCAGCACTGTCGGGCGCCCCGGCAGCATGATGGCGCGAAAGCCGGAGGGTGGCAGGACCGTGCAGATGAGCAGACCGTCGACGTGCCGATTAGCTAGATCACTGACAATCCGGGTTTCTTGAGCCTCGTTGGCATCTGAGGTTGCCACAACCATGACGTAGCCGTGTGCTGCAGCTGCGACCTCCAGAGCCCGCACATATTCGGCGAAGAACGGATTGGTGATGGTGGGAAGTACCAGTCCGAGCATCTCCGTCGAGCCTCTCTTGAGCGCCCGGGCGTTGACGTTCGGTCGATAGTTCAAGATTTCGATCGCGGCTCGTACGCGAACAGCAGTCTCCGGCGCAACCCGGCGGGGGCCGTCGTTGACGACATAGCTGACTACAGCTGTGCTGACGCCGGCGTACCGCGCGACATCAGCCCTCGTCGCGGGGCGTAGCCGCCTATCGGGTGGGTCAGCGGACACGGTGCGAGTTCTGTTCAGTTGCGCGGCGTGAACCATGCATCGCGACCATCTCCACGGTGCCTCGCGTCGTTGTCGATCGGGTGCCGCAGAATCTACAGGTGTAGATCAGAGCTTGACAAGCATAATTGCGCCGAGCGTGCTGTCAGGTTCGCAGGTAGGCGGGTTCTTCAACCTTCAATCGCGAACCTGCAGGCACTTGCTGGCCGGCATTCCCCTGCCCTACCCCAGACGTACGTGCGAGGCGTTCGCGTTCTCCCAGATCCTCAGCAATCCCATAGCCGGGCTAGCGCCCAGATTTGGCCCTAGTTCGAAACAACTTCAGTACAGCATGGGTCAGCCCGGCGAAGCATTTGGCCGATTCTCAGTGACCGCTCAGGCGACCCCCAAGGTGCTGGCCCACATCGTTTTGTCCGGTTCGGCGGGACCGGCGCGCCCGAGCGAATGCACAAATTCTTGGACACAACTCACCGGAAACCCTTGCTACCCCTGCATCTACAGGTGTAGCTTCCGGCCCAACGCAACTGTTTGCGATGTCCTGCGTCCACGAACTGGGCCGTCGCATTGGCCAGCGCACTTGAGCCGGAGAGGAACAGACGATGACGTCTCACACGATTGCGCGTGCCTCAACTCATCAGAGTCCGAGTGGTGAAGGAGCAAGCGCATGACCACCGACACAGTCGAGCCGCTCGTTGCAGCTGATTACAAGACCGGAGTACGAGGGACTGACAGGCCGCCCGGCCGCGGTGATCTGGGCATGGCGCTGATCTTCATCCTGCCCGCCGCGATCGGCTTCCTGGTGTTCTACCTCTACCCGTTCATCCGCGGCTTCTACTTCAGCTTGACCAAGTACAACCTGCTCGGAACACCGCACTTCATCGGCTTCGACAACTTCACCAAGCTCTTCCAGGACAAGCTGTTCTGGAACGCGCTGCTGGTGACCGTCGAGTACGTCCTGATCAACATCGTGTTCCAGACGGTCCTGGCTGTCGGCGATCGCGGTGCTGATGCACCGGCTGACCAAGTCGACGGTCATCCGCGGCCTGATCTTGCTGCCGTTCCTGATCTCCAACGTCATCGCCGCGCTGGTCTGGTTCTGGCTGCTGGACTACCAGATCGGCATCGTCAACGAGTTCATCGCTGGCTATCGGGTTCGACCGGATCCCGTTCTTCGGAGATGCGCGCGTGGGCGATCCCGACCATCGCCGTGGTCAACGTCTGGCGGCACATGGGCTACACCGCCCTGCTGGTCTTCGCCGGGCTGCAGACCATCCCGACTACGTCTACGAGGCGGCGTCGGTCGACGGCAGCACCGAGTGGCAGTCGTTCTGGCGGATCACCTTGCCGCTGCTGCGGCCGGTCCTGGCGCTGGTGCTGGTGATCACCGTGACCGGCTCGTTCCAGGTCTTCGACACCGTGGCGGTGACCACGAAGGGCGGGCCGGTCAACGCCAGCCGCGTCATGCAGTACTACATCTACCAAAAGGGCTTCGCCGAAGGCCAGTTCGGCTACGCCTGCGCCCTTTCGGTGATCTTGTTCATCATCCTCGCCACCGTCGCGCTCATCCAGCTGAGGCTGCTGCGAGCCGGCGAGTCGGACCTGGCCTGAGAGGAATCAGCTATGGCAACCACAACCGCTCCCTCTCGCGCCGCTGGAGTCACTGGCGCGCCCGACAAGACCGGAGGCAAGAAGATCAATGCCGGCCGGGTGGCCGCGTGGGCCGCAATGATCATCCTCATTTGATCACCCTGTTCCCGTTCTACTGGATGCTGCGCACCGCGTTCTCCACCTCGAAGTCGCTGTTCTCCGACCCGAACTCGCTGCTGCCGGTCGATTTCACCTTGGGCGCGTTCAAGCGGGTCCTCGGGCTGGCGACGCCCGACGAGGCGCAGGCCGAGGGCGGCTCCGGGGCGGCGGTCAACTTCTGGCTCTACCTGCGCAACTCGATCGTCTTCGCCACGCTGTCGACGGCTGGCCAGGTGTTCTTCAGCGCGCTGGCGGCGTACGCGTTCGCGCGGCTGCGCTGGCCCGGGCGGGACAAGGTCTTCTTCCTGTTCCTGACCGCGCTGATGGTCCCGCCGATCTTCACCACGCTGCCGAACTTCATCCTGATCAAGAACCTGGGGCTGCATCAACACCTTCCCCGGCTTGATCCTGCCGTACTTCTTCATGACGCCGTTCGCGATCTTCTTCCTGCGGCAGTTCTTCCTCGGCATCAGCAAGGAGATCGAGGAGGCGGCCAAGCTCGACGGCGCCGGACACTGGCGGATCTTCTTCCGGATCATCCTGCCGATGAGCTGGGCGCCGATCACCACCTTGTTCATCCTGACCTTCATCGCCCAGTGGAACGACTACTTCTGGCCGCTGCTGGTCGGCGCCAACGACAAGGTGCGCGTGCTGACGGTCGCGCTCGGCGTCTTCCGGTCCCAGACCCCGCAGGGCAGCCCGGACTGGGCCGGCCTGATGGCCGCGGCCCTGGTCGCCGCGCTGCCGATCCTCATCTTGTTCTTCGCGTTCGCGAAGAAGATCGTCAACTCCATCGGCTTCTCCGGCATCAAGTGACTCATCTGACCCATCGACAACCCCGGTGATCTTGCCGAGGTAACAACGCGAAAGGATCTGCCAACGATGGCAAGAATGCGCAAGAAGCTGGGAGCCGTGCTGGTCGGCGCCGCCGCCCTCAGCCTGACCCTCACCGCATGCGGCGGTGGTGGCGGCGCCGACGGAAAGCGGCGGCGACTCCGGAGGCGGCGCGATCGACACCAGCCAACGCCTCCGGCGACGTCAGCTACTGGCTGTGGGACGCCAACCAGCTGCCGGCCTACCAGCAGTGCGCCGACGAGTTCCACGCAGGCCAACCCCAACATCAATGTCAAGATCACCCAGTACGGCTGGGACGACTACTGGAGCAAGCTCACCAACGGCTTCGTCGCCGGCGACGCGCCCGACGTCTTCACCGACCACCTGTCCAAGTACCCGGAGTTCGTCAGCCAGGAGCAGCTGGTCCCGCTGGACGACACGCTCACCAAGGACGGCTTCAACGTCGACCAGTACCAGGAGGGCCTGGCCGACCTGTGGAAGGGCCAGGACGGCAAGCGCTACGGCCTGCCCAAGGACTTCGACACCATCGCGATCTTCTACAACAAGAAGCTGATCGCCGACGCGGGCGTCAAGGAAGCCGACCTGCAGAACCTGCACCTGGAACCCCCAGGACGGCGGCACCTACGAGAAGGCGATCGCCCACCTGACCGTGGACAAGAGCGGCAAGCGCGGCGACGAGCCGGGCTTCGACAAGACCAAGGTCAAGGTCTACGGCCTGGGCCTCGACGGCGGCTCGGGCAGCGGCGTCGGCCAGACCCAGTGGAGCATGTACACCGGCTCCAACAACTGGCAATTCACCGACAAGAACCCGTGGGGCACCCACTACAACTACGACCACCCGCAGTTCCAGGAGACCATCGAGCTGGTTCGCATCGCTGATCGAGAAGGGCTACATGCCCTCGGTCGCCGCAGTCACCGGCCAGGGCTCGTCCGACATCTTCGCCGCCGGCAAGTACGCCATGATCACCAACGGCTCCTGGATGATCGGCAGCATGTTCGGCGCCAAGGGCATCGAGACCGGCGTCGCGCCGACCCCGGTCGGCCCGAGCGGCAAGCGCGCCAGCATGTACAACGGCCTGGCCGACTCCATCTGGGTCGGCTCGAAGAACAAGCCGGCGGCAGCAAAGTGGGTCGAGTTCCTCGGCTCGCCGGACTGCCAGAACATCGTCGGCGAGAAGGCCGTCGTCTTCCCGGCCATCCCGAGCCGCGACCGACAAGGCCGAGGCCGCGTTCAAGGCCAAGGGCGTCGACGTCATCGGCCTTCACCGTCCACGTGAAGGACAAGACCACGTTCCTGTTCCCGATCACCGACCACGCCTCTCAGATCGACGGCATCATGCACCCGGCCATGGACGACGTCATGTCCGGCAAGGCCCCCGTCACATCGCTGACCGACGCCAACAACCAGGTCAACCAGCTGTTCCAGTAGAGGCTGTTGAGGGGCGCCAGCCCGGACATCGCTCCGACTGGCGCCCCTCGCCATGCTCGGCCTCGCCCTTCCCGAAACCGTCACTCCCGGGATAGTTCTCCAAGCCGGCCGATCAGATCATCGACGATCTGTCGCCGGACCGGATCGGCGCTGCGGTCGTCGCCGTAAGTCCACGTCAGGGTGTTGGCGTAGCGGCGGACGTAGAAGTCGTACCGATTCCCATGACCGACGAGCACGTACCGCAGTCGATCACCAGCGGGAAACGCTGCCCACAGCCGGCCCGTGACTCTGAAATCTTCTGCGGGCTTGTCGAACGGCGGGAAGGTGAGGCGCACTGTGCCGCATCGCAGCAATGCGATGCGCTTGTCCAGAAGCTCTTGTCTGGCACCCGCCGCATTGGGATAACGCACCGTGAGCGTCGTTACGGGCTGCGCTGGTGAGCCGTTGACCCCAGTCCACGACTCGCCTCCGACGGCCCCCGTCACTGCCAATAACGAGAGTGGCTTACACCGGGCGGGATCACTGCGCACCGACCGCCCTGGAGCAAGCTCAGCGACGTCGACGGAGTTGGACAAGCCGGCGCGCTCAGACGGGCGGAAAGTCTCTAACGCGACCGTCAGGCGCTGAGCAGGCACCACCTGACGTCGATCAATCCACCCCCGAATCGTCAGCCCGGTGGCGATCTCCGCGCTGAGCCACAGCAGGCCGGCCGCCAGAACTGCGACAACTATGCGAAGGGTGGCTCTGCGCGCCCGCGCGACCATCTCTTCAGACTAGCTACACCAATTCCGCCCTGAGCCTGTCGAAGGACGGGAGCACGTTGCCTGGATCCGCAGGCTTCAACAAGCTCAGCCCGCATCAACCGCGCGCCCGGTCCCCACGTTCGCGCGTACCCACGCAACGATGTCAGTCATCGTTGCGCCAGGGGTGAAGACCTCTGCAACGCCCATCTCCGCCAATGCTTTGCGGTCCGCCTCTGGAATGATGCCTCCGCCGAAAAGCACGATGTCGTCCGCATCGGCCGCATGCAGCAGCTCCCTCACTTTGGCGAACAACGTCATATGCGCGCCGGAAAGAACCGACAGCCCGATGGCGTCAGCATCCTCGGCTATTGCCGTCGCGACAATCTGCTCCGGGGTCTGGTGCAGGCCCGTGTAGATCACCTCCATGCCCGCGTCACGAAGCGCGCGGGCGACGACCTTGGCTCCGCGATCGTGGCCGTCAAGGCCAGGTTTGGCTACGACAATTCGCAGCGGAGGTGGGGACGACGGCACATCCGATTCCACGTCGCCAAACCTACTACTGGGTAATATTTGGTCGTGGGGACCAGTGTCGATGGAGGCATATCGCCGGCGGGATTCCCACGCCTCCTGACACTGGACTGGCCGCGGGTGGCATCTGGCCTGGTGATCGAGGCCGCCTGGGCTACAGCCCACATGGTGATGTATCCGCTCGGACTGTTCTCATCACCAACTCGGATCGCCGGCGGCCGTCACGATCTCCGAGGCCTCAACCCAGAACAACGCGGGCTTTTCCACCACGATATCGAGGCGGCCGAGACGCCGATTTTGCTGGTACACGGGATCGTCGACAACCACGCCATCTTCACCGTGATGGAACGCGCACTCCGCCGCCGCGGCTTCCAAACGCTGTCCAACTACGACTACGGCCTGCTGACCCACAACATTGCGGACGCTGCGGCACGTTTGGGGGAGGCCGTTGCACAGCTGTCCACGAGAACGGGCTACGAGCGAATCCACGTCATTGGCCACAGCCTGGGTGGACTCATCGCCCGCTACTACGTGCAATGCCTGGGTGGCGACCGTCACGTGCACACCCTGGTGACGCTAGGCACACCTCATCAAGGCACCCAGCTGGCATGGGCTGCACCGTTGCTGCCGCTGGTCCGACAACTCACCCCGAATTCCTCAGTGATCCAGGAGCTGGCCGAGCCGGCGCCGGAGTGCCAGACCCGCTTCATCGCGTTCTACAGCGATATCGACCACCTCGTGATACCCGGTCACAACGCCCGGCTTGACCATCCTGACCTGCGTGTGCAGAACATCCACGTACGCGGCGTGGGCCACCTCTCAATGCCGAACAACGGACGGATCGCCTTCACGATCGCTCAAGCCCTTCACGATCGCTCAAGGCCCTTCATGATCGCTCAAGCATTGCGTGAACTTGAGCCTGATGGAACTCCTAGCGCGTCATAGCGCTTCGACCTGTCAATAAGTTGCGTCGGCCCGGCTAGGCGTTGAAGTTTCCGTTACATGCTTGTTATCTTTCACCCAGGTCTGGCCTACTTCGGGGGTCCAGTCAATAACGGAACTAGATCAGACAAACAGTTGGCGCACCATCCAGGTAGCCTTCTCCCTTCCTGGATGCGACATCGGGAGTCAGGTGCCCGATCGAGTGCTGGCGCCGACAGATGAGGAATGAGGGAGCTGTCCGGGGAACAGCAAACCGAACGCCAAGACCATCCAGACGTCAGCGCTGGACCTGAGCCGGTTAAGGGCAAGGTCTGGCTTTGGCACGGATTCGCGGCGCTTGGCATTTCTGCTTTGGGCCTCGCCGTTGCCGCGGCAGTGGGCCTGACTACGGATGTCCAGACAACGCGTGACTTGTCCGCGGTTCCTGACACATCTGGAACGGTCGCTACGACGCCGGCTGCAAAGCTCGACAAGAAATCCGCCATCGAGGACCCCGGTCTCACGGCAGTCGGCATGAGGGAATCCGCCACAAGCGATCGCCCGACCAGAAGCGCAGCCATACGCGCGGCGCTGGTTGAGGAGGCAGCCGCCCAGCGAGACGAGTTGTTGGCGAAAACCGCGGACGAGATCAGCCGAGCGGCCCAGTCGGCCAGCCGCGACGCTCGCCAAAAAGAACTGAAGCACGTCGATCGTGCGAGCCGCGAGGCGGCAGCACAGATCGCGGCGGAAAATCTCCGCCGGGCAGTGGCAGCTCGCGTGGCGGCTGCGAACAAGCGGCAGGCCGCGGAGAACCAGCCGAACAATTCTGGGGTCGATTCCTCCAAGTCAGAGCCAGGAAACCGGGGCAATGACGGCGGGTCCGGCAGCGGTAGCGGCGGATCCAGCGGAGGGGGCGTCTCTCCGGTGCCGGGCGCGGTTATCGGCGCCCACTTCGGCGAGTACGGCTCGTGGTCGCGCTACCACACCGGGCTTGACTTCCGCGCCGCCTACGGCACGCCGATTCGGGCCGTCAAGGGAGGGGTCGTGCTCTATGCCGGCAACTCCGGTGATTGGGCCGGCAACCATGTGGCAATCAAGCACGCCGATGGCATGACCACCATGTACTCACACATGTCGTCCATGGCGGTGCGGGCCGGCCAAAGCGTGAGCGCAGGGCAGGTCATCGGTCGCGTCGGAGAGACGGGCCGAGCCTTCGGAGCCCACCTGCACTTCGAGCTCTACCCCGCCGGCGTGAAGTATGGCGACGTCTACAAGGCCATCAACCCGCAACCCTGGCTCGCGTCCAACGGAGTCACCACGCACTGATTTTTTGGGAGCTGCTCGCGCATCGCGCGCTTTCGATCCGCCTACTTCGTCGTCACTCGCAGACGATGAAGCGTGTCCGCTCGCTCCTCCTCAGCACGGCGGGCGCGCGATTCCCGACGCTCGCAGCTGGGTCAGACAGCTCCACTTTCCGCGAGGAGAGACATTCGTCACAGCGCTGGAAAAAAGACACGGCCGAAGTTGTCGAGATCCGCTTGCACCCCGTTACAGATCCGTTATTGTTTCCGAAGCGTCCACCGTTTGTCACAGAACGCGGGCCTCCAGCAGCAGACGATCCACCCAAACTTGTACTGCGGCAGAGGCAGGACTCGGGGAACCTGTCGTCGTACGAGGAGATTTGGGTGCCAAGCTCGTCGTCGGAGCGTACGCGTGCGCGTCGCGCCTTGATGGAGAACATCAGAACAGACCAGAAGAGCTGGCTGCGCCACGGAGTGGCAGCCGTGGCGGTGTCGCTTCTGGGCCTCGGGGTTGCCGGCTCTGTGGTCCTCACAGGTGCTGCTCAGCACACGACCTTGACGACAACGGTCGCGACGACCGACCTTGCGAAGCAAACCAGCCGCGGAAGCGAACGTGCGCGGCTCGACCCGGCGAAAGTGAAGAGTCTCGCTGACCAGCGGGCGGAGCTGCTGAGCAAGATCGATTCGCAGGTTTCCGAGGCTTCCACCGGCAAGTCGGCACGAGCGCGGTACAAGGCTCTCGAGGACGTCTCGGCCGCGACCCGCAAGCAGGCTGTCCTGCTATCACGCGGCAAAAGTGCGCCGACCAACCAGCTCCCTTCAGCGCAAGACGGCTCCAGCGCTCGAGGCTGCCTGCCAGTCACGAGTGGCTACAGCATCGCCGCTCATTTCGGACAGGTCGGCCCGTGGGCCCGATACCACACGGGTTTGGACTTTTCTTCCCCCGTGGGTACGCCGCTACACGCTCCTGCATCGGGCGTCGTCACCAACGCCGGAATCGGCCCAGCCAGCGGGTGGGCCGGCAACTACGTCGCAATCAAATACCCGGATGGCACCCACACTTTGATGGCTCATATGTCGACGGTCTCCGTCAGCGTCGGTCAGACCGTGTCGGCGTGCCAGCTCGTCGGCGCGATCGGGCTGACGGGCCGGACCTTCGGGCCGCACGTACACCTGGAGGTCTACCCGGCGGGCGTCACCCCCGGCGACGTCTACAGCGCGGTCAACCCCGTCCCCTGGCTGAACGCGCACGGCCTCAAACCCTAAGCCCCCATCCGAGGTCGAGTTGGCAGAACCCAGTTGAGCCTTGGCTCAACTGGGTTCTGCCAATTAAGATTGCTCGCTCGCTCGCTCGCCGCGCGTCGCGCTTGTAGCCACTTCGTCGCTCGCGACAAAGCGCGTGCCTCCCTCCCCTAGCAGCGGCGCGCGATCCGGGTTCGTAGGTGTTATAGCTTTTCCAGCGGCGCATGTCGCACGGACAGCCGCTTGAGGCCTAGCGACCCGAAGTCAACGTCGGCCATGGGCTTGTCCTGATCGCCGGAGGTGGCGACGACGGTGCCCATGCCGAACGTGGTGTGCAGCACCCGATCTCCAGCGGCCAGCGTGGGAACCTCGCGGACGGCCCGCGGCCTCGCTCCGTACCCAACGCTGTTCCGCCATTCCTGGTTGGCTGAAGTCGCCGACGTATTGCGCCAGCTCGTGACGGAGGCCTCGGTTCGCCGCCAGTCGATCAGCTGGCTCGGAACCTCGTTGAGGAACCGACTTGGTGGATTGTGCTGCGGAGACCCCCACGCCGACCTGGCGATCGCCCGGGAGATGTAGAGGCGCTTGCGAGCGCGGGTGATGCCGACGTAGGCGAGCCGCCGTTCCTCCGCCAGTTCGTTGCCCGTGCGCTCCGCGATCGCTCGCTGATGAGGGAAAACGCCGTCCTCGCACCCCGTCAGGAAGACGGTGTCGAACTCTAGACCTTTGGCTGTGTGCAAAGTCATCAGCGTGACGACACCGGCATCGACCTGGTCCGGAGCTTCCGGAATCTGGTCGGAGTCAGCTACGAGCGCGACACGTTCCAGAAAGGCGCCCAGCGAAGCATCAGGTTGTGCCGCCCCCGCGGCCAGGTCTGCCTCAGGATCGAGTGCCATGGCCAAGTTCCCCTCTGGATCGGCCGGAGCATCGAGATCCTCCGAAAGCCCCAGGTCGTCCAACTCGTCCTCAGGCACGGTAAGTGTTGCGACTCCGCTGACGAATTCGCGGGCTACCGTGATCAGCTCCCTGAGGTTCTCCAGCCGGGTCTCATCCTGCGGGTCGGTCGAGTCGTGCAGCTCGGCGAGATAGCCCGACTTGTCAAGCACGCTGGTCAAGATGGCGTCGGCCGGCATGTCTCCGGCCACCATGGCCTCGTGGTCGTCAAGGAACTTTGCGAACGCCTTCAGCTGATTTGCTGAGCGGGAAGCCAGACCTCGAATCTCGTCCACGCGGCGAAGTGCATCGCCGAAGCTAATGCCCTCCCGCGCTGCCAGGTCGGCCACCGCGGACTCGGCCCGGTCGCCGATCCCACGCTTGGGAACGTTCAATATGCGGCGCAGCGAAACGTCATCGGTCCGATTGGCGATGGCCCGCAGGTACGCGATGGCATCTCGCACCTCACGGCGCTCGTAGAAGCGGACACCGCCGACCACCTTGTACGGCATGCCAGCGCGAATGAATGCTTCCTCGAAGGCACGGGATTGGGCATTGGTTCGATAGAACACCGCCGCATCCCCGTAACGATGCCCGCCGTCCTCATTGAGACGTCTGATCTCGGCGACGACGAACTGGGCCTCATCATGCTCGGTGTCGGCGACGTAACCAACCAGCTGCTCACCGTCTCCGGCGTCGGACCACAGATTCTTCGGTTTGCGGTTTTCGTTGCGCGTGATGACAGCATTGGCAGCATTCAAGATGATCTGGGTCGATCGATAGTTCTGTTCGAGCAAGATCACCTTCGCGCCAGGGAAATCGGACTCGAAGTCGTTGATGTTGCGGATCGTCGCTCCGCGGAAGGCGTAGATCGACTGATCGGAATCGCCCACCACCATGAGCTCCGGCGGGTCGACGGCAACGATATTCGGATCAGGTTGCGGATCGTGCGCGCAGAGTTCCCGGATCAAGACGTATTGCGCGTGGTCGGTGTCTTGGTACTCATCGACCAGCACATGCCGGAAGCGTCGCCGATATTGTTCGCGCAAGTCGGGAAAGGCTTGCAGCAGATGCACTGTCGTCATGATCAGATCATCGAAATCCAGCGCATTGGCCCTGATCAGTCGCCGCTGGTATTCCCGATACGCCTGGGCATAGCTTTCCTCCAGCGGCGAGCGCGCCCGGGATACCGCCGACTCATGATCGACGAGCTCATTCTTGCAATGAGAGACCCAGTTCATGATCGCCCGCACCGGGAACCGCTTCGGATCAAGATCAAGATCATGAGCCACCAGCTGCATCAGGCGCTTGGAATCGGCATCGTCGTAGATCGAGAACGTGCGAGAGATATTGAACCGGCCGATCTCCGATCGCAGGATACGAACGCAGGCGGAGTGGAAGGTCGAGACCCACATCAGCTTGGCGCGATTTCCAACCAGATCCATGACCCGACCGCGCATCTCGGCGGCGGCCTTGTTGGTGAAGGTGATCGCAAGAATCGAGCCCGGGTGCACTCGGCGTTGGCTCACCAGATAGCAGATGCGGCGCGTCAACACTCGGGTTTTGCCCGAACCTGCTCCGGCAACGACGAGCACTGGACCGCCCTCGTGCAGCACCGCCTCCCGCTGCGGAGGGTTCAGTCCGTCAAGGAGCAGTTCTGTCGTCAGTGCGGGACGGGGGGCTCCATCACGGGCCGTATGTGGGGCAGTATCAGGGGCGGTCTGAGGGCTGGTCGGCTCGGCTTGCGTCGTACTCGTCATGACCCAGCCCACCTTAGTGGGGTGCTGGGACATCTGGGCTGCGCCTGTGGAAGCCATGCAGGTGCCCTGCGACGGGCCCAGGGCACATCACATCAAGCTGACGGCACGTCACGACGGGACTCGCCACATCTCCTCGATTCACGCGTAAATTGGTGGCTATGGCCCTGCCGACGATCTCGCTCGGGACGCTGCTCAAGCGCATCGTGCAAGCGGTGCTCGCAGTCCAGGGAGCTACCCTGCTTGGCCTGGTCATCGTCGATTATCGGCGTAAGAAGCTCCGCAGACCCGCTACCTTCCCGCGACTCCCGCCCCGATCGGTGACCGCCAGCACTTCAGAGGTCACCGTCTACACATACGGTGAAGACCTCTATCGCGACATGCTGAACGCGATTAGCCAAGCCAAGTCGCGAATCTTTTTTGAGAGCTTCATTTGGAAGGCCGACGCCACCGGTAAAGCGTTCAAAGACGCGCTGATCGATGCTGCCAATCGCGGAGTCAAGGTGTACGTCGTCTTCGACGAGTTCGCCAACCTCGTCGTTCCTCGCTCCTTCTTCGTCTTCCCAAAGAACATCGCCGTACGCCGGCATCCGCTGATCGCGTCCGGCTTCCGGTTCCCGCGCAATACCGGCCGCGACCATCGCAAGGTACTCGTCGTCGATGACCTGGTGGCATTCCTCGGCGGTTACAACATCGGAAGCCTCTACGCGACGGACTGGCGTGACACCCACGCCCGGCTTACCGGCGACATCGTGTGGGACGTACAGAACGCTTTCATCGACTTCTGGAATCTCTGGACGGGGCGTCATCAAGCCGCACTCCCCGACTTCGGCAGCCCGACCTGGCAACCAGACATTCGGATTCATCGCAACATGCCGCGCAACATGGTCTATCCGATCCGAGGCATGTACCTGGATGCCATCGACCGCGCGTCGCACCACATCTACCTGACCCACGCCTACTTCATCCCCGACACAGACGTCCTATCCGGGCTCATCCGAGCTGCACGCCGAGGCGTGGACGTGCGGATCATCATTCCGGCGGAGTCCAACCACATCGTTGCTGACTGGTTGTCGCGCGGCTTCTACAGCCACCTCCTCCGCAACGGCATACGCCTACTGCTGTATCAGGGCGCCATGGTGCATGCAAAGACAGCCACGATCGACGGCCAGTGGTCGACGATCGGCACAGCGAACATCGATCGACTGAGTCTGCTCGGCAACTACGAGATCAACATGGAGGTTTTCAACAGCGACGTGGCCAAGCAAATGGAGGAGATCTTCGACATCGACTCGACCAATACCGTAGAGCTCACGATGGACGACTGGCAGCGCCGGCATGCCATGGTGAAGTTCTCCGAGACCGTACTGACCCCGTTGCGTCCGCTCCTATAGAGCTCTCTTGCCCTCAGCGCCCCTCGGCCCGTCGGGCCGAGCTCCCATCTGTCTCGCCAAAACCTACGTAGACCAAGGTTGCTGTAAAGGGAGAACCAGATCAGGCGTTGACCGATTCGAGAGCCACCTCAGCGCTCGCTGAGGCTGCCCGTCGCCTTGCGCGCAGGGCGGCGACGTAGAGACTCGCAACCGTGATCAGCACGATCGCAAGATAAATCGGGATACGGGCCGAGTCAGGCACGTCAAAGGTGCCAAAGAGAACGCGCACATTGGTCAACAGGATCAAGCCGCCGACGGCCACACCCAGCAAGTGTGCCGGCGCAAACCTGACCAGCAAGGCGGCGAGCGGAGCGGCGACCAATCCGCCTACCAGCAGGGCGATCGCGTACGCCCAGTAAATCCCCGAGACGCCGATACCGATCAGAAAGCCCAGGCTGGCGGCGGCACTGACGGCAAATTCGGAGGTGTCAACAGACCCAATGACCTTGCGGGGCTCCAGCCGCCCGCCGCTGAGCAATGCCGGCGTTGCGACCGGACCCCAACCGCCCCCGCCAGTGGCATCGACGAAGCCGGCGAACAGACCCAGCGGAGCCAGGAACCTGAGGGTGAGTCGATTCTTCAGTTGTGGCCGGATACCGATGACAAACCGGACGATGATGTAGAGACCCAGCAACGCCAAGATCACTGACATGATCGGCTTCGCCCAGTCGGTAGACAGTGCAGAGAGAACCGTTGCACCAAGGAACGCGCCCACGGCACCAGGTCCGGCGATCCTGGCGACTACCGGCCAGTCCACATTCCTCAGTCGCCAGTGCGACAGCCCAGAGGCGATATTTGTCCCGAGCTCGCTGAAGTGCACCGACGCTGATGCTGCAACAGGGGTCAGGCCCGCCAGTACAAGAAGGCTGGAGGACGTCGCGCCGTAGCCCATGCCGAGGCTGCCGTCGACCAACTGGGCAACGAAGCCGACCGTTGCGAGAACGATGAGTTTTCTCACTGTGAGTCCTTTTGGTTGGGGCGTTCGCGCGTCGCGCTCGGAATCCGCCTACTTCGTGCTCACTCGCCGACGAAAGCGCATCTGCTCCCTCCTGCATCCATTGCTCGCTCCGCTCGCTGAGGCTGGCGCGCGATAACCGACGCTCACGCCCCGTTGATGACTTTTACTACAGAGTCCCTAGGGATTAGCGAGAACCCTACCGGTCACGACGGCTGCGGTTGAGGCAGCGTCTCAGAGCCCGGACAGGCAGCCGGAGAGTCGGGCGATCAACTCCACGCGGACGGGTTTGCCACCAGCGCAGCAACAGGCTTGGGCATTTCACCCGTAACGACATTGGCAAGCGTGACGCTCTCCAGAATCGCCCGCTCCGAGGCTCGCAACGCGATCCAGACTTCCTGGAGGGCTGCTGCCGAGCCGACGTAGGCCAGGTTCTCCGGCCGACTACCGCGTACGTTGGCGAGTTCGCCATCGAGCGCGCGAATCACATCCGCGATGCTGATCGCATCAGCGGGCCGCGCCAGTCGGTAGCCGCCGTCGGGGCCGCGCTGGCTTCGCAGCAAACCGGTGCGTCGCAGCTCACCAAGAATGCTCTCGAGGTACTTGTTGGGAAGATGTTGAGCTTCGGAGAGCTGCTCCACCGTACGCGGTGCGTCGGCCGCGGCGAGCTCCGACAACGCCCGCAGCGCGTAGTCAACTCGAGCCGAAAGCCTCATCTGCGCAGACCCTTCATGGCACGGTAATTTTCGGTCACGACCTCACCTCACGATCGACCTTACTGCCATAGCACAGCAACCGCGGCGTTCGCTACCGTGAGGGCGCCAATCAGTCCCCAGAGGCCGCGGGGTATCGAGGCGAACTTGCGATTCTTGGCGACCAGCACGACGATCACGACCGTAATGACGAGCGTGAGCGCGATCTTGATGTGGTTCACCGGCTCAGGTCCGATCTCGTCCAGGGTGACCAGGACAAGGCCAGTGATGAGGAGAGCGAATGACCCGTTCAGCATCGACGCATTGACCTCAGGTTCCTTCGACCTGAGTTGCACGAGCACGCCGCCGAGCAGGGCGGCGAAGCCAATCAGGTGAAGCAGCACCAAGGTCTGATGCGCGATCTGCATGGCCCGACCCTAATGGTCGGGTGTTGGAACGAGCCGCAGGTCGGATCGCGCGCCGCCGTGCTGAGGAGAAGGGAGCCGACACGCCTTTAGTCGGCGAGCGACGACGAAGTAGGCGGGTTCTGAGCGCGATCCGCGCGGAGCGGAGCGGAGCAGTTCAACATAGCTAGACGAGCCGTCTGTCGGTTGCCCAACGGGTCAATTGATGGCGGTTCGAGAGCTGCAACTTACGCAGCACA
This sequence comes from uncultured Actinomycetota bacterium, assembly GCA_963808905.1. Lineage (GTDB taxonomy): Bacteria > Actinomycetota > Actinomycetes > Propionibacteriales > Propionibacteriaceae > Microlunatus. The sequence goes on from CAWEHO010000028.1 coordinate 130,848, forward strand.
CTGCTCACATGGGTCTCGACGGTCTTGATCGAGATGAACAGCTCTTTGGCCACCTCCTTGTACGCGTAACCGCGCGCGATCAGCCGGAGCACTTCCCGCTCGCGTTGAGACAGGCGGTCCAGGTCCTCGTCGATCGTCGCCAGATCTATGGATCCGGAGAATGCGTCCAGGACGAACCCGGCCAAGCGGGGGGAAAAGACCGCGTCGCCCTCGGCGACCCGACGGATGGCGTCGATCAGCTCGCTGCCGCTGATCGATTTCGTGACATATCCTCTGGCGCCTGCTCGGATCACACCGATCACATCCTCGGCAGCGTCGGAGACCGACAGCGCCAGGAATTTCTGTTCTGGATTCTTTTCGTGCACCTTGCGGATGACCTCGACACCACCGCCGCCAGGCAGGTGCACGTCCAACAACACCACGTCCGGATGGGTTTGCAGGATGACCGCTATGGCCCGGTCGGCGTCGGCGGCCTCACCGACAACGGCCACCGAGCGGCCGATCTCGGCCTTCACACCGGTACGGAACATGGCGTGATCATCAACGATGACAACGCTGTACGGCCGGCGCTCGGCGGCATTCTGCGAGGTCGGCTGCTTCGTGGTTTCAGTCATCTCTTGATCTCCAGTCGCACTTCCGTGCCGTCTTCCGGTGCTGAACGAAGGGTGGCGGAGCCACCGTGTCGTGCCATGCGATCGATGATGCTGCCTTTGACACCCATACGGTCCTCGGCGACAGCATCAACATCGAAGCCTGTCCCGCGGTCACGGACGAACACCTCGACGGAGTCCTCATCGACCTCGGCGTAGACGTCGATCTTGTCGGCCCCAGAATGCTTCGCTGCATTGACCATGGCTTCGCGCGCGGCGCGTACCAGGGCTTGGATGGCATCTGAGCTGTCGCAGTCGCCAACGGTCACCAGCTCGACCGGGACGCCTCGCTCATCTTCAACCTCAGCCGCGACGGCCGTCAGTCCCGCCTTGAGGGTCGCTTCGGGTAGCTCGTCGCCGTACAGCCAGTTGCGCAGCTCTCGCTCCTGGCGACGAGCCAGCTGCTGCACGGCTTTGGGATCGTCCGCTTGGCGCTGGATCATGGCGAGCGTTTGCAGCACCGAGTCATGGAGGTGGGCGGCCATATCGGCGCGGGCGTCTGCCCGGACTCGCTCTGCTCGGGCCTGGTTGAGGGCCGTACGAGAACGATGTAGCCACGGTGCCAAGACGATCGCCAAGCCGGCCAACGCCAGCATCGTCATGGCCATGACGTCGGGCAACTGCGAGATCTGGCCTCGCTGAGCGAGCACAATGCCGAATGCCGCGCCCACCAGACCTAGGCCGACGATGACGCGTACCATCGACGGCCAGCCACCGCGGGCCACGAATGGAGCCAGCCACGCCTTGCCGCCGGCCTCGTCGCGCCAGCGTTTCTGCTGTGTGGAGTCGGCCTGTCGCCAGACCAGCGCGGCTCCGGCGCAGGCGAACGCCACCGGCCAGAAGAGCTGCGAGCTGATACCGAGCCCGGTGTTTTGCATGATCCACAGCAGCCCGACACCAAGGGCTACCAGTGCCAGCAGCATCCCCCAGTCAATCCGCCGCTTCGGCTTGCTTTGGTCCCGCATGCCTGCTCGGCTGGCAGACTCCAGACCAGGTGCCTTGACGGTCGACTCCGGCGGCAACAAGAGCCACAGCGCGCCGTACGCGATCACTCCGATGAATTGAAAAGTCGCCAATGCGACAAAGGCGATGCGCACCGCCATCAACGGCCATCCGAGATGCCGGGCCAGTCCCGTGCAGACTCCGCCTAGCCATGCACCCTCAGCCACTCGCGTGGCTCGCGGCCGTCCATCGGAGTCGGCTTGGGTGGAGTCAGCAACGGCCGCCGATTCCGGCAGTGCCGCGGTCGTTGCCTGCGGTAGGTCAGCGCCGACGGACGATTCCGCAGCCTCGCTGGCTTCGTCAACCTGCTGCGATGGCCCAGTCTCGGGCTCGTGAATGTCAGGCTCGAGATGACTCGAGTCCGTGGCGGTCATGATCTCCTAACCCTCACACGCATCGTTGCGTACGACCAGCAGGGTCGTCCCCCACTTCTCCCTTAGCCGAAAGAACTTGGACGTCGCGGCGACGAGATCGGTTCCATCGCGCGCCGACAGCCGGGAGCATTGGGGGTCGTCCCTGATAGTTCGAGGGTAGCCCGCTGGGCAGGATGGAGCGTATGAGCTCGATCTGGACGATCCGACGCAGTGCGACTGATGCCAAGCTCACAGGTCTTTGCGGCGGCGTGGCAAAGCACTGGGGGGTCGATCCATTGCTGGTGCGAGTTGGATGGGTCTTGCTCGCGCTGAGCGGCGGAATTGGGCTTGTGCTCTATCTCGCAGGGTGGCTGCTGATCCCTGTCGAGGGTCGCGACAGAGCGCTGGTGGATGATTTGTTCGGCGAGTCCGTCCGGCGCTGGCCGAAGGAACTGTGGATCACTCTCGTTGTCATCGCCAGCCTTGCGATGTTCGCGATCTTCGGCTGGCTCAGCCCATTCAGCATCGGGCCCGCAATCGTCATCGCTGTCATTTGGTACTTCGGCTTCTACAAGGGCCGCCATGACAAACGATCTTCGACAGCGCAGATCTCGACAGCCGATACCAGGTCCCGGCTCGAAGTGCCGGCGCAGCCGCAGTTCATCAGATATGCCGGGCCGCCGACGCCGTTCACCGAGGCAGCAGTGGCATGGCAACGGCGGATCGAGGAACATACTCGCCAAGTTGCCGCTGCCGATCACGCTGCTGCTACCCCGGCAGAGACCTGGCCAAGTCCTCCACCAGCAGGCCCCTCGCACCAGCCACCATCAGCATCGGCAAGCCTGCCGCATCCGTCATCAGATCCACCCGCCGCAGAACACAGCGCCTTCTTGGCTGAACCCGATCCGGTTGGCCTCTACGTCGAGCCAGCTGCGTCCGTACCAGTCAAGATGTCGGACATGCGCTCGGCCAAGCGCCTTCGTCTGATCTCGCTGATTGTGCTCGGTTTGACGCTGTCGGGGCTCGGCGTAGCTCAGGCGCTCGGCGTCGCGATCCCGCTGGCCGGTTACCTGGCCGCCGCGCTACTGGTCATCGGCTTGACACTCGTGGCCGCGACCTGGCTCGGCATGGCGCGCGGTCTGCTGCCGCTCGGGATCTTGCTTGCGATGGCCGTCGTGATCATCACTGCTGCCGGACCTGCGCTTCGCGTGCCCGTTGCGACTGCCTCAAACTACGCATACACCAATGTGGCGGACCTGCCAGCCGCGGGTGATTCCGAGGACTTCGGCGAACTTTCAGTTGATCTCAGCCGGCTTGCGATGACGAGCGATGCGACATACACAGCGCATGTTGATCTTGGCCGTCTAGAGATCACAGTGCCGAAAGACGCCAACGTTCTGATCAACTACACAGCCGATATTGGAGAAGTTCGCGCGTACGGCGTAGATGTGCAGGCAGGCTCCGACCTCAGCGGTCAGATCCCGGATCAGCGGCCAACCCAGCCTCGACAGCACACGTTGACGCTCGATCTGTCCGTAGACGCCGGCAACATCGAGGTGCAACGATGAGGAAAACCTACGATGTCGTCGCCTTGATCTTTGGCCTCCTGCTCTGCTGTGTGGCACTCGGATCGCTGTGGCTAACTTTTGTCGGACCTCTCAACTGGCAGGTGATCAGGATCGTGGCTCCCATGGGTCTGGTCGCAGTCGGTGTTCTCGGCCTGGTCCTTTCCCGAAATCGTCAGTAGCCCATCCCATCGAAAGGTGTGTCATGAGCAGCCCCTATCCGCCGCAGCCGCCCAAAAAGCTTGAGCGGAGCAAGTCCAACCGAATCGTGGGTGGCGTCTGTGCCGGAGTCGCCAACTACCTCAACATGGATCCCACGCTGGTGCGGGTGCTCACCGTCGTGATCTCACTGTTCACCGGTGTTCCAGTCATCCTCTACATCGTCGCGCTCTTCGTGATGCCTGAGGAGGGATCGCAGCCGAACCCGCCGAACTATCCGCCAGTTGGCGGTCCGCAAGCCCAAGCGGGCGGCTACTCGCCGACACCACAGCAGACAACTCCTCCGGCGTACGCGCCCTATACTTCGTCGTCAAGTTCCGGGCCCGCGCAGCCTCAGTCGTCAGCAGCCGGTCCGGTTTCGGCCGATGACTCCGTCTGGGGCAGCGAGGGCGCGCCCTGGGAACAGCGCCAGCCCGCTCCGGAGCCCGTTGCTCCGCAGCAGGAGGCTGCTGTGTCGGAGTCACAGCCGGTTGGTCCATCCGAGCCGGAGGCGCCGGTCGTACCACACGCTCACGAGGAAGACGCCACTGAATCGGCACCTGAGCCTGAGGGGCCAGAGGAGCGTCCCGCCGACACCGAGGGCGCACCAGCCGAGAGCGCCCCAGCTGAGAGCGCGCCCGAAGCCGAATCCGCCCCGCCTTCTGAGGGCGGTCAGCAAACCGACCGCACCTGAGCCGAGGCCAACGGTCGGGAGCTGCTACGGATGGATCGAGCGGGCCAGTCCAGCGACACCGTAGCCGCGCCCGGCGAGAACGCCAGTAACTGGGACGATCTGCCAGTCCGGGGGATTGGGACCCGTTTGCAGCCACACCCTAGAGGCGTAATCGAAGCTCGCCTGCCGGCTCCCAAGGTTTTTGTCGGGCGGCGCGTACCAGATCGACGAAGTAGCGATGGATTCGCAGATCGTCGGTGACCTCGGGATGGAACGATGTCGCCATCACGTTCTCATGCCGCACGGCGATGATCTTCGCCTCGTCCAAGCCGGGCGGTACCACGGCGCCGAGGATCTCCACACCGTCATCGATGCTTTCCACCCATGGTGCGCGGATGAACACCGCATGCACCGGACCGCCTTCGATGCCCTCAAGATCAACATCGGTCTCGAAGGACTCGACCTGTCTGCCGAAGGCATTGCGTCGCACGGTGATATCCAGCGCGCCCAAGGTTTGTTGATCATCGGTGCCGTCAAGAACGTTCTTGGCGAGCAAGATCATTCCGGCGCAGGAGCCGTACGCCGGCAGTCCTGCTCGCAGCGCGGCGATCAGCGGCTCACGCAGCCCGAAGATCCGCGACAGCTTGTCGATGGTGGTGGACTCGCCGCCGGGCAACACGATGCCGCTCAGTCCAGCGAGCTCGGCGGGGCGGCGTACAGGTCGGACATCCGCGCCAGCCGCGGTTAGCGCGCGAAGATGCTCACGTACGTCACCTTGCAGCGCGAGGACGCCGACAACGGGTGGACGGCTCACCAGCCGCGTTGGGCAAGACGATGTGGCTGCGGAATCTCATCAACATTGATTCCGACCATGGCCACGCCAAGTCCGCCGGAGACCTTCGCGATCACGTCCGGATCGTCGTAGAAGGTTGTCGCTTTGACGATGGCCGCTGCCCGCTCGGCGGGGTTGCCAGACTTGAAGATTCCCGAGCCAACGAAGACACCTTCAGCCCCAAGCTGCATCATCATCGCAGCGTCGGCTGGAGTTGCGATTCCGCCGGCGGTAAACAGCACGACGGGAAGTTTGCCCAGTTGCGCGATGTCGGCGACAAGCTCGTACGGCGACTGCAGCTCTTTGGCAGCCACGTACAGCTCATCGGCTGCCATCGTGGTGAGGCGTGCTATCTCGGCACGAATCTGGCGCATGTGGGTGACGGCGTTGGAAACATCACCGGTCCCGGCCTCGCCCTTGGAGCGGATCATGGCCGCTCCCTCAGCGATCCGGCGCAGAGCCTCGCCGAGATTGGTGGCTCCGCACACGAACGGGACGGTGAACCGCCATTTGTCGATGTGGTTGGCATAGTCGGCCGGCGTCAGTACCTCGGATTCATCGATGTAGTCAACGCCCAGCGACTGAAGAACCTGAGCCTCGACGAAATGCCCGATCCGGGCCTTGGCCATAACGGGAATAGAAACCGCCGCGATGATGCCCTCGATCATGTCCGGGTCGCTCATCCGCGCAACGCCACCCTGTGCCCTGATATCTGCGGGAACCCGTTCCAGGGCCATGACGGCCACGGCACCGGCGTCTTCGGCGATCTTGGCCTGCTCTGGCGTGACGACGTCCATGATCACTCCGCCTTTGAGCATCTCGGCCATGCCACGCTTGACGCGGGCGGTGCCGGTGAGGCCGGTTGGTGAGGTGGGGCTGGTGATCTCGGACACGGTCAAATCCCTCTTGTTTGCGGTGTTTCGCTGTTTTCGCGACGGAGCCTGTTGCGGCGCGAATCGCTCGCAACGATCCTTTCGCCCCTCAGTCTAGGTGCGCCTGGATGACGTCGCGCTCATTTCCAGAACGGCGTAGCAGGGGTCCAACTTGCGGCGTTGGCGCGGCTGTGACGGGAAACGCACCAGGGGCAACTGGCCCGGGAATACGCTCCGGGTATGAGCCAAGCGCCCCAGATGTCCAAACCGACCGAGGCAGGGATGGCCCGGTTCAGCGCCCTACTGGATGAGTTGACGCGCGAACGTGATGTGGTCAGAGCGTCCATGTTCGGCATGCCAGGGATCAAGCGGCGCGGCGGCAAGGCCTTCTGCGGATTGTACGGCGACGACATGATCTTCAAGCTGGAAGGTGAGGATCACGCCCGTGCCCTGAGTCTGAAGGGTGCGCATCTCTTCGAGCCGATGGCCGGTCGGCCGATGAAGGCGTGGATACAGGTTCCACCAGAACATGAGGCCCAGTACGGCGATCTCGCCCGGGCTGCCGAGGCCAGCCTGGGGCTCTGAATCGCCGAATCGATCGGCATCTCGACGAACCTCGACCCTGACCGTGAGTTGAGGGACATGAGCGCGGCCGAGGTTTGGATGTCCGCCCGATCACGAGCCTCGATCCGCACCTTCAGGACTACTCCCATTCAATGGTGGCCGGCGGCTTGCTGGTGATGTCGAGCACAACCCGATTCACCTCATCCACCTCATTGGTGATTCGGGTACTGATCTTTTCCAGCACCTCGTACGGGAGCCGCCCCCAGTCCGCGGTCATGGCGTCTTCACTGGTTACCGGTCGGAGCACGATGGGGTGCCCGTAGGTGCGACCGTCACCTTGTACGCCGACCGATCGGATGTCAGCCAGCAACACCACCGGGAACTGCCAGATGTCCCGATCCAGCCCGGCAGCCGTCAGCTCGGCTCGGGCGATCGCATCAGCCTCCCGCAGCACCGCGAGCCGCTCCCTGGTGACCTCGCCGATGATTCTGATAGCCAGTCCCGGCCCCGGGAAGGGATGCCGCCAGACGATTCCGGGCGGCAGGCCAAGCTGGGCACCCACTGCCCGTACCTCATCCTTGAAGAGCGTTCGCAGCGGCTCAATCAGTTGGAACTGCAGATCCTCAGGTAGCCCGCCGACGTTGTGATGACTCTTGATATTGGCCGCACCCTGACCCCCACCGGACTCGACGACGTCGGGATAGAGCGTGCCTTGGACCAAGAACTCCACCTCCCCGGCCTCGCCAACTACCTCACGGGCCGCCGCCTCGAAGGTCCGAATGAATTCCCGGCCAATGATCTTGCGCTTCTGCTCCGGATCAGTCACTCCGGACAGCGCTGACAGGAACTGCTCCGACGCGTCGACCACCTTGAGATCGACGCCGGTCGCAGTCACATAGTCACGCTCCACCTGCTCTGCCTCACCCTTGCGAAGCAGGCCATGATCGACGAAGACGCAGGTCAGTTGGCTGCCGACGGCGCGCTGCACCAACGCTGCCGCAACAGCAGAGTCGACTCCCCCGGAGAGCCCGCAGACGATGTGCTTGCCGCCCACCTGCTGCTGAATGGCGAGAACGGACTCATCAACGATGTTCGCCGCCGTCCAATCGGCCGTGCAACCAGCGATGTTGAACAAGAAATTCTCCAGCACCTGCTGGCCGCGTTCGGTGTGCATTACTTCCGGGTGCCACTGGAGGCCGGCCATCCGACGATCGGGGTCCTCGAAGGCGGCGACCGTGGCACGAGCGGATGTTGCGGTCACCGCGAAGCCGTGCGGGGCGACGATCACCTCGTCACCGTGGGACATCCATGCGCTCACCATCGCGGGCAGGCCCGCGAGCAGAACCCCGGAATCGGTGACGCTCACCGTGGTGCGGCCGTACTCGCGCATTCCGGTATGAGCGACCGAGCCACCGAGGACCTGAGCCATGGCCTGGAAGCCGTAACAGATGCCCAGCACCGGCGTGCCGCTGTCAACCAGTGCCCCGTCGAGTCGAGGGGCGCCCGGCTCGTACACCGAAGAGGGACCACCGGAGAGGATGATCGCCTTGGGCTGCCGGGCCAGAATCTCCGCCGCAGTGGCCGTGTGCGGCACGATCTCGGAGTAGACCTTGGCCTCACGTACGCGACGGGCGATCAGCTGCGCGTATTGGGCTCCAAAGTCGACCACCAATACCAAGTCGTGGTCTCGCTGCCTCATCTCGCGCTCTCTCCCCCGCCCAGGTCCGGAAGCGACGATTCTATGGCGTCGGCGTCAAGTATCGGCGTTGGCCGGCCAAGGATCAGGCTGGCCAGTTCTTGTCGTGTCAGCGGGATGTCAATGTCAATATCGACGCCGGTGGGTGTCGGCTGCCCATAACGGCCCTACGCTCTGCCGGTCTTCTTCATCACTCGCAGTGCGCCGGTCATTACTGAGGTGAAAGCCTTTCCATCGAGGCCATGGCTAGGAGCGATAGGGACTCCGCTTTGGGTAGCCACCGACTGAACGTCGACAAACCGTCGGATACCGTCCTGCCCTTGGCGTCGTCCGAGACCGGAGTTCTTCATCCCGCCCATCGGCGCGTCGATGCTGCCGAAGGTGGCGGCAAAGCCCTCGTTGACGTTCACGGTGCCACATTTGATCTTGCTTGCCACGCGGCGTCCGCGATCATGGTCGGCGGTCCACACACTCGCGTTGAGACCATAGTCGGAGTCGTTGGCTCTTGCCACCGCGTCCTCCTCGGTGGCTACGGGATAGACGCTGACGACAGGACCGAAGGTCTCCTCGGCGTAGCAGTCCATCTCCCGCGTGACATCGGTCAGGATGGTCGGCTCGTAGAACAAATCCCCGAGATCTTCGCGCCGCCGGCCACCCGTCAGAACCGTGGCACCCTTCGCCCTGGCGTCCTCGACATGGGCACTCACCCGCGTCAACTGGCTGTGATTGATCAAGCTGCCCATGTCGTGCTCGAAGTCCTGGGCGTTGCCGAGCCGGATTGCCTCCGTACGCGCGACGAAGGCTCGGACGAACGGCTGGAAAACCGCGTCCGCGACGTAGATCCGTTCGGTCGATACACAGAGCTGGCCGGCGTTGGAGAAACAGGCTCGGACCGCACCCTCCGCTGTTGCGTCGACATCTGCGTCGTCCAAGATCACCATCGGGTTCTTGCCGCCTAGCTCCAGTGAACAGCCGATCAGGCGGTTGGCACATTGAGCCGCGACCTTGCGTCCGGTGGCGGTCGACCCGGTGAAGCACACGAAGTCGCTGACGTCGATCAACTCATGTCCCACGACGGCGCCGTGACCGTGCACGACCTGCCACAGATCCGCTGGCAGGCCGGTCGAGCGCAGCAGTTCCACCGCTGCCAGTGCGACCAGCGGGGTCTGGTGATCGGGCTTGAGCATGATCGCATTGCCAGCGACGAGCGCCGCAAGGCCGTCGGAGATCGTCATGGTAAGTGGATAGTTCCACGGTCCGATGACACCGACGACACCTTTCGGCACGTAATTGCGGTCGACTCGAGTCAGCAGAGGAAAGAGGCCCTCCCCGCGCTCAGAGCGCAGATAGCGACGCGCGGTGCGACCGTAATAGCGCGCCGTCAGCGCAACATGCAGTACCTCTTCGGCGGCACTCAATCTCGCCTTGCCGACGGATTGGAGGAGATCGATGAAGTGATCGCGCCGATCCAGAAGATGATCATGAAAGTCCAGTAGCAGCTGGGCCCGTTCCTCGATTGGTCGAGCCGCCCAGTCAGCCTGTGCGCGGCGGGCCAGCTGTGCTCCGACTTCGACATCGGCCGAGGTGGAAGTCGGGAGCGCACCCATCACTTCTCCGGTAACTGGTGAGCGGAGCTCCATGGCCGGGCCTGTCGCCGTCAGCAGCGCCCGAAGCTGGTCCAACTCAGCGGATGAGACTGCTTGCACGCTCATGGCGCCCAGATTAGTGGGAGGGCCATATTTGGGAGCGTCGGTAGCGCGCGAGCGAACACAAGAAGCGCACAGTGGCAGCATTCGGGCTATGGACAGTGACGTCATCGTCGTCGGAGCCGGGCTGTCGGGCCTCGTCGCCGCACACGAGCTGGCCGCCGCGGATCGATCGGTGATCGTGCTGGACACCGAGCCGCTCGGCTCGGTCGGAGGTCAGGCGCACTGGTCGCTCGGCGGACTGTTCATGGTGAACTCGCCCGAGCAGCGTCGGCTGCGTATCCGTGACTCGGAGGAGCTCGCGCTAGCTGACTGGCTGGGCAGCGCCGCCTTCGATCGCGCGGAGGACTACTGGCCGCGGCGCTGGGCTGAGGCATACGTGCACTTCGCCGCCGGTGAGCAGCGCAGCTGGCTACACGGCCTGGGCATGCGCTGGTTCCCGCTTATCCAATGGGCCGAACGTGGCGGCTACCCCACTCCCGGCCACGGCAACTCGGTTCCGCGCTTCCATATCACGTGGGGCACCGGACCTGCGGTGGTCGAGCCCTTCGCCAAGAGCGTGCTGAACTCACGACGCGTGCGGATCCGGTCAGCGCACCAGGTCACATCGCTGGAGGTCGACGATTCCGGCGCACGCGTGTCGGGGCAGATTCTGGCGCCGACCGACGTGCCGCGTGGCGTCCAGACATCGCGAACCGCGGTCGGTGAGTTCGCCTTCTCTGCGCAGGCGGTTGTTGTGGCCAGTGGCGGGATCGGCGGCAACTTGGACATGATCAGGCAGAACTGGCCTGCAGAGTGGGGCCCGGCGCCGCAACGCATGATCGTTGGGGTGCCGGATCACGTCGACGGGTCGATGCTGAAGGTCACCGAAGCCGCGGGCGGTCGAGTGATCAACCCCGATCGGATGTGGCACTATCCCGAGGGGATCGCGAACCACTCCCCGATCTGGAGCCATCACGGCATCCGGATCCTGGCCGGTCCTTCAGCGTTGTGGCTTGATGCCCGAGGGCAGCGTTTTCCGGCACCACTGTTTCCGGGCTTCGACGCGCTCGGTGCGCTACGCCATGTGATCGACACGGGCTATGACTACTCGTGGTTCGTGCTTGATCAGGCGACACTGTCAACAGAGATCGCCCTATCCGGATCAGAGCAGAATGGCGATCTGACTGGGAAGAATCTGCGGCTGCTGGCTGGCCGCGTACGACCCGGTCCGACGCCGGAGGTACGGGCATTCCAGGAGCGGGGTGTCGATTTTCTCGCGGCGGGATCCGTACTGGAGCTCGCAGCTCAGATGAATCAGCTGGTCGGCGAGCATTTGGTTGACGGCGAATCGTTGCAGCAGCTGATCGAGGCGCGCGATCTCCAGGTACGCAGCGGGCTCGGTAAGGATCCCCAGGTTGTGGCCACGGCGGCGGCGCGCCGGTTCGTCGGTGACCGGCTGATGCGCGTTGTGACCCCTCACGAGCTGCTCGATCCGAAGGATCCTGGCGCCGGCCGGGCTGGTTCTGGTGGTCCGTTGATCGCTATCCGGCTGCATGTGCTGACGCGCAAGACCCTTGGCGGCTTGGAGACCGACCTCGATGGTCGAGCGTTACGGCCGGACGGCACGGCGCTGCCCGGGGTCTACGCCGTGGGTGAGGCAGCCGGATTCGGTGGCGGAGGCGTCCATGGCTACCGAGCACTCGAAGGGACATTTCTGGGTGGCTGCCTGTTCACCGGGCGTACGGCCGGGCGGGCGTTGGCCAAGGCTCTCTGACGTTGCGCGCGGCCCCTGAGCGGCATGCCGCGCAACAATGCCTCAGGTGTTGTTGGCGGCGCTCTGGCTCAGCGCGGCCTTGTGGTGGCGTACCACCTCGGCGATAACGAAATTGAGGAACTTCTCGGCGAACTCCGGGTCGAGCTTCGCGTCCTCGGCAAGCGCCCGCAACCGCGCAATCTGTTGTGCTTCTCGCGCTGGGTCGGCGGGCGGCAGGCCGTGCGCAGCTTTCAGCTCACCGACTTGTTGAGTGATCTTGAACCGCTCGGCGAGCAGATGCACCAGCGCCGCATCCATGTTGTCGATGCTCATGCGTAGCCGCAGCAACTCCTCGGCCACTGGGTCAGTCATGGCGCTCAGCCTAGCCAGCACTCAGCGTTAGTTGATCTCCACCAAGGTCGAAGCCGGGCCTGGCCTCGTTGGCTCACCGACCCGCTGGCCCCGTGCCGGTCATGACGCTCGGCGCATCGGCCGCCTCTGGCACGACTGCAATCGGCAACTGTGCCATCGTGCCTGCTCCGGCAAACTTCAGAGAGCCGAACACTGCCTTGGACAGCGGCGCGGCATTCCGGGTAAACGTGATCTTGACGATCTTGGTCTGGCCCGCGCTGCTGTAGTTCAAGATCGACGGCGTCACCGTCGCGGTTACGCCGGGCACCGAGATGTCTGTCTGGTAGGTGCCCGGCTTGACGGCAGTGACCCTTCTCGTCACCGTCTGGGAACCAACCAGCTTGCCGATCGCAATCGACGGGGCGTTGTAATCGCTCGGGTCAATCGGCTTCACGCCGGTATCGGTCTCGAAGCCCTCGCCCTCTAGGAACGCCAGCCAGTCCCGCTCCCCGGCGTCGAAGATCACGCCCGGATTGAACATCCGATCCGGCCGCACGTTGCCTGCACCCTGGGCGAAGTAATCGCGGCTGAGCTTGCCGTTGGCCTTCTTGACCCGCGACGCGGTGGTCATGATCGCGGACTTCACGGCCATAGGCGACCACGTCGGGTGAACCCCGAAGTACATGGCTGCGATCCCTGCGACGTGCGGCGCCGCCATGGATGTGCCCGAGTAGAAGTCGAACTTGCGGTTCTCATTCGACGGTGGCGCCACTGCAGCCAGGATGGTGTCGCCAGGTGCGGCAATATCTGGCTTGAGGAGGTCGCCTCCGTTGCCGATCGAGGGGCCGCGGGAGGAGAAACTGGTTATCTGCGGATACCTGATCGGGGTCGATGTCAGATTTCCCTCGCGGAGCGTCGCCTTCGCTCCGGACTTCTTGGCATAGGCCTTGACCGCCGGACCGTACGGCACATTGAGGTGGACCGTTGGCACCGCATGGGTGTCGCCGTCGACTGAGTTCGCGGTGAGGTTCACCAAGACCATGCCCTTGCCGCCGACGCGTTTCACCTCGGCCGACTTGTCGACCCGATCCACCACGCCACGGTCGCAGACCACGATCTTGCCCGTAGCCTTGGCGTGGCTGAGGGTATCCGGCGCGCATACATCTGCATCGGCGCCCGCTGCCGAGGCCCGCTTGACCGACCGCGCCGTGACGAGCCGGGCCGGGCCGACCTTGCCAAACGCGGTGGTGCTGATTCCCGCGTACTTCTTGCCATTGCCGAGCACCACCGTCCCGGCGTACGGGGCGACTGTGCTGGCGGCCACGGTTGTCAGCCATGGGGTGACGTGGTCCAGGGTTGACCTGCCCGGGCCTCCGTTGCCAGCTGACGTTGCGACGAAGATGCCCGCCGAGGCGGCAGACAGGAACGCCAGATCGACCGGATCATCGACGGTGTCCGAGCTGCTGATCGAGTAGTTGATCACGTCAACGCCATCGGAGATGGCTGCATCGATGGCGGCCAGCGCATCGCCGGCGTAGATGGCCGCCTCCGGGTCGGTCGTGCTGGTGAAGGCGACCTTGTAGATGGCCAGCTTGGCTGCCGGTGCGATTCCGGAGATCTTGCCGAAGGAGTGGCCGGCGACCGATGCGGACACCCCGGCATTGCCAGCGGCGGTCGATGCCACATGGGAGCCGTGGCCGACGCCGTCTCGCGGCGAGAGAAAGTCGGTACGCTGCGCAGGCGGTGTCTGCGACTCATACGTCGATGAGAAGTAGCGCGCGCCGATGATCTTGGTATTGCACTCGTCGCCCGTGAACGAGTCGCCTGCCTGACATGTCCCGGTAAAGCTGTGGCCATCCGCCTTGTGCATCACGATCTTGTCGCTGCTCGAGCGGTATGGCCGGTACGGATCGGACGACGTCGGCGGGGCGGTGCCCAACGGGTCACCGGCGAAGGACTTGCTCTCGGGCCAGTAGCCGGAATCCACGACTCCGACAACCACACCGCGGCCTGCGTACTTCTTGCCGCCGAGTGCTGCCCATACGCCGTTGGAGCCCGACAGCTTCAAGAAGTCGACCGAGTTCTTGTTGTCGGTAAGCTTTCGCGGCTGGTCCTTGGTGACCGCGAGCACACCCGGTTCGCGTTGCAGCGTACGAGCTTGCTCCGGAGTGAGTGTCGTTGCGAACCCATTGAGGCTGACCGCGTAGTGCTTCAGCGGCCTAGCGCCTACCCGCGCCGCCGCATTCTCCTGCTGCTTCTCCAGGTAAGCCCGGTAACGCTCGGCGCGGCCCGACGTCACATTTACCCGCGCGCCCTTGCTCGGCCTCGTCGCACCGAGGCCATTGACGTCGCCGTCATACGTGGCGATCGGCTTGTCCGTCAGGGTGACGATGTAGCGGCTCGGGATCGGAGCCGGGCTTGCCGGCTTGATCGGCTCGGGCGGCACCGCGTACGCCGCCGGAAACTCCCCCAGTGTCAGTAACGCGCCGACGGTAATGGTCGTGGCGACGACCGTTAACTTGGCGCGACGAGAACACAGCAGCACGAAAAATCCCCCGATTGATTTCGATGCGTAGCTCGCAGGCGACTCTCCCCGGCGGCGGACGCGGCGAGTCGAGCAAAAGTAGGCTCGACATTAGCAGCGGGCAACGAAGTGCGTGGGAGATCAGCAGCAATTGCGCGACAGGAAGCGAGACGGGTTGAAACCACGGCGTACGGCCAGAGTGTGGCTGGCACTCGGACTCCCGGTCCTGGTGCTGATCGTTGGATGTGCCAGCCAGACCGCCGGACGCTCCGGCCCAACTCAAGGGAACACCACCATGCCAGTCACTCCGTCTTCCTCGCCGCCTGGCGAGCCGTCCACGCCAACGCCGGGAGGATCTGGAAACACCGATTTGACGATCGTCGTCAGTAACGGATCT
The DNA here is from genome assembly GCA_963808905.1 of uncultured Actinomycetota bacterium. Lineage (GTDB taxonomy): Bacteria > Actinomycetota > Actinomycetes > Propionibacteriales > Propionibacteriaceae > Microlunatus. The sequence goes on from CAWEHO010000028.1 coordinate 145,966, forward strand.
GGCTCGACGTCGACCTGGCGGCTGACGTGCGATCCGCCAGGCGGCACGCATCCGGATCCCAAGGCGGCCTGCCGAGCCCTCGAGACCAATGGCGCGGCAGCATTGCCGCCGGTGCCGAAAGACAAGGCATGCACCCAGATCTACGGCGGCCCGGAGACCGCTACCATCACCGGCACCTGGCAGGGCCAGCGAGTGATCAGCAGATTCGCACGCAATGACGGGTGCCAGATCAGCCGCTGGAAGCTCATGGAAGGACTGCTACCCCGTGGCGGCACGTAATGATTCGCCGACTTTGTTTCACCGACTAAGAAGCAGGAATTAGGAATCAGCCGACGACGATCTCGACCCGCTGGAACTCCTTGATCTCTGTGTAGCCGGTCGTCGCCATCGCCTTACGCAGTGCGCCAACCAGGTTCATGGTGCCGTCCGGAACTGTCGAGGGACCCAGCAGGATGTGCTCGAGGGTGCCGACCGTCGAGAACTCGGCCCGCTCACCTCGTGGCAGCTTGTCGTGCCACGCCTCGGGTCCCCAGTGGTAACCGCGGCCGGGCGCTTCCTCCGCTCTGGCGAGGGGTGAGCCGACCATGATCGCGTCGGCACCGCAGGCGATCGCTTTGGCAATGTCACCGGAGCGCGCGACCGAACCGTCGGCGATCACGTGGACGTAGCGGCCGCCGGATTCATCGAGATAGTCGCGCCGTGCCGCGGCGACATCGGAGACCGCCGAGGCCATGGGGACCGCGACACCGAGCACTGAACGGCTGGTAGAGCCGGCTCCGCCACCGAAGCCGACGAGGACGCCGGCCGCGCCCGTACGCATCAGGTGCAGCGCAGTCTGGTAGGTCGCGCAGCCGCCGACGATCACCGGCACGTCGAGCTCGTAGATGAACTTCTTCAGGTTGAGTGGCTCAAGTTCGGAAGACACGTGCTCAGCGGACACAGTGGTGCCGCGGATGACGAAGAAATCGACGCCGGAATCCACCACTGCTTGGGCGTACGCCTGGGTGTTCTGCGGCGACAGCGCGCCGGCCGTCGGAACTCCGGCCTCTCGGACCTGGGCAACTCGCTTGCCGATCAGTTCAGACTTGATCGGTTCGGCGTAGATCTGCTGCATCCGGCGGGTCGCGTCGACGGCATCCTTGCTCGCGATGATCTCTTCCAGCAGCGGCTGCGGGTCGTCGTAGCGAGTCCAGATGCCCTCGAGGTTGAGCACACCAAGACCGCCCAACTGACCGATGCGGATGGCTGTGGCCGGCGATACCACGGAGTCCATCGGAGCGGCAAGCAGCGGAAAGTCGAAGGTGTACGCATCGATCCGCCACTGCAGCGAAACCTCCTCCTCCCCACGGGTCCGCCGCGACGGGACGATGGTGATGTCGTCGAAGGCAAACGCCTGTTCGGCGCGCTTACTCCGACCGACGTCAAACATGAAGTACCCCCAGCCCCGTCAGCCCGAATAGTTCGGCGCCTCGACGGTCATTTGGATGTCATGTGGATGGGACTCGCGCAGACCCGAAGAGGTGATCCGGACGAACGAGCCACGCTCCTTCAGCTCTGGAATGGTCGAGGCTCCGGTGTAGAACATGGACTGCCGTAGACCGCCGACCAGCTGGTAGGCGACCGCGGCCAGCGGGCCGCGGTATGCAACATGGCCCTCGATGCCTTCGGCTATCAGCATCGAGTCCGATGTGACGTCGGCCTGGAAGTAGCGATCCTTGGAATAGGACGAGCCGCTGCGACCGCGAGAGGCCATCGCACCGAGTGATCCCATGCCGCGATAGGTCTTGAATTGCTTGCCATTGATGAAGATCAGCTCGCCAGGGCTCTCGTCACAGCCGGCCAGGAGCGAGCCGAGCATGACGGTATCGGCGCCAGCCACCAACGCCTTCGCGATGTCGCCGGAGTACTGCAATCCGCCATCACCGATCAGCGGTACTCCAGCGGGGCGGCAGGCCCGGGCCGCATTGTAAATCGCAGTGACCTGGGGAACGCCGACACCGGCTACGACACGGGTCGTGCAGATGGAGCCAGGGCCGACGCCGACCTTGACCCCGTCGGCTCCGGCATCGACGAGAGCCTTGGCCCCCGCATACGTTGCGACGTTGCCGCCGATGATGTCGACCTTCGCGGCGGCCGTATCGGACTTCAACCGGCGCACCATCTCCAGCACGCCTTGTGAATGACCGTGTGCGGTGTCAACCACCAGCGCATCGACGCCCTCCTCGATCAGCGCCATTGCGCGCTTCCAGGCGTCCCCGAAAAATCCGACCGCAGCGCCGACCCGGAGCCGACCTTGATCATCTTTGGAGGCATCCGGGTACATCCCGGACTTGACGAAATCCTTGAGTGTGATCAAGCCCTTCAGCCGACCTTGATCATCGACCAGTGGCAGCTTTTCGATCTTGTTCTGGGCGAGCAGTTGCATCGCGTCGTCGCGGCTGATCCCGACTGGGCCAGTGATCAACGGCATGGGGGTCATGACCTCACCCACCGGACGTGATGGGTCAGTTTCGAAGCGCATATCCCGGTTGGTGATGATGCCGAGCAGCCGGAGTTCTCGGTCGACGACCGGCACACCGGAGATGTGAAAGCGCCCGCACATCGCGTCGGCTTCTCCGATGGTGGCGTTCGGCGAGATCGTGATCGGCTCTTCGATCATGCCCGCCTCAGAGCGTTTCACGACATCCACCTGGTGCGCCTGATCCTCGATCGATAGGTTGCGGTGGATGATCCCGAGGCCACCCTGCCGGGCGATTGCAACAGCCATGCGGGCCTCGGTCACCGTATCCATCGGCGAGGAGAGCAGCGGCACTTTCACGGTGATGCGTTTGGAGACTCGGGACGCGGTGCTTACCTCCGACGGGACGATGTCGCTCTCAGCCGGCTGAAGCAACACGTCATCGAAGGTCAGACCAAGTGCCTCGAAGGCATGCGGCACACCAACGGGACTGAGATCATCGGAAGACGGCAACACGGCAAGCCTTTCACCTGACGGTAGAGGCTCATGTTAGTCGAGTCCGCGCGCTCCACAACGCATGTGCCATTGCCGATTCCGTGTGAGCAAGTGCTGGCGAATTGACCGCTCAGCCTATCCAGAAGTGCAGGTTTCCAGCACTTCTGGATCTCGGTGCCCGCGGAACTTCAACGCTCGCTAGGAGCCCGGGGTTGGGGACGTCCGGTATTGCGTCGAGGTTCTAACCGTGGCGTGGCATGTCGCTGGACAGCCCTCAGCCCGGATGCCTGGAACGCTGTCCGAGCAAAGCAATGGGCCTCCCGAGTGCCGGGAGGCCCATTGTGTCTGAACTGCTGAATGTGATCAGTGAGTGTGCCCGTGGCCGGCCGGGACATTCTCTTCTTCCTCGGGCTTCTCGACCACCAGCGTCTCGGTGGTGAGCAACAGCGAGGCGATCGACGCAGCGTTGGCCAGCGCCGAGCGGGTTACCTTGACCGGATCGATGACACCATCTGCGTACAGGTCGCCGTATGTACCGGTGACCGCGTTGAAGCCCTGCCCAGGCTTGAGTTCGGCCACCTTCGAGGTCACGACGTAACCCTGTTCGCCGCCGTTCTCGGCAATCCAGCGGAGAGGCTCGGCCAATGCCCGCCGGACGATGGAGACACCGGCCTTCTCGTCCCCGGTAAGACCCAGGTCATCGCTCAAGGCCGCTGCTGCGTGGATCAGAGCCGAGCCACCGCCGGCAACAATGCCTTCTTCGATAGCCGCCCGGGTAGCCGAGACGGCGTCCTCGATGCGGTGCTTCTTCTCCTTGAGCTCCACCTCGGTAGCGGCGCCGACCTTGATCACACAGACTCCACCGGCGAGCTTGGCGACCCGCTCCTGAAGCTTCTCGCGATCCCAGTCGGAATCGGTACGCGCGATCTCGGCCTGCAACTGCGCCACTCGAGCCTTGACTTCGCTGCTGTCGCCGGCACCATCGACGATCGTGGTGTTGTCCTTGGTAACCACAATCCGACGAGCGCGACCCAAGACGTCAAGTCCGACCTGGTCGAGCTTCAGACCGACCTCAGGCGAGACGACCTTGCCACCGGTCAGGACGGCGATGTCCTCGAGCATGGCCTTGCGGCGGTCACCAAAAGCCGGAGCCTTGACAGCCACCGAGGTGAACGTGCCACGGATCTTGTTCACAACCAACGTGGACAGCGCCTCGCCGTCGACGTCCTCCGCTACGACAAACAGCGTCCCTGAAGCGCCAATGATCTTCTCCAGCAGCGGGAGCAGGTCGGTCATCGAAGAGATCTTGCCGGAGTTGATCAAGATGTATGGGTCGTCAAGGACGGCCTCCATCCGCTCCGGGTCGGTCACGAAGTACGGCGACAGGTAGCCCTTGTCGAACTGCATGCCCTCGGTGAACTCGAGCTCGGTGCCCATTGTCTGCGACTCGTCGACGGTGATGACCCCGTCCTTGCCCACCTTGTCGAATGCCTCGGCGATCAGGCGGCCAATCTCCTCGTCACGCGCGGAGATGGTGGCCACGTGGGCCATGTCATCAGTGGTCTCGACCTCACGGGCGTTCTCCCGCAGCCGCTCCTCGACTGCGGCAACGGCTGCGTCGATCCCCCGCTTGAGAGCAACCGGGCTGGCACCCGACGCGACCGCCCGGAGACCCTCATGCACCAGCGCCTGGGCGAGCACCGTAGCGGTGGTCGTCCCGTCACCCGCGACATCGTTGGTCTTGGTGGCCACCTCCTTCGCCAGCTGCGCCCCGAGGTTCTCGTACGGGTCGTCGAGCTCGACCTCACGGGCCACGGTCACGCCGTCGTTGGTGATGGTCGGAGCGCCCCACTTCTTGTCGATGACGACGTATCGGCCCTTGGGGCCGAGGGTGACCTTCACGGTGTTGGCGAGGGCGTCGACGCCGCGCTCAAGCGAGCGGCGTGCCTCCTCGTCGAACAGAAGGATCTTTGCCATAGGTGCAAAACCCCTTACTTGGTGACGACCGCGAGGATGTCGCGGGCATTGAGAAGCAGCAAGTCCTTACCGTCGTACTTGACCTCGGTACCGCCGTACTTGCTGAAGATCACGACGTCGCCCTCGGAGACATCGAGAGGAACCCTCCTGCCGTTGTCGTCGATGCGGCCAGGACCGGTGGCGAGAACCTTGCCCTCCTGGGGCTTCTCCTTCGCGGTGTCGGGAATGACCAGGCCAGAGGCCGTGGTTTGCTCTGCTTCGAGCGGCTGAACGAGGATGCGATCCTCGAGCGGCTTGATCGTGACTGCCACGTCAAACCCCTTTCACAGGTGATATGTCCGGATGTGTGTGATGGTCGAGACGTCGTCGCGGGTGCCATCCCGGCCAGCCAGCACTGGGCTGGCACACTCATGGGGAGAGTGCTAACCCGACATTAGCACTCGATACATACGAGTGCCAGCGCGGTAGGTCGTCCGCGTTGGGCAGCATGTTGATCGGCGTCGTGCTCGTAGGTTTGCGCGGCTTCGGTGCGAGGTACGCCTGACCGGCTGATCCGCCGCTCATGTCTGACGGTGGTGGAAGACGTGTGCCTAACTCCGTGGATGGCAGCGTGTGCAAGGCTCGATGCTTTTCATATGCCGGAGTCACATTTCGATGAATGGATGGCTCAGCAATATGAGGCCCTGTGGCCGGACTTGTTTGAGCCCGCGGTTGTTGAGCCGGCCGTGGACTTCCTTGCCCGGCTCGCCGGGACGGGACCTGCCCTGGAATTCGGAATCGGAACCGGCCGCATCGCCTTCCCTCTCAGCCGGCGGGGGGTTCGGGTGTGCGGAATCGAGCTGTCCGCAGCCATGGCCGCCCAGTTGCAGTCACACCAACAGGCATCAGACATTGAGGTGACGATCGGCGACTTCGCAACAACGACAGTCGACGGGCGTTTCAGACTGGTCTATCTGCTGCGCAACACGATCACCAATCTGACCACGCAAGATGAGCAGGTGCAGGCGTTTCGCAATGCCGCCGCTCACTTGGAGCCGGGCGGCTATTTCGTCATCGAGAACTACGTTCCGGAGCTCCGACGCCTCCCGCCTGGCGAGATCACCCATGTCTTCACAGCGACGCCCGCGCACCTGGGCTTCGAGGAGTATGACATCGCGAACCAGATTGCGATCTCTCGCCACTATTGGCTGATCGACGGCCAGCTCAAGCAGTTCTCGTCTCCACACCGCTATGTATGGCCTGCTGAGCTTGACCTCATGGCTCGATTGGCAGGCCTGATCTTGAAGCAACGACGGAGCGACTGGGATGGCGAGCCATTCACCGGCGAGAGCCGCAGCCACATCTCGGTCTGGGAGAAGACTGCGTAGCCGCTCTGATCAATGACACGTTCTCGGGGCCAGCTGGCGCGAGATCCATTCAGACCCTGTCGACGAGCGCGACGATGACACCCCTTCGCCTCCGTGAGATTACGATCGTCGCGCTGTTCGGCCCCGCCAATTTGAGCCGTTTGCGGAGTGCGGCCGGGTCGATGTCGACCCCACGTTTCTTGATCTCCAGGACGCCGATTTCGGCCTGGCGGACCCACTTCCGCAGCGCTTTGAGGTTCGCCGGCAACTGTTGGTGCACCTCGAACGCGGTCGCAAAGGGCGTGTCGTGGAGCTGATCACTCGTCAGGTACGCGACCTGCGAGTCGAGCAGCCCGGCACCAAGCCGCTCCCCAAGTTCGGCAATAGCTCCGGCGCGGATGACGGCGCCGGCAGGTTCGTAGATGTAGTGGCCGAGATCGCGCACCGGCAGGGCCGCGGCTCCCGTTACGGTCAGCCGAGCATCGGGCATGATCAACGCCGAGCGGCGCCCGGGCGTGGCGCCGGGGCCGGCCCAGAGTCCAACCTCGACTGTTTCACCACGGTGGGTAATCCATTCCGCCTCGGCCGCCGCGGGAATCAGCGAGTGCGGCAGAGCCGGGCCGAGCTTTACGCCGGCCGTTCGCTCACCGTCGAGCAGATGCGTCGCAAAGGACCAAGGAGGCGCAAAGTCCTCGACCCGCCACACGCGCCCCCGATCGTCACGACGTGAGGGGTCGCAGAAGACCCCGACTCCGGGAGCCGTGAGCTGCTCGGTCATCTCGTTTGCATCGGCGCAGATGACATCCGCGCGGTCCGCAAGGTTGGCCTGAGCGACCGCAGCCGTGCCCGGGTCGATGTCTACTGCGAGGACCTCCAGACCCGCGCGCACGAACGCCATGGAGTCCGAGCCGATGCCGCAGCCGATGTCGATCACCCGGCGGACCCCGGCTTGCACAAACCGGTTGGCATGGTGATCGGCGACCTCTGGCCGGGAGGCTTGCTCGAGACCCGCTCTGGTGAAGAACATCGCCAGGGCAGCCTCACCGAACTTAGCCCTGGCCTGCCGCCGCAGCGTGGCCTGGGTGAGAGCAGCCGCGGCCAGCTTCGGGTCATACAGCTCGCGCATCCGGGAGGCTGCTGCCAACGACTCGGGATCGTTTTCCGACATTGCTGTCTTGAGCGCATCTTCTGTCAGGCCAAGAGGCAACCTCATCGCGCTGGCAATTCAGACGAGGATCCTGCTGACGGGTAGCGAGGAGTCAGCACCAATGTCGAGGGCAGTTGGCTTGCCGCCGGCGGCCACGATCTCCGCACCCAGCACCGCGATCATGGCGCCGTTGTCGGTGCACATGCTGGGCCGCGGCGTACGAAGAGTGATCCCGCGCTCGGCCGCACGTTCGGCGAGCAACGCGCGCAACCGGCCATTCGCGGCAACGCCGCCGCCGATCAGCAAGTCGGTCGCGCCCGTGGCGGCGCAGGCGTCCATAGCCTTCGCGGTCAGAACATCGCACACGGCCTCCTGGAAGCTCGCTGCGACATCGGCGAGTGGGATGTCCAGCCCGTCACGCTGCCTGGCTTCGACCCAACGTGCCACAGCCGTCTTCAGACCGGAGAATGAGAAGTCGAACCGGTGCCGTTCAAGATCCTTGCGCGCAGTCAAACCTCGCGGGAAACGGACAAAGTCGGGATCACCGGTCGCCGCTTTGTCGATGTAGGGCCCGCCGGGGTACGGCAGGCCGAGCACGCGGGCGACCTTGTCGTATGCCTCGCCTGCGGCGTCGTCGATTGTCGAGCCGAGCTCAGCGATGCTGTCGACAATGTTTGTGACATGCAGCAGCGAGGTGTGACCACCTGACACCAGCAGCGCCATACATCGCTGCGGCAGCGGCCCGTGCTCCAGCAGATCAACCGCGACATGGCCGACCAGGTGGTTCACCCCGTAGAGCGGCTTGTTCAGCGCGTACGCGAGCGCCTTGGCGCTGGCGAGGCCGACGACCAGTGCGCCCATCAGGCCCGGTCCGACCGTTACCGCAACACCGTCGATTTCCGACAGATCGACGTCCGCGGTTGCGCAAGCGCGCTGCAGCGTCGGCACCATCGCCTCCAGGTGAGCACGGCTCGCCACCTCTGGAACGACGCCGCCGAACCGTACGTGCAGCTCGACGCTGGACGCCACCTCGTTGGCCAGCAGTTGGTGCCCCCTGACGATGCCGACCCCGGTCTCGTCGCAGGAGGACTCGATGCCAACAATGAGCGGGCCGCCGACGGCCCGGATCGGCGAACTGGTCACACTTCCTCCGTCGTACGTGCCAGGCGATCCGGCCAGGTCTGTAGCTCATAAAGCTTCATGATCAACGCGTGTTGGCCGGGTCCGTAGTAGTTCTCACGGGCGTTGAGCTGCTCGAAGCCCAGTTGCTGGTAGAGCGCGATAGCGGGTTCGTTGTGATACGCAACGTCCAAGATCACCTCGTGCACGCCCAGCTGACGTACGACCTCGAGACCCGCCCGCACCAAGTCGGCTCCGATCCCGCGACGGCGGCTGCGCGGCTCCACCACAAGGCGGTGCAGGTCGGCCAGCTCTCCGAGCGTCTTGATCGAGATCACGCCCACCGGGTGTTGGGCTCGGGCGAGCAAGATCGTTCCGTTCTCGGCGAGCAGCTCGCCGTGCCAGCTGCGCTCGCTCCATTGCTCGTCGGCTGGGAAGCCGGACTGCTCCAGCAGCATGATCGCGTGAAGATCATCCAGGCGTGCCGCCAAGATGCTGATCTCCGGATTGCGGGAGGCGTGGATCATCGCCGCACGCCTGGGTAGTGCAGCACCGACTTGGGCCGGACGAGCTCTGTCGCGTCGGGATGGCGCAGATACAGCGGCTCAATGCCGACGTCGGGAAGCGTCGCACCGCGGCTCGCAAGAACAGCCGGATCCATCGATCGTGGACCCGGCACCGCATCCAGTTGATCTGGGTAAAGGTCAGCTGCGGGTCCGATGGTCGCCAGCCGCGGCACCTCACCAGGCTGCGATACTCGCGGGTCTCCGAGTCGTACGCCGTCAGAGCTATAGCGAGCCCAGTACACCTCGCGTCGCCGGGCATCGGTGGCAACCACGAACTCCGCGGAATGTGCTCCAGCGAACTGCGCGGCCACGACGTCGAGGCTGCAGACGCCACGCAGCTCCAGACCCAATACCTGACCTAAGACCTGCGCGGTCACGACACCAACTCGTAGTCCTGTGAACGGCCCCGGACCAAGACCGACGACAACCTGCTCAAGATCACGGACTTGCGCTCCAGCGGCATCCAGACATTCAGACACCAAGGGCATCAGTTGCTCCACGTGGGCCATCTGATCCGCGACAGTCGCCGTGGCAAGCACCCGATCACCTCTGGCGAGGCCGACATTGACCACCGTCGAGGTGTCCAAGGCCAGCACCAGCCCAGCCTCAGTCATGATCGGCCCAGTCACCCGCCATGATCAGCCCCCATGATCAGCCCGCCATGATCAGCACCGCGCAGCACGCTGAGATCGACATCGTGCCACCTGGTCCCGACGGCGCGGATCGTGACGACCCGCTCGTCGTCATCGTCGGCTGCCGAGAAGTCCGCCGGAGACGTCCAGATGTCGATCTCCAATCGATCCTCGGCAAGGCCCTCGGCGATCCCACGCCCCCACTCGACCACGGTGATCGAATCGGCTACGGTCGCATCAAGATCAAGATCATCCAGTTCAGTCGCCGTGGCGAGCCGGTAGGCATCAACATGCATCAACGTCGGCCGACCGATGCTCGAGGGGTGAATGCGAGACAGAACAAAGGTCGGGGAGATGATCGGCCCTTCCGAGCCGAGTCCACGACCGATTCCCTGCGTCAATGTCGTCTTGCCAGCACCAAGATCACCAGCCGAGAGGATCACATCTCCCCGCTCGAGCAGCTGGGCCAGTCGCTCTCCCAACCGCACCATCGCACCGCTGGTCGGAACCTTGATCGCCAACGGCAGCGGCTTGGTCAAGATCACACCATGCGCAACCGTGCGATCGACGACGAAGCCGCGGTGCTGCCAGAAGGCAATGAAGTCCGGGAACTCGGCCCGTGCCAGTAGTTCGACACGCTCGAAGCCGCGGATGGCCGCTAGCTCTTCGGCCGCGGCCACCATCGACGACGCGATGCCGTGGCGCTGCAGGTCAGGATGGACCGAAACACGCGTCAGCGTCGCGACCCCATCGGGGCGGGGCAGCACGATGACGACGCCGGCCGGGCGACCGCCGACCTGGGCGAGAATTCCGCTACCGCGCCGCAGGCTGTCGGCCAGCGTCTCAGCCGTCTCTGCATCAGCGGCCGAAGGTGGATCCACTGGTGTCCGCGCCCCGAAAGCGCTGTGGATGACCTCAACCATCGCGGCCGCGTCCTGCGGCGACGCGATCGAAACCACAAGATCAGAAACCGAGACGCTCACTAGCGGTGATCCTAGCCAACCGACAGCTTGGCCAACCGCAGCTGCGCCGCGCCCTCTTGACGTCATGGCGCAGCGAACTGACGGGATCAGGAACCACCCGCGGCCCTCGAAGCTCGTGGGAAACGACGACCTGGGCCTCCCCGCCGACGATCGCCGCGGTCGCGGCGTCGTGCCCCTGCGGAGTGCAGGCGCGGAGCAGGCGGTGCTGCGATCACGCGCTGGTAGTCGGCGTCGGTGACAGCTTCGCCGCTCGCCCGCCGCGCGCCGGTCGCTGCGGCGAGCGCGCTGTCCCCTGGAAGCACGGTCAGCACCTTGGGCCGTACGCCGGCCTGCATGGTCAGACGCTCCAGCTCGCGACGCTGGTGGGGCAGCGCGAGGGCGACGACGGCGCCGGTACCACCGGCCCGGGCGGTACGTCCGGCGCGGTGCAGATACTCCTTGGGCCCGCTCGGCGGGTCAGCCTGGAGGACCAGACCCACCTCGGCGACATGGATGCCGCGCGCCGCGACGTCGGTGGCCACCAGCACGCGGAGCGAACCATCCTTGAAGGCCGACAGAATCCGCGTACGCGCGCCCTGCGCGAGGCCGCCATGCAGAGCCCCGGCCAGCACCCCACTGCCACGCAGCTGCAAGGCGACCCGGTCCGCCCCGCGCTGGGTACGGACGAAGATCAACGTTCGGCCTTGCCGGCTGGCGATCTCAGCAGTCAAGGCAGCCTTGTGCTGCGGCGCAATGCTGACCAGGTGATGGCTCATCGTTGGCACGCTGGCCTGGCCGCTGTCGACCTGATGCGCCACCGGCTCGTGCAGGTAATTGCGCACCAGACGATCGACGGCGTGATCCAACGTGGCGGAGAACAGCAGTCGCTGCCCACGGTCGGGGATGGTGTCGAATATCTGGGTGACCGCGGGCAAGAAGCCGAGGTCGGCCATGTGATCCGCCTCGTCGAGCACCGTGATCTCGATGCGGCTCAGATCGGCGATCCCCTGGTCCATCAGATCGATCAGCCGCCCGGGCGTCGCGACCACGATGTCAGCCCCACGGGAGAATGCGAGAGTCTGCGGCGCGTACGACATGCCCCCGGCGACGAGCACCAGGGATAGCCCAGTGCGCCGCGCCAGGCGTTCCAGGACCTCGGCGACTTGCATGGCCAGCTCGCGGGTCGGCACCAGTACCAGACCACGCGGTTGCTGCCGCGCCGCGCCGGATGACCCGGCGAGCCTGATGATCATGGGCAGCCCGAAGGCCAAGGTCTTGCCCGAGCCGGTACGGCCGCGGCCCAGCACGTCCCGGCCAGCGAGCGCGTCCGGGATGGTCGCGGCCTGGATCGGGAAGGGTTTGCTGATGCCATCTGCGACTAGCGCAGCGACCAGGTTCGCGGGGACGCCCATGTCGGCAAACCCCTGGGTTGCCGGATCCGCGGCCGTGAAGGCTCGGGGAGCGGTCAACACCGGCTCTCGCGACGACTGGCCATCGCGGCGGCGGCGTGCGGGCCCACGGGTGGCGCGCTCGGGGGCTGACCAGCGGTTCTTGGGCGCACGGTCAACTTGGGTGGTGGGTTTGGCTGGCATGACATCTCAGTTCTCACCCGCGAGCAGCGGGCGTTCTTTGGGCACGTCGAACGCCCGGACCTGATCTCTCATGGTGGGAAGGACGAGCCCCGCTGCGCCTTACGTCTTCGCACGGCGCTGGTGGCCCGGATGCGGACAGCAGCCGGGAAGATAGAAGACTAGCAGGCGGCGACAAGCCAGCACTAATCCTCGTGGTCGATGCTCAGCCGAGCCCGGCCCGCACCCGAGCAAGCAGGCGGTCCAGGGCGTCATTGAAGATGTCGTGCTTCTCGATCATGCCCAAGTGGCCACAGTTCTCGACCCGAATTGCCTCCGCCTTGGGCAGCAGCTCCATAATCCGAGCCGTGTGCTCGATGGGCGTGATCACGTCGTTCTCGCCGCCGACCACGAGGGCCGGTACGGTACCGAAGATCTCGAGGGAGTGATACTCGTCAAGTTCGGCGAAAGCGGGATAGTAGTCGGCTACGACCTCCAGAGGGATCTCTGCCAGCATCTCGGATGCGAAGTCGACGTAGCCCGCTGGGACGTCCGAGCCAAACGCCAGGCGGCGCGTGACCACATAGCCAAGATCGCTGCCCGCACGGCGTCCCTGTGCGACAAGTTCGGGAATCCGGTTCAGGCCAGCTAGCACCGGCTCGGCGATCCTGGAGAAGGTGCGGCCGGGAATACCTCGGATCGGTGAGTGGTCGGCCATCTCGCCCGCCGATGTGCACAACAACGCGACGCCAAGTACCTGGCTACCGAAAAGTTCAGGATGTGTACGCGCGAGCCGCATGATCGTCATCCCGCCCATCGAGTGCCCGATGAGGATCACTGGCGCGCTGCCGACAAGCTCCTGCATCACCTGAGAGAGATCATCTCCCAGCTGTGGAATCCGGCAGCGCTCCGCCTCGGAACGGCTCGATCTGCCGTGAGAACGCTGGTCGTAGAAGACCTGCCTCAGCTGGTCGCGAAAGTGGAGACGCTGGAAGTGCCAGCAGTCCATGTTCAACCCGTAGCCGTGGACGTAGAGCAGCGTTACATCCTCCGCGGTGCCCTCGTCCACCTCGGTATGCAGTACGACGCCGTCCGGCGTGATCACGTCGGGGCCGTCGGACCGCAGCGAGAAGAATTCCTCGAGATCTTCCACAGAGTTACGCACGATCCGCTTCGAGACGATCCGGCGCTCGAGCTCGATGCCCAATGCGAGACCGCCTGCGGCGAGCGCGGCGATGCTGGCAACCAGCCCGAGCCCCGAGGCGATCCGGCCGCGTCCTGGCGCCATCAGCTGGTCTCCCGGCTGGCATGGAGATAGCGCCGCGGCACCCGAATTCCGATTCGGGTCACGATCTCGTAGCCGATGGTGTCGCACCAGGATGCCCAGTCAGCAGCAGTCGGTTCGCCGTGATCACCAGGGCCAAACACGACGATGTCATCGCCTGGCTGACCGACCCGGCCATGACCCAACTCGACAACGAACTGATCCATGCAGATCCGCCCGCGCACCGGCACTCGGCTCCCCGACCAGCTCACCCAGGCTCGGTTCCCGGCATGCCGAGGTATGCCGTCGCCGTAGCCGAGCGGCACGAGGCCGACCGTGGTGGGCGTTTCTGTGGTCCAGGTCCATCCGTAGGAGACGCTCGCACCTGCGGGAATCTGCTTCACGTTGACCAACTGGGCACGCAGGCGCATGACTGGTCGCAACGCAACACCGGCAAGCGATGCGATTCCGGGAGCCGGATCGATGCCATACGCGGCAATACCGACTCGGACCAGATCCAGCCGGGCTTCGGGCACTACGAGCGCCCCCGCCGAGTTGCCAAGGTGCCGCAACGTCGGTTCCAGACCGGTGGCCCTGGCCTGCTCGTAAGCCTGCTGGAACGCCTGAATCTGCAGCGGAACAGAGGGATGGCCTGGCTCGTCGGCTGCTGCCAGGTGGGACCAAATGCCTACTACCTCGACCGCGCCTACCTGTTCAGCCTCGGCTGCTACGGCGCACACATGCTGCCAGTCATAACCGGGAGTCCCGTTGCGGGAAAGCCCGGTGTCGATCTTGAGATGCACCCTGGCACGTCGCTCGGTCACCGCTGCGGCAGCGACCAGCCGACCAAGCTGCTCGACCGACTGCGCGGAGACGTCGACATCGGCAGCCACCAGTGGCGCAAGGTCTTCATCGACGCCGTAGAGCCACGCGAGGATCGGACCGCTGTCTCCAGCTTCGCGAAGTTGCAAGGCCTCCGCAGGCGTCGCTACGCCAAGCCACTCGGCGCCGGCCGCCCGGGCCTCTCGCGCGCATTCGAGCATCCCGTGGCCGTAACCATCCGCCTTGACCACAATCATCACTGGGACATCGGCGTGCCGCCGCAGGGCGGCAACATTAGATCGAAAAGCGGCCAGATCGATATCCGCACACGCGGTTGCTGGGTCGATGCCCGCCTTTGCAGCGGGCAGCCGCACCTGACTGGTCACTGGTTCCTCGCCCGTTGTTCCAACCGACCCAAGGTCTTGCCGATGGCGCGTGCCAGCTCTTGTGGTGCCAGCACACCAGGATGGGCGGCTGCTGCGACCGCCTGAACCGAGGCACCGAGCTGGCCGGCCTTTTGGGCGTTCACGCCTGCGGCGAGCAATGCGGCACACACTCCGCCCAACACGTCGCCCGATCCCGCCTGAGCAGTCCATGCCGGACCCGGCACGGCCACGAGCACGGGCCTGTCATCAGGTGCCGCGACCAGCTGGGTCGCACCTTTCAACAGCACAGTCGCTCCTGTTTGCCGGGCGGCGTCAGTGACGGCGCGGACTGGATCTTCCTCGACCCAGCTGCGTTCGCGCCCCACGAGCCGGGCCAGCTCGCCGGCGTGCGGCGTCAACAGCCAGCTGGCGGGCGCCGGTTTCGGTAGATATCCGAGGCCGTCGGCATCAACCACCGCCGGCAGGCCCTGCTCGGCCGCAGCTGCGAGCACCGTCGCCCCGTCACTACGGTCCCCCCAGCCGGAGCCGAAGAGATGGGCTTGAACGCGACCGGGCGAGAACACAACGTTTGGAAGTTGCGCGGAGATCGTGGCTGCCGGCCGCTCGGCACCGAGGAATCGGACATAACCTGCGCCGCCATAGACCGCGCCGTAGGTCGACATCACCGCAGCGCCCGGGTACTGATCCGAACCGGTGTCGACGCCGACCGCGCCGCGGGCGTATTTGTCGCTGCGCTCGTTGGGATAGGGCCACGCGCGTGCCAAGTCGTCCTCGTCCATGCCCTCAAGGTCAGGAGTTTCCTCATGATCTGTGCCAAGTCCGATATCGGCCACAGTGAGCTCGCCGCAATACGTCAGCGCCGGTTGGAGTAAGTGGCAAGGTTTCAGCTCACCGAACGTGACCGTCCGGGTCGCCGGTACGGCTGCGTCAGGCACCGCACCGGTGTCGGCGGCAACCCCGGAAGGCAGGTCGACCGCTACGATCGGGATCCTCTCCGCCGCGACGGATTGAACGAGGTCCGCGACGCGGTCCGGCAATCCCGGTCGGCCGCCAATGCCCAGAATTCCGTCGACCACCAGATCGAAGGCCCGGTTGTTGATGGCGTCAGCGAGGTCGACGAGTTTTCCACCGGCCGCAGTGAGCGCGGCGTGGCCGGCGGGATGTGGGGTGCCCAGGCATCTGACCGCAGTGACGCGTACGCCGCGGCGGGCGAGCCGTACGCCGGCAAACAAGGCGTCGCCGCCGTTATTGCCCGCGCCGACCATGATCATGACGTGGCGGCCGTACCGGCCGCCGGTCGTCGACTGCAATAGGTCCGAGGCGCTCGCGGCCACGGCGGCCGCCGCTCGTTGCATCAGCGTATCCACGCCCTGAGCGGCGATGGCGCGCTCTTCGATGCGGCGGATCTTGTCGACGCGGTAGGCCCGCATGATCATGCTTCGCAGATTACGACGGCCGAGGCGATGCCTGCATCGTGGGACATGCTGAGGTGAATGGTGCCGATGCCGAGCTCGGCGGCGCGAGCGGCGACCGTACCCATGATCTTGAACGACGGCTTGCCATGATCGTCGGTGACCACCTCCGCGTCCAGCCACGACAAGCCGTCCGGCGCGCCCAACGCCTTGGCCAGGGCTTCCTTCGCGGCAAATCGAGCCGCTTTGGACGCCGTGGGGCGCTCCGCCTCGGCGGCAGTGAAGATCCGCGTCACCAGGCCAGGCCGACGCTCGATCGACTCAGCAAAACGATCGACGTCGCAGACGTCGATGCCAACACCGATGATCATGGGTGCTGGTCAGCTGACTGCGTCGAGTTGTCTTGAGGCGAGATCTGGCCAATCATCGTCTCCGCTTTACTCCACGGTGACGGACTTCGCCAGATTGCGTGGCTGATCGACGTCGTGGCCCTTCTGAGTGGCAAGTTCGCAGGCAAATACCTGCAGCGGCACCGTTGCCACCAGCGGCTGCAACAATGCCGAGACCTTCGGCAACCTGATCATGACATCCGCGTACCGGCCCGCCACGTCGTCGCCGTCCTCGGCCAGAACGATGGTCTTGGCACCCCGGGCGCGTACCTCTTGGAGGTTGGAGAGCACCTTGTCGTGGAGCACGTCACCGCTTGATGGAACGACCACGAACACGGGTAACTGGTTTTCGATCAAGGCGATCGGGCCGTGCTTGAGCTCACCGGCCGCGAAGCCTTCGGCATGAATGTAGGCAAGCTCCTTCAACTTCAATGCGCCTTCAAGTGCGACCGGATAGCCCACATGACGGCCGATGAAGAGCACGGATCGGTTCCTGGCGAACTCGGCCGCCAGCTCGATCACTGGATCCATGTCCTCGAGTACGTGTTGGATGGCGCCGGGCATGGCCGCTAGTTCGCGCAAGGTCTCGCTGATCTCGTCGCACTGCCGAGCGCCACGCACCTGTGCAAGGTAGAGACCAAGCAGGTAGCAAGCGACCAGCTGGGTCAGGAATCCCTTCGTGGATGCCACACCGATCTCAGGCCCCGCGTGGGTGTAGATCACCGCGTCCGATTCCCGCGGAATGGTCGAGCCGTTCGTGTTGCAGATCGCGAGCACCCGCGCCCGCTGTTCCCGCGCATGTCGGATGGCCATCAAGGTGTCGGCGGTTTCGCCGGACTGGCTGATCGCTACTACGAGGGTGCGCTGATCAACGATCGGGTCGCGATAGCGGAACTCGCTGGCGAGTTCGACTTCGCAGGGGATTCGGGTCCAGTGCTCGATCGCATACTTAGCCACCAGCCCCGCGTAGAACGCGGTGCCACACGCGACAACGATGATCTTGTCAACCTCGCGCAGCTCGTCCTCGGGAATCCGTATCTCGTCCAAGGTGAGCCGGTCATTCGCGTCATGGCGGCCCAGCAGCGTGTCGGCGACCGCACGCGGCTGCTCGTAGATCTCCTTGCGCATGAACCAGTCGTAGCCACCCTTCTCGGCGGCAGACAGATCCCAGTCGACGTGGTAGGGACGCACGTCCGCGGGCTGGCCGTCGAAGGTGGTGACCTCAACCATGTCCGGAGTGATGCGGACCAGCTGATCCTGGCCGAGCTCAATCGCCTCGCGGGTGTGCTCGATGAACGCCGCCACATCCGATGCGACGAAGTTCTCTCCCTGCCCGACACCGACGACCAGCGGAGAGTTGCGCCGAGCAGCCACGACCATGTCGGGCTGCTGACTGTCGACCGCTACGAGGGTGAACGCGCCACGCAGCCGCCGGCACACCGCTCCCATGGCCTCCTCGAGAGGAAGCCCGGCTCCGACCTGCTGGCCGAGCAACTGCGCAACGATCTCCGTGTCAGTCTCCGACTGGCAGCTGATGCCTGCGGCCTGCAAGCTCATCCCGCAGTGTCAGGTAGTTCTCGATAATCCCGTTGTGTACGAGGGCGATCCGCCCATCAGCCGAGGTATGCGGGTGGGCATTGACGTCGTTCGGGCCGCCATGGGTCGCCCATCGGGTGTGCCCGATGCCAAGTCCGCTGTGCGGCAACGGTTCCTCGGCCAGTACCTTCTCGAGGTTGCCGAGCTTGCCGGCTTTCTTCGCGACGTGCAGCCTTTCGCCGGCCACAAGGGCAACGCCGGCCGAGTCATAGCCGCGGTATTCCAGACGCCGCAGACCTTCGACCACGACATCCAGCGCCGCCTGCCCCCCGACGTACCCGACAATTCCACACATAGGCGGAACTGTACCTTTCCAGCCCAGCCCCGCTGGGCTGTCGCGATACGTTTGGCCTGATTGGTCGCTCCCCTCGCGAGGATCGCGCTTTGAAGCCGCTCGCCTTCCTCATCTCTCAGAGGAAAGCGTGTCTGCTCGTTCGCTCGTCCAGGAACTCGTTCGTTCGTCCAGGAACTCGTTCGTCCAGGAAAGGGGCGCGCGATCCAGGCCCGCGATGTCAGCCGATTCGTGGTTCGACCCTCGGCCGTGCGCCGGGCCGAAACATATCTCCGCCGCCCATCGGGCGCCTCACGGCGTTCCCTCGGTCGAGATACGACGCGGTATCCCTTCCTCGTCGGCCTTGCCAGGCACCCGCCCGGACGACGGAGCTATGCACCGCATTCCTGACGCAGGGCACTAGATTTCTGCCTATGCCCGACGATCCGCCGCTCCGCGGGGCGTACGTGGAGCGCAGTCGGGCAGACTGGGCCGAGCTTGCGGAATACATGCCAATCCCGCTCGACGAGACGACGCTCGAAAAGGTCCGAGGCCTAGGCGATCCGACCAGCATGCTCGACGTCCGCGAGGTCTACCTCCCCCTGACTCGGCTGCTGAGCCGCTATTTCCTGCACACCAGCGAGCTGCACAAGTCGACGAACGAGTTCCTTCAGCTGTCGGTGGAGCGCACGCCGTTCGTGATCGGGATAGCAGGGTCTGTTGCGGTCGGGAAGTCCACGACAGCTCGCCTGCTCCGCGAGCTGCTGGCCGCCTGGCCCGAACACCCGCGGGTCAGCCTGGTCACGACCGACGGATTCCTGCTGCCGAACGCCGAACTGGAACGCCGTGGTTTGCTGCATCGGAAGGGTTTCCCGGAGTCCTACGATCGTCGCGCGTTGCAGCGCTTCGTGATCGACGTCAAGTCTGGCGAGGAAGAAGTGATGGCACCGGTCTACAGCCATCTCGTCTACGACATCGTGCCGGATGCCAAGGTGAGGGTGCAGCGTCCTGACATCTTGATCTTGGAAGGACTGAACGTCTTGCAGCCATCGCGACCACGGCCTGATGGCACAACGGGGCTAGCTGTCAGTGACTTCTTCGACTTCTCGGTCTACGTCGATTCCGACGAAGACGACGTACGCGACTGGTATGTGAGTCGGTTCCTCTCGCTGCGCGACACGGCATTCCGCGATCCGCGTTCGTACTTCACCCGTTACGCCGAGCTGACCACTGATCAGGCCATTCGCCAGGCCGAGTACCTCTGGGACACCATCAACGGCCCCAACCTGACTGCCAACATCCTGCCGACGAAGGGCCGCGCGACCGTCATCCTCCGCAAGGACCGTGATCATTCAGTCCAGTGGGTACGAATCCGCAAGGTATGACAGGGGTTCGGCATGCGGTCGGTGATCATGCCCCGGCAGACTATGGGGTGTGCCCGACCATGACCCGAAGCTGGCCTACGCGCAGCTGCGCACAGCACATTTGAACGCGGTACGCGCCGCCCTCGAGGACCACGTGTCTCGGCTGGAGTGGCCGCGCGAGCGAATCGAGCGTTATCAAACCGAACGCCTCCGATCGTTGCTCGCCTATGCGCGCGAGCGCTCGCCGTTTCACGCCGCCCGGATGGCCCACATCGACCCGGCCACGGCGACCGTCGAAGACCTCGTACGGCTGCCGCCCATGATGAAGCAGGATGCCCAGAACGACTGGGACGCGATCGTCACCACCCCCGATCTCGACCGCGCCGGCGCCGAGCGGGTGTTGGCCGAGCAGCGCTGGTTCTCCTACACCCCGGCTGGGTTCCAGGTGTTCAGCTCGGGCGGCTCAAGCGGCGTACGCGGCGTGTATGTGTGGGATTGGGAGCAGTTCGTCACGCTCGCCTGCCTCGCCTGGCGATGGCAAGCGCGTGCTGAGCGCACGTCCGGCTCAGACCTCCGCCCGGCGCGACTAGTCGTGCTGGAGGCCGGCGAGCCGCCACACGCCAGCACGCCGTTGTTCGACGTTGCGACGGGCCCGTTGATGGAGACCGTCGTGATCCCGGCGGCGGCGCCGTTCGACCAGGTGCTGAGAGCGGTGGCGGATGCGCGGCCAACCCATCTCGTGGGCTACGCCTCGGTGATCGGACGTCTCGCCCGTGCCGGGATCGCAGGTGGACTCAGTATCCGACCAGCCCGAGTGAGCACCAACTCCGAGCCGCTCAGCGAGGAGGATCGCGACGCCATAGAGGTTGCCTGGGGCGCGCCCGTGCACAACCTCTGGGGCTCGACAGAGATCGGCGTGCAGGCCGTCGGCTGTGGGTATGGCGACGGCCTGCACATCTGCGAGGACGAGGTGATCCTGGAGCGGGTCGACTCGGACGGGCGCCCGGTAGGACCCGATGAGCCAGCCGAACGCACGCTCGCGACCGGGCTTGCCGGTCGCACGTTCCCGTTCATTCGCTACGACCTCGGCGACGAGGTCACGCTGCTGACCGGACGCTGCGCGTGTGGCAGCTCGATGCTGCGCGTCGCCGATATTGCCGGACGGCGGGACGACGACTTCCGTTACGGCGAACGAATGATCCCCGCGAGCGCCTTTCGATACGTATTGGGCACCGACCCGTTGATCTCGGAATACCAGGTGCATCAAACCGAGGGTGGGGCGGACGTGCTCGTGGTCGGGTCGCCCGATGTCACAGCGGTGGCTGCGGCGCTGGCCTCCTCGCTGCGGACGTACGGGCTCACGAATCCCGATATCGGCGTCAGCGTTGTCGAGCAGATCCCGCGTCACGCCGCGACCGGCAAACTCAAGCGGTTCATCGCGCTCGGTGGCTAGCCCTCAAAATAAGCCTCAAAATATCGGACGCCACGGCGATGCAGCAGCCGAGCGTTCAAAGGTACCGAAGGTACGGTCGGCACATGACCACCCAGTACCTCGTGCCCTCGGAGAAGGTCCGTATAGGAGCGGGCACGGCGCTCAAGTTCGGCTTCTTTGCCGCCTTTGGAATCTTCTTGTTCTACCTCATCCTGTCGGTCATCTTGGGCGCGGCGGCGCTCGCGCTGGCCGCCGCCGGCGCGTTCAACATCAATAACTTGCTGCCCGGATAGCGAGGCTTCATGAGCTGCGTTTCCCGTCTCGGGATGGCGACGAGGTGTCAAGTTGGCGGATTCGGCCCCTGTTTGCCTTCTTGGCGCAGGCAAACGTCAGGGCTCTCAACACATTGATCGGGCTCTTGCGGAGATTTGGGCTCGATGCTCGCAGCTCAGCAGACCGACGCGCCCAGCTAGAGGGCCAGCGAAGTCCGCACGACATCCGCGAGACGATGGGCAACCCCGCTCGCCGCCTCGTAACTCTCGGCCTCCACCATGACCCGCACCAGTGACTCTGTACCCGAGGGCCGCAACAAGACCCGGCCCGACTCCCCGAGCTCGGCTTCGGCCTCGACGACTGCCGCCGAGAGCTCCGGATCGGTCGTGGCCCGGCTCTTGTCGACATCCGGCACGTTGATCAGCACTTGGGGCAACCTCGTCATCACCGAGGCCAACTGAGCGAGTGATTGGCCCGACGTTGCCATCCGGTTCATCAGGTGAAGGGCGGTGAGTACGCCGTCGCCGGTAGTGGCATGCTCCAACATCACGATGTGACCGGACTGTTCACCGCCCAGAATGAAGCCGCCAGCCCTCATAGCCTCCAAGACGTAGCGATCTCCCACCTTGGTCTGTTCGACCGTGATCCCGCGGCTCCGCATCGCATTGATGAGCCCCAGGTTGCTCATCACCGTGCCGACGACCGTGTCGTTCTTGAGCCGGCCCTGTTCGCGGAGAGCCAAGGCCAAGATCGCCAGGATCTGATCCCCGTCGACAATCCGGCCGAACGTATCGACGGCCAAGCAGCGGTCGGCATCTCCATCGAGAGCGATCCCGATGTCCGCATGCCGTTCCAGCACCGCTGATCGCAGCGCGTCCATATGAGTAGAGCCGGAACTCTCGTTGATGTTGATGCCGTCCGGCTGCGCGTGGATCCGGTGAACCTCAGCCCCTTGGGCCTCGAAGGCCGCCGGTGCGGCCTGAAATGCGGCACCGTTCGCGCAGTCGACGACGACCCTGATGCCCTCGAGGCTGACCGGACTTTCGAGGCTCTTGACCAGGTGTGCCACGTAAGTCTCGACGAGCGACTCATCGACGGTGACCCGCCCGACGCCCGCGCCTGTCGGCCGAGGCCACACCTCAGTCAGACGAGACTCGATGGCGTCCTCGAGCGCATCATCGAGCTTGCTGCCGCCCCGCGCGAAGAACTTGATGCCGTTGTCCGGCATCGGATTGTGGCTGGCCGACAACATCACACCAAGATCTGCATTGCAGGCCTCAGTCAGGTACGCGACTCCAGGAGTCGGCAGCACGCCGAGCCTGACGACATTGACACCGGCACTGGCCAAGCCGGCCACCACAGCCGCTTCCAGGAACTCACCGGATGCGCGGGGATCGCGACCAACTAGGGCGAACGGCGGATGCGTGCCGAACTCTCCACTTTCAGCGAGTACGTGCGCGGCTGCAACGGAAAGGCTCAATGCCAATTCCGCGGTCAGGGCCTCATTGGCCTTGCCGCGTACGCCGTCGGTCCCGAAGAGTCGCGCCACTGATCTCTACCGCGCGACTACCTCTTGCTGTACTGGGGGGCCTTCCGGGCCTTCTTCAGACCCGCCTTCTTACGTTCCTTGATCCGAGCATCACGGGTCAGCAAACCTGCCTTCTTGAGTGCGGGTCGGCTCGCTTCGGCATCGACGGCGTTGAGTGCGCGCGCAATGCCAAGTCGCAAAGCTCCGGCCTGACCAGTTACGCCGCCCCCGTGAATTCGGGCCATGACGTCGTAAAGGCTGCTCACCGCAGCCGCAGCGAAAGGCTCAGAAACCAGTTGCTGATGCAACTTGTTGGGGAAGTATTCGTCGAGGGTGCGACCGTTGATCGTCCACTGCCCGCTGCCGGGGACGAGGCGGACCCTGGCCACCGCCTCCTTACGACGACCGGTTGCCGCGGATGGTGCGACGATGGCCGGGCGCCCTGCAGGTCCGTGGGAAACCTGCGGCGTCGCCTCCGAACGGTAGGCGATCTCGCGGTCGTCCTCGACGAACGGGGTGGCCTCGTTCTGGTCGACCGTCTCGGTGGCGGTTTCAGTCACTGCGATGCTTCCTTGCTTCCTGTTAACCAAGCGCCTAATTGCTCAGGTGCTTTGTGGTGACTACTGGGCGATCTGGCTGATCTGATACGGCTTCGGCTGCTGGGCGCTGTGCGGGTGCTCGGGACCGGCGTACACCTTGAGCTTTCTGATCAACTTCCGGCTGAGCTTGTTCTTGGGGAGCATTCCCCAGACGGCCAGCTCGACGGCCTTGCGCGGATCCCGATCGAGCAGTTCGCCATACGGCACGGACTTCAGACCTCCGGGGCGTCCGGAGTGGCGGCGAGCCAGCTTGTCGGTGCGCTTGTTGCCGGTGAGAGCGATCTTGGACGCATTGACGACGACAACGAAATCACCGCCGTCCATGTGCGGCGCGTACGTCGGCTTGTGCTTGCCGCGGAGCAATGTCGCTGCGGTCACCGCAAGCCTGCCCAGCACAACATCATTGGCATCGATGACGTGCCAAGACCTGGTGATGTCGCCGGGTTTCGGGCTGTAGGTGGACATAATCAGCTTCCATCTTGTGACGCGAGCGAGCTCTTTGTGTGACGAATCCTGTTGTGTGACGAGTCATGCTGTGTCCCTACCGAATTCGGGACCGGCAATTCGGGCACGCAAAACCTACACGCATGGACGCAACAGCCGACCAGATTACCTGCGCCGGATACCGCGGGTCAAAGCGGCAGCATCGGGCCCTCGGTCACGTGACATCCCAGGCTCCGTGGGGTCAGACTGATCGGGCCATAGGGATAGCGAGGAGATGCAAATGCTGCGCGGACTCACCACTGTCAGCTTTTGGGCCGATGATGTCTCAGCCGCCCGCGATTGGTACACCGACGTGCTCGGGATCGAGCCCTACTTCCAGCGTCCGGAGCAGGGGCCGCCTGCCTACATCGAATTCCGCGTCGGTGCCGATGAGGACGAGTTGGGTTTGATCGACCGCCGCTACGCCCCACCCAACGGCTCGCTGGACCCAGGAGGCGCCATCATCTACTGGCAGGTCGATGATGTCGCGACGGCCGTTTCCCGACTGATCGAGCTGGGGGCCACCGAATATCAACCAGTCACAGCACAAGGGACGGCCGGCTTCATTACCGCTTCCGTCGTCGATCCGTTCGGCAACATTCTCGGGCTGATGTACAACCCCCACTTCGTGGCGATGCAGTCGCGCTAACGCTCGCCTGTCACCGCTGTGGTCGGGTCGCTAGAGGCACCTGCTTCTATGCCTTCTTTACGACCTTCTTTACGCCGCACTGCTTCCAGCGCCGCCTTCTCAAGTCGTAGCCGATAGGTGGCCCACTCCTCGGCCGTCTGGTCCGGGAGGTTTCCGTCATTGTTGCCGGCCGCGCCGTCGATGAGCTCCCGGATGATGTCGGCGTGCCCGGCATGCCGAGCCGTCTCGACACACATGTGCACCATGATCTGGTGAAGGGTCACGCCCTGCCGCTCCGCTGACCACCACGGAACCCTGCCAGGTGAGTCGAGAGTGAGCGCATCGATGGTGGCATCTGCCTGGGCAGCGGCCTGCTGGTAAAGCGAGATGATCTCCTCGCGCGACTCGTCCGCGGTCGCCCACATGTCAGCATTCATCTCAGCGCCGTCGTCAAACCATGGCAGCGGAACGTTGGACGGCCGGTCGAACACCTCGCCGAAGTAGCCCAGTTCAACGCTTGCCACGTGCTTCACAAGCCCCAGCAGATTCGTGCCTGTTCCTGTCATCGGCCAGCGCGCGTCACGCTCGCTGACCCCATCGAGCTTTGCTAGCAGCGCATCACGTTGAGTTTTCAGATAGCGATGGATGATGTCCTTCGGATCCATGCAACGAACCTAGTGGCGTGCCGGCAAATTGCTTTCCGGCGGGCGTTCCCAGTGGTCCAAATCATATGGCCCCCGACTATTCAGGCCTGGCGCCCGCGCGTAGGTTGTGCGCATGACCGATACCCCCACGGTTGATTCCTCCAAGGATTCCCTGAGTATTCGCGACAACCGTACGGGTCATGAGTACGAGATCGCGATCACTGACGGGGCCATCCGCGCCAACGATCTGAAGCAGATCGCCGTCGAGGGCCAACCGGGGCTGGCGACCTACGACCCAGGCTTTGTCAATACGGCATCCTGCCGTAGCGCCATCACCTACATTGACGGCGATCGAGGCATCCTCGAATACCGCGGCTACCCCATCGAGCAACTGGCCGAGCACTCCACGTTTCTTGAGGTCGCCTACCTCCTGCTGCACGGCGAACTGCCAACACAGGCTCAGCTCGAGGAGTGGGTGCTCAGCATCACCTATCACACGTTCATCCACGAGAACCTCAAGCAATTCATCGAAGGGTTCCGCTACAACGCGCATCCCATGGGGATGCTGATGGCCACCGTCAGCGCGCTTTCGACGTTCTATCCGGAGGCGAGCAAGATCAGCAATCCCGAGAACCGGATGCTGCAGATCACCCGCCTGATCGCGAAGATGCCCACACTCGGGGCGTTCGCTTTCCGACATCAGCTAGGAAAGCCGTACGTTTACCCGGACAACTCGCTGTCCTACACCGCCAACTTCTTGGCCATGCTGTTCAAGATGAGCGAGCCGGTCTATGCCGCCGACGAGCGGTTGGTGCATGCGCTGGAGGTGCTGTTCATCCTGCACGCCGATCATGAGCAGAACTGCTCCACCAACGCCGTCCGGTCGGTCGGCTCATCGCAAGTCGATCCTTATTCGGCAGTGGCGGCTGGTGTGGCAGCGCTCTACGGGCCGCTACACGGTGGCGCCAACGAGGCCGTGCTCGCCATGCTGAAGCGGATCGGCACGACGGACAACATTCCTGACTTCATTGCCGGAGTGAAAGAAGGCAAGGAACGGTTGATGGGGTTCGGGCACCGGGTGTACAAGAACTACGATCCGCGCGCCAAGATCATCAAGAAGGCCTGCGACGAAGTCTTCGAGGTGACCGGAGTCAACCCATTGCTCAAGATCGCCCAGGAACTGGAGAAGATCGCCTTGGAGGACGAGTACTTCGTCAAGCGGAAGCTGTATCCCAACGTCGACTTCTACTCCGGGCTGATCTACGAGGCGTTGCAGTTCCCCGCGGAGATGTTCACCGTGTTGTTTGCCATCGGCCGTACGCCGGGCTGGCTCGCACAATGGTCCGAGCTCGTCCAAGACAAGGAACAGAAGATCGCGCGACCGAAGCAGATCTACACCGGCATGCGGACTCGGGACTTCATCCCGATGAGCGAACGCTAGGTCTTTGCGCTCTGCTCGCGCCGGCGGCGCATGGGGCTGCCGTTGTCGTCGCCCTTCGTGAAACGCTTATTCGCACGACACCTACTCTTTCTCACGAGCGTTTCACTCGTTTCTCCTCCAACCGGCAGCGGCGCCGCTCCGACGCTCGCCGAGCGCGTTACCTCACAAGACGCCAGCTGCGGACATGCTCCCAACGCATGTCGCGCCACCAGCTGCCCGCCCAGGTGTTGTGAGCGAAGCGATAAAGCATGACCGTGTCGGCAGTGAATGAGGATGGCGGGATAACGCCCAGGCCATTGACGTAGTCCTCGATCTCTTCTCGCAGGTCGGCACGCACCCGCAGATCATGGGAGACCAGCGAAATGTGAGGCAACCAGCGATCTGGCTCGTACAGGTCAGGAGGCAGCGTCCCGCTCGGACCGAGCAGCGGTCGAACAACCGAATCGACCGCACCGGCAAGATCATTGAGCGGCCGGTTGGGCGCACCGTCGAGCGCCGACACGTCGTAGGCGATCGCAAAATCAGCGAGCCGCCGGATTCCCAGGTTTTGCACGGCAAATGTGCGCCTACGCCGCAACACGAAACCGATCAGCTGGATCAGCTCAGCCAGCGGTACGACCACTGGCAGGCTGCCTGCCAACGTGACGTGCGGGGGAAACGCGCCAGCCGAGATCATCCCGTACTGCGCTCGAAGCTGGCCGGTGATCTGCGTTACGGCCGCGCACGTCCTGGGGTCCGGCCGCAGAAACACCCCAAAGCGGAACTGGTTCTCCACCAGCGTTGTCCTCTCTTATTCCGCACGACGCGGTCGGCCAGCAAAGCTCCGCATCTCTGCCCACCGTAACCAAGCCGACACAGCGCAGCAACGAAACCCGCCGGTGCTTTCAGGGTGGTTGATAACGGAGGCCATTCGCGTGATAGGGAGGTGTCTGTTCTTGACTGATCGGCACACGTACCAGGAAGTGATCATGGATTGGACGTTGGAGGTCGTGGTACTCCCGGTAAGTGACATCGACCGCTCGATCGCCTTCTATCGTGACAAGGTTGGATTTGCGCTCGACCATGACACAGTCACACCGCAAATGCACGTCACGCAGTTGACACCGCCGGGTTCGGGTTGCTCGATCGTCTTCGGCGACGGGCCGGGTATGGATGCCATGGAACCTGGCTCGATGAAGGGTCTGCAGCTGGTCGTTGCCGACGCGTACGCCGCACGCGAGGAGTTGATCAGCCGCGGCGTCGAGGCGAGCGAGATCACCACCTTCAGCGAGCAGGATGGCGGCACCTTCTTCGGTTTTGCTGATCCCGACGGCAATACCTGGGCGGTGCAGCAGCTCAAGGTCCGGGCAGAGAAGCCACTGATTCCTGTGGAGTGGCGTGGCCGGTTCGGCGCCTGAGGACACGTGCCGTCGCCCCACTCGGACTTCGAGGTCCGGCCCGCCACGTTCGCGCGGTTCAACGATGTGGCGACCATGCTCGGACCGAAGAACCCTGATTCCTCGGTGTGCTGGTGCCTGAGCCACCGGCTCGACTCGAAGACCAACCGCGAGCTGGTCGGTCCGGCTCGTGGTGAATACGTGAAGAAGCTCTGCCGCCGCCCGGTCGCGCCGGGTGTCCTTGCCTACCAGGGCCTAGAGGTGGTCGGCTGGGCGGCGGTCGCACCGCGATCAGAACTACCTTTCGCCCGGTCGACCAAGATCCCGCACATCGATCATCTGGCGGTCTGGTCGGTCTGGTGTATCCGGGTCCGCCCGGGCCATCGCGGCAAAGGGATCTCGCACGCACTGCTGGACGGAGCTGTGGCGTACGCGCGGTCAAAGGGTGCGCCGGCGGTAGAGGGCTACCCCGTCGACAGTGCAGGCGAGAAGGTCGACCTCACCATGGCCTACGTGGGAACCCGCAAGCTGTTCGAGGACGCCGGCTTCACCAAGGCTGCCGACACCAGCGCGGTCTCCGGCGGGTTCCCGCGTGTGCTGATGCGATTGGAGCTGCGCTGACGCCCTTTTGATGACTGCTCGCGCAATCGCGCGTGGAATCCGCCTACTTCGTCGTCGCTCGCAGAGGAAAAGCGCCTCCGCGCGCTCCTCCTCAGCACGGCGGCGCGCGATTTCCCGACGCTCGCAGCCACCTAGGTCGCGTTTCACCGCAACCCTTCGGGGCGCGGCTACGCCGAATACTTGGATGGCGATGCAGCCACCACTCGACGAAGAGCAGGTTGACCACCCAACTCACCCAGCTGGTCAGCCCGATCGCCTGATCGAGGGTGGCCGTATCGACATCGGCACCTGTGTAGATCCCTCGCACGAAGATCGCGAAGATGATGATCATCCACACTCTGAAGGCAACGATCGAGAAGGCTAGGGCGACGCTACGCAGCATCCATTGCCGGTGATCGTCGAAGCGCCGCTGCCGGATGGCGCGGAAGCCGGCCAGAGTCGTACCGAACCACAGCACGGCCAGCATGGTGTTGGCGACCCGCTGATTGGCGCCGTGCAGGCCCATCGGCGAAATGATCATGACGCAGACCGATGCGCTGAGCGCTGTCGCGACATAGACCCGCCCGCTCCACCGATGAACGGCGGGGTGGGAACCGCGTAACCACGGCCAGACCTGCAGGCACGCGGCGAGAAGCGCTACCGAACCGAGAAAGATGTGGGTGACCAGCAGTGGGTAGTAGCTGGGGTGCGACGGCATGGGCTGGATGCGCGCAAGTGCCGGATCCAGCGTCAGGTAGGGCGGCACCGCGTACCCAACGAAGATCACGGTCACGAGTACCAGCGGTACGACCCACGGCCGACGCAGCAGCGGTGTCCCCTGTCCCGAATGATCATCTGTCTGCGAGATGGTATGGCTCAGCTCGTCGGTCGACATGCCTCCCAGCATGGTGATCACACCAGGCGCGGCGCACTGATGCCTGCCGCAGATCTACGGTTCGGGATAACCCCAGCAGCGGGTCGGTGCGCGTCTGGTCACCGCGATCGCTCGACCCGCGCCTCGTCCCAGACCGGCTCGGCCGACTCGTATACGCTGCCGTCTGCGCCGAAGATCAAAAATCTGTCGAAGCTGCGCGCGAACCACCGGTCATGGCTGACCGCGATCACCGTTCCCTCAAAGGAATCGAGTCCTTGCTCCAGGGCCTCCGCAGACTCCAGGTCGAGGTTGTCCGTTGGCTCGTCCAGCAGCAGCAGCGTTGCACCGCTCAGCTCGAGCAGCAGGATCTGCAGACGTGCCTGCTGACCTCCCGACAACGACTCGAACCGCTGTTCGGCGGCCTTGGCGAGCTCGTAACGATCAAGCTTGCGAGACGCCTCCTCGCGGCCCATGCCGGCTCGGTGATCATCACCGCGATGCAAGATCTCCAGCAAGGTGCGACCGAGCAGCTCGGGATGATGATGGGTCTGAGCGAACCATCCTGGTCGTACTCGGGCACCGAGTTTGGCCTTCCCCGAATGGGGCACCGGGACGATGTCAAGATCGCTGACGGGCTGGTGTTCGCGATCAGGATCGGAGCCGCCACGGGCCAGCAGGCGGAGGAAATACGACTTGCCAGAGCCGTTCGATCCCAGCACTGCAACCCGATCGCCGAACCAGATCTCGCTGTCGAACGGCTTCATGAGCCCGGTCAGCTCGAGATTTTCGATGATGACCGCGCGCTTGCCGGTACGCCCGCCGCTCAACCGCATGGATACTCGCTGCTCCAACGGCACCGCCTGAGGCGGCCCAGCCTCCTCGAACCTGGCCAGCCGGGTCTGAGCAGCCTGATAACGCGAGGCCATATCCGAGTTGTATGCCGCCTTGTTCTTGTACATGAGCATCAGCTCACGGAGCTTGCGGTGTTGCTCATCCCAACGCCGCCGCAGCTCCTCGAGACGGGCGAACCGCTCCTTGCGCGCAGCCGCGAGCGTCGCAAAGCCAGAGCCGTGGATCCAGACTGAGTTACCCGCAGCACCCAGCTCCAGCACGGCGATCGTCTTGGCGGTCTGAGCCAGCAGCTCGCGGTCGTGGCTCACCAGCAGTACCGACTTCTGCGTGGTCTGCAGCTGATTCTCCAGCCAGCGCTTGGCCGGCACGTCCAAGAAGTTGTCTGGCTCGTCGAGGAGCAGCACCTCATCGGGACCACGAAGCAGGACCTCCAGAGCAAGCCGCTTCTGCTCACCTCCAGACAACGTGCTGATCTCGCGCCACTTGGCACGGTCGTAGCTGACACCGAGTGCTTCCGTGCAGCAGGCGTCAAAGAGCACCTCGGCGGCGTACCCGCCCGCATCGGCGTAGTCGGCCAGCGCTTGGGCGTAGCGCAGCTGGGTCTGCTCGCGGTCGTCCTCCATCAACTGCAGCTCCAGCCGGTCCAGCTCGGCGGCCGCGCGACGCAATGCAGGCGGCGAGAGCGAGAAGAGCAGATCGCGCACCGTCGTCGATCCAAAGGATCGCTCAGGATGCTGCGGGTCACCGGACGACGCCGATGAACTGGCGCATCACACCCAGGCCGCCGCTGCGGGAGACCGACCCAGTGGTTGGCGTCCGATCGCCGGCAATGATCTTCAGCAGGGTGGTTTTGCCCGCGCCGTTCGGGCCCACCAGTGCAACTACGGAACCTTCACCGACCCGAAAAGACACGTCGTCGAGCAGCACGCGGCCATCAGGCAGGTCATAGCCGACTCCGGAAAGATCGACGTGTCCCATGGTCGGCCATGCTAGGCGCGACCGCATCGCGACGCGATTGCATAATTCCGGCCGCGTACTTCACCGACCGCCGATGAAGGTCCCACGAGGCTAGGGTCGAGATCGTCCCCGAGGGTCTGAGCGGAGATCCCAGCCCGGAATCTTGACCGAGGCTCGAAGCAGAGACAGGGAAGGGAAGAGGACATGCTCGGTAACCTCAGCGGCACCACGCGGCTGTTCCCGATCATCGGCGACCCCATCAAGTACGTTGAATCGCCAATGCGTCTCACCCGCACCTTCGAAGAGCGCAACTACAACGGCATATGCGTCCCGATGCAGGTGGCGGCCGATGACATCGACGCGGTCATGGCGGGTCTCACGGCCTCGCGGAACATCGACGGGATCCTCGTCACCATGCCGCACAAGTTCACCGCCTTCGCCCACTGCGCCACCAGTTCTGAGCGCGCCAAGATGCTCGGGGTCGTGAGCGTCATCCGCCGCAATCTTGACGGGACCTGGCACGGCGACATGCTCGACGGACTCGCCTTCGTGAAGGCACAGAAGGACCATGGAGCTGAGCCGGAGGGAGCGCGGGTACTGCTCGTCGGCGCTGGCGGCGCAGGCAGCGCCATCGCGATCGCCCTTCTTGAGGCTGGGGTTCGCGAACTCGTCATCCACGATGCCGACGAGTCGCGGGTTGCGACACTCATCGACCTGCTCTCGGGCCGCGGCCAAGGGCGGGTGAGTGCCGGGCCGCCGGATCCCACCGGCTGCGATCTGGTGTGCAACGCGACTCCCATGGGCATGGACGAGGGTGACCCGCTCCCCGTCGATGCCTCGCTGCTCACATCATCGATGTTCGTCGGCGATGTGATCGCCGGACACGGCGTGACCCCATTGCTCGAGGCTGCGGAATCCGCCGGCTGCAAGACGGCCAACGGCGGACACATGGTCGAGGCCGCCCTGGACGTTATGGCGGACTTCATGCTGCGGAAGGCAGATTCTCGCGCATGTAACGGCGCGAGCGACTGATGGTCATCAGGCCGACAACGCGTCGTTCCAACCCAAATGACGACGGATTGGCGTGTTTAGATTTCGGAGACATCGAACGGATGGACGTGAACGTAGCTTGCGGTCGCGGACTCAGCGAGGCAGCCCGCAGGTACGGCGTCAGGCGGCAAGCAGCATCGCCAGCGCTGCGGTGTCGGCATTGCCCTGCGGGTCGATGCCCACCTTGCTGATCAGCTGCGTCACTGTTCCCTCGACGTCCGCCTCCACCCAGGCGGCGCGATGATCCAGGCCGAGGTACGGCAAGCCCGGGAGGAAGACACAACCCGATGCCACCTTGTATTCGGGAATGCTCGCGAGAGTGCTGGACGGTGGGTGCAGCACGATCAGCCCCGGCGGCTGTTGCCCCGCGAAATGGCCAGGGCGAAGGGGATGCTCACCGAGCAGCTGTCCCTCGGCGATCACGAGCCCAACCGCGCCCGGGTGCGGCTTTTCGGGCAGCTCCTCGCGTACGCCGAAGACCGTACTGTTCGGGAGTAACCCCGGGACAGCAGCCATTTGCACGGCGAGCACCAGGAATTTGGCCCATTCGACGGTGTCATTTGGCCAGCGCCCAAGCAGCAGGAAGCCGTACAGCGATCCATCTGCCTGCAGCGGTGCTACCTCGATCGACGATGGTCGAAAGCCATCCATGATGACCTCCCAACTCAATGCTCAGATGCAGCACCTCGGGTGGTACGTCGTTGATCCCCAGTCGCACTTGGGTCAATCGTCCTCACGCAGCAGTTAGCAGACAAGGGGGTGGGAGTGCCAAAGCACACGTGACTAGGTTGATTGTGTATCACTTCGTGATTAGTTCGATTGGTATCACTTCGTGATAGGTCGATTGGTATCACTTCGTAATCGGGGCGGCTGCCATCAGTGGGAGCCGGAGCTCCGCACGGGTGTGCCACGGAGGCTCGGCAACGGTGAGAGCGACCGCACCGCCCGCGCGAGTGATGAGCTCGCGGACGATGGCGAGGCCGAGTCCGGCGCCGCCCGAGCTGCGCTGACGCGCATCATCGAGGCGGGTGAAGCGTTCGAAAACCCGCTCACGGTCTGCTGGCGGTATGCCTGGACCGTCGTCACTGACGCTGATCACGGCTTGATCATGTTCAACGCAGGCTGCTATCTCCACCCGGGTATGCGCGTGACGCACGGCGTTGTCGACCAGGTTCCCGACCGCGCGACGCAGCTCCTCAGCATCGACCATGATCATGACAGGCTCGCTCGCCACCAGACTCACCGGGACTCGCGCGTCGGCGTACGCTTTGGCCATTTCGGCAACAAGATCGCGAGCATCGACAGAGTTCAGCTGTGCCGGTGGCCTGCTATGTGCGTCGGCTCGGGCGAGCAGCAGCAGGTCCTCGGCCAGTCCCGACAGCCGCTTGACATCGACTATGAGATCAGCAGGCAACGTTCCGCCCTCACCGAGTCGTTGAGCGACCTCCAGCTGCGTCTGGATGCTGGCCAGCGGGCTGCGTAACTCATGAGCTGCGTCCGCGACGAACGAGCGTTGCCGCTCATAGGCTTCGGCCAGCCGGTCAAGCATTTCGTTCAGGGTGACAGCAAGAGCTCGGATCTCGTCCGCCGCCGCCGGGACGGGCAGTCGCTCCCGTCCGGCCGGCCCACTGATCCGGCGCGTTCTGCTGATCTGCTCCGCGCCTGCGCGAAGTTGTTCCACCGGCCGTAGCGTCCACCCGATCACTCGCCAGGCAATGACGGCCAGGGCTCCGAGAAGCAGAGGAAAGGTAATGAGCAGGGCGTTCCTGAGGGCCGTACGCGTTGCGAGCACATCGCCGACCGGAAGTCCGACGATGACACTGACCTGCGCTGTCGGTGGTCCCGCTGGGATGGCTCGAACCCGCAACGGCCCGGCGGTGCCGACGCGAACGCCATCCAGCACGACCGCCTCTCCGCCGAGAGCCCTCGCCAGCTCGCTCGGTCGCAACAACGGGGTCAATCGGTCCGCGGTCGCCGAGCCCCCGATCACCCGCTGCTGGCCATCCACCACCTGAACGACCTGCGCACCTGATACAGGGATCGGGCTGGGCAGCCGGCCCTCGTTGGCCATCGCTGCGACCTCCTGACCGCTCGTGAGCGCCTCGCTGTCCAGGGTGCGATTCACCGAATAGGTCAGCGCAGCGAAGAATGCCAAGCCGCCCAGGATCAGCGCCATACCTACTCCGGCGAGTCCAATGATCATGAGCCGCCCCCGCAGGCTCAACGTCCAGAATCGCTTCACGTGAAGGGCCTCCGCGGCTACGACGCTAGCCGGTAGCCGACGCCGCGTACGGTGATCAACCGATCGCTTCCGATCTTGCGCCGCAGGTAGCCGACATAGACCTCGACGGCATTAGGGCCGATGTCGGCGGCACTGTCCCAGACGTGGTCCAGCAGTTCAGCCTTGCCGATCGCCCGGCCGGCGTTACGGATCAGGTATTCCAACAGCGCAAACTCGCGGGGGGTCAGGTCCGCAGACACTCCGTTGACCCAGACCTCACGGCTCGCCGGATCCAGCTTCAGTTCTCCCGCGCTGATGACGACCGGCCGAGCTCGGGCGCCCCGCCGCAGCAGTGCCCTGATCCGCGCCAGTAACACGACGAAGGAGAAGGGCTTGGTCAGATAGTCATCAGCGCCGTCGTCCAGAGCGTCGGCCTGGTCGTATTCGCCGTCCTTCGCCGACAGCATCAGCACCGGAACCCAGTTGTCATGAGCGCGTAGCCGGCGTACCACTTCATAGCCCGACAGGCCGGGCAGCATCACGTCGAGCACCACCGCGTCGAAGTCGCCGTGCTGCGCTAACTGGAGGCCCGATTTCCCATCCGTGGCGCTCTCGACAACGAATCCCTCGGCTGCGAGCCCGCGACGGAGAGCGGCAACCATCCGCTCCTCGTCGTCGACCAGCAGTACTCGCACACGCTAAGTATCAGCTGGGCGGAGCGAGCCGACATGCTTTTCGTCGGCGAGTGACGACAAAGTAGGCGGCTTCCCGGCGCGATCCGCGCGGAGCGATGTTCGCACTGCCGATCTGCAGGAGGAGCCGACGAAACTCATCGAGAGCAGAGCTGATTCTCGGAGGAGTTTCGTCGGATTCGACGAAGACGGCGGCTCCCCGGCGAACATCGCAGCGAGCGCAGCGAGCCATTAGACACAGCGAGCGCCAGCGAGCGGAGCAATCAAACACAGCGATCTCACAGTGAGTCCAGGCAACAATGGGCATGTGCGGATCTTCGACTCCAAACCAGCGCTGCGCCTGATTGCGCCGCTGGCCTTCGTACTCGTCATGGCTGGCACTAGCCTGATCGCCGCCACCGCGAGTGCCGATAACAAGCTGCCGGCCAGAACACCCCAGGAGCTCCTCGTCGACCTCCAGCAGGCAAGAACCGACGGCCTCTCCGGCACCATCGTGGAGCGCGCCGATCTCGGTATTCCAGCAATTCCGAGCGCGAACGGACAAGACGACCCGGAACTCACATCCCTGGTTTCGGGAACCCATACGCTGCGGGTGCGGTATTCGGCCCCGGACAAGGCACGGCTGGCGGTGCTTGGCACCTATAGCGAGTCCGACATCATCAGGAATGGCAAAGACGTCTGGACCTGGGACAGTAAGGACAACGCTGCGACCCATCGCACCTTGACGGCCGAGCAGGCGGCGCAGCCTAGCCCGACACCGTCCGGTACGCCCACAACGCCAGAAGAAGCAGCCAACAAGGTGCTCAAGGCGCTCGAGCCGACCACAAAGGTAACCAGCGACAGTTCGGTCGACGTTGCCGGCCGTCCGGCGTACGAACTGGTACTGGATCCCGACGACCCGAACACCTTGATCAGCCAGGTGCGGATCGCGATCGACGGTGAGACCAAGCTGCCGCTCCGGGTGCAGGTGGTCGGCTCCGACAACAAGATCGTGTTCGAGGTCGCTTACACCTCGGTGGATTTCACCCGGCCCGATGATGCCGAGTTCGTCTTCAACCCGCCGCCGGGCGCGAAGGTGACCGAGATCAAGCCGAGCGATCAAGATACGCCGAGCGCGCAGGATCGCCAGAAAGCGGAAGAGGCTAGGAAGGCGACGAAGGTCGTCGGCACCGGTTGGACCGCGGTGACCGTACGCAAGGTCGGCACCCTGTCGAATAGCCAGGCTGATCAGCAGCTCGAGGCGTTCGTGAACAAACTCCAGCCGGTCCACGGCTCGTGGGGTTCTGGTCGGCTGCTCGCTGGTACTGCCTTCTCCGCGGTGTGGACCGACGACGGTCGGCTCGCCATCGGTGCCGTGCGCCCAGACGTGATCTATCAGGCGCTCAACAAGTGAGTTCGGCCCCAGCCGACTCTGCGCCGGTTGTCACCAGCGGGCTCAGCAAACGGTTTCGACGCCAGATCGCTGTCGATCGCATCGACCTGGAGGTTCCAGGCGGTGCGGTCTACGGCTTCCTGGGCCCGAACGGCTCTGGCAAGACGACCACAATCCGCATGCTCTTGGGCTTGATCTCTCCGACGGCGGGTGAAATCTCGTTGCTGGGCTCCGCGATGCCTGCCGGTGCCCGTCGGGTGCTGCGGAGGGTCGGCTCGCTGGTGGAGGGACCGGCGTTCCATCCGTATCTGTCCGGCCGCGCCAACCTGGCCAGGCTCGATGCCGCTGATCGCTACAGCGATCCACGCACATCTCGAGGGCGGATCGACGCTGCACTCGATCGGGTCGGGTTGCTCGCGGCAGCGGAGAAGCGCTATCGCGCGTACTCGCTCGGCATGCGCCAGCGGTTGGCGATCGCGAACTCGCTGCTGATGCCGCGTGACCTGCTGGTGCTGGACGAACCCACCAACGGGCTCGATCCGCAGGGCACACGCGAGGTCAGGCATTTGATCAGCGATCTGGCAGCTGAGGGCGCCACGGTGCTCGTCTCGAGTCACCTGCTCGCCGAAGTGGAGCAGATCTGCAGCCATGTCGGGGTGATGTACGAGGGCCGGCTGGTTGCGCAGGGACCACTGAGCGAACTGGGCGCTGGCACGGTGCAGACCGTACGTGTCGACACCGATCGGGCCGAAGATGCTGGACGAGTTCTGAACGAGCTGGGTTTGAGCGAGATTGTGACCGCGCCTGGTTGCGCTACGGCGACGTTGGGCGACGTGGCTGTCGAGAAGATCGTGCCGAACCTGGTGAATGCTTGCGTGCCGGTGCTCGGCTTCGCCGTGCTACGGCCAAGCCTCGAGGACGTCTTCGTCTCTCTGACCGGAGAGGGATTCGATGTCAGCGGCTGAGCTTACGTTGATCGGCAGCCCGCCTCGCGCTCGTGTTTCGACCCGATTCCTCCGATCCGAACTCAAGATCATCTTCGGTCGGCGGCGCAACATCGCCGGGATGGGGGTGCTCGCGGCAGTTCCGGTGATCTTGGCCATCTCGGTACGCATGTCCTCCCCCAGTCAGGGCGGTGGTCCGGACTTCATCAGCGCGATTGCCGGCAACGGACTGTTCGTGGCCTTTGCGGCGCTGGCCGTGGAGCTGCCGCTGTTCTTGCCCTTGGCGGTGAGCGCCATCTCCGGCGACTCGGTCGCCGGTGAGGCCAACCTCGGCACGTTGCGTTACCTGTTGGCGATTCCTGCTGGACGTACCCGGCTGCTGGTGATCAAGTACATCGCAATCGTGATCTTCGCTGCCGCTGCGACATTTCTGGTGGCGCTGGTTGGGGCGATCATGGGCCTGGCCCTCTTCGGCGGCGGCGACCTGACCTTGCTTTCCGGCACCCAGACGTCAATGGCCGACAGCGTGTGGCGGCTGATCTTGAGCTCGCTCTATCTGGCGGCCCAGTTCTCCGCGCTGGGTGCCATCGGGTTGTTCATCTCGACCCTGACCGAGCAGCCGATGGGCGCCACCATCGCCGTCGTACTCGTCGATGTGCTGATGTTCATCCTGGATTCGATCTCACAGTTGGATTGGCTACATCCCTGGCTGCTGACACATTGGTGGACCGCGTTTGGTGATCTGCTGCGGGATCCCATCGCAACAGAATCGGTCCAGCGGGGATTGATCACTGCTTTGGCCTACGCAGGCGTCTTCTGGCTTGCTGCGTGGGCGAGATTGTCGACCAAGGATGTCACGAGCTAGCCGCTATATTGGCCAAGATCATGACTGAGTCAGCTGTGGAGCGTACTGAGCTGCGCGTACGCCGGGAGGTTGTCTCGTTCGTCCGTCGTAGCAATCGGATGCGCCCCAACCAACGTCGCGCGTGGGAGGTGCATCGCGACCGCTTCGTTCTCCGCGTAGCGCGCGAGGCCACCTCCACCTCAATTCACCCGGCCGCCTCGCTGAATCTGGTGGAGGCGTTCGGGCGGGCCGCCGAGCTGATCGTCGAGATCGGGCCCGGCACAGGCGAATCACTGATCCCGATGGCCGAGGCTCGGCCGGAGGCCAACTTGCTGGGCTTCGAGGTCTACCGGCCGGCCATTGCGCGAATGCTGGGCCGCCTCGCAGGCAAGGGACTCGACAACGTCCGGATCGTCGAGGCTGACGCGGTCGCTGGCCTGCAGCGCCTCCTGCCACCTCGATCGATCGACACACTCTGGATGTTCTTTCCAGATCCGTGGCCGAAGCCGCGTCACCACAAGCGCCGGCTGTTGACGCCGGCGTTCGCCACACTGGCCGCGTCACGGCTGAAGCAGGGTGCAATCTGGCGACTCGCGACCGACTGCGCTGACTACGCGGACTTGATGCGCAAGATTCTCGACGACGATCCGGCATTCGCCAACGAGCATCCGAACGGCTGGTCTCCGCGGTGGGCGGCCAGGCCGATCACCCAGTTCGAGCAGCGAGGGCTGGATGCGGGCCGGCCGATCTTCGACCTTGCCTATCGTCGTGTCGACTGAGCCTGCCGAACCGCCCAAGGTTCGTTGGCGGCTCGATATTGCCTACGACGGAACCAACTTCTCCGGGTGGGCCGCTCAGGCGGGCCTGCGTACCGTGCAGGGCGAGTTGGAGACCTGGATCGCACGGGTGCTGCGGCTGCACGAGCAGCCGCGACTGGTTTGCGCCGGCCGGACCGATGCCGGTGTCCATGCGAGAGGGCAAGTCGCCCACCTCGACCTGGACACAACGGTGATCACCGATGGCGGCGGCGCGCTGACTCGACGGCTCAACAAGGTCTTGGGCGGGGACTGCGTGGTGCGACGGATCTCCGCTGCACCACCTGGATTCGACGCACGCTTCGGGGCGATCTGGAGGCGCTACATCTATCGAATGAGCGATGGAAGCGCGCCGCCGGACCCGCTGTACCGCAATCAGGTCGCTCAGGTGAGCGCAGAAGTCGATCTTGTTCGGCTGAATGACCAGGCAGCGACTCTGCTCGGGCTGAGGGACTTCGGGGCCTTCTGTCGGCAGCGAGAAGGGGCCAGTACGATCCGGACCCTGCTCGAGTTGGCAGGTCGGCGCATCGCCTCCGGGCCGATGGCAGGTGTGATCGAGTGCAGCGTACGCGCGGACGCGTTCTGTCACTCGATGGTCCGCTCACTCGTCGGAGCACTGGTCGCCGTCGCCACGGGCCAACGTGATCACGACTGGCTGGTCGCTGTCACAGAGCGGGCGGTGCGCGATCCCACGATCATCGTCATGCCAGCGGCCGGGTTGACCCTGGAGGAGGTCCGCTACCCGGCTGATCATGAGCTGGCGACACGCGTACTGGAGGCGCGCGCAGTCCGGCGTGCGAGCCGATCATGACGCGGCAGGAGCCCTCGCAGTACTTCAGCGAGCAACCCAGCGGTACAGAAGTGCGGCGTACGATCACGACGCGCATCTGGGACAGAGAGCTGAAGTTGATCACCGCTGGCGGAGTGTTCGCCGCCGATGGCCTGGATCGTGGGACGGCTGTGCTGCTGCGGGCTTCGCCAGTGCCAGTCGGAAGCCCTCGGATCCTCGATCTAGGGTGCGGGTACGGGCCGATTGCGCTCGCTCTTGCACTGCACTGCCCGGGAGCGCTCATCGACGCGGTGGATGTCAACGAGCGGGCGCTGTCCCTCTGCCGAGACAACTCTGTAGCGCTGGGCGTGGCGCATCGGGTGCGGGTGTTGCGACCTGAAGAGGTTGAACCAGAGGTGCGTTACGACGAGATCTGGTCCAACCCCCCGATCCGCATCGGTAAGCAGAGCCTGCATGAGCTGCTGCTCAGCTGGCTGGCCCGGCTGGCACCCGATGGCGTAGCACGCCTGGTGGTCGGGAAGAATCTCGGCGCGGACACGCTGCAGCGCTGGCTCATCGAGCAGGGCTACACCTGCGAGCGCGCCGCCTCAGCCAAAGGCTTCCGAGTCCTCGTAATCGCCGCTCGGAAGGAACCGCCCTCCTCCCCCGACGCTCCACCTTCCGTGCCGACGCCCGCTTCCTCAGGTGACGACCCACCTTCTCCCTGACGCGTCACATATAAGTGGGGCGCGAGACATGAAGGTGGGGCGTGAAGCAGGAGGGGTGGAGTCAGCCCAATGAGGCGCGCTCGCAGACCCCTTTGGAACGCCCGCTCCAGCCTGTGCCGCAGCTCCTCTGGGTGGTACAGGTCTTGCCAGATCCAGCGGACGATCTGCCAGCCGAGGTCGCGTAGTGCATCCTCTCGACGCTTCTCCGCAAATACCGCATCGGCCGGGGTCTGCCCCGGTTTGAGCATCCGCCCGTACTTCTCCTTGCCGTCGAACTCGCCAAGTGTGCGGAACTCCACCCAGCCGAAGTCGGCACGACCGACCAGGAGGCCGTTATTCCAGACCTCGTATTGCGGGATCGGGCGAGGCATGCCAATTTGATCAAGGATCACTCGGCTATACGACTCGCCGGCGCTTTCACTCCGAGCATCGAGGAAGTTCATCGCACGGCGCGCCTGAAGCATGCCTCGCCAGCCGATGCATCTCCCAGCAACTTCGGCCAACTCCTCCAAGGTGAGGCCCAATCTGAGTGCCGCATCACCGATCGTTACCGAGCGCTCCATCGTCAAGGTCCGGAGTAGATCGAGAACGGTACGCGCCAGTGTGGTAACCCGCTGACCATCTATCCGGCATACGTCGATTTCTGCCAACGGGGCGACGTGGAGATGGACGTAGCGCCGGACCTTGCCCCCGCCCGGCTGATCGCGAGTGAGGTGGACCTTACCAAGCTGATCGTTCCAGATCGGGAGGTGATGCAAGACTGCCGCAGACATGTGGCTGATCGCCGCGTCAATACATGTTTGGCGAACCGTCGCCGCCATCAGGCGACGGTGCTCGTCGCGCCGATCGAGGGATCGCGCCGGCCCGCATTCGTAGGCTCCGCGACGGATCCGCTGTAACTCACCTGCTCGCGTCATGCGATCGAGCTCTGCATGACTCCATCCTTCCGCGAGCAGCTCAGCGGTGAGTTTGATCCGATCCATGGGCGCATAGCCAACTCGGACGCGCCCGCCCGGGTCCAGAGCATTCGACGAATCTGTGGACAACCCCGGCACGAGATTGCTCACGCCCCACCGCTGCCCTCCACGCCCCACAAACAGGTGGGGCGTCAGCGCGAAAGTGGGGCGTCAACGTTCACGGGAGCGAGATCGGTCAAGGAAGGGGAGTGATTACACAGCAGAGGGCACGAGTAAGAAACGTCAGGCGGCCTTCTCGGAGATGGCGAGCATCACTTCGGGCCAGCGACGATCGAGGATCCGGCCGCCCTGGGTGGTGCATACGCGGAGCACGATGAATCCACAGACGAGTCCGACCGGCAGCGTCAGATAACCAACCCAGGGCGTGAAGAAGGACCAGATCACCAGGGCGATCGTCGGCAGCGCCAAGATCAGCGTGCCAAGCATGGTCACGGTGAAGGACAGCAGCGAGGGAAGGCCACCGGCCTTGCCCTGGGTGAACGGGTTGGCTCCTGGTGGC
The DNA here is from genome assembly GCA_963808905.1 of uncultured Actinomycetota bacterium. Classification (GTDB taxonomy): domain Bacteria; phylum Actinomycetota; class Actinomycetes; order Propionibacteriales; family Propionibacteriaceae; genus Microlunatus. Next base: position 188,338 of record CAWEHO010000028.1, read on the forward strand.
GGCGCTGGCCATTGCCAGAGCGTGCCCACCAAGGATCCGACGCCCAAAGCCGTCAGCATCAGGGCGAACGCCAACCCGACCGCCGGTACCAGCAGGTCCCACCTGCGTGTGGTGATCATGGCGATGCCGAGCAAGATCACCGTCAGCGGGAGATAGACGGTAACGGCTGACATGACGCGCCCACTGCGATCCTCAGCGCCGCGAATGCCGGAGGAGATATGAAGCCAGAGCGCGGTCCCGTCGTACGACAGGTCCTGCGCAACGCTGAATCCGACCAGCAGGCCAAGCAGGCTAGGGGCGAACACCGCGACAGCGGCGCTGCCTTGCGGATTGATCATCTGAGTGACGATCAGCACGATCGGGCCGATCAGGAAGCCGGCGATTCCCGCAAGGTAGCGGGGATCGCGTCGCCAGTAGCGCAGGGTACGACCTGCGACTCCGCCCGCCGGCGTCACCGGGTAGAGGCGCTCGACGGCGGCCGAGTCACGCACCTTGCCAGCCGTGCCACCGCCGTCCATGGGTGAGACCAGGCCTACGCCGAGAAAGTGCCGCCAGGCCATCCAGAGCAGTCCGACCAGCCCGACGGCCAGCAGCAGGTGAATGCTCGCCGCTGCCCAGGTACCACGTGACACGTCGGCCGGAATCGCCCACGCCCATCCGAAGGGTGACCAACCAGCCACGGTCGCAAGATCGGCCAAGCTATCCCGCAGCTCGCTGACCTCGGTGCTCACGATCGTGCTGATCAGGTTTCCCACAATGGCCATGGCGACGCCGACGAGAGCAATCGCAACGAACGCAAGGTCACGAAATCTGCGGGAGGCGAGAAAGGAAGCGAAGGCCGCGGTCGCCGCCCGGGACAGCAAGAAGCATGTCACCACGCCGAGCGGTACGGCGATCACCGCTGCCAGTGTCAGGGGCACGCTGCGTGCCCACGTGATCAGCAGGCCCACCCCGACCAGGACTGTTGCCACCCCAGGTGCACTGATCAGGCCCGCGAGCAACAAGCCCGGCAGCAGATCCGGGGCGCGAACGGGCAGTAGCGCGAACTTTCCCGGATCGATCGTCTCATCGACTCCGAAGACCAGCATCGACATCAGCAGCCAGCCGACAGTGAGGCCGGCGAACGCGATCACTGTGATGTCGGCGGTCAACGCGAGCGAGGTGTAACGCAGGCCGACCATGGCAGCCAATACGACGATAACGATGCCTAGTGCGTAGATGAGCCCAATGATCAGCCCGACGGTACGCCAGATGCTGCGTCGCAAGCTGTTCTTCAGCAGCGTCAGCTTCAGCCGGACGAGGAGCGCAACCACGCCAAGGACTCCTCTCCCGCCGCCGTAAAGCCGACCAGATCCAAGAACCGCTGTTGCAAGCTGGAGCCCGCCCGAACCTCGTCCAGCGTGCCTGCCGCAAGCACCCTGCCCTGAGCGACCACCGCCAGCTCGTCGCAGAGACTTTCGACCAGCTCCATGACGTGGCTCGACATGACCACCGTTCCGCCTGCATCTGCGTAGTTGCGCAGGATCGATCGAATCACCTCACCAGACACCGGGTCGACAGCTTCGAAAGGCTCGTCCAAGATCAACAGCCGCGGAGCGTGGATCAGCGCACATGCGAGCCCGATCTTCTTGGTCATGCCGGCCGAGTACTCCACAACGAGGGTGTGCCGATCGTCGGCCAGCGCGAGCGCATCGAGCAGCTCCGCGGCGCGACTAGCAATCTCAGCCGGAGGCAGTCGCCGCAGAAGTCCCACGTAGCGCAGCAACTCTGAGCCACTGAGCCGGTCGAACAGGCGCAATCCGTCGGGCAGCACTCCCATGAGCGCTTTCGCTCCGGCCGGATCAGCCCAGACATCATGATCAAGGACGCACGCGGTGCCGGCGTCTGGCCGGAGCAGACCAGTCGCCATCGACAAGGTGGTGGTCTTGCCGGCACCATTCGGTCCGACCAATCCGAACATGCAGCCGCGGCGCACCTCGAGATCGAGATGATCAACCGCCCGCTTTGAGCCGAACGACTTGCAGAGTCCGACGAGAGAGAGCGCAGCAGTCACGCTGTCGCTCGCCCGTCGAGCCGCCCAGCATGGCGCACCGTTAGACCATCCAAGGTCGTCGCGGACCTCAGGCTCTTTGCCGAGTGGTTCCGCGGATGCCGCACGGAACTCAGTCAAACACAGCTCGACAATGGCTGGCAGAGCGATGTTCGAGCAGCCAGCAACTGGGTAGCTATCGCTGTGGCTCCGTCTCAAGGGGGCCTGTGCCCAAGCCCGACCATCGCTGGTCGTAGCATGAGCGTCAGTTTGACTCCTGATCCGCATCACGATCCGAGAGGAATGCAATGGCTGCCTACGAACTCCCTGATCTTCCTTACGACTACGGCGCATTGGCACCCCACATCTCCGGCGAGATCATGGAACTGCACCACTCGAAGCACCACGCCACTTACGTCAAGGGGCTGAACACAGCGCTGGAGAAGCTCGAGGAGGCACGCGAGGCTGACTCCTTCGATTCGGTAGGCGGCCTGGAGAAAAACCTCGCCTTCAATCTCGGCGGACACATCAACCACTCGGTGTTCTGGCCCAACATGTCGCCTGAGGGCGGTGACAAGCCAGTCGGCGACCTCGCCTCGGCAATCGATGATTTCTTCGGGAGCTTCGACAAGTTCCGGGCGCACTTCGAGGCGAACGCCACCGCCATCCAGGGCTCAGGCTGGTCGATGCTCGTCTGGGACACGCTCGGTCAACGACTGAACATCGTGCAGCTCTACGACCAGCAGGCCAACCTTCCGCTAGCCCAGATCCCGATCGTGTTGCTGGACATGTGGGAGCACGCGTTCTACCTGCAATACAAGAACGTCAAGGCCGACTACGCCAAGGCATGGTGGAACGTGGTCAACTGGGCGGACGCGCAAGCTCGCTTCGCTGCGGCCAAGGCGCAGACCGCTGGGCTGATCGCGCTTCAGTGATCAACTTCTGATCGCGAGTTGATCATTTGTGTTGGCCGGCAGGTGATCAACTTCAGTGGCGCTACGGCGCCAACCGGGTGCGGGTCCAATCCAATCCAGCGCGCTGGTAGAGCAGCCTGTCGTGCATCCGGCTCGGCTGGCCCTGCCAGAACTCGATCAGTGTAGGGACGACGCGGTAGCCTCCCCAATCCTCAGGACACGGCACGACGGCTCCTCGAAACCGGCGCTCTGCCGCGGCGTATGCGTGGGTCAGTTCATCGAGTGACGCAACGGTCGAGGACTGCTCAGAGGCCCATGCGCCAAGCTGCGAGTCACGAGGCCTCGTAGCGAAGTAGGCCTCCGACTCCGCGCGGGGCACGAGTTCGGCGCTTCCCTCAGCCCGCACCTGACGCTGCAGTGGATACCAGCCGAAGAGCAGCGCAACGCGGCGGTTGCGGCTTAGCTCGCTGCCTTTTCGCGAGTTGTAGTTGGTGAAGAACGTAAAGCCTTCGTTGGAGACGTTCTTGAGCAGCACCGTGCGAGCCGACGGTTGCTCGTCGACACAGGTGGCAACGACCATTGCCGTCGGCTCCGGTAACAGACCACGTTCCTTGGCCACGAATGCGTCGGCCAACCAGACGTCGAACAGCGCAAAGGGATCGGACGGTGCGTTGGATTCCAGCAGGTGGTCGCCGGCGTAGTCCAGGCGCTCGCCGTACAGATCGGACATGCCAGCCAGTTTTGCACCAGCCCGGCGGGGTGTCGCAGGAGTCAGGGCTTGCGGACAAAGCCGACAACGGTCCCCGCGACGAGAGCGACGAAGCCAGCTAACCCGAGCGCCAGTAGCGTCCCTTTCTGGTTTTGGATGCCATTGGCTTGGTCCTCGGGGACGTCGGTCTCGCTTTCTGGAGCGTCGCTGGGTGTGGGTGTCGGGGTTGCCTCACTGGGCACCGGCACGGAATAGACACTGGACTTCTTGCCCTCGCTGCCAACGAGCAACGAGTCCTCATCCAAGCTCATCGTCAACGACTCTGCCTGCGGCTGATGAGGTATCGGGGCGCTAGCCAGGACCTTGTAGCTTTCTGCATCGATGACATCCACTGAGGTGTAGGTGAGCAAGGCGATCCTGTCTCCGCCCGGCAGGAAGGTGCCGTCGGTGACATCGGCCGGCGCTGAACCGACCCTCTTGAGCTCATTGACACCGTGACGGTCCGGCTGGCGTGGAGCCGCATAGATGGCAGCGTCTTTGTCTTTCGTCACAATGAACAGGCGGCCCGAGTCGTCGACGAGCAGCGTTTCGGCGTTGTGCGATCCATCTGGATAGCGGAAGTCGTACGCGTGGTAGCTCACGGTCAGACCGTTGGCCCGGGGGTTATCGAAAAAGTAGACGCGAACGAAGCTGCGTCGCCCATTGTTGTCTCCGATGTCGGCGACGTAGAGCCGATCCTTGTGCACCGTTACGGCCTCGACATCGACGGGTTGGCTGCGGAAGTTGAGCGTTCCTTGGACTTTCCCGTCAAGCCCGATGCCGTACGCCACGCCGCGGTCGCCCGAATCGTTGATGGTCCAATAGATGTTGCCGGCTGGATCAACAGCAAGACCCGACGATTCAGTGATTCGCGCGTCCTTGATCCGGAATGCGAGTGTGTCCTCCGCTACAGCCGTCATCGGGAGGATCGCGAGGAGCATTGCGGCCAGTAGCAGCAGACCGGCGCGCTTCGACCCGCGGATCAGTGACATCCCTCGATCCCTTTCAGCGACTTTCTTGCCTATGGGAGCGTACGCGCCGACAAGCGTCACCGGAGCCAGTTCCAGGCGGCAGTCACGACGACTATCAAGACGAGGCCGCCAAGTACGCCGGAGACGATGAGCCGACGTACCCGTGGGTTCATGGGCCCAGAATAGGGCGGCCGAGCAGGCCGTGCGGCTGCTCGCGCAATGCCACGCTCCGCGATTCTGACAGCTGCTGCTCGATTACGGTGTCTTTCATGGGTGAACTTCGCTTGTATGCCATCGGCATCGAGGAGGTTCGCGGCATGTTCGGAGCGTCGCCACCGGTGGCTGAACACCTGCGTGAAGTAGCGCAACGCGCCTACGCGCCACGAAGCGTCGAGGCTCGAGGCGGGCTGCTTTCCAAGCTGGGACCGATCTTCAAGCGGGTACCGGCTGCGCCGGTGATCTCCCCCACGCAACCGGAGCCGCACGACGTCGAGGTGCTGCTCGCGGGCGCGTACGTGCCACCCGATCGGACCGGCGCGACCTGGCGCCTCCTCGAGACGCTGGTGCAAGGGATCGCCTGGGGTTCGACCCGGATGGGGCTCACTGCACAGGAGCTCGATGATCTCGACTTCGCGCTGGCCCGGGGCGGCGCCTCAGCGTCGGTGGGTCTGCGTCACCTGCTGAACAGCGTGCCAAGCCTCAACCTCATTCCGGTGCAGGGGCTGAAGGTCGGTTGGCACCCCCATCAGAAGGCGGTCGCGATGGCTGCGGCCTACCGGTCGGCGATGCCGGGAATCAAGACCGATGAGCAGCGGGAGATGATCAGAGCTCTGACCATTTGGCTGGACGGCTTCATGCCTTGGGCGCAGGTGGCCGCATCGCTGCGTCGCCCGGTGCCAGATCTGGTCGGCTTCTGGGCCAGCTGATCTCTGACCGTGCCGCTGGCCTGACCGCTTCAATCAGGCCCGGTCGCGAAAGGGCTGCACAGTTTGCAGACGGTTTGCAGGTTGCAACCCGTGCAGACCGGGCGCAGCCTACGTGCACGCAGGTTTCCGCAAGGGAGCGCGCCGTGATCGCCGGCGCTCCTAGGCCGGGACGATCACCAAGACAAGATCGCCACCCTCCACCTGCTGGATGTCGGCGAGCGCGAGCCGCTGTACCACACCAGGGACGGGCGCAGTGATCGCCGCCTCCATCTTCATCGCCTCGATGGTGGCGACGGCGGCACCGGCTTGGACTTGATCTCCTTCGTTCACGGTGACGGTGACCACGCCTGCAAACGGCGCGGCGATGTGGCCTGGGTTGTTCGGATCGGCACGCTCGGCTGTCTTGACATCTACCTTGATCGACTGGTCGCGTACCCGGATGGGTCGCAGCTGGCCGTTGATCGTGCACATCACCGTACGCATGCCGCGCTCATCGGCGTTGCCGATCGCCGATAGGCCGAGGATCAGGCTGACACCCCTGCCGATCTTGGCGACGTGCTCCTGGCCGGGCTGCAAACCGTAGAGGAAATCGAGGGTGTTGAGCCGCCCGACATCACCGTAGGTGGCACGGTTGGCCAGGAACTCCTTGGTAGGCCCGGGAAACAGCAGGCGGTTCAGCGCGCTCTGTCGTACGAGTCCCTTGTCGTCCAGATCGGCTGAGTCCTCCGGCGAGAGTTCGATGTCACGGGTCGGCATCGTCCGTCCCTGCAGCGCCTTGGTGCGGAACGGCTCCGGCCAGCCCCCGGGAGGATCACCCAACTCACCGTTCAGGAAACCGATCACCGAATCCGGGATGTCGTACTTCTGCGGGTTCTCCGCGAACTCATTCGGGTCGGCTCCGACGGCAACCAGGTGGAGAGCAAGATCACCAACGACCTTCGATGACGGGGTGACCTTTGGTGGCCTGCCGAGGATGCGGTTCGCGGCGGTGTACATCGCCTCGATCTGCTCGAACTTCTCGCCCAACCCCAACGCAATCGCCTGTTGCCGAAGGTTGGAGAGCTGTCCGCCAGGGATCTCGTGATCGTAGACCCGCCCGGTTGGACTTGGCAGACCCGACTCGAACGGCGCGTACACCTTGCGCACCGCCTCCCAGTACGGCTCCAACTCCATCACCGCGCGCAGGTCGAGGTTGGTCGGCCGCTCAGTGTTGGCGCACGCCGCGACCAGGGCGGACGCCGGCACCTGGCTGGTCGTTCCAGCCATCGGAGCGCTCGCAACATCCACTGCATCTACGCCAACCTCGATGGCTGCGATCAATGTCGCGAGCTGGCCACCGGCCGTGTCGTGGGTATGCAGATGCACCGGCAGGTCGAAGTTCTGCCGCAGCGCGGCAACGAGCTTCCGAGCCGCGGGCGGGCGTAGCAGGCCGGCCATGTCCTTGATCGCGATGATGTGCGCCCCGGCTTTCACCATCTTCTCGGCCAGCCGGAGGTAGTAGTCGAGGGTGTACAGATCCTCGGTCGGTGAGTTGAGATCCGCCGGTGTAGCACAACGCGACCTCGGCGATCGCGCTCCCGGTCTCGCGTACGGCCTCAATCGCTGGGCGCATCTGCTCTACGTCATTGAGGGCGTCGAAGATTCGGAAGATGTCGATGCCGACCTCGGCAGCCTCGGCAACGAACGAGGTAGTGACCTTTGTGGGATACGGGGTGTAGCCGACCGTGTTGCGACCGCGCAGCAACATCTGCAGGCAGAGGCCCGGCATGTTGTAACGCAGCGCGGCGAGACGTTCCCATGGGTCCTCGGCAATGAACCGGAGCGCTACGTCGTAGGTTGCCCCGCCCCAGCACTCGACTGAGAACAGCTCGGGAGTCATCCGCCCCACATACGGGGAGATCCGGATCAGGTCCTTGGTACGCAACCTCGTGGCCAGCAGGGACTGGTGGGCGTCGCGGAAGGTGGTATCGGTCACCTCGACCGGGACCCGCTGTCGCAGGTCCTCGGCGAAGGCATCCGGACCAAGATCGAGAAGCCGCTGTCGGGAACCTTTGGGTGATGGGATGTTGACGTTCACACCAGTTGGGCGCTTGAGGCCGGGGTCGAGTTGGGTCGGCGCCGGGCCGTACGGCTGGTTCACCGTCACCTCTGCGAGCCAGCGCAGCAACTTCGTGCCGCGGTCGGCGGGTGCATGCGCGGTCAACAGGTCGGGCCGATCCTCGATGAAGGAGGTCGAGACATCGCCTGCAATGAAGTCCGGATCCTCCAGAACCGATTGCAGGAAAGGAATGTTGGTGCTGACACCGCGAATTCGGAACTCTGCCAGGGCGCGCCGAGCCCGAGTCACTGCCGCCTCGAAATCACGTCCATGGCAGATGAGCTTGACGAGCAGGGAGTCGAAGTAAGCGCTGATCTCGACACCGATGTCGACAGTTCCACCGTCGATGCGTACGCCCGCTCCGCCGGCCGAGCGGTACGCAGTAATCGTGCCGGTGTCGGGCCGGAAGTCGTTTGCCGGGTCCTCGGTCGTAATCCGGCACTGCAGCGCAGCACCGTTGATCCGGATCACGTCCTGGGAGAGACCGAGATCAGCAAGGCATTCTCCGGCGGCAATTCGCATCTGAGCCTGCACCAGATCAACATCGGTGATCTCTTCGGTAACGGTGTGCTCGACCTGGATGCGCGGATTCATCTCGATGAAGACGTGCTCGCCCGCTCGCTCCCCCTCGGTCTCGACCAAGAACTCAACCGTGCCGGCGCAGGAGTAGTCGATTGATTCGGCGAATCGCACGGCATCGCGGCACAGTGCCTCGCGCAAGTCGGTCGAGATGTGCGGAGCCGGCGCAATCTCGACGATCTTCTGGTGACGCCGCTGCACCGAGCAGTCACGCTCGAAGAGATGGATCGTCTCGCCCTGGGTGTCGGCGAGGACCTGCACCTCAATATGCCGCGGGCGGCCGACGGCCTGCTCGATGAAGGCAGTTGGGTCACCGAAGGCGCCCTCAGCTTCACGCATCGCGGCCGAAATGGAGTCTCTGAGCTGCTCAGCGTGCTCGATCCGGCGCATGCCACGGCCGCCGCCACCGGCAACGGCCTTGACAAAGACAGGGAACCCAATGGCTTCAGCTCCGAGCATGAGCTCATCGAGATCTGCTGACGGCGGAGTCGATCTCAGAGTCGGGACGCGTGCAGCCCTGGCTGCCTCGATGGCGCGGACCTTGTTGCCGGCCAGCTCGAGCACTTTTGTCGGGGGACCGATGAAGGTAATTCCCGCCTCGGCACAGGCACTCGCCAATTCGGGATTTTCGCTCAAGAATCCGTAGCCGGGATAGATCGCGTCCGCGTCGGACTCCTTGGCGGCACGCATGATCTCGTCGATATCCAGATATGCGCGTACGGGGTGCCCGCGCGCGCCGATCAAATACGCCTCGTCGGCCTTGATCCGGTGGATAGCGTTACGGTCCTCGTAAGGGAAGACGGCGACGGTCCTCACGCCCAGCTCATATGCCGCGCGGAAGGCCCGGACCGCAATCTCACCGCGATTAGCGACCAGCACCTTGCCGAACATGCGTCGAATCTAGCGGCAGATTGTTACCGCAGCGAGACGGCGGTTTTCCCTACATCCCAAGCTGAAGCCATATTCGCGCCCTGAGCGTGTCGAAGGACGCGCTTCATCAGGCACACGGTGGGATGAGCGGCACCAGTCAGAGCGACACCGTTTTCAGGCTGAAGCGGACTGTCACCTGCCCAGATACGGTCTGCACGGCCGGCTCGAATTCGAACGAAGCATCATCGGCTCCCTTGGCCATCGCGAACGCCCGCATCTCGCGTACGCCGCCCAGTCCAGCATTGGTATCGGATACTTCGACCAGATCGGCCAGCGTCGTGCCGAATGCGGCGGCGTAGTCGTCGGCGCGACGGCGAGCGTCGGCGATCGCAGCCAGCCGCGCGTCACGAAACATCTGGTTGTCGGGCCGCAGCGACCACCACGGCCCGTCGATCTGGCTGTTCGGTAGCGCGGTCAACGCAAGCACGAGCGGTGACAGCGAGTCGAAGTCGGCGACCACGATCTGGGTCGTGAAGGTGCCCTGGTAGCCCGTGATCTTTGCCGGACTACGTCGATTGAAGACCGGTGAAACATGCAACCCACTGGTGCTCGACCGCTCCAGAGCTGCCTCGAACCGTTGCAGCAACTGCGTGACGGCAGCGGATCCCTCGGCGAGCTGAGATCTGGTTCGCTCCGCGGAATCGCCCGACGCATGCAGAGTGAGAGCGAGGGTCGCAAGATCGGGCGGACCCTCCAACTGGGCCTCGCCGCGTACGGTCACGAGGGGAGCAGGCCCACTCGGTTCGGTCATGGCAAGACCTTACGTCCGGATCTCGGCCCTCCGACCGTTGACTCGGGCTGGCGATAGGGCCGGGCGTGCTTCCACCGAACCGTGCCGGTGCATCGATCATTGCAGCGTCACGAGACGCCCTCCGGCTTGAGATCGGAAGAGCAGGTCAGCACGTCAGTCGGGTCGTACGAGGTCTGGAGCAAACTGCGCAAATGAGACCTGCTGCGCTGTCGAGATCGCCTCAGCGTCGGCCGTGCCCGATGCCTCGACAACGGCGACCCATTCCTCGATGGAGCTGACGTTGAAGTCCTGCACCTCAGGACTGTTGGCCGCCGCGATGGGATCGCCTGTGATCTCTCCGGCGAGGTGCCGTGCAATGCCCATCAAGGCACCGTCCCAACCAGGTCCGACGTACAGGGCGCCGGCGCCACTGCCGGCCAGCTCGATTGGCACGGAGTGGGTGAGCTGCAACAGCGTCTTGCCGTCCTCACCAGAGAGCACAACATCGACGATGCTGCTCTCACCACCGAAGGTCACCACGAGGTGACGCGGTGGCTCGCAGGACAAGATGTCCCCGCCGGCGTGACCCTCGAGCTGGAAGTTTCCACCTTCACGAAGATCACCGCTGAGCGGCAGGAACCAGCGACGGACCCGATCGGGGTCGGTGATGGCTTGCCAGACGTCTGCTACCTCGGCCGGATAGTGGCGCTGCAGGGTGACCGCGACGATCTCGCCACTCTCGGTCTGCTGCTTGGCGACCTCTCGTGTGATGGCGCCGATTTCCTTGGCGATGTCGATGATCATTTTGGCTCCTCCTGGGATTGGGCGGACAGTCGACGGACACGTTTGCCACGAGCCAGCTCGGTGCCGAGCGCATCGAGCCGGGAGCTCCAGTACTCCCGGAACTGATCAAGCCAGTGATCAACTTCCAGCAGCGGAGCCGGATCGACGGCGTAAAGTCGCCGCGTTCCTTCGGCGCGCACGGTGGCAAAACCGGACTCCCGGAGCACTCTCAAGTGCTGCGACACCGCCGGCTGAGTTATGCCAAACTCCGCCGAGATCGCTGCCACCACCGCACCGGCAGGATGCTCCCCCAAGGCCAGGAGCTCGAGGATCCGACGCCGGACGGGATCACCGAGGATATCCAGCGCGTGCACACAGCCACTCTATCAATCGACACTTATATAAGTCAAAGCCTATCCTTATATGGGCTAGTCACCCGGGCGTGTCGGCGCGAAGATGGGACCATGACTCGGGAGGAACAAAGGGGCAGGGATTCAGGGGCAATCGCGAGCTATGACTACGCTCGCCGCAGGGGAACGCATGAACTTGATTGGGATGCGTGTTTCGAGCTGGCATCGGGCCTGGCCGAGGCTCTAGAGCCGCTTCACATCGACGCTGTAGTGGGGATTGCGCGCGCTGGACTGATTCCCGCCGCGACTATCGCGCTCTGTCTACGACGGGACATGTTTCCGGTACGTCTGAGCCGGCGGATCAACGACGAGGTGAGATACGACTCACCAGTGTGGTGGATCGGCGTCCCGCCGGAGGTTGCAGGCCTCCGAGTCGCGCTCGTGGACGAGATTGCCGACAGCGGGGAGACGCTGAAGCTGGCCCGACAGACGATCATGGATGCGGGAGCCGTCGATGTGGTCACGGCGTGCCTGGTCCAGCATTCGTGGGCGAATCCGGCGCCGACGTTCTCCGGTCTGATCAGCGACGAGCTGATCATCTTTCCGTGGAATCGTCGCGTGCTCCGGGACGGCGCATGGCTACCGCATCCGGAACTCGAGGCCGCGCTCGCATTGCTGCCTGCAGCACAGAGCGCGAGCAACCACGACGCAGCTCAGCCGGCGTGAAGCGGGAACTGCTCAGGTTTCTTCGGCCTCAGCGACAAGATCACCAAGGAAGCGGCGGATCACATCGAGCCGGCTGAGGTGCGACGTTTCGGCGCCCGCCGTAGCAGTGTCGTGCCCGATTCGCACACAGCGGAGTTTGCGGGGTGGCCGACCTGCCAGTGCCCTGGAGGTGGGATGGCCGTTTGCGTTCGGAGAAGGCATCAGCTAGCGAAGCGTTGCCGCGACGCGCGACGATGAGCCTGAGAGCGGTCGCGCCAGCAATTACCCCGGCGACAACCCAAGCCTGCGCGGTGCCGGGCCAAGGTTGGTTGACGCTGGCCGCGAGAACGAGGAGCCCGGCGACGCCGACAGCGGTGCCTAGCTGAGCGCCGGTGTTGAGTAGCCCGGAGGCGGTGCTGCCAAGGGTTTCGGCAACGTCGGTGCCGATAGCGGTGGCGGCGACGGACGCGACGCCGAGGCCGACACCGGCGACGACGACACCGCCGACGATGCCGGCGATGCTGCCGTACGTGGCAGCCAACAGCAGATTTCCGGCGGCGATGCCCGCCAAACCTGCGGCTGCCAATCGCCGTGCGGCGAGCCTGGCACCCAGCGGCTTGGTCAACGCTGAGCCGACGATCACCGCAAGGCTGAACGGCATCAGTACGAGTCCGGCGCCGACCGGAGAAGTGCCGAGCTCCTCTTGGAGAAACAGCGTGGCGAGCACACCCGCTGAACTGGTGGTCGCCGTATTTACGAATGAGACAACGGTGCCGGTTCGCAGGTTGGCGGACGCGAACGCGGCCTGAGGCACGAGAGGGTTGCGAGCGCGACGCTGGTGGGCGACAAATGTGGCCCCGCCCACCAGGCCGCCGACGGCGAGCAATCCACCACCCGTCCGCCGAGCGGGATCCTCGACCAGCGACGCACCCACTGTGATTGCCATCACCGCCGCAACAAGCAGAAATCCTCCGACAAGATCGACCTTGGCGCCTCTGCCGTCAGGCGTTGACGGCGGCACCAGGAGCCTGATGCCGACCACAAGCAGCAAACCCACCGGCACGTTGATCCAGAACACCGCTCGCCAGCCGAGGATTTCCGCCAAGAGTCCACCAACCAGAAAGCCCACCGCGCCCGCAGCGGCTCCACTGGCACTCCAGGCGGCGAGGGCACCCCTGCGGGCTGGTTGCTCCGGGGCGGCATCGAGCAGGAGCCTGAGCGCGCTGGGGACGCTAATCGCCGCAGCGCCACCTTGCAGTGCGCGGGCGGCCACCAACTGGACGATCTCCTGTGCGCTCGCTCCGACTACGCCGACGCAAGTGAAGGCGATTGTGCCCGCGAGCAGCACCTTCCGGTGGCCAAAGCGATCGCCCAGCCTCGCTCCTACGATCAGCAGGCCACCGAAGAACATCGCATAGACCGTCGCGACGATCGGAGTTGCGGCCGCGGGTGCCGCTACCCCCGCGAGCATGGCGGGAATTGCGGTTATGGCGCTGGTTACGCCCAGCACATCGACAAATTGCACGCCGCAGAGAGCGGCGACTTGCCATCGGAACCTGCCGCCTTGTGCCACAATCTCAGGCTACTTCATCGATGAAGTAGGACACTGGGGCCATGCCACCTTCTGCTCGACGGTTGACGTTGCGCGATGTGGCTGCCGAACTCGGGGTATCAGCAAAGACCGTCTCAAACGCATATACCCGACCCGACCAGCTGTCCTCCGACCTGCGAGGCCGGATCTTGGCGACCGCTGCCCGCCTCGGATACCCCGGCCCCGATCCCTTGGCTGCTGGCCTGCGACGGGGGCAAGTGGGCGCAGTCGGTGTCGCATACGCCAACCGACTCTCCTACGCCTTCGATGATCCGGTGACCCGTGAGCTCCTTGCCGGTATCACGAGCGTCGTCGAGGCGGCAGGTGTGGGGTTGCTCCTCCTTCCTGGTTCCTCGGTCGATGAGAAGCGGGCTGCGGCCATCAGTGGCGCTGTGGTTGATGGCCTTGTCGCCGCGTCGCTGGCCGACGATGATCCGATCCTCGAAATGGCAGCCGTACGCCGGCTGCCGCTGGTGGTCATCGACCAACCCCGCCCAGCCCAGCTCGATGGCCTCGCGCCACATATTCCCTGGATCGGGATAGCCGACAGGCTTGCGGCTACCCAAGCGGCCAATCACGTGCTCGAGCTTGGACATCGCCGGATCGGAGTCGTGTGTTTCGGCCTGCATCGCGGCCCGATCCGAGGTCTGGTGGATGTCGCCGCACAACGCGCGGCAACCTACGCCGTGTCTCGCGATCGCCTCGCCGGCTACCGGGATGCCGCCGAACGACATGGTCTGGACTGGAGTGCCGTGCCCGTTCACCAGGGCACCGACAGCACACCGGCGGAGGGCGAAGCCGGCGCGGCGGCTATCCTCGCGCAGACGCCCCGCCCTACCGCCCTCCTCTGTCTCAGCGACCGGCTCGCAGAGGGTGCACTCCTCGCGGCGCACAAGCTCGGCCTGCGGGTTCCTGAGGACCTGTCTCTTGTAGGCTTCGACGACGCAGTTCCCACCGCCGCTGCACTCGACTTGACGACAGTCCGGCAACCCTCACGCAGAAAAGGCGAGAAAGCAGCGCAGGCGCTCCTCGCCGTCGTTCAAGGGTCAACATCACTCGCGTCATCAGCGCCACTGTCAACGCAGCTGATCGTCCGTGGCTCCACGAGCTCCGTGCCACCCACCTGACGCTGATCTGTACGCCGAGCGGGTCGAGGCGACGTCATCGTGTCCTGCGGCAGACTCAGCGCGCATCGTCTGGCACCGCCGGACTGCTCAGATTGCTGTCGTCCTCGATAACAAGATCACCAAGGAAGCTGCTGATCACCTCGAGCTCTCCGGAGCTACGGCGTCGGAGCACCCGCTGCAGCATCGCGCCCTGGCCCGCATAGATCGGCGCAAGACGCTCGACTGCGTCGGCCATCGGAACGACCAGCACCTTTCGCCGATCCTTGCCATCCCGGTCGCGGCGTACCAGGCTCGCCTTCTCCAAACGATCGATCACACCGGTGACCGTCCCTGAGGTGAGCCCAGTGGCGACGGCGAGCTGACCGGGCGTCATCGGGCCGCGCGTCCGCAGCAAGGTGAGGAACTGGGAGTCGCTGGCACCCAGCCCGAGGCTGGCGTTCGCGGCGTGGTTGAACAGCACCACCTGCGCGATCATCTGGATCATCCGCTGCTGGATCTCCAGCTCAAGGTCACTCCGCGGCGCCATGTGATTCCTTTCTCTACAGATTTGATCTCACAGATCTCTACAGATTTGTCTCTACAGATTTGACTTTATCTCGTCTTATCAAGATACTTGATTGGACGAGATTCACGAATTGTCCAGATAATTCTAGAACGGAGCACATCATGTCTTCGACATCACCACGAGTCCTGGTGATCGGTGCCGGCACCGGCGGCCTCGCGCTGTCCCACGGGCTGGTACGGGCAGGAATCGACGTGCGCGTCTTCGAACGCGACGGGCTGCGCACGGACGGCCTCCACGGCTACCGCGTAGGCATCGATCCTGACGGTAGCCGAGCGCTCCATGCCTTGCTGCCGCCCGATCTGTACGACACCTTCGTGGCCACGTGTGCCCGGGCGCCGCGCTGGTTCAACATGATCACAGAGCAGCTGCGGGAAGTGCTTGCACTCGAGATCCCGGCCCAAGACGATCCTGTCGAGAGTGAGAAGTCGGTCAGCCGGATGACCCTGCGCCAGGTATTGATGACCGGCCTGGAGGACGTGATCACCTTCGGCAAGGAGTTCACCGGCTTCGAGCAACACACCGACGGCACCGTCACTGCACACTTCGCCGACGGCTCCACTGCGACGGGCGATCTGCTGGTCGGTGCGGATGGCGCGGGATCACGGGTCCGCAAGCAATATCTCCCGCAGGCACGCATGGAGGACACGGGGATCATCGCAATCGCCGGGAAGCTGCCGATCACCGAAGAGTCAGCCACACTCGTATCACCGCGCGTGTTCCAGGGCATCTCGATGGTGCAGGCACCCAGGGGCTACTTCTGCATCCTGCACGTGATGGAGTTCAAGTGGGATCGCTCGGGCAAGATCAAGAACGGCATCGGTGACAGCGACGCCGAGCTGATCAAGGTCTGGCCAGGGATGCAATTCGACAACACCCGCGACTACATCAACTGGGGCTTCTCCGCCAGCGCCGACAAGTTTCCGGCAGATGTCATGCAGCGGAGCGGTGCTGATCTTGCCCGACTGGTGACGGAGATGACGCCCGACTGGCACCCCAACCTGCGACGTCTCTTCGAGCTCACCGATCCGAGCACCTGCTTTCCGGTCAACATCAAGACCTCGGTGCCGTTGGATCCGTGGCCGGCCTCGAATGTCACGTTGATCGGCGATGCGATCCACACTATGACGCCAGGGCGCGGGGTTGGCGCGAACACCGCGCTGCGGGATGCGGTTCTGCTCTGCGCACGGATCATCGATGTAGCCGAAAGTCGCCTCGAGCTGGTTGATGCGGTCGGACGCTACGAGGCAAAGATGATCACGTACGGCTTCGATGCGGTGCTGAAATCACGTAAGCAGATGACCGACAAGGACCCGATCCACAAACCAGTCATCGGGCGCATCATGCTCGCGCTGATGCGTACGGCGATGCGAGTGACCAACCACGTACGTCCGCTCAGGGAGCGAATGGCACGATCGATGCTGGAGTATCGCGGTGCGGGTCGGGACAATGCTGACTTCGTGCTTCCGGCCCGCTCCGGTCATCAGGTCGCCGGCTGAACGTCAGCCGGCGGGCGGTGTCGTTGCCCAGTGCCCTGAAGGGAAGTTCCTTGGCGCTTGGCGACGTTCAGGTGCGTGCATGTCGTCGCAAGGCGACGCAGCTCGACGCAAGGCCGACGAGGGAGGGATACCGGGTCGTATCTCGACCGAGGAGAACGCCGCGAGGTGCGTGCCTGGGCGCCGCCAAGCGCCAAGAGATTTCCCTTCCAGGGCACTAGGTTTCCGTTTCAGCCAACGAGGCTACCGGCTGCCGCAGACGCCTCCGCTGGCTGAGCTGCATGATCATCACGGTTGCAGCGACCCCGAGCACGGTCACCGCACCGCCACCGATCAATGTCCATCGTGCACCCATGACTTGGCCGATCCAGCCGAGGATCGGCGAGCCGATCGGCGTACCACCCATCAGCACCATGATGTAGAGCGCCATGACCCGGCCGCGCAGCCGCGGATCGACGCCGAGCTGGATCGAGGCGTTGCCCGCGGTCAGGGTGAGCAGTGTGGCAAAGCCCATGATCGGCAGCGCGGCCGCATACGCCAGATAGTTGGGTGCCAGCCCAGTGATGATCTCGACGATTCCAAAAACGACCGCCATGCCGACCACGAACTGTGGGCGCGGGCGGGCGCGCCTTCGCGCCGCGATCAGCGCACCGGCCAGCGAGCCGACAGCTAGGAGCGTGCCGAGAATCCCATAGGCCCGAGCGCTCAGGTGGAACTGCTGCTGCGCCATCAAGGCGGTGGTCATCTGGAAGTTCAGGCCGAATGTTCCGACAAAGAACATCACGCATATCACGAGCAGAATGTCCGGGCTGCGGAGAACGTACGCCACACCCTCGCGGAGCTGCCGTTTGGCTCGCGGAGTGCTAGCGACGGTGTGTAGCAGCCGGCTGTCGATGATCACCAAGGCGAGGATGAAGGCGAGATAGCTGAAGGCGTTCGACAAGATCGCCCAGCCCGATCCGACCTGGGCGATCACCAGCCCAGCGACAGCCGGTCCGACAATTCTCGCGGCATGGAACGTTGCCGAGTTGAGCCCGATGGCGTTCGGAAGGTGATCAAGACCAGCGACCTCGGACACGAAGCTCTGCCGTGCCGGATTGTCGAACGCGGTACCCAATCCGAAGGCAAATGCGATCACATAGACCTGCTCGGTGGTCGCGACGCCAGTTATCGCCAGCACGCCGAGCGCAGCGGCGCAGAGCGCCAGCCAGGACTGGGTGATTTTGAGAATCTGCCGCTTGTTGAAGCGATCCGCGATCAAGCCGCCGTACGGGGACAGCAGCAGCATCGGCAAGAACTGCAGCCCCGTGGTGATGCCTACCGCGAGCGCCGAACCGCCGGAGAGCTCCAGGACCAACCAGTCCTGGGCCACCCGCTGCATCCAGGTGCCGATGTTGGAGACGAACGACCCCGTCAGATAGATGCGGTAGTTGCGCTCGACCAGTGCGGCGAACATGCCACCTCGTCGGCGGCGTGGCTGGTGTGTGCCGCCCTAGCGCGACCCGTCTGCGTTCTGGATTGCTCGAGATCGACGCTCATCCCTGGTTCACCTTCTCCAGCACGCGTATCGCGCGACGCAATACGTCACGCTCGGCGGGGTCGAGTCCGGCGATCCGGACGGCCAGCCACTCGTCGCGCCGCCGACGGTTCGCCAGCAGCACCTGCCGGCCGGAGTCTGTGAGCGTCACCAGGCACTGCCGATGATCGCGTGGATCGGGGCGGCGCGCGACGTAGCCACGCGCCTCCAGGCTATTGACGACGCGAGTCATAGAGGGCGGTCGCACGCGCTCTAGCGCGGCCAGCTCACCCATGAATTGATCACCGGAGTTGAGCAGCACGGCCATAGCCGAGAGCTGGTTGGGGTTCAGATCGAGTGAGTAGTCCTGCATCTGGCGCAACCGACGAGCCAGTCGCATCACGGCTGGGCGCAACGCATGCGCCAGCCCAGTCGTCGTTCGAAGATCGTCCCGAGTACTGCCCACTTACCCCAGGATAGTAGTTAGCAATGCTAAATATCAAGGCTATGCAGCTGGCGAGACGCGGCGCCGCCGAGAGAGCACGATCACGGTCCCGATCAGTACGGCGCCAGCGGCCACCAGGCCAATGGCAGCGCCCACCGCGTCGTCGAGGATCCGATACAGCGATACCGGCCAGATGCTCAACAAGATCGCACAACCGATGACCGCGTAGGCGTATCGCCGGCTCAGCACAAAGGCGGTGAGCAGCGCGGCTGTGACCAGAGTTGCGACGACCAGTGACAGCCATTCGCCATGGGGCGCATCCATTTGCAGCACGATGCTCGCCGCCCAGCCACTGAGACCCGCCAGTGACCAGGCGAGGGTTCGGCTGAGCAGCAACCCACTGGCGGCCAGGGTCAGCCCGACCAGGAGAAACCCGACCGCAAGATGCACCGGCACTGCCGGTGTCGGCTGGACCAATGGTTCCCACTGGGTCGATGACGTTGAATACGACAGCGCACACGAGCAGCATGGCGCCCGACCACCCCGAGACGAGAAACGCGCCGGAACGCAACACGACCGCACCGACTGCGGAGGTCAGCACGACAATCGCGGCCGACACCACGAACTTGCGATCGTCGAACACGACCAGATAAGCGAAGCCGGCGGCATAGCAGGCCAGAGCTAGCAGGATTCGACCGAGCTCGGGCCTGGTCTGTCCTCGGACCAATGCCGCGCCTCCGAGTGCGGGCACGACCAGCGAGGCGACAGCAACCAGCTTGCGACCGGTGCTGCCCAGGTCGTCCCAGAAGAAGGAACCGAGCATGATGACTGCACCCAGCACGAGCGCGCCGCCGACGTAGCCGAGGACCTCCAGCACGGCCGAGCTCTTCGGGGTTGATCGCGCAGCAGACTCGTCGGGGACTGGCTGATTGTCCAGTCGGTCGGCCCGGGCCGCCTCCACCAGCCCCTGCGCTTGGGGAGCGGAGAGGACCTGCTGCTCGACCAGGCGGGCAAGCTCGGTTTCGAGTCGGTTCACCACCACATCCTGCCGCGCAAGTCGATTGCAAGTGACGCGCACTAAGGTTGCGGGTATGGAGGAGCCGGCTCGAGCACCAGCCATTTCTGGGTGCAAGCCCCCGTGCCGGCTCTCGATGTGGACGGCTTGGCAGTCGTCACGGTCGGTACGGTGATCTTCGCACTGGTGTCGGTGGTCTTTGCGATCGGCTACGACAGGCTCGCCACGCATGGCCACACCTCATGGCTGCAGATCAGCGTGGCTGGATTCCTGCTCGGCCTGATCGGGCTGGCGTACTGCTGGCACCGCCGACGCCGCCGCCGCATTCGAATGATCGGCTGATCGCCGCATCCCTTCAGGGACGTGGTCGAATCCGACCCGATTTCGGCCGAGGAGCTTGTCGGTTCTGACCGCCATTCGGGCAGAAGGAGCTCGCCGGAGGTGCGTGCATCTAGAAGCTGAAACGCTCCTCGTGGAGCTGATGGCGTGGGAAGCCACGGTCCATCAGCGAGCCGCGTACCCGGGCAGCAAGCCGGGGTGAGGCGCAGAGGTAGACATCGTGATCGCTGAGATCGCCGACGATCCGGTTCAGCGCATGGGCGCTCATGTCATTCGCCGGCATCACTGGACGGACCGACCAGGTAGACGACTCTCGCCCCGGAGCGTTCGGCGATCTCGTCGAGCTCGTGCTTGAGGACCAGATCCTGCTCTGTCGACGCGCGGTAGACCAGAGTGACGTCCTTGCCCGGCAGGTCGATCACCTCGAACAGGGCGCGCATCGGCGTGATTCCGACACCCCCAGCGATCAGCAATACCCGCGGCCGGCGACGCCGCCGGGTGGTCAGCGCACCGTACGGGCCTTCCGCGAACACCAATGTGCCGACAGGGATGGTGAAGAGCCGCCGCGTCCCGTCGCCGCGAGCCTTGACGGTGATCCGCAGCCGGTCGCGGGTCGGAGGTGCGGAGAGGGAGAACGGGTACGCCGAGCGCCACGTCTTGCGAGTCAGAAATCTCCAGCGGAAGAACTGGCCTGGCTCGGCCCGCAGCTCATCCAGATGGTGACCAGACATCAGCACGCTCATCACGTCGGCGGATTCCTGCCGCACTTCCTCGACCCTCAGCCGGTGCCGCCAGAGCTGGAACAGCGGTTGCAGCACCCGCCAGCGCAGCACCAGCGCAAAGGCATAGGTGTACAGCAGGCCCAGGCAATCTGCAACCATCTGCCGGCCCGCAAGGTCGGCCCAGCCAGCTGATGCGCAAACCCCAGCCCTACAGCCAAGATAGGTGAGCAGGTGCAGGACGTGCCATCTGCTCGTAGGAGATGCGCCGTCGCACAGCCCGCAGCGAGACAACTCCGATCAGCACGAGGATCGCAGCGCCGACCAAGGCTGTCAGCATCCCAGGAAGGTCGAGCACGTCCTTCGTCGCCGGCGATGAGACCGAGTGAGCTGGCCTGCGCCCAGGCCGAGCACAGCGTCAGTGGCATGCACCAAGGTGAGGATGATCACCAGCGGACCGGCCCAGGCATGCCAGCGCGCGAGCCGGTGGCTACCGACGCCACGCTCCAGCCACGGGGACCGCGACATCAAGATCAACATGATCGCTGCGCCGTACCCGGCGGCCATGCCGGTGACGTGGGCCACCAAGGGAGCTCCGAATTCGGATGGGCAGCCCAGCACCGAGGAAACCCTGAAGTACTGCTAGGGCGGCACCCAGCGCAGACAAGGACCAGCAGGAGTGGTCGCTGTAAGCCTCAGCGGTCGCACGGCGCGGCAGTCTCCGGTCACCGATCCGACGCTGCCGCGTGGTCGTGAACACGACCGACGTGGGCGAGATATCGGGGGCGCCCATGCCAAGATTCACGCCGACCGCCGTCGCCGCACCGAACAGCACCAGCGTCACGATGCGGAGGGTCCAGCGGATCAGCGAGGGAGGAGCGGCTACGGAAAGCCGTGCGATACGAGGGATCCGGCGCCCGAAATCAAGAGCCGCGTCCGACATGGTGATTCTCCTGGCCGTAAGGAAGAATCCCCGAGAGTGAAGAGTCTGATGGACACCTCGGCTATTGGGCGTAACCAGTTTGTGACCAACGTCACAGGAATGATACAAAGTGCGCGCACGCATGCCCTGTAAGGACCTGCGAGTCGCTACGGTCCTGCCCACGTCTCTGGGCGATGGACCAGGCGTCTCGTTAGTCGAACAGCGAGATCGGTGCGTCCCATTCGATGGTGTCCCAGATCGGCGCCGGAAGCTCACTCGACGCTGCTCGTCAGCACGCACATTCGAGTGGGCGCCGCAGCCATGGTCGACGCTGACGACCGTTCCCTCTGAGACCGAGAACGCATTCGCGCAGACTCCGAACAGGGTGCCGAGGCTGCCCCTGCAGGCGTACGAAGAACCCGCAGGTCTCGCAGACATCCGGCGCCAACTTGCTGAGCTGGTTGTCCGGGCCGCCCTCCCCGACCAGCCAGCGCTCGGTCGCCTCGTCTCGGCCTTCCGCCGAAAGCACGCGCTCCCGGCCCAGTCCGAGCTCGGCGACGACAGAACGCGCATCACGCTCATCTCGGCAGGTTCGGAGTTCGCGGCGTCCTCACCGCCGGTATAACCCGGCTCCAGCCTGCGGATCATCGCCGGAACTCGGCATGAGCACTCCGGGCGTGACATCTCGGGGCTGGATCCGCTCCGCCCACGGCACCCAGGCCTTCGCCTGCAATGCGCCCTCGCCCGGCAGCAGCACAACCTCGTCGATCGTTACGACGCGGGCACGCGACGGCTCGCGCAACCGTCACCGACCAGCGCCAGCCGCTGGTAGCCCGGATGCGGGCAGGCGAAAAAGTGGCTCACCACGCGGGTGTCCTCGGCCTGCGCGCCGAGATAGTCACCTACCCCGATCACTCCGGCAGTCTCTTCGGCCGCAGCGCGGGCAAGATCGACAGCCGCGAGGCAGGTGGCGTCGGGCTTGGTCGTACCGGTGCTCGAAGCCATGACCTCATTCTGGCAGTGCCAGCCGCAAGAGTCGTCACGTGTCAGAAGTCCTCTCAGATCGGACAGCGCCTTCAGCCGGGAGCGAGCGCCGCGTGGGGCACAAATTGGCACTAGAGCTCGAGCTCGTCTGCCACTGCTCGAAGCACCGTGGCGATCTTGCTGCTGGTCTTGGCATCGGGGTGGCGGCCGCGACGATAGCCGTTGCCGATGCCGTCGAGCATCTTGATCAGGTCCTCGACGATCACCGTCATCTGCTCCGGAGGCTTGCGATGCGCCTTGGACAGCGAGGGCGGAACCTCCACGAGGTGCACCGAGAGTGCCTGCTCGCCCTTGCGGCCCTCCACGACACCGAATTCGACCCGCTGGCCCGCCTTCAATGCTCGTTACGCCCGGAGGCAACGCGTTGGCGCGGACATAGACGTCGCCGCCTTCATCCTTGGTCAGGAAGCCGAAGCCCTTTTCGGCGTCGTAAAACCTCACCTTGCCAACAGGCACGTCCAACCTCACTTGCTCTTTCGCCGGTTTGCCGACCATTGTCTTCACTTGGGGCGTCTTCACTCGGGGCGTCTTCACTTCGGCACTGCTCGCGACCGACGCTTCCAGTGCGGATTACCCCCCACAACAGCGCGCTAAGCGTAGCCGTTTCGTGCCGCGGCCCAACCTCGAAATCAGTGCGTGATCAGGCGACAATCGCTCCTGGTCCTGTGGCCAGGTCACTCCAGGTTCTGCCGCCGGGAGGTGTGACCGCCGCGTCTACGATGACTTCATGGCAACGTGGGAGGACGGACCGGAGTACGCGCCGATCGAGCGTCCTGCGGAGTTTCAGAACCCCGATGCACCGCCCCTGGAGACTGCGCCACCGTACATGCAGGTGGCTGCCTGGGCTCCCAAGAGCCGGCCACTCTTCGATAACCCAGTCGGCTCCGCTAGCGCCGCTGTCCAGCCTGGTTCCGGCGCAGCGCGAAGAGACCCGCGACCCGCAGAAGCCATTCACGGTCGTGTCCAGCACGATGACATCCGACTCGGCCTGGGGAGCGGTGCACTGGGCCCCGCCCACCAGCCGCCCCGCTGGGCCAAACTCGGGTGGTGGCTGGAGCCCGACGGCGGCCGCTGCTTATCCGCCGCCCGACCAGCCCATCGCAGTTCGCCCGGGGAACGATCCGACGGCTCCGTTCCCGACACCGGGTACCCCTGGCTGGTTTGCGCCGGGCACATACGGTCAACAGCCCCGGCCGGGTGTCCAAGTAACGGCGAGGAGCGTCCTCGACGCCGCGACGCCAGGGCTGTGCATGTGCTTGATCATCGGCGGTCTGGTGTACTCCCTCGCGCCGATCATTCTCTGTGTCAGCCTTGGCCTGTCCGGACGCGCGAAGGTCGCGACAGCGGAAGTCCGCCGTGCCTATGTGTTCGGCGTCGTCGTACTGGCGATCCTGGGCGTGCTCGGCACACTCGTCGTTGGTACCGACTTCGCCGAGTGGTGGCGATTCGTCGGTCAATGGGCGCTGCTGATCTGCTGGGTGCTGCTCGTCGTCACGCTGGTCATCGTCTATCGCCGCCTCAAGTCCGAGCCCCCGGCTCCGCCGACCTATCAATCTCCCGGGAGGTAGCGCGGGTGAGGGCGCTGAGTGAGCAGCAGCGGCCGCGCACCTTGACCGAGGCCCTGCGCGCAATGCCGGCCGAGGAGTTGGCGCAGCTACTTGCGTTGCGTCCAGATCTTCTCGATCCCGTTCCCGAAGATGTTGCGGACCTCGCCAGCCGATCCACGACCTCAGCCTCGATCAGCCGAGCCGTTGAGGAGCTCAACACCTGGCTGCGGACCGTTGCCGAGGCTTTGTCCGCGCTTGCCCGATCCGGCCTCAGTGGGAGATATGGCAACCATGCTTGGGGAGAGCCGCGTCACTGTGGCTGCTGCGGTAGCAGAGCTTCGACAGCGCGGCCTGCTCTGGGGCGCGGATGACCAGCTGCACCTGGTGCGGCCGGTACGCGAAGCGTTCGAACCGTATCCAGGTGGTCTGGCTCCCCCATCGGCTCGCCCGATGTCGGTCGAGCAGATCGATGCGGCCGTCGACGCCTGCGGCACCGAAGCTCGGACCGTCCTGGAGCGGCTTCTCTGGTCGCCGACTGGCGCCGTACGCTACGCCGACCGCCCGGTCAGCATCGCATCGGCTCGTTCACCGATCGAGCGCCTGCTCAGTCATCAGCTGCTGCGCCCGCTGGATTCGGAGACCGTGATCCTCCCGCGGGAGGTGTCATGGCGGCTGCGCGCTGGACGCTTCACCGCAGAGCCGGTAGCGACCGAACCTCCGCGGCTGATCGGCCAGCTTCGTGACGCGGATTTCGTCGACCGAGCTGCAGCTGGCGCAGCCTTCGCCGTACTGCACGACATCGAACTGCTTGCACATCAGCTCGAAACCGTTCCGCACAAGCTGCTCCGCGGTGGTGGCTTGGCCACCCGCGACGTCTCTGCCCTTGCTCGGCACTTTGACGCTGGCTCCGACTACGCGAGCTTCCTCATCGAGTGCGCGGCAGCGGCTCAGCTCATAGCACCCGATAGTACGGGCTCGCTGCTGCCGACTCCCGAATACGACCAATGGCTCGGCCGGGATGCCACAAGCCGGTGGCGGGTGGTCGTTGGCGCCTGGCTTGGTGCCGACCGGTTCTTCGCCCGATCGTCTGAGGCCGGCGGTCATACCCTCGGACACGAGGCGTACGCCCGCGGCGCGGTCAGCCTGCGAACAACCGTGCTGCGGATCGTCGAAGCGGTTGAGCCGGGCACAGTGCTCGACCTCGGCCAGCTGGCCGACGCCGCGGGCTGGCATCGGCCCAGGCTCACACACGCGCCACTGACTGCAGAGCAGCTGGTGGAGTGGACGTGGCGCGAAGGCTCCTGGCTGGGACTGGCGGCGCTCGGCGCGGTTTCGTCGTTCGCCAAACTTCTGCTGCAGCCCGGTCAGCAAATGCCAGATGAGCTGAAGGAGCTGTTTCCAACTCCAGTCAGGAACTTTGTCATCCAGAACGATCTGACGGCGGTAGCCCCTGGGCCGCTTGAACACACTGTCGCCGCCGAGTTGCGGATGTTGGCCGATCAGGAGTCGCGGGGCGGTGCGGGCGTCTATCGGTTCACCGCCACCTCGCTGCGCGGCGCCTTCAACCAAGGCTGGTCGGCAGCGGACGTACGACGGTGGCTGGAGCGGCATTCCACCACCGGAGTCCCCCAGCCTCTCGCTTACCTCGTTGACGATGTGGCGAGGCGGCACGGCAGCATCCGGGTCGGCCCCGCCGGCAGCTATGTTCGCCTGTCTGACCAGGCGCAGGCTGCGGCGCTCCTCGCCAACCCTGCCGCGGCCGCCCTTGGACTCCGCGCGGTCGCGCCCGGAGTTCTCGTCGCCTCTGTCGATGAGCACGAGTTGCTTCCGCTGCTCCAAGAGCTCGGAGACGCTCCGGCAATAGAAAACGGCGCCGGAGAAGTAATCGGGACTCCACCCGCGCGGCGGGCGACGGGGCATGTCGCGAGGCAGCAGGACATCCCCTCCGCTACCGAGGTGGCTGACGCCTTGCTGGCACACGAGCGGCGCCCGCACTTTCATGCAGAATCTGCGGCCGGCCCGACAAAACAAGCCGTTGGTCGCTCATCTGTCCCACGGACGCTAGCCAGATCCATAGAATGAGCGGGTGCATGCCGTCATGATCAGGCGAATGATCGTTTTCGGCGTATGCGCACTCGGCGTGGGAGCGCTCTACCTGGTGCCTAGCGTGGCTCGGTCGCCGGAACAGGCCGGGCTCTCGGACGCTAGTGACGAGCCGACGAGCGGCCCTGCCGGACCACGGCTTGGCAAGACTCCGCAATCGGCCGCGTCAACAGGAAATCCTGATTCAGTGCCCGGCGATGGCGATCGAGCGGTCGACACAACCTCCGGGTCACAGCCATCGGCGACGCACTCCAAACGCCAGACTGATGCAGCAGATCGCGGGACCCAGAGAGCGAATGCGGCCGGGCCCAAAGAACTCAAGGACTCCGAGCCGCCACAGCCGGTGGCGGAGATCGATGCGTCGAACGTAACCACCCGACAACTCACTGTCAGCTGGCCGGCGGCGAACGACAACGTCGGGGTGATCGGCTACCGCATCTGGCTCAACGGCTTCGAGGTGGCGACCACGGCCGAGACCCGGGCCCAGCTGCGCTGGTTCAATGAGGACAGCGGTCAGCATGTGGTACAGATTCGCGCCCTGGACGCGGCCGGCAATCAAAGTCGCAGTTCACCAACGCTCGTTGTGACGCGACCCTCGCCCGAGCCGACAGCTACGCCGACGCCGGAGCCTTCCGATTCGCCGACCCCGACTGACGAGTCGAATGAGTCGACCAACCCTGCCGCGCAGTCGTCGGACCCGCCGCCCGATGACGAGTCAGCGACCGATCACAAACAACATCACAAACAACACTGATGGCGGCACCGCTCGATGGCCCCGGGCCGCTCATCGTCCAATCCGACCGCACGCTGCTCCTCGAAGTTGATCATCCTGCTGCCGATGCGTGCCGGATCGCCATCGCGCCGTTCGCCGAGCTGGAGCGAGCGCCGGAGCACATTCACACCTATCGGCTGACCCCGCTGGGACTCTGGAATGCCCGCGCTGCTGGCCACGATGCCGAGCAGGTGGTCGACACGCTTTTGACCTATAGCCGCTACCCGGTCCCGAACGCGCTGTTGGTCGACATCGCCGAAACCATGGACCGCTACGGTCGACTCCGGATCGAAAAGCACCCCAGCCACGGATTGATCTTGGTCAGCACTGATCGGCCAGTGCTGACCGAGGTGCTGCGCAGCACCAAGATCAAGGGACTGGTCGGCAGCCGGATCGACGAAGACACCGTCGCGGTTCACCCGTCCGAACGCGGGCACCTCAAACAGGTACTGCTCAAGCTTGGCTGGCCTGCAGAGGACATGGCCGGTTACGTCGACGGCGAGGCGCACGCGATCAGCCTCAACCAGCGCGGCTGGACGCTTCGCCCTTATCAGGGTCAGGCGGCCGATTCCTTCTGGCATGGGGGATCCGGTGTGGTGGTACTGCCATGTGGTGCGGGGAAGACCATCGTTGGCGCTGCGGCGATGGCTCGGGCCAGGGCCACGACGTTGATCTTGGTCACGAACACCGTTGCGGCACGCCAATGGCGGGATGAGTTGATCAAGAGAACGACACTGACTGCGGATGAGATCGGGGAGTACTCCGGCGCGAAGAAACAGATCCGGCCGATCACCATTGCGACGTACCAAGTGATCACCACGAGGCGCGGAGGGATACATCCACACCTCGAGCTGCTCGACGCCCGAGACTGGGGCTTGATCATTTATGACGAGGTGCACCTGCTGCCGGCTCCCGTCTTCCGGATGACAGCAGGGCTCCAGGCCCGCCGTCGGCTCGGTCTCACGGCCACGCTGGTCCGCGAGGACGGCCGGGAAGGCGACGTGTTCTCACTGATCGGCCCGAAACGTTACGACGCACCGTGGAAGGACATCGAGGCTCAGGGCTACATCGCGCCCGCCGACTGCATCGAGGTCAGGGTCACCCTCAACGAAGCCGAGCGGATGGCGTACGCGGTTGCCGAACCCGACCAGAAGTATCGTCTGGCATCCACGGCCGAATCCAAGAGCGGCGTCGTTGTGGACCTGGTATCCAAACATCGCGGTACGCCGACTCTCGTGATCGGGCAATACGTTGATCAACTCCAGGATCTTGCCGCCCGACTGGATGCGCCGCTGATCACCGGAGAGACGACCGTGCGGCGGCGCGAGCAGCTCTATGAGGCGTTCCGCTCCGGTGAAATCGAGCTACTCGTGGTGAGCAAGGTTGCAAACTTCTCCATCGACTTACCGTCAGCGCAGATCGCGGTGCAGGTCTCCGGTGCTTTCGGCTCCCGGCAAGAGGAGGCGCAGCGCCTCGGACGGCTGCTGCGTCCCAAGTCTGAGGGCATCACCGCGCGCCTGTACGCCGTGGTCGCCCGTGACACGGTTGACGCCGACTTCGCTGCCCATCGGCAGCGGTTTCTCGCCGAACAGGGGTACGGCTACCGCATCATGGACGCCGAAGACGCATTGGCCGCGGAGTGAAGCGGCGATTCCGCAATGAGGAGGCTCGCGCAGGCCGCTCCCGAGCGTCGGAGTCGCGCCCGCTGCCGATCGAAGGAGTGATGAGCGAACAGCGAGCCCGGGCGAGCCAACGTCACGGACCGTTCGCGAAGGGCGACGACGACGGCAGCTCCCGGCGCGACTGCGCGAGCGCAGCACAAATAGGGGTCGCGTACTCTCAGAGGCGAGGAGGCACCGTGGCGGACAATCCTCTCAGGAAGTCGGGAGTCGCAGTACCTGGAGCTGTCTGCCGAGGTCGCATGAGCGTCTTCTCCGATGCCGAAATCGCCTATTTGCAGAGCAAGACGATGGGCCGACTGGCGAGTATCGGCACTGATGGCAGGCCGCATCTCACCCCGCTCACCTACCATTTCAATGCCACGGAGGACGCAATCGATCTTGGAGGCGTCGATTTCGGCAACACCAAGAAGTGGCGAGACATGCTGCAGAACCCCCGAGTCGCCTTCCTTGTGGACGACGCCTCGCCTGACGGTGCGCATGCGATCGAGATTCGCGGCGACGCCGAGCCTCATTTCCGGGGCGGCGAGTCGATCAATCCGCGCTTTCCCAACTTCAAGCCCGAATTCGTCCGGGTGCGACCGCGTCGCATCGTCAGTTGGGGAGTGGAAACGGCGGGTTTCGTGCCGCACGCTCGTAACGTGACCTGAGGTTCCGACAACTTGTCGGTAAAGGACTCGGCCGGCTCCTGGACCGAGTGTTGATCAGGCAGCTGCCACGGCTACCGAGCGATGCCCAGGTGCGACGGTGACGGCCTCCCGGTCAGTCGCGCCGCGAGACGGTGGTGCAGGCCTGCGCCGCAATGCACCAGACCAGGAAGGCGTCACCGCGGCGGTATCGCCAGACCGATGAGCTTGCGCATGGTCCAGGGTGGCCTAGGCCACGTCGAGGACCGTCGACTCCTCCTGAGTCCCAAGATCGATCGGCCAGATGTCCGGCCGGCCCGCAAGTGACCAGAGCTCGACCAGCTCGATGCGGCCAAATCCAATCGTCGGTGTGCCGCAGATCATCGTGAGTCCACCACCGGTGCCCCAGCATGGTGAGCCGCTCGTCGGCAGTGTGAGCCGAGACGTCCACCTCGAACGGGGAGACCATGGCCAGAAAGAATGACTCGTCTTGTTCGATCACCAGATCGGAATAGCCGTGCACGACATGTCGCCTGGCGATCGGCCCCAGCAGCTCGCCCTCAGCCAGTCGATAGCCGGTTTCCTCGGCCACCTCTCGGATGGCCGCATGAATTTCACTCTCACCGTCGTCGATCCCGCCGCCAGGGGTCGTCCACCAGGTGGTACCCGGAACCCCTGGGTCACTGTCTTCGAACAACAAGGTGCGGTCGTTGTTGATCATCATCACTCGCACAGTTGCCCTGGATTTGCGCGGGCGGTCCGCCGGGTCCGCGACCGGCACGTAGCTACGCTCGGTATCAGAGGAAGACACGGCCTACACCTTACGAGCATGCCGATTGCAACAGCGGCACACCCCAATCGCGGCTCCAAACCCATGGACTTCTCAGCCACCCGACCGGTAGCGTGGCCTCTCGCTCCCCACACCAACCGATCCAGCATCGGAGCATTGTGCATGCCTGAAACCTCGCTCGACATTCTGTCGCGGGAACGCATCCATCTCGAGGAGTCGCGCGCCGCGCTCGCGCGGATGCGGCAACACACCGCCAGCCTGGAGGCATTCGGCGGCGACCACGTATCAACCGAGCATCTCAAGCAGGCGCTCTATCGCCGGATGAAGGCTCTGGAGGACGATCCGACTGTCCCGCTCTTCTTCGGCCGACTTGACTACGACGCCAGTCTCGGTGCGGAGCAGGACGAGATCCTCTACATCGGCCGGCGGCACGTCACTGGAGAGGCGGGCGGCGAGCCGCTCGTGATCGATTGGCGTGCGGGCATGTCGCGGCCCTTCTATCAGGCACAACCCGGCCGATCGATGGGCGTCCGTCTTCGCCGGCGGTTCGGATTCTCGCACGGCCAGCTGACGGCGTACGAGGACGAGGATCTGACCGAGCCCGGGGACGTAGGCCATTCCGACATCATGGAGTCCGAGATCGAGCGACCCCGGACTGGCCCGATGCGCGACATCGTCGCAACCATCCAGCCCGAGCAGGACAGCATCGTACGAGCAAGTTTGAGCCAATCGCTGTGCGTCCAGGGCGCGCCCGGCACCGGCAAGACCGCGATCGGCCTGCACCGTGCTGCCTACCTGCTGTACGCATTCCGCGATCAACTCGCCCGCTCCGGGGTCCTGGTCGTCGGGCCCAACGAGAGCTTTCTGTCCTACATCGCCGATGTGCTGCCGGCCCTCGGCGAGATCGATGCCGCGCAGGCCACCATCACATCGCTGGTCTGTCAGGCGAACGGAGTAACCGTTCGCGGGCTCGACAGCGTTCCGGCGGCATTGATCAAGGGGGACGCTCGGATGGCGGAGGTGCTACACCGAGCGGTTTGGAGCCATCTCGGCACTCCCACAGCGCCGTTGGTGGTGCCGCGTGGCGCCTATCAGTGGCGGGTCGGCACGTACCTGACGGAGCAGGTCGTCGACGAACTGCGGCAGCGTGGTGTGCGCTACGGCGCTGGCCGAGCCATGTTGCCGCAGCGACTGGCTCATCAGGTGCTGCTGCGAATGGAGGCGGCCGGCGATTCGCCCGATGATCGAGTGCAAGACGCGGTTGCCCGAAGCAAGCCGGTGCGCGCGTACACAGATGCAATCTGGCCGGCCCTCGACCCAGTCAAGCTGATCATGAAGTTGCTCACCGACGCACAGTTTCTGGCGGCCGCCTCGGAAGGCATTCTCAGTGCTGAGGAGCAGCAGCTGATCATGATGCCGCATCCACCTCGGTCAGTTCGTGCCGCTCGCTGGTCGCTCGCCGACGTGATCTTGATCGATGAGGCGGCAGATCTGCTGCAGCGTACGCCGAGCCGCGGCCACGTCATCCTCGACGAGGCACAAGACCTGTCGCCGATGATGCTGCGAGCGGTGGGGCGTCGGGCCAGCACCGGTTCGGTCACCGTACTCGGTGATCTTGCACAGGCGACGACACCGTGGGCGACCCGCTCGTGGCGGGAATCGCTGGCGCACCTCGGCCATCCCGATGCCGCGCTCGAGGAGCTGGTGGCCGGCTTCCGCGTCCCTGGAGCAGTGATCGAGTTCGCGGCGCGGCTGTTGCCACAAATCGCTCCGGCGCTCAAGCCACCCCATTCCGTACGACGGCACCTTGGCGAACTCGAGGTGCGCTCCACCGGCCAAGTCGCCGATGAACTGGTCAACGCGATTGCACAGACCGCAGCGCAACGAAGGCACCGTTGGTGTGATTGTCGCCGATGCCGCCGTGCCAGGCGTACGAAAGCTGCTGGAGCGGCATCAGATGGATTACGACTTGCTCGGTGAGGATCCGCAGCTCTTCGATCTACGCGGCGAACTCGGCAGCTCGGACTCCCTCGCCGCTCCAATCCTCAAGCCGATCGTGGTCCCGGCGTCGCTCGCGAAGGGCCTGGAGTTCGATCATGTTGTGCTCCTGGAGCCGGTTGAGATCGTCGATGGTGAGCCGGATCAGGTGACGGGACTGCGCCGACTGTACGTGTGCCTCACTCGGGCCGTCACGTCACTGATCGTCGTACATGCGGCGGAGCTCCCGGCAGCCCTGGCGGCCTGAGCAGCGGCGGTGGGCCGCCGCCCACCTTTCCTGCACTTGGTCATCAACGACCTGAACTCGGGCCCGAAAGTGATCTCGTCAAGGACCACTTTCGGAGCAAGGTGAGCCTCAGCCGAACGAGGGCGGCTCTGTCAACGGCAATCTGACCTGGAATCGGGTGTCGCCGGGATGGGACACGACCCGCAGGTCGCCGCCGTGCCGCTGGGCGATCACGCGATAGGAGATATCCAGGCCCAGGCCGGTGCCCTCGCCCACCGGCTTGGTGGTGAAGAAGGGCTCAAAGATCTTTTGCTGCATCTCCACCGGTATGCCGGCGCCAGTGTCGCAGATCTCGACCAGGACCCAGCCGTCCTCCCGCACCGTTCGTACGGTCAACGTCCCACCCTCGGCCATCGCATAGATGGCGTTGTCGATCAGGTTGGTCCACACCTGGTTCAGCTCCGCTGGATGCGCCGGAACCGTCGGCAGCGAGTGATCGAAGTCCTTGACGACATTGATGCCTCGTTCTTTGATCTTGTGACTGAGCATCACCAAGGTGCTCTTCAATCCGTCCCGGACATCGATGTCTTGATGCGCCGCCCGATCCATCTGCGAATATTGCTTGGCCGCGGCGACCAGGTGTGAGATCCGGCCCGTGGAGTCCTCGATCTCCCCCATGAGCTGCTCGATCTCCAATGCGTAGGTGACCCAATGCAGTCCGTCGGCGAGCGATGCCGGTACGGTCTCAGCCACTTCGTCGAGCCACTCAGAGTCCACGCCAGCGGCGACCAAGGTGGGTGCCAGATCCCACCCATCGTCGATGCCATGATCATCGAGCCAGCCGGAGATTTCGTCCTCAGCCTCGCTGACCTCCATAGGTGACAGTTTCTCGGCCTTGGCCATCTTTTCTACCGCGGCCTCTTGGAGATCAGTAAGAGCCACCAGAGCCTTGGGGTCCACGTCTGCCGTTGCCAGGTGTACGAGCTTGCGCCTGATCTTGCTGACCAGTTCCCGCAGGGTTGCGGTGGCGCGTACGGCAGCGGCCGCAGGGTTGTTCAGCTCATGGGTCAGCCCTGCCGACAACCGGCCGAGTGACAGCAGCCGCTCCCGCTGCCCGATAATGACCTGGCTCGAGCGGAAGCCCATGGTGAGGCCCTCGAGCAGGTGCATCGCCATCGGGAACCACTCGCGGAACTTCTCTCCGAACTCGGCCGCACCGATCACCCAGAACTCACAATCCGTCACGGCTCGTGCCGAGCCCCAGTACGGCAGCATCGGCCATGCCTTTGACGAACGACTGCGTGGCGCCGGAATAGACGCCGCGTTGGTTGGTGCGTCCGGTTTCGACTTCGGTGTTCTCAACGCGACGATGCATCGACATCGTCCCGGACAGTAGGACATAGAAGCAGGTCGACGGCTCCCCCTCGGTATAGACCGACTGCCCGCCCGACCAGTTCTCGCAGTATCCGTGTTCACTGAGCCACGCCAGCTGCTCATCGTCGAGACTCTCGAAGAGGAACAAGCGGCGCAATTCCGACGGGCTCAATCGCACCGGCTCAATGGTTTGTTCGCTCATGATCAACTCCTACTGCTCGGCCAGGTAGCGGTGAACCAGGGTGACGGCGAGCGCCCCCTCCCCCACCGCGGAGGCCACCCGCTTGACCGACTGGGCGCGGACATCCCCCGCCACGAAGACACCCGGGATGCTGGACTCCAGCAGGTATGGCTCTCGCTCCAGATCCCATGATGCAGGCCGCTTGCCACCGGCGGTGAGCGCCGAGCCAGTGATCACGAAACCACTTGCATCACGGACCAATGATGGCGGCAGCCAATCGGTCAGCGGCGCGGCGCCGATGAAGACAAACAGGTGCCCGGAATCGACGACCTCCTGGCCCCCGCCATGATCAACAAAAGTGACACACTGCAGCCGATCGTTGCCCGAACAACCCTGTACCGATGTGTTCAGCCGGACCTCGATGTTGGATACCCCGGCGATCTGTTCGATCAAGTACGACGACATGGACTTCTCCAAGGAGTCGCCGCGTACGGCCATCGTGACCTTGGCGGCGAATCGGGAGAAGTAGACAGCTGCCTGTCCAGCCGAATTGGCACCGCCGACGACGATCACGTGATCACCCTGGCAGGACTCGGCCTGGGTCGCCGACGAGCCGTAGTAGACCCCACGGCCGACGAGCTCGTCTGCGCCCGTCGCCTCGAGCTGGCGGTAGCTGACTCCAGTGGCCAGTACGACCGCATGAGTCAGCACCGAGGATCCATCGTCGAGCAGCACCTCGCGCGCTGGACCTCTGACCTGCAGGCCCACCACTGTCCGCGCAGTCAGCAGCTCGGCCCCGAAGCGCAATGCCTGCCGGCGTGCTCGATCGGTGAGTTGATCACCCGATACCCCGTCGGGAAAACCGAGGTAGTTCTCGATCCGCGAGCTCTGCCCTGCCTGTCCGCCGGCCGCCGCACGCTCCACGACGACCGTCCTCAGGCCCTCCGATGCCGCATAGACGGCGGCGCCCAGGCCGGCAGGGCCACTACCGATGATCACCACGTCGTAGAACGCGCCCTGCGGCGTGGTGCTGAGGCCGACGGCGTTGGCGACCTCGAGCAGGCTCGGCTGCACCAGCGGCTGACCGTCTCTGGTGATCACCACCGGCGCCTGGCCCGCCTCGGCGCCGGCCGCCGCAAGCAGCCGCATACCGTCGGAGTCACTGATGTTGTACCAGCGGTAGGGCACCATGCTCCGGGCGAGGAAGTCGCGTATCTCATACGATGCCGCCGACCACGGGTGACCCAAGATCTTGATCTTGTGCTCAGGTTCCTTGCCCTCCCGCTGCCACGCTTCCAGGAGCTCGTCGACGACCGGATAGAACTTCTCCTCCGGCGGCTCCCAGGGCTTCAACAGATAGTGATCAACATCGACTACATTGATCGCCTGGATTGCGGCATTGGTGTCGGCGTACGCGGTGAGCAAGGCTCGGCGCGCCTGCGGCACCAGATCCATGGCCTGCTCCAGGAAATCGACCCCATTCATCCGTGGCATGCGATAGTCGGCCAGGATCGCCGCGATCTGCTCGCCGCGCAGCACGACTTCCCTGATGGCTTGCAATGCCTCCTCGCCAGAATCGGAGCGCATGATCCGATAGTTGGCGCCGTAACGGCGGCGGAGATCCCGAGCCACCGCACGCGACACGCTGGGGTCGTCATCGACTGTTAGCACCACGGGGCGCGCTTGCCGCTCAGGTCTGGCTTCGGCAACCGTGGCTTCTGCAACCGGCGTTGTCATGCGCCGACCTCGTGGATGTAGCACCAGCGCCAGTGTTCGCCGGGCTCGGCCGACGTGACGACTGCGTGGCCGGTGGTCCGAGCGTGCGCGCTGGCGTGCCTGGCCGGCGAGGAGTCACAGCAGCCAATGTGGTCGCAGGTGAGGCAGCGGCGCAGATGCACCCAGCGGCCGCCGACGGCGAGGCAATCGCCACACTCGGCACGGAAGCTGCGAGGCAACGGGGTCAGAGGAGTGGCGTCGAGATGGGCGCAACTAGTCACAGGCGGAATCCTTTCTTGGCGCCAATCTAGTCTGCGCGCACCAAAGGGCTGGCACCTCGAGTGGGCCTCACCGACGGCCGGGTCAAGGACGAGCCAAGCGGGACTGCCGACGCCTCCGCAGCCCGGCCGCTGTGAGTAGCGCGACGATCTCGCGCGAGGACACGGGCTGAGCACCTTCGGCCAGGGCCACGCCGTAGCGTTCGGCGATCACGTCGTAGTGATCACGCTCGAAGCCGCGACGGGGGATTCCGATGCTGGCAGCGAAGTCATGCAGCTCCTGGTAGGAACGATCGCTGATCATGTGTGACCACAAATGGCCATGGCCGGGCCAGATGGGCGGGTCGATATAGATCGTCAAGATCCTTGTGCCACCTGGATCATCGGCCGGCGCATCGCATGATCAATGAGATTGCGCCACGTGCGAACCAGACCGGGGTCGACGTAAGCCTTCACTGATCCCAGCGGCCGGGCAGCCGCTCCAATCTGAAACGCCCGTACGCCGGACCGCGCAAGCCAGGGTACGTGCTCGGCCAGCAGTCCACCACCGGCCATCATGACCCTCCGTGCGAACGCGTCGACCTGCGCCCGAGCTACAAGATCATCCAGGCCCTCGCTGACGCTGCGCGCCGATCCCGCGGTCAGGACCTGGTCCAAGCCCGGAAGCAGGCGTAGGTCGCGCCAGGCGCGGTTGCTCGAGATGCACGCGTCCACCGCGCGATGGAACGTCCAGGGAAGATCTAGATGCTCGCCGACGATCTCCGTCACCACATTGGTGTCTACCTCGGTGTGGCCGTTGAGGAAACCCAGTACGACCCCATCAGCACCGACTGCGCGGTAACTGCTGAGCAATCCCTTGAGCCTGGCCACCTCGGCGCCATCGGTGGCGTAGCCCTCGCGTAATCGGAGCACGACTCGTATCGGGAGGCTTGTCGCGCGGCGTACCTGCCCCATCAACGCCGGCTCCGGTGACAGGCCGTCGGTGAGGCTGGATGTCAGCTCGAGCCGGTCGGCACCTCCCGCTTCGGCCCGTTCGGCATCAGCAGCGTGCAGCACGACCACTTCAAGCAGCCCTGTCATCACCGCACTCATGACGAACCGACAGCTCGGCTTGTCGGCTCGGCTGGCTTCATGGCGTCACGATAATCCTCCGGGCCGACAAAGCAGCCGACCCTAGAATTGTGGCGTGGCTGCGGTGAAGCGGCTGGTCGCTGTCGTTGCAGCGGCATGCGTGCTTTCGGCGGGCTGTACGTACACCAAAGAGGAACCGGGGCTCTTCCGAGAAAAGGCTTCGCAGTCGCCGACGGTCGAGCAAACTGCGCTACCCGCGCCGACCAACCCGAAATTGCCGGTGGCCGCCGAGGCGGAATGGACGACCGCCGAGGGGCTCAATATCAGCACGCGATTCGCCATCCACGCCGTACGGCGGGTCCAGGACGCGACAGTTGTCGATTGGTCAGTCACCCCGCTCAGCGCGCCCGGCCATGGACTTGGTGAGCGGCTTCCCTCGTGGGTCGATCTCGGTCTGAGCCGGAGCTCCGAAGGGGACATCAACATGTTCCTGCTCGACCCAGCCGCCGGAAACGTCTATCGCACGCTGAGTCACCAATCTCGGAGGTTGTTCAATCGCTGCCTCTGTACCCCGCTGTGGTTGGCGC
The DNA here is from genome assembly GCA_963808905.1 of uncultured Actinomycetota bacterium. Classification (GTDB taxonomy): domain Bacteria; phylum Actinomycetota; class Actinomycetes; order Propionibacteriales; family Propionibacteriaceae; genus Microlunatus. Next base: position 225,825 of record CAWEHO010000028.1, read on the forward strand.
AGCAGGGACTCCGGATAGGCGAGACCCGGCTCCTGCAGGCGACGTTCCCTCCGTTGCCGGACGCGCTCGGCTTCGTCGATGTGGATCTGATCAATCTGGCACCGTTCGCGCACATTCCCGTGACCCCGATCGGCAAGGTTCCCACGGCGACGCATCCCACGGAGCTCGCTCGGCCGCCAGCAACTCTGCGTACGACTCTGGCGCAGCAAGTGTTCCGGTATCGCGACGAGCCGCGTAGGGTGCAGCGCATCTCGATCGACCGGGTTGTCGCGTCACCGGGCCGGACGTCGCTGGAATGGACGATCACCTCAGTCACGGATCAGTCCACCTTCGTCCTCGAGCCCGCCCTGTCCCCGATCGGCGGAATCTTGCCTGACGACGTCGACGTGCTGGACCACGATGTGGTGAGCGGGCCGATGATCAAACCCGAGGGTCTCCCTGCATCCAAACCGTCGAAGGTGTCCTGGATGACCACCGCGGTTGCCGGACGGAAGGCGTACGAGTGCCTGTGTAGCCCTCTGGGACTATGGGCGGGATCATTGCGACGCGAAGGCGGCCACGCCAGTGTGACGAGCAACTATCCGGCGCTACCGCCCGGAACGCGAACCATTTCGGTGATCCTGCCTGGCGTAGCCACGCTGTCGGGCATCCCCGTGGTCGAGGCTGAGGACTCAGCGCCACGGCTCGGACCTCCAAAACCGTACGCCAGCGACGCATGGGACTACGTCAGCGACGACCCGCCAGGCGGGTGGACGAGCTCCCAGTGGCCGACTCCTCTCCCTGACACGGACCAGCTGAAGAACTATCGGTTCTTCATCGAGAAACTCACAAAGCTGCCGGGTTGGTGACCTGACCGCGGTAGCGCGATGTCGGCCAGGCAAGCGAGGCTGGAGAACGACCCCAACAGAAGGGGCGGCTCCACATTGGAGCCGCCCCTTCTGTTGATGTTGCTGTGACCGGGTTAGAAGTCCATGCCACCCATGCCGCCATCGCCACCAGGCGGGACGGCGGGAGCCTTCTCCGGCTTGTCGGCAATGACCGCCTCGGTGGTCAGGAAGAGACCGGCGATCGAGGCTGCATTCTGCAGCGCCGAGCGCGTCACCTTGGTCGGATCGGGCACACCGGCGTCGAGCAAGTTCTCGTACTCGCCGGTCGCGGCGTTCAGACCATGATCGGCCGGAAGACCCTTCACCTTCTCGGCGACGACTCCGCCTTCAAGACCGGCATTGATCGCGATCTGCTTCAGCGGCGCCTCGAGAGCCACCTTCACGATCTGGGCGCCGACTGCCTCGTCGCCTTCCAGCTGGAGATTCTCGAACGCCTTGGCGCCGGCCTGTACGAGCGCGACGCCGCCACCAGCGACGATGCCCTCCTCGACGGCCGCCTTCGCGTTGCGGACGGCGTCCTCAATGCGGTGCTTGCGCTCCTTGAGCTCGACCTCGGTGGCTGCGCCGACCTTGATCACGGCGACGCCGCCGGCCAGCTTGGCCAGCCGCTCCTGCAGCTTCTCGCGGTCGTAGTCGGAATCAGAGTTCTCGATCTCGTTCCGGATCTGGTTGACCCGCCCCGCAATCTGATCGGAGCTACCCGCGCCTTCGATGATCGTCGTCTCATCCTTGGTGATGATCACCTGACGCGCCTGGCCGAGCAGCTCAAGGGTCACGCTGTCGAGCTTCAGCCCGACCTCTTCGCTGATCACCTGACCACCGCTGAGGATGGCCATGTCGGTCAGCATCGCCTTGCGGCGGTCACCGAAGCCAGGAGCCTTGACGGCGGCGGACTTGAAGGTGCCACGGATCTTGTTCACGATCAGCGCGGCCAGCGCTTCGCCGTCGACGTCCTCGGCGATCACCAAGAGCGGCTTGCCCGACTGGATGACCTTCTCGAGAACCGGCAGCAGATCCTTCAGGTTCGAGACCTTGGAATTGACGATGAGGATGTACGGGTTGTCCAGCACCGTCTCCATGCGCTCGGTGTCGGTCACGAAGTAGGGCGAGATGTAGCCCTTGTCGAACCGCATGCCCTCGGTGAGCTCAAGCTCCAGCCCGAAGGTATTCGACTCGTCGACGGTGATGACACCCTCTTTGCCGACCTTGTCCATGGCCTCGGCGATGATCTCGCCGACCTGGGTGTCACCGGCGGAGATGGAGGCCGTGGCAGCAATCTGCTCCTTGGTCTCCACATCCTTGGAAATGGCGGCCAGCTGCTCGACAACCGCCGCCACAGCCTTCTCGATGCCCCTCTTGAGGCTCATCGGGTTGGCGCCGGCGGTCACATTGCGCAAACCCTCGCGCACCATTGCCTGCGCCAACACGGTTGCTGTGGTGGTGCCGTCGCCGGCCACGTCATCGGTCTTCTTGGCAACTTCCTTGACGAGCTCTGCCCCGATCTTCTCGTACGGGTCCTCGAGCTCGATCTCTTTGGCGATGCTCACGCCATCGTTGGTGATGGTCGGAGCACCCCACTTCTTCTCCAGCACGACATTGCGTCCCTTGGGTCCAAGGGTCACTTTGACGGCGTCGGCGAGGATATTCATCCCTCGCTCGAGGCCACGCCGCGCTTCAGTGTTGAACTGAATGAGTTTGGGCATGTTCTCCGCTAGTCCTGTGAGTGATTGAAGGCTCTTCGAGCGGTGCCCGCGACGGACGGCCCATGGGAGCCTCACCGGTCAGAAGAGGTGGCACTCTCTGACCGAGAGTGCTAATGCCCTTTTTAGCACTCTCCCTATGCGAGTGCAAACAATCCCGTCTTTGATTGCTCCGCTCGCTTCGCTCGCTCCGCGCGGATCGCGCCTCGGCGCTCGCCTACCTTCGTCATCGCTCGCAGACGATAAAGCGTGTCTGCTCGCTCCTCCTCAGCACGGCGAGTGGCGCGATCCGAAACGACCTAGTGCCGCAGCTTTCCGCAGAAGGCCACCAATGGGGAATGCACGCCGGGTCTCAAGGGTTGCGCTGAACATGGCCCAGTCGACCGAGCAGACGATTTCGCGCGCATCGGTGGGCCTCCGGTCCGAACGCGGACCGATTTTGCTCTCGGTGATGCTGAGCGTGGGGCTGATCGCGATCGACGCGACGATCCTCGCGACAGCGGTCCCGTCGATCGTCAATGATCTTGGCGGCTTCGCTCAGTTCCCCTGGTTGTTCTCCATTTACTTGCTGGCGCAGGCGGTATCGGTGCCGATCTTCGCCAAGTTCACAGACCTGATCGGTCGCAAGCCGATCATGTTGGTAGGCATCGGTCTGTTTATTCTCGGATCGATCCTGTGCGGGGTCGCCTGGAGCATGCCGGCGCTCATCGCGTTCCGCGCCATCCAGGGTGTCGGAGCTGGCGCAATACAGCCAACTGGAATGACGATCATCGGCGACATCTACTCGGTGGCCGAGCGCGCCCGGGTTCAGGGTTATGTCGCCAGCGTCTGGGCTATCTCAGCGGTAGTGGGACCAGCGCTGGGCGGAATCTTCGTCGACTTTCTGAATTGGCGCTGGATCTTCTTCGTCAACATCCCGCTGGGTGCACTCGCCGCATGGTGGCTGATTCGCAGATTCAACGAGAAGGTGGCACGGAGGCAACACCGCATCGACGTTGCTGGGGCGGCCCTGCTCGGCGTTGGCTCCTCGCTGATCATCCTCGGCCTCCTCGAGGGCGGCATCCTGTGGCAGTGGTCTTCGGTGCCCGGCATCACCATTCTCAGCGTGGGGGTGCTGCTCATCATCGTGTTTGCCATGGTGGAGCGGCGGGCCAGCGAGCCGATCCTTCCCGGCTGGGTTTTTCGCAGCCGGCTGCTCAACTCGACCAATCTCGCAGCCCTTGGGATCGGCGTGCTTTTGATCGGACTGACCTCCTTCATCCCGCTGTACGCCCAGGGCGTGTTGCATACCAGCGCCCTGGTGGCAGGCTTCGCGCTCGCGGCTCTCACGCTCGGCTGGCCGTTGGCAGCGTCGGTGGCCGGCCGGATCTATCTGAAAATCGGCTTTCGTCGGACAGCGCTGATCGGTGCAGCAGTGATCATGATCGGTTCAGGGCTGCTCACGCTGCTCTCATCGCACAGCTCGGTTTGGCAGGTGGCTGCTACATGCTTCGTGATCGGCGCGGGCCTGGGACTCGTCGCAAGCCCAACACTGATCGCTGCGCAGTCGGCGGTCGATTGGGACCGTCGTGGTGTGGTTACGGGCACCTTTGTCTTCGGCCGCTCCATGGGTAGCGCGCTCGGCATTGCCGTCTTCGGTGCGATTGCCAATGCGTCGCTGAGCCGGCGGTTCGGCGGGCATGTCTCATCCACAGCCAGCGCCATTCCGGTGAGCATTCTCGAGCCTGCCTTGCACGGGGTCTTCCTTGCTGCGGCAGCGATCGCAGTGCTCTTGGCAGCCGCGGTGCTGATCATGCCCAACCGCTCAGTGACAGGCGAGGGCGCTTTGCCGTCGTAAATTGGTGCCTGCGGCGAGCGTCGGAAATCGCGCGCCCGACGATCGGAGGAGCGATGAGCGGACACGCTCCTGCAAGCGGAGCGAGTAATGGTCGGCCATGGCGTTCGCGAAGAGTAGACGACGTTGGATTCACAACGCGCGATGTTCGAGCCGCAAAGCAAATGGCGGCGGCTCCTCGGTACGGTTTTGGTTCTTGCGTATCTGCTTGCAGGCTGTTCGTACGATCGCGCCGAGCCGGGTCTTTTCAACCGGCCGATGACGCATGAGACCACCGCACCGCCACTCCGTCCTGTGACGCCCGACCAGGCATCGCAAGTCCCCAACCCCGACCTGCCCGTGGTTGGCGAAGCGATCTGGACCTCGACGGACGGCCTCGACATCACCATGCGGATTGCGATACACGCCGTCCGGCGCGTCACGGGTGGCACCGTCCTTGACTGGTCGGTCACTCCCCTGCATGGCCAGGGCCTGCACCCGAACGATCCGCTACCAAGACGGTTTGATCTTGGCCTCACCAGGCCTGGCGAAGGCTATCCGAACATTTTTTTGGTGGACGCCGCGCGCTCGCATGTCTACCGGCCGCTGACCCTCAAAGGAGCTGGCTCGCGATGCCTGTGCACGCCGGTCACGCAGGTTCAGCGGAACCTGCGGATCGACTTCACCACGTTGCTGCAGGTCGCGTTTCCGCCCTTGCCAGACGACATGTCAACTGTTGACGTGCAGCTGGCGACCGTGCCGCCATTTTGGCAGGTGCCGGTGACGCCTGCGGGCATGCTGCCACTTGCGAGCTATCCCACTGACTTGATCGCCCCCGCCGGAGGGACGTCGGTTCTCGCCAGTACCAAGGCATTCAGCTACCGCCCAACTGGGCAGTTCTACCTCATCATGATCAATCGCGTCTACGCCAGCAGCAGCTTCACGTCGATCGCGTGGACGATCTTGTCGCTCGAGCGTGGTCGCGGGCTGCAGTCCGCCTCGAGTCCACCGTTCGCTGATGCTGCACCGCCGCAGCATCCCTACAACCCGATCTCGGCCGGGGGGCCTCAGATCCAGTTGGGGAACCATGTGCTGCGGGCCCGTCTGATGACGACAAAGCTCGCCGGTCGCGGCGCATCGGAATGCCTCTGCACAGACCTGCGCGTCGGGGCCGCAGCCTCGCAAGGCATGGGCCAGCAGGTCAGCGCTGTGACAAACCTGCCGCCTCTCCCAGCCGGCACCTCGAAGGTGGTCGTCGTACTGCCCGGCTTGACCAGCCTCACCGATATCCCTGTTACCAGCGCCCCTGACGCGATGTTCCGTTCAGCCGGGCCCGCCGTACGGGATTCGCCATTTTCGACCTATCGAGCAGATCAGCCACATCCTGGCTGGGCACCGCGAGACTGGCCGACTCCGCTGCCGCGGCCTTACCAGTTGCGAGACACCCGCACAACGGTGGACACGATCGTGCGCTGAGGCTGTGCCGCCAACGCAGAGCGCGTTAGGTCGCGACCTCCACGGGCGAGAGCCTGCCAACCAACTCGACCACGTCCGCAATGGAGTTGGCCACCATGCTCGGCCGGTAGGGAAAGCGTTCTACCTCATCAGCACGGGTTGACCCGGTGAGGACCAAGATGGTGCGCATCCCGGCCTCCATCCCGGATACGACATCAGTGTCCATCCGGTCACCGACCATTATGGCCGTCTCGGAGTGGGCATCGATTGCGTTGAGGGCCGACCGCATATTGAGCGGATTGGGCTTGCCAACGAAATACGGCTTGATACCAGTGGCCTGAGTGATCAACGCTGCGAAGGACCCGCAGGCTGGGATGGAGCCCTCTGATGAGGGACCTGTTGGATCGGGGTTGGTCGCAATGAACCGCGCACCGCGCTCAATGAGCCTGATCGCCCGCGTGATGTTTTCGAAGGAGTGGGTTTTGGTCTCCCCCAGAACGACGTAGTCCGGGTCACGTTCGGTAAGGATGAACCCGATGTCGTGTAGGGCGGACGTGAGGCCTACATCGCCGAGCACATAGGCCGTGCCGCCGGCTTTCTGATCGGCCAGAAACTGTGCCGTGGCCAGCGCCGATGTCCAGATGCAGTCCTCAGGTACGTCGATGCCACTGCGCAGCAGCCGCGCCCGAAGATCACGCGCGGTATAGATCGAGTTGTTGGTCAATACCAGGAACCGTCGCCCGTGCTCTTGCAGCGCGGCGATGAACTCCGATGCACCGGGCAGCGCCTGTTCTTCATGCACCAGGACGCCGTCCATGTCAGTGAGCCAGGACTCGACAGGCTTGGTGTCGCTCATGGCAGTCATTCTTCCCTCAGTCCACTCGTCAAGGCAGGCAGGCGCTCTACTGGCGTTGTCACTGCGCCCCGCTTGCCTGCTGCCAGACTTCGGCGTATGACCGATGCCCGCTTGCCCGACCCCGCCATGGTGGTACTGGCAGGTGCGGCGGGTTCGGGAAAGTCCACCTGGGCAGCGAACCGATTCCGTACGGCTGAGGTCGTCAGCTCGGATGCGCTGCGAGCAACTGTCGGCAGCGGTCCCTCGGACCTGGATGCGTCTGTCGATGCCTTCGTGCTGCTGGATCAGATCATCGCGGCACGGAGCAAGCGCTCGTTGATGACGGTGATCGACACCCTCGGCCTGGATCCGGAGCGGCGGGCTGACTACCTGCGACTCGCGCGTGCCACAGAACTTCCCGCAGTGCTCGTGATCATGAACACGGCGGCCGCACTCTGTCGGGAGCGCAATCGGCTACGCGACCGGCCGGTGCCGGCGGCGGTCCTCACCGAGCAGCTGCGGAAGATCAGCAGGCTCCTCGAGTCGGCCGAGGATGAGGGCTGGGACCACGTCGTGATCATCGATCAGAACAGTGCCCCTGACGCTCAGCTCGACGTGCCCGCTATCGATCATGATCATGGCCCCAAGTGGGTTGCCAAGAGTCGTGCTCCAGGTCTCGCGGTTTCCCTGGGGGGATGCGGATCCCGGTAGCTGGCTCCGAGACCTCGCACTCACAGCTGATGCCATCGGCTTCGATGGCATCGCCCTGATGGACCATCTGATTCAGATTCCCCAGGTAGACCGCGCCTGGGAACCGATCCCCGAGCCGTGGGTCACCCTCGGCATGCTCACGGGGTTGCCGACCAGTCTCCGGCTGGGCACGCTCGTCTCCCCCGTCACGTTTCGTGAACCCGGGATCATCGCCAAGACCGTCGCGACCCTCGATGCGCTCAGCAACGGGCGCGCCTTCTGCGGCCTCGGCGCCGGCTGGTGGCTGCGCGAGCATCAGGCGTACGGCCTGGACTTTCCCGACGACCGCCAGCGACTTGATCAACTTCAGGTCTGCATCGAGACGCTGCGGGCGCTCTGGGCTCCTGGGACCAAGGCGTACCACGGCCGTCACGTGCATCTGCCCGAAACCACCTGCTATCCCCGTCCGGTCAGCAATGTGCCGATCATTGTCGGCGGTTCGGGAGAGCGGCGAACGCTGCGGATCGTCGCCGAGCAGGCCGATGGCTGTAATCTGCCGTCCGATCAAGCGATCCTGCCGACCAAGATCGACATTCTGCACCGGCACTGTGCCGCGGTGGGCCGCGATCCGGCCACTGTCGAGATCACTGTCTTGGATCTTCCGGTGATCGGTACCGACCGCGAGGATGTTGCCGCCCGGGTGGAGCGGCTTCGTGGACGTCTGCCCGCTGCCGTCTACGCCGCCCGCCACCATGCTGCAGCCTGCTGTTGATCATGCGCGGCGCTATCTCGAGCTCGCCGATCTTGGCGTGAATACGATCTTCCTTGCGCTGCCAGACCTAGCTGGAGCAGATGATCTTGAGCGATGTGCGCCCTTGCTGTCAGTGCTGCGTCGAGGTTGATCGCGCCCTACTCAGTAGGCGTTCTGCTTCGGCGCCGTACGCGGGCATGCCGAAGGCGCGGTAGGCGACCAGCGCCTCCTCGAGCATCTCGGGCGGCGCGCGCGTGGTCGCCGTTGGCGCCACGATCCAGCAACATCTGGGCATGCAGACGGCTCAGATCGGCCAGCTCGAGCGCGGTTGGGCATCTTGCTCGGCGACCTCGCGAGCGATGGTGAATTGCCGTTCGGCTTCCTCCCACCGACGAGCGGCCGCGGCAGCGAGACCGGCACGAGTCTCCACTAGCCGGCCATCGAAGGTGATCCATGCGTCTACCCCGTGCGAGCACGCCTTCGACAAGCGGGGACAGCGCCGCCGCTTCCTCGTGCAGGCCACACAGGTAGAGCGCCTCAACGAAGCCGAACATGCTGTTCCACGAGCCGACGCCGCTGGCCTGGCTCGAGGCTGGGCAACGTCGACCGGGTCGACTCGAAGAGCTGCAGGACCTCCTCGGCGCGCCCTTGGTATGCCAGGTGCTGCGCCAGTAGCGAAACGCTCTGGCCGCCTATCGCACCCGGCGGCTCCAGCTCGACGGCAGTTGCGGAGCTCGGCCTCGGCGCGTTCGGCATTGCCTCGCCAGTGGGCGGCCAGGCCGAGGTAGACGTAGCCGATGTAGCGCCATGGCAGCCCGCCCCGCTCGCCGATATCCAAAATCTGCGGACCGAGCGCCTCCACAAGCCGGAGGTCGGCGAGCATCGCCGCCTCGCGGATCTGGTCCAGGAGCACCATGAACGCCGCGCCGACATGACCTAACCGCTCGGCGATGCCCAGCGTCTTGTCAGCGAGGCTCGTCGCCTGCTTCGCGACTGCCGAGCGTTCCGTCCTGGTAGATCACGAACGCCTGCACGCTGCAGAGATCCCAGAGCGCACTCTCCTGCTCGAACACCTCGGCGGCCCGCAGGCCGACGCGAATTCCGTCGGCGAACTCGGCGTAGCCCAGATGGTGGATGGTCTGCATGTGCAGCACATCGGCGATTGCCCGCTCGTGACCCACCTGTTCAGCAAGCGCACGCGCCTGGTCGAACGTGGCCGTTGCCGCCGGGTAGTCGCCGCTGAGACTGAGCGCCCATCCCAGCGCAGACAGCAGGCGCGCCTTGTCCGCGCTCACCGTGTTGCCGAGTGCCGCCAACGTGCGTCGCCCGACCTGGACTCCTTCGACCAGTCGCGCGGTCCACACCAGCTGGTAGACCATTGCCCAGCCCAAACGACCTATGTCCTCTGCCCGCCCGAGCTTCTCGTAGCGGTCCAGGGCCTCGTCCATGGTGCGCAGCGCATCCTCCCAGCGGCCAACGCTGCGCAGTGCCATCGCCAGTCGTTCCCGCAGCTGGGCACGGCCGAGCTGATCGGCGGACGGGATAAGCGACAGCGCATGCTCGAAGTGCCCGACGGCGTCGTCGAACGCGGCTGCGTCGAAGGCCCGGTCACCGGCGATCCTCAGGTAGCGGACCAGGCTTGCCCGGTCCCCGTATCGTCCAGCGCGAGACAGGTGATAGGCGAGATCCCCGGCATGTGCCGCAAGGTCGTCGGAGTAGTGCCGCGAGATTGCCTCTGCAGTCCGTAGGTGCAGTCGCTCACGCCTGACCGCCGAGACTCCCGACAGCACCGTCTGGCGGATCAGCTCGTGGCTGAACATGAACTCGGCAGCGGTTTTGCCGGATGTGATGAGCCTGGCTCGCTCCGCTTCCTTGAAAGCGTCGACCAGCGCGTCCTCGCTCGCATTGGCAACGTCGCCGACGATCTCCGAGGCGAACATCCTGCCCGAAACGGCTGCAGCGACCATCACCTCACGGGTGGAGGAGGCCAGGCGGTCAAGCCGCTGCCCCAGGACCAGCCGGATGCTTTCCGGCACCGAGACCTCGTCCAACCGCAGGTCGCGACGCAGCCGGTCATGCTCATCGAGCAGCACTCCCGACTCGACGAGGTGCAGGTACAGCTCTTCAACGAAGAACGGGTTGCCGTCGGTCTCGCGGCTTATCAGCTGGGTCAACTCCTCAGGCGCCGGCTGTCCAGCGAGCGCCCGCAGCATTGCCCGCACGCCGTCGAAAGACAGCCGACGCAGGCTGACGCGCTCAAGTAATCGCCGACGCTCGAGTTGTCCGATAACTCGGGTCAGCGGATGGGAGAGATCGACTTCGCCATCGCGGTAGGTGCCAAGTACAAGTACCGGCATCTCGGGCAGCAGCGGCGCCAGGTACTCGGTCAGGAGCAGGCTTGACTCATCGGCCCAATGCAGGTCCTCGAGCACCACCAAAAGAGGCTGGCCCTGCGCTGCGCGGCCGACGAACTCGCTGAAGCTGTTCCATACATACCTGCGAGCGAGCTCGGCTGGCAGCTCGACAGGCGGCGGGATGTCCGGAAAGACGCGCCGCAGCGCCGGTGCGATACGAGCGATCTCCGGGGCCACGTCGCCAAGCGCCTCCCGCAGCGCGAGTGGGCTGCGTGGGTTGCTGAGGGCCTGCTCGATCATCTCGACGTACGGCAAGTACGGCGGCGCGCCACTCATCTCCACGCAATGTCCGGTGAGCACCCGCATCCCATGCGCCTCGGCCTCATCAGCGATCTCGGCCACCAGTCGCGACTTGCCAACGCCTGGCTCTCCGGCGATCAGCCCCAGACCGCCATGCCCGGCCAGCGCGCCCTCCACGAGCCGTCGCAGGCTGGCTCGCTCTGCATCCCGTTCGACGATCGGCGTAAGCCGCGTGGACATGGCGCTCGGCCGCGCGCCCGCTGGGGCATCGCTCCAGGACACCTCGTACAGCCGCCAGCGCTCCGGGAAGCCCCGCAGCCAAAACAGCCCCGAATCGATGAACGAGCAGTCCACCTCCGGCTCAGCGTGCTTGCGAACCTCGTCAGAGGTGAGGATCTGTCCGCCGATCGCTTCCGCCAGGACTCGGGCCGCGGCGTGCACCGCCTGTCCTTGCAGATCATCGTCGTGATCGGCGACCTGGCCCGTGTGAATGCCGATGCGGGCCTCGATGGCCCGCTGCGGATCAGCGACGTTGTGTTCGTGTAACGCCCGCTGGATCGCGACGGCGGCGCGGACCGCTGCCACGGTCGACGGAAACGAGATGAGGAACCCGTCGCCCATTGACTTGCGCACCCGGCCACCAAAGGCTGCGACCTGGTCATACACGATCGTTGCCTGCAATCGCAGGATGTCGTCGGCGTCCCGGTCGCCGCGCGCCCGCCACAACGCGGTCGAACCGACGACGTCGGTCATCATGATCGTCAGCGTCTTCGCTTCGCGGCTGCGATCCGACAACGGTTGCCTCCCTGCAGCTGCTCACCCGCGGACCCTCGAGCTCAGACTACGGCGGTACCGGCGGTTGCCGCATTGCTCGCCGCGTGACGCTGCTAGGCCCGCGCTTGACTCAGCAGCCGTTCCGCCTCAGCGGCATAGGCGCGTATGCCGAATGTGCGGTAAGCGGACAGAGCCTCGTCCAACATCTCGGCGGCGCGAGCGTGGTCGCCGTTGCTTCCGCGATCTAGCAGCATCCGGGCGTGCAAGCGGCGCAGGTCGGCCAGCTCGAGCCGGTTGGACATCTGCTCGGCGACCTTTCTGGCGATGGCGAATTGGCGTTCGGCTTCGTCCCAGCGACGGGTCGCTGCGGCGACGAGACCGGCACGCGTCTCCACCAGCCGGCCGTCATAGCTGATCCATCTTCCACCGAGCTCGCGCAGCCCCTCGACAAGCGGCGCCAGTGATGCGGCCTGCTCGTACAGGCCACACAGGTAGAACGCCTCAACGAAGCCGAGCATGCAGCTCCACGAGCCGATGCCGTTGACCCGGTCGAGGCTTGGCAGCTGCGATTGGGCTGACTCGAAGAGTTCCATCACCTCGTCGGCACGCCCGTGGTAGGCCAGGTGTCGTGCCAGCAGCGACCTGCTCTGCCCGGTGAACGCGCCCGGCGGTTCCAGCTCGACTGCGCTGCGCAGCTGGGCCTCGGCGAGTCCGCCGTTATCTCGCCAATGGGCGGCCAAGCCCATGTAGATGTGGCCGATGTAGCGATACGGCAGCCCGCCCCGCTCACCGATATCCAAAATCTGCGGACCGAGCGCCTCCACCTGCGGGCAGGTCGCAGAGCATCGCCGCCTGGCGGATCCGGTCCATGAGCACCAGGAATGCTGCGCCGTGGTGGCCAAGTCGCTCGGCGATGCCCAGCGTCTTGTCGGCGAGCCTGACCGACTGCTCGCGACTGCCCAGACCCACCGTCCTGGTAGATCACGAACGCCTGCACGCTGCAGAGATCCCACAGCGCACTCTCCTGCTCAAACACCTTCGCGGCACGGAGGCCGACACTGACTCCCTCGGCGAACTCGGCGTAGCCGAAATGGTGGATGGTCTGCATATGCAGCACGTCGGCCAGGGCCCGCTCGTTGCCCACCTCGCTCAGCAAGCGCGCGTGCCTGATCGAACATGGCCACCGCCGCGGCGTAGTCGCCGCTGGCACTGAGTGCCCGTCCCAGCGCAGATAGCAGGCGGGCCCTGTCTGCGCTCGCCGTGTCGCCGAGCGCTGCCATCGCTCGTCGGCAGACCGCCACGGCCTCGATCAGCTGGCCGTTCCAGGTGAGCTGGTACACCATGGCCCAGCCCAACCTGCCAATGTCGTCCGCCCGCCCGAGCGCCTCATAGCGGTCCATAGCCTCGTTCATCGTGCGCAGCGCGTCGTCCCACCGGCCGACACTGCGCAGCGCCATCGCCAGCCGTTCGAGGAGCTGGGCTCGACCAAGCTGATCACTGACAGGAACAAGCGAAAGCGCGTGCTCGAAGTGCCCGACCGCGTCGTCGAAGGCGGCTGCGTCGAAGGCCCGGTCGCCCGCGATCGTCAGGTAACGCACCAGGCTCGCCCTGTCAGCGGCCCGTCCCGCGCGGGACAGGTGATAGGCGAGATCCCCGGCGTGTGCCTCGAGATCGTCGGAGTAGAGTCGCGAGACTGCCTGGGCTGTCTGTAAGTGCAGCCGCTCACGCTTGACGGCCGAGACGTCAGACAGCAGCGTCTGGCGGATCAGCTCGTGGCTGAACATCAGCTCACCAGCAGCGTTGCCGGGCGAGATGAGCCGGGCTCGCTCCGCTTCATCGAAGGCTTCGACCAGCGCGTCCTCGCTCGCGCCAGCAACCTCACCGACGAGCTCGGAGGAGAACACCCTGCCCGACACGGCGGCCGCGACCAGCACCTCGTGGGTAGACGCGTTCAGATGACCCAGTCGTTGCCTCAGCACTAGCCGGATGCTCTCCGGCACCGAGATCTCGTCCAGCACCAGGTCAGCACGCACCCCGCCATGCTCATCGAGCAGCACGCCGGACTCGACAAGGTGCAGATAGACCTCCTCAACGAAAAACGGATTGCCCTCAGTCTCGTGGTCGATCAGCCGCACGAGCTGCTCAGGCGCCGGCTGCCCGGCCAGCGCCTGCAGCATCGCGCGAACGCCATCGAACGTCAGCCGGCGCAGGCTTACCTGTTCCACTAGGCGGCGGCGCGCCAGCTGGCCGATGACGCGGGCCAGCGGATGATGGAGCTCAACTTCGTCATCTCGGTAGGTGCCGAGGACCAGTACCGGCATGTCGGGCAGCAATGGCGCAAGGTACTCGGTGAGTAGCAGTGTCGACTCGCCTGCCCAGTGCAGGTCTTCCAGCACGAGCAGCAGCGGCTGGCGCTGCGCGGCACGACCCATGAATTCGCTGAAGCTGTTCCACACATAACGGCGGGCCAGCTCCGCCGGGAGCTCGACTGGTGGTGGGATCCCCGGGAAGGCGCGCCGCAGCGCCGGTGCGATACGGGCGATCTCCGCGGCCACGTCGCCGAGCGCCTCCCGAAGCGCCACAGAGCTGCGCGGGCTGCTGATCGCCTGCTCGATGATCTCTACATAGGGCAGGTACGGCGGTGTGCCGCTCATCTCCACGCAGTGTCCGGTGAGCACCCGCATGCCGCGCGCTTGGGCCTCGTCGCCGATCTCGGCAACAAGCCGTGACTTGCCGACGCCTGCCTCGCCTGCGACCAGCGCTAACCTGCCGCGACCGCGCAGCGTATCGTCTACCAGCCGGCGCAAGCGGGCCCGCTCGGCATCCCGCTCCACGAACGCGGTGAGCGGCGCCGGCACGGCACCGGGCCGTGGCCCCGCTGAGGTGTCGTTCCAGGACACCTCGTACAGCCGCCACAGCTCAGGGAATCCCCGCAGCCAGAACAGCCCGGAGTCGAGGAATGAGTAGTCCAGCTGCGGCTCGGCATGCTCGCGTACCTCGTCGGTGATCAGGATCTCCCCGCCGACTGCCTCTGTCATGACGCGGGCCGTGGCATGCACCGCCTGTCCGAGCAGATCGCCATCCCGCTCGGCGACTTGGCCGGAATGGACGCCGATGCGGACTTCGACAGCGCGCTGCGGGTCGGCGGTGTTGTGCTCGTCCAACGCACGCTGGATCGCCACGGCGGCACGGACCGCTGCCACATTGGAGGGGAAGGAGATGAGAAACCCGTCGCCCAGGGATTTGCGTACCCGGCCACCGAACGCTGCGACCTGGTGCTGCACGATCGCTGCCTGCAACGCGAGAATGTCGTCGGCGTCCTGGTCGCCACGTGTCTGCCGCAGCTCGGTCGAGCCGACGACGTCGGTCATCATGATCGTGAGCGCGTTTGCTGCGCGGCTCCGATCCGGCAAGGACTGCCTCCCCTGTTGCTACTCAGCTACGGATCTGCCGTTCAAAACTACGGCGCCGAGGTGTAGCTACATTGCACACGGTGACTGGTCCTGGCATCAAGTTGATCAAGGAATCGTTATAGGCGACGCTCGGTCTCCGGATCGGGGCCGTCGAAGTACTGATCGATGACCTGCTGGAAGATCGTCTTGATCGGGAGTCGGCATGCGCGAAGAGGGTCATCGAGGAGCGCAGCTTGATCGCGTCGATGCCGCCGAATATTTGCTCAGCGCTGCGTCCGCGATGCGAAGCGACGATCTCGGCACACTCGACCAGCCGCGGTCCGAGCACCGGATGTGCAAGGTAAGCCTGCGCCTCAGCCAGATCGCCGATCGCGTACGCCTGGGCCATGGCACTGCGGCCGAGCCCGGCGATCTGCGGAAAGATGAACCACATCCAATGACTGGTCTTGCGTCCGTTGCGCAGCTCCGCGACCGCCCGCTGGTACGTGCCGCCGCTGTCTTGAGCAGTGACGAAACGCTCGAGGTCCATGCGCCTGACGCTAGTGCCCAAGACGCGGATGCGTCTGGCATTCGGCTCCGCCGGCAACCGCCGGAATGATCGAGATCTTGGTGCCCTCGGCCACCTTGGCGTCCAGGCCGCCGATGAAACGCACATCGTCGTCACCGACGTAGACATTGACAAACCGACGAAGCGCACCGGCATCGTCAAGGATCCGCGCCCGGATGCCCGGGATGACTGCCTTCCAAGGAATTCAGGACTTCGGCCAGAGTGCTGCCGTCAGCGCTTACCTCGCCTACGCCGCCGGTGTAGGTGCGCAGGATGGTGGGGATGCGGACGGTGGCACTCATGAGTTCGTATCCTTCCAAAAGTCGATGAACGCCTCGTAACGCGGCGGAATCGTGATCTTGGGACCGACGCGATCGGCAACGGCATCGAGTGTCTTCAGCCCGTCACCAGAGTTGATCACCACAGTCTCGGCCTCGGGGTCCAGCACACCCTCGGAGAGAAGTTGGGCGGTCACACCGACAACGACGCCGCCGGCAGTCTCGGCAAAAATTCCCTCGGTACGGGCCAGCCGCTGGATGCCAGCCACCAGAGTCGCGTCATCGACGTCGGCCACCACGCCGCCGGTACGCCGCACCACGTCGAGCACATACGGCCCATCCGCCGGATTGCCGATGGCCAGCGACTTCGCGATGGTGTCCGGCTTCACCGGTGCCACAAAGTCTTGTCCGGCGCGAAATGCCTGGGCCACCGGTGAGCAGCCAGTGGCCTGAGCGCCGAAGATCACGAAGGGTTTGTCCTCCACGAGCCCCAGCTTGATCAGTTCCCGAAAGCCCTTGTCGATCTTGGTCAGCTGGGCTCCGGAAGCAACCGGGACGACGACCTGGTCGGGAAGTCCGCCAGCCAAGCTGTTCGGCGATCTCATACCCCAGAGTCTTGGAGCCCTCGGCGTAGTAGGGCCGGACATTGACGTTGACGAAAGCCCAGCCCTCTTCCTCGGCCGCGATCTCACTGGCGAGCTTGTTGACGTCGTCGTAGGTGCCCTCGATGGCGATCAGCGTGGTGTCGTAGATCGCGGAGGCCAAGATCTTTTGCTGCTCGAGATTGTGCGGCACGAAAACGACCGACTTGATGCCCGCCCGCGCCGCGGCTGCGGCAACGGCGTTGGCGAGGTTGCCGGTAGAGGGGCACGCCAGCACTTGAAGCCCCAGCTCACGGGCCGCTGACAGGGCGACCGCGACAACGCGATCCTTGAACGAGTGAGTCGGGTTGCCTGAGTCATCCTTGACCCAGAGCTGTTTCAGACCAAGATCATCCGCCAGATTGCGGGCATCGACCAGCCGGGTGAAGCCGGGGTCGGTGGAGCGGAAGGTGGCGATGTCGGCTGGGACCGGCAACAGCGGGGCATATCGCCAGATGCTCCGCGGGCCCGCCTCGATCCGTTCCCGGGTGATGGTCGGAAAGTCGTAGCCGACCTCGAGCGGACCGAAGCACTCGGTACAGGCGTAGTAGGGGCCGAGCGCAGTGTCAGCGCCACATTCCCGACAAACCAGATGCGTGGCATTTCCGAAGGCGCCTGCCCGGACGCCAGGAGCTGGAGCTGAATCGGTGTCGACCACCGCGGTCATCATGAAGTCCTTCTTCATCTTTCTCAGTCGACTTTCGACTGAGCCGGAGTTGGCACCGTTTCTGACCGATCAGCCGGTTGCCGGGGAGTCCTTGGGCCGGTCCCTCGTCCCCTCTGGATGAACACGGCTCAGCCTAGGAGGGAGTCGGGGGCAGACGCACATCAGGTCCGCATTCTGGGAACGTTGTCCAGATCTTGGACGGATCGTTGCGACAGCTGGCTGGCGAAGGCCCCCCGACAGGAGCATCACCGCCGACTGACACGGGCATCGGGCCGCACGTGAAGGATCAGGGCAGCACATATCAGAGCGAAGGCGAGTTGAGGCGCGACGAACGCAACCAGCATCGCGATCGTGAAGCTCGCGAGGACAACGAGTGACCGGCGCCTAGCGATACGCCGGGTGTGATCGGAGACCTCCGCGGGATCCGCGTGGGTCAGTACTTCGCGCTCGAAGACGTTGTAGGCAATGTCGATGCACACGAACAGCCCCGCATAAAACGCCACCGGGGATGGCGCGAGCCGGGTGCGCGCAACCCATGCCGTGGCAAAGGGCAGTAGCGACACCAGGAAGAGATGGACGAAGTTGATCCAGATCAATCTCAGCGTCGGAGCGCCCACAAACCGCATGAGGTAGTGGTGGTTGATCCAAATGATGGCGATGAACAGGTAGCTCACTGCATAGCTGATGGCCGTGGGCCACAAAGGCCAAAGAGCGGAGAATTCCGGCTCGTCCGGCGCGCTGAGTTCCAGCACCATAACGGTCACGATCACCGCGAACACCGCATCTGAAAATGCAGCCAGCCGATGTGCGGTTATCTTTTCTTCAGCCATCATGCGCTCCTTGGAGTGAGCAAGATCGACCTTAGTCACAGAGCTAGGCCGCCTCTCGGGACGACACGTCACCGATGTGCTTGTCAGATCGGATCCCGCTCAGGTGGCGAGCACTTTCAAGTGCCTGTGACCTCCAGGGAGGAGTCAAGCCTGTGGTGGTGCACGCTGCGAGGATGGGGCCGTGGAATCAGGCTGGCCGACGTCTGGGTGGCAGTGGGCGCGCTTCGCCGGCAATTTCATCAATCTCAGCACGATCGTCGGGCTGGGGGTGGCGACGATCGGTCGCGCCACGATCAAACGGGGACCGCGCGGGCTGTTCCTTGCCGAGGGCTATCACCTCAAATTTCCGATCGCGGGAGCGTTCACGATCGGCAATGTCGTCACCACCAGCAGCACCTGGGACAAGATGTTGGACAGCTACCCGTATTTGATCAAGCACGAGGAAGGCCACACCTGGCAGTACTTGTACTGCCTCGGATTGCCGTACTACATCCCATACGTGATCTTCATGGGCTGGTCGGTGCTGCGCACTGGCGATCGTGCAGCACGCAACTTCTTCGAGCGCCAGGCCGGCCTGGCCTGGGGTGGCTACATCGACTACCCGGTGAAACCGATCGGCGAAGGAATCCGTGCCGTACTGGGAAAGCTGAAACTCATTCGATCGTGAGATCGATCCCCAACCGCTTCGCTGAGCGGTTGCGTTGCCGCGTCGCGCGCAGCCGACGAAGCCGCTTCACGAGCAAGCGGATCTTGGGCCAGGGCTTCTGGCTTGTCGATCAAAGCGTTCAAAATCTGGTAGTAGCGCGTTGCCGACATCTGGAACTTGTCGCGGATCGCCTGCTCCTTGGCTCCGGCGAACTTCCACCACTGTCGTTCGAAAGTTAGGATCTCGGCGTCCCGGGCGCTCAACTCGCCAATCGGCTCCTTGCCGCCATGCTGGGGACTCGACGCGACGATCATAGGGTCATCGTAGATGGAAATTACATCGATGTCATTCGAAGCACCGGCGGATTCCGCATCGAGCGGGCTTGAATTGCTCGCGGTTGGCCACACCCGGAGCAAGATAGCCGCTGGACTGCAGACTCGGCTACCCGACACTCTCCTGCGCATCTTGTTGTTGGATGGGATTGTGACTCGTCTCACTGGCTGGGGCATTCTCGCGACCGGACACATCGCATCGGTGTTCGCTCGTGATCTTGCCCTGCTGTCGAGCGAGGCTCGCCTGGTTGCTGTGGGCTCCCGCAGCCTCGAGAGGGCGATGGCATTCGCAGCTGATCATGGCATTTCTCGCGCGTACGACTCCTACGCCGAGTTGGCCGGAGATCCCGACGTCGATGTCGTGTACGTCGCCTCGCCACACCATGATCATTTCGCGTCTGCGAAGCTGTGTCTCGAGGCGGGAAAGTCCGTGCTCGTTGAAAAACCAATGACCGTCAACCCCGCCGACACCGCGGAGCTGATCAACCGCGCGCGTGATCGCGGACTGTTCTTGATGGAGGCGCTCTGGACTCGTACCAACCCGCTGATCCGCAAGGCGGCGGCGCTGGCAGCCTCAGGTGATCTTGGTGATATCCGGCATGTGTCGGCCGACTTCGGCTTCGCCTTTCGGGGTCCTGGGACCCATCGATTGCTTGACCCTGCTCTCGCCGGCGGTGCGATCCTCGACGCCGGCGTCTATCCACTCCACGCCGTGAATCTTTTCCTCGGTGAGCCGACAGATCTGTTCGGCTTCGGGAACCACGCAGCCACTGGTGTCGACAGTCATGCCGCCGCATTACTGAACTATCCGGCGACTGAGGAGCGTTCTGCCGCCACGGCGACGGTGATCTGCTCCTTGGACGCCGATCTGCCCACCGGCCTGCAGGTTTACGGCAGCTTTGGCCGAATCATGATCAATGACTTCTTCATCCGTCCGAAGGAAATGTTGGTCTATCGCGGGCATCATCGTGATGTTGCGCCTGAGGTCCTGGTGACCCAATGGCCCGGCGGCGGCTACACCTTCCAGGCCCAAGAGGTCATGCGTTGCCTACGGGCCGGCGAGTTGGAGTCGCCGATGGTTCCGTGGCGCGACTCGCTTGCCGTTGCGCGTACGCTCGCCCTTTGGCAGGCGGCGGTCGGTGATGCCGTAGCACAGCAAGACGACTCGCCACAGGAGGAATCTCAATGGAGCGGCTGACGGGAGTGATCCAGCCGTACGCCTGGGGATCGCTGACGACCATTCCAGAATTTCTTGGGGTGGAAGCGACCGGCCAGCCGCAGGCGGAGCTCTGGTTCGGCGCGCACCCGCTCGCTCCATCGATGCTGGACGGCGAGCCCCTGGACAAGGTGGTGGCTCAGGACCCCGTGGGGGTGGTTGGTCGCGGCCGTTGTCGAAGCGTTTGGGGCACGACTTCCCTTCCTACTCAAGGTGATCGCCGCGGCACAGCCGCTCTCCCTGCAGGCTCACCCCTCACGCACGCAGGCCGAGGCCGGATTCGCGCGTGAGCAGGCGTCGGGCATTCCGCGGGATGCCCCAAATCGGAGCTATCGCGACGGCTGGCCGAAGCCGGAGTTGTTGTGTGCATTGGTCGAGACGAACGCATTGTGCGGCTTCCGGGAACCGGGCGAAACCTACCGGTTGTTTGAGAAACTTGGCGTTCCCAGCGCTTTTGATCTTGTCGCAACCACTGGCCGATGTCACTGTCGCCGCGGAGGAGCGCCTAGCCACGGTGTTCGCCCGGCTGGTGCGGGCCTGCACCTGAGCAGCGGTCGGTGATAGCGGACGTCGTGCAGGCCGCGAAATCCTTCGACGGATCCAGCGACCTGGATTCCTTCGCGCGGACGGCTTGCGAGCTCAATACGCATTATCCGGACGACCCGGGAGTACTGGCTGCCCTGCTGATGAACCGGATCACCCTGCAACCAGGTGATGCCCTCTACATGCCGGCCGGAAACTTGCACGCCTACCTCAGCGGGGGCGGTGTGGAGATCATGGCCAACTCCGACAATGTGATGCGGGGTGGTCTGACACCCAAGTACATCAATGTCGATGAGCTGCTCGCGATCTTGGACTTCAGACCGGGCTTGCGGGGGCTGATCACGCCGATCGAAGAGTCCCGCGGGCTGTGGCGTTATCCAACGCCGGCGCCCGAGTTTGCGTTGTGGCGCATCGAATGCCGGGACGAGCCGGTAGTCGTTCCCGCGGGAACGACTGGACGAATTCTGCTGGTAACCGACGGTGAGATCACGACCACCTCAGCAACTGGGAACCTTTACCTCGTACGCGGCGACGCTGCCCTGCTGAGTGCTGGCGAGGACGGTTTGCTGACTGGCCAAGGGACAGCATTCGTGGGCGGTCCTGGAATCTTCTAGCGCCCAACCTCGGTGGGCTGTCCCGGCATTGCTGGCGTGGTACCTCGTCGCGTTTGCCGGGATCGCGTCGGGAGCCGGCAATCTGGTGGTCAACATTGCCTTCACGATCGCTGTCGGGCTGGGCTGGGCATGGGTGACCGCACTGTAGGTGCGCACCCTCAAAGGAGCAGCCAGGCCCTGAAGATTCGGGATCCGGGACATGATCAACTTCACCTTCACAGGCAATCCACATTTAGAGTTAGTTATGCGCGCCGACGAAATCCCGCTGGCCGCGCCAAGGGAAGGTCCGGTCCCGACGGCGTACGTGCCTCGGCTGCTGCCCGCCTGGGCCGCAGTTGAGTCGGGGTCTGCACACCGAGTCGTCGATGGAAGCCTGCTGATGTTCGACATCACCGGCTTCACTCCACTGACCGAGCGGCTGGCACGACGGGGCCGGGAGGGCGCCGAAGAGCTGAGCAATCTCCTCGACACGGTTTTCAGCAAGCTGCTGATGGATGCGGAGGCGGAGGGAGCCGACCTTCTCAAGTGGGGCGGTGATGCGCTGCTGCTGCTCTTTGACGGCATAGACCATGGCTGCCGCGCTGCCCGGGCGGCACTGCGCATGCAGCGGGCTCTGGCCCAGATCGGACGCGCCACGACGTCGATCGGCCGGGTCAAGTTGCGTGCCTCCGCCGGTGTCGAGTCTGGTCCGGTCCACCTGGTACTTGCGGGAAATCCGGCCCACCACCGAGAGCTGGTTTTGGTAGGACCAACAGCCAGCGGGGTGACGATGCTCGAAAACTCGGCAGGAACCGGTGAGGTGCTGGTTGGGGACGCCACTGCTGAGTATCTCGGGCCGGCGCTGGTACGGCCGCGCTATGGCGGGGGTCACCTCCTGAGCGGCCTGCCGACACCGGCCAATCCACCACAGCCGCCTGAACCCGAGCCGATGCCGGCCGTGCTTCAGCAGTTGCTACCGCCGCAACTATGGGCCTACCTCTCCCAGCCAACTCGAGAACCCGAGCATCGGACTGTGGCCGCGGCTTTCCTTCGGTTCGACGGTACGGACACCGTCCTGGCCGAGGATGGCGCAGAGGCGCTGACAACAGCCGTTGATGAAGTGCTTCGCAATGTCCAGGAGGCGACGGCCGCGCACGACGTTTCCTTCCTTGACACCGATCCCGATGTGAACGGCGGAAAGATCTTGCTCGTCGGCGGTGCGCCCCGCAGTGCCGGCGACGACACCGATCGACTGCTGACCGCAGTCTGCGAGGTGGTCAATCGGGCCGGCCGGTTGCCATTGCGGGCCGGCATATCCCACGGCCGGGTGTTCACAGGCGATACCGGTTCCCCAACTCGCCGGACGTATTCAGTAAGAGGCGACGCCGTGAACCTGGCTGCCCGGCTGGCCGCGTACGCCGAGTCAGGCTCAATCTTGATGGCGGCCGACGTGCTGGAGCACACCCGACGGTCCTACGCGGTCACTGACGCGCCTATGGCGAGGCTGAAAGGCAAAAGCAAGCCGGTGCCGGTCGTCAAGCTTTCCGGGCCGCTCGAGCCTCGAAGGCAACAGAACGCCGAGGACGTGCTCATCGGCCGGGCGGCGGAGATGGCCGTCCTGAGACGTGCCACAGAGCAATTGCTCGATGGATCAGGCTCCGTGGTCGAGGTGATGGGCGAGCCGGGCAACGGGAAGACCAGGCTCGTTGACGAGGCTGTCGACCAGGCCAGCAGGTGTCACGGTGCTGCGCTGCGACTGCGAGCGGACCGGCGCTGGAACGCCGTACACACCCGTGCGCCGGCTGCTGCACCAGGTACTCGGCACCAACAGTGACATGGACCCGAGCACTATCGCGAGGTGTCTGCGGGATTGCGTTGACAGCCTCGGCGCCCGAGCTCGGCCCATGGGTTTCACTACTCGGTGTCGTGCTCGACGTCAGCATCCCCGCCAGCCCAGAAGTGGCAGAGCTGGAGGAGCAGCACCGTGCGGAACGGGTACCTGAGCTTGTGGCGGACCTGCTCGAGCGGATGGTCCCAACTCCCCTGATGCTCGTCGTCGAAGACTCACATCTGGCCGATCCAGCCACCGAAGGCGTCCTGACCGCGATCGCTCGTCGGACGGAACAGTCTGGCCTGGCTCCTGCTGGTGACCCGCGAGGACCGTCCAACCGGCTGGGTTCCAACGGCTACCGAGCGGATCGAGTTGGGACCGCTCGACATGAGGTCATCGACGGAGCTGGCAGAGATGGCAACGCCGGAGCGGCCATTGCCGCCTGCGATCGCCGAGGAGCTGGCCGCCCGCGCCGGTGGTCACCCGCTGCTCTTGCGCGAGCTCGCCCGTGCTGTCGCTCGCGGCGAGGACCCGGACGAGCTTCCGTCGACTGTCGAGGAACTCGCCACGAGCCAGATCGACCGGCTGCCTCCAAAGCAGCGTTCACTACTGCGTCGAGCCGCAGTACTCGGTGATGAGTTCGACGAGGACCTGCTGCTGCGGATGGTCGGGGACATCGAGCCTGAGAGCTCAGTGCCCGAGCTGCTTGCCGGGCTGTCAGGCCTCATTGTGTCGACCGGGCGCCAGCTCCGCTTTCGTCACCCGATTCTTCGGGAAGTCGCGTACGCCGGCCTGCCTTATAGACGACGCCGCGAACTGCATGCGCAAGCCGCTGAAGTTCTGGAGACCACCACCGCCGCGGCGGACCGCCGCCCCGAGATTCTCGCACTTCACTACTTCGTGGCCCGCCGCTACGACAAGGCGATGGACTACGGCTGGCGGGCCGGGGAACGGGCAATGGCGCGCTATGCGCCAGCCGCCGCCGCCGATGCCTACCGAAGGGCGGCCCAGGCTGCCCGACTTTCCTCGAGCGTCAGCCCAAGCGAGCGTTCGTTCTACCTGGAAGCGCTGGGCGATGCAGAGTTCTTGGCGGGCCGGTCGACCGAGGCTGCCGCCGCCTACCTGGAAGCGCTGCGGGGCGTGCGCGGTCAGCCGCTACGGGAGGCTCATCTGGCGCTCAAGCTGACCCGGGTAGAGCAACGTCGCGGCCATTACAGCAACGCACTGCGCCGGGCGAGTCTGGGCCTGCGTGCTCTTAGCGGCGCGACAGGTCCGGAGGCGGGCGCCGTTCGTGCCCAGTTGCAAGTCCGCTACGCGTGTCTGCCGGGTCAACCAGGGTCGCTACGCGGATGCCCGCCGATGGGCGGAGCGAGGCCTCGCCGAAGCAGAGGCGGCCAATGAGCTGAAAGCGCAGGCCAAGGCGCACGCGGTACTGCACGCTCGTAGAGGTGTGGTCGGGCGGACCCAAGGCCGAGCAGCACGGGGAGACGGCGCTGCGCATCTTCGAGCAGCTTGGGGACCTCACCGAGCAGGCCCATATGTTGAACAACCTGGCCGTGCAGCGGCATCGTCGAAGGACGTTGGCCCGATGCGCTGCTTATGTTCGCCCGGGCAGCCGAAACGTTTCGCCGGATCGGCGACGCCACCAATGCGGCCAACGCGGACTACAACCGGGCCGAGGTCCTGGTACGGCAGGGCCGGTCGGACGAGGCGTTGCCACTGCTCGAGAACACGCTCCGGGTCGCCCGCGCCGTTGGTGACGAGGACCTGGTGGCCCTGGTACGCAAGGAAATGGGTAGGGCGCAGAGCCGGGCCGGCGACGTACCAGCAGGCCTGATCTTGCTCGAGGAAGCTCGCACTCAACTGACCAGACTCCGAGAACCCCAAGAGGTGGTGGATGCGGACATCGCCTCCGCCGAAGCGCACCTGCTGGCGGGCCGGCCTGAGCAGGCTCTGGCCCTGATCGAGGGAGCGCTGGCAGAGGCTGCCTCCATCCACGCCGCCACTTTGTTGCCGTCGGCGTACCGCGTCCAGGCCGCTGCCCTGTTTGCCACGGGTGAGGTTGCGCAAGCTCGGGCGGCTCTCGCCGAAGGATTGAGACAGAGCTCCTCACCCGACGTCGCGCACGAGCGCGGATTCCTGCTCGCTGTGGCTGCCCGGATCGCACGTCAGGACGATGATCCCGACGCAGACCAGCTTGCCGCAACAGGCGCGCGAGGCCCTGGAGTTGCTGGGCGTCGTCCGGGTGCCGTTGCCTGAGCTGAGTTAGCCGGGTGAGTTAGGCGAAGCTGCCCCGTGGTCGACCGCGTAGAGCAGCGGCACCCGGACGAAGCCCTCGAATTGCTGGGCGTCGTCCGGGCGCCGCTGCCGGAGTTCGTCGGCTGAGCTAGCAGCTGCCGCGGGCGTCGACGTTGAAGAGCAGGGGCAAGTAGAGGTCGCCGTCGCGTCCGGAAGCTCTGCTTGTAATCGACGCACGCCTCTTGGTCCTTGCCGATAACACCCTTCTTCGGGCACGGTGGCGCGACCTTCTTCAGCGGGCCCGTGTTATTCAGGGTGTAGATCACCTTGATCTTCTTGCGCCGTGGTGCTTGTGGCCGATCTTGGGGCAAAGAACCTTGTCGCACGCGAGGATGATCTTGGCCGGGTGCTTCTTGCTGTACAGCGGGTCACCGTCAGCATTCTTGAGGCTCCCAATGGCGGTGACCACCAGCGCCTCGGTGTCACCGACCTCCCGGCAGTGACGAAGATCATCCACCTTGACGAGGCCGTCACAGGAGCCGACCGACAAGGTGACGTGACCATCGGCACCGTTCTTTAGAACGAAGATGCCGCAGGTCGGCACCGTCTGAGGTTGGGGCGGCACATTTTGGATCTTTGAGTGTTAACGACGTGCCTGGCTTGGCATCGGCGCCGACTGCCGTAAATGCGACCTCCACGGTGATCTTGCCCGGCGCCAGGTCGTCTCCGTAAACCACCTTGACTTTCAGCTTGACGCCGTTGGCGAACTGTGAGTAGGTCGCGCCGTAGATCGTGGTGCTGGAGAAGCCGGCTTGGATGATCGCCGTCGTGTTGCCCCCAAGGTCACCGGGACCCGATACCTCCTTCAGTTCGATCTTGGTCGGCTGGGAGACCGCGATCGGTTTGCCGTCGTCATCGACAGCCTGTACGACGACATCGAATGGCCGGCCCTGGACCGGATATTGAAGGCCCGAGTCGTGGTCGGTGATCAACACAATGCGGAGCCTGTCCACATCATGACGATCGCCTCCTTCGCCATGTGTTCCTGTGGCACCAGCAGGAAGCCAGGTACCGACCAGCACTAATGCCGCAGCTAATAGGGCGGCGCTCAGGACCGCGAGACAGCGTCGAAAGAATGATTGTTTGGGCGTCATTGGACAGCCTTTCCCCCGGGGAAGAAGAAGGATTCGCGCTGGAGCAGCGCGCTCAGGAGATTACGGCAGTCGGTCCTACACCCAGTGGATTTCAGCCCTCGTGTCGCGGCCCGTTCTGATCGTCAATCGGCGAGGTACTGGACGAGGACAGCGCGTGTGCGGCGTACTTACCGGTGGGCCTGAAACAGCGACTCCCAATGATCCACAGAGCGCTGCTAGATGCTGCCTCGATTCATGGCGTTATCTTTCTGCTGGCGGCCGGCACATAGGGGTGCGCATTGCCCGACTTGCCTCCCGTTAAGTCCCGCCAGCTGGACGATTCGCTGGGCATCGTCCGAGTCACCGCTGCCGGAGTCAGCCGGCTGAGCTACATGCTGCCGCGGGCGTCAGCGACGAAGAGCAGGTGCAGGTAGAGGTCGCCTTTATTCCGAGAGCTGGACGGGTAGTCGACGCACGCATCCTGCTCCTCGCCAACGACGCCCTTTGCCGGGCACGGCCCGGCCGTTTTGTTGAGCGAACCGGTGTTGTTCAGGGTGTAGATCAGCGGGAGTTTCGGCACGCCGTTTGCAGTCTCCCGACAGAGATCCTTGTCGCACGCGACGACCAGGGTGGCGGGGGAAGTCTTGCTATAGAGCGGGTTTCCGTTGGCGTCCTTGAGATTCGCAATGCCGGTAACGACCAGCGCCGTGAGACCACCAGCGGTCTTGCAATTACCGAGCCCATCACATGAGTTGATCGACAGAGTTACGCGACCACTGCCACCCTTCGGCAGGAGAAACTGACCGCAGGTCGGCACTTCAGCGGTCGGGGCGGCACAACTCGAATCGGTAACATTCATCGACCTCCCCGGGGAAGCGTTGGCACCGACTGCTTTGAGGGCGACCTCCACGGTCACCTGGTCTGGCGCGAGATTCACCCCGGATGCCGCACGGACGCGAAGCACAACCCCATTTGCGAACTGGCTGTACGTCGCACCTGTGATGGTTGCGCCGGAGCCGTTGCGTGGAATAACGGCTGTTGTCGTACCCCCGAGATCCCCAGGCCCGGATACCTCGTCCAACACAATCGTGGTTGCCTGGCTCACGGTCGTTGGTTGCCCGGCATTGTCGAGGACCCTCACGGCGACGTTAAAGGGCCGGTCCTGAACCGGTGCGCCCAGTCCCGAAGCGGTGTCGGTAACCGACACGATCTCAAGAGAGCCCTTGGTCGGTGCAGCGCTTGCGGGTAGTAGAGGCCCCGACCGCCCATGCCGCAGCCAGCAGGGCGGCGCACAGCACGGCAAGAGAACGTCGAATCAGCGATTGTTTGAGTGTCAGCGATTGCTTGGGCGTCAATGGACAGCCTTTCCCCCGAGGACCGCATAAATGCTACGACAATCAGCTCCGTACTAAAAGGATCCTGCGTCTGTGTCCTGATCTGTTTTGGTCGTCGGTGTGCTCATCTGGCCAGAATCGGTCAAGTCTGGTCTCGACCGATGTCCCTGCCTCGCGCGCTAGGCGGGAACCAGTGACACCGGCAGAAAGCGGTTGCAGGTCAGCGCGCTGGCCCTCGATGCGACGCTCAAAGTGCGCGACTGCGCTCACCAGATCGATATCGAAGGCCCACAACCCCTTCTGGACAACCGGCATCCCGTTCACGATTTCCGCGGCGGGTCCCCAGAATCTGCCTCCAGCAACAGCACCACTCGCGCTTGAGCGCGGCAGGCTGAGGAGGCCGAGGCGGCCCAGGAGCCCTGGCAGACCCAGTGGCACGTGGTCACGATGGAGGACGGCCGCCCACTCGACCCGAGCTATGTCACCAGGACGTTTCAGCAGCTCCGCAGGGGCCTGGTGGCGAGCTGCCCCTCTCACCTTCCATGGGCTGCGGCACTCGGCGGTGTCGCTGATGCTGGCCTCCGGTGCTGACATCGCCGTGGTCTCGAAGCTGATGCGTCACGCCTCGATCGCGATCACCGCTGATGTGTACAGCCTCTGGTCGGTACCATCGCTCAGAAAGCCGTGGACGGTGCCGCGAACCTGATTGCACACACATCAGGGCGTGGACGCCCGATGCGGGTTTCGTCCTCAACGGGGAGAGAGACTCCGACTAGGGAAATGGCCGTCTTGCTGGCGTGGCGCAATCGGTAGCGCAGCTGTCTTGTAAACAGCAGGTTAGGGGTTCGAGTCCCCTCAGCTCCACTCATGTGATGAGTCGGGTCATGTGCGACAGATGAGTCGAGTCATTGGTTACGCCCTGGCCATCGGCCGGGGCGCTTTTGTTGGTTGCGCCAGTAGCTGCGGTCGGGGTCGATGGTGTGGGTGCTGAGGACTTCGCCGGTGGATAGGTCGATGACTGTGACGCTGGTCTGGTCGGTGATGGCGAGGACGCGGCGTTGTGCGTTGCTGGCGCCGACGCCGAGGTGGTGCATGCGGCCGGCGCGGCGGATGCTCATTTTGCCGTGGCTGTCGGTTCGGTCGTAGCGCAGCCGGTAGTGGCCGGGGTCGCCGGTGGTGGTGGCGAGTCGCGCCTTGGGTGTGGCGGCGTAGGCCGCTGCCGGGGTGAGCCGCTTCAGTGCCCGGTGGGGTCGTAGCTCGTTGTAGATGCGCTGGAAGCGGTAGAGCTGGGCTTGCAGTTCCTCCAGAGTGGCGGCGGCGGGTTGAGCGGCGAGCCAGCGCTTTAGGGTCTGGTGGAAGCGTTCGATTTTGCCCTGGGTCTGCGGATGGTTGGGATGGCCGTTCTTCTGCGCGATGCCGAGGCTGGCGAGCAGATACTCGAAGTGGTTGCGGCCGCCGGTGAAACGAGAGGTATAGACCGACCCATTGTCAGTGAGGGTCGAGTGAGGAAGCCCGTGAGCGTTGGCTGCGGCCAGGAAGGTGGAGACCACGTCCTCACCGCTGATCCGTGGCCGAGCAACGGCTGTGAGTAGGTATCGGGAGTGGTCGTCGAGCCAGTTGATGATCTCCACGCCGGTACCGTCGGCAAGCTGCCAGTGGGTGAAGTCGGATTGCCAGCACTCGTTAGGCTGGTCGGCTTCGAACCGCCGATAGGAGCTTTTAGGCCGCTTCCTCGGTTCGGGAGTGACCAGCCCAGCTGCGACCAAGATCCGACGGATCGTGGAGGTCGACGGCACTGGCAGATGCTCTTGTTCAAGGTGCCAGCCGATCGTCTGCGGCCCGTGATCGAGGCCTTGAGCGGCGAGCTCGCGGCGTAGCACGATGATCCGCTCCGCCACCTTCGAGGCAGTGCGCCGCGGATTGGAATGCGGCCGCCGGGACCGCGGCTCCAGGCCGTCAAAACCATGGTCGCGGTAACGGGCGAGCCATCGATGGACGTGCTGACGTGACACCCCAAGGCGGCGGCTGCTTCGCTGACAGACATCTGCTTGCTAATGATCTTCGACACGACGACCCGAGCTTTGGACATGCTCGACTGTCACCAATGTCGCGACTCACCAGACGCCGATCACAAGTCACATATGTCGTGAACCTGGACACCCTCGCCAGCTCTCTGACCAGGGCAAACACCGCCTCACGCCATGGCGGCCGTCCCGCCCCACAGATTCCCCCACACTTTCGCATGACGCCATCGGATCGACGGCCTCCAGTGCAGCCGCTACGCGAGACTCCCGGCTCCGCCGGCCCAGGTACACGTCCTGCGTCATCGACACACGAGAGTGGGCCCGGCTGGTCAGCGATCATGCGTGCCCTTTGCACCACCCTCGTCCAAACACCGTCGCCGCTGTGTTCCGCCAAGCGTGGATGATCATCCACTCCTCGAAGCCGTGCCGCTCGCGAGCCTCGACAAGCCACCGGGTGACCGTCCGAGGATCACGGAATGTTTCGTCCACCGTGCCAAAGACAGGCTCATCCGCGCCTACGCCAACCGCGCGCGGATGTCCAGCAAGATCACGCACCACTCCGGCAGCTGCAAGATCCGCTCGCCCGCCTGCGACTTCGTACGCTTCCGCACCAGGCTCTGCCCGGTGACCCTGATCAAGGTCGACGTCACGCGCAGGCACTCATGTCAAGATCAGCATCGCGCCACAACACTGCCGGGGGGGGGGTCCTGCCGCAGCCCGACCTGATCACCCCGCAGAGCCCGGAACCATCGAGCGCGCTCATCATCGGACAACGCACAAGGCACACGCCGCGGCTGCGCCGACAGCCGCTCAAGCTCCCGCGTCGGACTCGCCGGCAACTGCACCGCGGCGCATCGCCAGCGCCATCGCGCCGTGACGATGCTCCGACACGTCCGATGACAAATGACAGCGATACTCATCGGCTATCACGCATCTCGCGGGACGAAGATCAACAGGCCTGGTCCACCCGTTACGGTCGTCCGCACCGCGTACGCGACCCACCAGTCCTGCCGTTCTTTCACCGATCGCCCTTCAGGAGGCTGCGGCGCTGGTGCTGCGCGGGTCGCGGACAGCCGCTATTGCCTGTCGGCGGTTGAGCCGGACGCCAGCGGCGAATCCCTGGTCAAACCGCTCCGCGCCCAGCGCCTGCCGGATGTGAGCTACCAACTGGGCCTCCCCCTCCCGTTGCAGCGGCCACGCCCGCAGGCCGACACGCTGGCGCAGGCCCTCGGCGGCCCCCGCCAGCAGCGCGGCCCGTTCTCCCTCACCCCGTACGAACGCCAGCTGGGCGAACGCGGTCAGGCACAGGGTCAGGTTGCGGGTGCTGTGGGTCGCCAAGCTCAGCTCCAGGCCCTCGTCCAGCAGCGCCCGGGCCTCCTCGGGTCGGCCCTGCGCGAGGGCCAGGATGCCTAACTGCACCTGGGACCACGCACTTAGCCCGGCGTGATCGAACCGCCCCGCCAGGGTCCGCGCCTCGCGCAGGTAGCCGAGGGCGGCGTCGTGGCGCGCCGTGGCCGTCTCCAGCAGGCCGCAAGGTGAGGGTGGCCACGGTCATCCAGTACGGCTCGTCCTGGCCACGGAGCTCCTCCAGGCAGGCCAACTCTCTCCGCAGCGCGCCGTCGAAGTCGCCGACGACCGTTGCGATCCCCGCCATTGCCAGCTGGGACACCAGCGTGCAGGTAGGGGTCGCGGATCCTTGCCAGCAGCGATTCGAGGCGCTGGCTGGTTGCCACCGTCGCCTGGTCCTCGCCCACCACCTCCAGGGCAGTCACCGCCGCCGTCCACAGCAGCTCGGCCTGGGCGTGGGGTTCCAACGAGTCGGCGGTGGGCAGCAGCTGGTCGATCCAGCTGCGGGCCTCACCCAGGTGGTCACGCAGCCCCCAGAACATCCACAGGACCCGGAACAGGTGCGGCAGCGGCTCGGCGGTCGTTGTCCAGGTACCAAGCGCACCGCGGCGGCCAGATTGGCTGCCTCCGCCTCCAGGCCTTCAGCCGAGTGATCCTGGTCGAGGCCCCGCAGCTGCCGGTCAGCCTGCTCAGCCAGCGCCCGGTAGTAATCGGCGTGGCGTCGCGCGATCTCGGCGACGTCGGGCCGCGCCGCCAGCCGCTCTGCGACGAACGCGCGGATGGTCTCCAGCATCCGCAGCCGCGGGCCGCGTTCGGTGCTGTCGAGGCTGGATCAGGCTGTGGCGGGCCAGTGCCTCGGACAGGTCCAGCGCCCGGTCCTCGTCCAGGCCGGCGACCTGGGCGGCGGCCTCGACGGTCCAGCCGTCCACGAAGACCGCCATGGTCTCCAGCAGCGACCGCTCGGCGTCGTCCAGCAGGCCCATGCTCCACTCCACGGTGGCCCGCAGGGTGCGCTGCCGCTCGGGCAGGTCCACCGCGCCCGTCCCCAGCGCGTCCAGCGATCTGGCCAGCCGGCGCAGCAGCGCGTCGGGGTCGAGCAGCCGGGTGCGGGCGGCGGCCAGCTCGATCGCCAGCGGCAGGCCCTCCAGGCGCCGGCAGATCTCCGCCACCGCCGCTGCGTTGCCCTCGGTGAGCGCGAAGCCGGGGCGCACCGCGCGGGCCCGGTCCACGAACAGCGCCACTGCCGGCGTCGCGATCAGCGTCTCCACCGACACTGTGGGGTCGGCGGGCAGCGACAGCGGCGGCACCGGGTACTCCCGCTCGGCCCGCAGCCCCAGCGCCGTCCGGCTGGTCGCCAGGATCGCCACGCCCGGGCAGCGGGCCAGCAGCTCGTCGAGGTCGCCGGCGGCGTCGACCACCTGCTCCAGGTTGTCGAGGATGAGCAGCCAGCGGCCGTCGCCGAAGTGCTCGACCAGGGCCTGCAGCGGCGAGTCCGTCCCGGCCAGGCCGCCCCCACCGCCCGGGCGATGGCGGCCAGCACCAGCTCCGGCCTGGTGACCGCCGCCAGCGGGACGAACGCGCCCGCATCGAAGCGGTCACGCAGCCGCTCGGCCACAGCCACCGCCAGCCGGGTCTTGCCGACCCCCCAGGCCCGGTGAGGGTCACCAGCCGACGTCGGGCCGCCCAGCAGCTCGGCCACCTCGTCGATGGCCTGCTCCCGCCCGACCAGCGAGGTCGTGCCAACCGGCAGTCGGCGTGAGCCCGGCGCGGCGGCGTGGCTGACGCCGCGCGAGCGGGCGGCGAATCGCTCGCTCAGCAGCGTCGCCAGGTCGTCGCGCACCAGCCGGCCCAGCTCGGCTGGGGTGCGGAAGCTACGGTATGAGGCCTCGGTGCGGATGCGGGCCAGCAGCTCGGCCAGGCGTGGCTCGCGGTCGCGGCGCGGGCGCCTTGACATACAGCAGCCGCGGCAGCGCCTCGGCCGACAGCTCGAACTCGTCCTCCAGCCCCGAGACCTCCACCGTCCCTACTCCCCCCCAAACCTCTCCCTACCTATACACCCGCGCGACCCCCCCCCTCGAACAGCACCTCGCACCGCACACCACCCCCCCCCCCCCGCCCCTGTCCGGATTACCACGCCATCCGCGAACCCTCACTCGCCGACGGCCCCGGGTCACCCCATCACCGAAGTCTCCCGCCAGCTAGCCCGGCCAGCAATCCCGCCGGATCGCTCGCCCAGCCCGAACGCGATCAAGGTCCAAGGGCCATTCGAGCATCTCCACCCCAATTACGAGTTCGAGTCTCGTCGCCAGCTCTGACAACGACTTACGCTACAGGAACAGGTTTGCAGAGCCCATTGCCCCAGGAACGCCCAACTGGTCGGCTGGGCCACGCGCCGCCGTTGCTGCGAACACGAGCCTCGGTCGGGTGGCGCTCATCTTCCGTTGACTGTCTGGTGGCGTTCCAGGGGCTCGCATGGGGCGCCACCACCGTGGAGATCTCGACCAACCACGTGGCCATGGCTTTTCGCCCTGATGAGGTGTTGCGGCTCATCAGGTCGACCGTCGAGGCGGTGGTGGGCGTAACCTGAGCGCTCACTCCACCTCAACCTCAAATATGCGACTGGCTGGACGTCTTCTTCGCCAGTAGGCGCAGGACCCTTGGAGGACGCCATGAGCGCATCCACCGCTGGGAGTGGCGGCCGGATCGTGGTCGCCGGGGCAGGCTACGCCGGTTTGCACGTCGCCATGCGCCTGACGGCCAAGCTGCGCAACAACCCCGTGGCGGAGCTGACCCTGGTCGACCGGCACGACTACCACCAGGCGCTCACCGAGCTGCCCCGGGTCGCCGCCGGCACCCGCGCCGCCGACGCGGTGCGCATCCCACTCCAGGACGTGCTGGCCGAGCGGGTCCGCTTCGTCCAGGCCGAGATCAGCGGCTTCGACCTACCCGGTCGGCGGGTGCTCACCACAGCCGGGCCGATCGGCTGGAGCCGGCTGGTGCTGGCGCTGGGCAGCCGGCCCAACGACTTCGCAATCCCCGGCCTGGCCGTGCGCGCCATGTCGCTGTATTCGGCCAGCGATGCACAGCGGGTGTGGGCAGCGGTCAACAGGGCGCTCGACGCCGCCGCGGCCGCCGCCGACCCGGAGCGGCAGCGCCGCCTGGCGACCGTGGTGGTCGGCGGCGGCGGCGCTACCGGGGTCGAACTGGCCGGCGAGCTGGCCGAGATGCTGCCCGAAGTGGCCAGCAGCCACGGCCTGGCGCCCGACCGGCCCGCCGTGCTGCTTGTCGAGGCGGGCCCCACCATCCTCGCCGGCTCCTCGCCGCAGCTGATCGACAATGCCACCAGGATCCTTTCTGACCTGGGCGTGCAGGTCCGCACCAACGCGATGGTGGCGGCCGCGACCGAGGAGGGCTTCCGGCTCAAGGGCGGCCAGCTGGTGGAGGGTGGCGTGTTCGTCTGGGCGGGTGGGGTCAAGGCGCCCGAGCTGGTGGTGGGTTCCGGCTTGCCGATCGGCCACAACGGCCGCGTCAAGGTCGACCGATACCTGCGCGTGCTGGACCATCCGGAGGTTTACGTCGCCGGCGACCTTGCCTCGGTCGTGGATCCGCGGAGCGGGCATGTGCTGCCGCCGCTGGCCCAAGTGGCGCTGGAGGAGGGCGAGACCGTGGCCCGCAACCTGGACGCGGAGCTGGAGGGCCGGCCGCTGGAGGCGTTCACCTTCCATGACAAGGGGTTCGTCGTCTCGGTCGGGACCCGCCGCGGGGTTGCCGACATCGCCGGCATCACCAGCGGCGGGCGGCTGGCCCACATGCTCAAGGACCTTATCGAGTGGGAGTACCGCCAGTCCGTCACGCATCTGCGCGGCTGGGACCCATTAGCCCGGTGACCGCTGCCCATCCTCCGGCTTCGAATCAAGCGCCAAAACAACCGGCGGGATGGCGCTAACCCTCAGAGACTCGGAAGCCAGCGCATGCGCTGTTGTCCAGGCGGGCAACCTCCTCGGGATGAGAAACCATCCCGAGGCGCGCGGATTCGAGTTCCACCACGGTCGCTTCCAGCGCCGATACAGCGGCGCTGAGCGTCAGGCCGGATCGGCTCGTTGTTCGCGGCATCAGATCCCACGAAGGCAGCGACTTCCACGCCGGACGACTATCACATCGGCGAGGGAGGCCGCCGCGGGCGGGTTGTGCACCGCATACATCAACTGCGCCTGCTGGGATCGCGCCTGCTGGGATCGCTCAGGGACGAGGTGCAGCAGCATGCCGAAGCAGATCGTCGAGAAGTTGATCCGCCGATCAACTGCGGAAACGGTCCCGTGATCGAAGGCCGGCCAGCTCGATTGTGGGTGAAAGAATGGCAGGAATAGTGGGGTCGGGTACGCGTGTCAACAGCCCCCACCGACACAGCGCGCCGGAGACGGTGAGCGTCAAGCCTTGGACCAATCCAACGATTGGCCCGACCGGCGAAGTCCGCCGGTCGGGCCCTCGGAGACAGACCAACCCAACGTTCAGCTCAACTAACCTTTAAACGCGTCTTTTACCTTTTCGCCGGCCTGCTTCAGGCTGCCCTTCGCTTCCTCGGCTCGGCCCCTGGCCTGCAGACTGTGGTCGTCGGTTGCGTCGCCGGCCGTCTTCTTGGCCTTACCCTTCAGCTCCTCCGCTTTGTGATCGGCCTTCTCGTCGATTCCCATCAGCACCTCCTCACCGATCCTGCTCGGTGGCCAACCCACCGAGGCCAAGTCTCGACTCGCCACAGGTGCATTACCCCGTACAGGGGGTGCTAACACGAGCCAGAAGGTGCGAGGCTGGTCTATAGAACCGAGCAGGCTCCTGCGAATTGGATCATCTGGCCGGCGAGCATTGAGGGCTTTGGTGGCCTCACGTCGCACCGGCCGTCATGCTCCGGCATCGCCGGGGCGGCGCCGCTCAGGTGTCTCGTGATCGCTCAGACCGCGTCGAGCTGGGCGAGTTACGGCACGTGCCCAGCACCTGGAATGATCTCGAGGCAAAGGCGTGAGGCAGACCAACGGGCGGCGACTGGCCGGGCGCCTCTTGATCAATTCGCCGAACATCGTTCCGCGCGACGCGGCCAGGCGGATCTCAGCCCAATCCTCCACACTCAAACACCCACGGTCTCGGCGTGTTGAGCCCTCTTCCGCCCGAGTGAGGGTCACCCTTCGGTTCGTCCATCGCCAGATGGACTACCTCGACTTCATCGACCTGCGGGTGGAAGAAGAGGTCGGGCTGCGGGAGGACCGCCGATTCCGCAACGCGCTGAAGCTGTCCGGACTCTCTCACCACAAAGCCCTCGACCAGTTCGATTTCATCTGGGTACGACCTCACGTGTCGGTCGGTCTCGGCTGAGTGATCATGTCATGGGTTCACCTCCGGCGACGAGGGTGAGGCGGGTCTTTGAGGCGGCAGCTGCGGCCGTTCGCCGAGTACACCTTCGCGTTGGTCCTGGTCACCGTGTCGATGATCGGGTTGATCGTCGGGTAGCTGGTCGGCGGGGCGCAGTTGTTCCGATTGCTCACTCTCCATGCGCATTCGTTCCAGCTCATGATCAGTCACGTCGCATGTGGGCCACGGAGTGTAATTGAAGCCTTGCGTCCGCCATCAAGCTCGATGGCTGTATTCCAACGAGAAGTTGGCAGTCAACAATGGCTAGCATGGGCGCGCGGCGGGCGGCTGCACAGCGGAAGCCAAGCCGCACAGCGCGGCAGCATGGCTGAGGGATGTGGGTTGAATGGACGTTCGCCTCCTAACTAAGAGTGGGGTTGAGGAGCGTGGCGTCGATGAGCTGCCGCAGCTGCTTCAGGGTGAGGACGGTCTCGTGTGGGTGGACATCCCCACCTGGAACGATGAGGCAGTGCGTGTGCTCTCGGAGGTGTTCCGGTTTCACCCGCTGGCCGTGACGGACGCCATGGAGCGTAATCGGGTCCCAAAGATGCACGCCTACCACGACCACGTTTTTGTCATCCTGCATGCGCCCGAACGAGGAGAGCACGGGCATGTGCACTACATCGAGTTGGACCAGTTCATCGGTGTGCGCTACTTGGTGACGGTGCATGGACCCATCAATCCGGCCGTCCATCCAGACGTTGCCCAGCGGGAGACCCGCGCGGTGCTCGAGCGAATCCAAGCCGGGCGGCTGCGCCCGGTCACACCGTCTCAGCTTTCGCACTCCATCGTCACGGTGTTGACCCGCGAGCAGGAGGACTTCATCGAGACGCTGACCAAGGATGTGTGGCAGCTCGAGCAGCAGCTGACCGGTGGGAACGTCGGCGATCCAGAGAAGTACCTCAACGAGCTGTTTCGCGCCCGCCACGGCCTCCTTGCCGTGCGCACCATGAGCGCTCAAAGTGGCGCGATATACCACAGCATGACCACCCTCACCGGCATCTCACCCGATGGCAGACAGCTGGTGGCAGACAATGCGCAGCAGTTTGACCGGGTCCGCAGCCTGGCCGACGGTGAGACGGAATATCTCCACGGCGTGATCGAGTTCTACCAGACCGTCCTCAGCGTCAAGTCGACACTTCTCGGCCAGGCACAGAACGAAAAGGTGCAACAGTTGACCGAGGCCAGCTACGCCCAGAACGAAGAAATCAAAAAGATCTCCGCCTGGGCGGCGATCTTCTTCGCCCCGACCCTGATCGGCACGGTCTACGGCATGAACTTCGACCGCATGCCCGAGCTGCACTGGGTGATCGGATACCCTCTCGCACTGCTCGCAATGGTGCTGTTGTCGGTCGGTCTCTACTTGATGTTCAAACGGCGCAAGTGGCTGTAA
This sequence comes from uncultured Actinomycetota bacterium, assembly GCA_963808905.1. Lineage (GTDB taxonomy): Bacteria > Actinomycetota > Actinomycetes > Propionibacteriales > Propionibacteriaceae > Microlunatus. The sequence goes on from CAWEHO010000028.1 coordinate 263,790, forward strand.
AGGCTGAAGAGCGTCCCGGCGCAGCTTACGACTTGATCATCTGAAGGTCTCAACCGCTGTGGCCTGAACGATCATCTTTCTCATGTCACCACCCCAAGTCGGCTGATAACCCACCAGCCCCTGTTTGCGAGCCCAACGCAGCATTGCAAGCACCACGATGAAGACGAGGTCGGAATACACATGGGCCTCGGAAGGTGGTTGCTGGTTCTTACTTTCCGCGATCGCGACTGGCTCGAAGCGAACTCATCGGCCAGCAGCTCCTCGGGCGGCCAGCCGCACTCAAGAAACACGGCGGCAATCCGGATCAATCAGGCGTCATCGGCTGGGCTCGGCTCCCGTACGGATAGCTCGGCGAGCTGCGCCCGTGCAGCGAGGACCAGTTCCTCGTTGGTATTAGCGTGTCCCTTCAGTCCCCAACCGCCGTCGGGAGCCTCAGTGAGGAGCACCCATGTCCGGTCGGCCAGCGTCGGATCGCCAGCCGCAGCGGCGACGATGGCAGTGAGTTGTTCCACTACCGCCAACTGCTTTTCGCGGCCGAGTGCTGACGGCATTAGTGAGTACCTGCACGCGGACATAGCTGTTGTCGCCGTCGACGTTGGCGAGGCAATCGTTGCCGAGTTCGTGGATGAAGGCGGCGGTGTTCTGCCGAAACATCGGGATGTTGGGTACACCTTCGATCGTCATGACTGCGGTCGCCAGGTCGATGGTGAGTCGGCGTGTATCCGCAAATGTTCCGCTCGCCGCGTAGACGTCGATCATCGGCATGGTGCCGGTCTCCCTAATTGTGTTCTTGGCGAGCGGAGGGCGACGTCGATCATCGGGGCGAGCCTAGGAGTTGGCCGGCCACGACGTCGGCTGCTGTCTTAATGAGATCGGCGACCGCGGCAGGGTGAGAGACCATGGCCAGGTGGCTCGAGGAGATCTCGATGGTGGTCGCTCCCATCCGCGCGGCAAACTGACGCTCGGCGTCTGGCGGAATGGCCTGGTCGCCGGTAGCTACGAGGTACCAAGATGGCAAGGCCTTCCATGCGGGCGTGCCCATGATGTCGTTGAAGGCGGCGACGGGTAGGGGTTGCTGCACGGCGTACATGACCTTGGCTTCGAGTGGATCGACATCGGCGGCGAAGTGCCCAACGAAGTCTTCCTCGGACAACCAGCCGAAACCCTGCTCATCAGTGAAGAGGTGGGCCAATGCCGGGGTGACCGGGCCTTGCGAGAGGAGCGCGCCGAGCGATTCTCCTTCGTCGAGGCCAAACGCAGCGATGTAGACCAAGCCCGCGACGTTGGGTGCATCGGTGCCCAGAGCAGTCATGATCTGGCCGCCGTAGGAGTGACCGGCCACGACAGTCGGTCCGTTCTGGAAATTCAGAACCTGGCGCAATCGGGCTACGTCGCCTGAGAGGGACGTGAGCGGAAACTGTGGCGCCGTAACGTGGTACCCGTCGGCTTGCAGGATCTCGATGATGGCGCTCCAGCTTGAGCCATCTGCCCACGCGCCGTGGACGAGGACGATATTCGGTTTGACAATCATGGTGATTCCTTTCGCGGCGTTCGCTGGGTGCGCGGAGTCGCTGCTCCACGTACTGAGCCTGCTCGCGTCGACGCGTGCGGCGCATCGTTAGATCGTGCGATATCTAATTGGCGCTAGTGGCGAGGGGTCAAGCGCGGGCGATCACCTGCTTCCCGGGTCAACTCGACCCGGGACTTCACGCCGATCTTGTCGAAGATGTGGCGGAGATGGGCGCTGACGGTGTGGGGCGAGACGAACAGCTGTTCGGCGATCTCCCGGTTGGTCCTGCCTTCGGTGACAAGCTGCGCAACCTGTCGTTCGGCGGGGGTCAGCGAATCCCATCCCGTGTGGGGAACCTCTGGTGAGATGATGCGGCGTCGTACGCCTAGGCGCCGTAGGCGGCTTCGGACGCGTGCTGCGTCCCATGAAGCGCCGACGCTGATATTGATGGCGAGGGCTTGATCGTACGCGTCGATGGCATCCATGGTCGCGCCGTCGTCGACCCTCAACCGGCCAAGATCTTCCAGGGCTGAAGCCAATGCGAGCGGCCGAGACTTGTTCTGCAGAAGGAAAACGGCTTCGTCGAGGTCCGCTGTGCGATGACGGGCGAGTCCGCGGACGTGTGCGGCGCTAGCGCCGAGCGATCGTATCTGTCGGTTGAGCTGATGGCGTTGCTCGGCTGCCGCGATTGTATGTGTAACGAGTTCGTCGTCGCCGACTGCCACGGCGATACGCACCAGTTCGGGATCATTCGCGACGTCGTGAGGGAAGAGCGGAAAGATCGACAACCGCTCTGCTTGACCAAGAGCCCACAGCCCTCGGTGGGCTTCGCGTGGATGTCCCAAGGCCATCGCGTGCGCGGCGAGAAACCAGGCGGCGTGTCTGCGAACGCCGGGCGCTGTAGCGTGCAGCATCACTTTGCAGATCCGCGCGACCTCGCCTGCTCCCCGCCCGTCGCCGGTATGGATTTTCAGCAGACCAAGCCCGGACACGCAGGCCGCGTCGATGATCCCGACGACCCGATGGGCGTCCCGCAGGCTGAACCTGCCCTCCAGTGCCAACGCTGCATCTGGCAGCCGGCCGGTCTCCAGTCCCTGTAAACCCTTCCATGTCTCGAAGATGTGTAGCGCCCAGTTCTGGCGGTCACGCTGGGCCGCCGCAATACCGGCCTCAGCAACGCGACGCGCGTCCTCGAAACGGTCGAGCGCGACCAGCGGCCAGCAGCGGAAGTAGTGGGCGAGGCGCTGACGTACGTCCTCCGAGGTGCCGATCTGGGCAGCAGCTTCCAACCGCTCCAACGCGGATCCGAACCTGAACAGCTGGTAGTCCAGGCCGCCTAGTGCAAGCTCGGCGGCATAGCGCGCTTCCCGGCTCGTGCTGGCTTCCGCGGCTTCCCCGACCTCCGCTGCGATGAGCTGCGCCTCATCCGTGCGGCCCGCCACCACCAGGTTGTGAAGCACCACACTTTCCAGCCATGCCCTCAAATCCAGCGGAAGGCCCGGTAACCCAAGTGCCTGGCGGGCGTTGTCGGCCCGGACGTCGGGGGACAACACAAACATTGTGGCGATGCTCAGACGGACCTGAGCCTCTTGTTCTGGCGGCAGAGCCTGACGCAGCACGGTATCGGCGAAGCTTTTGGCTTGCTCGCCAAATCCCGCTGCAAACAACGAGATTGCGCGTCGCGACGCAATCGGACCACGCAGCCGATGCTGCGGGGACATGAGCGCTAGGGCTCGCTCGGCAATCGCTGCCGATGCTGCTGGGTCTGTTGTGCCGAGTGCTTCGGACGCATCGGCCAGCGTGGCGATCGCAACATCGTCGCCTGGTTCAGCGCTGGCCGCGAGCTGGGTCGCGACCTCGACCGGGAGAGCGCCGCGCGCGAGGAGCACGTCGGCGCCGCGGCGATCCAGCGCTCGCCGCACTGCGGTGGGAACGCTGGCTCGAACAGCGTCGCGGATGAGATCATGACCAAACGCAAGACGGTCGTCGCTTTCGGCGAGGATGTCGGCCTGCACGAGCGTCCGGATCGGTAACAACAGTTTTGGTAGGGGCCGGTCACTCATGGCGGCAATGTCCGCGACTGAAAATCGCCGGCCCAGCGACGCGGCGGCGATGGCTACCTGCTCCGCATCTCCAGGCAGCCTCGACAAGCGTCGGCGCATATCGTCGCTCACTCGGCTGGGCAGACGGTCCTCGATGAGAGTCGCCCGCCCGGACTCCACCGCGACGATCTTTTCTTCCTTGAGCCCCCGGATGAAGTCGACCAGGAGAAACGGATTGCCCCGAATTCGTTCAACTCGGCGTAGCAGATCCTCGTCGGGTTGCGCCTGCAGAACGTCCGCCACAACCTGCCCGACCGCCTGTTGATCTAGGGGACCGAGTCGATGTACGTCCGCACCTGCATCGACGAGCTCCGCCAGCGCCGTCAGAATCTGAGCCGAACCCTGGCGGGGTCGTGTCGTGAGAAACCACGCCACCGGCAGGCTTGCCAGTCGCTGCGGAAGGGAGCGCAGCGCTGCTGCGGTCCCGCTATCGGCCCACTGCATGTCATCAAGGCAGATGAGTAACGGATGGTTCAATGCGGCCTGTTCAAGCAGCGCCTGGATGTCTTGCAGCAGCCAAAATCGCTGCTCAGGCGCCGCATGAAGGTCGCGAAGCGCGGCTCCCTCCACCAGCGGCGGGTCGCCCTCGAACAACGCTTCCATCAATGCCGCCAGCTCTACGACACTTTCGATTGGGTCGGCCATACCACGCCCAACTCGGAACGCCATGCCCTCGGCACGGGCCCAGGCGGCCTGAAGCAGCCGCGTCTTGCCCAAGCCGGGTCCACCCTCGATGAGCACTACCGAGCCGACTCCTGAACGGACCCGTTCCAGATGCTCTTCGAGGCTAGACAGCTCCGCATCTCGGCCCCGCACTGGCAGAGACGGTAAGGCTGGCATGCTGGCGCTGCAGTCCTTCCCGCCACTCCATCGCGGCTAGCCCAGCGGAGTCGTGACCCTATCCCACAGCCCGAGTCCCGCCCAGGCAAGGGCCCAGTCTCGCCGCCTAGGAGGTTCTTCCGCCCTAGGAATGCTCGGTATTGCCTGATCTACCTGATCTAGGCAGCCCAACCGACAAGATCAGCCTGCCGCGCTTCGCCCGGACGGGATGCGGTTGGTGCTAGTTGATTCCGGAGGTGTCGATGCGCGACATGATGCGGTTGGCGTCGCGGCCGAGGCGCCGAAGCTGCTCTGGGGACAAGACATCGATGATTAGTGATCGCACATGTGCCACGTGTCCGGGCGCTGCTTCGGCCAGCATCTGGAAGCCCTTATCGGTCAAGATCGCGTTGGTGAATCGTCCATCCGTCGGATCAGGCTCGCGGCGCACCAGGCCGCGCCGCTCGAGGCGTTTGACCAGGTGTGAGAGCCGGGACAGCGATGCGTTGGTGACCTCGGCAAGCGAGCTCATCCGCATTGTTCGCTGTGGACTCTCCGAAAGCATGGCCAAAACCTGGTACTCCACCATCCCGAGGTTCGAGTCGCGCTGCAGCTGCTGATCGATTGACCAGGGAAGCCAGGTGATCAACCGCACCACGGAGAGCCAGGAGTCCAATTCGGCGGCCGTCAGCCAGTTCACCGGCGGTTCCTCGGTACTGCGGCGGGCCGCTTCAGTCATGGGATCAGAATATCAATCACTAGACAATTCAAGTGACTGGCCACACCAGGCGTGTCCTGTCTCCGTGCGCGTGCATTTCTTTGCCCTCTCATCTGTGGCCAATACCATCGCGCCCTCGTGAAGACCCCTCTGCGGAAGCGTCGTTCCACAGTCACTTGACAGTTCAAGTTATTTGATATTCACTTGAATTGTCAAGTAACAGTGTGAGATTTTAGGCAAGGAGGCTCAGGCCATGAAGGTGGCACTCACCGGTGCAACAGGATTCATCGGATCTCACGTATTAACGGATTTGTACAAGCATGGGCACGAGGTGACCGCGCTCATCCGCGACGACGATCAGGCCGACATCGTCGCAGCTCGAGGCGCCACGCCGACAGTGGTCGACCTCTATGATCGAGCGGCGGTCACGAGCGTCCTCGGTGATGCGGACGGGGCCATTCACACAGCCAGTCCTGGTGACGCCACCAGCGCCGACCTCGACTCCGCAGTTGTCGACGCAGCGATCGATGCGTACGCCGGCACCGGCAAGCCCTTCATCGAGATCAGCGGTCTGTGGATCTACGGCGCCAACACGTCCATCACCGAGGATTCCCCGTTCCAGGCGCCTGCGCTCGTGGCATGGAAGGAACCGATCCAACGCCGAGTGCTTGCGGTGAAGGACATGCGCGGGGTTGTGGTCGTCTCCGGCACCGCTTACGGCGACGGTGGCGGAGGGATACCCGGGGTACTCCTCGGCTCACCCCGAGACGACCACGGCAACTTGATCATGCTCGGCACCGGGCAACAGCACTGGTCGACAGTCCACGTTGCCGACCTCGCCGACTTCTTCCGCCGCATATTGGAGCATGACGCGGCCCGCGGCTACTACGTAATCGACAATGGCTTGAACCCGACCGTCGCAGAACTCACCGAGGCCGCCGCCGTCGCGGCCGGCGCGCCAGGAGCGGTCCCCGGCTCCGACAAAGAGGCTCGGCAACGCCTAGGCGACTACTTCGCCGAAGTCCTACTGCTCGATCAGCGAACCGTCGCGGCCAAGGCTCGAACCGAGCTTGATTGGTCTCCATCCCACCCAGGACTCATCGAGGAGTTTCGCCACGGGGGTTACCGCAACTAACGGCCCACTTGAGGCGACACCGCCGTCGGTGATCATGCAGAGGAATTGGAGTCACGGTCAGCCATTCGACGCAACATGATCGGTTCCTATTCCCGGAACGGCTGCAACGGGGACTTGTCGCCGACAAGCCAGATGTGACCGGTTAGCTTCCTTCGCCAAACCGGCTTGCGAACCAAGCGACCGTACCTGATGTGCTGCGTCCTCAGAGGTAGCTTTCAGCCTTTGCCGGTCGAGGAGCCTGGGTCTCGGGGGTTGAAAGAGAAGGTCGGCGGCCGTAACAGGACGCGAGTTCGGTGCTGCGCTGCGTCGCCCGGCCGCCCAGGCCCGACATGACAACCACGTCGCCTATCCGTCGCTGGATGGTCAGCCGTGCCGCCCAGGCTTTCCGAGGCGATGGGCCATCAGATTACGGCAGTCGGCCACCTAGCGGATTTCAGCGCTAGTGTCGCGGCCCATTTTGATCATCAGTCGATTCACCCGGGCTGAACCGGTCGAGCATCTCCTCCACCTCGGCCCCCGCCTCCCGCGAACTCGGCGGGTATCCCGTCACAACCGGCAAGAAGCGGTCGCAGGTCAGCGCCTGCAACTCAAGATCGGTGGCCGCCCGAACCGTGGCCGTACGCCGCACCCTGCGCAGCAACGCGATCTCTCCGAACCCCTCCCCCGGGCCGAGCGTGGTGACCAGGTGACCGTCTCCGATCACATCGGCGGCGCCCGCCTCGATCACGTAGAAGCGGTCGGCCGGATCACCCTGGCTGAAATACCGCCTGGCCGGCCGGCACGTGGACTGGTTCCAGGCCACGCGCGAGCTGTTCGATGGCGGGCAGCGGCAGCGGCTGCAGCATGGGTAGGCCGTGGAGCAGCCCGATCTCTTTGTCGAGTTCTCCGATATTGCGGTCAGGACGCCCCAGGCGACGCCATGTCGCCACCACCAGGATCGGACAGAGCGCGCCGACGGCGACCATTGCCACGGGCACGCTTGTCAGATCGATCAAGAGTGAGGCAAAGACGGCGCCTAGCCCGACCGCGAGCGAGACCAGGCTCTCCTGCAGGCCGAATAGTCGGGCAAGAACAGCATCGGGTGCCAATCTGGCCATCAACGTGAACAGGCCGACATCGACGAGGGCGTTACCGAAGCCCACACATGCCAGCAAGATGAGTGCGGTTGCCTGCCGAGGAAAGAGCGGAATCAGCGCGATGGGTAGTCCCCACAACGCAATACCAATGCCAAACCATCGAGCGAGCCGACGCGATCCCACCAGCAGGGATGCGGCGAGGGAGCCGATCACCGCACCTGCACCGACGGCAGCGGTAAGTGTTCCGACACCAGGCTCACCAATGCGTAACAGATCCAGTGCTACGACAACAGTGAAGACGGTCAGCGCACCACGGGTGAATGTCTGGGCGATGTCCAACCCGTTGAGCAGCGCCAAGTCGCGGTTCCGCACGATGGCACGGATGCCCTCCGCTACGTCAGCCATCAAGTGGACCCCTCGTGGCGCCGCAGGTCTCGGCGGGGCGTCGTAGCGCAATCGCAGCACCAGGGCCGCAGCGGCCAGTGAGGCAGCCTGCCGCGACGGCGAACACAACGGCGACGTCAGTGAACTCCACAAGAACAGCGGCCAGCAATGGACCCACCAGCGTGGCAACCGAATCCAACATCCCTCTTACGACGTTCGCGCTGGTGAGTTCCTGCCCGGTCCGGCAAAGCGATGGGAGCAATGCTGAGTGTGCGGGTCTGTAGAGGGTCCCAGCGACTGTCGAGAGCGCCGCGAGGACGTAGACGATCAGCACTGGGCCGTCGAGAGCGACGACGATTGCCGGCCAGCCCCGTAGCGACGCCGCGAAGGGTGGACACCAGGACCAGGACTCGTTCCCGGCGTCCCCGATCCGCCAGCGGCGCGGCGAAAGGCGCTACTACCGCCGACGGCACCATGCGCAGCAGCCCGACCAGCCCGACCGCAGTCGCGCCCCCGTCCCGGTAGGCGACGATTCCCAGTGCCACGGTGAAGGCCCACTCAGCCGTCCAGGCTCCGAAGAAGCTCAGCTGAGCCCGGCGCAGATTGGGGTTCATCGCATTGCTGGCGAACGCGGCCGCAGCTGCCTTTAACCTGGCGCGCCGCCGTTGGCTCATGTCTGGTGAAAATACCCCTGAAAAGATGCGCGAAATGGCAAGGCGACCTAGCAGCCATCCCCTCACACAGGATCAAGTCGCTCCCCCGGTGGCGAGAGCTTCGCCGCGCGTTCTCTTGATCAATCCGGCCACGATCGTGGCCCGCTTTCGTCCAGTCGGTCTACCCAGCCGAATCGGTGGAACATCTCGTCGACTGACGCTCAGATGGAGGGAACGTGAAGCACCGCGGCAAGGCACAATCGGCCCCCTCCCATGGCGAGATGGTCTTGCCGCCAGAATGTCGACGTGACGAACCTGCAGCTAAAACCTGGATGCTCGTGGGCGGAGACCTACGCCCGATGCGTGTCGGTTGCACCGGAGGCATTCGAGTCCGACCGCATCCGCAACCTGTTGCATGGCGAGTGGCAGCGCGTGGGAGTGCCCGGCCACCATGTCACCCCGGTCGACCTGTCCCCGATCCATGGCCCGTCACGTGTCGAGCGCGACATCGCTGCGAGCGCCGTCGAGCATGCTCGCGATCAGCATGCGGCGTGGTCGAAGGTCGGCTTGGCTGAACGGCGCGAACGAGTGACCGCCGCTATCGACACGATGGTCCTCCACCGGGACTTGCTCGCCCTCCTGTTGGTCTGGGAAATCGGCAAGCCATGGCGGCTGGCCGTGGCCGACGTCGATCGCTGCCTGGATGGGGTCCGCTGGTACGTCGACGAGATAGAACGCCAGCTCGCGATCGGAACTGGTGCCGAGCGGCGGCCCCTGCCCGGCCCAGTGTCGAACATTGCGAGCTGGAACTACCCGATGAGCGTGCAGGTGCACGCCGAGCTGGTTCAGGTGCTGGCCGGCAATGCCGTGGTGGCAAAGACGCCGAGCCAGGGTGGCTTCCACTGCCTGACGCTCGCCCACGCCTTCATGGCCCGCGCCGGTCTTCCGGTCACACTGCTCAGCGGGATCGGCGGCAAGCTGGGCGACGCCCTGATCAGCAATCCGCGCATAGGGGCACTCGCGTTCGTCGGAGGCCGATCCAACGGACGGGCCGCCGCCACTTCCCTGGCCGACCGCCGCCGCCGCCACTTTCTCGAGCAGGAAGGGCTGAACGCGTGGGGGATATGGGACTTCACCGAATGGGAGCTGCTCGCCCAGCATCTGCGCAAGGGGTTCGAATACGCCAAGCAGCGTTGCACTGCGTACCCGAGGTATGTCGTCCAGCGTCGCCTTTTGCCCGCGTTCCTCGATACTTACCTGCCGGTCGTCGACAGCTTGCGCTTCGGCCACCCGCTGGCTGTCGAGCGTCCGGATGATCCCCTCCCGGAGCTGGACTTCGGGCCAGTGATAGGAGCCCGGAAGGCCGCGGAACTGGGAGAGCAGTTCGAGGAGGCAATGCGCGGCCGGGGGCTTCCCCTCCACCGCGGCTCGGTGGGTGCGGGGCGCTTCCTTGATGGGCAGGACACCTCGGCATACGTCGCGCCGGCCTGCGTCCTCGAGCCACCGGCCCACTGGTCGCTGCACCACGCCGAGCCGTTCGGCCCCCTCGACTCCGTCGTCTGCGTGGACACCGAGGCCGAGCTGCTCGCGGCCATGAATGCCAGCAACGGGTGCCTGGTGGCGAGCCTGGCGACCGACGACATGGACTTCGCGTCGCGCGTCGCCGAGCAGCTGCAGGCCTTCAAGGTAGGCATCAATCGACCGCGCAGCAGAGGTGACCGAGAGGAGGTGTTCGGCGGCATGGGTGAGTCGTGGAAGGGCGCCTTCGTCGGCGGAGACCTGCTCGTACAGGCGGTCACGTACGGCCCGGGCGGCGAGGACGAGCGGCTGTTCGGCAACTTCCCGGACTACTCGCAGTTCCCCAGCCGGTGACCCGCGCTGCTGCCACCGAACGAGTCCCCTCGCCAGCTCCGAACGCTCTGATCAAAGGCCGAATCGTCGACGATCCTCTGGTGCAACGCACGCGGCCTTAGACGTTCGACGCACAGGCCGACCAGCCGAATGATCAAGCCAACCAATAAGGCACACACCGCGAGGTCTGATGTCACGGTTTTGCCCGTCCACATCGCCCCGCCGACCGCCGCGACACCATCAGCTCGGTTCGGGAAGGCCGAGACGACGGCGAGGATTGCTACGTTCTCGCCGTAGTCAAAGGCCAAATACGCAGTAGGCAGCAGCACTGCGACCAGACGCTGCCAGTGCGCAGCGGCGAATGGCCGCGTCACGTAGAGCAGCGCGAGCGTCAGTAACAGCCACGTGGCGGCCGGTACGAGCACGTCGAGCGTAAGCGTGAATAGCAGCTGATCATGGCGACCGACCGTCCCCCAATGGGTCAGGAGCGCGTACGCGTCGTCCGGGGTGTAGCCCGTCCGGAAGGTCAACGCGTTGCGACCACCGGCCAGATCGAGCAGTCCGTGCCCTCCGGTCAGGTCGTAGAAGTAGCTGCTGAAAGCGTTCGCGGCAAGGAGAAGAGCGAGCGCCCCAACCAGGGCGGCGATCACGTGCCAGCCAGTCGCGAGTCGATCTAACCGCTTGATCAACATGACGGCCGCCGAATCGCCGCGATGGCCGCCTCGGTGATGACGGCATCGTAGCTGCTGTTGCCGAGAAGGTCGAACGCGCCCGGGCGGCTCAGAGTCGCCAACACGACTGGCTGCAGCGATGCCCCCAGCAGGATGGCGGCGAGGAGGTTGCTTTGGCCGTCCCGCACCACGCCTGCCGCCTGGCCTTCAACGATGATCGACTCGATCACGTCCAGCGGGTACACCGTGCCAGCTGGCAGGCTCGCCAACCTTCGGTTGGTGTTGATCACAACGAACACGAAAGCGTCCGGTTCGGTCCGGTAGGTGTCAAGGATCAACCGGATGACAGCGCGCACCTTTGACTCGGGCTCCTCAGCGGAACGCGCAATGCTTTGCAGCCGTTCTGCATAGCGTCCGAGGAACTCTGCGTAAAGCTCCTGGGCAATCGCCTCCTTTGAGGGGAAGTGACGGTACAGAGCGGATTCGGCGACGCCCGCCTCCTCCGCAATGTGCTTGACCCTGGTCGCATCGAATCCGCGGTCGGCGAAGCAATGCAAGGCCGCATCAATGATGGCGGCGCGCTGGCTCGGACGCGGCATCTCAGGGCTCCAGCCCAACCCGCACATCGAGCCGGCGAGTGCCGGGGATACGTAGCGCAAAGTCTGGTCCGAGCAAGCTACCAGGCGTATGTGCGCCTGGCACCGGGTCGGCGAGCACGGCCTCGACGGCGGCCACCGCTGACTCGGCGCTGAACGCGTAGCCCTCACCGGTTTCCAGCTGAGCGCTGACCGTTTCGCCCCGCGTGTTGGCAGCCCGCCCGAATACGCGGCTCCGTCGGGCAGGATCTGCTGTCGGGAAATTTGAGGAACCACGCTTCGCGGCCCAGGACTGAACCTGCTTGCTCCTCGCAACCATAGCGAGCAGGGGCAGCACCGCACGGGCGACAGCCTGAGGCACCGGAACTGGTCGCGACACACTGATATTTGGCACTCCGGTGGTGCGATACACCGCGGATAGCTCGCCGCTCGGAACCGCGATGACCGTACGCGCCCCGGGCGGCACAACTGCGCCAGGGGTCCTAGAGCCGAACCACGCGCGCTCCAACTGTCCGGCACGACGGATCTGTGCCCCGAGACCGAGCACTCGAAGAGTATTGGCGAGCGCCCCTGGACTCGTGCCAGCTGTGTAAAGGTCGATAGTCAGATCCAAATCCTCCGCATCTGGCAGCTGCCCCACGAGGTAACGGGCCAGCGTGTCGGCAGCGACTGTGCCAAAACCGACACCGGGAAGCAGAGTGACCCCACGAGCCCGCGCTTCGTCATCGAGGCCGTACACAGCCTCCAAAACCGGGACTTCGTTGGCCAGATCCAGGTAGTGCGTGCCCGCGACGAGACAGGCGCGGGCCAGTCGAAGACTTGCGGTGTTGAACGTGCTGGCGGCTAGCAGGGTCAGTGGTGCCGCTGCGACCAATTCCCGCAGGCCGCCCTCGTCACCGAGATCGGCGGTACGCCAGGTCAGTCCGTTGGGCTCAGCGAGGCGGCGCAGCGCCTCGGCGTTGCGACCGGCCAGGATCGGCCGGTGCCCGCGCTGCACGGCGGTCTTCGTAATGAGCTGTCCCGTGATGCCTGTCGCCCCGTAAAGCATCCATTCCATGTGATCCTCCTTGAAAGTGAATATTCACTATCATAGCACGCCGGACCAGATGTCCAGGCGCTGAGCCCCATGTACCTGCGGTGTGGCAACGAGCAGGGCCGCGACCGTCACAGCGCCGGCAGGCCAGGTGCTCCCGTCACATTCGATAGAGGGACCTGAGCCCGTCAGCTGACAAGCGCTCTTCACGATTGATGGACCGGATTCAGCTCGTCGGCGGGCTACGAGCGCCTAATTCGTCATCGGATTACGCCCTGCGGCCGATGAAGTACGAGGCACGTAAACTGCGCCGCCCTCGAATGGTTGGCGTCGGTGCCAGATTTCAGACGAATCCTTCCGCTGTGGGGCTCGCTCAGCGGCGGATGTGGGCAAAGTCAGCTCGCTGATGGCCTTGCCGACTACCCCGGATGCGGCGAGCACGCCCACAGAAGCGGCTCGACGTCCGCTTCGCAGTCAGTAATCAATGAGGGCGTGGGATCCGGCTCATCCTGGCGGCCCGGCGGGATGCCGTGCCAGCTTCGTCCGCCACCATGTTACGGATGATCTTGCGTACCTGCAGGGCTGCGGCATCGGCGCTCACATTGACCTCCCTGCGAGGTCCGTCAGTGTCCAGGACGTTCTGCATGGTCTCGAGGATTTGTTTGACCCGCCGGTAATAGTCGGTGAAGATCGGCCGCAACACCTTCCCCGCCTGCTCACCGAGCGCGAAGTTTCGGCTCACCCGCCATGCATGCCGCGTTCTGCCCAGGGAGATCGGTGTCACCGCATGTGTAAAGCGGAAGGTATGGATCTGAGACTGGTCGGATGCGGAGTCGACATAGACATCCCACCGGTCGACCCAGAGACCGGGCGTGACAAAGGCGCCCTGCTCGCGCTGAACGTGCTCGCCATCGGCAGGCAATCCGAGCAGCTCTGCTTGCCACTCAGGAATCGGAGCAGGTTGGTAGGTACGGGAGAACGACACCGTTGTCTCGGTGACTTCGACCTCGAGCGGCGGTGGGGAGCTGCGCAAAACAGGCGGGGCGATATACGGGTCCACGACAGCCACATGGGTGATATCGGCGAAGTTCTCGTGCAACAGCAGCACGTCGGCTTCGGTCTCCCATTCGTCACCCAGGGTCGCCCAGGCTGGATCACTGAGCCACGGCGCTGCGGCCGGTGGCCGCAAACCGGCCAGCGCGGGCTCGCCCAGCCAGACCCACAGGAACGTCCCGTCTTCGTGTACCGGGAATGCGCGTACGCGCGCGCCGACAGGGATCTCGCTCTGTGTTGGCACGTGGACGCAGAAGCCGCGGGCGTCGTACGCGAAGCCGGTATAGCCGGAGACAATGCGATCGCCATCAACTCGGCCGAGGCTCAGTGGATAAGGCCGGTGCGCGCAGCGGTCCTCGAGCGCGACCGGAGTTCCGTCGGTGGTGCGGAACAAGACGACACCCGTTCCGAGCACTCGGCGGCCCAGCGGTTCGCGACCGACGTCCGTGCTGGTCGCCACCGCGTACCAACAGTTGCGTGGATGGATCTCGATCCAATCGCCGCGGCTTGACGCTGGCTGGCTCATGGGCTTGTCTCCTCAGCTCTAGAGATCGAGGGTCAATCGTGGCGAGCGGCAGCGCGAAACGCAGACCATCATGTATTCGTTCGAGGCGCGCTCGTCCTCGTTGAGCACGGAGTCTCGATGATCGACATCTCCGTCGATGACCTCGGTTTCGCAGGTGCCGCATATCCCTTCCAGACAAGACGCCAGGACGCTGACGCCAGCCTCTCGGATGACTGCGAGTACCGATTTGTCGGGCGGAACCTGGACGGTCAGACCAGAACGTTGCAGGACCAGCTCGAACGATGAATCCGCCTCCGTAGTCGGTTCCTGCGGCTTGGCCGCGAACCGTTCGATGTGAAGCGTCCCCGACGGCCATTTCTCGCAGAACTTCTCCACCGCGTGGAGTAGGCCTTCTGGCCCGCAGCAATAGATCAATGTGTCTGGCTGTGGCGTTCCGAGGACGGATTCGAGATCCAACATGCCCTCCTCGTCCTGTGGAACGATCGTCACCCGTCCGCCGTACTGGGCGAGTACGTCGAGGAATGCCATAGACGCGCGTTCGCGGCCGCCATAGAGCAGTTGCCAGTCCGAGCCAGCAGCATTGGCCTCCGCGATCATGGGCAGCATTGGCGTGATCCCGATACCGCCGGCGACAAAGAGGTATCGATCGCTCGCGACCAATGGAAAGT
>CAWEHO010000029.1:0-33227 GCA_963808905.1 uncultured Actinomycetota bacterium
CTACTGGCGCGTGCGGAGAGGCCCGAGGGCGCCACGATCGCTGGCTTCCCGCAAGGCAGTGAATGAGGCAACGAGCGCTAGTCGCTCTTGCGCAAGGGCCGGGTCGTCGAGGCGGCACCCAGCTGCGACCCAGGCGTCCGAGAGTTCCATCGCCCGCACCCGCAGCTCGGCGGCACCCCGGACAGCGTGCGGCGTTGCCTGATAGACGTAGCAGTAGAGGCGAACCAGGCTCGCCACCAGGGTTGCTTCGTCCACATTCGGATCATGCTGACGCTCCCGATGCATACGCCACCACGCCACCTCCAGCTCGGCCGCAATCTTGGGATCGATGGACAGCCGGCCTGCCTTACTGGTCATGCGATAGAACCGCGCCATGCGCCGCTGAGCAGCTTCCGGATCGTTGTCCGGATACGGCGCCCACGCCTGGTTCGCGCGCATGACGTGCCATGCCGCCTTGAGGTTCCCGAATGGTCCGAGCGCAAAGCCGTGCCGCACCATGCCGAGCGCCCCGGCCAGCATTCGCAGCCAGTCGCGGCGATAGTAGGCAACCCACGCGTCACACTCACTCCGTCCCACTGCGACCGGATCGAAGGCGAATCGCCGCCCTTTGCCTGGCATGGGGCGATCTTTTCGTATCGGAAGGGTGCCAAGGAAGATTGGCACCATGCACGATGGCCGGAGCGACCAAGCATCGACAATCGGCGAAGTCGTCGACAAGTTGCAGCGGCGGATCGACGCGCTGCCCCATGATCAGGTGCATCGCCGCAGCTTTATCAAGACCTATCAGCGGACGACGCAGGCCGTGGGCGAAGCTGTTGATGCGGCTTTCTTCGAGGATCCCGAGTGGGTGGTGCGCTGGGATATCGCCTTCGCCGACCTGTTCATCGTGGCGCACGACGCTGATCAAGGACATGGCCCGGTGCCGCGGCCCTGGCGGCTCGCTTTCCAGGCGGATCCGAACCTACCGACCATCGTCCACTTGCTCCTAGGCATGAATGCCCACATCAACTATGACCTGCCGCAGGCGACCCTGTCGGTGATCACCGATCAAGATTTCCAGGATGCCGTGCTGATCGAGAAGCGCCGCCGTGATCATGAACGCATCGACATGATCTTGGCCAGTCGAGTGACCGCTGAAGATCAGGCGATCGGCGGGCGGCGTAGTGTGCTAGACCGACTGCTGACACCGGCCAACCGGCTGAGCTCACGGCGCTTCCTACGTGAGGCTCGCCAGAAGGTCTGGCTGAATGTCGCTGAGCTGGAGCAGGCGCGACTCGACGGGGCCGACGTCTATTACGCCCGGCTGGAAGAACTTGAGGTGCTGTCGGCCGCCAAGATTGCTGACTTGCTCCGGCCAGGGCAGGTACTGCTGAGGCTGGCGATGACTGGGTTCGGGGTCACGCTGCCGCCGCCGTAGACCATCCATCGCTAGCCGGCAAGCGCCACCCAGGTCTGCCCCGGCTTGAGTGCTATCGGCTCTCCCGACTCGCCGCTGAAGCGGAGCGGGGCAGATGCTTTCGTTCGCTTCCACTGACCGACGATTTTCATTCCGTCGCGATAGATGATCACACTGCCCTTGCCGACGGTGTCAGATTGGACGGACGGCGCACCGAGCACATCGCGATTGCCGTCGGGATGGTTGTGCACCTTCATGATCACGACATTGTCGGTCTTGGTGATCGCACCGTTGTCTCCGTCGGCGTACTTCAACCCATTCCAGCGCACGGTGTATCGACCCGAGGAATATTTGAAGTTGAACACGTCATGTCCGACGCGCACCTTGATCGAGTTTGCCACGGCACCACGCGGCGCACTCTCGTTGAAGGTCCAGCCGATCGGAGTGGCCTTGGCGAGCTTCGTTGACTGTGCGATAGCGGCCAGATTCACGAAGACGTTGTGCGGCGCCACCCGCCGATGATCACGAGTCGACCGTGGCATCGGCACGATCGAGGCGTTGTCGATCTTGCGCTGCACTGCGGAGTTAGCGCCCGAATAGACCAGGCCCGGTTTGCCGAACAGTGGAAGGAGCTGTACGTCCGTGCTGCGCGCACTCCGGACAGGACCCAGACGCTTGGGGAAACGTGAGTGGTATATCGCGATGAGGCGAGTCTGGGCACCTTCGACCTCTTCGACGAAGGTGATGTCAGCTTGGCTCAGGCCGACCTGCGGTCTGGCCGCTACGATGTTTTCGACCTTGACCGCGATCACTTCATGATTGCTGACCTTGCCGCCGGTCAGCGGGTCGGTCGCCTTGGGAGACGCCGTTGGCGTATTGGCCGAAGAGGGCGTCGGTGTCGGCGCGGTAGCACTCGAGGAGATCGAGCTGGAGGCGCCCGGCTGCGTGGCCGGGCGGCTGAGTGCCGCCGCTACGCCAATGCCACCAGCCACGACGACTGCGGCCGACGCGGCAGCAATAATGCGCGCTCGATTCATGAGCTTGTGGGCATGAGAAACAACATCAACGATCGGGCAGCGTGATGAGGACGGCCGCTGGTGCGACGACTAGGCGACGCCGGGCCGTCCGTGACACATCTTGAACTTCTTGCCAGAGCCACATGGACACGGCGCATTGCGGCCCACATTGGCATAGGGGTCGTCGGCTTTGCTCGCCGTCTTACTGGCTGTGGTAACCGAGCCGTCCTCGGCTGGCGCCGAGTAACTGAGCGGCCTGCGGGAACCAGTCTGACCGGCCAGGCCCTTTGCTTTGATCTCCGGGCGAATTGCCGGAGGCTCCTCGGCTAACGCCGGGGCCGGGAGCTTCTCGTCCTCGACTGGGTGCACGGCCACGCCTGGGCCGTCGGGATCGGGGCCGGATTCGACGAGGTGCTGGCGATCATGACCATTCCGACTGGCGACTCGGAACGACCGGCTCCGATTTGAACCGCCTGGCCGTCGGAGTCGGTAACGACCCCGACCATCGGGGTTTGTTGAACTTCGACATCGAGATGGAAGACGTAGCCCACGACCTCCTCCATGAAGGCTTCCATCATGGCGTTGAACATGTCGCCGCCTTCGCGCTGGTATTCCACCAACGGATCGCGCTGCGCCATAGCCCGAAGACCGATGCCTTCGCGGAGGTAGTCCATCTCGTACAGATGCTCGCGCCACTTGCGGTCAAGAACGGTCAGCAGCACGCGGCGTTCGAGCTCTCGCATCACCTCAGGCGTGAGACTTTCCTCGCGCGTGTCGTACGCCGCCTGGGCGTCGGCCCTGAAGTCATCGATCAGCATCTGCCGGTCAAGATCGTCGCGCTCCTCGTACTCGGCGCGTACCAGGGACACCGGATACAGCGTGTTCATGTTGCTCCACAGCTGTTCCAGGTCCCAGTCCTCGGCAA
Organism: uncultured Actinomycetota bacterium; assembly: GCA_963808905.1. GTDB lineage: Bacteria > Actinomycetota > Actinomycetes > Propionibacteriales > Propionibacteriaceae > Microlunatus. Next base: position 3,338 of record CAWEHO010000029.1, read on the forward strand.
ATCCCTCCGTGGCGCCGACAACGTACTGCTCGATCACAGTGTCGACAGCGGCCCTCAGTCGCGACTCGACATCGGCGCCTTCCAGCACCTTGCGACGGTCGTTGTAGATCGCATGCCGCTGACGATTCATCACGTCGTCGTACTTGAGTAGGTTCTTGCGGATTTCGAAGTTTTGGGCCTCAACCTGGCTCTGTGCACTGGCGATCGAGGATGTCACGCGCTTGTTCTCGATGGGCACGTCGTCCGGCATCTTCAGGGCCTGCAGCACCCAGTCGACGATGTCGGACTTGAACAGCCGCATCAGATCGTCGCCGAGCGACAGGTAGAACCGGCTCTCACCTGGATCGCCTTGTCGGCCGGACCGGCCCCGTAGCTGATTGTCGATGCGACGAGACTCGTGCCTTTCTGATCCGACGACGTAGAGGCCGCCCAGCTCGACTACATCATCGTGTTCAGCCTCGGTTTCCTTCTCGAGTTCCTTCAGGAGCTGCGGATAGAGCTGCTCGTACTCCTCTGAGTTCTCAAGTGCGTCGATGCCTGAGTCATGCAAGTTCTTGTCGGCGAGGAACTCAGCGTTTCCGCCCAAGATGATGTCGGTTCCGCGGCCGGCCATGTTAGTGGCAACAGTGACCGCACCCTTGGCGCCCGCCATCGCGATGATGGCCGCCTCACGCTCATGCTGTTTGGCGTTGAGCACCTCATGTTTGACCCCGACGTGCTTCAGCAGCCCGGACAGGATTTCGGACTTGGCGACTGAGGCGGTGCCGATGAGCACCGGCTGGCCCTTCTCGTGCCGCTCCGCGACATCTTTGACTATGGCTTCGAACTTCGCCTCTTCGGTTCGGTAGATCAGATCCCGCTGGTCCCCGCGGATCATCGGCATGTTGGTCGGAATCGGCACGACGCCGAGGCCGTAGATCTTCTGAAACTCGCTGGCCTCGGTCAGTGCTGTGCCCGTCATCCCGGCGAGCTTGTCGTACATCCGGAAGTAGTTCTGCAGGCTGATCGTGGCGAGTGTCTGGTACTCCTCGCGGATCTGGACGCTCTCCTTGGCCTCGATGGCTTGGTGCAGGCCCTCGTTGTAGCGGCGTCCGATCAAGGTGCGCCCGGTGTGCTCGTCGACGATGAGCACTTCGCCGTCGATCACCACGTAGTCGCGGTCGAGCTTGAACAGCTCTTTGGCCTTGATGGCGTTGTTCAGGTACGAGATCAACGGCGTGTTCGCAGACTCGTACAGGTTGTGGATGCCCAGCCAATCCTCGACCGCGTCAATACCGTTTTCGTTGATCGCAACGGTGCGTTTCTTCTCGTCGACTTCGTAGTGATCGTCGCGGCGCAGCCGGTTCACGAGCTTGGCGAACTCCGGATACCACTTGACCGTGTCCTCCGCAGGTCCGGAGATGATCAAGGGGGTACGCGCTTCGTCGATCAAGATCGAGTCGACCTCGTCGACGATGGCGTAGTAGTGCCCACGTTGCACGCAGTCCTCGAGGCTGAGCGCCATGTTGTCGCGCAGGTAGTCGAAGCCGAACTCATTGTTCGTGCCGTAGGTGATATCCGCGTGGTACGCCTTGCGGCGTTCGGCAGGATCCATCTGCGAGAGGATGGCGCCGACATCGAGCCCCAGGAAATGGTGGATACGTCCCATCCACTCTGAGTCGCGTTTGGCCAGATAGTCGTTGACTGTGACGATGTGTACGCCGCCACCAGTCAGTGCATTGAGGTAGGACGGCATCGTTGCAACCAGGGTCTTGCCCTCGCCGGTCTTCATCTCGGCGATGTTGCCCATGTGGAGTGCGGCGCCGCCCATCACCTGGACGTCGAAGTGCCGCTTGTCCAGGACCCGGCGGCTGGCCTCCCGTACGGTTGCGAATGCCTCGGGCAGCAGCGATTCGGGCGTTTCTCCCTTTTCATAGCGCGCCCGAAAATCGTCGGTCTGACCGCGCAACTCTTCGTCGCTCATCGCGACGAAGTCCTCCTCGATCGCGTTCACCTGTTTGGCGACGTTGCTGAGCTGCTTGAGAAGTTTGCCCTCGCCTAAGCGCAGCAACCTATCCATCAAAGCCACGGGAACTGGCTCCCCTTACGTTGTCATTTCCTACCTGCACGGTCTGCGGCGCTGAGACGTTCCCCTCATGCCTGCTCGGCCTAGCGCCAGACTTCATCCATCGTAGAAGTGCCGAAGCGCGCCCTCCATCGTAAGGCCCTTCTTGTCTAGGCCTTGCTGCTCGCGTATCGCGCGCAGTAATCCGACGTCGTCGTCACTCTTCGCGAACGACCTTATTAGGTTGCTCGATCCGTTCGCGGACATGTTCGCTCATCGCTCCTCCGATCGTCGGGCGCGCGATTTGCCGACGCTCGCAGCATGCAGGCTAAGCCAGTGACTTTAGGCCCAGCCAGCGCGGGTGCCAGATCGCCTCGCGGCAGAATTTCGATTGTCTGCATTCCAAGCCATTCGGCCATGATTTTGAGCTCAGATGCCAGCTCGGTTGCGACGTCAACCTCGTCATGGCCAGGCTCGATCCAGGCGGCATTCACCCGAAGTACACCTCGAGCGCGGTCCGCCTTGAGATCGACTCGGGCCACGAACTCCTCATTCAGGAGGAAGGGATAGACGTAGTAGCCGTGGACGCGTTTCGGCTCCGGCACGTAGATCTCGATGCGGTAGACAAAGTCGAAGAGGTGCTCGAGCCGCGCTCGTTCGAAGATCATCGAATCGAACGGGCTCAACAGCGCCCGGGCGCCGATGCGACGCGGCATCCGCGCCTGATGCCACACGTACCAGGCCCGGTTTCCAGATTCAGCAACCACGACCGGGATCAGCTCACCATTCTCGACCAGCGTTGCGATCGCCACGCGCGTCATATCTACACGGGTGCGGAAGTAGTCGCGAAGCCGGACTCGCTTGCTATCCCGAGGCCACGCGCAGCACGTCGGATCAGACCGGTCACCGAATCCTGTGGCGTCGGAGTTGGCATGGCGAGAACCGCGCTGGGAATGACCCTTTCGGGCAGGTCGTAAACCCTTTCGAACTGGGAGTTGCGGTACGCCGAGGTCACCTCGCCGACATAGAACAGCCACTCCAGCACAGTCTTGACGCGAGACCAGTTCCAACCCCAGTTGGTGCGATCGCGCTCCTCAGCAATCTCCAGATCTCTGGCGCTGATCGGGCCGCGCGCGGCGACCTCATCTCGCACGAACGGGATGAGGTCGGCGTTCTCCCGCGCGACCCGTTCCACTCCTGCCCAGACATCGCGAAAGCCCGGCTGCATGCGGAACCGGAGCAGGGGCTGGAGGGAAACATCGATCAGGCTGGCGGCGTGGCCCCAGTACTCGAAAAGGCGACGGGGAGCCTGATAGGCGGCGCGTTCGATGAGCGTCGGATCGTAGGGTCCGAGCCTGGAGAACAGCGGCATGAAATGCGCACGCTTCACAACATTGATCGAGTCGATCTGAAACTGCGCCAGCCGGTTCGTCACCGCCTGAACGTCGCGCATGGTGAGTGGTCGATCTGGCCTCGGCACACCAAAGCCCTGCGCAGCGAGCGCGATCCGCCTCGCCTCAGCCTTGCGGAGCGTCTCCCGTCGCACGCATATGACGCTAGCGCCACCCACTGACACTGGGGAGGCGTTCCGGCCCGCCGTAGCAAACCTAAGATGCTTGAAACCCAGCCGAGCAAAGACTCACGCCTACGACAAGCCAAGGGACACGTTTGCTTAGGCCGGCCGGACGCCTCCCCAGTGTCAGTGGGTGAGCTCGAGAAGCCGATCTCGCTGTGCGATCAGGAAACCAGAGCGTAGGCCATGTCGAGGCGAATCACGCCGTAGTCGTAGGCGCGGCGACGGTAGACGACGCTCGGCACCATGTGTTCGGAGTCAATGTAGAGATAGAAGTCGTGACCGACCAGCTCCATCTCGAGCAGCGCCTGGTCCAAGCTCATCGGCACAGCAGCATGCACCTTCTCACGTACGACCATGGGACCGTCGCCATGAACCTCCATCCCGGCAACGGTGCGCACCGATGAGCCATTCGTCTCCGGCGCACCGCTGTCTATGAGCGGCAGTTCGGCGGCAGCATCGTGCAGCGAGCGAGGCGAATGCAGGCCGCGGTGCACACGTTTGCGGTCGGCCGCTTTACGCAGCTGCGCCATCAGCTTGTCCAGCGCTAGATCGAACGCCGCCAGTTTGTCTTCGGCCGCGGCCTCAGCCCGTACCACCGGGCCTTTGGTGCGAAGCGTGATCTCGACACGGCTCGCTTGGTCATGTTGTCGTTTGTTCCGCTCTGCGGACACCTCGACCTCGACCCGGATGACCCGGTCGTCGAGCTTCTCGAGTCGGCTGATCTTCTCGTCTACGTAGGCGCGGAACTCATCCGATGGTATTGCAATGCCGGGACTTGACGACAACATCCATGTCTACCTCCATCGAGGAGTGTGCAATTCGAACGACACGATCAGGCAAGAATGTGCCTGGCGTTCGGTACCGACCGCGGGCTGCCCTGCGGAATCGGTCCAGAAATAAAGAAGGCACTCGTCGCACCCTGATTCCGGCTCAGCTTGAAAATACCCAGCCTGAAATCCCCCTGGTGCGCAAGCGCCATACATAGACGCTAATGCTTGCCATCGGGTATTTCCACCGGTTACTCGGGATCCTCACTTAGTTCTCAGTCCGCGAACATGCAGTCTGCAGGCGTACGGTCGCGGCCACTGTGGCGGCGCCCAGCACCGGAATTTTGGCCTCTCTCAACGCCCGCGCGGCCTCGGCCAGGCTGCTGCCGGTGGTCACCAGGTCGTCCACCAGCACGACTGCGGCTGCGCTGAAGGGCCGCCGCAGCCGGAAAGCGCCGGCCAGATTCGCCTGCCGCGCCCGTGCGCCCAGACCGGCCTGATCGACCACGGGCCGGCCCTGCACCAGCACCGATTGAGCCGTCATCGGATATCGCAGACGGAGGCGGCGTACGGCGAGGCGGGCCATCGAGGCTGTCGCGTCGAATCCTCGCTGACGAACGGTTGCGGCTGCTGAGGGTATCGGCACCAACACGATGTCGCGAGCGCCGACGGCGTACGCCTGCTGGGCAAGCAACGCCGACACACTCATCGCCAGCCGTTCGGAAAGAATGCGAGTCAATGTCAGCGCCTGCCGCTCCTTGTGGGCGTTGATCACGCTCCGCAAGATGTGGTCATAGACGGACGACGTGACGGTCATCGGGAATCCATCGGGCCGCGGAATCGGAGCGGTGAGGAACGGCCGGCGGCGAGCCAGCTCCTGACGGCAGTGCCGGCAAATCCCCCACCACGGCTGCCCGCAGCCGTGGCAGCGGGCGCCCAGCAGAAGGTCACCTGCTGCCGCCAACCAATCCTCGACGCCCACCGGCCGAGTGTGTCGCGTTGTGACCTCAGAATCGGCTGGCGCTCGCCAATCTGTGGACAGTCATCGGTTACTCAGCCGGGATACGCGATGGTGCGGATCTTGTCGATGAACGGCTGCCACTGGTTGCCGTCGTCCTTCCACGTTCGGCCGTCGTGGCCGACAACGATCGCGGCCTGCGTCCGGGGGAGCACCGCAAGCTCGACAGCGTTCCAGTTCTCGGACTCGCCTTTCGGAGTGATCTGTGAGGCATCCTGCTACCACGCGGAACGGCGCGTACGCGGTTGTGGCGTCCGCTGAGCCGAGCACCAGCATCTCGGTCGCATCGAGCCACGCCACGTCTGCGATCCTGCCGATTGGCGGAGTGCTGGTTTGGGTGGTGTCCACAGGTCGCCAGCCGTCGATCATGATCTTGTCCGACCGGATGATTCTGGCCAGGCCGAGCTCGGACCCGGTTTTAGTACTACGAACCAGGGCCATCCGGGTGCCGTCGGGGGAGATCTTGAACGCCGTCACCGTTCTGGAGCATCGGTGAGTCGATGTCGCCACCGCCTTGTTGCTGTCGGCGGTGAACATCCACATTCGTTGCCTGCCACCCTCGCGACCGATGTCCCAGATCTCGCCATACCTGGTGAACTGTGGTCTGAGCAGCTCCGTTTTGCCGCTGAGCAACGCGCGTGGCCTTCCCCGTCGCAATTGGTGCGCGGATCAGCGTCGTACGGTCGTTGGTGGTGGCAGCAAGATCGGTGTTCGTCACCGATACCGCCAGCGCGTTGACCGGGTACTTGCCGTGATCTATCGGCCGGGGCAACGCACTCATAGTCCGCGAATCGTTCGTCGTGCTCACCCGCTTGACGACCCCACCGCTGTCGACCGCGTATAGCTGTTCGCCGGCCACAAACGGGATCGGGTCGATGTCACGCGGAATGGACTCGACCGAGACCACCGGATTGTTCGGATCACTCCCGGGCACCCGGAAGGGCTGTTGATTCACCTTGATCGCCACGCCCTTCACTCCGCCAGCCTGCTTGAGCGTGTATGCGATCTGGGCCGCCAGGAGGCTGCGCTGCGGATCTGGCAGGGCCAGCACCGAATCACTGAGCTGCACATCGGCTATGCCATCGGTGATCGTCACCGAGTCGACGCTCAGCGTTGTGTTGGGCGGGACGGCCGTGGAGACGGCGGGCTTCAGCCACTTCGAAGGCCCATTGAGCAGGGCCTTCACCAGGGCCGATGCGACGTTCGCGGGGTTGTTCAGCGCAGGAAGGTAGATCGGGTCAGGAACCAGCGAGGTTCCGTTCCCCACGAAGTAGAGATCGTAGGGCTGGTAAAGAGAGGTAAAGGAATACTCGGCAACCAGCAGTCCGCGCGGCGGAGTGTTGATCCGCCACTCGCCGTTTTCCTTGGCAAGCACGAAGTTGATCGTCAGCGCTCGGTCCTCCGCCTTGTACGTGCGGTCATTACCGAGCGAACCGACGAGCCATCCCTTAAGGCCAACTTGGCCTGGGCCGACCGCTGTCGGCGAGCCCCGATAGATCCAGACGCCCGCCCTCGGGGCTCCACTTCTCGGCGGCCATCCGGGTCAAGAACTGCCTGGCCACTGAGTAGTTCGGCTGATAGTTCGACGTCGCGCGGAGGTAGCCCTCTACGATCTGCCTTGGCTCATCGCCCGGAGCGGGAGGTGCGACCTCGACGTTCACGCAGTTCTGGCAGCCCTGTTGCTGTCCCTCAACCTTCTCGATCGGCCCTGAGGTCGGAACACTGACGCAACCCGCGGCGCCCAGCAGGCTCGCCACAAGGATCATGATCGCTGCGAGATGGCCCCTCGCCCACCTCATGATTGGCTCACACTGGTCTCGGCAGCGGCAGCGCGCCTGGGAATCGCTGGTGGCGGAGACGAAGGCGAACTCGGAGCGAGCGGCGCAGGTGCCTCGAGCCCGTCGAATCTGGTGCCGCCCGGACCCACGAGGTCGCGTGGCACCAACGGCAGTGGTGAGGTCTCCAGAATCGCTCCAACCCTCTTCGGCAAGGTGAGGCGGAATTGGGCACCCATCGCGGGTCGGCCCCACGCCGTCAACCAACCGCCGTGCAGGTTCGCATCTTCCATTGCGATCGCAAGACCGAGCCCGGTGCCACCGACTGTCCGCGCACGCGCGGCATCCCCTCGCCAGAAGCGATGGAAGACCTGCCTGGCCTGACTGGCTTCGAACCCGACGCCATGGTCGCGAACTGCGATCGCCACCGCGGCGTCGTCGCTTTCGATCAAGATGTCGATGGGGTGGCCCTCGCTGTGCTCGATCGCGTTGACCAGGAGGTTGCGCAGTATCCGCTCGATGCGCCGCGTATCGACCTCGGCCTTGGCCTCACCGCTTTCATGCACGGTGATCTCGGTGTTGTACGTTTCGGCCAGTCGCAGGTTGGCTTCGACCACGCGCAGGACCAGATCACGCAGGTCGACCTCCTCGACGTTGAGCTGCGCCGCGCCCGCATCGAAGCGAGAGATCTCCAGCAGGTCGCTGAGCAGTGCCTCGAAGCGATCCAGCTCGTTCTGCAGGAGTTCCGCGGAGCGTGCCGCGACCGGATCGAACTCATCACGCGCCTCGTACAACACCTCCGATGCCATCCGAACCGTCGTCAAAGGCGTACGCAGCTCGTGAGAGACATCGGAGACGAATCGCTGCTGGACCGCAGACAACTCCTCGAGAGTGTTGATCTGTTTCTCCAGCTCGGAGGCCATGTAGTTCATCGAGGTGGCCAGGCGGGCAAGATCATCTTGTCCTCGCACTTTCATCCGGTCGCGCAGGTTGCCCGAAGCAAGGCTTTCGGCTGCCCGACGGGCAGCACGTACCGGGGTTACCACCTGACGGCTCACCAACGCAGCGATGAAGGTCAGCAAGATCACCAAAATGGCGCCGGTGGTCACCACTGCGTAGCGGAGAACGACAAGGGTGGCGACTTGCTGGGTGAGTGGAAACAGCAGGTAGATCTGATAGCGACCGGTGCCTGGCAGCGTCAGAGTTGCCCCGGCCACAAGCCCTGCCACCGAAGGCCGACCGTCGCGATAGTCGATCTGGGTCGAGGTCATCAGCAGGTCGTTGCTTTGTTCGACCCGCTTACGCAGCGCGGCGGGAATGCTGATCACCACTGCATTGCCGGCGGAGATGGTCTGGCCGCGGGCAATGATGATCACCTCGTATTGCTCGGCTCGACTGGCGAAACCGGTGGCGAGGTCGAACAGCAGCTTGTCGACGTTGACATCGCCGGTGAGATCGGCGGCGTCGAGCTGTCCTTGCGCTGTGTTGACGGCCTGGCGGGCTTCGTTCCTGGCGGTCTCCTTCTTACCGTCGATCACCCCGATCGTGGCCTGCTGCATGAGTAGGAAACCGCCCAAAACCAACACCAGAACCGAAGCGAGGAACACCGTGAGCACGACTCGCAGCGGTAACGATCGCCACCACCAGGTGATGGGGAATCGCCACCAATGCGATCTCAGGATCCTCGGAATCGAAACCATGTGTCGAATGCCGAAAGCCTAGATCTGCGTGAGCACCGCGTACCAGTGCAAGCGGCTACCGGACCTGGACAGTGTCGCCGGCTTTGTAGCCGATTCCTCGTACGGTCACCACGATCTCAGGATGTTCGGGGTCCCTCTCGATCTTCGAACGCAGCCGCTGGACGTGTACGTTGACCAGTCGCGTGTCGGCCGCGTGGCGGTAGCCCCACACTTGCTCGAGCAGGACTTCGCGACTGAAGACCTGCCATGGCCGTCGGGCCAGGGCGAGCAAAAGATCGAACTCCAAGGGCGTGAGCTGGATCTGCACCCCATCGCGCTTGACCGAATGTCCGTCTACGCTGATCGAAAGGTCCCCGATACGCAAGGTCTCGACATCGACCTCCTCGGAGGCTGGCACGCGGCGCAGCCGGGTCTTGATCCTGGCGACCAGTTCCTTGGCCTTGAAAGGCTTGGCGACGTAGTCGTCGGCGCCGGCCTCGAGCCCTTCGACGACATCGATCGTGTCGGTCTTTGCCGTAAGCATCACGATTGGCACGCCAGACTCCGCGCGGATGTCGCGGCACACGTCCACACCGTCGCGCCCTGGCAGCATCAAATCCAGCAGCACCAGGTCGGGCTTGGCTTCCTTGTACGCCGAGAAGGCTTTGTCTCCGTGTGCGCACCAGATCGGCTCGAACCCCTCATTGCGGAGCACGATGGAGAGCATCTCGGCAAGCGCAGCGTCGTCGTCAACCACCAGCACCCGGCTGCGCGGCACTGCACTCTTGGTTGCTTCAGTCACTGCTACCCCTGACTTTACGACTCTGCGACGTAATCCTATGCACCTTGAAAACTAGCTTTACAGCATTGACTGTGCCGCCGCTGGTCGCGGACTAGGAATCGCCTTAGTTCAGCTCGGGATTCTCCAGCCAGGTCGAAAAGAAGGCAATCTTGCCGCGCTGCCGGCGTAACACAGTACGCCATAGCTCGAGAGGTTGGCCGCCGAAGACGTCGCTATAGTCGGCCGGCGCCAGGTGCCACATGCCTTCGGCGATCTCCTCTTGTAGCTGGCCTGCGGCCCACCCGGCATAGCCTGCGAAGATCCGCAGGTCCCGGTACGCACCCGAAACGATCTCAATCGGGGTGTCCAGGTGCAGCAGCCCAACCGTGTCGAACAGTGGCCGCCAACCTGGCGGCTCCTCGCCGTCTGCGGCCACGCTGGCCAGGCAGATGGCACCGTTGGGTGAAACTGGCCCACCGTGAAAAAGCATCCGCGGCTCCGAGACCGCACTCACCCAGTCCGGAAGCACCGCGTCGAGCGGTGTCTGGGAGATCTCGTTCAAGATCACTCCGAGCGCCCCGTCCTCGTCAGCGTCCAAGATCAGCACCACGGTCTGGTTGAACACGCCGTCGGCGAGCATGATGCTCGCTACGAGTAGATCTCCGGCGACCGGGTCCCGCTTGATCGTCGGCTCGATCCTGGGCTCGCTCATGATGGCGCGAGGCTTTCCGCGGCATTGCGAGACCGCCCTACGAAGATCAGCCGAAGCAGCACCACGCCGACCGCGATGCCGGCCCAGTCCGCTACCACATCGAGGGGATCGCCAGTTCGGTGGCGGTACCACAGGTGCTGAATCACTTCGCTCACCACGGCGTGCGCGGCGAAGATCCCGACCACGAGCGCGCTCATCCGCGGACCGGGCCACTGCCAGCCGAGGTAACCGTGCAACGCCACGGCAAGCAAGATCAATAGCACCGGAAGAGCGAATCCTGCGGCATGCTCGAGTTTGTCAGCGAACGGAAACCACGGCGGCTGTGGTGGGCCGCTGACACGGTAGAGCCCCCACAGCTGCAGCACCACCGCGATGAGCGCTCCCGCTGCGGCCAGGTGCCAGCCACGCAGCGAGGGAGCCCGCGAGTCGTGCGGCAAGGCTGGGTAAGACATGTGCTTAAAAGGCAACTTCGGTGTCAGTCGGTAATTCAGTTGGCCCCCCGGCTGCTCGGCGCACTGCGGCCGCCACCGTATGGTGCACATCGGCGTGGAAGACGCTCGGCACGATGTAGGCGGCGTTGAGCTCGTCGTCGGTGACGACACCGGCGAGCGCCCGAGCAGCAGCCAGCAGCATACTCGTGTTGACGTGCGCGCAGTGGGCATCCAGCAGGCCTCGGAAGACCCCAGGAAACGCCAGCACGTTGTTGATCTGATTTGGGAAATCCGATCTGCCTGTGGCGACGACCGCCGCGTGTCGTGACGCCTCGGCGGGATCCACCTCCGGATCGGGGTTGGCAAGGGCGAACACGATCGATCGTTCCGCCATCGCCGCAACGTCGGAGCCAGAGAGCACTCCAGGCGCCGAGACCCCGATGAATACATCGGCGCCGACCACCGCCTCCCTGAGCGAACCGGTGAACCCGAGATGGTTGGTGTTGTTGGCCAGCCATTCCAACTCACCAGCAAGATCGTCCCTGCCGCGGTGCACTACACCGACGATGTCTGCCACGACGACGTTGCGCGCACCAGCGGCAAGCAGCAGCTTGATCACCGCAGTGCCGGCCGCGCCCGCGCCGGACATCACTATCCGTACGTCGGCGATCTGCTTGTCCACCACCCGCAGCGCGTTGTAGAGCGCAGCGAGCACCACGATCGCGGTGCCGTGCTGATCATCATGAAAGACCGGAATATCCAGCAGCTGACGCAGCCGGCGCTCTATCTCGAAACAGCGGGGTGCCGAAATATCCTCCAGATTGATCCCGGCGAAGCCGGGCGCGATCGCGTGCACCACCTTGATGATCTCGTCGACGTCTTGGGTATCCAGACACAACGGCCAGGCGTCGATGTCGCCGAAGCGCTTGAACAGTGCCGCCTTCCCCTCCATGACCGGCAGTGCCGCCTCCGGGCCAAGATTGCCGAGGCCGAGCACCGCGGATCCATCGGTAACGACTGCGATGCTGTTCCGTTTGATGGTCAGCCGCCGGGCATCCTCCTTGTTCTTGGCAATTGCCAACGACACCCGCGCCACACCAGGGGTGTAGATCATCGAAAGATCATCACGGTTGCGGATGGGGTGCTTGCTCGTCATAGCGATCTTGCCGCCCAGATGCATCAAGAAGGTGCGGTCGCTGACCTTGCCGATCACGACGCCCGGCACGCTGCTCATCGCCTCGACCAGGCGGTCGGCATGCTCGGTGTCGCGCGCCGCGCAAGTCACGTCGATGCGCAATCGCTCATGTCCCGAGGCGGTCACATCGAGAGCAGTGACTGCCCCGCCAGCCTGCTCGACCGCGGTCGTCAACTGGCTGACCGAGGTTCCCCCCGCCGGAACCTCCAGCCGCACAGTGATCGAATACGAGACGGAGGGAACGGCTGCCACGGAGCCGATCCTCTCACGGACGACTATGCCTACCGCGCCTCGGCGGCTCGGCTAGGCACTGCGGCCGCGCTGGCGGCGGTCGCAGCCCACTGGCCGATGTCGCCCTTGCTGACTGCAACGGCCAGCAGGTCGGGAAAGAGGTCCGGTGTACAGGCAAAAGCTGGTACGCCAAGCGCCGCCAGCGCCGCAGCATGCTCGTGGTCGTACGCCGGGGCGCCGGAATCCGCCAAGGCAAGCAGCACGACCACCGTGACACCAGCCCGCAGCAGGTCGGCGACGCGGCGCAGCATCTCCTGCGCGATTCCGCCCTCGTAGAGGTCCGAGATCAGCACCAAGATGGACTCGGTGGGACGAGTGATCAGCTGCTGGCAGTACGCCAGCGCTCGATTGATGTCGGTGCCACCGCCGAGTTGGCAGCCGAAGAGCACATCGACCGGGTCTGCCAGCTTGTCGGTGAGATCGGCGATCTCGGTGTCAAAGGCCACCACGGAGGTCTTGACCGAACGAATAGCAGCGAGAGTGGCTCCAAAGACGGCGGCGTACACGACTGACTCAGCCATCGATCCTGACTGATCGATGGCGACCACTACCTCCTTCACGATGGCGTTCGCGCCCCGGCCGTAGCCCACGAGCCGCTCCGGGACGATCGTGCGCTGCTCGGGAAGGTAGTGATCGAGATTGCGGCGAATGGTGGAATTCCAGTCGATGTCTCGAGGTCGTGGGCGATGGGTACGGCTGGCACGGCTGACCGCGCCCGTCACGGCTGCCCGGGTCTTATTGGCGATCCGTCGCTCGATCTCGGCAACGACCTGACCCACCACGACCCGAGCCGTCCGTTTGGTGGACTCTGGCATCACATGACTCAGGCTCACCAGAGAGCTCACCAGGTGAACGTCGGGCTGGATCGAATCCAGCAGCTCGGGCTCGAGCAGCATTGAGGTCAGATGCAATCGCTCGATGGCATCTCGCTGCATGACTTGCACGACGCTGGTCGGAAAGTAGGTGCGTATGTCTCCGAGCCAACGGGCGACTCGCGGTGCGGACGAGCCGAGCCCACCCGATCGGCGGGAGCCGATGCCATCCTCGTCGTCGGCGTCATACAGTGCAGCGAGCGCGGCGTCCATTTTCTGCTCCTCCCGGCTCAGGGAGGAGTCCAGCTCATCGGCGGACGCCTCGCCGAGCAACAGCCGCCAGCGCAGCAGCCGGTCCTGGCGCTCAGATCGCTTTCCAGGCTCAGCCATGGCGGCCACCCAGAATCAGATCGACCGTAGCCAGAGCCCCTGCGACCAGCTCGACGTCAATCTCGTCGGGCCGCTGACGATCGAGATTCTGCGGACGAACTGAGATCCGTTCCGCGATCGCCTGGCGCTCGGCGGCGGCAAACGTGCCGAACGTGCGCCGCAGCAGCGGCAGCATGTCGGTGAACTGGGCATCGTCCAGCTGACATACCCACTCGTCGAGCAGACTCCGCAACTCCGCATCATGTATCAACAGCAGCGCGCCATCCGCGAAGAAGCCATCCACCCAGGCAGCCTTGTCAGCTGCTGAAACCCCGGCTGACAAGGCACGTTGCAGCCGCACAGGGGCGTCGTCGAGCCGCTTCGCATCGAGCAGCAGCCGCACAATGCGGCCCAGCAGGAGGCCGTGCACATCAGTTCGGTCGATTATCGGGGCGAGAGTGTCCAGCCAGCGTTCCTTTACCGATTCGGCGAGCAGGCTGATGGCGGCATTGACCTCATCGATCCGGCGGCGCATCGTTGCAGCGTTCGCCGCGTCGAGCGTCGCGACCGCTTGTCGCAGACCGGCGCAGATCCGGACCACCAAGACCTCACTGACTTTGCGCAGCGCCGTGGTGTCGGTCTGTCGTACGTCGCCGTAACGCTGGGCTCGCGCTAAGGCGGGCAGCGCGTCCATGAGATGTACCACGTCCGCGTCCAGAGCGGCCTTGTCGGCAAGCGTCGCGAGCAGGCCGTCCAGTGCCCGGGGCAGGTCAGCGAGCAGGCAGCGCTCGACGGCCTGAGTCAGCTCGACCAGGGAGCCTTCCTCGATGATCTGGTGCACGCGTGCAGTGGCTGCCGACTCGACGGTCGTTCCCCACATCGATGCCTCGACAATGGCTACCGAATACTCGGGCTCCCATCGTGATTGCCACGTCTCCCGGAACGTGCCCTGACTCTGTACTGCGCTCTCCGCCGGCGCGATCCACTGCAGTCCCAGCAACCGCAGCCGATGAAACAGCTGGGATCGGGCCTGATCGATGGGCCTGCGCAGATCAAGATCATGAACCCGAACCTGCGCCTCGCGCCTGACCCGCAGCGTGCGGCAGATCCGGGTCAGGTCCGCCTCTAAGGGGACGGTCGGCACACCGTCGTTCACCGAGCCGAGCGCCTGCCCCACCACGAGATGATCTGTGACGTAGCGGACGGAGAGCTCATCCCCGTCACACAGGACCGCCCGAGTCGCCTCGGTCACCTCAGCTAGACCGGCCAGCGGCCGGCCACGCAAGCTGGCTAGTGTTTCCGCGAGCCGGACCGCCTCGATGACGTGGGCACTGGATACCGGAAGGTCACGCCTACGCAGCGCCTGCGCAACTTTGGCCAACCAGCGCACGATCGGTTGATCTCGAGCGACCCAGAGATGGTGGTACCAACCGGGCGAGGCGACGCCCGCACCGTAGCCGGTGGCGGAGGCGAGCCGCTGATGGGTCCATGGCACCCAGGTCACGGTGATCTTGCGTCGCGGTGCGCCGCGGAGCGTACGCACATCGGCCGCAGCCGGCGGCAGCGGCCAGCGCAGTACGGGCGCGTGCCAGGCACCGCAGACCACGGCAACGCGTTCCCGACCTCGCTTCAGAGCCTCTCGGATCTTCTGGCGCATGTACGCCTCACGCCGTGCTTCCCGATGATCATGACTCCCCGGCCCCATGATCATCCGCAGTTCCGCCATCGCTTCGGTGATCATCGGGAAGGGCGATGAGGAATCCAGCCGGGACTCCACCAGGTCGTCCCACCACCGCTCCGGGTCGTCGTAGCCGGCCGCCTCCGCCAGGATGGCCAAAGGATCATGCTGCTCGAGTGGGGGCGCCGACGGCGTCTCGTTCGCCACATCCTCCGGCTCGTCAACATCATCATCTTGGGACGGGCGGCGTGACCAGCGGGCCAGCATCGAGGCCGCGGGAAGATCGCAGAAACCGACCTCGATGTCACGCCGCAACGCATAGATCATGGCTTGCCACTCGGGTGAGAAGGCGGCGTATGGCCAGAACGCGGCGGTTTGCGGACGATCGGGGGCATAGGCGAGCAGGGCGAGCGGCGGCGTCATGCCATCGGCCAGAACCCACCGCAGCAGCGGATCCGCGTCGGCCGGACCCTCGATAAGTACGGCATCCGGCTGATAGTCGGTGAGGGCGGCAGCCAGTGAGCGGGCGGAACCGGGTCCGTGATGGCGGATGCCGAATACTTCCACCGTCACGAGACGTCGCGGCAGGCCGTGTAGAACTCCGACCAGCCCTCCCGGTCACGGGCGACCACTTCGAGATACTCGCTCCAGGCCACCTGATCGGCAATTGGGTCCTTGACCACAGCACCAACGATCCCAGCGGCAACGTCGGCCGGCCGTAGGTGACCGTCGCCGAAGTGCGCGGACAACGCTATGCCGCTGGTGACAACGGAGATCGCCTCGGCAGTTGAGAGCGAACCTGATGGCGACTTGAGCTTGGTGCGGCCGTCGGCCGTGACGCCCGATCGCAGTTCCCGAAACACCGTCACCACGCGCCGGATCTCGTCCACCGCGGCGGGAACCGTGGGCAGCTCGAGCGAGGATGAGAGGTCCGCCACTCGGGTCGCGACGATGCTCACCTCATCGTCCTCGTTGTTCGGCAGCGGCATGACGACGGTGTTGAAGCGTCGACGCAGCGCTGACGACAGCTCGTTGATCCCCTTGTCGCGATCATTGGCCGTTGCGATCACGTTGAACCCACGCGAGGCCTGGGTTTCTTGGCCCAGCTCCGGGATCGGCAAGGTCTTCTCCGACAAGATCATGATCAACGCGTCCTGCACCTCTGCCGGAATCCGGGTCAGCTCTTCGATCCGAGCGATGGAGCCACGATTCATCGCCACCATCACCGGCGAGGGAACCACAGCCTGCGCGCTCGGCCCCTCGGCGAGCAGGCGAGCATAGTTCCAGCCGTACCTGATGGCCTCCTCTGCCGTCCCAGAGGTGCCCTGCACCATCAAGGTCGAGTCGTTGGAGATCGCCGCGGCCAGGTGCTCTGAGACCCAGGACTTTGCCGTACCCGGCACACCGAGGAGGAGCAGCGCGCGATCCGTGGCCAGGGTTGCCACGGCTACCTCGATCAGCCGGCGGGAGCCCACGTACTTCGGCGAGATCTCGGTGCCATCCCCCAGGACACCGCCCATCAGATACGTCACCACAGCCCAGGGCGACAGCTGCCAATGCGGAGGCCGGGGTCGATCATCTGCCGCCCGCATGGCAGCCAGTTCCGCCTGATAGGCGTGCTCCGCGTGCGGGCGAAGTGGCTGGCGGTCGTTGGACATCACCACGGCGGCATCTCCAGTCGGTCGACGATGATCGGCTCGCCGGTGAACGCACTGCGCATCTCGAGGCGTAGCCAGACCGTACGCTCCAAGGCGAGAAGGGCCTCCCGTACGGACCGCAGGCCAGCGGGAGTCAGCGGCTGATCGCGTGTTGCGATCTTGGCCAGAAGTTGACTGCACCAGCTCGTAATGCTCCAGCGGCAGGCGCGCTCCGACTACCGCGGCATAACGCACGCCGTGGTTCTGCAGCCGGCCGCTTCCGACGATCTCCAGAACTGTTCGACTGAGCTCGATCGACCAAGGCACCGGAGCTCTCATGATCAGCTCCGGATCCGCGCGTACGGCATTCTCGGTTACGTCATAGTCGGAGCCCTCCGGCTGGCGCGAAACCTCGTCTCGCGCGCGCAGGAGGACCTTGGCTAGCCGAGCCCACTGCGGGTTCTGCTCGATGAACCACACGCCGCGATCGCCGATTGCTTTGGCCAGCGCCGACCGGTCAAGGCCGCTTGTCCGAGCGGCCACCGTGGCCAGCGGAGTCCAATAGGAGGACGATGCGCATACGCGATGAGCAGCGGCGGCCCGCAACCAGAGATTGAGGAGATCCAGCTGCGGTGGGGACAGCAGGCGGGCCAATATCTCGTGCGCTGCAGGGCTCGCGACCGGCGTACGGCTGGCCGGAGCGACGGCACCCGGCGGGCAGGACGGCAGCAGATTTCCGGCTCGCGTAACAGCACGATGCCGGGCCGCGAGCGTCAGCATGAGGTGCGCAGGATCGAGAGCTGCGTCAGGCTCCAGGCCCCAACTCGCAGGCACCGTATCGGGCGGCGGTCGCCGGTCAGTCCCGATAAGCGCCGTCGCCACGACGTCCTCCCACACCGACATCCGTTAGGCCGCCTGCGCCACGACAGCGCTACTGAATGGTTGGGAAGCGTCGGTACCGACGAGGCTGAGGGGGCGGAAACCGCGAAGACTCCACTCCCCGAAGACCTCGATCGGATCGCCGCAGGAGCGGGCCAGCATCGGCCAGGGCTCATCGGGAAGGTCGATGACGTCGCAGCACTCCCCGCTCGCGGCGCGCAGGCGCCACCGGCCGCGAGCAGGTATGGGGACCGCCTTGATTACCGCGGGCATCCGGGCCGCCCAGGGATCGGCGGCAACCAGCTGGCCGAGACGCGCACGTACCTCGGCGAACGACTCGGCCGGCGGCATCGTCGGGCCGGCGGACGCGCTCGTCTGGTCACCCACGAGTGCACGAAATTGGCCCGAACCCGGGTAGAAGTGCAATCGGGCCTGCAGCCGGTGGCCGGCCATGACTGTGTCGTCGAGCGGGCCTCCCGGCGGCGCGAAGCTCATGATCACGGCCCAGCGACCCGACGCAGCACCATAAAGCCAGACTCGCCGGGTATCGAGCCGATATTCAATGGTGTCGACCATGCCGATCGCGAACCAGTGATCAACTAGGCCCGGCGTGGCCAGGACCTCGGACTTGCTCACCGAATATCCGATACGTGCACGCACTGTGGCTGCCAAGTCGCTGGGGAGATCGTCCAGCCGTCGATGCGCTTGGATGAGCAGGTGTAGGGCGCCCAGCTGCTCGAGGACGCGGCTCGGCCATCCGGCACTCGCGAACTCGGCCGGGATGGACCGCAGCATGCCCGCGAGTCCCGGGGCCTGCGCATCGATCATGCGTGCTGCCATGGTGTCGAAATGGGCATAGCCGGCCCTGTCCAGACCTGCGATGCCGCCGCGTATCTGATCGCACAACCACTGGTCCAACTCATCGAGCCCTCTAGCCACCCGTTCGGCGCGAGCCGCCGCGCGCTTGGCGGCCGCGGCCGGATCGGCCAGCTCACCGGGCCGACGACCGGTCTCCGCCGGCTCCGGTTGCACCTGTCCTGAGGCACGTGCATCCAGCCAAGCCACGGCGAAAGGCGGTGGTGTGCCAGCCGGAACCAGGCCATCACTCCACTGGAGGAGCAAGGCAAGCGCATGCTTGCACGGGACCTTCCGACTCGGGCAGCTGCAGGCGTACGCCGGAGGCGAGGTCAGATCGACAACCGTCTGATATAGCTGACCCTCACCAGCACAGGACCCCCACACGGCCGCGGAATCCGCACCGGCAGCAAGCCAGGTCCGCGTTCCGGCGAGCGAAGTCGCCGCGCCAACCGAGAGACGGTCCGGGGCCAGCGAGAGCACCCGTTCCCGCGGCCATGGCTCCATGGCGAACACAGTAGTTGTCACTGCCGACACGGTTTCGGGCTCGCCTCTCAGGTCATGTTGTGGTGCAGATAGGCAGGCTGTCGGAATCCCAGCACGGCTTCGATCATTCGAGCTGCTGCGACGGCGGCGGTGACGTCGTGCATCCGCAAGATCCTGGCACCGCTGAGAACACAGATCGTGGCAGCGGCGATAGACGGGGGCATGCGGTCCGCCTTCGGCAGGCCCGTCGCCTCACCGACGAAGTCCTTGTTGGACACGGCCGCGAGCATCGGCAGACCAAGATCGGCAATCTCACTCAGGCGACGCGTCAATTCCAGCGTGTGAAGGGTGTTCTTGTTGAGGTCGTGGCCCGGGTCGATGACGATCCGGTCCTCCGGGACCCCATGATCAACAGCCAGCTGCACACGTCCGGCGAGGAAAGCCTTGACTTCGGCCGCGACGTCGCCGTATTGCGGCCGACGATGGCGTTCCCGCGGCAGTGCCAAGCTGTGGGTGATCACCAGGGTCGCACCCTGGGTCGCCGCCACATCAGCCAGCTCTGGGTCGTGCAAACCCGTGGGGTCGTTGATTACGGCAGCGCCCCCCGCGATGCTGCGGGCAGCGACCTCAGGTCGGAACGTGTCGACGGAGATGACGATGTCGCTGGCTGCAGCAACCCGCTCGACAACGGGCACCACGCGGTCGAGCTCGTCCGGCAAACCGACCTCCGGCGTGTCCGGCGAGAACGGCACGCCGCCGATATCGACCCAACCCGCACCGGCGTCGGCAGCAGCGAGCGCCGCCTCGACTGCGTGCTCCAGCACGTACGTACGACCCTGATCGAAGAAGGAATCGGGCGTACGATTCACGATCCCCATTACGACGACCTCATGATCGAAGTCGAACCTTCTCCGACCGATGGTCCGAACCGGATGCCGAAGCGGTGGCAGGTAAATCACGGCGTAAGTCTCGACGCAATCATCAGATACGGACGACGGTTACCGGGATGCCCCGCTCGCCGATGAGTGCCGTCAAATCGTCGGGATCGTTGGTCAGCAATTGATCGCCAGGCACCGCCAGCAAAACAAGTAGCGCGTCCACGACATCAGCGGTGCCGGCGGCGGCAAGAAGCTCGCCCGCTGCGCGGGCTTCGGCGAGATGCGCACTGCGCACATCGATCATCGCCAGCAGACCAGCAAGCTGCGCCTGCCTGGCAGCGCCGCGCCAGGCCTGAGCTATAACGGGTGCGGTCGTCACCAGCGCCGCACCGCTCCGCCGGCCCAGTTCGATGAGCCCAGCTGTTCGCCGGTCGTCGCGATCGATGCCGATCAGCGCGCCGGCATCGAGCACCAGGTTCACGCGGCCGAGTCGTTGACGCGACCGGGCCCGACGTACGGCACACCGGCCTCAGTAGCCAGCCCGCGCAGCTCATTCTCGTCGAATTCGCCGTGAGTCGCGCGATGCTCGGCGAGCCAGGCATCGACAAGGCGGCCACGCATCCAGCCGATGAGTGCCTCGGCCACAACCGCCGAAAACGAGGTCCCGCGTTCTTCAGCGATGCGCTGTGCCGCCCGCCGGATATCGTCGGGGAGCGACACAGTCACCCGCTCAGTGCTCATACCTCAGAGCATACGCATGTATGAGTGGAGGTGGCGGGAATCGAACCCGCGTCCTCGAGCGACGAACCAGGCATTCTCCGGGCGCAGCTGGCTAAGCGTTCTCTCGGCTCCTGCACTCGCGCCAGCACGTTGCAGACAAGCCCAGTCTCAGTTCATTTCCCTGCTAAGTCCTGGGACCACACTCAGCAGGTAAGCCTCCTTGACGAGGCCAGGGTCCGGGACGGAGGCTCGCCCGGTCTGACCCTTCGATCACTGTTTAGGCAGCGAGAGCGAAGTCAGTGCGTTTAACGTTGGCACTTATTGGTTCCCAAGGGACATTTACGAGTTGACCTTGGATTCTCGGCCCGCTTCTCCTGGGACTATCGACCCAAGTCGAAACCGATCACCCCCTATTGAGTTGTGCTCAACCACCCACTCTATCGGTCATGCAATGCGGTGACAGCTCAATTGATTCCC
This sequence comes from uncultured Actinomycetota bacterium, assembly GCA_963808905.1. Taxonomy (GTDB): domain Bacteria; phylum Actinomycetota; class Actinomycetes; order Propionibacteriales; family Propionibacteriaceae; genus Microlunatus. Next base: position 24,398 of record CAWEHO010000029.1, read on the forward strand.
GTGCAGAAACGGGAACGGCGCCGGACCCTGGGGTCCGGCGCCGTGTTCCGCGCTTACTTCTCGGAAAGCACCTCAAGCTTGATCACGCTCTTGACCGGGTTCCTCCAGTCATCACCCTGCAGAGCCTTGGCTCCACCGACGATGGTGAGGATGAACCAGCCGAGACCCATGAACGGCAGCAACCAGCCAAAGATGTCAAGGTTGGTAATGCCGCCCAGAATGGCGACCAGCACGAACGCGATCGACGAGATCAACTGGAAATTGAACGACTTGGCCGCTTCCTTTCGTGCGTACGTCTCCGGCGTCGACAGCGCGTAGACCAGGCCTGGGCCGAAGAGCCAAAAGAAGAACACCGAAAAGTGCGCCACGGCAGCCACTCCGCGGCCGGCCTGTTGACGCGTCTCGGGCCGGACCAGTGGCTTGTAGGCGGGGTGGATACCTAGCGCCCTCGACGGGGTCGGCATCTGGACAAGACCATAGAAGGCCTCGTTCAGCTCTTTTCGGGTGACTGCGGTGAGGATCTGCCCGATCCGCCGGTCGAACTCCGACTCACTGATCCGGCCGTCGGCGTAGGCGTCCTTGAGCCATGATTCGGCGCGGTCACGCTGTTCGGGTGTGACATGCATGTTGAGGCTGGGGTGCTCATAGATCGCGTTCATGACGACCAGCATCGTTTCGCGGCCGTCCTGCACCATCGGGCATCCCCCGGGCCTACCCCGAGTAAGGCCATGAGCCGGCAAGGCGTACGTGCACCTCATCACCAGCTGCCGCTGCCGCCGCCTCCTCCCCCGCCTCCGGAGAAGCCGCCTCCGCCGAAGGAACTGCCTCCGCCGAACCCGGTACCGCCGGCGCCCGACGACGAGGCGACCGGCGTCGCCGCCGAGGTGAGGCTGCTGGTGAGGAAGGCGGTGTTGAAGGCAGACATCTGATAGTTGCCGATGTACCAGTACGGCGTCGCGTTCGGCAGTCGGCCCATCGCCACGAGGTCGCCACAGATCTTGGCCCAACGGTCGGCCAGCTCGAAGATGATCGCCCACGGTAGATACTTCGAGAAGATGTCCTCGCCCTCTTCGAACTTGAGCTGGTCGGCTTCGGCGGTGGCGAGGTACGTCTTGAAGCCCTCGACCTGATCGCACACCGCTCGGCCTTCGGCAGTGCGCTGCCCTCGCTTGAGCTTGGCACGGATCACGGCGAGGGTGATGACGATCGGCAGCAGCGGGATCAAGAGCAGCAGCAGCCAGAATCCGACCGCGAAGGCCGCGAAGATTGCGATGGCGATGATGCCGAAGCCGAAGCTGCTCGTCGCTGCAGCCGACGGCACTTTGCGGAACCAGCCGTGCGAGGTGACCTGGTTGCGTACGGAATCTCGCATTTGCTCGTGCGCGCTCGCCATGCTGCCGCGCGCCGAAAGGTCTCTCACCGCGCCGGGCGGCTCGCCATCGAACAGGCTGGTCAGCAGCACCATCTCGTGCGGGGCTGTAGCCCTGTTCGGGATCGACCAGCGTGACCTGGAAGTCGTCCTTGCCATAGCTCTGCACCGTCAGCGCCCCTCGAACCGCGAGGTCGATGATCGTGGCCGCGGTCTCGCGGGAATCGACTTGGCCGTCGATCAGCAGCCCGGCCTCCGCTACTGGGATCGTTGGCGGGGAGAACGCCACTGGGATAGGGATGTCGGGATCGTTGGGCACGATCTGCGTCTCCTGGCCGGCGAGCGGAACCGTTCCTGGCGCGAGGTCCGCATAGCGCTGGTCGCGGCCATTCTTCCGCCACCACAGCACGCCGACGATCGGTGCACCGATGACGATGAGGAGCGATACTGCAGCCAGTGCGATAGCACCCACTCTTTCCGCCGGCGAGAGCTTGGAGCCATTCGGCTCCATGTGCGGCTTGTTGTCGGCCACCAGACCCGGCGTGATCTTGACGCCGATGCTGACGCTCGCCCCGGGTGCGACATTCGTCTGGCCGAATGTGGCCTCTCCGCCCTTGGTGAACTTCTTGGTCTCGCAAGGTGTGGTGCTTCGTGGCGGCCCTGCGAAACAGGTGGCGTCTTGGACGCCGCCAGGCACAGTGGTCGTGATCTTCAAGTCCTTGATCAGCGGGTTGCCGAATCCAGGGCCATCCCAGAAGAACTCGTCGTAGCCGTTGAAGGAGCGCATCGCGCCGGTGACGTCATAGCTGATGACATAGGTCGCGGTAGGCGCGGAGATGGTTTGGTCGGGGTCGCCAATCCGCACGTTCAGCTCCTCCTCGCGACCTCCCTGCGACTCGGTGGTCTTGGAACTGAACTGGGTTGCGACGTAGTCATCCGGACTCGTCACGTTGATGTTGCTGATCCCGTAGACGAAGTCCTGGTCACTGTCGGGATCAGGCTCCCGAATGACGAGGTCGCGTTGGATGCCGTGCCGGCCCGAGTTGCTGCCGAAACGCCAGGTGATGGTTTCCTTCACCTTGAGAACGCCGCTCGGCTGCATGTCGTAGTTGATGGTGAAGGAATCGATCTGATCGTCGCGCCGCGTACGCCGGTGTCGGGGCGAGCAAAGCCCAAGCCAGAGCGGTCAGCACCATCAGGAGGAACGCGACTACGGCCCGAGCGAATCGGCCAGAAACCTGCCAAGCGCGCTCGCCAGCGGACGTGCGGAATTGCACCATTAGTTCATTGTCCCCGATTGCGGGCGGCCATGGCCCGATCGGCCTCGCGCCTTGATTCCCGGGCTGCAATGGTCTGGCGCTTGTCGTATTCGCGTTTGCCGCTGGCGAGGGCAATCTCGACTTTGGCGTACCCGTCGGAGAAGTACATCGATAACGGCACCAAGGTGGTGCCAGAGCTGGCCAGCTCACGTTCGATCTTGGTGATCTCGCGACGTTTCAACAACAGCTTGCGGGTGCGACGGGCGTTGTGGTTGGTCCAGGTTCCGTGGGTGTACTCGGGGATGTGCGCTGCCCGCAGCCAAACCTCGCCCTCGTCCACGGTGGCGTAGGCATCGGTCAGATTGGCCCGCCCCTCGCGCAGCGACTTCACCTCGGTACCGCTGAGTACGATCCCGGCCTCGTAGGTGTCGTGGATGTGGTAGTCGTACCGGGCCTTGCGGTTCTGGGCGATCAGCTTGCGACCCTTTTCCTTCGCCATGGTCCTCGAGTCTGGGAGCTGTGTCAGAACCAGGTCATCGGGTTCCGGAGCCGACCGTTCAGCCAGACCATCAGGTGAAGGTGGCAGCCGGTGGAGAATCCAGTACTTCCGACGTAGCCAATGACCTGACCCTTCTGGACACGTTGACCCACGCGAACGATGTAACGGCTGGCGTGGTTGTAGCCCGTGGTCACATACCTGCCGCCGAGGTAGCCGTGGTCGATCATCAACCGGTTGCCATAGCCGGCGTTGTAGTAGCGCTCCGCAACCCGACCCGCCCGAGGAGCCCGGATCGGCGTGCCGCACCCGGCGCCGAAGTCGGTGCCATCGTGCAGCTTCCAGTAGTGCAGCACCGGGTGGAAGCGCATGCCGAAGGGTGAGGTGATGTGAGCCGCCACGGGGAAGGAGAAGCCGTGGCCGGCACGTGGCGTGGTTGAGCGTGGATGACTGGCGCGGTGTGTGCTTCGCCGTCGACCGTGACCGCTGCGCACGCCTTCCGCTCGGCCGCGCGCTTGCGCTCCGCTGCTGCCTTTGCGATCCGCGTAGCGATGCGCCGCTCCACCGATGCCCGCTCTTTGACCAGTTCGGAATAGCGCGCCTTGTCTTTGGCCACGTCGGTTGCGGCAGCATCTTCAGCCGTCTTCCGCTGCCCCAGCAGCCGCGCAACTGTCGCTTCCTGCGCTGCGGCGCGAGCCTCGAGCCCTTTCTTGATTTTGAGATTGGCAGCAGCTTCGCTGCGAGCTGCGGCGAATTTGGCTTCCTGTTCGGCCTGCCGGGCGCGAGCAGCATTCAGCTGGCGCTGCAAGAGAGTCAGCCGATCGATCTCGGCCTGCGCCGTGTCGAAGAGAGTGGTCGACCATTGAAGACGCGTCTGCAAATCCTCACTGGAGTCGGGATCGACAAGCAACGCGATCGGCAGCAGGTTGGTCTGCTTTTGATACTGATCACGGACTACCTGCCCGGCCTTCGCTTGCTGGGCCTCCAGTCGAGCCTGTCCGGCCACCACGGCAGCGACAGCGACGGCCAGGTTCGCCCGGGCCTGCTGCAACTTGGCCGCTATCTGGGTGTCCTTGGTCTGGGCCACTCTGAGTGCCTGGCGGGTCGTCGTCAGCCGCGCTGTGGCCGCATCCAGCTTGTTCTGGGCCTTGTCGACCGCAACCGCCGCCGCACTGAGTGTCTTGGTGGATTCATTGAGATCGCTCTTGGTCTTGGCGATCTGCTCCTTGACCTGGCACGTTGCGTCGTGAGCTCGTCGGCGTAGGCGTGCGGCCCGAGCAAGGCGAGCGAGAGCGCCGACGCGACTGCGATGACGACAGCTGCCCGCAGAGTGCGTGTACGCGCGGCGTACACCGCTGACAGGTATGCAGTCATGTCCTTGGACGCAGACGGCTCGGCAAGGAGTCCACGACTCTTTGCCAGCCTGGCGAAGCGACCACCAACCTTAGGTGCTTCGCTGTCGTCCGGAACGTCCTGACGGACGTAGGGAAGATCCGGAGCCACAGCTTTCCCCAATCCAATGTTCGGTTGTAACGGCCCGCTTCTGTTCGGAACAGTGAGCCGCTCCGCGTGCTGTCACCGGTCGGCGACCACATGCGGCCTCGGCATGATAGGCAGGTCGCCACGCACGCTGGCAATCACCGAAACGCCCGAGTCGGCAATTCGTCATCGATCAGACATGAAGTCTCACGTGATACTTAAGTTATTTGAGTATATTAGTGATGTTTCTGTGACGAATGTGAGGAGGGAACTCGGCACCCTCGGATATTTGAGGCTGCTGATATCAGACTCGGAGATATCGCCTGGTCGTCACCATGGTCGGGATTACGGCAAGCACCACTCCGACCACCGCGACACCGAGCATGGCGATTGCAGTCTGCTGCCAGCCGATCCAGGCTATGAATCGGATCGAGTTGCGGGCTCCTCGGATGATCCAGAAGTAGACCCCGGCCGCCATGGTCACGCAGGCGAGGGCCACGCCGATCAGCGCCGAGATCACCGCTCCCAGCAAGAACGGCATGGTGATGTAGAAGTTGCTTGCGCCGACCAAGCGCATGATGCCAATCTCCCGGCGCCGAGCGAAGGTCGCCAATCGGATCGTGTTGCCAATCTGCAAGGCCGAGGCGAGCAGCAGCAGCGCGGACGCTCCAGCGGTGGACCACTGGAGCACGTTGAGAGCTCGGAAGAAGGGATCCAGCAGCTGGTGCAGATCCTGTACCTTCTGGACCCCCTTGAGTCCGACCACCGAGCTCACCACACCCTGGTACTCCTCGGGATTCTTGAGCTTGACGCGGAAGGATTCCTGCATCTGGTCGACGGCCAGCGAGTCCTGGATCGGGCTGCCCTCGTACGCTCTCTGGAACTCCGCATACGCCTCTTGCTTGGTCTCGAAGTAGATTCCGCCCGGCGCAACCTCGGGATTGGCCTCCAGCGTTCGACGGATCTCGTCCTTCTGCCCCTGGGTGACCTCCTGACCTGGGTCACACTGGTCGCCGCGCGTGTCCTTGGCGCACAGGAAGATGGAAATCTCGATCTTGTCGTACCACCGGCCCTTCATGAGGTCGACCTGCTGGCTCGCCAGCAGTCCGGCGCCGAACAACGACAGCGACACCCACATGGTCATGATGACCGCCAGGGTCATGGTGAGGTTCTGTCGAAGCCCGGCGCGGGTTTCAGACAAGATGTGGCGGAAACGCATCAAATATCCCCAATAACTCGGCTGATACCGGTCGTGAGCTGCCCGGGACCTCACGTTGTTCAGCTGCTTCGGACTCACTGGTAGCCGTACACGCCTCTGCTTTGGTCTCGGACGACTTCCCCGTCGTCGAGTTCGATCACCCGCTTGCGCATCTGGTCGACGATGGTCGAGTCGTGCGTCGCCATCAGAACCGTTGTGTCGGCGCGGTTGATCCGATCGAGCAGCTTCATGATGCCGACACTGGTGGCAGGGTCGAGGTTCCCCGTCGGCTCATCTGCGATCAGGATCATCGGTCGATTGACGAATGCGCGCGCGATTGCGACGCGCTGCTGCTCGCCACCAGACAGCTCCTCGGGCAGCCGCTCGCCCTTGCCACCCAGCCCCACGAGTTCAAGCACCTCCGGGACCACCCGTTTGATGGTCGAGGCAGGCTTGCCGATGACCTGCAGCGCGAACGCGACATTGTCGGTCACGGTCTTGTTCGGCAGCAGCCTGAAATCCTGGAAGACGGTGCCGATCTGGCGGCGCATCGCTGGGATTTTCCAGCTGTGCAGCTTGTTGAGCTCACGGCCGGCGACGAACACCTTGCCCTTGCTCGGGCGCTGCTCGCGCAAAATCAGTCTGAGGAACGTCGACTTGCCAGAACCTGAGGCCCCAACCAAGAAGACGAACTCCCCCTTGTCGATGTCAACATTGATGTTGTCGAGCGCTGCGCGGCGCTGACCGTCGTAGGTTTTCGTTACGCTCTCAAACCGAATCACGGTGTCTTGCTTCCCCCGAGATAGACAGCTCCGACGCCTTGCGGACGTCAGACGGCCAGCACGAGTCTAGGTGAGGCTCCGATAATGGCACCGGTCACCGGCCCGAGCCCGTCATTCGATACGCGCGCAGCAAGGCTGCGCGCGCTGTGCTGAAGAGAGAAGTCGTGCGAGCGAGAGAAGTAGACGGGTTCCGAGGCGGTGGCGGAGGGAGGGAGCAAACCGCAAAACTCAACGTGCTGCGACCTCCCGCGTCCTGCGCCAGCGGATGCCGGACTCAATGAAGCCGTCGATGTCGCCGTCGAATACCGCGTCCGGCGAGGAGACCTCGTACTCGGTCCGCAAGTCCTTCACCATCTGGTAGGGGTGCAGCACGTAGGACCGCATCTGGGAGCCCCAGCTGTTGCCACCGTCACCCTTGAGCGCATTGAGCTGTGCCTCGCGTTCTTGTCTCGCCCGCTCCAAGAGCCGCGATTGCAACACCCGAAGCGCGGCTGCCTTGTTCTGCAGCTGGGACTTCTCGTTCTGGCAGGAAACCACGATGCCGGTCGGTAGATGGGTGATGCGTACGGCGGAATCGGTGGTGTTGACGCTTTGCCCACCAGGCCCTGAGGAGCGGAACACGTCAATGCGCAGATCGGCTTCGGGAACGCTAATGTGATCGGCTGCCTCGGTCACCGGCAGCACTTCCACCCCCGCGAATGACGTCTGGCGGCGACCCTGGTTGTCGAATGGCGAGATCCGCACCAGGCGATGCGTGCCCTGCTCTGAGGACAGTGTTCCGTACGCGAAGGGCGCCTTTACCTGGAATGTGGCGGACTTGATGCCCGCTTCCTCAGCGTAGGAGGTGTCATATACCTCGGTTGAGAAGCGATGGCGTTCGGCCCAGCGCAAGTACATCCGCAGCAGCATGGCGGCGAAGTCGGCTGCGTCGACGCCGCCGGCTTCGGACCGGATTGTGACGAGCGCCTCGCGCTTGTCGTACTCACCAGACAGCAGCGTGCGTACTTCAAGGATCTCGACCGCCTTCTGCAGCGAGGCGAGCACATCGGCTGACTCGGCAAGGCTGGCTTGATCTCCCTCTTCCTGCCCAAGCTGCACGAGCACGCCAAGATCGTCCAGCTGAGCTCGCAGCCCGACCACTCGATCCACTTCGGCCTGCAAAGCCGACAGCCGCGATGTCACCCGCTGCGCATTGTCTGGGTCGTCCCACAGATCGGGAGCTGCCACCTGCTGCTCCAACTCGGCGATCTCGGCACGCTTGCGATCGGGATCGACGACAGCCTCAATCGAGCTCAGTGCCTTATCAAGGTCAGCGAGCGCAACTGAGAAGTCGGATCCGGCCACAATGATCCACTCTACTTGGGCGTAGCGAGTTCCCTGCGCGAGCCGCTGTCAGGTCAGGAGTCATCCGCGCTGCGCAGCTCCTCGATGCGGACGAACCGCTCCTCGCCGATCGCACGGCGCGGCGGCCAGTCGCTGACCCAGATAACCACGAACGCGGCAAGGGAGCAGGCCAGCGCAACAACGGGGCCAAGCACGAATAGCCACACCAGGAGACACCCGATGAGATCCAGCAGGAGCACCGCGAGGGCGCCTCGCCGACTGAGATGACCATGGCGGCCGCGCCATGCCGCGTACGCGATCCACGGCAGCATGGCCGACAGGATCGCCGCCCAAGCGAAGGTCGACATCCCATTGCTGAAAGCCCCCGATGCGAGTCGAGTCATCGCTGCCAGGCCGACCAGACCCGTCAAGGCCCCGAGGGCCATGGCAAGGTTCTTGTTCAGCATGCCTACTCCCATGGCCGGTCAGAGAGAATTGGTTGAGCCAGCACCGACACACTAGTCTGCTCCGTTGTGGGTATGCCGCAGCGACATCACGGCCTTTCATCGGACTCGGATCGGTATCCGGTTGGAAGCGTCGTGCGGTGCCCGGGAGAACATCAGCACGTCTGCCGGTCGGACAGATCCTGCCGGCTGGCGACCACAATCCTGGACCATACGTTTCGGCAGAGGTTGATCCTGCAAAGCACCTTAGACGGGGAGCATCACGGCGACCGCGGCCTCAACGTGCGCGCGGCTGGTGTCCTATGAACCGGAGACCGTCGTCGTCGAGCAACACAGCGGCCAAGCCTTCACCGTCTGCAGAGGCGAAGGCTGAGAGCCTCATCGCCGTCAAAGCTATTGATGAGCACACGAGGTGCCCGACCACCGCTCCGTGCCCGGTACATCTCCATGACGGCCCGGT
>CAWEHO010000030.1:0-153368 GCA_963808905.1 uncultured Actinomycetota bacterium
ACAGCCGTGCCGGCGACCCGGATCTGCACACCCATGTCGCGGTGGTGAACAAGGTGCAGATCCTGGATGGGCGCTGGCTGTCGATCGACGGCCGGGTGTTGTTCAAGGCCAAGGTTGCCGCTCGGAGACCTACAACACCTCCCTGAAGCAGCACCTCCGCGACGGGCTGGGCCTGCGGTTCGCTGCACGGCCCGGCTCGGATCCGGGCAAGCGGCCGATTAGGGAAATTGTCGGTATCGACCCCCGATTAAATGAGCGGTGGTCGACCCGGCGGGCCCATATCAACCTCCGCCGTGGCGAGCTCGCCATCCAATTCCAGCATGATCATGGCCGACCACCGACACCGGTCGAAGCGCTGCAGCTGGCCCAGCAGGCAACGTTGGAGACCCGCGACGCCAAACACGAACCTCGATCACTCGCCGAGCAGCGCACCACCTGGATGAACGAAGCCTCAGCGGTCCTCGGTGGCCGCAGCGCCGTCGCCTCGATGGTCGCGACCGCCCTTACCCCCGCCGCAGAAGCCCCGCGCATGGCCGACGCCTACTGGGTCGCGCAGACCGCCGACCGGGTGCTGGCCGCCATGGAGCAGACCCGGTCGACCTGGCAGATGTGGCACGTCCATGCCGAAGCCCAACGCCACGTCCGCACCGTCGACATGGGTGCCGAGCAGGCGAACACGCTGGTGGATCTCCTCGTTGATGAGGTCCTCCAGCACCGCTCAGTAGCCCTGGCCGAACCACCGGACGGCATCGAGGAACCGGGTGCGCTGCGGCGGGTCGACGGATCCTCGGTTTACACCATCGCCGGTGCCGACCTTTACACCTCCCAGCGCATCCTGGATGCCGAGCAACGCCTCCTCACCGTCGCCGGCATCCGCGACGGAACCGTCCTCGACCGCAGCGTCGTCGATCTTGCCCTGCTGGAAACGGCCGCCAACGGCACCGCCCTGGATGCTGGGCAGGCTTCGCTGGTCCGGCAGATGTGCACCTCTGGTGCACGGCTGCAGCTGGCGATCGCGCCGGCCGGCGCCGGGAAGACCACCGCCATGCGTGCCCTCACCGTGGCCTGGGCCGAAGACGGCGGCCAGGTGCTCGGCCTCGCCCCGTCCGCGGCCGCAGCCGCTGTTCTTGGCGAACAAACCGGCATTCGCACCGACACTTTGGCCAAACTGACCTGGTCGCTACGAAACGGCGATCTCCCGGACTGGGCGACGGGGGTCGGACCGGCGACGTTGATCATCATCGACGAGGCCGGCATGGCCGACACCCTCTCCCTCGACACCGCAGTCCAGTTCGCCATCAGTCGCGGCGCGATTGTCCGGCTGATCGGTGATGATCAACAACTCGCCGCGATCGGTGCTGGCGGCATCCTCCGCGACATCAAGAACATTCACAGCGCCCTGCAGCTCACCGAGCTACACCGCTTCACCGACCCGGCCGAAGCACAAGCCTCGCTCACCCTGCGGGAAGGCGATCCCAGCGCACTCGAGTTCTATCTCGATCACGGCCGGGTTCATGTCGGTGATCTCGCCAAGATCACCGAAGATGCCTTCGCCGCTTGGGTTCAAGATCGATCGGCCGGACTCGACGCGATCATGCTCGCCCCCACCCGCCAGTTGGTCGCCGACCTCAACCGCCGAGCCCGTGATCATCGCCTCGGCAACGACCCGGCCGGGCAAGAAGTGCGTCTGGGGGACGGAAACCGGGCGAGTGTCGGCGACATGATCATCACCCGCACGCAACGATCGCCGCCTCCGACTCTCAGCCACCGACTGGGTCAAGAACGGCGACCGCTGGACCATCACCCACATCGACCGCAGCGGTGGACTCACCGTCCGGCACAGCCGCAGCCAGCTCACGTGCCAGCTCCCCGCGAATTACGTCACGACCTCAACCGGACTCGGTTACGCCACCACCATCCACGGCGCCCAAGGCGTCTCCGCCGACACCATGCACGGACTGATCACCGGGCAGGAATCCCGACCACAGCTCTACACGATGCTGACCCGCGGCCGGCACGCCAACCACCTCTACCTCCAAGTCGTCGGCGACGGCGACCCCCACAGCCTCATCCGACCCGACACCATCTCACCGCGCACCCCGACCGAGACTCTGCAGCAGATCCTGGCGCGCGACGACGCGCCTATCTCCGCCAGCAGCCTGCTGCGGCAGCTCAACGACCCAGCCGCCCGGCTCCTCCAGGCAGTGCAGCGCTACACCGATAGCCTCCACGTCGCCGCCGAACAACTTGTCGGATCACGAACCCTGGCCGAACTTGACCGCGTCGACAAGTACGTGCCCGGCCTCACCGACGAACCCGCCTGGCCTACGCTCCGGGCTCACCTGATCGACCTCGCCGCCGAAACCGGCCAGCATCCACTCCGCCACCTACAGGAAGCCGCCAGCGGTCGCGATCTCTCTACCGCAGGAGACATGGCCGCCGTCCTCTACTGGCGCCTCACAGCACTCCCGACACCCGAAGTAGGACCGCTGCCCTGGCTCCCACAGATTCCACACGCGATTCAGGCCCATCCCGCCTGGGGTAACTACCTGGCCAAGCGAGCACAACACGTCGCCGACCTCGCCGGCCAGATTAGAGACCTCGCAACCCGAGCCGACGATCAGCCAGTCTGGGTTCCGCCGGGCAGCCACCCGAGCACCGCACTCATCGCCGACATCGCCGTGTGGCGGGCCGCCCGCGGCATCGACCCCCAAGACCCACGGCCAACCGGAGGAACCCAACTCGAGGCGGCCGCGGACCTATGGAAACAACGCCTCGACCGAGATATCGCACATGCCACATATCCGCCAGCAGATGCCAGGGCCGACGAGCGACAGGCAGCACGCACTGCACTTAGCCGCTGGCACGACAACAGAGAACGCCCATACCAAACACCCGAACGGCGTCCGAACGGGCCGGCCGCACCCGCCCGCTAATATCCCGTCCAGCTGCTGTCTAGAGAGTGTGGTTCGCCCGACGAGTCCTGGCGCGCAGCGATGTCAGGGTCCCCTCCGCACCGAGCCGTGGATGGTACCGCTGCACCACCCACGGCTCATGTAACGGCTAGCCGTTCTCCGTCACCGTCGTTCCCGGGTGCCGCTGAGCGGTTCCCTTCGTGACATAGCGGCCAGTGATGGCGCTGCGGTACGCCTTGCCACCACCCTTACCCGACGTGCTCTTGGTGAGCGTGGTGCGGGGATGCCGCGCCGCCGTCGCCTTCGAGTCGGTGAATCCAGTCAGGCTAGGCGGACCCACCCTCCAACCTCATTAGGGTGGGGAGCGGGAGCCGGGCCCTTAAGGAGTCCAGTGGCCACCCTGGGTGCTCGGGTCGCTGGGTGGAGTGGTGGCGCGGCTACCGTGGGTGCACGGCGTAGGTCAGGTGCGTCACCCGCGACGACGGCTCCGAACGGACCGGCTCCAGCGCGACGCTGGACGCGTCCACGCCGTCGAACAGGCGGGTGCCGGCGCCGAACAGCACCGGTGAGAGCGCGATCGAGAACTCGTCGACCAGGCCGGCGTTCAGGTACTCCAGGATCGTCTCGCCGCCGCCGGCGATGCGGACGTCGCGGTCGCCGGCGGCCTCGCGGGCCTGGTCGAGCGCGCGCTCGATGCCGTCGTTGACGAAGTGGAACGTGGTCCCGCCCGGCCGCTCCCAGGGGTCACGCTTCTCGTGCGTCACGACGAAGACCGGGGTGTGGAAGGGCGCCTCCTGCGGCCATGCCTGCTCGCCGAGCGTCGAACATGCGCTTGCCCATGACGCTCGCGCCGGTGCGCTCGAACGTCTCCCGGGCGATGTCGTTGTCGCGCCCTTCCTCGCCGCCCTCGCCGAGCTTGAGGTTCTCCCGGAAGAACCGCTGCGGGAAGATCCACGGCTGCAGTTCCATCCACTGCGCCATCCAGCGCTCCACCTCGGGTCGTCCCGCTGCTCGGGCGTGGCGAGAGCCTCCATGACTCGGGCGCGCTGAAGCCGTCCAGCGACATCGACACGCTGAAGAACACCTTCCCGGCCATCAGCCCTCCACTCCCTTCTGGGCGATCTCGGCGACGTAGGCCGCCAGGTTGCTCAGCGTCTGCTCGCCGCCCTCGATCGCGTGGTACTTCTCCACCGCCTCGTCGCGCAGTTCTTTGGTGGGGAAGACCGTGCGCATCACGATCCGGGTCGCCGCGCCGTCGCGGCGCGAAGGCCAGGATCGACTCGAAGGCGTTCGGGTCGTCGCGGGACTCACCGTGCAGCAGCGCGATCCGCTCCGGTGGGACGATCTCGGTCCAGGTGATCCACTCGGAGTAGTCGGTCCCGTCCGGCCCGTGCATCACGAAGTCCCACTCTCCGCCCTCGCGGAACTCGAAGGACCGCGTGGTGGTGGTGAACCCCTCCGGCCCCCACCACCGCGACAGGTGCCGGACCTCGGTGAACGCCTCGAACACCAGCTCCCGCGGGGCGTCGATGACCCGGGAGATCACGATCTCCCGGTCGGCCGTCGCCGGCTCCGCCCGCGCTCTCGTCCCTTGCCCCTGCCATCGGTCATTCCTCCTGCCGTGTCTGCTTGAGGTCCTGCACGTAGGCGTCCAGCCGGTCGAAACTCTCGTTCCAGAACCGCTCGAATCCGCCGACCCACTCGTGGACCGGCCGCAGCCCGCGGGCGTCCAGGCCGTAGAGGCGCTGCTTGCCCGCCTCGCGGACCCGCACCAGCCCCACCTCCCGGAGCACCCGCAGGTGCTTGGACGCCCCCGGCTGGCTCATCCCCAGCTCCTGGGCCAGGTCGGTCACCGGCCGCTCACCCGCCCGCAGCAGCGCCAGGATGTCCCGGCGCTGCGGCTCGGCGATCGCGTTGAACGACGTCCGACGTCGTCGCTGCTCGTGCCATGGCAGCCATCATATTCCCATATCGGAATACGTCAAGCCGAGAGGAACCAGACGGGTCTTGTCGGATGACGACTGGCCGCGTCCGCGATCCGCAACGCCATCGCGCTGGGGAGCCCGGCAGGGACGATTCTGCACTCGGACCGCGGCAGCCAGTTCGGTTCCAAGAAGGTCCGCCGACTGCTCGACAACAACGATCTCGTCGGCTCCATGGGCCGCGTCGGCGCGGCCGGCGACAACGCCGCCATGGAGTCGTTCTTCAGCCTGCTGCAGAAGAACGTGCTCGACACCGCGACGCTGGGAGACCCGCGAAGAACTCCGCCTCGCGATCGTCACCTGGATCGAAACCAAGTACAACCGGCGACGACGCCAACGGGCCCTCGGCAAGCTCACCCCGTCGAGTTTGAGATGATCTACACGACCGCAGACGCGGCCTGAACACCATCAACCCCGAGCGTCAACCAAACCGGGGCGGACCTGATACTGCGTGGACTTCCTGCTTACGACTCGTAATGCGCAGGCCTGACAGCAATTCGCGTCGGCCGAACGACTGGGTTCACCCGGCAGCTGTCGCCGCCAACCTACGAGGAACCGTCGCACAGGCGCACGGAGCGGCTGCCCGAACCTACGGACCCGAAGGTCAGTACAGCAGCGAAGTACAGCAACGACCGCACGATCTAACACATTCGGCTTCATCCAGATGCATGCGGGCCAGCGTAAACAAGGCTTCCTGCGGCTATTGCGCGGAGTTCGGGACGAAGAGGTCGCAGGTTCAAATCCTGTCACCCCGACAGCAGAACGCCTGGTCAGCTAGCTACTCAGGATTCTGGACCGAGGCCGTTGAGCTGCAAGTACAGCAGCACGTCGGTGCAAGCTGTCTCCAAGTCGCCGCAACGCCTCAGCGTGTGGCGGCCGAGCTCGCGTTTGCGTAGATCTCCATCGTGACCGCCTGGTCGGCATGCCGAAGGATTCGCATGATCACGCGCGGATCCACATCGGTGTCGACGAGCAGCGCGGCATACGTGGAGGCCTCAGCCAACCAGTTGGTGCCCGGGCTAACCGACGAGCCCGCCGGTATGGCCAACCCTGCATGCCCACCTACTCCTCCTCGCCATGGACCGCGGCGACCGCTCGAACGCCTGCCTGCCGCTGCGACGCCAGGGAGTTGAGCAGCGCTGACGACCGAGGCGCCGTGCTGGACTGGCACCTGCACGACACCAGCCTGCTCCACGGTCGAGACCGGTCCGCTGCCGTGGCTGCCCGGCATTCCCGACCGGATTGTCGCAGCCCCCCGATGGGGACATACCTGGAGGCCCGATCACACTTGGTTGCCCAACTCGCCGACCAAGTCCGCTCAGTTCCTCGTCAGCGTGCTGACGCCCGCCCGTTCGTCCTCGGCTGGCGGGACACTGGACCGTGGTTGTGCAGTCGAGGTGTTGGCTCAGATCCCGGTGACGGCTTGGATTCGGCCGTCGGCTATGGCTTTGACGAAGGTGTCGTAGTCGCGTTGGTTCTGGTCGGCGTAGCGGGCGGAGAAATCAGCGATGGCGTTATCGAAGGTGCCGTCGGTGCCGAGGTATTCGGCAATCGCGATGGGGTCGCCGGATCGGGCGTGGGCGCGGGCAAGAGTCCAGCCGCACATTCGGGCGTAGAACGTCATGCCGAACGGTGACATACGCTCGACCGGCGCGGAGCCTTTCATGTCGCGTAGCTGGCGCCAGTAGTAGTGCCGGTTGGCTTGGAATGCTCCTCTGGTCCAGCCGAGGAAGATGTCGGAGGCGGCCTGCATCAACCGCTGACCTTCCACCACGCGCTGGCCGGGAGTGGCGTAGCGGCTCTTGGGAAGGTGGTCCTCGAGGACCGAGCTAGTGGCCTCCTTGAGCTGGAGGAACAGGGGATCGGCGCTGTCGCGGCCTTGCAGCAGCACGATGAACGCTCGGGTGCCGACGCTGCCGACGCCGACCACCTTGCGTGCCATGTCGACGATGGTGAATCTGTCCAGGAGTTGTCGGCGGTTGTTGCTGAGGGTGGCCTTGATAGACGCGGAACTGCTCCTCGACCGCGTTCCGGGCCTGCTCGGGTGTCATCTCGTAGCTGGCCGCCAGGTCTCGCAGGGGGATGATGACGGGTGGTTGGCTGACGATGCGATGGCGACCGTCGACGACTTCGGCGAACTTGGTCAATGCGTCGAGGCTGTCGCGGGTGTGGGCCTTGCGGAGCGTCTTGTTCCATCTCTTGTGCGCTTTGGCGATCAGGGCGGACTCGTCCTTGCCGTCCTTCGAGGCGCCCTGTTTCTTCTTCTTCTTCTTGCCTTTGCGCGGTTTCGCGCCGGCGACCGAGGCTTCTTCGACCGCCCGCATCGCGTCTTGGATGTCGTGTTCGGTCATGTGCGCGTACCAGATGTCTAGTGTGCGCATCGCGGCGAACTCGGCCATCCCTAACCGGTAGGCCTTGACCGACTCGACGGTCACCGCTCGCGCGTCGGCGGGGGTGAAGCCGTTGTTGCGGGCTGCGATCGTGAAGCTGGCGGCCATCCGCTTGAGGTCGTACTCGAACGGTCCAGGCAGGGTCTCGTCGAAGTCGTTCAGGCCGAATAGCAGCTCCCGCTCCGGTGAGGCGAAGCCGCCGAAGTTGGACAGGTGGGCGTCGCCGCAGAGCTGCACCACCAGGCCGGCCATCGGCGTGGTGGCGAGATCGGTCGCCATCACCTTCGCCGCGCCGCGGTAGAAGGTGAACGGCGACACCGTCATCCGGCCGTGCCTCACCGGTACCAGATCGGCCTCCCGGGTGGCGTTCTGCTCGATCAGGAGCTCAACCGGGTCGGGCCGCCCGGCCGCCGGCTCCCAGTCAGCCTGAGCTGAGAGCGGCGTATCTCTCACGTGCCCGTTCGCCGATCGCCTGGCGGTCCTCGACGCTGATCTCGCTGCTGACGATGCTCGTGGCCATGAGTCCTCCATCGAGAGGTATCCAGTGCGTTGACGCGGGCCAGTGGGTGTTCGACTCCCCGGACGGGATGGCTGTCGTGGCTAATTGGGTGGTCGAAGAGGATCGCAAGGCTGACCAGCAGAACCCAGACGGGCATGCAATAAGTAAGTTCGCCTGGCTACGAGAGAGTGGCCTTCGATAATACCGAAGCCTCCACTGATCATGATCACGACGGCCGCGAAAGTAGCCCCGCTTGCCTCTCGCTCTCTCACAACCTCCGACATGTTATCGCCTCGATCTGTCGCATTCCATGACCGGCCAGGCGCCGCAGTAATTATCGCGCCGCAGTCCCATCCGCGCCTACCCGCAGCGGGCGATGTCGCGCGGACTTGGCTCTCTATTGGGGCCCGCTCGCCGTCGCTCAGGACGGATCGCATCGCGGCGGCCCAGATCCCCTGTGATGATTGGAGTGGATGCAGCTGTGAATAGGGCCGCAGATGACTGATGAGCCTTCTGTTTCGAGGAACGGATCTCATGGTGCGCGTTGGTGGAAGGATCCGTCACGTCTCTCCTACCTATCCGGTGTCTTCGAGGGCGGATGAGCGAAAGAATCGCCTATGCCAGAGCTCCAAGAGCGTCGCCGATCGAAGCTGTCGGTTTCGACGCCGTCGCGGCCTCGTCCGCAGGATCCGTGTGTCGGCGGCCCTTATCGCGGCCGGATTGCAGCCTAGTGACTCTGAGGCGCAGACGTAACCAGTCTCAGCGTCTTGTTGACAGGGGCGTCCTGTAGGTGTCGGCGTGAGCTGGCGCCTGCTGATCGAGTTCGTCGTCTCGATCGCGTACGGCGTCTTGTCCTCGTTGGTGCCGATCTTCAACAGCGAGATCTACATCGTGGCATCTCAGGTCGGTGGGTTCGCCGCGGAGGTCACGACAGCGGTCGGCTGTGCCATCGGGCAGACCATCGGCAAGGTCGGCATGGTGCTCGCCCTGCGCCGGGGCGGCAATTCCCGTCTGGTGCGGCGGCTACGCGAGCGCCCGCGCAAGCCGGCCGGCCGCTTTCGGACAAGGCTGCGAGCCTGGTCGGACCGCATGGTGGGGTTCTTGGGCAAACGTTGGTGGGGAGTGTTGATCGTCTTCCTCTCCGCCTGCGTCTATATTCCGCCGCTGTACGCGGTGACCCTCGCCGTACCCGCGACCCGGATGTCGGTCATCTCGTTTGGCGTCGCCGTCCTCCTCGGGCGGATGTTGCTGTTTCTGGCCATAGCCTTCGGGGTCTCCGCCTTGTTCAACTGAGTCCTCTACCGCTAACACCCTGCTAACGACGGCCTGGATCTCGCCAAACCAGCGCGGACGATCCGAGTCTCCGAGCGCTGACGGCGAAGCGCAGCGACGGATCCCGTTGCCGCTGCCGCTCTTGACTTGCGCCGCACGCGGTGGTTCAGGACGGATCGCTTGCCAGGCCCCAACTTCCCTGCCAGGAATCTCCTGGCTCCAGCTCGATGAGGTCGGCGCCGGTGCGGAATGCGTCTGGCGGGCAGGTCATTGGTTCGATGGCCACGGCGGCTCGGCGTCGCTCGGGCCGCGACACTTGGTCTGCGGTATAGACCATCAGGTAGCGGTAGGAGTCATCGACCCACAGGTGGAGGGACCGGCCGCTGTCCGGGTCCTGCAGTCGGGCGACGGCACGCCCGTCGTCGCCGCGAACCAGGCTGCCGAAGGCGGTGTCAAGCTGGGTCGACCCGATCCGGCGGGGGCGGCTGAAGTCCTGCGGCGTTGCGGCGACCTGGGCCATGACCGGCCACCGGCCGGACTGGCCGGCTTGAGGCGGGTGGTCGCCGGCACGGTCAGCGTCAGCCCGTCCACGGAGGCCGTGCCAAGGGTGAGGTAGGGATGAAACCCGACGCCGAACGGGGCTGGTTCCCTGTCGACGTTGACCGCCTGGCACGTCACGACAAGACCCGCCTGACCCAGGGCATAGGTGATCTGGAGGTCGAGTTGCCACTCGTATCCGGGTTGGGGTCGCACGGCGCACGAGAGCGTGACCGAGGTTGGGTCGTGTGCGACCAGAGACCAGTCCAACCAGCGCACCAGCCCATGGATCGCCGTGTGCCGGCTGACCTCGTTGAGCGGCGCCTGACAGTCCCGATCCCTATAGCGATAACGGCCGTCGGTGAGCCGGTTGGGCCACGGTGCGAGCACCTGCCCGCGTCCGTCCGTCGCACGCTCATCGATTGCGAAACCGTCGATCACATTCCGCCCGCCGACAGTGAAGTTACGCAAGGTGGCGCCAACCTGGCTGATCTGCACCTGCGCGTCGGCGTACGCGATCGCGAACTGGTCACCCGATGGTGGTCTGTAGCGCGGCGACTGTTCGACGTTCATGGCCTAGCCTCCCGAATCTGCTGGCTGTCCGTGGCCCGCGAGGCCGTGGGTGCAGCTCCCGCGGAGAGGCTTGACGTGCTGCGACCGCGAAGGACAGCACGGCCATGGCGGCAGCGGCGACCGCAGTCCAGCCGTACAGCGCTGACAGGCTGACTCCGCGGTCGACGAGCGGGCCGACACCGAATGCGGCGATTCCGTAGCCGACCTGGTAAAACGCGATCACCCCGCCGGCGACCGCTGCCGACATTGTGACCAGGCTGTTCTGGCCGAGGCTGATCGTCAGCGGAAGGAGTGCGGAGCAGCCCAGACCAGCCAGGCCGAACCGCTGGGCCAACCGGGCGCCCAGGAGTGAGGTGATGATGGCGGTCACCACCTGGGGTATGAACATGGCGCCGTATTGGGTGTTGCTGAGGTCGTATTCGGTGGGTCGGTGAAGATTGAACTGGCTGCGGGGAACGTCACCAAGGTGATGCCCTGGACCAGCCCAGCCAGGTTGACGACCCGGCTCTCGGCTCTCGACGCCATGTCTTGGGTTCCGGCGTCCTCAAGCGGTTTCAGTGCTGGTGCTCGTGGCCTCCTGCGGCCGGTCCAGCACGATGTGCGGCATGTCCTCGCCGTGGTCGGCCCAGGCAAGCCGTTCCGGCGTTGCTGCCGTTGCCTCGATGGTGGCCGCGTGGTCGCGGTCGAAATAGTCCCAGGCCCAGGTGAGGAATGCGTCAGTCTTGCTGTGCACGCCGCTGAGCAACATGGCGTGTACGCCGAGCCAGGCGGCGAAGGCGACCGGGCCCTCCACCTGATGGTGATGCTTGCCGACCTCGGCAACGGCCGCGTTGCGGCCGATCATCGCCATGATGCCCTTGTCCTTGTAGACAAAGGGTTTGGTGGGCTCTCCGTGCAGCTCACGGAGAATGTTCTGCCCGGCCCACTTCCCCGACTGCTGGGCCACCGAGCCCAGCTGGGGCAGCGCTGCTCCCGTCCTCACCGGACGGAATGTTCGCGACGTCTCCCACGGCGTAGACACCCGGGTAGCCGGCCACCGTGAGGTCCGGGCGGACGTCGAGGCGACCACCGCGACCTGGGGAGGGTCCGGCGGCCTGCGCGACCGCAGACCCCGACTCGCCCCCGCCCCAGACCACGGTCCGGGTCGAGATGGCACTGCCGTCGTTGAACTGGACCCCGTCGGGGTGGATCGCGGTGACCCCGACCCCCAGCCGCACCTCCGCGCCGGCCTCGGTCAGCTTCTTCAGCGCGTACTCGTGGGCCTTGTCGGAGAACTGCCCCAACAAGGCGTCGCCCAGGTCGACCAGGGTGATCTGGCCCGGCACCGCCAGTCCGCCCAGACTTGTGCAGCGCCAGCATCAGCTCGGCCAACGCTCCGGTGGTCTCGACCCCGGTCGGCCCGCCCCCCACGACGACTACATCGATCGAACCGGGCTCGCGGGACGCCGCATCGTCCATCGCGGCTTGCAGGAGCCCCTGCAGATGCAGCCGCAGGCGTTCGGCGTCGGCCACCGAATACAGCGGAAAGGCGTGCTCTGCGGCGCCGGGCACTCCGAAGAAGTTCGGCCGAGCACCCGCCGCCATCACCAGGTGCGACCCCTGCAACGTCCTCCCGTCGGCGAGCGTGAGACTGCGTGCGGACAGGTCCGCGGCGGTCACCTGCGCGGTCACCACCTCGACCGAAGGGTATTCCCTGAAAATGGTCCGGTGGGGGCGGGCGATGTCCTCGGCGGGCAGCTGGGAGCTGGCCACCTGGTAGAGCAACGGCTGGAACTGGTGATAGTCGTTGCGGTCAACCAGCGTCACCTCGACCCCGTCATCACCCAGCTCGAGAGCACAGGCCACGCCAGCAAGCCCGCCACCAAGAACCAGCACCCGTTCATTCCCATTCAAGCGACATCTCCTCGGGCGGTCGGTCAGGAGAACTCCGCCATCCGCTCGGCGGCGATGATCCGCGCCGCGGCCTCGATCAGCGCAAGGTGGGAGAACGCCTGCGGAAAGTTGCCGAGGTGCCGACCGGTGTCGACGTCGAACTCCTCGGCGAAAAGTCCGAGCGGCGAGGCGACCCGTAGCAAGCGCTCCATCAGGTCACGAGCACGCTGCTCCTCACCGATGATCGCCAGCGCGGACACCAGCCAGAACGAGCAGATGAGGAAGGTCCCCTCCTTGCCGGACAGGCCGTCGTCGGTCTCGTCGGTGCGGTAACGCAGCACGAAGCCGTTTTCTGTCAGCTCGTCGGCGATGGCGAGCACGCTTGCGCGGAGCCGCTTGTCGTCGTGGGGGAGGAATCCGAAGATGGCTGCCAGCAGCGTGGAGGCATCCAACGCATCCGTGTCGTAGTGCTGACGCAGCACGCCGCGCTTATCGACGCCATGAGCGAGGATGTCGTCCTTGATCTCAGCAGCGGTGGCCCCCCAGGTCGCCGCGAGATCGCGGTCGCCGCGGATCTCAGCCAGTTTCGACGCGCGGTCCAGGGCGACCCAGCCCATCAGCTTGGAGGACACATAGTGCTGGGGCTTGCCGCGCGCCTCCCAGATCCCCTGGTCGGGCTCGCGCCATACCGCGGTAGCGCACTGGGCCTGCGACTGGACGATCGGCCATAGCCGCCGCGGCAGCCGGTCGCTGCGTCGGACGTGCAGCAAGATCGAGTCCAGCACGGCGCCGAACACATCGTTCTGGCGCTGGTCGAACGCTCCATTGCCGATCCGCACCGGTCGCGCACCCGCGTAGCCGGACAGGTCGTCGCGGGTGGACTCGGTCAGGTCGCGCCGGCCGTCGATCCCGTACATGATCTGCAGCGCGCCGTCCTGGTTCGGCTCGAGGTCGGCGACGAACTGCATGAACTCGTCGGCCTCCCAGTCCAGGTTCAGGAAGTGCAGCGCCTGCAACGTGAAGGTGGTGTCGCGCATCCACGTGTAGCGGTAGTCCCAGTTGCGCTCGCCGCCGGGGGTCTCCGGCAGCGACGTGGTGAGTGCGGCGACCGTGGCGCCGGTTGGCAGGTAGGTCAGGCCCTTGATGGCCAGTGCCGAGCGCTGTAGCGGGTCGCGCCAGCGGTGGTCAGGCAGTCGCGCCCGTCCCAGCCAGTTGCGCCAGAACCGCGTGGTGGCATCGATGCGGCGGCTGGCCTCCGCTACGTCCGCCGGCGCCGCCAGCCCTTCGGCCCACGACAGTGCGCAGTAGCACTCCTCGCCGGCTGAGAGAACGTGCCGGGCGCGGGCCCGGTTGCCCTCGACGCCGAGCGCGAGATCGGTCTGCAGCCTGATCGTCTGGCCCGCGCCGCTCGCGTCGGCTGAATGCCGACTGCCATCGACCAGCGTCCACTCGGCCGGCGACCGGCCGTAGTCGAACACCGGCTCGCAGACCAGCTCGATCTCGACGGTGCCATCCAGGCAGCGGACCGTACGCACCAGCATGTGATCGCCGTCGTCGTCGGCAGGCGGCCGGGTGTGCGGGGTGATCTCGTCCTCGCCTTCCCGCGGACCCATCGTCAGGGCATCGCGGACCAGGAGCCAGCCCCTCGGCGTCTTCCACGTCGTCGAGAGGACGTTCGTTCCAGGCTCGTATACGCGCGCGGTGGGGTGGTTGATCCCGAACGGCCCGAGCCTGAAGTAGCCCGCCTGGCGGTCGAGCAGGGAGCCGAACACGCTGGGCGCGTCGAAGCGCGGGACGCAGAGCCAGTCGACCGCCCCGTCGGGCGCGATCAGGGCACCGGTGTGACAGTTCGACAGGAACGCATAGTCCGCAATCGGCGGGAATGGGGAGGGGGCGGCAGCGCTCTGCACTTTCTCCTGCCGCGGTGCCTTGGCGCTCATTGCGCCCACCCAGGGCTGGTGCCAGCCGCCGCTCTGTGCCGTCAGCTCATCTGCGGCCGACGGCCCCCACGAGCCGGGCGCGTAGCGGGTGTACCGGGGGCGGCGCGTCCAGCAGCGGCTGCATGATCCGCCACGTCTCCTCGACCCCGTCCTGGCGGGTGAACCGCATAATCTGGCCGACCATCGCGGCGTGGAGCAACACCTCGTACGGGGTTGGCCCTTCCCCGCCCTCTTCCGCAAACTCCATGTCGAGGTGGATGGTCTCAGGGATGGGTGAGTCCGCGCGCCGGGCCTCGACCCTGAGTCTGATCCCAGTCGATGGATCGAGTCTGACGACAAGCTGGCCCGGCTCCGGTCGTCGATCGCCATGCAAGCCGAAGCCAAGCCGCGGCGGCTGCTTGAAGACAACGCGGAGCTCCGTCTGGGTGACCGGGAGCCGCTTGCCAGTGCGGATGAAGAACGGAACCCCTGACCAGCGCCAGTTGTCGATGTCGAGCCGCAGCGCGGCGTAGGTCTCTGTGGCCGAGTCGGCGGCGACGCCAGGGATACCTAGATAGCCCTCATACTGGCCACGGACGTAGTTGGCAGGATCAGCCTCGGCGACCGCGCGGAACAGCGCGACCTGGGAGTCCTTGATCGTTCGTGGGTCACGTCCAGAGGGTATTTCCATGGAGGCGGCGGATACGACCTGCATGAGGTGGTTGACCACCACATCGCGCAGCGCGCCGACGGGATCGTAGAAGTGCCCCCGGTCCTCGACGCCGAAGTCCTCCGCCATGGTGATCTGCACGCATTCGATGTAGTTGCGGTTCCAGACCGGCTCGAACATCGAGTTGGCGAACCGCAGGTAGAGGATCTCCTCCAGGCCCATCTTTCCCAGGTAGTGGTCGATCCGGTACAGCTGGGACTCGTCGATGTACTGGTGCAGTTCCTCGGCCAGGGCGTGGGCGGAGGCTTGGTCGTTTCCGAACGGCTTCTCCACCACGACACGCCCCGTCGTTGTCAGGTCAGCCTCGGCCAGGCCCTTGACGACCGTGCCGAACAGGAAGGGTGGGATCTCGAGGTAGAACACGGGACTGTCGGCGCCCTTGATCGCTTCTGCGACCCGCTTGTAGGTCGCTGCGTCGCCGAAGTCGCCCTGCACGTACGACAGTCGTGCAGTGAAACGGTCGAAGATGGTGGGATCGATCGTCTCCCCAGTAGCCTTCGATCGACTCGCGGGCTCGCTCCACCAGCTGGTCTAGCGTCCAGTCGTTGACCGCGACTCCGACGATCGGGCACTGCAAGAGTCCGCGCCGCTCAAGCCGATACAGCGATCTGAACGTCATCACCTTCGCCAGGTCGCCGGTAATCCCGAAGATGACGAAGACGTCAGCGGGGCGCTGGCCCGTGCTCTCCGGCTGGCCGCGTACAGGCGCGGTCTGGCTCTCGATCGTCGTTGCCATTGTTATCTCCTTGGCGTGATCGACTCCACGGGTATGGGTCTCGCCGCAGCCCAGCCGCTGGACCGGGCTCAGACCTGTCCGCAGTCAACCACCGGACTGAGGATCGAGTCGTCACCCGTTGCGGGTGACTCTGCTCGGCTGCGGTGGTGATCACCCGCGCCGGGTGATGACCTCGGCGTCCAGGCGGGACATGCTGAGGTATCTAGCCGCCGCGGCAGGCGACCCCGAGAACCCGCGTTCCAGGAGGGATCCGGCATGGCAGACGACCAGCACTACGACGTTGTCATCATCGGGACGGGAGCCGGGGGTGGGACGCTCGGGCACCGGCTCGCCACGAACGGCGCGAAGGTGCTCTGGCTGGAGCGAGGGCCGTTCCTGCCACGGGAGCGCGACAACTGGCAGACCGAGGCGGTGTTCGTACGCGGGAAGTACACCGCGCAA
The DNA here is from genome assembly GCA_963808905.1 of uncultured Actinomycetota bacterium. Lineage (GTDB taxonomy): Bacteria > Actinomycetota > Actinomycetes > Propionibacteriales > Propionibacteriaceae > Microlunatus. The sequence goes on from CAWEHO010000030.1 coordinate 15,867, forward strand.
GAGACCTGGTATGACCGGCACGGCAACGAGTTCCAGCCAGAGGTGAACTACTACGTCGGCGGGAACACCAAGTTCTACGGCGCGGCACTGTTCCGCCTCCGCCCGGAGGACTTCGGCGAGCTTCGCCACCATGGTGGGATCTCGCCGGCCTGGCCGATCTCCTACGACGACCTGGAGCCCTACTACACCCAGGCGGAGCACCTCTACCTGGTCCACGGCGAACACGGAGAGGACCCGACGGAGGGCCCGGCCAGCAAGCAGTACGCCTACCCGCCGGTGTCGCACGAACCCCGCATCCAACAGCTCAGCGACGACCTGGAGAAGCTTGGGCTGCACCCCTTCCACCTGCCCATTGGAGTCAACCTCCAGGAGGTGGAGCCGGGCCGGGCGGCACGCTCAAGCGTCTGCATCCGCTGCGACCGGGTCGATGGCTTCCCGTGCCTGCTGAACGCCAAGTCGGACTCGCAGGTCATCTGTGTGGATCCGGTGCTGTCGAAAGACAACGTCACCTTGGTCACCGGCGCCAATGTGCAGCGCCTGGAGACCGACGATTCCGGGCGCAGCGTCACCGGGGTCGTCACACTTCTGGAGGACGGATCGACGACCACCTTCACCGGCGACATCGTGGTCGTCGCCTGCGGCGCGGTGAACTCGGCCGCCCTGCTGCTCAAGTCTCGCGGCGACCGCTACCCGGACGGGCTGGCCAACAGCTCCGGAGTGGTCGGCCGGCACTACATGCGGCACAACAACGACGCCCTGATGGCCGTTTCCAGGGAGCCCAACCCCACGCGATTCCAGAAGACGCTGGCGATGAACGACTGGTATCTGGGGGCCGACGACTGGGACTTCCCGCTCGGCGGGATCCAGATGCTCGGCAAGTCTGACGACGAGGAGATCCACGCACAAGCGCCGCGATGGGCCGGCAAGATCTCTCCGGACCTCCCCTTCGAGATCCTGGCGCACCACGCCGTCGACATCTGGCTCTGTGGCGAGGACCTGCCGCAGGCCGACAACCGTGTCACGGTCGACGCGGAAGGGGCGATCCACCTCAGCATTGACGAGAAGAACAACGTCGAGGGTGTCAAGCGACTGCGCCACAAACTCGACGGAATGCTCAGCCAGCTGGGCATGCACGAGCACCATCTGCTGGACCGGAGCCTGTACCTGCACAAGAGCATGCCGATCGGCGCGACAGCACACCAGGCAGGCACGGTCCGCTTCGGCACCGACCCCGCCGCGAGCGCACTCGACGTGAACTGCAAGGCGCACGACGTGGACAACCTCTACGTGGTGGACACCAGCTTCTTCCCGAGCATCGGCGCCGTGAACCCCTCCCTGACCGCCATCGCGAACGCGTTGCGGGTCGGCGATCACATCACAGAGCGGCTCGCCTGAGACCTAAGGCCGCCATGGACGACCACATCACCCCACGCCGTATCGCCCCACGCCGTCTCATCATTGTCGAAGGTGGTTCAACTCCATGACCCCGACTTTCGCTGACCTGTTGGGTCCCGTTTTGATGCAAGTGAACCCGGTTCCGTGGGCACGGGCGCAGATGGCGTTCACCCTCACGTTTCACATCATCTTGGTGCCGCTTGGGGTGTCGTGGGCGGCGATGACCTGATCGCCAACTACCGCGGGATCAGACACGGCGACAGTGCCGCTCTGCGACTCGCGCAACGCTGGTCGAAGTACATGGCGGTGACGTTCGCGGTGGGGGCGGTGACGGGAACGGTCCTCACCTTCGAGTTCGGCCTCCTCTGGCCTCATTTCATGGGGAAATGGGGAGAGGCATTCGGCGTACCCTTCGCGTTCGAGGGTCTGTTCTTCTTCACCGAAGCCCTCTTCATCTCGATGTATATCTACGGCTGGCGGCGGCTCAAACCGTGGACGCATTTCTGGACTGGTGTCCCGATCCCTATCGCCGGCATCTTCGGCAGTGCCTCGGTGGTTGCCGCCAATGCGTGGATGAACTCTCCTCAGGGCGTGACCCTCGACTCCTCCGGCAACGTCGTCGACGTGGACCCCGTCGGGGTGATCTTCAACGATGCCATGCCGTTCATGGCCATGCACATGATCGTCGCGGCCTACGTGGTCGGCGGCTTCTTGATCGCGTCGGTGTACGCCACGGGTATGTTGCGGGGGCGACGGGACCGCTACCACAGGCTCGGCTTCATCATCCCGTTCACGGTCGCAGCCATCGCCATACCCGTCCAGATGGGGGTCGGCGACGGGCTGGCTCGGTGGGTGTACGACTACCAGCCGACGAAGTTCGCCGCCATCGAAATGGTGCCGCAGACAGGCAGCGATGTGCCCGAGACCCTGCTCGGCCATCTCAACGCCTCCGGTGAAGTGGTGGGTGGCGTTGCCATCCCTGGCTTGGCGTCGTGGTTGTCGGATCCGAGCACTGGCAAGGCCACGGTCGTACAAGGCCTGGATAGTTTTCCTGCCGATGCACGACCGAGCATCCGGGAGGTGAACGTCGTCCATCTCTGCTGGGACATCATGGTTGGCCTGGGCACACTGCTGTTCTTGTTCACGCTGTGGTACTGGGCGTCGTGGATCTTCCGACGAGACATGCCTCAAAGCCGATGGTTCCTGCGTGGTGCTGCCGTTACCGGAGTCCTCGCCGTGGTGGTCCTGGAAGCAGGTTGGATCGTGAGCGAGGTCGGTCGCCAGCCCTGGATTGTCTACAACATGATGAAGGTCGCCGACGCCGCCACCGCCAATACCGGTGTCTGGATGACCTTCATTGCGGTCGTAATCCTTTACGCGGCGCTAGGCATAACCACGATTCTCGTGTTGCGTGGGATGAGCCGTCGAGCACGCGCACAGGAAGGATTCGAAGAGACGGACGCCCCGTACGGGCCGCGGGAAGCTGCCGATAGGCCGAAGGTGACAACCGGATGAGTACCGCCGCTGCGATCATCCTGTTCGCCGCCGTCACGATGTACGCAATCTTCGGGGGAGCAGATTTCGGTGCGGGCTTCTGGGACCTCACGGCGGGGGGCGCGGAGCGTGGAAAGCGGCCGCGCGAAGTCATCGACCACTCGATCGGCCCGGTGTGGGAAGCAAACCATGTGTGGTTGATCTTCGTCTTCGTCGTTTTGTGGACATGCTTCCCCGAGGCGTACGCCTCGATCACTTTGACAATGTTCGTACCCCTCACGATCGCGGCGTTCGGCATCGTGCTACGCGGCGCCAGTTTCGCTTTTCGGAAAGCGGTGTTTCGGGTCCGCGCCCAGCGCCACTTCGGAGCCATCTTCGCCGTCTCTTCGGTCCTGGTGCCCTACTGCTTCGGCGCCGTCGCCGGAGGGATCGCCTCCGGGCGTGTGCCGGCTGGTGGTCAGGCCGGCGATCCGTGGAACAGCTGGGTCAACCCAACCTCGATCGTCGTAGGTGTGCTGGCCGTCTGCGTTGCGGCGTACGTGGCTGCGGTCTTTCTCACCTGGGACGCCGGGCGGCTCTCCGACGACGCGATGGTGGCGTACTTCCGCATCCGGGCCGTGGTAGCGGGCGTCGTGGCTGGGGTCGTTGCCCTTGTCGGCCTGTTCGTGGTGCGCAGCGATGCGAAGTACATCTTCGACGGACTCACCTCGCGCGCGCTCCCTCTGGTCGTGGTCTCGGCGATTGCGGGGCTTGTCGCGCTCGTACTGCTTCGGGGGCGGCCACGTCGAGGGGGGCGGGTGGCAGCCGTGGTTGCGGCTGGGGCGCTCGTCCTCGGGTGGGGAGTTGCCCAGTGGGATTACTTGCTACCCGAGACGCTGACGGTATCGCAGGCTGGAGCGCCGGCCGGAACGATAACGGCGGTGCTTGTGGCGGCCGTTCTCGCCGTGCTCTTGATCGTGCCCGCCTTCGCCTTGTTGTACACGCTCGACCAGAAGAGCCTACTTCCGGAGGAAGGAGTGGAGGAGGGGCCCGACCAGGCAACCGGGTCGCGTACGCCTGACGGGTCGCTCAGCTCACACTCCGCCGATCCTGCGACATCGAGTGGACCCGCTCAGCCGCAGAACTCGCAACCCCATGGTCCGACCAATGACGGCTGACCTGCTGGCCAGGTGGGTCGGAATTCGAAAATGTGCATGCCGCGCCATCCGTTAGCGTGCGTGGTCCTTCGAGGCCGTAGGTGCGGCCGGCGGTATCTGTCTCCAGAGGACATCGTCGACGCGAAGGAGCCGCCGTAGAGCCGCTGCAACAGAGTTAGCTTGTCTGCTCGGTTTCGGCGGACAATGCCTCATAAGCCGACCATCTCGGTGGCGGTCAGTTGTCGTCGTGCTCCGGTGTCTGGACGAGTGGGCGTGCGCCGGAGCGGCCGAGGCTGACCGCGACCGCGGGGAACACGATGACCGAGAGCACACCCGCCCCGACGAGTGCGGCGGCGTTCTCGGGCAGCATCGTCCCCGAGTCGAGACCGATTTTGGCCAGCGCGACGAGCAGCGGCAGGGCGGTCGCGGTGAGCAGCATCAGCTGGACCCGCTCACGCATGGGCAGGTCGCGACGATAGAACAGCAGGGCGGGGAGTCCACGGACGACGAGGAAGAGGACGAAGAAGACGATTAGGCGCGCCGGTGACTCGGCGATCGAGTGAAGGTCGAGGCTCATCCCGGATGTGACAAAGAAGACCGGGATGAAGAAGCCGTAGCCCACCGCGTCGAGCTTGGCCTCTAGGGAGTGCACATCGCCCGGCGCCCAGCGGCGCAAGACCACCCCGGCAAGGAAGGCACCGAGCACCACGTCGAGCCCGAAATCCGCGGCGATCACGAGGAGCGCGAAGAGCAGGACCATGGTCCAGCGAAGGGTAGTCTGTGACGTCGCGTGCTCACCCTCGGAGAGGATCCCCTGGATCTTCTCGTTGCGTACCAGACGCGGAACGAAGGTGAGTAGCAGCGCAACGGCCCCGATGACGACGAGGGAGAGTAAGCCAAGGAACGCGCCGTTGGCACTGAGGAAGACCGCAACGGCCACGATGGGGAGGAATTCCCCAACCGCTCCGGCAGCCATGATGAACGCACCGAACCGGCCCCCCAGCATCCGGTTGTCTCGCAGGATGGGTAGTAGGGTGCCCAGCGCGGTCGTGGTCAAGCCGATCGCGACCGGGACGAACGCACGGACGAAGCCGACCGCCGCCAAGGCGGCGGTCACTCCTATCGCAACAAACAGCGTCACGAGCCAGGATGTCAATGCCAGCCGTCCGGCCCGCTCCCGGAACAGCCTGAGCTCGAGTTCGTAGCCTGCCAGGAGGAAGAGGAACCCGAGACCGACGTTGGATACCAGTTCAAGGCCGGCCGGGTCAGCCCACCCCAACACCTGCGGTCCAACCAAAATCCCCCCGACGATGAGGATCACCGCCTGAGGCACGCGCAGCCGGGAGAGGAGTCCCGCCACGATGGGGGTCAGCGCGGCGATCACGGCTGACGATGAAGAGGTCGATCAGGCTTTGCTGAAGAGTCACACGGACCACCTTCCTGCGCCGTGGCAGGACCGGCGGGGAGACACCCCGCCCAGTCGAGAACCTTCACGATGACGCCGACCGCGAATTTCGAGAACATGTGCCACGAATGGACTCGACTGTGGCAGCGGCGATCGGGTTGGGGCAGGGACTCTCCGAGCACGCCGAGCCAGACGACACGGGTGCGGTGTGACTCTTCCTGAAGGCTTCCGGTTCCACGAGCTGCGCCGGACACGGCGGCCAAGGCAGGCAGCTTACACGCCCAATGGCCAGCACGCACAGACCGCCCGAGTCTGTCATCCGGGCGGCCGGCGTCCTCAGCCAAGTCCTCGGGGATCCGGGCGGGGCGTGGCCATGGGATGCTCGGGCTGGATCGCTCCGCTGGCAAGAGGCTCGAGGAGCGCGATATGGCGGGCGATGTCTACGCGCAGGTCGAAGGGGATGGACTGGTGCAGACGCTCGTATGCCGCGGCTAGCCGTCGCATGACCGCCGGCGACGACGCCCCATAGATCGCGATCTCGGTGAACGCCAGGTCGACAGTTTCGGCCCACGTGGGCTCTGGATGTATGAGCCGCACGACACCGTCGCTATCCACGAAGAAGCCCGTGGGCTGAGGACGCCGGCCGATCCGCAGCAACAGCTCCTCTAGACGGTCGATGACAACAACGGCTGTGGTCGGCTGGTTTATCCCCGGCGACAGGGCCTGGCTGGCAACATCGACGAGTTGGCGGATTCCGTACAGCGGATCCTGGTACATCGTGCGTGACCGACCGAGGTGGACACAGCCGCGAACTGCGTCGTCGGACGGGCCGTCTCCACCGTGGACCGCCACCAGAGCAGCGCCCATCGGGAGATACTCTCCCACCTTTGGCAGAAACTGCAGCAGGCAGTCGTACTGCCGTCCTAACTGCACCAACCGCCCGCGGTCGATCCCCAGAATTACACCAAACTGGCCACCCTTGCCGTCGTCTCGCTCCCCTTTCAGGCGTACGAGTCGTGGGTCCTGATCCGCTTGCGGTGCCGCGGCTGGCAGATAGCTTGCCGCCACTGGTCGATTGATACCTATGGCGCGGCGCGTCTCATCAGCTACTGCGGTCACCACCCAACTGACCTGCAGCAGACGCATAGTGGCCGTCACATAGACGACAAAGACGACCAAGCTCGCCAGCACAAACAAAACCCCGAGCGTGACAGCGAGGCGGAGCACATCTGCGCTGGACGACGCACCCTCCACAACGATGACGACGATCGCGTACGCGAACGTGGCGAGGAACAGCCCAAAGGCAAGCTTCGTGATGCCCGACCGGACGAATGTACGGATCACTCGTGGAGAAAGTTGGGCGCTCGCCAACTGGAGGGCCACTAGCGTGATCGTGAAGACAACGCCGACGAAGGTAAGCATCGACGCCGCGATGATGCCCAGAAGCGCTTCGGCCGAGCCAGCCCTGACCGGTAGGCCCCCTCCGACCCGGGCAAGTCCGGGGATCGAATCGGCCCTCGAGACTGCTACCCCGACGGCCATCCCTGCGACCAGTAACGCAGTTGGAACGACCCAGAACCGTTCACGAAACCACTCTTGCGCGAGCACAAGCCGGAATCCATTCCTGGATTCCGGCCGTAGCGCCTGCACCGATGCCGTGAGCACGACCGACCTATCTCGTTGATCAGAGTGAAAACGCTGTCACTTCACACCGCCAGCTCAGACACTAAGCACAATGCCCCGGCAAGACATCACCCGAGTCGGGTGAGCTAGTCACGCCTCGCTGTGGGGGCAAAGTGCACGCTTCCGCCCGACGCACAAGAGGTTACGATCATGCGCGCTCTGGTCAATCGACCTTGAGCCGGGAGCATGTCGACACCCTTGTCCGAGACATCGAGGAGCCAGGCGACACGCTGGCGAAGACGGCGGAGCCCACGAGTCGGAACGGAAGAATTCCAACCGACGCCGCAGATTCTTCGAGGCCTTGCCAGAGGCCCTGATCTGCGCCGGACATCTTTCAAGCCACGGGTCTACAAGCTCGACCGGCCCGGTTAGCCTTTCTCGGTGAGTGCAAGCGCGAGCTCGGATCCTGAAGCTTCCAATGAGGCGCGCCGCGGATTTCGCAGAGTATTCGTCACCTTGCTTAGGGCGTTGGGCTCTACGGCCGCGCTGGTTGCCATCTATTACCTGCTGCCCTTGGACCGCAGTTCAATCGGCGTGGTCATCGGGATGTTGGCAGTCGGGCTTCTGGCGCTCGTTGGACTAGTCGCCTTTCAAGTCCGCGCGATCATGAGGGCGGCATATCCGGCGTTGCGGGCCGTCGGAGCCCTTGCGACGAGCGTTCCACTGTTTCTGCTGCTGTTTGCCGGCACCTATTTCGTCATGGGCACAATCTCTGCTGGCACTTTCAGCCAGCCGATGACGCGTACTGACGCGTTGTACTTCACCGTCACCGTGTTCTCAACCGTCGGGTTCGGTGATATTACGGCCGTGACCGAGGGGGCTCGGGCGCTGGTCACCGGTCAGATGATCGCTGGCATCGTGATCATAGGCCTCGGGGCCAGGATCATCGTCGACGCGGTGAAGCGCGGGCAGCAGCGGCAACCGATGCAAGCGGGCGACGCCGCTCCCGACGCAGATAGCCCTCCGCAGTAGGCCGGCGTCGCCAGGCACCATCCACGCCCGGGATCCTAGGGAACCAACTTGCACCTTCATCCGCGGTGGGTGAAGCAGTTCGGCACGTCCTCCACCAAGATCGTGAATGGGCAGCGGCGTCGTTGCAAACGGCGTGGGCCGTCGTCAAGACCGCCGCGAGGATCGCCCGGGACGACCACAACGACCGCCGAGACGACCGGGGTGATCATCGCTAAGCATCCCTGAACCAAAAGGAGTAGGAGCCATGAGCCAAGAGGTCAGCATGCGGGGGAACCGGAGGAGCTATCCTCGCCGGATCCTGCTCATCATCGGCGGCGTGCTCTGGATGCTGCAGGGGCTTCCTGGCATCGTCACGGGAACGTCTTACATCGAGAGCGCGAACTACTGAATCACAACGAGCGCCATTACCTGGGGATGGAGACACCTAGTCGGTGGCATCATCGGGCTTGCGGCCGGTTTCGGCGTCTGCATTCGGGAGCAGCCTGGGCGCGCTGGCTGGGAATCTCATCACCATGTTGTCGGTGTTCGCGAACTTCACGTTCATCCCGTACGAGCCTTAGTGGGCGTTAACGATCATCTTCATTGGGCCTCTGGGTGATCCACGCGCTGTTCGTGCATCGACGCCTGCCTGACTGACAAAGAGGACTGCAGCAGATGGCCAACGACCAGCATGCGTTTCTCGCGGCCGTCGTCCTGACTAACGACTTAGTTGACGAGACTGAAGCGGGAGGCTGGAGGGTGTCTCGGAAGTTACCTCCACTGAAGCCGGGATGGGTCCGCGTCGGATGGTTCGCCTGCGTTCCATCGCTCCTGCCTGGACGTAGCGGCGGACGCTCCTGTAATGGTGCATGTCCACGGATTTGGGATCTCGGGAACGTACTTTGAGCCATGTGATCGCCGGTCTGCGTCATCCACTTGTCCGCATCGCCAATGCGCCCGCCTAGCCGTGCTGGCTCAACTCGACCTCGTCGGTGTTCCGGGCGCGCACGCCCTCAACTACAGCGATTCGCAGCTCATCGCCGAGCTCATCGAGGCTCACATCGCCGATGAACCGCTGGTGACGCAGTCTGGGCGGAGATATGTGGTCGGGACGGCACGTGTTGAGGACAACTAAGCAGGCTCTGGCGTCTTAGGACCCGGAGCCGGGAGCACAATGGTGATCACGAAGGCGACGACCACAGCCACCACGACCTGCGGTGTCACTATCACCCCGTCGACACCCATCAGCACTACGGCGAGCAGCGTCGAGGTCAACGGCAGCCGCAGCATGGCGGTGCACATGGCTCCGATGCCCATGCCGATCCCTGCGGCCAAGATTCATGCCGGGCAGCCCACTTGCGGCAATTCCGATCGCCGCGCCGATGAACATCGAGGGAAAGACCGGGCCTCCACGAAACGCGCTCAACGAGAGTCCGTAGGCCAAGGCCTTGCAGACGATGAGCAGAATCAGCACAGCAACTGAATAATCGGCGGCGTTTGCGACCAGCTCGGGCAGTGCATCCTGTCCGGAGAACAGCACTTGGGTGAAACTCTTTCCGGAGATCAGCTGATACACCATCGCGGCACACCCGATGAGCAGGCCGAGTGCCGACGTCACCAACACTCGGTTCAGGTGCACAATCGGACGAAGCCACAATCCGACAGAGCGAATCAACCACCCAAAAAGGGCGGCTACCAATCCCATGACTAGCGCCCAAGCCAGACTGGCCACAGTCGGAGGGACCGCAGGCGGCACAGATGTCAGCGCGAGGGAGAAGGTGCCGAGGCCGGTCCAGTTGTCCAGACCGACGAAGACCAGTGCACCAATGCCTGAGGCCAGCAGACCTGGCAGCGCCACCAGGCTCAGCGTCATCCCGCTGATCCCCGCGATCTCCATGATCAGGAACGCAGCGAGCACGGGGGAGCCGAACAGTGTGCTGATTGCCGCGAAGCTGCCAGCCGACGACATGATCATCAAGGCCATCGGTGGCGCGTCCCTCCTCACCAGGCGGACAGCCAGTGCACCAAGCCCGCCGCCGATCGCGATCAGGGGTGCCTCGGGCCCGAGCACGGCGCCGAGGCCGAGTGTGGCTAAGGCAGCAAGGATGATGGCTGGCAGCTCGCGTCCGGTGGCCGGTCCTCCGCCGGTTTGAAAGCCCATCGCGGGCGAATGTCCGCCATTGCCCGGCAGGTATCGGATGGTCAACGCGACTAAGAGCCCGCACAGCACCAACCAGGGCAGCGGCCACCAGGCGGGTGCGGGGCCACCGAGCATCTGATTCGGTAGCTCGGTGAACAGAAATCGCTGGATCACAGAGACCGATGCAAGGAAGCCATACGCGATGGCTGAAATGGGAATACCCGCGATCGCCGCGAGCGCAAGTGCTCCGATGTACCGCTTAGAGCGGATTACGGCGACCGGGTCTATTGCGGGTCCTCCGCCGGCAGGTGCCGCAGCGGCATGCTGGCTCGCTTCGGGGACCGCCCCACTCCTTGGACTGTTCGAGTCAGCCATCAGATGCAGTCTCTCTTCAGATCGATCGGATGAGGCGGCAACATGCCGGAGCTAAGTGCCCAGGCAAATGCTAGGGGCGGGATAGAGGCCTAGAGGGCCCGGTCCAGCGTACGATGTCGCATCTGACTGACTGTCCGATGGTTTTCCGCCGGCTCGTTGAAGTCCTTTCAGCGTTAAACGAAAGGGATTTCATCATTCTTGGCAGCAATTGGGCAGGAAACATCGGAGGCGAGAGACCCGGCCTCGACGCGGTACGCAGACACATCACACGTGACTAGTCGGTTCCCAGCGTGGAAGCCATCGGGACTTGATGCCGCCCCACGGGCTGAGCGAGACCTTCGACAGAACGGAGAACGATGCCTTCCCGAGCAGCGATCGCACGCCTCGAGATGACCGAGAGTAGGCGCATTCCAGGGGCGTGGGCGAACCAAAGGCGCGGACCGAGACCGTCGTCCTCGGCTGGGCCGACAGACCCGAGCGCCGGGTTCGCGCTGCTGTCCCGCACCTAGGTGACGCCGCGCCTGCGATGCCGACCCCGGAGAATGATCGAGAACCCAGCGCTCCGTACGGGCCGGATGGGCAGACGCTCTTCGTAGACGGCGGCCGGATCTGTCGCTGACAGCCGCTGCCGCCAGCGACGATGCTGGACCTTCTGCTCGCGGCGGTGTTCGACGGTCTCGGCGTCACGGCTGGACTGCAGGGACCGATCGTGGTGCCTCCCGCGTTCCGTCGCAGTGAACGACCTGGCCCGCGATCCGCTGTGTGAATGATCATGGCCGCACGAACGCGACAGATGAGCATCGACGATAGCCCACACGCGGCCGAAGATGGCCCGCGAGAGGTTAGCGTCCAGCCGTACGACGTCGCCTCGACGACGTCGAGGAGCTGACCTCCTGTGCTCCCGCTTCCGCAGAGAGTTTCATGTGTCCGAACTTTGATGGTCGGCGACGCAAAGTTTCCCCCTCAGACAATTGCCCCCGCTTACAGGCTGAGTCGTGGACCCACCGGTCGCTGGCGCCTGTGGGTGCTATCTCCCCGCCGCCATGACCTGTGAACCGGAGGCCGCAGTCCGGGCGGCCGAAGCACTCGAGGTCACCACACCAACGGCTGGGAGATGATGCGGGGTGCGCGGGCCTGGTCGCAAGCTAGGGTCCGCGCGCTGCTGATGCGGGAAGGCGTTCATTGGTCGTTCAGTGATTGTGGCCATCGCGGACTGTGCCGCCCTAACCTGAATGGTGCCTTGCGGCGTTCCACCATCCCCATCGAGCGACTGGTTTTTGGTTGGGCCGAGGTTCCGGGCGTTGAAGTTCCCAATCGAGGTACGGCCATGAATCGCGAGTCGCCGCACCCTGATGCGAGTCGGGATCGCCCGGCGGGATCGGCGCCAATCTCCCCACGGTCCTTCATTCATCGGGTCCTGGATGCGATCCCGCCCGCATCGGGAGCGATCGTCATGGCCTCCGGCATCGTCTCGATCGATCTCGACTCAGGTGATCACGGGATTCTCTCTGCCATCACGCTCTGGTTCGCCGTGGCCGTCTGGCTGGTGCTGGCGGTCATGCTGGGCATGCGAGTGGTGCACCAGCGTGATCGTTTCGACCACGAGGCCAGATCACCCGCCGCGCTCACAGGCGTCGCCGGCACCGCCATACTCGGCACCCGGCTGGTCAAGGATTACGACACGGCCGCCGTGGCGCTCCTCGTGGTCGCAGGAGTCTGCTGGGTCGTGCTTATCGTGCCGGTCCTGCGGCACTGGAAGACCCCAACAATAGGGGTCTCCTTTGTCCTCACCGCCGCCACCGAGAGCCTGGCAGTGCTGGGAGCCAACCTTGCGGTCAGCTACCGCGCCGGTTGGCTGGTCAGCGTCGCGGCCGCCGCGCTGGTTCTCGGGCTTGCCTTCTACGTCTTCACCGCCGCCCGGTTCGACCTACGCCAACTGATCATCGGGCACGGCGACCACTGGATCGCTGGCGGCGCGCTCGCCATCTGCGCCCTCGCCGCCGGCCACGTCACCCAAGCTGCAGAAGCGCTTGGGCAGCTACATTCACTGCAGCAGGTGCTCTCCACCAGCACGCTGGTGCTCTGGTGCCTGGCCATGGTGTGGCTCCTCCCGCTGATCATCTGCGAGATCCTCAGGCCCCGGCTCCGCTACGACACACGCCGCTGGGCCACCGTCTTTCCGCTCGGCATCTACGCCGCCGCCAGCATCGAAACCGGCCAGGTCCGCAGCATCACCTGGATCACCGACTTCGGCCACGCCTGGACGTGGGTCGGGTTCGCAGCCTGGCTGCTCGCGCTCGCCGGGCTGCTCTATCACGGCCTGCTGGTGCTGCGTGGTCAGCCTCGCCCGGCCGCTGCCGAGGACAAGGCGTGGGCCGCACACGCTCCTTCGCGGTACCTAGGACGCAACCCATCGAGTAGGGACATCCCATAGACACGAAATGGTGACGCTCCGGCGATCCGCGGCAGCTCAGCGGAGCCGGTGTCGCGCGGCGAACTCCGCGATCTCGCGCCGCTGCTCGTCGACATTCGTCGCCGAAGGCGAGACCACAATCCGAGTGACACTCTCGTCTCCGAGTGCCTGGACTTCAGCCTCGGTGAGGTCGAACGATCCCCAGCGGGTGTACTCGAAGGTCTCGGAGTATCGACCGCGTTCAGCCGCCAGGGCCCTCGCGACGGCCAGCTGCTCGGCACGCTGCGCTGCCGTCAGCCGACCGCCCGGAAAGTATCCGTCGCCGCGAAGGCCCGCCCGGCGTGCAGCCGCGAGGCTCGACCCGCCGATGTGGATTGGGAGCGGACGAGACTCGTACGGCTTGGGGAAGCTGCAGACCTCGCTCAGCCGGAAGAACTCGCCGTCGAAGCTCACCCCCTGTTCGTCGCCGGCCCAGAGCAGCCGGAGCAGGTCGATCGCCTCGTCGGCCCGACGTCCGCGGGTCCGGTAGTCGACGCCGACCGCGGCCGCCTCACCGGGCAGCGCGCCGACCCCGACGGTGAGCAGACTCATCCGTCCCCCAGACAGCTGATCGATGGTCGACAGCCGCTTCGCCAGCGCCACCGGGTGGTGGTACGGGATCAGGAGCACCGCGGTCCCCAGCAGGAGCGTGTTGGTGGCGGCCGCGACGAAGCTCAGGCATTCCAGCGGATCGGCCACCGCAAGCGATGACGGCAGCTCGAACGCGCCCAGCCTGGCGCCGGGATAGAGCGCGATGTGCTCGGGCACGTAGAACGACTCGAAGCCGCAGTCCTCCGCGTGGGTTGCCAATGCGACGAGTCGGGTCGGATCCATTCCGTGGTACGCGGTGTTGTAGACGATCCCGAACTTCACGCCGTGCCCTCCCCGGACCGCGGCGTCGCGGTCGGCGCCGTCACCAGATGACAAGGCTGCCGTTGCCATCAGCATTCCGGATCAGCTTCCGCTGACGGACGCTCGAGGGACAGCCCGGGGTTATGCGCTTCAACGGGTGGCTCGGACAGCTGCCCGGCTCGACGACGACCCCTACGTGGGTTCGCCGGCCGATCCGCGGGCAGTCCATAGCAAGGCGTCGCGCAGCCGATCGCGCCAGTTCTCCCACGTGTGACCATCCCGGGCTTCGACGTAACGCACACGCATGCCGGCGGATTCGAAAATCGGCACGATGGATCGGTTCGGAATGATCAACGGCTCATACAACCCGCAACTCACGAAAAGCCGATCCGCAACACTGCGAGGCCGCTCACGGTAACGGTTCACAAATTGCACGACCGGGTCAAACACCGGCCCACCGCCGTGGTCCGTTCCTGCATCCGCCGAGACGAACGACCCCGACATGAGTATGAGCGATCCGTACGTACGGGGTGACTGGTACGCGGTCGACAATGAGGCGACCGCCCCGAAGCTAGCGCCTAGAAGAGTTCGACCTGATCGGTCACGTACCAGTGGGAGTTCTGTCTGCAGGTGCGGCAAAAGTTCGCCGGTCACGAAGCGGGCGTGCTCCGCCGAATTGGCGTACTCGACAAGCCGATCCTTGGGATGCAAAAAGGCTGCAACGGTTGGGGCAATCTCGCCACGATGGATGAGGTTGTCGAGTACGACTTTCGCTGCGGCGTACTGCAAGAAGTCACTGCCATCGTGTACCACCAGTAACGGATACGACGCACTGCGACTGAAGCCAGCCGGCAGATACAGAGTCACCGGGCAATCGCGCTGCAGGGCATGGCTTTGCACCAGAAGTTCGGTGAGCTCACCCGCGGGTGCGTCCAGGTCCGGAAAGGTCCACTCCGGCGTTATGTAGCCGAACGCAAAGCACACCGAAATTGCCCCAAATGGGCTGTGCGAATGCTTTGGATTCAGCGGATCGTTGAAGCGCTCGACATGCTCCCCGCGTCGGACCTCGATCTGGTAGTTGATCCGCGATCTTTGAGGAACCCTGAGGACGACGTACCACAACGTGGTCTCGGCCACTCGCCGCATCGGCAACCGGGAAGGCAGGCCGAGAATTCGTTGGGCGAGGTACACCTCGTCGGCTTCACCTCGGAAGAGGAAGGTGCAGTGGCGGCCTTCGACGATGGGAACTTCGCGGCCTGCGAGGAAACGGTCGCACTGTCGCTTCGTCGACCGTGCCCTGTTGCTGGAGCTGGTTGACGGCGAGGCGATTCGTGCCGCTGCCGGCCGACCAATAATGACGACGCCCGGCGGCGTTATTCACTGCGCGTACACATGGATGGTGCGGCCGACGTCGTCGAGCATGCCGCGCAGCGTGTCGTAGTCGGGATGACGCATGCGGACGTAGGCGTTGGCCATGTACCCGGCCTCCACCGACTGTGTCGGGGTACCCGGCGAAGGCAGGTGTGCGTCGATGACCCATTCACCGGACCGGCCCTGTACGTCCTCGACACCGGAATAGCCCGTGATGTGCCCGTCATGATCCGGTCGCAGCGCGACAATGCCAGCTGAGTAACGTCGCGATGGACGGGCGGCGATGTGGTCGTGCACGATCGCGTTGGCCCATTCGCGATAGATGTCGAGATCATTTCCGACCGAGTACAGATCCCACGCTCCGACCCCGGGCGGGCGGCAGCCTATCTCGGAGAACCGCAGTCCCTTCGGGCCGAAGAACCACTCCATATGCGTCGCGCTCGTCCCGATGCCGAGGGCCTCGTTGACCCGGGCGCCCAGCTCGCGCAGCTGCGCGTAGTCCGACACCGAATCGACGCGGTTCGTGGCAATGAACTGCGGGGAGATCCATCGGGCGCGCATCGCTTCCAAGACGTTCGGGAAGTAATGCGAGACGAAGTCCAGCGATACATTCCCGTTGACGCAAACCGTGTCGTAGAAGCCCTCGTGGCCTTCGACGAACTCCTCGACGGCGATGGATGCGACACCTTGGCCACCGAACCGGCCCAGCGCAAAGTCGAGTTCGGCTTTGCTGTCCACGCGTGTCGTGTCGAGAGCGCCTGCACCGGTACGTGGTTTGAGGATGAGTGGATAGCCAACCGAATCGGCGAATTCGTAGACCTCGGCAGCGTTGTGCGCAGCCGTCGACGCGGCCGTGGGTACCCCAGCCGCGCGCAGCGTCTCCTTCATCGACGGCTTGTCCCGGCACAGCCAGGCCGTACGCACCGACGTGCCCGGGATCGTGCAGTTCTCCCGCACCTGCGCGGCGGCCAACGTGTGCGACTCGATCGTCGCCTCCAGCCGATCAACCCATACGTTGCCTTGAATCCAGCGCACGGCGTCGGTCATAACGCCCACATCGACGACCGACGGCACGTGGTGATAGTGCGACATCCAGCTTTTGAGTTGGTCGTCCAGCGCGTCGGTGTGGGACTCACCGATCCCTATGACCGTGGCGCCGACCTCGGCAAGCCCGCGTACAAAATTGCGTTGCGTAGGCGGGAAAGATGGTTCGACGAACACGACGTTCACGCTGCGGCATGCTACCTAGTAGCGTCCGTCCCATGGTCGTCGCCGCCTTTGTCGCACCCTTCCTGCTTCCCGCAACCGCGCGATTCGTCCTCACGGCCGCCCAGCTCCCCGACGTAAGCGTTGCCGTCATCACGACAGAGCCGGCCGACCGACTGTCGCCGGAATTGAAGGAACACCTCGCCGGGCATTGGCGAGTCGACGACCCGCTAGACCCGCAGCAGCTCGTTGATGCCGTACGCGGCCTCAGTCAACAGGTGGGCCCGGTGGAGCGACTCGTCGGCGCCCTCGAGCAACTGCAGGTGCCGATGGCGTATGCCCGCGAGCAGCTCGGCCTCGATGGCATGGATCTGGAGACGGCTCTCAACGTACGCGACAAGTCCCGGATGAAATCGGTGCTTCGCGCGGCAGGCGTACCGTGTGCCCGGCACCAGCTTGTCACCGACGCCTCCGAAGCGTACGCGTTCGCCGAGGCGGTCGGCTTCCCGCTTGTGGCTAAACCTCCTGCCGGCGCCGGAGCTCAGGCAACATACCGGCTCGATGACTTGATGGCGCTTCGAGGCTGGCTCGAGGCGATTTCCCCGCGAGCAGATGCACCGGGGCTGCTCGAGGAGTTTCTCGTGGGCGAGGAGCACACGTTCGACAGCGTGACGGTCGGTGGGCAGACCGTGTTTTCGTCGATCGCCGACTACCAACCGACCCCATTGGAGGTACTACGCCAGCCTTGGATTCAGTGGACCGTGCTACTGCCGCGGGAGCTCGACGATCCGCGGTATGACGGGATATGGGAGGTCGGGCCGGCGGCGTTGCGGGCCCTTGGCGTGCGCGATGCGTTGACCCACATGGAGTGGTTTCGCCGGCCGGATGGCTCGGTAGCGGTATCGGAGGTGGCGGCGCGGCCGCCCGGTGCGCAGATCTCGTCGATGTTGGGGTACGTGCACGGCGTGGACTTCTATCGGATCTGGGCGGAACTGGTCATCCTCGGCACCTTCGACGCCGCCCGAGCGCCAGTTCGCGGCCGGGACCGTGTACCTGCGTGGCCAGGGGCGCGGTCGGGTCCGCGCTGTTCATGGAATCGACGAGTTGCAGCGCGAAATCGGACATCTCGTCGTCGAGGCCCGCTTGCCGGAGGTCGGCCAACCGGCCTCGTCCAGCTATGAGGGCGAGGGATACATCATCGTCCGGGATCTCGATACCGAAGTGGTCCGCGATGCCCTGCACCGCATCATCAGCCGGGTCCGGGTCGAGCTGGTGGAGGCGCAGTGAACATTGTGATGGTCTCGCCCGGCTATCCGGCGGAGATGGCGTACTTCACGCGGGCGCTGGCCGCCGTGGGTGCCACAGTCATCGGCCTCGGTGATCAGCCGCCGTCGGCGCTGCCAGACGCGGCCCGGGATGCACTCGCCCACTACGAGCATGTGACGCTCACCGATGAGGGCGCCGTTCTAGGCGCCCTCCATGGTCTCGCTCAGCACGCCTCCATCGACCAGGTCGAGTGCCTGTGGGAGCCGTACATGATTCTCGCGGCGCGGATCCGCGAGTCGTTCGGCGTGCCGGGCATGACGGTGGAGCAGACTGTGCCGTTCCGCGACAAGGAACGAATGAAACAGGCGATCGACGCCGCCGGTATCCGTACGCCCTGGCACGTCAGTGCCACAACAGTGACGGGCGTGTGGGAGGCCGCGGAACGGGTTGGCTATCCACTCATCGTCAAGCCGATCGACGGGGCGGGCTCGGCCGACACCTACCGGGTGGATTCCGGCCAAGAGCTCGGCGAGGTGCTGCCGCTGCTCCGGCACGTTCCCGAGGTCAGCGTTGAGGAGTTCATCGACGGCGAGGAGTTCACTTACGACACGGTGTGCGCGGACGGATCGATCTTGTTCGACAACGTCATGTGGTACCGGCCGCGGCCGTTGCAGATGAAGATGCACGAATGGATCAGCCCGACCTCGATCGTGCTGCGTGACCTCAGCGTCCCTGACCTGCAGGGCGGCCGCCAGATGGGCGCCGAGGTGCTGGCCGCGTTGGGTTTCCGTAGCGGTTTCACCCACATGGAGTGGTATCTCAAGTCCGACGGCGAAGCGGTTTTCGGCGAGATCGGAGGGCGCCCGCCGGGCGCGCGCGTGGTTGATCTCATGAATTACGCGACTGACGGGGATGTGTACGTCGCCTGGGCGGAAGCGGTCGTCCACGGCCGGCTGTCGCAACCACTCGAGCGCCGCTATAACTCCGGTTGTGTCTTCAAACGCGCCGAAGGGGTTGGCCGGATCACCCACATGGAAGGGCTGGACAGGTTGTTGTCGGAGTACGGCGAGCATGTCGTGCTTGTCGACCTACTCCCGATCGGCGCTCCACGTCGTGACTGGCGGGCGGTGCTCATCAGCGATGGGACGGTCATGGTACGACACCGGGAGCTGCAGCCGGTGATCGAGATGACAGAGCGATTCGCCGCCGATCTCCACCTGTACGCAAGCTGATCTTCATGCGGCCTGAGTCTAGATGTACACCAGACTGCGGGCTGAGCTCGTGACGTCCCGCG
Organism: uncultured Actinomycetota bacterium; assembly: GCA_963808905.1. GTDB lineage: Bacteria > Actinomycetota > Actinomycetes > Propionibacteriales > Propionibacteriaceae > Microlunatus. Next base: position 34,887 of record CAWEHO010000030.1, read on the forward strand.
CCCTTCGACGGGCTCAGGGCGCATGATCGCAAGGGTCAGCAAAACCGCGGCAGGTGATGCGCAAATTCTCGCCTCCACCAAGGCCAGTCGTGCGCGACGTCGTAACCCCACAGGTCCAGCTCATGCGGGATTCCCTTGTCGGCGAGCACGCCGCCAAAGGCTTTGGTGCTGTCGAGGGCGCCAGTTGTGTCCTCCCACATCCCTTGTCCGCACACCAGCAGTACGAACACCCGTGATCGCAGCCAGTCCAGGTGGTCGCCGGACATATTGCCCACATAGTCCGGCGGAGTGTTGAAGTACAGGGCGTCGCCGCGTTCGCCCCAGCCATACAGGGCACTGAGGTCGTAGATCCCGGACATGCAGAGCGCCTGGGGAAAAAGATCGGCGCGCTTCAGGGCGAAGTTCGCAGCGTGATAGGCACCGAGACTGGTGCCGGTCGTGAGGATGTCCGCCGGTCCCCCGCAATCATCGAAAATCCACGGCACGACTTGATCGAGGATCCACGACTCGTACGCACCATGTCGACGAGCGCGTTCCTCCAGCGGAATGTCCCTGTTGGACCAGGTTTCCCTGTCCTAGCTCTCCACGCAGTAGAGCTTGACCCGGCCGCCGTCGATGAGATCGGCCACGACGTCGACCATGCCAAACGATTCGAAGTCGTCCGCCTGCCCCATCTCATGCGGGAACACCAAGACCGGACGACCCCAATGCCCGTACGCAATAACCGAGCCAGTCGCTCCGATCGCAGGTGACCAAAGATCGACGGTGCTGCGCCTCATGCGAGATCCTTCGTGACGGGTGGCGATAAGTGCGTAGCACCAGATGCGCATGCGTGTCCAGTCGCGCTTCTGGGCCGTGTCGCCAGAACGACGCTAGAGGATCAGCTTGTCGATCTCACGATGAGTGTCGAGGCTGTTGGCCTGAAGAGTGTGGTCGGAGAGCATGTAGACCGTGTCGCCAATGACCAGGGAACGATTGACGGCGCCGTAAGCCTCGGTGGTTGCAAGGCGGCCAACCTCGGTGAGTCCATTGGCGTTTGCTCGCAGTAGAACAAGACCGCTGAACGCTCCCCTCCCCTTGTAGTCACCATGCAAGTTCGTGGGAGCGATGATCAGATTGCGCGGCTGCCAGTACAGGAACGCCTTTGGATCGAACTCAGCGGCCGCGGTGCCTCCACCGTAGGTCTGCGTGTCGATACGACGCGGAGACGCGGGATCGCTGACGTCGAACAGCGAGAACTGCACGCCGATTTGACCACCACGATTCGGCGGTGATGGGGCGATGTCGGTCGTCCCGCCATCCTTCTTCCGGGGCCGTGGAACCACCGGGCCAGTGCCGGAGCCCAACCCGCTTTGCCCGACACCGAGCAACAGATTCGCACCGATCGGGTGCAGGTAGCCCGAATAGCCGGGGATCTTCAGCTCACCCACGACCTTCGGTGCAACAGGATCGCGAAGGTCGAGAACATAGACGGGATCGGACTGACGAAAGGTCACGATGTACGCGCGCTCGCCGATGAACCTCACTGCTCGAATCGATTCGTTGTCCTGCCTGCCGAGCCCGCCGACCTGTCCGAGTTGGCGAAGTGCACCGCCCTGCTCCTGCAGCGTGGTGACCAGACCCTCGGTTATCTGTTGAGAGTTGACCCAGCCCCGGCGCTCCGAAACCGTGCTGGCGACACGTAACACGCCGTTGTAATCAGACATCGCGTATTGATTCAGCAAGGTTCCGGGAACCTCACCCGATCCTCGATAGCTCGTTGCGCCCGATGACGCGGTAACGAACTTGTGCAAGCTCGTCGTGGCAGGAGAACCGTCGCGACTCCAATCCGTTGTCGAGACGTATGTCGACGTGTCGGTCGCGTATATCTGCTGGCCCCCCGCAATCACGCCCACCGTCTTACGGGACTGCAGAGCCGATCCGATGTCGAACGAGGAGACCGCCACCGTGTCGAGGCCTGAAAACGCTTCCGGATGAGCGAGATTCGCACATTCCACAAGACGGCCCTTGCTCACATCCGCACCCGAACCGTCCTGCAGTGTGTACGCCGGAATCCAGTCGTCGACACGTGGTCTTTGCGACCGCAGCCCGGAGTTCGTCCTTGGACTGCTGAGAGATCTGACCATCTGGGTTGTAAATCGGCGATGGAGCATCGACGTCAGGCGAGGCAACTGTCACCACTCGCACCTGCGTTCCTACAAGTCGTGCGTCGAGCACGTCACCGTCGATTGTCAGTCTGGCGATGAGTTTTGGATCGCTGAGATTCGAGATGTCATACATCGTCAGCGCCGCTTGCTGACCCGTCGAGCGCAATCCAGGTTCGGAACTCTGAACCCCTTGACTGCTGAAGACCAGCACGCGATCGCCGGACAGAAACACATTCCGAACCATCGTGTCTGGAAGAGTCTTGCGAAGGGTCATCTTGCCGCCGTCGAGCCCAACCAAGCGAACGCGGGCCTGTGCGACCGCAACAATGCGGTTTCCATCCGTCTTCACGATGTCAGGCTCATCAACTCCTGCTTCTTGCACGTTCGTCGTCGAGTACGGCGTATTCGACGACTCAGTGGTCGTACCCGAAGAGTCTGCCGCACGGCCCTGCTTGGGTACTGCAGTTCGAGGCACTGGTGCGCCGGCCTCGGTGGTTGTGCTGACCACGCCGCCCGCACGTTGGATCAGGTACTCCGGAGCGTGGTCTTTGAAGTACTGGAGAACGGTGTTGCAGGTGTCGAACGGCTGCAACGCTCCCGCCATGGCATAGGGCGCGCTTTCGGCACCCAATGATGTTCCGCCGTCGCCGCCGCGAGGTAGCGCCACTGCGACAACCGCTACGAGGACCGCGGCAGCAACCGCACTCGGGATGGCTACGCGGCCAGGTGATCGCTGCGCGCGCCGGATTCCCTTCTCAGGGTTGGAAGTGTTGTCGGCAATCTGCTGCCGAACTGCATCGGCGGCCTTTCGTGCGCGCGAATCGAAGTCGCTCACTGTTCATCCTCTAACTGCAGGTGACGCGCGACTGCATCGCGCGCCCGGCTCAAGTGGGTTTTGACAGTGCCCTCGCTGCAGTCAAGAACTTCGGCAATTTCCCGCACGCTGTAGTCCTCCATGTAATAGAGGGCGACCACTTGTGCTTGCCGGGGTGGCAGACGACGAACCGCTTGCCAGAACGCTTCATCGCCTTCATCCAATTCGATGTAGAGCTGCGCCCGTCCGGCGAGACGCATCAACGCCTTGGCCTCGCGAACTCGTCGCCGCAACACCGATGCCGCTCGATTACAGGTGACTCGCCGAACCCATGCGCCCGGCGAGTCGTAGGCAACGATGAAATGCCAGCGTCGATATGCGGCCGTGAATGCCTCTTGTGCGGTGTCCTCGGCCACCCATTGGTTGCCAGTGAGCACAAACGCCAGACCGAGCACCTGCCGGTGCTCCCGCCTATAGAACTCGTCGAACGTCAGCGACGCGCCAGACGCCTCGACCGAAGGTTCGACGGCGGCTGCGGTTGCTGGTTGGCTTTCCATCAACCAGTCACTCGCCGCAGCGTGCTCTTCGGTTGACATGACGGGGTGATTCTCTCCGGAAAGTTCGTCCCGCGTTTGCTCGAGCGACCACTTCGCGGGAGTTCCTGACACTCCGCGGTGGAAGGGCAATGCCGCGGAGCACGGGTCACCACGGCGAAATGCCCAGCAACGCGACTCGACAGGTGAACGACTGTCCCTGAGCCGATGCTCCCATCCCCGAGTCCGGGGTGCCGGTTCACATTGTGGAGGCGGCGCGTTTGATCGCCTTGCGGATCCGGCAGTACGTGCCGCACCGGCACACGTTCATGATCTGGTCGATGTCGGCGTCGGAGGGGCTCCGTTTGGACTCGAGCAGCGCCGCGGCCTGCATGATCTGCCCGGGCTGGCAGAAGCCGCATTGCGCCACGTCCTCGTCAAGCCACGCCTGCTGTACCGGGTGCAGGCCACCTTCGCCAGCCAGGCCTTCGATCGTGGTGACCTTCTTTCCCACGACGTCAGCCGCGGTGAGCATGCATACCTGAACCGCGCTGCCGTTGACGTGGCAGGTGCACGCGCGGCACACGCCCACGCCGCATCCGTACTTCGGCCCGGTCACGCCAAGCAGGTCACGCAGGACCCAGAGCAGGGGCATGTCGGCTGGCGCGTCGACCTTGACGTTCTCTCCGTTGAGCTTGAATGCATAGCTGGGCACCGGGATACTCCTCAGAAGTTGATCGGGAAGCTACGGGGCTTGTCGCCTGTCGCGCGGGCGTAAGCGTTCGCCACTGCGCCGGCTGCGGCCGGAACGCACAGCTCGCCGACACCACCGGGCTTACCGCTTCCGCCGACAAGGTACACATCGCACGTCAGTGGCGCGTCCGCCTGGCGGGCGTACTTGAAATCGCTGTAGCTGCCCTCCCGAAACGCGCCGTCATCCAGGTGGTTGCCGGCCAGCAGCACGGTGCTGATCCCGTCGATCAGGCTGCCCATCGCCTGAGCCTTCAAACCGCTCGGATTCACCTGGCGCCCGACGTCCAGGGCCATGACTGCTTTAGTGACTCGCGGCTTGTCGCCGGTGCAGTTGATCTCGACCAGGCATGCCGCGATCGACCGGTACTCGCCATGCATGGCGACGCCCTGAGCGGTCCCGGGCGACATTGACCTGCCCCAGTTGCCTTCGGTAGCGACCTTGTCGAGCACGGCGCGAGCCTCGGCGGTTTTCAGGAACTTCCGGCGCATGGCGACCGGGTCGATTCCCAGCGCCTTCGCGATCTCGTCCACGAGGATCTCCTCGGCCGTACGAGCCTGGGCGGAGTAGACCGACCGCCAGGAGGCGGTCGGCATGTCGTAGGAGACCTCGTTGAGGCTTTCGGTGACGACCCCAAAGTTGTACGGGCAGGACTGGCTGATGTTGAAGAACGCCGTACCGATCGTGGGGTTGACGTAGCCCGCGTCCACGAGCGCCTGCCCAGTGCCGCTCCCAAGGTCCAGCTCCACGCACGACATGCGGTGCTCATAGGTCAGCACATCGCCACCTGCGTAGACGGCTCGCAGCTGGTGGTGGCTGCGCGGCCGTACCCGGCCATGGCGCATGTCATCGTTGCGGGTCCACATGAGCTTCACGGGCTTGCCGATCGCCTTCAGACACGCGCGCTGCCTCGACTGCCGGCTCGTGGTAGATCCGTCGGCCGAAGGAGCCGCCGCCCCGGATCACGTGCAGGGTCACATCGTCGGCGCTGAGCCCGATGGCATCGGCGACCGCCGACTGAGCGCCGGTCGGCGACTTGCTCGCCACCCAGACCTCTGCGGATCCAGATTGGACATCGGCCACCGCGCTACCGACCTCCATCGGGGCGTGGTTGACGAATGCGAACTGAGAAGGTCGCGTCCACCCGTTTGGTCAGCGGAGGCGCTGGCGTCATCGGAGGAATCGCTGCGGCGAGCCGGGCCTTGATGTCGGCGTCGGAGACCCCGTCAACCGTGCCGGAGCCCCAGGTGACACTCAACCGCCGACCGTGCCTTCAATGCCTGGTCGAATGTCTTCGCGGTCACTGCCACCCCGCTCGGCAGCTGGGTGACGGCCACGACCCCGGGCATCTTGAGAGCCGCTGATGCGTCGTACGACTTGACCTTGCCTTTGAGCGTGGGCGGTCTGATCACGACGGTCGGCAGGGCGCCCGGGACATCGACATCGAGCGCGTACTTCGCCGCCCCCGTCACGATGCTTCGTGCGTCGATCCGCGTGCGTCGCCTTGCCGATGAGGCGGTACTCCGATGAGGACTTCGGATCGGTGGAAACCGCTGGTACGGATACTTTGGCAGCCGCTTCGGTGAGTGACCCGTACGTGGCGGAGCGCCCGTCCGGCGCCCAGACCGCGGTATCCCGCGTGGTCAGAGTCGCGTGCTGGCAAGTCCCACCGCTCCGCCGCCGCGGTGACGAGCCGGGCGCGGGCCTCCGCCGCAATCGAGCGCACCGGGTCCCACAGTGAGCGAACCGAGGACGACCCGCCAGTGGACTGCGCAGTTCCGAGGTCCTGGCGAGCGTCCTCCAACGGAACATCAACGTCAACGAGGCGCGCGTCGATCTCGTCGGCAACCACCATGGCGAATGCCGTCGTGATGCCCTGCCCCACCTCCGCACGTGGTATCCGGAAGACGATCCGGTTATCCGTTGTCACCTCGAGTACCAGAAGATGCTGAGCTTGCTTCGTTGCCGCCACCATGACGTCGCCGAGGTCGGCGAGGTTCTCCGGCTGCGGCGGGCTCGGCACGACAGCGTGCGCCTTGCCGGGGGCTATCAGCCCCACGCCGCTGCTGGCGGCAACGGTGAGCACGGGAGCAGCGACGACGTAGGTGAGGAATCTGCGTCGAGTCAGATCGCCATTGGCGGTGCCCTCGGACGGCACGGCATCCTGCGAGGCGTGAGTTGGCATCGACCATCCTTCTCTGCCGGGTTGGTGGCCGGGCTGCGTCAGGGTCACTTCGCGAGCTGTCGCTCGAGGTTGCCCTTGCCCACGCGGCAGCGTAGCGGGCTCCCCCTGACCCTGCAGGCGCTCTGCAAAAACCACTGTCGTGATGAGCGTTCGCGTCTGGCCGCGCCGTGATGGATCTAGTCGGTCAGGTGGCGCGCCAAGAAGGTGCCGACCAGGGCGTTCACCTGATCCGGCCGATCGAGATTCGCGCAGTGGCCGGCACCAGTGATCACGTGGCTGCCGACGCTAGTTTGAATGGCCGGTTCGCCTCTGGTACGGACCTGGATGCCGCCTGGCGCTGTGGCCTGCTGGGGGCTCGCCCAACATGCGGCTACCGGGGACGACTCGGGCTGAAGTGCGCCAGACGCCACCCGTGACGGCGCAGGAAGCCCCAATAGCCAATGATCGCCAGCAGCAGAACGACGACACCCAGCCCGATCTGCATCCCGTGAGTGAGCCCCGGTGGATAGATGATCTTGATCAGGTAGTGCTCGACAAATCCGCCACTGTAACCGGCCTCTCCGGCACTGTGGCGCAGGTCGTTCTCCAGCAGGGTTAGCGGGCAGGTGAAGCCGGCGAACTCGACCAGGACGCCGTAGATCGCGGCCGGAATATGCGCCCAGGCAATCCATATCCATCGCCAGGTGAGAAAGCCGCCACCGACAACGAAGCTGATGAACAGCAGATGGATAACCACCACAAGGTCAGCGCCAACTCGGTACCACATCACTCACCTGCCGAGATCCTTACCCAGCCCCCAAGATAGGCATCCAGTCTGCGAAGCCGAGCGCAGACGTCGATTTGGGCTGCCCGATCCGGCAACAATCGTTGCCCGAGGCTCGTGTAGATGGCGATTGGTCGGCCCCCCGCCACGTGCCACCGTGATCGTAAAAATTCGACTCCGCCAGGATGATGAGTGTTTGGACGCCGCCATCCGACCTTCCGAGGCAAGGGCATTGATTTGACGTTTCTGCGTGAATGCAATCCGATGGCGCGCGCCCATAGCGAAGTCATTCCCGGGCGAGTGGGCCGATGGTGGAAACTGTGATCAACATCGGCGCGACTGGGGGCCAGGCATGACGACGAGCACACGCTCCGGCGAATCCAGACAGACCAGTGACGACGCGACGCTCGACGTCCATTTCGGGACTTCATGGAGGCGCGCGCGTTTGACGGTCGAGGAGCGTACAGCGAGGGGGCGGGACGCCCGGAACCAAATACCGCGATCAGTTCACAGTCTCTGGGAGCCAGCGTCTGATCGCCCAGACCCGGTCGCGTTGCTCGAGGAACAGTCAGCGGATCGAGTGGCAGAACTCATCCCGGTCCGTTATGGACGCATGCTCGTCTCCCCGTTCACCTTCTTCCGCGGCGCCGCTGTGATCATGGCGGCGGATCTGGCGGCAACGCCAGTGTCCGGGGTCACGGTCCAGCTGTGCGGCGATGCGCACGTGTCGAACTTCGGGGTGTTCGGGACTCCGGAGCGTCGCATGCTCTTCGACATCAACGACTTCGACGAGACGCTGCCCGGCCCGTGGGAGTGGGACGTCAAGCGCCTCGCAGCCAGCATCGAGATTCTCGGTCGCGACCGGGGCTTTGCGCCGACTGACCGGCGCGCCATTGTCATGGCCGGCGTACAGGAGTATCGGGATCGGATGCTCCACGCCGCAACGCTGGGAACCCTGGCCGCCTGGTACGACCAGCTCGACGCGGGGATGTTGCTGAAGCTTGCGCATCAGGAGGCGAAGGACAAGCACCTCGCCAAGCATGAGTTGGAAACTGCCAAGCGACGTGTCGCACAGGCCCGGACACGTGACAGCATCCGGGTGTTCGCCAAACGAGCCACTGAGATCGACGGCGAGCTACGGATTGTGGCGGACGCTCCGCTGATCGTGCCGATCGAGGATCTCGTCGCCCCGGGCAGCGAGTGGGAAAACCCGACTCCGTTGATCAAGAAGCTGCTCAGCTCCTATCGCCGCACCATCGGGCGGCAGGGCCATCCACTGGAGGAGTTCCAATACGTCCACGCGGCGCGCAAGGTCGTCGGCGTCGGCAGTGTCGGGACCCGCTGCTATCTGCTGCTCCTGGTGGGCCGCGACGCCAAAGACCCGCTGTTTCTCCAGGTGAAGGAGGCGAACGCCTCGGTGCTGGAACGGTTCGCAAACCACAGCGCCTACCGCCACCATGGCGAGCGCGTCGTGGTTGGGCAACGCCTGATGCAGGGTGCGACCGATATCTTCCTGGGCTGGCAACGCATCAGAGGACTCGATGGGGTTACGCGCGATTACTACGTGCGACAGTTTCACGATTGGAAGGGCGGTGCGAACGTCGACAATCTCCGGGTCCGAGGTGCCACGTTCTACGCCCGCCTTTGCGCGGCGACACTCGCACGAGCACACGCCCGTTGGGGCGACCGGATCGCAATCGCGTCTTACCTAGGCAAGAGCGACGCCTTTGCCAGAGCGATCGCGGACTTCTCGGTCAGGTACGCCGATCAGAACGAGCGCGACTACGAAGCCTTCACCGAGGCCGTCAAGTCTGGGCGGCTGACGGCGCAAACCGGCATATAGACATTCTCAGCAGCCGAGCGGCGCCGCTATTGCGGGGAGCTGCGATTTTCGGGGTCGGACTCCGCGCCTGGCACCGGCTGCTGCTCTCGTCCGTGCTTGATCGCATCGACAATGATCCTGGCACCGGCACCGACGATCACGATGTCGGCGACCATCTGACCGATGACCAGGACACGAGTCAACTCGGTCGTCGCAACAATGTCGCCGAACCCGACTGTGGCGAACACGGTAACGGTGAAATACAAGGCGCCCGTACGCGTCAGAGACTGGCTGAAGCTGTCGGGCGAAATCCCATCTATGACGTAGTAGGTGGCGGCGAACAGCAGGAGGAACATCGGAGCGCTGGTGGCGAGGGCTCCAACTCCGCGCAGTGCTGGATGCTCTGCCCTGATGATCAAGCGGACTTGAACGGTCACCAAGGCCACAAACGCCGCAAGCCCAACCGCCAGAATCGCCACGGCAGCGCCGATCGAGGCGCGATCCAGCGGCAGCAGGTAATAGATCGTGACCAGTGCGATGGTGGACGCCGATGCGCGCAGAAAAGTGAGCGTGACCATGCGAACCTCACGTCGGCGCTGACGTGCTGCCTCAGATCCACGGCCGGCGCTGACAGTCACGGGGTAAGGCTAACGGCGCACCTTTTACTACGGTGGCGCCTGTGGGCTTTACCCAAGCGGAGTTGCGGTCTTTCCGTAATGCGTCGCTTCCGGACCTCGTCGGTCCGGGACTGAAGTTGCTGTTTGTCGGCATCAATCCTGGTCTGTGGACCGCAGCCACGCAGACCCACTTCGCGCACCCGGGCAACCGCTTCTATCCAGCACTGCGGCTGGCCGGCATCGTTGATCGTGATCTTGACCGAGGCCAACCGATGACTGACGAGGACCGGGCTTACTTCATCGAGCGTGGCATCGGCATCACCAACCTCGTCAATCGTGCGACGGCCCGCGCGGGTGAGTTGGAGCCTGCTGAGCTGAGGGCCGGGCGCACACGACTTGAAGAATTCGTCGCACAGCATCAGCCGGCGGTCATCGCGATCGCCGGCGTCACCGCGTACCGCGTCGCATTCGCCCACCCGAAGGCCAAGGGGGGCGAGCAGGCGGTTCTGCTCGGCGGGGCTCGAGTCTGGGTCGTTCCCAACCCCAGTGGGCTCAACGCTCACGAAACGATCAGCAGCCTGGCCGAGGCATACGCCGAGCCGGCGAGAGTAGCCGGAGTGATCAACTAGCCTGTCAACCCCCGGCGGCCAGTCGAGAGTGAGCGATGTGTTGTGATGTGGGGCATGACTTCGGGCGCGCTCAACGGTCTTGGCTACCCGATCCTCCAGCACAGCCTGGACAACGGGCTACGCGTCATTTCCAGCCCTGACCACATTGCGCCGTCGGTCGCCATCAACATCTGGTACGACGTAGGTTCCCGAGACGAAGAGCAGGGCCGTACCGGGTTCGCTCATCTCTTCGAGCATGTGATGTTCCAGGGCTCAGCGCACGTGGCCTCCGGCCAGCACATCGCCCTGATGCAGGCAGCGGGCGCCGTCGTCAACGCCACCACCTGGTTCGATCGGACCAACTACTTCGAGACTCTCCCGACCGGTGGGCTCGACCTGGCGCTGTGGCTGGAAGCCGACCGCATGGCCACGCTGCTCGATGCCCTCACCCAAGAGAACCTGGACAATCAGCGGGAAGTGGTGAAGGAAGAAAAACGGCAGCGCTACGACAACGTGCCGTACGGCGATGTGATGGAACTTCTGACCTACCTGACCTTCCCGACCGATCATCCGTATGGACATACCACGATCGGCTCGATGGAGGATCTGGACGCAGCGACGCTCGACGATGTTCACAACTTCTTCCGGCGCCATTACCTGCCGAACAACGCCGTCTTGTCGATCGTCGGCGATGTCGAGCCAGAAGACGCCTTCGAACGCGCCGGTGTCTACTTCGGGCACCTCATCCCCGGACCCAAGCCCAGCAAACCCGACGCTTCCCCGCTGGCGGAGCTGTCGGAGCTCCCGCGCGCCGAAGCTTCGGGAACCGTGCCCGCCGACGCGGTCTACTTCACGTGGCGGCTGCCGGCACGCGGCAGTCAGGACTTCGACGCCCTTGATCTTGCCTTCAGCATTCTCGGGCATGGCCAGACCTCGCGCCTGCACAAGCAACTGGTCCGCGCCACCGAGCACGCCGAGGGCACCGGGGCTTCAACGATGGGCCTCATCGGTGGCAACTCGTTCGGCTTCAGCTATGCCCGGGCTCGCGATGGCGTAACCCCCGAGGACCTCGAGCAGGAAATGGTCGAGGTCATTGATCAATTGCTCACCGATGGGGCGACCGAGGAGGAGCTGAGGCGAGCCAAGGCCCAGTTCGAGCGGCACTGGCTGAACGAGCTGGCACGTGTCGACTCGCGCGCGGACGCTCTCGGCGAGTACGCGACGCTGCACGGCGATCCGCACCTGATCAACTCCCGGATCGCTGAGATCACCGCTATCGGAAACGACGAGGTACAAGAGGTTCTGCATCGATGGTTCAGACCTGATCAGCGAGCAACCCTGATCTATCGGCAGGAGGCGTGATGAACCAGTTTCTGCCGCGCCCGGCCATCGCTCCCGCGGCCGTTTGGGCATTCCCGGCACCACGCCGGGGTCGGCTCAGCAACGGCATTGAGCTGCTGACGTTTGAGCTCCCTGGCCAGCACGTCGTCTCGGCGCACCTGGTGCTGGACCTCCCGCTCAATGCCGAGCGGCCCGACATCGAGGGCGTCGCGACGATCTGCGCCAGAACGCTCGACGAGGGGACTCTGCGACACAACGGTGAGGAGTTCGCCGAGCTGCTGGAGACCGAGGGCGCGGGCTTCGGAGTCGAGCTTTCGCTGTCGGGGGTTCAACTAGTCCTCGACGTGCCGGCATCGCATCTTGATCGTGCGCTTGAGCTGTTCGCCGAGGCGGTCACCGAGCCATCGCTCGCCGACCGCGATGTCAACCGCCACGTACAACTTCGCCTGGCCGAGATCGAGCAGGCACAGGCCAACTCCGCGCATGCAGCGAGCATTGCGTTCCGGGCAGCGGTGTTCGAGGAGACGAAGCGAGCGTCTCGGATGAACGGCGGTGAGCCGGATACGGTCCGCGACGTGACACAGGAGGCAGTCGCGGCCTTCCACCATGATCACTTCGGACCGGCGGGAGCGACGCTGGTCCTCGCCGGCGACTTCGTCGACGACCCGATCGCGACCGCCGAGCGCAGCCTTGGATCGTGGCGAAACGACCACCAGCGACAGGTGATGATCGAGGAGCCAGCTCCGGGACCGCGACGCACCCTGTTGATCGACCGGCCAGGTGCGGTGCAGGCGGACGTCCGGGTCGGCGGCTTCGGCATCGATCGCCTCGATCCGCGGTGGTCCGCGATCAGCGTCGCCTCGTACGCGATGGGCGGCGCGTTCCTGTCTCGGCTCAATGCGGTGCTTCGGGAGGAGAAGGGCTACACCTATGGCGTACGGATGAACTTCGGTCCGCTGCGAACCGGCGGCTCTTTCGCAGTTCAAGGCTCTTTCCGGACCGAGGTCGTTGTCGACGCGCTGGCCACCACCCGCGAGTTGATCACTGTCGACGACGTACCGTTCACCAGCCAGGAGGTCACCGACGCCGTCGCGTACTTCACCGGTGTCTCCCCGTTGCGCTACGCCACGGCCGACGGGGTCGCCGACCAGGCTGCGACCCAGATTCTCGCCGGGCTTCCCGATGATTACGTCGACCGAAGTCTGGCGCTGCTGCGTTCGGTGACTCCAGAGGCAGCTACCGAGGCTTACCGCTCCCTCGTTCATCCCGACGATCTGACCCTCGTCGTCGTAGGCGATGCCGAGCGCCTGGCAGACCCGCTCCGCGCCGCCGGATTCCCTGATCTTGAAGTCAGGCCGCCGGCCTCCGACCAGATCCAGCCGTAGAACGTGTCAGCGGCCGAGCGCCCGTAGCGCCTGCTGCGTCGCGGCCTGCGCTTCCTCGATCTTCTTCTGGTACGCAGCAAGATCCCCTGACCTCAGCGCCTTGTCGGCAGCAGCGAAGGCAGCACTCGCCTCTGCCAGCGCCTTGCTGGCGGCTGGATTGTCGGCCTTGCCAGTGCCGGTCGGTGTGTTCCCATCGGCGCTGCCTTCTTGGGTGTTGCCGCCTGAGCTTCCCTGGAACACCTGGTCCAGCGCCTGCTGCAAGGTGTCTCCGATCCCCACCGACTGGCCGAAGCGGACCACGACGAAACGCAGCGCCGGATAGGAACCAGTGCTGCCCTGACGCTGGGTGTAGACCGGCGTCACGTACAGCAGCCCTCCACCGACCGGCAGGGTCAGCAGGTTGCCGAAGGTCGCGCTGGCCGCGCCCTGGTTCAGGAACGGCCGCAGCCGATCCGCCACGGTCTCATTCGTCGTCATGGCATTGAACGACTGCCCGGGTCCGTCGATCTGGGAGGTGTCAGACATCTGGAGGATGCGCATCCGCCCATACTCCGGGCTGCTGGCGTCGGCATTCACCGCCATGTAGGCGGCCAGGTTGGACCGCTTGTACGGCACGTAGGAGCTTGTCAGTGAGAAGATCGCGCCATCATCGCCGGGCCATTTCACCGACAGGTAGAACGGCGGTTCCTTGGTCTGGGTCGAGGCGCCGGCCACCGGATCGTTCGGCACGTCCCACAAACTGGAGCGCTGGTACCAGTTGTCCGGGTTGGTCATGTGGTAGCGGGCCAGGATCTGCCGCTGCACCTTGAAGAAGTCTTGTGGATAGCGCAGGTGGTCCAGCAGATCTTTGGAAATCGCCGCCTTCGGTAGCACGACGCCAGGGAACGCCTGTGACCAGCTCTTCAGCACCGGATCGGTGTCATCCCAGGCGTACAGCTTGACGCTGCCGTCATAGGCATCGACGACGGCCTTGACCGAGTTGCGCATGTAGTTGACGTCGTCCTGCGGCTGGGCCACGACCGTTCCACCAGCGCTCGTCTGAGCGTCAGAGGTGACGTCGTTGAGGTTCACGCGCTCGCTGTTGGGATAGGAGTCTGAGGTGGTGTAGCCGTCAACGATCCAGACGATCCTGCCCTCGACAACGGCAGGATATGCGTCGCCGTCAACCTTGAGCCAAGGCGCTGCGCCCTGCACCAGTTGCCGCGGCGTCCGGTCATAGATGATCTTGGATGCCGGGTTGATACGATCCGAGAGCAAGATGTTGACGTCGGCGAACTTGGCGGCGTAGAGCAACCGACGCCACATGCTGCCGACCTTGACCCCACCTTTGCCGGTGTAGGCGTAGGTCTTCGGGTTGCCACCCTCGCCGCCGCCAGGCGTGTCGAGCTCGATGGGCGGCCTACCAGGGGGTTCGCCGACGATGGAGTATTGATCGGGTCGCTGGCCCTGCAACTCCCCGAAATAGATCCGCGGCTCGTGCTCTTCGATCTGTCCGGTCGGCGGAATGTCCTTGGCAATCCACTCCGGTTCACCGCCTGGCTGACGTCGGTTTCCGTACGCCGCAACCAGACCGTAGCCGTGGGTGTAGACGGTCTTGCGGTTGTTCCAGTTGTCCTCGACACCGCTCAGGTCCATTTCGCGTACCGCCACAACGGCGTCGGTTTCCTTGCCGCCGATGGTGTAACGGTCCACGTCGAGGATCTTGGGGAACGAATAGTAGCCACGGACCTGCTGCAGCTGCTCGAACGTCGGACCGACGACGTTCGGGTCGATGAGACGGATTCCTGGCAACGCTTCGGCGTCAGTCCGCAGCTGACCCGCGGTAGCCGTCGTCTTCGCCGAGTAGTCGGTGATCTCCACCTTGTCCACGCCGTACGCCGCGCGGGTCGCGTCGATATTGGCCTTGATGTAGCTGCGTTCCTTGTCCGGCTCGTCGGGTCGGACGCTGAAGTACTGTACGGCGCCTGGGTAGACCAAACCGAGCACGATGGCCGACAGCAGCAACAGGACCAGCCCGATCGTGGGCACCATCCACCGGCGCAGCACGGCGTTGGCGAAGAACAGCAGTGCACAGATTGCCGCGATAATGGCCAAGATCATCTTGGCGGTGACCGTTGCATGATCGGCGGTGTAGGAAATGCCGGTGAACAGCCGGTTGGAGCGTTCGATCGCTAGTGCGTACTGGTCAAACCAGTAGCTGACACCCTTCACCAGGACGGCCAGCCCAACCAAAATCGAGAGGTGAGCCTGGGTGGCTCTGCTGCCGCCGCGCCTGGGGCCGCTGAACCGCAACCCACCCATCGTGTAGTGGACGATCGCCGCGACGATCGTGCTCAGGACCAGGGTCGCGAAGGCGAACGACAAAACGAATCGCCACCAGGGGTAGGAAAAAACGAAGAAGCCGACATCGAGCCCGAAGCGCGGGTCCTTGATGTTGAACGGCTGGGCGTTACGCCAGGCCAGATAGTCCAGCACCCGACCGCTGGCCGCGCCGCCGGCGAACAAACCGACAACGACACCCACGACGACGAGCACCCAGACGAACCGGGATTCCAGCATCTCGCGATAGCGCTCGAGCAACGGACTGGTGGGCGTCTGAGCTCCCAGCCTCGGCCGCAGCCGGTACGCGATTGCCGCGTTGGCGACGACGCAGGACGCCATGATCAGCCCAAAAGACACGAACAGCGCGATCCTGGTCAGCAGCATTTTGCTGAACACCGAGGGGTAGCCGAACGAGCTGTACCAGAGGCGGTCAGTCCACACACTGGTGAAAATGGCGAAGGCGACGATCAAAACCGCGACGATGACCAACGTCGGCAGAATGGCGCTCCGTCGCCGGCCGACCCGCAGACTGCTCAAACTCTCATCTCTCCTCAACCGCTACAGCAAACTCGTTGTCTCGGCAACGACTCAGCCAGTGCAAGCGGTTCCGCCGGTACCCCTGTACGTAGCTCATGTCAGCGTATGCGCGTGCGCCACAGCCGGGCCGAGATCCCACATCTGCCTCCTCAGCAGTGCGGCAGAGCGGCAGTGTCGCCGGAGACGTTGAGCGTCTGGACAGCCTTGATCGCATCGCGCAGCGTACCGACCTTGATCAAGGTCATGGTCGTGTTTGCACCTTCCAGGTCGCGGCAGTTGGCGGCTGGGACGAAAAAGGCCGTGGCGCCGGCCTTCTGAGCCGCCGCGATCTTTTCCTGGATGCCACCGATTGCCTGCACATCGCCGTTGGGTGTGATCTTTCCGGTACCTGCGACGTGCCGGCCAGCTAGCAGCGGTCCGTCGGTGATCTTGTCATAGATGGCTAGCGCAAACACCAACCCAGCACTCGGACCACCGATCTGCTGACCCAAGTCGAAGGAAATCTCGGGATCGTAGCGATAACCGGTGCCCAGCGTAATGCCGACGACCGGGACATCTGATTGCACGTTCGACTCGACTGTCGTCACGGTGACATCGGTCTTCACCTTGTTCCGGATGACGACGAACCTGACTTTTTCTCCCACGTTGTGGGCTCGGATCTGCTTCGCGACCGCGTCATCGTCGGACGTGGCAACGCCGTCGACGGAGACCACCAGATCACCTGGAAGCAACAGCTTGTGGGCAGGCCCGCCGACAGTCACCGAGTAGACGGCCGGCATCTCCGTAACCGCCCGCCCATCGGCGCGCAAGGCGGCGACCACCGCGTCGTCTTGCGCCGTCTCCATCATGTCGGCGTCCTCGCTCTCCACTTCCTCGGCCGACTTGCCTGGCGCATACACGGCATCGCGCGGCAGAGCGTCGCGATGCGGCAGCCAGTACGCCAGCAAGGCTTGGGGCAGGCTGAGCCTGGCATCAGCCGGAGTGATCGCAACGATGGTCATGTCCAGCCGACCCGTTGTGGGATAGGTGTCGATGTCCTGCACCTTGATCATCGGCTCATTGCCGACATTGCCAAGGGTGTCGCGGGTACCGCCAGGGCTCCAGCTGACGAAGGGCACCGGTACGACGACGAGCAGCACGGCCAGGCAAATGAACGCGAGTGCCGAGACGAATGCGGTCCAGGTCTGGCGGGTCACGGCCTACCCGACTGCGCCCTGAGCTCGGTCGAAAGGCGCCTTGCTGGGCGTTGACAGGCGTCCTGAGCTCGTCAAAGGGCTCAGACTGCACTACGCCCTCCTCGCCTGGCAGCCCCACCCACTCGGAGTCCCCTGAGGCGAGGTGCTGTTCCTTCCAGATCGGCACTTCGGCCTTGAGTGTGTTGATCAAATGAGCGCACGCAGCCAGTGCTTCGCCACGGTGGACCGCACCAACGGCGACGACGACGGCAACATCGCCGACCTCGAGATGGCCGACCCGGTGCTCGACGGCGATTGCCAGCACATCGTGTTGATCCGCAGTCTCGTCCGCACAGCGTTGCAGCACGGCCAGGGCACTGGGGTGTTGGGTGTAGTCGAGCGAGACCACGTCGGTCCCATGATCACGATTTCGTACGGTGCCGACGAACAACGCAATGCCGCCGACCGTCGGACCCGACACCAGACTGACCGCTCGACCGATGTCAAGCGGAGACTCGCTGATGCCGACCTGACGGATCTTCGCCTCCCGAGTGTTCGATGGCACGCCTAGACCTTAGTACCCGGCACCTATGTGCGCGGATCGCTCAACACGCAATCCGAAGAAGGCGGCTGCCGGGCGCGATCCGCGCCCGCGATGTTCGCGCCGCCGATCTGCAGGAGGAGCCGACGAAACGCATCGCGAGCAGAGCTGATTCTTCGAGACAGTCGTTTCGTCGGATCCGACGAAGACGGCGGCTCCTCGGCGAACATCGCCGCGAGCACAGCGAGCCATCAGACACAGCGAGCGCAGCGAGCGGAGCAATCAACACCGGATCGCGCGCCGCCGTGCTGAGCCAGGCTGGCGCGCCGCTGTCCTGGACGAGCGAGCGAGCAGACACGTTTTTCGTCGGCGAGCGAGTGAGGAAGGCAGCGGCTCACAAGCGCCAGCCTCAGCGAGCGGAGCGAGCAACGTATAGGCAGTGAGGGGACACGCCTCTTCGTCCCCGAATGACGACGAAGAAGGCGGCTGCACAGCGCGATCCGCGCCCGCGATGTTCGCGCCG
This sequence comes from uncultured Actinomycetota bacterium, assembly GCA_963808905.1. Lineage (GTDB taxonomy): Bacteria > Actinomycetota > Actinomycetes > Propionibacteriales > Propionibacteriaceae > Microlunatus. Next base: position 52,951 of record CAWEHO010000030.1, read on the forward strand.
CCGATCTGCAGGAGGAGCCGACGAAACGCATCGCGAGCAGAGCTGATTCTTCGAGACAGTCGTTTCGTCGGATCCGACGAAGACGGCGGCTCCTCGGCGAACATCGCCGCGAGCACAGCGAGCCATCAGACACAGCGAGCGCAGCGAGCGGAGCAATCAATGTTGAGCTCTGAGCGATCAGTGAGGCGCTTGTGGGTCAAGACGCAGCCATCCGCGTACGGTTGAATGAATCACAACCTCTGAGCTGCGAGCGTTGACATTGCGAGAGCAGCTCCAATAAATCAGGCAACCTGTCAGGAGTCATCATGGCCGAGGATCAAACGCCAGATCCGGCCGATCAACCCGAGGAAGACAAGACACCCCCAGCGGACAATCCACCCGAACCGTACCGTTTGGGCGGTTCCGGACGGTCCGGAAAGGGTCCGGAGGGCGCTTCCGGTCAGGGCGGGGAGCCCGGCAATCCATTCGAGGCGTTCCTCTCATCACTGGCCGGCGGGGACATGAATGCCCTCGCAGCCCAATTGCAAAACGCCTTTGCCATGCTCGGCGGCGCGGGCTCGATGTTCACCAGCGGGCAACCCGACACCGGGTCAGGCGTGAACTGGGAAGTAACCAAGGACACCGCGCGAAAGACTTGCCGCCTCGCTCGGGCCGGACCCGAGCCCTGACGCCGGCCAGCAACGTGCGATAACCGAAGCAGTTGAGCTCGCCGAGCTCTGGCTTGACGAGGCGACGACATTTCCGCGGGTGAGCAGCACTGTTGCCGCTTGGAGCCGAGCTGAGTGGATCGAGCAGACGATGCCGGTTTGGCAACGTCTGGTCGAGCCAGTCGCCATGCACATCGCCGACGCGATGGAAGGCGCACTGAACTTTGGCGGCAGCGAGGAAGCCGGCGGTATGCCCGGGATTGCCGGCATGGAACAGATGCTCCGCCCGATGCTGCGTACGTCGGGAGCCAGCATGTTCGGCCTCCAGCTCGGGCAGGGCCTAGGTCAGCTCGCAACCGAGGTTGTGGGCGCCACGGATATCGGTCTGCCGCTCAGCGAGCCAGGGCACGTCGCATTGCTGCCCACCAACGTCAAGGCATTTGGCGAAGGTCTGGAACAGTCGAGCTCTGACGTCACGCTCTATCTGGCCTTGCGAGAATGCGCTCGGCAGCGACTCTTCGCCTCCGCGGGCTGGCTGCGAGCACAGATGCTCACCCTGGTTGAGCAGTACGCGAGCGGCATCACCATCGACACCTCCGCGCTGGAGCAGGCCGTGAGCCAGCTCGACGCAAGCAATCTGGAGGAGTTGAGCTCATCGCTGGAGGGCGGCCTGTTCGAGCCGCAGAAGACTCCAGAACAACTCGCCGTCTTGCAGCGGCTGGAGGCCATGCTGGCGCTCGTCGAAGGCTGGGTGGATGAGGTGGTCACCCAGGCCACCGCCCAATGGATGCCGTCGGCCCCTGCCTTGGCCGAGGCCGTACGCCGGGCTCGCGCGACGGGCGGGCCTGCCGAGGAGACCTTCGCCACACTGGTAGGGCTGGAGTTGCGGCCGCGCCGAATGCGCGACGCCGCCAATCTCTGGGCTGCGCTGCGTGACGCCCGTGGCATGGATGGCCGCGACGCCGTCTGGTCACATCCAGACCTGGTGCCGACGTCGGCTGATCTTGACGATCCGCTCGGGTTCGTTGCCGGGGAGGCGCGAACGGGGGCTGCGGAAGGCGCGGACTTCGACGCCGCCCTCGAAGAGCTGCTGAGAGGCGAGAAACCCGAGGGCGACGAGAAATCCGAGTAGCTGAGTCGCCGACGGAAGACCTGCGGATCAGCTGTCGCCGCACGCTTGAGAGCTGGCGGGCGCCCAGCCGTGAGCAAGATCAATTGCGCAGGCTGTATCTTGATCATCTTGCGAATCAGGTCGACGGCTGGTCCCGAGACTGCCTCGGTGCCCATCTGACCGCGAGCTCGCTGATCTGTGCGCGGGCCGAGGGCAAGGTGTTGTTGACCTTGCACGCGCGACTAGGACGGTGGCTGCAGACAGGTGGTCACATCGAAGCAACCGATCCGAGCTTGGAGGCCGCCGCCGAAAGGGAGGCCGGGGAAGAGAGCGGCCTGACTGATCTTGCACTGGATCCAAGCGCGCTACTGCTGTCCAAGCACGAGGTCCCCTGCGGTCCCGTCCGGCCCACCTACCACCTCGACGTGCAATATCTCGTGCTCGCGAATCACCTTGTCAATCCGAATGTCGGGGAAGAGTCGCTGGACGTGCGTTGGTTTGCGCATGATCAACTTCCGGATGTGGATCACTCGGTTCTGGCGCTGGTCCGGGCCGCCGGCGTACGCCTCGGCTGGTAACGGCCTCGTGGTCACGATCCGCTGCGCGCTTTCACCCGCCCGAACCGGTCGTCGACAGTCGGACCGGGATGCCGTGATCGTGTGCTGTACCGAGTAGCCGTTGCCGCGGTGAACCTGGAGCCTCGGGATCCCACAGCCGCGTACGCAGTTCTGGTTTGGCATCTCGCGGACCACTCAAGTCGAATTCCATGCTCACTTCGGCCAGCCGGTGCTCTGCTCCGAAGTGATTCAAGATGCCCTCGACGGCCGCGAGTTCTGTCGGCACCCAGTACAGCTGCGTAACGGAGTGCCATACGACGGGAAGGGTATCCGGATCCGCTGTCGCCAAGACCCCCGGCAGCCAGTCACTGGCGGGAGCCTGATCGATGTGCAGCGGGTGGACCGCGACGACCGCCAGGGCGGATGCGAGCCGGACGTGACGATCCAGATCGAACGGCCAAACAAACGACGTCAGCAACAATCGCCCGGCCGCAGTGCCGGCATCCACCGGATGCAGGTCACAGCCACCACGTACGACGATCTCGAACGGCTCGGGACGTACCGGCCCCTCGATAGCCCCGATCAACTGCACCGGCGAGTCGACGGGGCCGAAACTCCAGTCGCGGCCCTGAAAGTAGTAGCGGTCGAGCAGCAGATTGAGACCAGCGCTGGCGCCCAACTCAAGCAGCCGGATCCGGCGCAGACCCGTCGCAGCGACCACCTCGAACAGACCGGCAAGCAGAGCCGACGCGCGTCCGACCTCGTTGGTCTGCGGCGCGATAGTCAGGGCTTGGTTCAGCTCGGTCACGTGAGCCGCAATGACCTCGCGCATCACCGGCCACGCCTCCGACGCCGGTTCGGTCCCACCGAGGCAGGGATAGTAGGGCCTCAGCTCGGGAGCCTGGCCGGTGAGCACCAGGCGGAAGACACCGGCCAGCAGTCGAAGCTGGATCACCGCTCCGCGAGGGGCATCCTCGTAGCCGCGACAAATGAGGCGGGTTGGCCCACCGGCCTCCCAGTCGGCGGCGAGGCCACGCATGGCGTAGCCGTAAAGGTGCTGTGAGTTTCCCGCGTGTGCCCGAAATCGGTCGGCCAGCGTCTCACCGCCGTCCCAATGGCTGTCACCTGGGGCCGCCATCAGCCGGCTGGCAGCGAACGGCCGGCGAGCAGCGCCCGGGTTTCCTCCCATCCCTCCAGACCGTTGTCAAGGTGAGCCACGTCCTCCGGCGTACGCAGTCGGTGCCATGTCGGCGCAAGCGTCCATCGGCTGCGGCGCGGCGCACTGGCGCTCAGCATTGTCGACGGGTTGTGGTCTAGGTCGAATGCGTCGTCGGGTATCCAGTCGGCCAGCGGCAGTGACACGCCGATGGCGACGCAGCCGATTCCGGCGAGCTCCGGCGCGAACCCGATGTCAGCGCGGTGAAGCACCTTGAACAACTTGGCGAGTACCAGTCCGGGCAGGTCAGGTGCGTCACCAGGCACCACGACAAGCTCATCGGCCTCACGGCTCAGCTGATGCGCCAGGGCAGGAACTGTGACGTCGGCAGGCAGGTGCATGGCTCCCGGCCACAACATTTCAGCGACCGCTGCGGGGCCGGCGATCCCCGATCGGACCCCGATCAGATCAGCCAGGACCTCGTAGGTGTCCAGCAAGCAGGCTGCCGCAAAGGCGTCGCGATCGATGTCGGCCGGCGCCGCCGCGGAGGCGTCATGGCGGGCCAGCACGACCGCCACCCGACGACGAGCCCCCGAGCTCAGCCGACACGCAGGACTCGGCTCAGTCGACATCGGATTCATCGGCAGTCCGGCCCTCCCCCGCGAGATATCCCTCCAGGTATCCTTTGGCCTTCTCAGCCTCCGGATAGCGGTTGACCAGGCTCCAAAAGGGTTCGGAGTGGGCCGGCTCAACCAGGTGAGCGAGTTCATGAAGCAGCACGTAGTCGACGACCCAGGAAGGCATGGGTTGCAGGCGGTGAGAGAGTCTGATGAGGCGGGTGCTCGGTGTGCACGACCCCCAGCGCTGTTGTTGGTTGGTGACCCAGAAAACGCCGGCAGGCTCGGGCATTTGATCAAGAGCTGGCATCAGGTACGTCGCTGCGAGTTGCTGGGCCCGTAGGGCCAACGCTTCGTCGCTCCGCGGCGCCGTTGCCCGCGCCTCGCGGGCGAGGACCTTCTCGACCATGTCGCGGACGAACGTCTGCTCATCAGCCTTCGACATGCGTTGCGGAATCAGTACCACGATGGTGTCGCGTTCCCGATAGGCGGTCACCGTGCGGGTGCGACGGCTGCTCCGTCGCACCTCGACCGTGAGGCTGGAGTCTTTGCCCGCCAACTGCTGTGTTTTGTGCTGTGTTTTGCTCTTGGTTGGCCGCCGAGCCCTGCGCGCCTGCCCCCTCATCGCCCTTGATTCGGGCAGTGGCAGTGGTGGCTGGCTCACGGCCGTCCTTTCTTGTGGCACGAGCCAACTTACCTGCCGGTGCACCGCGTCGCCGTCGGAAGCTCCGCACAGTTTGGTGGCGGTCTGCACAGGTAGCAATCCGCGAAGCGAGTGCAAGCTATGTGAACGTCGGTTGGCGCACCCGAATTCGGAGGCTCCTGCCTCAAGCCTGAATGAGAGCTTGAGACTGGGACATATATAGCCAGACAAAGTAGATCAGACCAGTTGTCGTAGAGGTTTCCACAGAGCCCACGCTTGCCCTGAACCCGATGACGACACTGGTCCACAAAGTTCCCGGCAACGGTGCACATCGTTTCCACAGTTTGTCCACATTCGGTGGAAAATGGATTATTCAGAACCGTTTGACGAGGGCCTCGGCCGCGGATAGCGTTCCGAGCACGAAACCTCCAGATGGTCGGCACGCTTGCAGGGGAAGGCTAGCGATCCCGATGTCCCTGGAGGTTTCGTCTCTTCTTTTCTGAGGTCTGCCAGCGCTCGCTGCGCGCTCGCGTAGAGTAACGGGCGACCAAGCGTATAGCGTGTGTCGGCCTCATCGGTTGCCTCAGGTGTGGATGGCGAAAAGGTCGATGACGAGCGCGAGGTCCCGCAGCTGTGACCAGTGTGCGGAGGAACATCGAACAAGGAGAAGTCATGGCGGAGACGTACAGCGGCGAGTTCTATTGCGTGAAATGCAAGGCGAAGCGCGAGGCCTCGGGCGAGGTGCACGTCAACGACAAGGGCACCCGGATGGCGAAGGCCAAGTGCCCGGTGTGCGGAACGAACCTCAACCGCATCCTCGGCAGGGCCTAAGCACAATCCACTGAGCTCGAGTCATCAGGGACGGTCGCCACGGCCGTCCCTGATGCATGCAACCAGACCGTCAGCCTGAGTGGCGGCACATCCAGGACCGGACACGAGCCGCGAATGCGCCAGGTCATCGCAGCAACATCATCTCCGTCGCCGGCTACTACGAAGGTCCCCACGGCAATGTCATGGCGCTGAATATGGATGAGGCTTTCGACGCGTAGACGCTCGGAGCGCCGACAACCGCGAGTTGAGGCGGAAGACGCCAGCTGATCTGGGTCTGCTCGAGGCTCACCGATTCGACGGCTCCAATAACGTGCTGCTCCGCTGTCGGTACCGCGCTAGATCCAGATCAGATCACCCTTGTTCGGCTGTGGATAGCCGAGGATGGACTGCTGGCTGACCACAGACTTGGCCGATGAACTCTGGCCGATCCCGATCCAGCGCATCCCCACCGCTCAGGCATCCCCAGCTTGTGCCGTACGCACCTGTACTTCAGCGCGCGACCGATGAGTTACAGGTGGGCATCGATCCTGACGCCGCGCTGGTTTTCCGCGGGCCAGGCTACGGTGCACTGCTGGACCGCCTGGACGGGTCGCAGCCGATCAGCGCTGTCCGGCGCGGCGCGACGCCGCCGGATTGACGACCGCTCAGGTGAGGGAGGCACTCGACGCGCTCGCGGCGGCTGGCCTGCTCACTGAACGTGGTGCGACGCCGTACGCCAATTCCTTGAGCGGGCGGACTGTCAGGCTCATCGGTGCTGGACCTGTGGGCCACCAGCTTGCCCGACTGCTCGTCGCCAGCGGGCTGGGCACCCTGTACGTCTACGACAACGAGCCGCCGGATCTGGTGTCGTATCCCACCGCCGGCGTATTGGCTTCGCGATCGGAGGCGTTGCGTTCGGCCCTCGCCGACACCGGCACGACAGTTTCGCCGCTCAGCCACTGGTCCAAGCCAGAAGCGGCGATGGATCTCACGATCGTTGCCTGTGACCAACCCGAACTCGACCGAGTGATCACTGATCATCTGGTACGCAACGATCAGCCGCATCTGGTGGTGCGCTGCTGGGGCAAGGGGGTGAGCGTCGGGACCGCTGGTCCTTGCTGGGCAGACCTCCTGCCTGCGCTGCGCGGACCTCGCTCGCAGCGATGCCGATCCGCAATGGCCGACGGCGCTCAGGCAACTCTCTCGACTGCGCATCGAGTTTGTCCGCCCGTGCTGCTTGCCTGGGCAGCATCGGTGGCGGCGGCTCAGGCGCTGGGTTACCTCCATGGGGAGGTCCCCGAAGTCTGCCGGCGCGACGCTCGAGCTCGGCTGGCCAGATTTCGTGACACGGCTGCGTCGCTGGGCGGTTCATCCCAACTGCGGTTGCGGTTGGCTTAGCCAGACAGAATGGGGCCATGAATGACCAGCGGTCCAATCCGGCCAATGGCGCGGAGCGTCAGGTGCCGAGCGGTTTGGACGGTAATTCGCTGGCCCGTTCCGCGTTTCGACGCGGTGCAAAACTCGCCTCGCTGCCCCTCGGCTTCGCCGGGCGCGCAACCCTTGGACTCGGCAAGCGACTCGGCGGAGCGCCAGCCGATGAGGTGAGTGAGCAGCTGCAGCAACGGGCAGCTGAGCAGCTCTTCAGGGTTCTCGGCGAGCTCAAAGGCGGGGCGATGAAGTTCGGGCAAGCCTTGAGCTTGTTCGAGTCGGTGCTACCGGAGGACGTTGCGGCACCGTATCGGGCGCATCTGGCGCGGCTGCAGGACGCCGCACCCCCAATGCCGACGTCCAGAGTGCACGCCGTGCTCGCGCGGGAACTCGGCTCACACTGGCGGGACTCTCTGATCGATTTCGACCCGCTCCCCGCGGCTGCCGCATCGATCGGTCAGGTCCATCAGGCGACCTGGTCCGACGGCCGCACGGTCGCGGTCAAGGTTCAATACCCGGGAGCCGACGAGGCGCTGCGCTCGGATCTGCGGCAGATCGGACGGCTTTCGAAGGTGTTCGCGCCGCTCGCTGGCGGCATGGATGTGACACCGCTCGTGGATGAGCTCACCGCCCGGGTCACCGAAGAGCTCGACTACACCCTGGAGGCAGCCTCGCAGCAGCAGGCAGCGACCGGCTTCGCGGGCAGCGAGGAGTTCTACGTGCCGCTGGTGCTGGCCAGCACGCCAAAGGTCATGGTGAGTGAGTGGGTCGAAGGCGCGCCGCTTTCGTCAGCGGCACACCTGCCTGAAAAGAAGCGCAATGCCAGCGCTCTGCGTTACGTACGTTTTCTTTTCGCAGGGCCCAGCGTGGTTGGACTGCTGCATGCCGATCCCCACCCCGGAAACTTCAAGCTCATGAAGGACGGCCGGATCGGGGTCGTCGACTTCGGGCTGGTTGCGCGGCTGCCTGACGGCCTTCCGCCGGCCATGGGCCGGATTCTGAGGATTGCGCAGCAAGGTGACGCTCACCTGGTTGCTGAAGGGCTCCGCGAAGAGGGCTTCGTTGCCTCCGACATCGACGCTGAGGATCTGCTGGACTATTTGGGCCCGTTCGTGGAGCCGGCCGCTGTGCCGCAGTTCCAGTTCAATCGCGACTGGATGCGCGAGCAGTTCATCCGGGTACGCGACCCGCACGCTTCCGGCGGAGTGGCGATGAAGCTGAATCTGCCGCCGAGCTATCTGCTGATCCATCGAGTCTGGCTCGGAGGCTTAGCGGTCCTCTCTCAGTTGAACGCCCGAGCAGCATTCGGCAAGGTGCTCGAAGAGTTTCTTCCCGGCTATGCCGAGGGATAGCTGTGTTTAGAGCTGCTCGCGCAATACCGACGCTCGCAGCTGGGTTTAGAGCTGCTCGGCAATACCGACGCTCGCAGCTGGGTTCGAGAGTTGCGCCCCAGAGCTTCTGTAAATAGTGACGGCTTGCACCATCAACGCGCGGCACAGCGCGGGGGCTAGGTCGCGGGCACGCGCTTGGCTGGGGTAGCCAGGACTCCACGGTCGACCCGAAGGGGAGCCCCATTGCTGTGCCGCGTATTGATGATGCAAGCCGTTCCTAGCTGCGAGCGTCGGATTACGCGAGCAGCTCTCAAACAACGAAGATGTTATCGGCACAGAGCTTTGTGAGGCGGGAGAATCGCCGTAGAGCTGCGAGGGTCCGCGAGCAGCTCTCGAGCAAGTGTTTCGTCGATCCGTCCCGCCACTGTCATGCAGCCTCCTCATCCTTCGCCGCCGGAACAAAGGGCTCGGCGACCGGGTACTTCCTGGGACGACCTCTCGGCCGCTTGTGAGCCACGACTACGCCGGCCACAAACAGCTCGCCGCCCCAGACTCCCCATGGCTCTCGCCGCTTCAGCGCACCAGCCAGGCACGCCTCCCGGACTGGGCAGTCCAGGCACAATGCCTTGGCCTCCTCGACATCGGTAGGCGCCTCAGCGAAAAACAGGTCCGGATCCACCAATCGACAGGGCAGCTCGGCGACGCCCAACCGCCCCTTCCGGGGAACGACCATCGGGCCACCTCCTGCGTCATACATGTCGGCCTACTTTTCTGATCATGAGGTGCCCTGGCATTGGGCTCCTCGAATCTGGCCGGGAAACACGAAGGCCGCGGATCCCGGTTGTCTGGGAGCCACGGCCCTGGAGGCGGCGGTGTGATTTACACCGGCGGACTACAGGAAGGTGGTCCCCACTTCGGTCGAAAACTTGCTATCGGTGACGTCGTACGCGCCATATCCGGCGATACGTCCGCCTTGTACTGCCGCAGTGGTGGGCTGCGGGCAGACTTCACCCTTGCCGCGCCAGCTGATGAGCTTGTGTTTTGCTGGCGGAGATGAGCGTGTGGCCTGCCCCGAGTAAGGGTTGCTGTGACCGGCATGTCGACTGCTGGCATGTCGGGTGCCCGCATAGCCGAAACCAGCGAACGCGAGGACAGCTGGAGTTCCGGGACGGTTAGCTGAACCGCGCGTACGCCGCACGTCTGATCAATGTTCACCCGGACTCCTCCTCTCCTGTGTCAGGTTGGCATCCAGGCTGATGATGGTGGGGCCCTTTCTTATCGACCAAAGGTTGCTCGGCCGAGCGTAAAGGTCCTCGTTAACCCTAGGGAGTATCGCAAACCGATGCAACTGCATTTTCTTGGTGGATTTCGGGAGCCTTTTGGCGCCGCCCGGTGCATTAGGAAGATGATCTCCTGTCACCGGCCTCCGTGGCGATGATCGCCAGCAGATGCTCGCCATACTTGTCTGCCTTTGTTCGGCCCAGTCCCTGCACCTTCAACAGATCCACGACGCTGCGTGGGCGTGCCTCGGCGATGGCAATCAGGGTGGCGTCGGTGAACACGCAATAGGCGGGGAGTTTCTGGTCGGCAGCCTCCTGCCGTCGCCATTCCCGCAACATCGTCATCGTGTGCTCGTCAAAGGTGGCTGGGCAGCCGAGATGCCGACCGATCTTGCGTTCGGCCGCGTCGGTCAGCGATCGCCCGCAAGAACGGCAATGCAACGAAAGTGCCGATTGGCGGTTACGCCGTGGGGAGCCGGCTCGCTTGGCGGGTACTCGCAGGGAAGCTGGCAGCACCGGCTCAAGGAAGCGTGATGGCGTACGTGCGTTGCCATTGCCGTTCCGGGTTCTCGACCAAGAGATGCGGAGCGATCGGCGAGCGCGGGTGATGCCCACATAGAGCAGCCGTCGTTCCTCACTGATCTGCTCGGGCGAGCTGGCAAGAATGAATGGCAGCGACCCTTCGTGGATTCCTAGCAATGCCACGGCATCCCACTCCAGGCCCTTTGCCGAATGCAATGTGCGAGACCGTAACGCCCTGCGCCGCAGGGACGTGTTGTGCCTCGGCACGGCGGTCTAGCTCGGCCGAAACGTCCTGCAGCGTGATGGGTCCTCGATGGGCAGTAACTCGGAGGGGCTGTCTCGCTGGTCGCGGCGTTGGTGCCTGCCTTGGTCTCGGCCGTCATGTCCTCGGCAACGCTCAGCAGGGCGGCCAGCGACTCCCAGCGTTCGCGGAGTGCCCCGGCTCCTTCAGGCGGCTGCTGGGTCCAGCCCAGCGCGAGGAGAACCTCCTTCATCTGATCCACCGCGCTCCCCTGCTCCGCGCCGGTCATCGCACGCGCGTTGGTTCGCAGCGTTAGCAAAGCCTGGCGAACCTCCGGCCGTTCGTAGAACCGCTCGCCCCCGCGGACAAGGTAGGGGATGCTGCGATCGGCCAGCGCCTGCTCGATCGCCGGCGACTGCGCGTTGATGCGGAACAGTACGGCCATGTTCCGGAAGTCGACGCCGGCTCCGGCCTGTTGCACGATCCACTCGGCGACGCCCGCAGCCTCGGCTGACTCCTCCGGCGACTCGACGAACTCCACCTCAGGTCCGTCCGGCTGCTGGGCCTGGAGCGTGACCGGCCGAAAGTCGGCTCGTACCACCACCGCATCGTTGGGTGGCGTCATGATCGAGTTGGCACATCGGACCACCTGCGGCGTTGAACGGTAGTCGCGTACCAGCCGGATGACCGTCGCCTTCGGAAACCGCTGACCGAACCTGGTGAGATAGCCGGCCTGGGCGCCGGCGAAGGAGTGAATGGTCTGCGCCGGGTCACCCACGACACACAGCTCGGCTCGGTTGCCACGCCACAGATTCAGCAATGCCTCCTGCAGCGGACTCACATCCTGATACTCGTCGACCACCAGGTGGCGGTAGGTCCGGCGGATCGTTTCCGCGATCTCGGGATGGTCTGACATCAGCGCGGCAGCACACAGCAGAATGTCTTCGAAATCGATCCGGCCACGGTCGCGCTTGGCCTTCTCGTACGCCGCAAAGACCCGTGACACGGTCTCTGAGTCGTAGGAGGCAACGCGACGGTTGTGCTGCTCGGCCAGCCGCGGGTAGTCCTCCGCGCCGACGTTGCTCACCTTGGCCCACGATATTTCAGAGACGAGGTCGCGCAGACCCGGCGTGTCGACCCTGACTCGCAATCGGCCCGCGGCCTCGGCGACCAGGCCCATCCGATTGTCCAGCACGTGTGGTAGCTCCCCGCCATACACCTGTGGCCAGAAATACTGCGCCTGCCGTAAGGCGGCGGAATGGAACGTACGGGCCTGAACCCCGTGAGCACCCAATCGCTGCAAGCGGCCGCGTAGCTCGCCGGCGGCGCGAGTGGTGAACGTCACCGCGAGCACCGATGTCGGGTTGTAGCTGCCGGTGGCAACGCCATACGCGATCCGGTAGGTGATCGCTCGCGTCTTGCCTGTGCCGGCTCCTGCGATGACCGCCACTGGTCCGTTCAGCGCGGTCGCGACCTGTCGCTGCTCCGGATCAAGATCATCGAGCAGCGCGTCCGGCGAGACCGGCGATCGAGTGGGAGCCAGCGTCGCGTCTCCTAAGTTGCTTTGCGGTTGGCGTCGGTCAGGTGCGTGCATGTCGCCGCCTGGCGGCGCTCTGCGCCGACACGCAAGGCCGACGAGGGAGGCATGCCGGGTCGTATGTCGACCGAGGAGAGCGCCGCGAAGGGAGTCCCTGGGCGGCGCGAACCGTAGAGAGACTGAGGAGACACGACGCTAAAGACACACCGACACCATAAAGGCCCTCACCGACGATCCTGGGGTGCGCGACCCGTTATCCGGCACGCGGAGATACGCGAGTTCGATCTGAACGATGCGCGGATCGCGGTCCATCGGGCGGCGCTGACCCGTTTCGGTGAATCCGTTCGCGCGGCAGTCGGACGGCTCGGCACGCCTGATCATGAACGTCCTGCTCCTGGTGGCGCGAGAGTCAGACAAGGGTTGGCTGTCGGAGGACGCCGCGCTAGCTTCGATGCCGGAGACGTTCCCGCGGGAACGTCTCCGTCTTTGTTCATCTGCTTGCTACTGAGACCAGCCCACTCAGGGCTTCGGCTGAGCGTAAAGCAAAGGGGCATGCTTCAGCGCGGGGCGATTCTGAGAAATTGCTTCCGCAGGTCGCCACACCAGCCCCACCTGGGGAAAGGCGCACACGCTGTCGGTCAGCCGCCTTAGTGTTGACCGCGACCATGACGCTCTACCTTCATCGTGCCGAGCGTGCCGACCGATTGGTCACTGCTCTCGGGGATCTGCTCAGCAATCCGCTGCCTGACGCGTTTGCCACGGAGATCATCAGCGTGCCAACGCGAGGGGTCGAACGCTGGCTGTCCCAAGGCCTAGCGCTGCGACTTGGAGCGGCCCCAGGCCGCAGCGATGGGGTATGCGTCGGGGTGGACTTTCCGTCACCGCGGCGACTCGTCGCTCGTGCCCTTGCCGGCAGCGCGGACGAAGAGGATATCGATCCCTGGCAGCCCCACCGCGCGGTGTGGCCGCTGCTACGCGTGATCGATGGCTGCCGCGGCGAACAGTGGGCAGCCCTGCTGTGGCACCACCTCGGTGGGCGCTCCAATGAGTTGGACCCGGTTGGTTTGGCCCCCTCGCGTGCGGGACGGCGGTGGTCGATCGCACGGCATCTCGCCGGCATCTTCGCCGTGTACGCCGCCACTCGACCGACCATGATCGACGCTTGGTCGGAGGGCCGGGACGTTGACCCTGCAGGATCACCGTTGCCGCCGGACCGAGCCTGGCAGGCCGAGCTCTGGCGCCGGCTGCGCGACGAGCTTGGTGTGCCGAGCCCGGTGCAACGCCTCCAGGCCGCTCTGGCCAGGCTCCAGCGTGAGCCGCAGAGCAGCGACCTCCCGCAACGCGTGTCGGTATTCGGAGCGACCCGGTTGGACCCCGATCACTTGCGCGTACTCTCCGCCCTTGCCGATCATCGCGACGTGCACCTCTGGCTGGTGCACCCCTCCCCCGCTCTCTGGACGAGTGTCGAGGCCGCCATACAGGGCAACGGAATCGGCCCGACGCACATGCATGAAGAACTGACTGGTCCGCGACGCGCGGATGACACCACCGAAGCCCTGGTCCGCCATCGGCTCCTCGCCTACCTGGGTCGTGATGTACGGGAACTGCAACTCGCGCTGACCAAGATCAGCCCGAATGCAACGGACGTGCCTTACCAGGCACTCGATCCGACTGAGCCGTCATCGTTGCTCGGTCGGCTGCAGTCCGACATCGCGGCAAACCAGGCGCCGAGGCCGGAGGGCGAGCGACCACTGCTCGACACGGACGACAAAAGCGTGCAGTTTCACGCCTGCCACGGCCCCGATCGTCAGGTAGAGGTGCTGCGGGAGGTGCTCGTCGGTCTGCTCGCCGACGATGCGACCCTCGAACCCCGGGACATCGTGGTCATGTGCCCCGATATCGAGAGGTTCGCACCGTTGATTGCAGCCTCCTTCGGTCTCGACACCGCAGAAACCCAAGCCGAGCACCCTGGCCACCGGCTCCGGGTACGGCTGGCCGACCGCTCGTTGCGGCAGCTCAATCCGCTGTTGGCTCTGATCAGCCGGCTACTGGTGCTCGCCGAGTCACGTGCCGAGGCGAGCGCGCTGCTGGACCTGTGCGCTACGGCACCTGTGGCTCGCAAGTTTCGCTTCAGCCAGGACGACCTGGAGCGGTTGCACGATCTCGTGCCGCGTGCAGGTGTTCGCTGGGGTTTCGATGCCGCGCATCGCAGTCGTTTCCAGATGGGTGAGTTCCGGCAGAACACCTGGGCGGCTGGTCTGGAGCGCCTGCTACTCGGGGTGACGATGGATGAGACAGATCAGCATTTCATCGGCACGACGCTGCCGCTCGACGATGTCGATGCAGGCGATGTCGATCTTGTCGGACGGCTGGCCGAGCTGGTGGCACGGGTCAACATCTTGACCGCTGCATGCAACACGATTCAGCCCCTTGATTCTTGGGTGGAGCTGTTCAAGCAAGCGATCGAGCTCCTGGCGTCGGTGCAGCCGGGCGACGCGTGGCAGCTGAGCCACGCCTACCACGAACTGGGTGATCTCGCCCTCGCCGCGGATCAAGCAGGTGATGCGCCCTTGAGCCTGGCCGAGATCTCGGCACTGCTGGCCGACACATTGCGGGGGCGGGCGAGCAGGGCAAACTTCCGCACCGGCACCTTGACCGTCTGCACCATGCTGCCCATGCGTTCGGTGCCGCATCGAGTGGTCTGCCTGCTCGGAGTCGACGACGGCGTCTTTCCCCGGCGACCGGAACCGGATGGTGACAACATCGTCGGCGATGAGGAGTGGATCGGCGACCATGATGTACGAAGTGAGGATCGCCAGTTACTCCTGGACGCTGTGATGTCCGCTCGCGACCGGCTGGTGGTGATCTTCGCGGGCGCCGATCCCCGCTCGGGATCCGAGATCCCGACTGCGGTTCCGATTGGTGAGCTGCTTGACGGGTTGGACGCCACCGCCCGCACCGAAGACGGCGAGACGATCCGTAGCAAGATCACCACGCGGCACCCGTTGCAGCCGTTCGATACGTCCAACTTCGCCCCTGGTGGGCTCGGCTCCCGGGAACGATTCAGCTTCGATCGGGCGAGTCTGCGGGCCGCACGCGCCGCCGCTCGGGACCGCCGTCCAGCCGTACGGGTCTTCGACCCCAGACCTTTGCCGGAACGGGCTGACGACGGGCTGGTCAGCCTGAACGATCTTGTCCGCTTCTACAACCATCCGATACGGGCACTGATCTTTGCCCGCGCAGGACTGTGGATCACCCGACCCGATGAGTCACCTGACGAGCAGATCCCTGTCAATCTGACCGGGCTAGACAACTGGAGCATTGGAGATCGGCTGTTACGGCTGCGCTTGGCCGGTCATGCGCCAGAGCTACTGACCGCAGCGGAGTGGCGGCGTGGTTACCTGCCACCACGCGGACTCGGGCAACGGGCCATCCAGGAGATCACTGATCAAGTCGAGCAGCTGGTGCAGACGGCACAGCCGTTCCTCACCGACCGCCTCGTGCCGTACGAGGTGCTGGTCGAGATGGAAAACGTTCGGCTGACCGGCACCGTGGGCGGTGTCAGCGGCGACTCGGTCGTCAAGGTCAGCTATTCCAAGCTGGCCGCAAGGCACCGGCTGCAGGCGTGGCTCGAGCTACTGGCACTGACCGTCAGTGATCCCACGCGCGCCTGGCAGTCCGTGACCATCGGTCGCGGCGGCTGGTCGCAGCTGCACGCGGTCGACGCGACCTGGGCGGCCACGGTACTAGCCGATCTGGTCGAGTTGCGCGCCACTGGACTGCGCGAGCCGATCCCGTTCAGCCCTAAGGTGTCGGCCGAGTACGCTGCCCTCCGCTTCCGCGACCGGCAGCCCGCCGTGTACAGAAAGCAGCTCGACAAGCTGTGGGCCGACGACCGCGACGAGGCGTACGAATTGTTCTTCGGCGTTGGTGCCAGCTTCGATGACATGCTGGCCCAGGCGTCGATCTCCAGCGAAGAGCGCGGCAGCCTTGCCGAGCCCAGTCGGTTCGGCACCCTGGCGCGACGGGTCTTCCAGCCGCTGCTGTCGGTGGAGGATCTGCGATGAGCCGCGATCCAGTCCCGTTCGAACTCTGCGGCGACCTTCCGGGCGGAACGACAGTGCTGGAGGCCAGTGCAGGCACCGGCAAGACATACACGATCGCCGCCCTGACCGCTCGACTGATCGCTGAGGGGGCGGCCGAGCTCAGCGAGCTGCTACTCGTCACCTTCGGCAGGATGGCGACCAACGAGCTTCGCCTCCGAGTTCGGGAACGCCTGGTGGCGGTCGAGAGCTGCCTGGCGGATGCCGTCGCACAGCGCCGCCCAACCAGGCCGCTCAGCCCGCTGGAAACGACGCTCTCGACAGCCGAACCGGCCGAGCTGGCGCGTCGCCGCGGCAGGGTGTCCCGGGCGCTCGCTCACTTCGACTCGGCAACCATCGCGACCACACATGAGTTCTGTTTTCAGATGCTCGACGGCCTGGGTGTGCTCGGGGACCGCGAGCCCAGCGCCACGATCGTTGAACACCTGACTGACCTGACCAGGGAGGTCACCACCGACCTCTATTTGCGTCGCTACGCCGCAGGCGGCACGCCGGCCATGAGCTTCGACGAGGCGCTGGAGGTTGCCAATCAGGCGGTCGAGGCCGTGCATGCTCGGCTGGTGCCGACCGGGCTCGGCCCGGACGATCCGTCGGGCAGCGCCGAGCGAGTGGCGTTCGCGACTGCGGCGCTGCAGGAAGTGGAACGCCGGAAACGAGCGGCCAGCCTGTTCACCTACGACGACATGCTGACCCGGTTACGCGATGCCTTGGCCGATGCCGATCATGGACAGGCCGCCGCGGAGCGGCTGCGGCGGCGCTACCGCATCGTCATGGTCGATGAGTTTCAAGACACCGATCCCATCCAGTGGGAGATCCTGCGGAGCGCCTTTCACCGCCACTCCACATTGATCTTGATCGGCGACCCCAAGCAGGCGATCTACGCTTTCCGCGGCGCGGACGTCTTCAGCTATCTCGATGCGGTGCAGCAGGCAGACCAGGTCAGGAGTCTCAGCGTCAATCGGCGCAGCGACCAATCCCTGGTGGATGCGCTCGCCGTGCTCATGGGTGACGCCGCATTGGGCGATGAACGAATCGCCGTTCGCCCGGTCACGGCCGAACAGCAGCACCGTCGGCTCAGCGCGCCCGCCGGCCAGCAGCACATCGTGGCGCCGATCCGGTTGCGTGTCATGCCGCACGAGGCCGATGCCGAGAAGGTACCGAGCGTCGCAACCATCCGGCCTCAGATCGCCGACGACCTGGTCGCGGACATCACCGCATTGCTCGGCTCGGGCGCGCGGCTGCGCGAGGCGGGTGGCTCCCGTCTGGTGCTCCCGTCCGACATCGCCGTTCTGGTTCGCAAGAACGAACGCGGCGAGGAGATCCGCGAAAAGCTGGTGTCTGCCGGAGTGCCTGCCGTGATGTACGGCGCCAGCTCGGTGTTCGCCTCTCCGATGGCGCAGGACTGGCTCACCCTGCTGCTGGCCCTGGAGCAGACCAGGCAGGGAATCAGTCCGTCAGGTGGCGCTGACCTGCTTTTTCGGTTGGACCTTCGCCGATCTTGCGGCCGCCAGCGAGGAGTCGCATGATCGAGCTGACGCAGCGCGTCCGGTGGTGGGGGAAGGTGTTGGAGAGCCGTGGCGTCGCGGCCCTGCTTGAGACCGCAACGAGCCGACGAGCAGATTCCGGAACGTCTGCTGAGGATGCGGGGCGGGGAACGGATGCTGACCGATCTGCGCCATCTCGGCCAGAGCCTGCATGCGGCGATGACCTCGTCTCAACTCGGCGTCGGTGCCCTCGTCGAGTGGCTGCGGGCCGGATCACCGAGGCCCGCCACAACGGCATGTCGGAGGTCACGCGACGGCTGGAAACGGATGCGAAGGCGGTCACGATCCTGACTGTGCATCGCAGCAAGGGTTTGGAGTTTCCGATCGTCTATCTTCCCGAAGCCTGGGATCGGCATGCCAACAGCTCCGACGAGGGTCGAATACTCAGGCTGCACGAGCCGACCGCGACAAGCAGCGGCGAGTGCGTGCTCGACGTCGGAGGTCGCCTCGGTCCAGGACGGGCCGAGCGCTTCTCGCGTTATCGGGACGAGGAGTCCGGAGAGGATCTGCGGCTGCTCTACGTCGCGCTGACCCGAGCGCAATGTCAGGTCGTGACGTGGTGGGCACCCTCTTTCAACACCCCGGCCTCGGCGCTGCAGCGCTTTGCATCTCGGGAGCCCGGTGATCCGCCTGCACCCCAGGCGACCTATCCGCTGCGCGGCGATCCCTTTACCGGCCGAGAGCTTGGTCCTGGATTCAGCGTCGAGGAGATGGCATCACGTGAACTGACCGCGTGGCGGCCGGTCGCTGAGCCGCAGCCGGCGCTCGGCGTACGCAGCTTCGGTCGCGAGCTTGATGTGGCATGGCGCCGCACGTCCTACTCCGCGTCTGACCGCGGCCGTCCATGGCGCCGAACTGCCCATCGCCAGCCGTCGGGAGCGAGCCCGACCTCAGACGGGAGGACGACGAGTCGGCTCCGGACGCCGCCACCGTGATCGCGACCGAGGCTCGCAGCGTACTCCGACCTGGCGGACTTGATCAGCCGTCGCCGATGCACGATCTGCCGTCGGGCGTGGAATTCGGGACCGCCGTACATGCGATCTTCGAGCGTGTCGACCCGACGGCTGCCGACCTGCCGGCGGCTCTGCGTCAGGCGTGCGCAGTGACGCTGGCGCAAGGTCCGAGCGGCGGAGATGACAGCCGACGCCCTGGCGACCGCGATGCTCCCAGCCTTCCGTACGCCTCTTGGGCCCTTGGCCGACGAGCGACGGCTCTCTGACGTTTCCGCGAGGTGACCGGCTCGCCGAACTCAGCTTCGAGTACCCGCTCGCCGGCGGCGACACGACAACGGCCGAAGTCACCTTGGGCATGGTGGGTCCGCTGCTGCGCCGCCACCTCAGCCCATCGGATCCGTTGGCCTGCTACCCCGATCTGCTCGACGACCCGGCCTTGACCAGCCAGAGCGCTGCGCGGCTATCTGACCGGCAGCATCGATGCCGTGCTCCGGATTCGGACGCGATGACCGGCCGCCGCGCTACCTGGTTGTGGACTACAAGACGAACTGGCTGGGCGGCTTCGACGGGGAGATCCTGACGGTCGGCGACTACGCGCCAGCGCGAATGGCCGAGGCGATGATGGGCGCCCACTACCCACTTCAGGCGCTGCTATACGCCGTCGCGGTACACCGGATGCTGCGCTGGCGACAACCGGAGCTACGATCCGGCTGTCCATTTGGGCGGAGTTCTCTATCTTTTCGTACGCGGAATGGCTGGCCCGGAAACCCCGCGGGTAGATGGCGTGCCGTGCGGTGTGTTCAGCTGGCGCCCGCCATCCGCGCTCGTCGTCGAGCTCTCCGAGCTGCTGGACGGAGTGCTCATCATGAGTAGGCAGCTGCGCCCTGAGCTTGTCGAACGGCGCGGTTCGACAGACACGGCGAGCACCTCCCTGATCGTGCAGGACAGCATAGCGGTTTGCTCGCGGCGTTCAACCAGGCGGGCATTCTCAATCCGGCCGACGTGCACACCGCCGATACGGTGTGCCGGATCGGCGGCGAGGCAGACGAGAGCGTGCGGCTTGCGCTGGCCTTGACCGTTCGCGCGCTCCGCAATGGATCGGTCTGCATCGACCTGCGGACGGTACACACCACAGCCTTCGATGAGGCGGAGTCCGCGATCGACGTCGCCGAGCTGCCCTGGCCCGAGCCGGAAGAGTGGATCGCGGCTTGCAGAGCGAGCCCACTGGTCGCCGACGGGCCGGACCAGCCCGGCGGGCGGCCGCTGCGTCTGGCCGGCGGTCTGCTCTATCTGGAGCGGTATTGGCAGCAGGAGGAGCTGGTTCGCATACAGCTGCAGCGACGTTTCGCCGCCCCGGCGCCTGAAGATCGACCTAGCCACGGCTCTCGGCTGCGTTACCACGGCTGTTCGACCACGAGGGCCTGGCGCCCGGCGAGGCAGACCGCCAGCAACTGGCGGCTGCCGTCAGCGCGCTGGGCAGAGTCAGCGTGCTCGCCGGCGGCCCGGGCACTGGAAAGACGACGACGGTGGCCAGGCTGCTGGCCCTGCTCCGCGACCAGCCCGGACCTGCTCTGCGTATCGCGCTGGCAGCGCCGACCGGCAAAGCTGCGGCCCGTCTGGAGGAGGCGGTACGAGCCGCGACCGCTCAACTAGACCTGGAGGATCAGCGCCGATTAGGCGAGCTTACGGCCTCGACGCTGCATCGACTGCTGGGCTGGCTGCCCTCGAATCGCAGCCGGTTCCGACACGATGCCACGAACCAGCTGCCGCACGACGTCGTGATCGTCGATGAGATGTCGATGGTCTCGCTCACGATGATGGCGCGGCTGCTCGAGGCGGTCCGCCCAAGCGCGCGCCTGGTGCTGGTGGGTGACCCGGATCAGCTTTCTTCGGTCGAAGCCGGTGCCGTACTGGCCGACATTGCGCGCGCTCCTGGCCGACCGGACGCAAACCTTGGGCGGCGAGTTGGTCGAGCTCGGGCTTGATCGCCAGCCGGCGAACCGGCGCCGGTACACGGGGTCGTGCAGCTGACCCACACCTGGCGGTTCGGCGGTGCCATCGACACTCTTGCCCGGGCCATCCGCGCCGCCGACGCCGATGCGGCAGTCGCGGTGCTTCGCTCTGGCGCAAGCGATGTGCAGTTTCAGCGAGGTTGATCTTGAATCTGCGCCGGCAGAGGCATCGGCAGGCTGCTCTGGCGGGCATGGCAGCACAAGTTCGGTCGGCTGGTGTCGCCATGTCGAAGCCGCCAGATCTGGTGATGCCCGGAGGGCGCTCGCCGCTCTTGACCGACATCGGCTGCTGTGCGCGCATCGGCGCGGGCCGTACGGGGTGCATCCGCTGGGGTCTGGAGGTGGAGCGCTGGCTGGCCGAGGCGATTCCCGGGTACGGCGAGGACGGCGAGTGGTATGTCGGACGGCCGTTGCTGGTCACCGCCAACGACTACGAGATGTCGCTCTACAACGGCGACACCGGCGTCATCGTCGACACACCCGCCGGGGTACGCGCCGCCTTCGCCCGCGGCGCTGCTCCTGTGCTCTATCCGCCCGTCCGACTCGATGCCATCCAGACGGTGCACGCAATGACGGTGCACCGTGCGCAGGGCAGCCAGTTCGACAGCGTTTCGTTCATCGTGCCGCCTCCGGAGTCCCCGCTGCTCACCCGCGAGCTCCTCTACACCGCCGTGACCCGGGCGCGGCGGCAAGTCAATCTCATCGGTTCTGAAGAGGCGATCAGACGAGCTGTGTTGCGCCCCGCGAACCGGGCAAGCGGCTTGCGGCACCGCCTGGCCGGGGAATCAGACGATCGAACCACGGATCGCGCGTCGACGCTGAGGAAGAGCGAGCGCAGCGAGCCGTCATATACAGCGAGCGCAGCGAGCGGAGCAATCAAACCCGGATCGCGCGCCGCCGGGCTGAGGAGGAGCCGGAGCTCGGAGGCGTTTCTTTTCCTCTGCGACCGACGACGAAGTCGGCGGCTACCAAGCGCGATCCGCGCGGAACGAGCGCAGCGAGCGGAGCAATCAAATCGGCGCTTCGCGATCCCACCACGCCTGGATCATCCGAGCTGCAATCGAGCTGCGGCCAGGTAGTCCGAGCTCGCCGGCATCAAGCTTCGCGCTGAGCTCGTCACGGGTGTACCACTCGGCATGAGCGATCTCGTCGGCATCGATATTGATGGTGTTCCCGATCGCCCGGCCGAAGAACGCCAGCATGAGCGAGCGCGGGAACGGCCACGGCTGGCTGCCGAAGTAGTGCAGCTCGGACAAGCTGATGTCAACCTCCTCGCCGATCTCGCGGTGAATCGCCTGCTCGAGCGACTCACCGGTCTCGACGAATCCGGCAAGCACCGATACCCGATTACCCCATTCCGGCTTGCCCCCGAGCAGCAACCGGTCCTCGGCGTCGATGACCGCGACGATGACTGCGGGATCGGTACGCGGAAAATGATCGAGGCCGCAGGCTCGACAGTGCCGAGTGAGCCCGCCGTTGATCACGATCGTGGCCACGCCGCATCTGGGACAGTGCGGCTCCAATCGATGCCAATGCGCCAGCGCGGCGGCGGCGGCGGCTATGTCGAGCTCACTATCGGTGAGCTGAAAGCCAACCTCGCGGAGATCATGCATCTCTCCCTCGGCCAGCTCTTCGACCGTGAAGATCGGCGAGCCGTTGAGCAGCCCGAGCAGCCAATGCCGCTGGCTGTCGAACTCCTCGAAGGGCTTGGTCATCCTGAGCTTGCTGCCACCCGCATTGGTGGAGAATCGGGACTCTGCGTCCACGGTAAGGAGCTTGGCGTCTTCTGCGTGCCATAGCCCGGCCACCCAGTCCGCGGATGCGCGATGGTGATCGACGCGGTCGAGGTCGCTCGGCATCGCCCAACTGATCATGAGGTCAGGGTAATGGCTGAACCTGGGCGTCCAGGATTGCTTCGATCGCCTGGCGGTCGGGTAGCGCCTGCGGTCGGACGATCTCGTCGGTGCGTACGTGAAAGAAAATCGCGTCGATTTCGCTGAGTGGAAGGCCATACGCCTCAGCCCAGGCCAACCGGTAGATGGCGAGCTGCAGCGGATCCGCCGCCTCCGTGCTGCCAGTTTTCCAGTCCACTACTTGGAATCGAGCTTCCCGTGATTCGGGCGGCTGCTGATAGACCGCGTCAATCCGACCGCGGATCAGCCGACCAGCTATCCAGATGCTGAACGGCGCTTCGATCGCGTACGGCACGGTGCTGCCGAACCGACCGGAGGCGAACGCCTCGCAAAGGTTGCGGAGCTCCTGCTCATCCTGGGTCCCGGAATCGGCCCGATCGGGCAGATCATCAAGATCGACGAGCTGTTGCTGGCCCAGGCCACCGTTGGGCAGCCGCGAATCGAAGTAGCGCTCGACCCAATGGTGGAAGCGGGTACCGAACCGAGCCGCACGCGACGGTTGCCGAGGCATCGGCCGCGCTAGGTCCGCGGCGAAGGCGTCCGGATCTGCGTTAAGCCTCAGCACGGCCATGGTCGACAGCTGGGTGGGCAACTCCACGAGCTGATTGCCAGAGCGGGCCTCGATGGCTTCCGCAAGCAGCCGGTCGATGTCAGCGTCCCAGCCCGCGACGATTTCATGTTCATCGAGGAGCAGTGGCTCGCTCGCCGGGTCGTCGTAGCTCCCCAGACCAGCGAATCTGCGCCGAGCGCGCTCGACGTCCTGTGCCGCGTCCTGCCGTCGAGCCTGGGCTTCGGGGTCGAGCGGGGCAGGCCACGGCTGCGGAGCTACCGCAGTCACCAAAGGATTGTCGAGGCCTGGCGGCGTAGCCTCGGCGACCAGCTGATCCTGACGGACCGCTTCCTCGATGATCGCCCGAAGGTAGCTCGAGGCCGTTCGCGGGTTGCTGAGATCAGCCCGCCAGGAGTGGCCGGTGCCAACGAGCAGCCGCTTGGCCCGGGTGACCGCCACGTAGCCAAGCCTGTCCTCGGCCAAGAGCTGCTGCCGGGTGAGCTGCTGCTTGTACTCGGCCATCCCGGCATACGTGGTCTCGGCGAGCTGAGGAATGGACCCCGCATCCCCGCGGAGGTCCGCCGGCAGCACCGCGGGATTCAGCACCCAATTGTCGGTGACCCGGTCACTAGGGAAGACCCCTTTCATCAGGGCCGGGAGGAAGACCGCCTCCCATTCCAAGCCCTTGGCCTTGTGAACGGTGAGGAGCTTGACTGCCTCCCGATCAGAGGGAACGGCCTGCTCGAGTCCCGCACCCTGCTCGCTCTCAGCCTGCAGATATCCGAGCAAGCCGGACAACGAGGCATCACCGTCGACATCGACGTACGCTGCGACGGCGTCGAGGAATGCACCCAGCTGGTCGCGGCGGGATGTTCGCAGGAACTCCGGGGTGGCCATGACCTCCACGTCAAGGCCGATCGTGGTGATCACTCGGCGGGTCAGGTCGAGCACCGGCTCATCGCCGTGCCGCCGGAGCCAAGCCAGCTCAGCGGAAAGCCGGGCGAAACGTTGCCGAGCCTCCGGCGAATACGCCGCTTCGCCAGGGCTCTCCAGAGCGTCGAGCAGGCTGACGACCTCTGTCGGGTCGACCTCGGCAACAGCTCGCTCCAGCGAGGTAAGCACTGCCTCGCGCGGTCCACCCTCGGTGGGCTCGCCTCGATCACGCGCGGCACGAGCAAGCTCGCGGGCCCGCCGGCCCAGAAGGCCCAGGTCGCGCGGGCCCACCCGCCAACGAGGACCAGTCAGCAGCCTGATCAGATCCGGGTTTGCCGTGACGTCCTCGATCAGTCGCAGCGTCGCGGTGATGTCCATGATCTCGGGCAGATGCAGCAGGCCACCGAGCCCGACGATCTCCACTGGCACATCCCTGGCAGTCAGTTCCGCGTACAGCGGCGCAATGTCGGCGTTGCGTCGCGTCAGGACGGCCACCTCTGCCCACCGGGTCACCTCGCCGCGTGCCCGCAGCTGCGCGATCTGATCCGCGATCCAGCTGAGCTCCTCGGGCCACGTGTCGAACGTTGCTGCTCTGACCTGGCCGGGTGGGGTTCCCTCAGGTGCCTGCAGCAGTCCGAGACCGTCCTTGAATCCCCCGGACGGTGTCAGCAAGGGGGGACGACCCCCCTCGAACCCCCCGGACGGTGTCAGCAAGGGGGGACGACCCCCTTTAATACCCCCGGAGTTGGCGGACGTAGTCGATGAGGCGATCGCGGAGTCGACATCAGTTCGCAGCGGTCGGCTGAGTGCGTTGGCAACATCCAGAATTGCTGTCCCGCTGCGGCGGTTGACCGTGAGCGCATACCGGTGCGCCTGCACTCCATCCGCACGCGGAAAGTCCTCTGCAAAGGTTGTGATGTTGCTCGCCGCCGCGCCCCGCCATCCATAGATCGCCTGGAAGGGATCGCCAACGGCCGTGACCGGGTGCCCTCGGCCCTCGGTGGCGGTACGGCCGGAGAACAGGCCACGCAACATGATCGCCTGCGCTGCCGAGGTGTCTTGGTACTCATCGAGCAGTACGACACGGAATGCGGATCGCATGGCGCCGGAGACCTGCGGGACCTCGGTGGCAAGCCGGGCGGCAATGGCCATCTGGTCGGCGAACTCCACCAGTCCGAGCCGCTGCTTCAGCGCCTGATAGTCGCGTACCAGACTCGCCAGCTCGAGACGCTCCTGACAGGCGATAATCGCCTTCTTGACGTCGGCATAGGTATTGCCACGGTTGTTGCGTGGCGCCGATGTAAGCCCTAGCAGCAGGTCTCGAGCGTGCCCGTCAAGATCGCTGACGTCGACGAGGTGCTGCTGGAGGTCCGCGTCGAGGCGGAGCACCCGCTCGGTCACGGTGGCCGGCCGTAGCCGGGAGATGAACTCGAACGGCCCGGCCGCGGCGTTGACCACCCGCGATGCGAGCCGGTACCGAGTGGCGCCGCTGATCAAGGTCGGATCTGCCTCGAAGCCCAGCCGCAGCCCGTGCTCGGCCACCAGCCGAGCAGCGAACGCGTCATACGTCATGATCAACTGCTCGCCGGATTCGTCGACACCGCGGTCGGCGATCACCCCGGCCCGCAGCAGCGCGCTGCGTACCCGCTGGGAGAGTTCGGCCGCGGCCTTGCGGGTGAACGTCAGCCCGAGTACCTCCTCGGGGCGTACGGTGCCGGTGCCGACAAGCCAGACCACGCGGGCCGCCATCACCGTCGTCTTGCCCGATCCGGCCCCAGCAATGATCACGCCAGGTTCGAGCGGTGCGGTAATGGCATTCAGCTGCTGGGTGGAGAAGGAGATACCCAGCGCATCGATCAGCGCGGCTGGGTTGTCCAGTCGGGTCCTCGGAGCAGGAGGCACGAGGGTGTGAACGGTCATCTCACCACCTGTTGCCCGGCCGGCTGCGCAGGGCAGCTGGTGCGGAAGGGACAGTAACGACAGCCTGGTCCGATGCGGGCATCGTGATGTTCGCTGCGAATGATCTCCGCAGCTTCGGCGAGCCTCCGGTGCACCCACGTCGGCTGCTCGACAATGAAAGGCTGCTCGGCTGCGTCCGGTGGCTTGACCGGGAGGGGAACGTCATCGAGCGAGGCTTGCTGAAAGGTCTTCGGATACCCGCTCTCGCCGTCAGGGAGCCGGAGGTACACCAGTTCCGCGCCCCCCGGTCGAACACCCTCCCCAGCCACCGCCGTGAAAGCACCTTGTTGAACCGCCAGCTGATAGACCCCGAGCTGATCATGCAACGCGATGTCCGTGGCTGTCGGCGCGCGCTTTGAAGTTTTGAAGTCCACGATCCGAATCCGACCGTCACGATCACGCTCCACGCGATCAGCGCTGCCGGTGAGATGAACACGGTCGCTGCCAAGATCAACCTCGCAGGAGAACTCGACCTCGGTGCCGAGCAGCGTGAGATCTGACCTGGCTGTCTGCCAGGTCACAAAGCGCTCCAGCGCGGACTCGGCCTCCACCCGCTCCACAGCGGACAGCCAGTGGGCGTCGAAGTCCAATTGGCTCCACACCGACTCGAGATGCTGAGCGAGCTCGTCGTGGCTGGCTTGAGTGTGCGCGCCGTA
Organism: uncultured Actinomycetota bacterium; assembly: GCA_963808905.1. Taxonomy (GTDB): domain Bacteria; phylum Actinomycetota; class Actinomycetes; order Propionibacteriales; family Propionibacteriaceae; genus Microlunatus. The sequence goes on from CAWEHO010000030.1 coordinate 79,454, forward strand.
CTCCGCTAGCACGTGCACCACCGAGCCAAAGCTGGCGGCGGCCGTACGCGCCGATTCGCCCTGTGCCTTCCGCGCCAGAAACCAGTTCCGCGGGCAAGCCAGTACGCTCGCCAGCTGACTGCCAGAAAGATGCACCGGCTGCTCCGAGGCAACCAAAGGATCGTCGGATCGGGTCAACAGCCGCAAGCCCCACCAGTGTTCGGGTCTGGCGGCCGGAACCAACGGGTGCCCCTCGCGGTCCCTGGCGTCGGCCAGCCGCGCGAGCCGTAAAGCGGCCTCCTCGCGGAGCCGTGGCGGAGCCTCAGGATCCATCGTGGTACTGCGCAGTTCCCCCACCAGCGCCGCCAATGTCAGCGGCCTTCGTGGTCGTCCTGCTAGCTCGCGCGGCTGCACTCCAAGCTCAGCAAGAAATCTAGAGGGCTGGTCAGCCTCGCCCTCAGTGCCCGCCACAGTAGTCACCACCAGACCGCGAACGAGCCCGGGTGCACGCGACGTAGAAGAGCCGCCGCTCCTCCGCGATCCGGGTCGCTGTCGGGACCGGTGCCATCACCTCGTGACGACCTAGCCGATCGGGCTCCAACAAGGATCCGCGACGGCGTACGTCGGGCCAGCGGCCCTCCTGAACGCCCGCCACCACCACCAGGTCCCATTCCAGCCCCTTCGCACGATGGGCCGTGAGAACCCGCACCGCTGACCCTCGTAGCTCTGACTCCCGCAAAGGATCCGCCGGAATCTGCTGAGCCTCCACCTCCGCCAGGAAGCCGGTCACGCCACGGAGTCCCGACACTTCCTCCGAGCGAGCCGCGATGTCGAACAATGCGCAGATGGCATCAAGGTCACGGTTGGCCCTCCGGCCCGCCTCGCCCCCGCGACCGGCCAGTTGCCGCAGCTTCTCGGGCCAGGCAGTCCGCGACCACAGCAGCCACAGGGCCTCCTCTGCCGTGCTGCCGGTGCGGATCGCGTGCTCGCAGCTCCGCAAGAGTTGCGCGACCGCGCGAGCCGCGTCGACATCGGCACTCGGTGGGCAGTCATCCAAAAGGTCCTGGTGACGCAGGGCGAGACTCGTCAACTCGGTGGAGGGTCGCGGTAGCGCCGCACCGGCGAGCTCGGCGCGTTCCGCCTCTCGCAGGGCGCGTCCGAGTCGGCGCGTAGCCATGCTGTCCATGCCACCGAGCGGTGAGGTCAGCAGCAGCTGTGCCTCATCAGTGGTCGGCGCACAGCCCCGCGCGGCGACCTGAAGGGCCAGCAGGAGGGGCCGTACTGCTGGATCGGCAGCCAGGGGGATTTCATCGCCGGCCACTTCAACAGGGACGCCAGCCGCGACGAGTGCGCGGGTCAGGCCGGGAATCATCGTGCGTCCGGCGCGCACCAGGACCGCCATGTCCGTCCAGGCCAAATTGTCGCGGAGGTGCGCGCTCCGCAGGATGTCGGCAATGTGCTCCGCCTCAGCGCCGGAGCTGCTGCAGGTGAAGATCTCCACCTTTCCCTTCGGACGTTCGGGGTCCGCCGTCGGATGCCGGAATGCGTTGAACACCTCAGCGGGCAGAGAACGCGGCAGTCCCAATCGACTGACGACGTTGCGACTGGCGGTTAGCAAAGCACTGCCGAAGCGGCGGATGCGGTTCAGTGCGACGACAGGTGCGAGGGATCCGTCCCGCGCTCGGAACAGTTCAGGAAAATCCAAGATCCCGCGGCCCTCGGCGCCGCGAAATGCATAGATGGATTGATCAGGATCTCCGACGACGACCACGTCCCGGCCGTCGCCGGCGATCACCTGCAGCAACCGCACCTGCGAGGGATCGGTGTCTTGATACTCATCGACGAAGACGCAGCCGATCTCGCGGCGCAGCGTCGTCACAATTTCGGATCTGGTCAGCAAGATGCGGCAGCGATGGACCAGCTCGGCGTAATCGAGAACACCCTCCGCGTCGAGCACATCAAGGTATTCGTCGAAGAACGCTCCGACGCTCACCCACTCCTCGCGGCCCGTCGCCTGGCCGGCCGCGACGACGTCATCGGGATCCATGCCGAGCTGACGCGCCTTGGCAAGGACGGCACGAACCTCGGCGGCGAAGGCGCGGGTGGGAAAGGCCCGGGCGAGCGAAGCCGGCCACTGGACACGTTGCGTCTCCAGGCTCCCCTGCAGCGTCTCGCGGACGCGGAACTCCTGCTCTGGTCCGGTGAGCAGTCGTAGCGGAGCGCCGAGGTGGTTGGAATTGACGCCAACCTCGTCGGCGAAACGACGTACCAGGGCGTAACAGAAGGCATGAAACGTCATGGCCATCGGGGTCACCGTGGTGCGTCCGAGGCGGCCTGCGATCCGCGCTCGGAGATCAGCCGCGGCTTTCCGCGAGAACGTCAGCACCAAGATGCTGTCCGGCGTAGCGCCTCGGCGTTCGATCCGATCCACCACGCACTCGACCAGAGTCGTCGTCTTGCCCGTGCCGGGACCTGCTAGGACCAGTAGCGGTCCGCCGGCGTGCTCGACGACAGCACGCTGCGACGGGTCCAGCACTGGAGGTGTGGGCAGCTTCTCCGCCCCCCGAGTTAAGCGGTACATCGCGTCAAGTCCTGGTCTAGATGAGATCAGCTCGTACGCAGGTATTGGATCAGAGACGACTGACGAATTTGATTAGGCGCTTCTCGCGCATGTCGCGCCGGGAGCTGACGTCGTCGTCCCTCTTCGCAAAGCGCGCGTGTCTCTGCTTGGTTCGGTCATGAGGTGCCGCGCGCTTTGCTCATCGATCCTCCGATCGTCAGCGGCGCGACTCCGACGCTCGAAGCGCGGGGAGGGCGTCCGTCGGACACGTCGCCCAATCATGAGATCTCTCGATTACGCCATGCCGAGTCGAAGATCGCCACCGCGGCGGCCGCGATCAGTCCGGTGCCCAAGATCAAGTCCCCGAGCTGAGCAAAGGGATCGAAGTAGATCGTGGTGCTGCCGTCTCGGACGAGCGCCGCGTACGCGAGGACGGTCATGCTGAGCACGTAATTGGTCAAGACCAGCATCACCCGTGTGGGGCGCGGGAATCGGCGGCTGTGGCCATTTGCCCAGCTGGATCCGGTAAAGAGATCCCAGGTCAGACCAAACAGCACTAACGCCGCGCCCGAGAAGCCGAGCACAGCCCCCAGGGGATCAGAGATGAAGTCGCGGTAAGAGAACAGGGCGGACAAGATCAGCAACCCCGCGAAGGCGAGCGCGCGCTGGGCTGTCAACCTCCCCCGCGCGAGCAAGATCGCGATTGTGACGATGACCACGGCTGAGGCCAGCAGGTTGAGGGCATCACGATTGATCGGGGCAGGTGTCCGGTAGCCGAACAGCAGTTGGCGCGCCAGCGCGACCAGCATGACGCCGACGCAACCCATCACCAACGCCCGGCCCGCCTGGCCGCGCCGTGCCGCGCGCACCGCGAAGATGAGCAGCACGACACCGACGAGCACCCGGCTGGGGTCGACGACAAGTGTTACGACCGGCGTGATGTCGAATGACAGTCGTGCCGCTGCACCACCGGGCTGGAGTGAAGCAAGCACCTGTGCGACCGAGAGGAAGATCTGAACGGGAATGGTGACCACTATGAGAGCGGCCGCAACGGCGAACCCGATCCGACCAAGCTCGTCGCCCAGCTCCGAGATCACCGGGACTGCTTGTCGTCGCCGGGACAGCCGGAGCAGCACAACCCCGATGAGGGCGAACGCGGCCACGAGCGCGCCCGCCCAGAGCAGGGCAGGCAACCCCTCAACGACTGGATCGCGTTGGGCGATCTGCCAGGCGCCCTGAGCCATTCGAATGCCGACGACCACCGCCAAGATCACAAACGGCCAGGCTCGACTGGCCAGCCGCTGCGCATTCTCGGTCGCCGAGATGGTCGCGCGTACGGTGACCTCCGCCACCGATGCACCTGCCAGCGTTGCGGCAGGCAGCGCAAGATAGCCGAGGAATGCCGCCGTTTGCTGCAGATTGAGCGGGTTGAAGTCGGTGCCAAAGACCTTGGCCTCGCGCGTCTCGGCGACGCCGACAGTCATCGCCAGTCCGATTAGCCCCCAGATCGCGGCGAATTCCCACCACACAAATCTGCGCCGCCAGCGAACGATGATCAGCACCACAAGCGTCACCATCAGGCCGCCGGCAAGGATCGGCCATCCCACCCAGCCGGAGAGCGATCCGCTGCGCAACGACCAGGTGCCCATCACCATCAAGCTGAACAGCAGCCCGGTCACTTTCAGCCACCAAGGCCCATGCAGGGCGGCCGACATGGCCGAGGCCACGCCGAAGGAAAGCAGCACGACAAGTGGCCAAACCATCTGTTCCGGCAGCCCGAGGCCCGTGCCGGACACGATCAAAGTGCTGTGCTCGCGGATCTGTCCGGACAAGATCACCAAGAGGCCGGCGGCTGCGAAGACGACGTACCCGGCCAGCACGATAGAGCGGAGCCCGAATGGCCAAACGACGTCACGCAGCCGTCCCTGCTCAAGCGGATCGACCAGTGTCTGCCGATAGAGAGCAGTCAGGAATCGGGCAATTCGCGACCAGGTCTGGGAGAGCTTCGACTGATCCAGCCCAGGTTGGTCTCGGCCAGATTGATCTGGGCCAGATTGATCTCGGCCAGATTGATCTCGAATTGACTGATTGGCTGTTGGCTCCGACGCAGTTGCAGCGCCGGGATTGGCGGGTGCCTCGGAGCCTGCCGGAACGTTGAAGTCAGACTGCATTGTCTCGTGCCTGAAACGTCCAGTCGTTGCTGAACAACAACACGCCTTCCGACGTGGCCAGCGCCGGTCGATCTTGTTGGGACAGGGTCAGCGCGGGCAGGGTCCAGCGGGAGATCACCGTTCCATCTTTTGCGATCACTGACGCCTCAGTTGGACCCCATGCCACAAGATGATCCCGAGAAGGCGTGAGTGTCAGCAGCGGGCCCAGCTGCTTCGTGACGACACCGTCCCCCCTCAAGATCACGGACTGACTCTTGGTCGCTACAACTATCTGGCCGGCGAAGGTCTCCATGTCGGTCAGCGTCCCGAAGATGGGCCGCACCCAGCGGTGTGTGCCCGTCGTTGTCAGCAGCGCGTGAGCTGTCTGATCTTGAATGACAACGACGGTGTCGCCGATGACACTGGCTGCTGCACCCTGCATCTCCACGTTCCAGCGACGCTGACCGGTCGTCTGCTCGTATGCAGCCGTAGTGCCACCCCGGTCCATGATCACAATAAGGCCTGCCCCGGCTGCAGGCGAGACGTTGACATCGGAGCCGGCATTGCCCTGCCACACCACGGTGCCGGTAGCAAGATCAAATCGTCTGATCATTCCCGCAAGATCGACTAGCACGGCTTCGCGATCACTGATCCGGACCGGCGCCGTTGGTGCGAGATCACCGAGCGACAGCTGCCACAAGCGCACGCCCACATCAGAGTAGGCAACCATCTGGCGGTTGCTCGTCGTCGCGATGATCACGTTGCCGAAGGCACTGAGCGTCATGATCGTGCCGCCCGGATGCCCTCGCCAGATCGAGGTCCATTCGGTGGGCGTCTTGGGGGTAGTGGCGACCAGGTCACCTCGTCCCAGGGTTGCCCTGATCACGAGATCGGACTCGGTCCGTACCGGGGTCACAGCGGCCGGTGAGCCCACCATGGGGCCCTCCCCGAAGGTGGGGTTGACCGAGATCGTGGTGAAGGCCTTGGTCGTCCAGTGTTCTGGCGCTGTCCAGTGAATCGCAGCGTTGGTCGTGGTCTGAACGCTTGGCGGGGGTGGATCGATTCGCGAAGATGCGATGCGTACGTCGGCGTAGCTCTGGTTCTCGGTGAGGATTCCCTCCCGCGGACACCAGGTCTGGGCCACCGTGACCACTCGGCCCAGTTGGCCGGCTTTCGAGAGGTACCGCACCTGCCCGGTCACCCGCATGCACTCACTGTTCACAGCATCTGCCTGCAACTCGCTGCGATAGTCCAGCGTTTCTCCGGCGGATCCCGCGCCAGTCCAGTGGCTGCCTGCGTGGACGTCTGCGGGCAGCAAAAGTAAAGCTGGGCTGTAGACGTAGCCCTCGGACGGCGTACTCACACCCATCAGCTCGACGCCGGCGTTGAGTCGATAGAACCGGATGGTCTGGGCGATTGCCGCCGGATCGTTGATCGCGGTCGTCGTGGTTCGCAGGATCTGGATCCGCTCGCGGTCGGCATAAGCCTCGTCAAGCATCTTGGCGGCGAAGGCGCCGTCCGTGCTGAGCAGGCCGGCCACTCCTGACAGTCGTGCCGATTCCGTCACGGCTATTCCGACAGTGGTCTTGAGTTCGCTGGTTGTGGCGGTCCGCTCGTAGGACACGGCGCCGTCGGTCGGCAGATAGCGGGCTGCTGTCGTGAGTCGCGCGGCCACCCCGACCGAGCTGGCCACAAATGCCGCAACCGCGACAAGTGCAGCGACCAGACCGAATACCACGAGCGGTCGCCACCAGGGCCACTGCTCCTTCGGCGCCGGCCAGGTTGGGTTGATCGCAACGCCGCCTAGTGGGTCCGGCGGCAGACTGGACCAGTCCTGCACCGGGAACGGCGACCACGGTTGCTCGTGGGCGGACGGCATGCGGACAGTATCTAATGGGCTCCTGAGTCTTAAGGTTCTTCAATCAGAACCGGCGGTTGGCGAGCACGGGAATAGCAGCCCGGGTCTGCTCGACTACATCAAGATCAAGATCAGCAACGAGCAGCCCGGGTGCCGCGTCGAGCGACTCCAACACCTCGCCGCGGGGCGAGACGGCCACGCTGTAGCCGACTCCGGTTGGTGCGGTGTCATCAACTGCAGTGTTTGATTGCTCGCTCCGCTCGCTGTTTGATTGCTCGCTCCCCTGCGGCCTGACCGGCAGCGATCACATATGAGGTGCTGTCCAGGGCGCGAGCGCGGGTGAGCAGCTGCCATTGTTCGATCTTGCCGACACCCGCTCCCCAGGAGGCCGCCACGCAGATCACTTGCGCGCCCAGCTCGGCGAGCCTGAGATACAGGCCGGGAAACCTGACGTCGTAGCAGGTGGTTAGCCCCACCTTCGCATCTCCGACCGTGATCATGACTGGCACCGCGCCGGCTGCGACTGTGTCGGACTCGCGAAAGCCGAACGCGTCGAAGAGGTGAACCTTGTCGTAGTGCGCGTCAACATCAGGCCCGACGGCTCGCAGCGTGTTCTTGACCCGACCATCTCCACTGGGAGTGAACATCCCGGCCACGATCACGAGCTGGTGGTGCTCGGCGATCTTGCGCAGTCGCTGCGCCCATGGCCCGTCGACTGCTTCTGCGATCTCGGCGAGTGGGAGTCCGAAACGGCGCATGGTGGCCTCAGGGAACACCACCAGCTGGGCCTCTTGCCGAGCAGCTTCTGCGGTGCGCGTCGCGACAAGCTCAAGGTTTTCCTCAGGATCGGCAACACTCAGGATCTGGGCCAGGGCAACTCTCAGCGTGCTCATCTCTCATCTCCTCCTTCGCGGTCCATCTGCCAGACCAGCACCTCGGCCTCAGCACGTGCTTTCATCTTCAGCTGAGGGGAGCCGGAGAGCCGAAGCGAATCGCCCGATTCCAGCAACCCGATCGTTTCGACGTCGACGACTCCCCGCGTCAGATAGAGGTGCAACAGGTCGCCGTCCGGGACGTTACGCGACGTGCCCGCGGTCAGCACGCTGGCCCAGAGTGTCGAGCCTGCGCTGCCAAGGCTGACAACCGCATCCGGATGCCGGCCGGCGGCGATCGGCACCCAGTCTTGGGCAAGATCAGCAAGCGCGAGCTCCTGCTGCTGATAGCTCGGAGAAGCCCCGGGCTCGTCAGGCCTGATCCACATCTGGACGAAGTGCACCGGCTCGGCTGCACGCGTCGGATCGATGCGATAGGCATCATTGCGCTCGGCGTGCACGATGCCCGAGCCTGCACTCATACGCTGTGCCAGTCCTGGATAGATCAGCCCAGAGTTGCCGTGGGAGTCTTCGTGGACAAGTGATCCGGAAAGCACCCAGGTGATGATCTCGGCGTCCCTATGCGGATGGTCGGAATAGCCGGAGCCGGCGCGTACGAGGTCGTCGTTGTTGACCATCAGCCGACCGAACGACACGTTGCTAGGGTCGTAATGCTCGCCGAAGGAGAAGCTGTGGTGGGTTTCGGCCCAATCAGTCCGGGTCAGGAAACGCTGGTCGGCCCGACGCAGGTCGATGCCCAGCATGTCGCTTCTCGGCTTCGTCACTGGTTCAGTATCGCGGTCCGGCGAAACATCGGCATGAGTCGGCAACCGCGTACGCTCACGTCATGCCTGCCCGCCCCGTGCCTGAACCGATCGCGCCTGGTCAGGAATCGGTCTGGGACTACCCACGCCCGCCGGTCATCCGAGCCAGCGATGAGGAGATCATCGTGATCTTGGGCGGCGTGGAGATCTGTGAGACCCGGACCAGCTGGCGAATCTTGGAGACGAGTCACCCACCGACCTACTACCTGCCTCGTTCGGCCTTCATCGAGGGTTCGCTGAGGCCGGCTCGCGGCACATCGTTTTGTGAGTGGAAGGGGCGGGCTGCGTACCTGGATGTGATCGGCGGCAGCAAGATCGCTCCCCGGGCGGCGTGGTACTACCCGCAGCCCGAATGGCCGGTATGCGGCAATTCGTTGATCATGTTGCGCTCTATGCCGGTGCGATGGACGAGTGCTTGGTCGATGGCGAGCGCGTGGTGCCGCAGCCAGGCGGCTATCTACGGCGGGTGGATCACCTCGAATGTCAGCGGCCCGTTCAAGGGTGGGCCTGGCACCGAGGGCTGGTAGGTCGATGGATGAGGACTACGCCGAGCTCGTACTGAGCGTCGTCGAGCAGATACCACCGGGACAGGTCGCGACGTACGGAGACATCGCCGAAATAGTCGGCCGCGGCGGACCTCGCCAAGTCGGCCACGTGATGGCGCTCTTCGGCGGTGGGGTGCCGTGGTGGCGCGTCGTACGCGCTGACGGCCGCCCGGCGCGCAGCCTCGAAGCGACCGGATTGAGGTTGCTGCGTGCGGACAAGACTCCGATCAAAGGTGACCGCGTCGACATGGCTCGAGCTCGTTTCACAGTCGGTGAGTCAGGCAGCTGACAATTCCCGATGCCACGCCCCTGTGATCACTAAGAAGGTGGCGAGACACGACAGTTGCGAGGGTTCACATTGCGCCGTGATCTATGACAGGCTAGGGACGCTGTTGCAAGTGGTCTGTGTCGTGGTCAGTGCTACGCCCCAGAACTTTGCGTGGGCGTGAGGAAAGGCCTGGCGTCCAACAGCAGTCGGGACCGTGAGGTGCGGTTTCGAATGCAGATGCTAGGAGAGATGTTTCATGGCGCAGGGAACCGTTAAGTGGTTCAATGCCGAAAAGGGCTACGGCTTCATCGCCGTGGACGGCGGCGGTCCGGACGTTTTCGTCCATTACAGCGCAATCGAGTCGACCGGATTCCGGACGCTCGACGAGGGCCAGCGTGTGGAGTTCCAAACCACCCAAGGACCGAAGGGTCCCGCAGGCTGACCAGGTCCACGCGATCTGAGTTCCGTCACGACAAACAGGCCTCGGTACCGATCGGTACCGAGGCTTTTGTGTTTCTCGTTTGGTGCCGTTGAGTCTCGCTGACTCCCGTGGCGAAATCGATGTTCAGATAGGTCGCCGACACGAGTCGCTGTCCGAGAAGGCGCACGCGCCTCAGTACGCGGGCTGGGACGGGTCGATCTGGCGAACCCAGGCACTGACACCGCCGCCAACATGGACCGCGTCGGCGAGTCCAGCGCCGTGCACCAGGGCCAGCACCTCGGCGGAGCGAACGCCGGTCTTGCAATAGAGCACTACCTGCTTGTCATGCGGCAAGTCACCCAGCGCAGCACCGGTTTGGAAGTCACCCTTGGGAATCAAGATCGATCCCGGAATCTTGTTGATGTCCCGCTCGACCTGCTCGCGTACGTCGATCAGGACGAAGTCCTTCTGCTCCGGAGTTCCGCTCGGCAAGCCAATGCTCCAGCTGCTTGACATCGACGGTGTGACCAGCGACGGCCTCGGCCGCCTCATCGGTGATCGCTCCGCAGAATTCGTCATAGTCGATCAACTCGGTGACCGTCGGGTTCTCGCCACACACGGCGCACTGCGGATCCTTGCGGACACTCAGCTGACGCCAGCTCATCTCCAGCGCGTCATAGATCTGCAGCCGTCCAATCAGCGGTTCGCCGATCCCGGTGAGCAGCTTGATCGCCTCGGTCACCTGCGTTGCGCCGACGGAGGCACACAGCACGCCCAGCACGCCGCCCTCGGCGCAGCTCGGCACCATGCCCGGCGGCGGAGGTTCTGGGTAGAGGCAGCGATAGCAAGGGCCGTGCTCGGCCCAGAAGACGCTGACCTGGCCGTCGAACCGGTAGATCGAGCCCCACACATACGGCTTGCCGAGAAGCACCGCGGCATCGTTGACCATGTATCGGGTCGCGAAGTTGTCAGTGCCGTCGATGATCAAGTCGTACTGGCTGAACAGCTCCATCACATTGTCGTTGTCCAGCCGCACGTCATGAACCACGACGTTGACGAATGGGTTGGTCTCGGCGATCGATTCCTTGGCCGACTGAGGCCTTGGACTTCCCGATGTCGGACTGGCCATGAATGATCTGGCGCTGCAGATTCGACTCGTCGACGGTGTCGAAGTCGACGATGCCGAGGGTCCCGATACCAGCTGCGGCGAGATACAGCAGCGCCGGGCTGCCCAGGCCGCCGGCGCCGATCACCAGCACACGTGCGTTCTTCAGCCGCTTCTGGCCCTCCATCCCCACATCGGGAATGATCAAATGACGGCTATAGCGGCGTACCTCGTCGATGGTCAGCTCATCGGCGGGCTCTACCAGCGGCGGCAAGGCCACGGCTCTCCTCCAGCTCAAGGACGCGGCGCGGGTACCGCGGAACAAGACTTTCTCGATCTTGACGGTAACGCGCTGCTGGCGATCGCTATTCCGGATGATGGGGCATGGGGGCTGACATGGCACGCCGCCGCGGGGAGTTCAAGGGGGTCGCTGCAATCTGCGTGGTGTCGTTGCGCACGCCGCGGGGGTTCAAGGGGGTCGTCCCCCTTGGCTGACATCGTCACACGGGTGGGTGACCGAACCCTGACGCTGACCAACCTCGACAAGGTGCTCTATCCAAGTGTCGGCTTCACCAAGGCCGAGGTGATCGATTACTACCTACGAGTCGCTCCTGTGATGCTCCCGCATATTCGCGACCGGGCGATGACCAGGCTGCGGTTTCCGGACGGGGTTGGGCCAGAACAGTTCTCCTTCTATGAGAAGAACGCGCCGATGGGTACGCCCGACTGGGTACGCCGGGTGAACGTCAGCACCAGCGACGGAATCATCGACTACGTCGTCGCCGACGACGAGGCGGCGGTCGTCTGGCTGGCCAATCTCGCTGCGCTCGAGATGCACGTTCCGCAGTGGACCGTGAGCAGCGCTACTCCGATCGACGGCATCATCAGCCTCCCGGAACTGGAACCGCGGCCTGGCGAGCCGCTGGCCAATCGTGTGGTTGTCGATCTGGATCCTGGAGTCGGGCATGACCATCGTCGACAGCGCCCGCGCGGCGCTGATCGTCGCCGCCAGGCTGGCCGAGGACGGCATGATCCCGATCGCCCAAACCTCGGGCAGCAAGGGGATCCAGGTCTACGCCGCAATCGCGCCCGACCCGCAGCAAGACGGCCTGGAGTTACGTCAAGCGACTCAATGCCTCGCTGCACAAGGCCCAGCCAGACTTCTTCGTCGCGACCATGTCGATCCAGCAGCGGGCCGGCAGGATCTACGTGGACTACAACCAGAACTTGGCGGCACGCAACACGATCGCGCCGTACTCGATGCGAGGCCGGGAACGCCCAGCCGTCGCCACGCCGGTGACCTGGGAGGAGCTGGGCGGCGTACGAGGGCCGGATGATCTTCGTTTCACCCCGGAAGAGGTCCTGGCGAGGGTCGCCGACTACGGGGATCTGGCGGCCGATCTGCTCACCTCGGACCCGCCGCCGCTCCCTGACAACCGTGACGCCCAAACGTGAGGGCGGCAGCTACCACACGCGGTTAGGGTGAAGGCGTGGCCACGAAGCTGGAGAAGGAGGCGATGAGGAGCCGGCCCACCCGCCTGCCACGGGATCAACGCCGCGTCCAACTGCTCGATGCCGCCAGCGAAGTCTTCGCCTCCAAGGGCTACCACGCAGCGGCCATGGACGATATCGCCGACGCTGCTGGGGTATCCAAACCTGTCCTGTACCAGCACTTTCCCTCGAAGCTCGACCTTTATCTGGCGCTCCTCGACCAGAGCTGCGATCGGCTTGTCGATGTCGTCCAGGAGGCCCTGGCCTCGACCGAGGACAACGCCGATCGGGTAATCGCCACTGTCGCGGCGTTCTACGAGTTCGTCTCCTCCAGCGGGGAGTTTCGCTTCGTCTTCGAATCCGATCTGACCGGTGACGGTGCCGTGCAGCAGCGCCTGTCGCGGGTAAACGACGAGATTTCGGACGCGATTGCAGCGGTCATTGCCGAAGACACCTCGCTGCCTCCCCAGCAGGCCAAGCTGCTCGCTGTCTCACTTGTTGGTATCGCCCAAGTGAGTGCGCGCTACTGGATCTCAGGGGAAACCTCGGCGGTCACCGCTCGAAGAAGCAAAGCAGCTGGTCAGCAATCTGGCTTGGCGCGGCATCAGCGCCTTCCCGCTCAGCGAGCATGACAAGGTCCCGCGCACCAGCGGCACAGCCGAAGGCTAACCAGTCGCACACCTAAGTTGAGCGAAGATCGTGCGCGCTTGACCCCATACACAGGTCAACCGCGCACGATCCTTGTTGTGTGCGACCGAGCTCAGCCTTTCTCCAGCGTGGTGGCCCCAGTCATGATCGCCACCGCCTCGGTCGGGGTGTGGGACTTCGGCGTGATCACTCCCGCGCATCCGCCGAGCCTTGCGATATGGATGCGGTCGGAGACCTCGAACACGTTCGGCATGTTGTGACTGATCAAGATCACCGGCAGGCCTTTTTCCTTGATCTGCTGGATCAGGTTGAGAACCTGGCCGGTTTCCTTCACCCCCAACGCCGCTGTCGGCTCGTCGAGCACGACGAACTTGGTGGCGAAGGTCGCCGCTCTCGCGACCGCCACGGCTTGCCGCTGACCGCCTGACAGCGTCTCCACCGCCTGTCCCATGTTCTGCACAGTTGAGATGCCGAGGTTCGCCATGGACTTGCCCGCGTCTTCCTTCATGCCCTTCTTGTCGAGCATGCGAAGAATCGATCCCAACGGACCGGATCTGCGCCGTTCCCGACCAAGGAACATGTTGGCGGCGATGTCCAGCGCCGGCGCCACCGCCAATGTCTGGTAGACGGTCTCGATGCCGGAACTCCGCGCGTCCTGCGGGGTCTTGAAGTGAACCTCGTTCCCGTCCAGATAGACCTGTCCGGAGTCGGGAATCAACGCTCCCGTGAGTGCCTTGATCAGCGTCGACTTGCCGGCTCCATTGTCGCCGATGACCGCAAGGACCTCGCCCGGAAACAGGTCGACGTTCACGCCGTCGAGACCGACAACCTTGCCGAAGGTCTTGATCAGGCCACGGCCTGAGAGCACGGTTTCGGACGGCTCGGCGAGCACCGGGGGGTTACCGAGCCCGACCTTGCCTTTCTCTTCCTCCGACAAATCGCTCGTGGAAGGCGTTGTGGTCATGCCTTTACCTTTCTGATCCACTGATCGATGGACACTGCGACGATGATCAGGACACCAATCGCCAGCACGCGCAGCTGGTCATCCACACCGGCCAGGGCCAGCCCGATGTTGAACGCGTACACGATCAGCGCTCCAAGGATGGTGCCGGGTATGCCGCCCCGACCGCCGAACAGGCTGGTTCCGCCGATCACGACCGCTGTGATGGTCTCCAGGTTGGCGCCTACGATCGCGTTCGGGCTGGCCGTGCCGGCCCGGCCGATCAGCACCCAGGCGCTGAAGCCGTAGATCAGCCCCGCCACGGTGTAGACGCTGAGGAGCACGCGGTCGACCTGGATGCCAACCAGCCGGGCGGCCTCGATGTCATCGCCGACGGCGTACAGATGACGGCCCCAGCTGGTCTGACTGAGCACGAAGGCGACGACGGCAGCAAGCAGCGCGACGACCACCACGCCGATAGTCAGTCTGAACGGCCCGATCGGGAATCGGGTGCCCATCAGGTTGAGGATGGCGGGCATCTTGTTCTTACCCACGCTGGCCCCCCCGGAGTACAGCAGAGCGATCGCGGTATAGATGCTCAGCGTGCCGAGCGTCACGATGAAGGGCGGCAGGTTCAGCCGGGTGACGAGCAGGCCGTTGAGGAATCCGCAGGCGGTGCCGACAGCGATGCCGATGAGCAGGGCAAGGCCTCCAGGCACGCCGTTGTTAGCAGCCAGGTTGGCCATCACGAGCATCGCGAGGATGGCAGTCGCGCCAACCGCCAGGTCGATGCCGGCGGTCAAGATGATGAGGGTTTGACCGATGGCAAGGGCCGCGACTACCGCGGTCTGCTGCAGGATGATGGAGATCGTCGCGGGCTGGGCGAACCGCGGGTTGATGATGGTGAAGGCGATGCAAGCCACGATCAGCACCATCAGCGGGCTGAGCGAGGGATGGGCATGCAGCAGGTGCTGGATCCGCTGGAGCGGCGACTGCTGCCGCAGCGCAAACTGTTCCGCCGCGGACGCAGGTGCCTGTGGTTCTACTGAGGTTGTCACGTGGGCTTCCTTGCCGTAGGAGATACTGCGGTTTTCGGGAGGAGGCGACCGTCGCCGCCTCCGTGATGGGCTGGCTCCGCCCCGCTGGCTGAGCCAGCCTTACGGTGCGCGGCGGAGCCAGCCGCATGATCGTTCAACGAAGGCCTACCCCCAGCAGAGCTTCTCGCCCTCGGCGACAGTGATGCTCGGGATACCTTCGACCGGCTTATCGGTCACGAGCGCCACGCCGGTGTCATAGAAGTCCAGGCCGGGCGTGACCTGTGGCTTCTCGCCTGACTGCTTGAACTTCGCGATCGCTTCGACGCCCAACTGGGCCATTTTCACCGGGTACTGCTGCGATGTGGCCCCAATGGTGCCATCTTTGACGAGCTTCAGACCGGGATCGCAGCCACCGTCAACCGACACGATGAGTGGCTTTCACCCCCGCAGCTTTCAGTGCGTCGGCCCCACCGCCGCCAGACGGCTCATTGATGGAGTAGACCAAGTTGATGTCCTTGGACTTGGCCAGGCAGGTCTCCATGGCCGTCTTGCCTCCGTCCGCGGCACCCTGGGTCGGCTCGTTGCAGACGATCGTGTAGTCGCCGCCCTTGCCACCGGTGTATTTGCCGGTCTTGTCCTCGTCGCCGTTCTTGGTCTTGTCCTTGACGTCGATACCCATGCCGGTCAGGAAGCCCTGGTCACGGTTGTAGTCCACGGTGGCGACCTTGTCATTGAACAGGTCGAGCATGGCGATGTTCGCCTTCTGGCCGTTCATCTGGGCGGCTGCCCACTTGCCGATCAGCTCTCCGGCCTTGAAGTTGTCAGTGGCGAAGGTGATGTCTACGACGTCCGCAGGGTTCGGCGGGGTGTCAAGCGCGATCACGTACAGGCCGGCGTCGCGCGCCGACTGGATAGCCGGGTTCACACCGTCAGTCGCCGGCGTGATCAGAATCCCGGCGTCGCCGCGAGCTACAGCAGCCTCGATCGCCTGAATTTGGGTGGCCTCGTCGCCATCCTCTTTGCCCGCGGCAGTGGTGATGCTGACGTTGTTCGCCTTACCTGCCTCCTCAGCACCCTTCTGCATCGAGATGAAAAAGGGGTTGGTGCTGGTCTTGGTGATCAGCGTGACGGCGATCTTCTCACCGCCGCCACCACTCGCAGAACCCTCGGCTCCAGGGCTGCCGGTGCTGCCGCCGCCCCCACAAGCTGCGAACGTCAGCGACGCCGCCGCCGTCACTGCCACGGCCGCTGCGAGGCGTATGCCCCGGCGGCTAGGCGGTAAGTACTTCATAGATGTTCCTCTCGTTAGAACGCACCGCCGGTATGACAACGGTGTCAAAGTCATTCTTAAGTCATTCTCAGGTTTCATGTCAAGCCCATTAAATTAACGAATTCATATATGGGTAGTCTGATCCCCGGAAAGGAGACATCGATGTCAACGCAGCCTCCCGGATCGGCCCCTAGACTACGGGCGACCATCCGTGACGTTGCAGCGTTGGCAGGTGTGGGAACCAAGACCGTGTCGCGGGTTATCAACGACGAGGCAAACGTATCGCCCCAGACCCGTGCACGGGTAGAACGCGCCGTATTGGCTTTGAATTTCAAGCCGAACCAAGGGGCTGGTGCGCTGCGGCGCGGCGATCGCAAGACGCTCACCCTTGGCCTCCTCCTCGACGCCGTGGACAACCCATTCTCAGCTTTGATCAACCGAGCTGTCGAGACCGTGGCCTACCGGCGTGATACCGCAGTGCTGGCCGCCAGCACCGACAATGATCCCGACCGTGAACGGATCATGGTCGATGCGTTCACCCGCCGCCGGGTCGACGGGTTGATCTTGAACACGATCACCGAAGATCAGGGTTACCTGCAGGCCGAGCGGGAGCAGGGCACGCCGCTGGTCTTCGTCGACCGACCACCGATCGGGCTCCTCGCCGATGCGGTTGTCACCAACAACTACGAGGCGGCGCTCGAAGCGACGCAGCATCTCATCAGTCATGGTCATCGTCGCATCGCCCACCTCGGAGACGAGCCGGCCGCATCGACTGCCCGCGGGCGGATGCTCGGCTTCACCGATGCTATGGCCAAAGCGGGACTGACCGCTACCTCACGCCAGGTCAACGCTTTGCGCTCCGAGCAAGAGGCTTACGCGGCCGTACACGGGCTTACCCAGCTCGACAGTCCGCCCACTGCGCTTTTTACCTCTCATTACCTGCTCACGCTCGGTGCCATCCGCGCCCTCCACGATCTTCAGCTGGAGAATCGCATCGCCCTGGTTGGCTTCGACGACATCGTGCTGGCTGATCTGGTGCGTCCGGCTGTCACTGTCATGGCACAAGACCCCACCCGGCTCGGAACCCTTGCTGCTGAGCGGATCTTCGCCCGGCTGGATGGAGACACCTCCGCCGTGCAGACCGTGGTGGCGGCTGCCAAGTTGATCGCCCGTGGTTCGGGGGAGATCCCACCAACTGATCGCTAGTGCGTCGCATAGTGTCGAGTGAACCCAGTTAGTTGAAAGGGGCCCGGCCGTGACCATCTCCGAGACGATCCCGCTCAGTCGGAATGAACCCTGGACGGTGGAACGCGCGGTCACCGCCGTTTCAGCGAGTCTTCAGGGAGTCCAGCGGCTTGGAGTCGCCTTCTCTGGAGGTGTCGACTCCTCTGTATTACTTGCACTCGCAGCGCGCGCGCTGGGCCACGAGGGTGTCGTTGCGCTGCTGGGAGTCTCCCCCAGTCTGGCGGCCGAGGAACGGCGTGCGGCGCACGAGGTTGCACGCCAGGTCGGCGTACCGCTCGTTGAGGTGGTGACTCATGAAGGTGATCGACCGGAGTATCAGGCGAACGGGCCAGATCGTTGCTTTTACTGCAAAGAGGAGCTGTTCAGCAGAATCGATGATGAGGTCGCCAGCCACTACCAGTTGGACGCGATCGCGTACGGGGAAAACGCGGACGATGCGCGACGACTCGACCGACCAGGAGCGCGCGCAGCCGTCGAACATCGCGTACTACGGCCACTTGCCGAGGCCGGCATGACCAAGTTTGCAGTGCGTACGGTCGCGCGCGACCTGGGTCTGACGGTGGCCGACAAGCCTGCTGCGCCATGCTTGGCGTCTCGGATTCCCCACCACCATCCGGTGACCCCTGCGAAGCTGAGCCAGATCGAGCGCGCCGAGGCTGCCCTGCGGCAGCTGGGATTCGGCGATTTGAGGGTTCGGCACCACGATGAGGTCGCCAGAGTCGAACTGCCCCCCGCTGATCTAGTTCGTGCGGTCCTTGATCCACTCCGTAGCGAAGTGCTCGCCGCCGTACGGGGTGCTGGCTTCCGATTTGTCACGCTGGATCTCGGCGGTATCCAGTCCGGCGCGTTCACACTGCCACTGCTGAATTCTGATCATGACTGAACCGGCGGGCCCTAGGGCTGCCCTCGAGGCCTTCGCGGACCTTGATCACGAACGGACTAGGCGCCGCGGCTATCCGGAGGCGATCTATTGCCCGGGCAAGACTCCTGAGCAGCTCGGCATGATCGCCGCCGCGGTGAGAGATCAGCCACACGTGACGTTGTTCACCCGGGCGAACAAAGATCATGCGGCGGCCATTCTGGCCGAGCTTCCCGACGCCTTCCATGATCAAGAAGCCGACCTGCTGGCGTGGCCGGCCAAACCTCCGGAGGCCACTGGCGGAATGGTGGTCGTGCTCGCTGCCGGAACCTCCGATCTACCGGTCGCCAAGGAGGCCCAGCTCACGGCCTGCTACTTAGGACGGCCCACCGAGCTGGTTGTCGATGTTGGCGTGGCCGGCCTGCATCGAGTCCTGAGCCGCCTGGACCTGCTGCAACAGGCCCGGGTCGTCGTCGTGGCTGCGGGAATGGACGGCGCTCTGCCGAGCGTGGTGGCTGGTCTCGTGGCAGCACCCGTGGTCGCGGTGCCGACGTCGGTGGGCTACGGCGCTGCTTTCGATGGGTTAGCCGCTTTACTGACGATGCTCAACGCCTGCGCGCCTGGTGTGGCGGTGGTCAACATCGACAACGGTTATGGCGCCGGCCACCTGGCAGCCCAGATCGCGGCGCCCCTATCACCAAGTAACCATGAGCAGCACACGCCACGCCTGGATCGATGCCTCCGCAGGGGTCGCGGGTGACATGCTGCTGGGAGCGTTGATCGATGCGGGTGCAGATCTGGAGGCCGTGCAGCAAGCCGTCAACGCGGTGATCGGTGAATCTGTCAGGCTGAGCTGCTCACCGGTGACCCGAGCCGGACAGCATGCGAACCTGCTATCGGTGCAGGTGATCACCGAAGATGTTCCGGCCCGGTCGTGGCGCACCGTCGAAGATCTGATTGGCACTGCAGATCTCCCAGCACCAGTCCGCAAGCGGGCGCTGGCGAGCTTTGGCCGACTTGCCGAGGCCGAGGGAAGAGTTCATCACCTGCCGCTAGATGAAGTCCACTTCCATGAGGTCGGCGCTCTCGACTCAATAGCTGACATCGTGGGAGTCGCAGCAGCCGCTGCACTCCCTCAAGATCGACAGCATCAGCGCGAGTGCTGTGGCCGTCGGATCCGGACGAGTCCGAGGCACCCATGGTGATATGGGCGTTCCGGTGCCGGCTGTTGTGGAGCTGGCCGCAGGATGGAAGATCTTCGCCGGCGGCTCCGGCGAACTCACGACGCCGACCGGAATGGCGTTGGTGTCAACCCTGGCCGAGCGCTGCGAAGACCTTCCGCTGCTGACCCTGCAGGCTTCCGGGGCTGGCGCGGGCACCCGAGATACGCCCGGTCGGCCCAACCTGACGCGCGTACTCATCGGTGAACGAGTCGCGCAGCCCGATGACAATCTGTCGGAGGCGGATGTGCTGATCGAGGCCAATGTCGACGATCTGGACCCTCGACTCTGGCCTGGGGTACTCACCAGCTTGATCAGAGCCGGAGCGGCCGACGCATGGCTCGTTCCGATCATCATGAAGAAAGGTCGACCCGCGCATACGGTCAGCGTTCTGGCGCGGCCCGATCAGGCAGCCGATCTTCGCTACCTGCTCTTGGCCCTGACGAGCACCATCGGTGTGCGGGAGACCAGAGTGCGCAAGACGGCCCTGCCACGGGGATGGGTCGATTTGATCATCGCCGGCAGCTGCATATCAATCAAGATCGCGCATCACCACGGCACGATCTGGCAAGTCACGCCGGAGTTCGACGATCTTGAGCGGGCCGCGGATGAGCAGGACCTCTCTCCTATCACCGTGCTCGAGCAGGCCATGGCAGCCGCCCTAGCCGCAGGTCTGGTGACTGGTGCGCCGATACCAAACGGACTGCGCAGCAGCCGAACCTAAGATCAAGATCTCAGCAGGGCGAGCACAGCCTTGACCCTGCGGTTCGTATCGTGCGAGGGCTCCAGCCCTAGCTTGCGGAAGATCAGGGCTGAGGATGTCTCGACAGTCCGCTCACTGATTCCCAGCGCTTCGGCGATCCCTGCATTCGAGCGACCTTCGGCCATCAAAGCGAGGATTTCCCGCTCGCGCCCGGTCAACTGACTCAGTGGTGAGGTAGGGCGCCTGCGCTGCATCAATCTCGCAACGATCGTCGGATCGAGGACGCACTCGCCCTCGCTGACGCGGTGCATGGCGTCGATCAGTATGGCGATGTCGGACACACGCTCTTTGAGCAAGTAGCCGACGTAGCCCGGCTGATCTGCAAGCAGACGCTGCGCGTACCGAGGTTCGAGGTACTGGCTGAGAACAACAACGGCCGTCTCGGGCCACCCTTCACGGATTCGCCTCGCCGCAGCCAGCCCTTCGTCGGTGTGGGTGGGCGGCATGCGAATGTCGATCACCGCTACGTCGGGACGTTCCAGAGCGACGAGTCGCAGCAATGTCTCTGCATCACCAGCCTCCCCGACCACTTCGACGCCAGCGTCGGTGAGCAGCCGAGCCAGTCCGGACCGGATCAGCATGATGTCATCGGCAACTACGGCTCGCATGGGATCACCGCTTCGATCGAGATCGATCCGTTCGCCAGTGGCTCCACCGCGACACTGCCTCCAACCGCTCCGATTCGGTCCGCCACCTCGACCAGGGCCAGCGACGACAACTCCGGAACGGACTCTAGACGTGCACGCACGTGAACTTCCCCCCCGTCATCCCAAACCCGTATCGCGACTTGGGCCGATGGAGACCCGTATTGGGCAATCTCAACGACCGTCGCTGCGAGCGCATAGACGGCACGCTCGATTTCGTCTGGCATACGTCCAATCGAGGCACGGAGCTCCGCCGGTGCATTGGAGTCTGCGACCATCTCCTCCAGCGCCGCTTCCAGACCTTCAGTGCCGAGCGTTTCAGGGAACGGATCGAGGTCCAGTCGGCGGAGACGGCCCAGCACCGTACGCAGGCGCCGGTCAGTCTCCATGATCACCAGTTGATCGCCCGCAGGAACATCGCGCGCTACCAGCTGGACCTGGATGAGAACGCTGACGAGGCGCTGCTGGGCGCCGTCGTGGAGATCACGCTCGATGCGTCGCCTTTCCGCATCGTCGTTCGCGATGATCCGGCGTTGGGAAGCGTGAAGGTCAGTCAGCCGCGCAGTGGCGGCTGCGGAAAGCTGGGCGTTGCGAAGGGCCAGTTTGGCGGCTGGCGTGAGGTTGGCCAGCAGCTCCGCTTGGTCAGTGCCGGGCGAAGGCGCCAGCCGTATGACTGGTCCTGATTCATCCGATAGCACTAAACCTGCTCCGCGCTGTGACGACTCGTGGCCCTCGGTGTCGACCCAGCGATCGGAACCGGGAACGGCGTACGCCACTCGCAAGGACTGTTCCGGCCCGGACAAAGACTCCGACCAGGCGGGAGACCGCGCGACGAGATCGAGCGGTGTTAAGCGCTACGGCACAGACTGCGCCTGCGACGAGTCCGGGAGCCACCGGCCCCAGCAAGATCAGCCAGCTCGCCAAGCTGGAGTCCCCCCAGGTCAGCCAGCGCGTCACCGCCGACGCGACAAGCAATCCAAGAGCTGCCAGGGCACAGCCAATCAGGAGGGCGGGCGCACGAGATCGGAGAAGAGCGACTATCCCAAACCCAGCGGCAAGTACGCTCAACCCGGCCACAATTCCCACCGCCCCTTGCGCCGTCAGGGCGAATTCCAGAGGTGCTGCCACGTCCCCGCAGGTACGAGCGCAGCCTGGATCGGCGAAGGGATCATAGCCAAGTAGGTGGATTGTCACAGCCAGAGCTACGAACAGATACGACGCCCGCAACGCTTTGCTGGGGGAACGCGTCTTCCAACCGTGGACGGTAGCTGCCACACCAGCGATCGTGAGTGGCGCTACGGCGAGTGCCGCCGACCTCAGTTCATCAGACAAGCCGGGCCAGGCAGCCCAGAACGGCACCTGTGACCCGACACTCGCTATAGCCAGCCCGATGGCGGATCTGACACGCGGCTTGGCGGCGAAGACCGCTGCCGGAACCAGCGCGGAGGCGACGAGCAGCGCGGCGAGCATCGCTGGCTCCAGACCTGATTCGGCAAAAGTCAATGGGTTGCGTGTGGCCCAGCGTCCCGCCGATACGAGCGCAGTGATCAACGGCAGCAAAACGGCCGCCAGCGCCGCAAGGCGATAGCCGACGACTACCCTGGGCAACGTCCCCACAGACGCCAGCGACGACACACAATCATTGTCCGGTGCTGTCCGACAGCAGGCCAGTGTTTGCCACATCACTGCCCGAGGTATCACGCTGGTCGGCCGGTCCCGGGATTCGTAGCGTCCTTGACATCACCACAATCAAGGAGGCAGACATGAATGTGGCCAGACTCGTCGCCGGGTTGATCACGACTCTCAGCGTCGTAGCGGCGGCCGCGTGCTCGGCAGGAGCGCCAGCCGATCGGGCTGGCGGGGAGGTCGTGACCGTCAGGCTTGGTTCGATCGACAAGGTCAATCCGGACGGTCTATCTTTTGGCGTCCAGGCCTTCGTTGACAGCATTCCGAAGGTTTCAGGCGGGCGCCTCAAGGTCGAGGTAGTGGAGGATTACGGCGGCGGTGCCCCCAACGCTGATGCTGATCTGATCAAGGCGATTGCCGACGGCAAGCTCGACGGCGGTTGGGTTGGTACTCGCGGGTTCGGAGCTGCCGGTATCCATGGACTCGAGGCATTCGAGGCGCCCCTGGTCATCACCACTTATGCCGCTCAGAAGGCATTAGTTTCCAGCGACGTCGCGACCCAAGCACTTGCTTCACTCGACAAATCAGGTGTTGTTGGCCTTGGTCTGACGGTCGGCGCTCTGCGGCGCCCGTTCGCCGCCAAGTCAGCGATATTAGGGCCTGAGGATTGGGAGGGTGTGAAGTTTCGAAGCTACAACTCCCAGGTGCAGTCCGACACGATCAAAGCGCTCGGCGCCGTGCCGGTGAATAGAGGACAGGACTGGATCAAGCAGGTGCGAGCCGGCCGCATGAGGGGCGCTGAATTCAGCCTTGCTCAGTACAACCAGGCCGGCTATGGCAAGGAGGCTGGCAATGTCACCGGCAACGTCGTTCTCTGGCCCAAGATGTTTGTGCTGGCCTTTAGCGGCCAGAAGTTCGACTCCTTGAGCGAGGAGCAACGCGCCTGGCTCCGAGAAGCCGCCAATCGCGGCGTCCTCGCGTCCGTCGAGGCGGACTACGACGAAGGCAGCATCGCACAAGAGCTATGCACAAAAGGAGTGCGATTCAAGGACGCAACGCCGGCTCAGCTACTTGCTCTCCGCACGCGGCTGGCACCGGTTCTTGACCGGCTGGCGTCTGATCCTCTCAACGAGCCGTTGCTAACCAAGATCAAGGCAGTGGCGGCACAAAACGCCGGAGGCGAGACCCTGAAGGTAGACAACGACTGCCGGAAGGGAGTCAGCGTCGACGAAAACATTGCGGGCACCATCCCGCGAAGCACGGCTGCCATCCCGGACGGCACGTACCGCGCCCAAATCAGCACTGACGACGTGCTTGCCGCTGGACTGGA
The DNA here is from genome assembly GCA_963808905.1 of uncultured Actinomycetota bacterium. Classification (GTDB taxonomy): domain Bacteria; phylum Actinomycetota; class Actinomycetes; order Propionibacteriales; family Propionibacteriaceae; genus Microlunatus. Next base: position 103,109 of record CAWEHO010000030.1, read on the forward strand.
CAATCACGACGGAACCTCGGGCACCTGGACGCTGTCCGTCCGCGGTGGGAAATACCAGCTGCGGTGCCACCCCGTCACGGCTCCGGGACAGGATTGCGGAGGCTCAACCCAGAGCGAACCACTTGAATGGGGTGAACTTCGAGGCAAGGGCAACGTCGCTTACTTCGTGTCCGATGGCAGAGAGTCTACGAAAGCGGTGCGCTGGGAGCTCAAGTCGAACGAGTTGCGATTGACCCAGCTCCAGGGGCACACCGGCTATTGGGAGGTGACGCTCAAGCCGTTGAAGAAGATCGAGTGAGCGGGATCTTCGCCGTCACCGTAGTGCCGGCTCCAGGTGCACTTCGCACCTGGAGCTGACCACCGCAAGTGGCGAGTCGGTCGGCCAGGCCCTGCAGGCCCGAACCGCTTGGGTCAGCGCCTCCCGTCCCGTCGTCACGGACCGTGACGACCAGTGCAGTTCCAATCCGAGTGAGCAAGATCTCCACGGAAGACGCCTCCGCATGTTTGACAGCGTTCGTGAGCGCTTCCAAGCACGCGTAGTACAACGCGGTCTCTTCGTTGACACCCGCCTCGGTTTCAGCGCCGATGGTGAGGGAAGCCGGTACCAGACTGCGAGCAGTGAGCTGTTTCAGCGCTGTGCCGAGGCCACCACCACCCAGCTCGGTGGGCGGGACGCCTGCCACCAGATCCTCGATCTCGCGAGCGACTGCCCTGATCTCCTCGCCCGCAATGTCGAGGACCGCCCCGACCTCGCCCTTGGCAGTGCCACGCAGTCCAGCCAGGTCCGCCCCGGCGCGATCCAACATCCCGAGGTCGTTTCGGAGTTCCATCGCAGCGCGCTGTCGTTGCCGGTCAGTTGAGGCGACGATGCGAACGCGGGCTGTCTCAAGATCGGCTACGCGCTGAGCAAGCTCCGCTTGCCGGTGCTCTTGGGTTAGGGTCAGCCGGATTGCAGCCGAGACAGCCGCCGCGGTGACCGGATCCTCCAGAGAGCTGGAATTGTGTATCAGCTCAGCTACCGGAGCGGAGCCATCGGCAACGCTGAGGATGCGTGCTCCTGACACGTCCGGCCTAGCCCCTGCAGGGAGGATTCGAAGCTTCGGATCATGCAGTACATCTCGGAGCACGACCTCGAGACCCCGAAGACCGGTACGGCCGCATCGGCAACCAGCCGATCTTCAAGGGCCGCCCGTCGGCGTGCGTCCGCCCGAGCAGCAATGGCGTATCCCACGGCGATCAACACGAGGACGATCTCGTAGGCGAGAAGAGCCTGTGAAGGCCGAAATTGCTCGGGACGATACCGAGCGAGAAACCACGCCGCGCTGAGAACACCGAAGATCCCCATGGCTGACAGGGCGGCGTACGGTGTGCTGACCTGGTGCCTCCGCCAGGCCACCGCACATCCGACGGTGCAGCAGGCAAAACTGGCAGCGGTCCCCAACTGATCGAGAGCTTGCAGCCCCACCATGATCGCGAGGATGCCGACAGCGAACTGCCACGGCCGGCGGACTCGACCAGCAGGAAATGCGACGAGTGCCACCAGAAGCAGTGCCGAGTGCAGCGATCGCGCCGCGGGCAGCACTCCCAATGGCCAGGCCACGCCTACGGCAACCATCCAGCCCCGCTCTGCATTTGGACCGCCGCTTGCAGCCGCAGCCGCAACGAAGGCCAATCCAACAGCAGCATCCAGCAAGACGAGGTTGCTGGTCGTCGGTTGCGCAATTGTGCTCGCCCAGACCGTGACGGCGGAGGCCACGAAGACAACGACCACCCACGCAGACCGGTTAAATGCCTTCCGGTACAGCCGACGTGCCCATGCCGAGATCTGTCCGGGCAACCTGGCCACGATCACATACTCGTGCGAGATAGGTCATTTCAACAATCGCTGCTGCAAGCTGAACTCAGCCCGGGTGAGCCAGCGTCGAGTAGATTTGCACGTCAAGGCCCTCACGAATGGACCTTGCCCTGCGCCGCGTCCCAGCCCTGCGCCAGAGAGGAAGTCGATGACCGAACCAACGTCGTCCGCCGCCGCCCCGGCGCCACTCACCCCGCCCGAGGGCGCCCCACTGACCCTGACCGCGCCAGCTCCCCCGCCGCAAGTCGTGGCCACTCAGGCTCCCGCCATGGCTCCGCAAGTGGATCCGGCCACCATCCCGCAGCTCGACAGCAAGGTGGACAGTTTCTTGAGCGCTCTGATGACTGCTCAGACACGTTCACCTGAGTTCGCCCAGCAGGCAGCCAACGTTCGTGCGATGGGAGACGCCGACATTCGTCGATCTGCCGAGACCTCGAACCGCCTGCTGCAGACCCCGGTACGAGCGCTCAAGGAGGGCGGAATCGCCGAAGGGTCGAAGGTTGGCAACACACTGCTCGAGCTTCGCCGTACGGTCGAAGACTTGGACCCGAGCCGCGCGACCGGAGTGCGCAAGTTCCTCGGTGTTATCCCGTTCGGCGACAAGGTCACTGATTACTTCCGGCGCTACGAGTCCGCCCAGGGCCACTTGAACGGGATACTGCACGCGCTGCGCAATGGCCAGGACGAGCTGACAAAGGACAACGTCGCGCTCAACCTGGAGAAGCAAAACCTCTGGGGTGCTATGGGGCGCCTGAATGCCTACATCTACATCGCCGAGCGGCTCGACGCACGGCTTGCCGCCACCATCGCCCAGCTGGAGATATCCGACCCGGAGCGCGCGAAGGCGCTGAGCCAGGATGTGTTGTTCTACGTCCGTCAAAAGCACCAAGATCTGCTGACCCAGCTCGCGGTATCGATCCAGAGCTATCTCGCCATCGACATCATCATCAAGAACAACATCGAGCTGATCAAAGGCGTCGATCGGGCATCGACTACGACAATTTCGGCTCTCCGCACCGCTGTGATCGTGGCGCAAGCACTCGGCAACCAGAGACTTGTTCTCGACCAGATCACGGCCTTGAACACCACAACCTCCGACCTCATCCAGCGCACCTCGGAGATGCTGCGGGACAACTCTGCGCAGATCCAGCAGCAAGCGGCCTCCGCGACTATCGGGCTCCCCCAGCTGCAGGCAGCATTCCAGAACATCTACGCCACGATGGATTCCATCGACAGCTTCAAGCTCCAGGCCCTGGACACCATGGCAGCCACGATCGGCACCTTGGAGACCGAAGTCGTCAAGTCCCGCGAGTACCTCGATCGGGTGCGTCGTCAAGATGAGCAGCTGGCCTCTGGCGCCCTGGACCTCGAGGGTGGCGCCACCCCCGGCGGACTGCGCTAACCCGACCCGGCTTCTCGATCATCGTCTGTGTCTCATGGGGTTCAAGGATTGGATCGCAAACATCACCGGAAGGCGTCCGCAACCAACACCATCCGCATTGCAGCCGACCCCCGCAGCGCCGACCGAATCCGACATCATGCGGGCACTGGATCGCGTCGAGGACATGGTCGGCGGCGGCGCGGTGCCGGCGCCGGTTCAGTCCAGGGTCCGCCGGGTTGCCCAGACCGTACGCGAGACCATGCCCCGGCTGCGTAATCTCGGGCTCGGCAGCCCGGACGCGTACTCGGTCATGGCAACGGCAACCGACTACCTGCCCGAAGCAATCGGCGCGTATACCCGGCTGCCACGGCAGTGGGCCGATTCTCGCCCGATCGAGAATGGCAAGACCTCACTCATGCTGCTGATCGATCAGCTCGATCTGCTGAGCGCCACCATGGACAAGATCTTCGACGCAGTGGTCCGAGTCGACGCCGACGCCTTGATCGTGCATGGCCGCTTCCTGCAGGAGAAGTTCGGGCACGCCTCTACGGGTGGAGCGCTTGAACATCGGCGAGCAGCCCGCACCCGAGACACCGCGCAGCACCTTGGACCTGCCGTGACAGAGCCACCGACCCGCACCCTCGCCGGCGCCTTGGACGCGCTCCGCAGCGCAGCCAGAACCGCCGGCCTCGATCCTGACGCGGCAGTCCGCGAGGGCGAGGCACTGGCCGCCGCCGTCGCGGAGTCCGCAGAGCAGGCCTATCGCGACTGGTGCGAGCAGACCGGCCATGCGGATCCGCAGGCCTTTTTCGATGCCGCACATCGTGGCCGACGTTGGCGCGCCGCTCCCACTGTGCTGCTCGGACAGCTCGTCGTCAATAGATCGCCCGTGGCCAGCCAGCTACGCCGAAGCGATGGCTGAGATCTGCCGCGCGGCGCAGACCCTCGGCGCACCAAACCCACGGACGGCCGGCAATGCGGCCGTCGCTGCGGCGGCGCAGCTCGGCGCCCTGGCCCCACCACCAGCGCCAGCGACGACCCGGCCCGAGGTCGCGGCCATGCTGCGAGCCCTCGACGAGAGCTCACTCGACTTGAGTTCGCTTGATCTTCCACCTGGCCTGCCGGGATTGGCTCCCGATCTGCACGCTGAGGCCCAACATTTGCGCCCTGAGCCTGTCGAAGGGCAGCCAACTGGCAGCTGCGACCAGTTCAGGCACATCACAGCGGCGGAGGGCTCAAAGCCTGCGGCCAAGCCAGAACCCGAACCAAAGACGCTCGAGGAGCTGCTCGCCGAACTCGATGCCCTCATCGGACTCACCGAGGTCAAGGCCGAGATCCACCGCCAGGTCGCCGTGCTTCGGGTCGAGACGCTGCGCAGCAAGGCGGGCTTGAGGTCTCCGACGATCACCCGGCATCTGGTCTTCGTCGGCAATCCCGGCACCGGCAAGACAACCGTCGCCCGGCTCGTCGGTGGCATCTACCGCGCACTCGGGCTGCTGTCGAAGGGGCAGCTCGTCGAAGTTGACCGCTCGGAGTTGGTCGCCGGCTATCTCGGGCAGACGGCAATCAAGACCGCCGAGGTCGTCGCATCGGCCGCCGGCGGAGTTCTTTTTGTCGACGAGGCGTACAGCCTGGCTGGTGACCAGTACGGTCAGGAGTCGGTCGACACCCTGGTCAAAGAAATGGAGGACCGTCGCGACGACCTCGTGTTGATCGTGGCTGGTTACCCAGACCCGATGGCGATCTTCATTGCCCAGAACCCCGGGCTGGCCAGCAGATTTCGTACCACGATCGAATTCGACGACTACACCGACGAGGAACTGGTGAGCATTCTCGAGCAGATGGCTCAAGCGGCCGATTACGACCTCGATCAAGGCTGTGTGGACCGCTTCACCGCCATCCTTCTCGGCACTCCACGCGGCCCGATGTTCGGCAACGCGCGATTTGCGCGCAATCTGTTGGAGGCCGCGATTGGCAGGCATGCCTGGCGGCTACGCGACGTCGCCGATCCGACTGTCGAACAGCTGCGGAAGCTCATCGCAGACGACTTCGACGAGGAGAGCTGCACCCAGAGCGAGGCCGTCCACTGCCTCCCACGAACAGCCAGCGCGACCGTGACGCCGCGAAACCCAAGGAGTCCAGCAGTGAGCCAGGCTAGCCAACAGATCGGTGCAGCCGAGGTCACCGCCCCGCCCGCTGCCGCCGGAACAACAACAGCTGCACCACCCGCGCCGCAACAAGCTGCGCTCGCCTCGCCGCCCAGCTCCGCCACCTCGGAAGCTGGAGCGAAGGCTCCGGCTCAGAAGAAGATGAACACGCCACAGCGGCTGCGACTGCTCAGCCTGGGCGTTGTGGTGGTCGGCGTGGTCGTTGGCCTGATCGGTACGCTGACGTTCGCCTATCTGGCCGCTTCACTGAGTCGTGCCAAAGCGGACACCGCACAGCTCATCCGAGTCCAGAAGATCCAGTCCAACCTGCTCAGCGCGGACGCCACCGCGACCAACGCATTCCTGGTCGGCGGCCTCGCGCCTCCAGCCCAGCGTGCGGCGTACGACGAGTGCCATCAGCAGCACCAGCTCACTGATCGCCGAGGCGGCTCGGGCACAACCGGCCGACGGAGACGCCCTGTCCGCGCTCAATCAGCAGGTCGTCAGCTATGCGGCGACAGTCGAACAGGCCCGCGCCAACAATCGGCAGGGGCTACCGGTCGGCGCCCAGTATTTGCGCAATGCAAGCGCCGAGCTGCGAAGCGACGCCTTGCCGATCGTGGACAACCTCGTAAGTGCCAATGCAACGCGAGCAGCAGATGAGATGCACGCCGGCGCCGGCTTCCTCGTTGTGATCATCGCCCTGCTTGGGCTGGCCGGGGTGATCGTCGGTCAGGTCTGGCTGGCTCGCAGGTTCCGGCGCAAGATCAACGTCGGGATGCTGGCAAGTGCGGGCGTGCTGCTGCTCATCGTTATCGCCAGCCTCATCGCTGTGCTCCAGCTGCGCAGTGCGCTGGACCAGATCTCCAGCGGCAGCCTCGCTGCGGTGAACACGGCCGCAGACACCCGGATCGATGCCAACAATGCGAAATCCAACGAGAGCCTGACGTTGATCGCGCGGGGATCCGGCCAAGCCTTCGAAGACGCGTGGAAGTCCTCGGCTGACGCAGTTGCAGGCAATCTCCCACGCCTCACCGACAAGCCGGAGCTGGTGAGCCAATGGCAGGCCTACACCGACGTCCACGGCCAGATCCGAGAGCTTGATGACGGCGGCCTGTGGGACAAGGCGGTCGCCAGGGCAACGGGCGCTGGACGGACATCCTCGAACGCCGCCTTCGCTACGTTCGACAGCAATCTGGCCAGCTATCTGGATGGTGTGAGCCAGGACGCTTCCAACTCTCTGGCCGATGAGCTGCCCATCATGGTTGTAGCGGCAATCTTGATACTTCTCGGCGGGTTGGCCGCCGCGTGGCTGGGACGTTGGGGCGTGGCCGACCGTTTGAAGGAATATCGATGAGGCTTCCATGGCGTAGGGCGCTGCTGGCCGTGGCAGCCGGCGCATCTGTTACGGCACTCTCGGCGTGCACAACGTTCAGCTACTCCCCAACACCGCTGCCCCCAGCACCCCCTGCCCCGCAGGCCACCACGAGCGCCCCACCTGCCATCCCCGCCCGCTGCGGCAATCCGCTCGCCTCGTACTCTCCGGCCGCGGTGTTACCCACGCCGAACACCCTGCCCAAGGGATCGACCATGGCCAGGATCCAAAAGCGTGGCAGGCTGATCGCCGGCGTGTCTGCCGACACCTATTTGCTGGGATCACGAAATCCCCTCACCGGCGAGATCGAGGGTTTCGACATCGACATGGTCCAGGCTGTTGCCAAGGCGATCTTCGGCGACGCGAACCGCTACCAGTTGAAGGTGATCACCGCTGCGCAGCGGATACCGGCGCTGCAGAATGGCGACGTCGACATCGTGGCCCGCAACATGACCATCAACTGCGATCGTTGGAAACAGATTGCGTTCTCGTCTGAGTATTACCGGTCGGGCCAGAAGATCTTGGTCCGTAAAGGATCGAAGGCCAACTCGATAAAGGACCTCGATGGTCAGAAGGTGTGCGCCCCTATCGGCACGTCAAGCATGGACAACTTGATCAAGGAAGCCCCTAAGGCCATTCCGGTCGGTGCGGATACCCACACCGGGTGCCTGGTGCTTTTCCAGGAGGGCCAAGTGGCGGCGATCACAGGTGATGACACCGTGCTCGCCGGGCTCGCGGCACAAGACCCGTACGCAGTGGTGCCTGAGCAACGGGCATTCACTGCAGAGCCGTACGGCTTGGGCTTCAACGAAAAGGACGTGGACTTCGTGCGCTTCGTCAATGCACGCCTCGACGAAATGCGCATCAATGGCGAGTGGACCAGGATCTACAACCACTGGTTGAAGGGATCTCTAGGTCCCGCGCCCGAACCGCCGATAGCGGTCTACGGCAGGACGTGATGAGCGTGGTCGCACCTGCCGGACAGGTGACCGCTCCGGTCGCACCGGGTCGGATGGGTTCAGCCCTCGAGATCCAGGCCGCACACGTCTATCTCGACGAACTCGGTCAATGGCGCGATGCCCGACGGCAGGAGCTGGATGAGCTCGACAAGGGAGCAATGCAGTCGAGCACCGGCTCGGCGGTTACGGGCGACCTGCTTTTGTCGATGGCACTGTGGAAAGCGGTCTCTGATCGCTATGAGCTGCTGTCGGCCACGTGGAACTCCGGCCGTGTCGGGACCACCGAGCTGATGCGCATGTCGACGCTGATCTGGGGTCGGCTGGATGCCGCCACCGCGTCCGGGCTCTCTGTCTCGTTACCTGAGGCGTGTCGGCTGTCTGATGCGCTGTTGTCCCAGCTCCGCGTCAAGCTCGGTCTCGATCCGTCGGGTATGGAGATCACCGACCGCGTTCGGCAGCTTCGCGCCCAGATGGAACGCATCCGGGATCAAATCGACCTGGAACCGGCCGGCGGGGCGCAACAGCAGGCTGCGCTCGAGCAGTCGCACCTGGCGCGTCGACTCAAAGGGCTCGCCGAGAAGGCCGGCCGCGGCGGAGATGTCGCAGGTTTGCTCGGACCTTTGGAAATCGAAGCGGCCACCTTCGAACGGGACCTCATCGTCAACGGTGCCCGTCGGCGGGACGCGGCCGCATTGGCGCGGCGCGCAGGCGAACAGCGCGCCGATCTCCAGGCACGTGAGGTGGCCCTGCGCGGAATCGTCGAGGATTGCGTACGCCGCGTCGACCCGGCACCTCGTTATGCGGTGCCCGACACCGCGGCACTAGGCCCGGCACCCAACACCCGCAACGAGCTCGAGAACTATCTGCGCAGACTGGACCAGGTGTCTCGCGCCATGACCATCGCGCAAACGGCGTACGCAAAGGCGCTGCGCGATCATGACGAGCTCGACAGTCGACTCGAGGCGTACCACGCGAAGGCGATCGCGAAGGGCGTGGCAGAGGTCGCCGACGTGTCACGTGCCTACGAGCTGGCCCGGAGCGTCCTGGATGAGCGGCCCAGCCGGATGGTGCTTGCCGAGCAGCTCGTCACCGTGTATCAGACCTATCTGCAAACCACACCGGCGCCGCACCAGGCGCATCCAGCCGCGTCCGCGGAGGACACATGACCAGATGCACCCAACCCGGCTGTCCGGGCACCATTGTTGACGGCTACTGCGATGTCTGCGGTAGCCCAGGACCCGTCGAGACCTCCCCCGCCGCGCCGAGCGCCGTAAGTACCGATGTGGCCGCGTCGCCCAGCCTCGATGGCTCTCCGTGCACGCAGCCCGGCTGCACCGGCACGATTGTTGACGGCTACTGCGACGTCTGCGGCAGCCCGGCGCCAGCCCCCGGCAGCCAGTCGCCCGGCGATGATCAAGCGCCGTTAGCTACCGCCGCCCCGGTTTCTACCAGCACCGGAGGCTCCAGCCGGCTCCAGTCGACCGCGCTGGGCTCCCAGCGTGCCTCCGGCAATGGTTCCAAGACCACCAAACGGGTGCGCTCGGGCTCTCAGAGGCTCCGGTCGGCCCGATTGGGCGCCGGTCTTACCCGCGTTCCGCCGGCGCCCGTGATCGACGCCGCCCAAGCGATCATGAAAAATCCGCAAGTCCCGGAGGAAAAGCGGAACTGTCCGAACTGCGGGTCGCCCGTTGGTCGATCTCGCGACGGGCAGCCGGGACGCACCGAAGGTTTCTGCCCGAAGTGTGGCAACGCCTTCTCCTTCACCCCGAAGCTAAAGCCAGGTGATCTGGTAGCGAACCAATACGAGGTAGCCGGCTGCCTGGCGCACGGCGGCCTTGGCTGGATCTACCTCGCCAAGGATCACAATGTGTCCGATCGTTGGGTGGTTCTGAAGGGCCTGCTCAACACCGGAGACAAGGATGCACTTGCCGTCGCGATCGTGGAGAAGCAGTTCCTTGCGCAGGTGGAGCATCCACTGATCGTCGAGATCTACAACTTCGTGACCCATGAGGATGCCGGCTACATCGTTATGGAGTATGTCGGCGGGACGTCACTCAAGCAGATCTTGAAAGACCGGATGCGGGCCAACAACGGCAAGTTCGATCCGCTGCCTGTCGATCAGGCTTTGGCCTACATCCTGGAGATCTTGCCGGCGTTCAGCTATCTTCATGATCTTGGTCTCATCTACTGCGACTTCAAGCCGGACAACCTGATTCAGGTCGGGGATGCGGTCAAGTTGATTGATCTCGGCGGCGTACGACGCGCTGATGATGAGGAATCGGCCATTTACGGCACCGTCGGCTACCAGGCACCCGAGGTAGCCCAGGTCGGACCCAGCGTGGCCTCTGACATCTACACGATCGGCCGCACACTCGTCGTGCTGATGATGGAGTTCCGGGGCTATCAGAGTAAGTACGTCGCTAGCCTGCCGCCCGTCGACGAGACGCCACTCTTCGCGACCCACGACTCTCTTTATCGACTGCTGGCCAAGGCATGCGCAGCTGATCCGGCCGATCGGTTCGCCTCGGTCGATGAGTTCCGGGTACAGCTGCTCGGCGTGCTCCGTGAGGTGGTCGCCGAGAAGGTGCCCGGCACGGCGCTGACCTCTGCGGCCTCGGTGCTGTTCGAGGCACCGGCCATCACCAGCGAAGCGCTGGAGTGGGACGAGCTGCCGGTACTGCGCATCGACACCAGCGACCCGCAATATGCCTGGCTCAGCAACGTCTCGGTGGAAGATCCCGAAGAGCGCATTGACGAACTTGGCAAGGCGCCCGTGGCAACTGCTGAGGTCCGACTGGCGCAGGCACGCGCGGCTTTGGAACTGCGGCGGCGCGACATTGTTGACCAGATTGTCAACGAGATGCTGGGCGAGGATCCGTGGGAATGGCGCGCGGTATGGGTTGGTGGTCTCGCTGCATTGGACGCCGGCGATTTCACCTCGGCGCAGTCTTCCTTCAATGCGGTCTATGGCCAGGTACCAGGTGAGCTCGCACCCAAGCTGGCATTAGGTCTGGCATGCGAGCGTGGCGGAGAAGGCGACATCGCCGAAGCCCTGTACCAGACCTGCGCCAGCACCGACGCCAACTACGTGGCTGCCGCCGCATTCGGGATGGCGCGAATCCGAGCCGCCCGTGGCGACGTGACCGGCGCTGTCCAGGCATTGGACCTGGTGCCATCAACAAGTCGCAGCTACCCCGAGGCGCGGCGGTTGCGGGCGCTGCAGCTCTACGAGTCGGGTCGGGGCCTGCCGGCGCTATCTCAGGCTATGAACAGCATCGAGGGAGTCCAGCTCGATCCGCGGGAGCGAGGCGAGCTGACCGCCCAGATCCTCGAGCGGGCCATATCCGAGGTCGGTAAGAACGGAGCAACCAGCAACCTCAAGGTCGGCGCGTACGAGGCGGAGGAGGACACGCTGCGCGACGGGTTGGAGGCGACCTATCGCCAGCTGGCGGGAATCGAAACCGACGAGCCGCGCCGCTACGCGTTGGTCGACAAAGCCAACGCCGTGCGAAGGTGGACCCTACGATGACCGAGCACCTGACACAGTCTGCTGCTGCCGCGTCTCTGGCCGCGATCGCGCAAAGTGACGGCGGCTTGAGCTGCCCGCACTGTGGCGCCGAGGTAGCTGCTGGAGAGGCGTTCTGTGAGGCGTGCGGTGGGCGCCTCACGCCGACGGCCGCCCGGCCAGCTGACGAGCCCGACGAAATGGCTGCCCCGATCGACATCACACGGTCGATCCAGACCGAGGACGAGGACACCGTTGTCGTCGCCCGCCCCTGCGCCAACTGCGGCGGCATCATCGGGGCAGATGGCTATTGCGAGACCTGCGGGACCAAAGCTCCGACTGAGCGCGACCACTACACCGAGCATCCGGCGCCATGGGTCGCCGCTTGCTGCGACCGCGGCGTACGGCATCACCGCAACGAGGACGCGACGGCTGTCGCGGCCGAGCAGGCGCCCGGCTCTCGCGCGGTGCTGGTGGTCTGTGATGGCGTGTCCACCTCGCTCGACTCCGACATCGCGAGCATGGCGGCTGCTCGCGCGGCACGCGACGCCTTGGTCGCGCACAGGCCTGCGGGGCTCGGGACGGCGGCGAGTCGAGCGGCGGCGATCTCCAATGCAGTGGTCAACGCGGCCGCAAGAGCCAATACCGCGGTGATCGAGAGCACGGCGCCGGGCAGCGACAACGCCGCTTCGTGCACGTTCGCCGCGGCGGTCGTCGAGGACGGCGTCGTGGTGTTCGGCAATGTCGGCGACAGCCGGATCTACTGGATTCCTGATCATGGCTCCGGCGGTGATCCCGCTGAGCTCAGCATCGACGATTCCGTTGCGCAGGCACGAATTGCCATGGGGGTATCGCGCGACGAGGCTGAAAACGGGCCGCAAGCGCACGCCATCACCAAGTGGTTGGGACGCGACAGCCCCGATTTCGTCCCGCGTACCGGATCCTGACCGTCGAGTCGCCCGGCTGGGTCGTGGTCTGCTCAGACGGCCTGTGGAACTATGCCTCCGAAGCCGCCGCCATCCGGTCGCTGATCGGCGAGCTGACTCCTCCAGGCGCCGATCCGCTCACGCTGGCGGTGGCCCTCGTTGACTGGGCCAATAGGCAGGGTGGCAAGGACAACATCTCCGTCGCACTAGCACGCATGTAAGCGGGCTTTGAAGCTGCTCGCGCAGTGCCGAGGCTCGCAGTCAGCTTTCTGAGTCGGTCGCGCAATGCCGACGCTCGCACCTAGGCCCTGCCGAGTCGCGTGGGCGCGCCAGGCATACTGAACCGACGAGCCAGGATGCGAAAGGAAAGTTGATCATGGCCGAGTTCACCGCCGAGGTGTTCCAGAATGAGTTCCTGCCCGACGGCGGCACCGATGTCAACGCCATCGTCACGCTGATCTGCAGCGGAGCGGGATCGGCCGGCCAGACCGGCTCCGGTGATGCGGGAGAGATCATCATCGTCGATACCTCAGGTTCGATGGGCCGCGTCAAGCTCGACGCAGCAAAAGTGGCGGCCGCAGCCGCTGTGGACCAGATCCTTGACGGCACCTGGTTCGCGGTAATTGCCGGCACCCACCAGGCCTACCTCGCATTTCCCTTGGTACGTATGGGAACGGGCCTGGTCCGCATGGACAGCAGCGCGAGACAGGCTGCGCATCAAGCCATCAGCCAATTCCGTTCCGACGGGGGCACGGCGATGGGAACCTGGCTCACGCTCGCTGGTCGGCTGTTCGACTCGGTACCGGAACTCGTACAACGGCACGCGATCTTGCTCACCGACGGTGAAAACCACAACGAGACGCCAGAGCAGCTGACGAACGCGATCATGGGCGTGACGGGCAAGTTCCAATGCGACTGTCGTGGTGTCGGCGTCGACTGGCAGGTCGCCGAAGTACGCCGGATTGCCCAAGCCCTTCTCGGAAGTGTCGACATCATCCCTGAGCCGGACCAGATGAGTCAGGTCTTCGCCGAACTCATGCAACAGTCCATGAGCCGCGGGGTTGCTGATGCGCAGTTGCGGGTGTGGGCGCCGCAGGGGGCGCAGGTGTTGTTCGTCCGCCAGGTCTCGCCCACTGTCGAGGATCTGACATCGCGCCGCGTCGAGGTCAACGCGCTGACGGGCGGCTATCCCACCGGATCGTGGGGCGATGAGTCCCGCGACTACCACGTCAGCGTGCGGCTGGCAGCGAAGGCCACCGGACAGGAACAGCTTGCTGCCCGCGTACAACTTGCCGTTGCCAATCAAGTCGTCGCCCAAGGAATGGTGAAGGCCAAGTGGTCTGACGACGAGGGCTTGACCACCCGGATCAATCCCGAGGTCGCCCATTACACCGGACAGACCGAACTGGCAGAGGCAATTCAGGATGGTTTGGCTGCGAAATCGGCCGGCGATGAGGAAACTGCCACGATGAAACTCGGCCGGGCCGTGCAGCTAGCCGCCGAAACCGGAAACGAGGAGGCGACCACCCGACTCCGCAAGGTGGTCGACATCGAGAATTCCGAAACAGGTACCGTGCGTCTGAAGCGTGCAGTGGACAAGGCTGATGAGATGGCCTTGGATACCGCTTCGACGAAGACAACCAGGATCAGGGGATGATCACTCCCCACGGACAGGAGAATGCGCGAGCCATGATTTCTTTCTCGGTCTTCCCCTTAACGCCGAGCTCTGGCATGTGCCGATGATCGCCGTCTGTCCAGCGGGCCACGCCTCCTTGGCGCAGGACTACTGCGATGTCTGCGGGCTACCCATTGACTCAGCAACCACGCCGGCGGCGGCAGCGCCGCCGCCCGTCAGCCTCAGTCAGCGACCAGGACGGCAAGCCTGTCCGAACTGCGGGGCGGACAACTCGGTCGATGCGTTGTTCTGCGAAAACTGTGGCTACGACTTCACCACGGGAACCATGCCTCGGTCGCTGGTCACCCCCACGCCGCCAGGCGCACTGTCCGTGAGTCCAACTTCGCCGGCATCGACCTCTGTCGCCCCGCCGATTGGCAACGGCGCCCAGGCAGCGGAGGCGCTCGGCTGGGTAGCTGAAGTCTGGATCGATCCGGCTTGGTACGAGGCTCAGCAAAGCCCAGATCCCATGCCCTCCCCCGGCCTTCCGGTTGTCGTTCCGCTGCGCACGAGATCGATCTTGGTGGGTCGTACCTCGCGGAGTCGGAACATCCACCCTCAGATCGACTGTGAGCCCGATTCTGGGGTCAGTCGCCGGCAAACCCAGCTCACCACGGACGGCAGCCGCTGGTGGGTCGAGGATCTGGACTCCGCCAACGGAACGTTCGTCGCCGCGGCCACTGACCCGATCCCGAGCAACCCCATCCCGGTCGGCACGAAGCATGAGCTTGCCGCCGATGATCGCATATATGTCGGCGCGTGGACCCGTATCGTGATCCGCCGGGCGACCGACGACGAGCGGGCAACTCTCTCGTAGGCAAGTTCGAACGCTTTGCGCGAACAGAGCAAGGCTTGCCGTCTGGAGTGTGGCACCGTTGCATCAGCACATGAACGTGCTCAAGGAGGAACCGTGGAGATCAAGATCGGCATTCAGCACGTCAATCGAGAGATCATCGTGGAGAGCAGTGAGTCGGCCGCTGACGTTGAGAAGGAATTGCTGAGCTCGATCGGCACCGGGGGCGATGGCGTCTTCACGGTCACCGACGAGCGAGGCCGCAGGGTACTGATTCCCGTGGGCAAGATTGCCTACGTCGATCTAGGTGAAGAGAACGCCCGTCACGTCGGCTTCGGCGCTGTTTGATTTGATCTGTTCGCTCGCGCAATCGCGCGGTGGATCCGCCGCCGTCGTCGTCGCTCGCAGAGGAAAGAATGCCTCCGCTCGCTCCTCCTCCGTGCGGCGGCGCGCGATTTCCCGACGCTCGCGAACCTGGTGCTAACTCCAAGTTCAGGCCTGGAGGCCGAGCTTCGCCATGCGGCGAGTGTGGTTCTCTATCAGCCTGGAGAACATCCGGCTCATCGCGGCGAGATCCATCCCTGGACGATCGACGGTCCCCGTCAACAGGTGAGTCAGCGCGTCCCGGTTCGCGGCCACGCGCTGAGCCTGGCTCAACGCCTCTCCAACCAGCCGACGTCCCCAAAGCGCTAGTCGACCCGAGACGCGCGGATCCGCAGCAATGGCAGCCCGTACCCTTTCAACCACAAAGTCCGCATGCGCCTCGTCGGCGAGCACCTGGTGCACCAGAGCGCGGGTCTCCGTATCGACGAACGCCGCGATCTCGCGGTAGAAGTCGGCGGCGAAGCCGTTGCCCACATATGCCAGCACCAAGCCCTCGAGCCAATCTTTCGGCCTCGTGTGCGCGTGGAACTCGTTGAACGGAGCGTGAAACGGCTTCATCGCCGCCATGACGTCCGCATCAAGCTCGGCGAGCCGCGCACGCATCGTGTTGAAGTGATCGATCTGCAGTGCGGCGAGAGACGCCATGTACACCTTGTCGGCAACAGTGGGCGCCCGGCGGGCATCCTCCGCCTGCCGATCGAAGGCCGCGAGGGCTCCGTACGCCAGGATCCCGAGAAGATCGATTGCACCTTGCCGATACTCAGGCTCGGAGACCCAGGGCTCGGCTGCTCCGCTCATGGCCGCAGGATAGTGGCGATCAACAGTGACGCCTCCGTCAACACGTTGCTGCGCGTGCGGAAATCATTCTGGACGTAATGAGCTGGGCAGCCTCCTCCGCAGAGATTTCCGCCGAATCCAGCACCAGGTGCTTCCTACTCCAGGGTTCGTACGTGCGATCTCGGACGGTGCTCCATGTCGGCTTCACCAGCCCCTCGACATCGGAAGTCCGAGTGGCGACTCGGCGTCGGTGCTCTGCCTCATCTGAGCAAACGACCTCAACCTCGACAATGGCAGCGCCCGCCGTCTTGGCCACGTCGAGCCAAGCGTCGCGCGTGAGTGCGATGGGGTTGACACACTCCACGATGACGTCGAGGCCCAGCAGCAGTTGCTCCAGGGCCAGCTCGTACGCCAAGGCATAGCCCACCGGTCCGAGTGGGTGTGACAGGTCGGACCACGCCACGATGGTGTGCTCGATGCGATCCACCCGCACGTAGGCCGTCCTCGTGCGCCTCGCCACAACAGTCGAGATCGTCGACTTGCCGGTCGCCGGAAGACCGCCGACGACTACGAGGACGGGGCGCACGGCATGATCTTCGCATCCTGGTGATGCCGCTCGGTCACGCTGAGATAGGTGGCAACAAACGCAAGTGGCGCGTTCCAACGGATGCAGATGTCGTTGGTGGTCTCAGATGTTGGCTCGTCGAGATAGCAGCACTGAGGCGGCAACCCAGCCAGCCGTGGGTCGCTGGGAAAGCCCGGCGTGTCCTTCGAGTTCGCGCCGCCCGCCAGTGCTCCCGGGGGCGGTGCCGGGAAGGCGGCGTCCAAGTCGTGACCGAACTGTCGCGTTCGCTGGTGGACGGTGCTGTCAATGCCGTAGCCGGTGACGTAACTCTGGCCCAGGGCATTGCGGCCCAGCAGGTAGTCCATTCCCCTGGCGATCCCACCATGAACTCGCCTATCTTCGGTCAGCGTGTGCGCGGTGGCAAGTACCACCAAGTTGTTCAGGATGCGACCGTTGGACCCCCAGTCCCAGCCGCCAGACGGGGCATAGGGCTGATCCCATGGTTGTTGCTCCTGGAGGTCGAGCAGACGAAGGGCGGCGTTGATTACGCTCTGCCGGATCCTGTTGTAGTCCGACAATCCGGCGCCCTCGACGGCAAGGTCCAGTCGGCCGGGTCCCGCAACGTTGTTGAAATCGAATCCCGCCAGGTCGAAAACCTCGCCCATGTGCAGCTCGGATCCTGAGAAATCGGTGAGATATCGCTCCTCCGATGTCGCCAGCCACAGCTCCGCGGCTGCCCAATAGAAGTCATCGTCCACGGTGTCGTCGCTGTAGGGTCCACCGCCGTAACGACCTTCGTCGTCCGGGGCGTAAAGCCGTGGCTCAACGTGAGCCGCGTCGTACGCGGTGCGAGCCGCGACCAACAACCGTGCGGCGTAGGCCGGGTCGATGCCGGAAAACAGCCGCGCACCGCGGGCGCCGGTGGCGGCGAGGTGCAGGGTGGCCGACGTTGATGGCCGGTGTAGCACCCGCGTTGTCGGGTCCTCGTGTGCCCATCCGGGCAGCGGAGACCATGTAGTGCCGTGGACGCGGTGAAAGGCCATTCCGGTCAGCGGCTGCCCGCAGGGCACTTGCATCCGCAACATCCAGTCCAACCCCCACCGGCACTCCTCGAGGATCGGCCCGTCGTCACCCCACGCGTGGCGGCGAATCAGGGCAGCTAGGTTGAGCAGCTGCCACAGAGCGATGCCGGCGCTCACCGTGTATTTGCCGTAGTCACCTGCGTCGTACCAGCCTCCGGATACGTCGAAGTCACCAGTGGTCAGCCAGCCTGGGTAAAGCCTTGCAGCCTCGGGCCCGGTCCATCCTGGTACCGCAGTGTCGCCGCGGTTTGGAGCTTTGCCGAGATGGCCAGCGGGTCGGCCGTAGCCTGGCGCCCGCTCGTGCTCGATCGGGCAGCCGGACCTCAACAGATAGAACAACCGCAGTGCATCGCGTCCCAGGTCGTCGTACAGTCCGGCAGCGATGCGGAACGAGTGGCTGGCCTGGTCACCGACGAGAACCCGGCACTCGTGCGCCTGCTCGCGGATCGATGAAAAATCGAGCACATGTACCGCGAGCCCCGATGTCGGCTCGGGCCGGTTCGGCCAGGGCTCGGACCGGCCGCGGAACACGACAGATCCATCGGTCGCCTCGATGAGGAACTCCACGGGTACCGCTCCGCCAGTGATCCAGGTGGCGCGCTTGGGCCCGTCCGGGAGGTAGCCGAGCTGATTGATCCGCACAGCGGGGCGATCGACCGGCACGGTGACGAGCATAAGGTTCGGCGCCCAGTAAAATGCGTTCCAGGTCGCACCGAAGACGTCGCGGCCCCCGATTACCTTGAGGCGGAATTCTGAGTACGAAAACCATCGATCCGAACGGCCTTGTGCCGAACTCTGACACCGACATCGCACCGTCGACATTTGCCCATCTCGGCGTACTGAACGCCATCGTGCAGGCCCTCGACGAGGTACGCATCACGACACCGTTCCGAATCCAGTCCCTGGCGATTCCGATTGCCTTGATCGGCACCGACATGATTGGCCAGGCCCGGACCGGCACGGGGAAGACGCTCGCGTTCGGCATCCCGCTGCTGCAGCGGATCGTCGTACCGGAGGACCGCGACTACGGCCAGCTGTCCCAGCCGGGTGCCCCACAGGCGCTCGTGGTGACACCGACCCGTGAGCTGGCCAGCCAGATCAGTTCCGATCTTGCTGATGCTTCGACTCACAGACATGCCAGAGTGCTCACCGTCTACGGTGGCGTTGCCTATCACGATCAGCTCAGCTCGTTGCGCAATGGAGTTGATGTCGTGGTCGGAACTCCCGGGCGGCTACTCGATCTTGTCGACCGCGGCAATCTTGATCTTGGTCACGTCAAGGTACTGGTGCTCGACGAAGCAGACAAGATGCTGGATCTGGGATTCCTGCCCGACGTCGAGCGAATCTTGGCCGAAACGCCGGAACTCCGACAGACGATGCTCTTCTCGGCCACCATGCCGGCCGCGATTGTCTCGCTGGCCCGGCGACACATGCGTCATCCGGTCAACATCCGCGCCGAATCTGCCGGTGACACCACCACCGTCCCAGCGACCGCACAGTTCGTCTATCAGGTTCATGAGCTGGACAAGCCTGAAATAGTGGCGCGCATCCTGCAAGCCGAGAACCGCGGCCGCGTGATGATCTTCTGCCGGACCAAGCGATCGGCGCAACGATTGTCCGATGATCTCGAGGAACGCGGTTTCGCGGCCGCGTCGATCCATGGCGATCTGAACCAGTACGCGCGTGAGAAAGCCTTGCGACGCTTTCGCGAAGGGCGCATCGACGTCTTGGTGGCCACCGACGTCGCAGCCCGCGGAATCGACGTCGAGGGTGTGACACATGTGATCAACTACGAGTGTCCGGAGGACGAGAAGGTCTACATCCACCGGATCGGCCGTACCGGTCGCGCCGGAGCATCGGGCATCGCAATCACCTTCGTCGACTGGGCGGACATGACGCGGTGGAAGGTGATCAACAACATCCTAGGTCTGCCGTTCGAGGAGCCTGAAGAAACCTACTCGACGTCACCGCACCTCTATCACGATCTTGGGATCGACCGCACGGCTCGGGGCAGCATCCGCAGTGCCGACCGTCAAACCGCGGCACCCGAGCCAGACCGTCCGAAATCAGTGCGCACGCAGCCACGTACCGACCGAACCCGCACCCGCACCCGACGCCGGTTGCGCAATGGCGTACCGGTCGAACGGGACGAGGCGGCGAGATCATCGCGTGATCATCGCCGAGTGGCCTCGCCCGGGCTGGAGCCTTAGCGAGCCAGCTCCGATGGGTTTGCCAACCACGACGAGATTGCTGTCGTAGCCACCGCGCTCGCGGTGATAGTTGCCGGTGCAGGTGATCAGCACGAGGCGATGTGGGCCCGTCTGCTGGAACGCCTGGCTATCGGTGGCGAGCGCCTTCCTGGCCACCTTTCTCACCGCAATGACTCGATATTTGAGCAGATGTGAGTCCGCCCGCAGCGTCACCGTGTTGCCGACCTTGATCCTGAGCAATCGAGCGAAGAAGCCAATGCCCTCGGTGGCTGAGTCGACATGTCCGGCGATCACCGTTGAGCCGAAGGGCTCACCCGCCTGAGCGCTGCCATCCCACCAGCCAACATGCTGGACGTTCTCCGGCACTTTGAGCACCCCATCGACCGTGGCCGCGGGCAGCACTGCGGCACTCGCGTTGCCGGGGAGCGTGAGTTTCTCTGGAATGAACTCGATCCGCTGACTGGCGGCCGGCCGACCCTGACGCGCTGGGGCGACCGACGAATGACCACCTGACTCACCGCCATCGGAGCTCGACATGCCAGACGTCGCCTGCGCTGTGCAGCCGCAGAGAAAGGCAAGCAGGCAGAGACACACTTACGAGGGAACGACGCAGTCCCGGTCGACGCCGCCAACGGCGCCGGGTCCGGGACTGGAAAACTCGTCGCGTCAACGCGCCAGGTTCACCTGCAATGACGGGCCCTTGCCGACCGCCTGACCACCGGTTCCAGTGTTCACCTCAGACGGCTTTCCGGAGCCCGTGCTGCCCGCAGTGAGGACGTGCACGGCGACGTTCATGGTCTTCTTCTCCGGGTCACCCACAGCGTAGACGCGGTTGATTGCGCCGCCCTTGACCGTCAGGTTGACCGGTCCGAAGAAGACTGGCTTGGTCTCGCCGGTTGGCACGATGGACACCTTGTACGTGGCGACAGGAACCATCAGTTGCAGCGACTCGCCATTGGCGATGTTGGCGAACAGCACCTGATCGTTCACCCGAATGTCGGCCGGAGGCACCGCCGCGACGTGTGAGACCACCAGCAGGGCCTTGCCATTGGGCACCTTGACGGCGTCGTACTTGTAGACCGTCACCAGCGGATCGCCCGATGAAGGAGCCGGCAAGTGCGCGACGATGTCGGCCTTGGAACCTTCCTTGATCGTGAAGGTGTTCTTGAGGACGATCGAGCCGTTCTCGCTGAACTCGACGGTGCGCTTGCCCGGCTTGACCTTGAACGGACCGGCCACGGCCGCCGTCTTGACGCCGGTTGCGACGGAGTCACCATCGATCGTGACGTCGAGATTCTTGCCCGGCAGACCCTGCACGATATAAACCTCGGTGTTGTTGGCCGCATAGCTCGGACCAATCGTCATGGCCGCCAACACCAAAGCTCCAGCAGCCAGTAGAGCCAGCTTCGACCATCGCGCCACGCGCTTGGTGATCACGTTTGCACCCCGCTCTTCGCTCGTCGTTACTTCCCCAAGGGATTCAAGATCCAACGCGTAACATATTGCCCGGCGGACAGCAGCGCGGAATTCCCGACAAAAGCGTAGCCGATTGCCACTTTGGGGGTGGTGCGGCCTTGGGCAAGATCACCGTAGTGGGTCGCCCATTCCCGGCTGGGCTCCGCCGTGCACTGGGCGTGCTATTGGTGGCGGGGCTGTGCGTCGCTGCCGTCACCGTCTACCAGGACGCGCCGGATCTTCCGCGATCAGCCCCAGCACCAAGCCTTGCGCCGGCGACCTCGGCGTCGACTCGCGGGCCTTCTGCATCCGCCACGTCCACGACTTCAGCGCCGCCCATGCGTACGACCCCTCCGAGCACATCCAAACCTCTGCCGAAGGGCCCAGGCACGACGCAGCCCGGCATTCTGCTCATGGCGAGCCCGCTGCGCGACGGCAGCTTCGACATTGCCGAGATCGTGAAGCTCCCCTACGCGACATCCTCAGTGCGGCTCGGCCCCCCGAACCTGACTCTCGCCGGCAACCGATTCGCCAATGCGAAGCCTGTTGCCACCCAAGTTCAGGTAAGCGCTGACAATCAACCGGTCCTGGTGCCCGGCGGTCGGGTCAGCCGGCAAATCGAGGTCGCGTTGCTCGCACCTGCGAAACGGATCGAGTTGCGGTACACCCTGAGCGGCATCACCATTCGCAGCATCCCATCGCCGGCCGGCCGCGCCGCTCACCGCCATCAGTCCGCTGGTCAAAGGTGAGCCCAGGGACCTTCCCGTCGTGGCCATGGTCAGCGGAAGCACGGTGCTCAATATCCAGTGCCCTGCTCGGTCGCTGCAGCAAGCAGGCATGTTCGGTCGGACGTCCGCCGCGTCTTCGTGTCGACGGAAAGCTGCCGTGGGGCAAGGCGCTGATTGTCGTGCAGTTCGACCTCCCGAAACCGCAGTGAGGTGCCGCCACACAGGTGGGCCCGCGGCATGGGTGAGTAAATGATCCGAGATCTGGTTGATCTCGCTCTCGGGGCGAATCGGGTACTGACGTATGCCGGCTACGTCCTGCTGGCCGGAACGCTGACCTTCTGGAGCGTCGTGTGGCCCGACGGTCGAAGGAATCGGCGTCTCGTCGCGCTCGCGCTGGCGGGAACCGTAGCGATGATCATCGGGACGTTGGCCGGTCCCGCGATTCAGCTGGTCTTTGGAGGCCGGCTGCTGGGCGATATCGTCACCCCGCTGGGTGGCGCTGCCCTGCTGATCAGGCTCGCTGCCCTCGTCGCCGCCATCTTCTTCCTAGCAGACATCATCAGTGGTGCTGTAGTCGGTTGGCGTCGCATCGTCGCCCTCGCCCTGGTGCTCGTGATCGCTGCGACCATGGTGGCGCAATCCAATGCGATCGGTGGTCACTGGGAGGCTGCCAAGGTCGCCGCCACCGGGCTTCACGTGCTCGCAACGTGCGCATGGCTGGGTGGACTGGTCGCCCTGGCCGCGGTCTTGATCCCTGGAGAGAAGGTGCATGAACTCGACCAGCTCATCCCGCGGTTCTCCAGAGTCGCGCAGCTGAGCGTTGTCACCTTGCTGGTGACCGGGATCGTGCACGCTCTCGCAGTCGCTGGTGGAGTGTCCCAACTGGCGGGCTCACGCTACGGACTCGTGCTGCTGATCAAGGTCTCGATCTTCGGCTTGATGCTGCTGATGGGCAATGAGGGTCGCAAGTACGCGGCGCGCGCGGCCTTTCGGCAGCTGCACCAGCCGGCTGATGTCCCCTGTGAGAACAGCTGGCATCCCAGCTCTCGCCGTGGTCATGGGAGCCGAACTCTGCATCGCGTTCGTGATCTTGTCGACCACCTCCCTGTTGGTGATGGTCGCGCCGCACCACTAGGCGCCGAGTCGCCCACGTCACGTTGCGTTCGGGTCGTCCAGGTGGGTGGATCGCAAGGCCGACGAGGGGAGGGATACCGGGTCGTATGTCGACCGAGGAGAACGCAGCGAGGTGCGTCCATAGGCGGCGCAAAACGTAGCGAGACGTGGGCGACACGACACCGGAGCTAGAGTCAGAGCATGCGCGGCTTCCGACGCCGCAGGTCGGAGCAGGCCACGGCGGTCGAGCGGCTCGGCGGGACGGGACGGAGCCCGATCGAGCCCATCGACCCACCAACTGATCCTCGCGCTTCCATGCGTCGTATCGCTGCTGAGGCGGTGATCCTTCAAGACGAGGCTGAGGCGGTGGTCCGTGGCGCTCGAGCGCGCGAAGGCCTGGGATTCCTTGCTCCACGGGGCGGACCGCTGGTGCGCCGATTCTTCGGCCTCAGGGATTTGCTCCCGAAAACATGCGACGACCCCGCCGACGAGCGGGTGCGCCGCCAACTTGACGCGATTTTGCATCACCACGCGCTCGCCGTCTGGGTCGCGTTGGACCTACTCGCTTGCGAATGGCGGTCCGAGAAGATCGGTCGACAGCTGGACGCGCTGGACGGCCTGGGAGCGCCGGCCGTTCAGCTGGACGAGCTCTACACCGAGCTGGCGCAACCGACTGCAGACGACGGTACGGTGATCCGAGCGTCAGCCTGCTGAAGCGTCGAAGTTTCACCGCAGAACAAGCAGTTGCCCGGCAAGATCGCGGTACGCCGCTGCGCCCTTGCTCGCGCTCGCGGTGCTCAGCACGGTACGGCCCACCGCCGGCGCCTCGGCGAAGCGCACGGATTTGGGTATCGGCGGCGATAGCACGGCGACGCCATAGTCCTCACCTACTCGTTCCAGCACAGTGCGACTATGAGTGGTCCGGCCATCGAACAGTGTAGGAAGCACACCAATCACTGCCAGGCTGCGGTTGGTGAATTTCTTGACGTCATAGATCGTGTCGAGGAGCTGGCCTACGCCGCGATGGCTGAGCGTCTCACATTGCAGGGGAATCAACACACCCTGTGCAGCGGTGAGTGCGAGGGTAGTCAGGATCCCGAGGGTGGGCGGGCAATCGACGACGATGAAGTCGTAAGCGCTGCGCAGAGGTTCCAAAGAGATCTTCAACAGGCGCTCGCGCCCTGTACGGGTGAGCAACAGCTGCTCAGCCATGGCTAGCTCGATCGTGGCAGGCAGCAGGTCCGGCCCTTCCTCGGTCCCGATCACCGCGTTGGATGCCGGCACGTCCGCCACCAATACGTGGTACGCCGAGCAACCGATCGACTCGGGGTCATGGCCCACGGAGAACGTCAAACACGCCTGGGGATCAAGATCAATGATCAGCACCCGCTGACCGAGCTGCGACCAAGCGGCGGCAAGCGATGCGACGGTAGTGGTCTTGGCGACTCCGCCCTTCTGGTTCGCCACAGCGATCACCGTGGCTTTGCCCGAACGTGTTCGGTTCACGTCAGCCGTCGTTGGATCTCATCGAAGACCGTGGGATCGGTGGTGTTGCAGCCTAGATCATGATCAAGCTTGCCGGTCCCGTGATAGTCGCTGGACCCGGTCGCCAGCAGGCCGAGGCTGTCCGCCAAGGCACGCAACCGCCGCCGCGCATCAGCATCATGATCTTGATGGTCGACCTCGATGCCATCCAGCTCGCGATCACGAGCGAGGTTCTCGATCACGTGTGGCGGGAGCAAGCGTTCCCGACCTCGACCCCAGGGATGAGCAATCACGGCGAGGCCTCCGGCCTCGTGCACCAACTCGATTCCACGTTCCACCTCGATCGTGTACCGGGGCACGTGGGCTGGACCGCCGTCGGCGAGGAAACGGTCGAACGCCTCCTGCCGATCTCGCACATGCCCGGCCTTGATCAGCGCGTCGGCGATGTGCGGGCGACCGACCGAGGGACTGTTGCCGACCTGGGCCATCACCTCGGCTTCGCTGACCGGTACACCAAGCGCAGCCAGTTTCGCCAGCACGCCGGCCAGCCGACCCAGGCGACCGTCGCGCACCAAGGCCATCTCCGCTGCCAGGCCTGGACTGGCCGGATCAGCACCGTACGCGAGGACGTGCACGCTGCTGCCGTGGCGCGAGCAAGAGAGCTCCATTCCGCGTACCACACGGACGCCTTGCCGCTCCCCCTCGGCCACTGCCTCATCCAGCCCGTCGAAGGTGTCGTGGTCAGTCAGCGCGACAACGTCGAGCTGGGCCGCTCGGGCCTTGCGCACCAGCTCGGCCGGCGTATCCGTCCCGTCGGAAACCGAGGAGTGAGTGTGCAGGTCGATCCGCATGCTCCGTCGCTACCTCGACAGCAGCCGGCGAACGACCCGGAGCCCGACCGACATCCGGGCCAGGTCGGCTCGGCTCGTCGTAATCGAGCGCAGGGTCTTCACAGAGTCGTGGATACCAGCGTTGGTCCTCTCCCAGGCGTGGACTACGTCGCGAGCGGCCTTCGTCGATGTCTCCATTGGCACCAAGCACCTCTGCCGTGAGCTGAGCGTGCACCGCGTGCAGGTCGTCACGTAGCGCTGCCCGTGCCATCGTCTGCCAGCGATCGTCGCGTGGCAGCTCGATGATGCGCCCCAGCAGCCGGTCGAGTCCGAGCCGCTGGCCGAGTGTGAAGTGCACATCGGCCACCTTCAGCACGTCGACCCCGGAGCGCGAGGCGGTCTCCACGATTGTCAGCGCCGCGTAGGCCGGAGGTAGAGCCGCAACTCCGGTCGCCAGCTCCTCGGGCACCCCGGCGGCCTGATAACCCTGTGTTCGGTGCTCGAGCGCCTCCTTGTCCCGCCCAGTCAAGATCGTCGGCAGGGCCTGCTGAACTCTCCGCGCGCCATCGGCGAACTGGGCAACAGCCGCGCCAATGTCGATCGGGTGACGCCGGTTGTTGATCAGCCAGCGAGTGGCACGCTCCACCAGGGTGCGTACTTCCATCCGTAGCGTCGTTTGGATCTGCGCATCGATCCGGTGATCAAGTGCGGCAATGGCCTTGTCGAGTTCGGTCGCGCCAAAGATCACGCGAGCGGCGATCTGCGCGCGAATCACATCCGAGGCTCCGGCCCCCGTCTCACCCGACAATCGGTGGAAGCACGTGATACCCGATTCATTCACGAACTCGTTGACCTCAACGGTGGCGATGATCTCCCGGTACAGCCGGTGCTTGGGCATCTGGTCGGCATACCGCTCGCGCATCGCACTCGGGAAATAGGTGATCAATCGGTCCAGCAGATAGGGGTCGTCCGGCAGATTGGAGTCCAAGATCTCGTCCTCGAGAACGATCTTGGTGTACGCCATGAGCGTCGCCAGCTCTGGTGAGGTCAACCCCTTGTGGTTACTGCGCCGGGTCTCCATTGCCTCGGTGGACGGCAAGAACTCGATCTCCCGATCAAGCAATCCTTGGCTCTCCAACCGATCCATCCAGTCTTCGTGTACGCCAGCCATCGACGTCGAATGGTAGACAGCGTTGGCCAGGGCAAGGTTTTGATCGTAGTTGTCCTTGAGCACCAGCTCCGCGACCTCGTCGGTCATCGACGCCAGCAACGCGTCCCGGTCCGTCGGCGTGAGCCGACCGGCAGCTATCTCTCCGGTTAGCAAGATCTTGATATTGACCTCGTGATCGGAGGTATCGACCCCGGCCGAGTTGTCGATGAAGTCGGTGTTGATCCGGCCACCCCCTTCGGCGTACTCGACCCGGCCGAGCTGCGTGAGGCCGAGGTTCCCGCCCTCGGCGACACACTTGGCGCGTACCTCACAGCCGTCGACCCGCAGTCCGTCGTTGGCTTTGTCGCCCACGTCGTCGTTGGTTTCGGTGATCGCCTTGACATAAGTTCCGACGCCGCCGTTCCACAGCAGGTCGACCGGTGCCCGCAAACATGCCTTGATCAACTCCGCGGGAGTCAGCTCGTGGATCGACTTGTCGATGCCGAGGACGCTACGCATCTGCTGAGTGATCGCGACGGACTTCAGGGTGCGTGCAAACAGTCCACCGCCCTCGGATATCAAGTCCGTGTCGTAGTCCGCCCAGCTCGATCGTGGCAGCGCGAACAGCCGCGCACGCTCCTCCCAGCTGCGCGCCGGATCGGGCTGCGGATCGATGAAAATGTGCCGATGATCGAATGCCGCCACGAGCTTGATGTGCTTGCTCAGCAACATGCCGTTGCCGAAGACATCACCACTCATGTCACCGACGCCGACGCAGGTGAAATCCGTGGTCTGCGGGTCGACGCCCATCTCGCGGAAGTGCCGGCGTACCGACTCCCAGGCGCCTCGAGCGGTGATACCCATCGCCTTGTGGTCATATCCTGCCGAGCCGCCGGACGCGAACGCATCGCCTAGCCAGAATCCCGAGTCGACCGAGATCTTGTTGGCGACATCGGAGAAGGTGGCGGTTCCCTTGTCGGCCGCAACGACCAGATACGGATCGTCACCGTCATAGCGAACGACATCGGCCGGAGGCACAACAGCGCCGGCGACGATGTTGTCAGTGACATCGAGCAGGCTGGAGACGAAGAGCTGGTAGCAGGCGAGGCCCTCGGCCAGCCAAGCTTCGCGCTCCCGTGGATCCGGCAAACGTTTGCAATAGAAACCGCCCTTGGCGCCAACCGGGACGATCACGGTGTTCTTCACCATCTGCGCCTTGACCAGGCCAAGGATCTCGGTGCGGAAGTCCTCGGCACGGTCGGACCAACGCAAGCCGCCGCGCGCGACCCGCCCGTAGCGCAGGTGGACTCCCTCCATTCGCGGCGAGTAGACGAAGATCTCGAACTCCGGACGAGGCTCCGGCAGATCTGGGATCTGGCGCGGCAGCAGCTTCAGCGCAATGGCATGCCGGTCCGGGACGTAGTAGTTGGTCCGAACCACCGCATCGATGACCGTCAGGAAGGATCGCAAGATTCGATCATGATCAAGGCTGGCCACATCGTTGAGCGCTTTCTTGATCTTGTCGACAAGCTCACTCCGCGCTCCCGTCCGAGCCTTGACGTCTAGCCCGGTCCCAGGATCGAAACGGATCCGGAAGAGCTGGATCAGCTGACGGGCAATGTCGACGTTGTTGCTCAGCGCCTGAGCGAAGTAGGACTGGCTGTAGGTGACGCCGACCTGCCGCAGGTAGTGGCCGATTGACCGCAACACACTGACCTCACGCCAGTCGAAGTCGGCTCCCATCACCAGCGCGTTGTAACCGTCGGACTCGCTGTCCCCGACGTAGGAGGCCGAGAATGCGTCCATGAACCGCCGCCGCGCCTCCGATCGTCCAGCGGGCTACGGACGGCCTCGGCGCCACCTGGCAACCTGCACGCCGAAGTCGTAGATGAACCCCCGTTGGCCGTCGCCCATGGCCAGCTCGTACGGCCGCTCATCGATCACGTCGACTCCGAGCAGGGAAAGGTGCGGCAGGATCCTCGACAAGGACAGCGACGCCTCGCGCCGGAAGATCTTCAGCCGAAGCTGGGCCTCGTCATCGGGGCGATCCGGAACATACATCGCCATCGACATGTCGTGGACATCGTCAAGGGCCAGCAGCGCGGTAAGGTCCTTCAGCGCCTGCCGAGGGGTGTAGTCCTCTTTGTAGCCCTCGGGCAGCGCAGCCACCAACGCGGTGAGCCGGTCGGCGTGGTCCCCGCCAACCATCAGGTCCGCGAATTCGTCGTCCCAGGAGCGGGTGGCCAGAGTCAGCTCCCGCTCCAGGGACCGTACGTCCACCTCGCTCATGGCCGTGCCGACGGGCATCCGGACCACGAAATGCAGCCTCGCGAGCACGGACTCGGTGACGCGCGCCGTGTACTCGATCGAGGCTCCGCCGAGCGCACTCATCAGGATCTTCTCCATCCGCTTGCGTACCGACGTGGTGTAGCGGTCTCGCGGCAGATAGATCAGGCAGGACAAATAGCGTCCGTACGGGTCCCGCCGCACGAACATCCGGACCTGCCGTCGCTCCCTGAGGTGAGCGATCTTCTCGACGATGGCGGCCAGCTCAGGCAGCGGCGTCTGGAACAGCTCGTCACGGGGATATGTCTCCAGCACGTCCATGATCGCCTTCCCGCCATGGCTGTGCTCGCTGTAACCGGACAGCTGAAGGACGGCCGCGGCCTTCTGCCGGAGCACGGGTATCCGGGCGACGCTCTCCGAGTACGCCGAGGAGGAGAACAACCCGAGGAAACGCCGCTCGCCGACTACCTGATCACCGGCGTCGAAGATGCGCACCGCGATGTAGTCGAGATAGGCCGGGCGATGTACCCGGGACTTCTGGTTGTCCTTGGTGACGATCATCAACTCGGGTTTGCCATTTGGTTGGGGAACCGCGTTGAAGGTGCCTGGCAGATCCTGGTCCGGCCGCAAGATACCGAGCCCGGTCCCAGGACGAACCTTGAACTGGACGCCGGACTCCTCACTCAGGAGGTCGTACTCGCGGTAGCCGAGAAAGGTGAAGTGGTTCGCGTCAAGCCAGCTGAGCAGCTCGCAGGCCAAATCTGCCTGATCCGCGCGATCACCGATGAACTCGGGGTCTTTGAGCATTTCGATGGTGTCTTCGGACTTGGTGATCATTTTCTGCCAGTCCTCGACCGCCTCCTCGACGAGTCGGAGGACCTCCCGCAGGCCCTGTTCCAGTTCGGGAACCAGCGCCTCGCGGCCGTCCGGACGCGCTGGCGGAAGGATTTCCAGGTGCATCCACGACTCAGGCATGGCACCCGGATCGTGCTCTGCCTCGCTGACCCGCATGATGCCTTGCAGATTGCCCTCGAGGTCGCGCCGCACCATGAACTGCGGATGGAACACCTCCCGGATGCTCCAGCCCTGACGCAAGACCTCCATGGTGACCGAGTCGACCAGGAAAGGCCGGTCGTCTGTGACGATCTGCACCACCGTCGCGCCACCGACGGTCCAGCCGTCGTCGGACCGGCTCGGCGTCCGGATCGCGATCATTGCGCGGGCCGGTGGCCGGTGCGCTGCGGCTCGGTAATGACTCTCGACGAGCCCGAGCAGATTGCCGACACTGCGCTCGTCCACGTCGACCGCATCCACGTGCCGGAAATAGTGACGAAGGAAGATCTTTACTGCCTCTGGATCATGACCGAATTCGGCGGCGATGCTGGCTGCGCGAGCAGCTACCTCAGCGATCTTTTCGGTCTTCTCCTTCTCCTGCTCGAGCTCGACCTCGAAAGTTGTCACGTCGCCCATCCGATCAATGCAACCGCACCCCGCTGTACGGCTACATCCGACACTAGCCCTTCGCGCGATGTCGTCGGTGCAGCCGATGACATCATGAGCGGCATGGATATCTCGAGCCATATGGACTTTGCTGCTGCGCCTGCTGAGGTGCACGCGATGCTGACCGACGAGAGGTTTCTCACGGAGGTCTGCGTCGCCAGCGAGTCGCTCAGCTATCACGTCTCGGTTGACGGGTCGACCACCAGGACATCGCGAACCCTGCCGGCACCCGACTCCGCGGCCCGGTTCACCGGGCCTCAGCTGACGGTCAACGACGAGATCGTCTGGGCAGAGGCAGCCTCCGATGGCTCGCGGAGCGCGACGGTGACGATGACGGTGCTCGGGCAACCGGTCACCTTCAAGGGAGGGCTACGGCTCTCCCCCGGAGGTCGCGGCAGTGTGGTGGATGTCAGGGGTCAATTGAAGGTCGCGATCCCGCTGCTGAGCCGGAAGCTCGAGGAGTCTGCGGCGCCGGCCGTGACGGCGAGTTACCGAACTCAGCAGGAGGTCGGTAACAGGTGGCTGGCTCAGTAGCGCACTCCGGCCCGAGAATTCACGCCATGTGGGGATAGCCGTAGTTCGTTGCCGGCACAAATGTCTCCTTGATCGAGCGCGGGCTGGTCCAGCGGATGAGGTTCCACATCGAGCCGGCCTTGTCGTTCGTCCCAGAGGCTCGAGCGCCCCCAAATGGCTGCTGGCCGACTACAGCGCCGGTCGGCTTGTCGTTCAGATAGAAGTTTCCCGCTGCATGCCGAAGCCGACGGCTCGCAAGATCGAGTGCTCCGCGATCATCACCGATGATCGCCCCAGTGAGCCCGTACGGGGCCGCCCGATCAACCTCATCGAGCGTGACCTCGAAGTCGGCGTCATCGAAGACATAGATGCCCAGAATCGGCCCGAAGTATTCGGTGGCGAAGACCTCGTTCCTCGGGTTGTCGGACATGATCAAGGTCGGCCGCACGTACCAGCCCTCGCTGTCGTCGGTGACGCCGCCGGCGATGATCTTGGCATCGGCTGAATGGCGGGCCCGCTCGATGGCTTCCCCGTGCTTGCTGAAGGCACGGCGATCGATCACGGCAGAGGTGAAGTTGGTGAAGTCCCGTACGTCGCCGACCTTCAGTCCCTCAGTTGCATCGATCAGCTCGTCGCCCATCTCATCCCATACGCTGCGAGCGACGTAGGCCCGGGAGGCGGCTGAACATTTTTGGCCGGAATACTCAAATGCGCCTCGCACCAGCGCCGTACGCACCACATCAGGGTTGGCGCTGGGATGAGCGACGACGAAGTCCTTCCCGCCGGTCTCCCCCACTACCCGGGGATAGCTGCGATACCCGCCGATATTGGCTCCCACGCTCTGCCACAGATGCTGAAAGGTCTTCGTGGAGCCGGTGAAATGAATACCGGCCAGATAAGGATGAGGCAGCGCAATCTCGGAGATCGCGAGGCCGTCGCCAGGCAGCATGTTGATCACCCCGGGCGGCAGACCCGCCGCCTCCAAGAGACGCATGATGAAGTGCGCGGAGTACTGCTGCGTCGGGCTCGGCTTCCAGACGACGACATTGCCCATCAGGGCGGGCGCGGTTGGCAGGTTGCCGGCAATCGAGGTGAAGTTGAACGGAGTGATCGCGTACACGAAGCCCTCGAGCGGGCGATAGTCGGCCCTGTTCCATACCCCTGGCGAGGAGATCGGCTGGTCTTCGAAGATGCGACGGGCGAAAGCGACATTGAATCGCCAGAAGTCGATCATCTCGCAGGCGGCATCGATTTCCGCCTGCTGCACTGTCTTGCCCTGACCCAGCATCGTTGTGGCGTTCAATGTGTCTCGCCATGGTCCGGCGAGCAGGTCGGCCGCGCGGAGGAACACCGCTGCCCGCTGCTCGAAACCCAGATCGGCCCATCCCGGAGCTGCCGCTAACGCAGCATCGATGGCCTCGGTCGCATCAGCCTGGTTGGCATTTGCCGCGCGCCCCAGGATGTGGGAGTGGTCGGATGGCATCGTGACATCGAAGGGCGCTCCGGATGCAGGCTTGGCCACTCCGTCAATCGTCGCGGTCAGCTCGATGGGATCCTCGTTCGCCATACGCTCCAGCGCTGACTCGATCCCTGCGCGTTCCGGAGAGCCCGGCGCGTAGCCGAGCACCGGTTCATTGACTGGAACGGGGACCTCGATCAAGGCATCCACAAAGCCACGCTACCTTCGTCTACTGATCACATTGCCTTGGCGCTCTCGGCCTCTTCCCGACGCTTCTTGGCAGCCTCGACGGACGCCCGCAGCGCGGCGACCAGGTCGACCACCTCGGCCTCCTTTGGCGCTTCCGGCTCCTCGGCCAGTGGCACACCCTCGGCCTTGCTCTGGACCAACGCTTCCAGAGCCTCGCGGTAGGAGTCGGTGAAGTCCTCAGGATTGAAATCGCCGGCCAATGCATCGATAAACGACTGCGCCATCGTGACCTCTGCATCGGACACCGTCACGTCTCCCGGTGGAGCGGCGAAGGAGCCGTCTCGCAGCTCATCCGGCCACAGCATGGTATGCATCAGCAAGACACCATCTTTGGGGCGGATCAGTGCCAGGGCTTCGCGGGACCTCAGAGCGACCTTCACTACGGCGCTCTGGCCACTCTTGATCAAGGCGTCGCGCAGTAACACGTAGGGTTTGATGCCCGGGCCGTCGGCCTGGAGGAAGTAGGTCTTGTTGAAGTAGGTGGGATCGACGTCTTCCTCGGCCACGAACTGCACGACCTCAACGGCCTTCGTCGTCGCTAGCGGCAGCGAGTCGAAGTCCTCAGGAGCCAAGATCACCATCCGACCGTCCGGCAGCTCATAACCCTTGGCAATCTCGGCATAGGGAATCTCATTACCGCACTTCTCGCAGACACGCTTGTATTTGATCCGGCCACCATCTTCGGGATGCACCTGGCGAAAACTGATGTCCTTCTCCTCGGTTGCCGAGAAGAGCTTCACCGGAATCGTGACAAGCCCGAAGGAGATCGCGCCCTTCCAAATTGAACGAGGCATGCTCCTAGTCTGCCTGATATGCGCCAACACGGATCGCGCGCCGCCGTGCTGAGGAGGAGTGAGGGGACCGCTTTTCGTCTCCGAGCGACGACGAAGTAGGCGGCTTTAAAGCGCGATCCGCGCCGAGCGAGCTTGGCGAGCGAGGCAATCAAATCCGGATCGCGCGCCGCCGTGCTGAGGAGGAGGGAGGGGACACGCTTTTCGTCCCCGAGCGACGACGAAGTAGGCGGCTTCAAAGCGCGATCCGCGCGAGCGATGTTCGCGCCGCCGATCTGCAGGAGGAGCCGACGAAACGCACGCAACCAGAGCTAATTCCGCGGGAGATCGTCGTTTCGTCGGATTCGACGAAGACGGCGGCCACCCGGCGAACATCGCAGCGAGCGGAGCGAGCCATTAGACAGAGTGAACGCAGCGATCCGCGCAGACAGAGCGAGCGGAGCAATCAAACAGGTCTTAGAGCTGATCAAGCTCCTCAGGCGCGTACCACAGCAGGTCGTACTCATCCAGTACCGCCGCGACTTCGGGTGCAGCCACCGCCGCCCCGAGGCTTCGGCCGGCTACCGCCTTGCTTGCCAGCTTCGCAGCATCCCACGCAGCCGGTTCGTCAGCGAACAGCGCACGCACCTGAGCCCAGGCCAATCCATCGACCTCAACCTCTCCCCATGGCCCGCCCAGATCGGTGACCTGGTCTTCCCGCACCTCCGCTGCCACCACGAGGCGGGGCGATGGTTTCAGGACCAAAGCCAGTACGCCCGCGTTGCTGAGGGCGGCAAACTCGACCTCCTCGATCACCGTGTCAGCCTCCAAAGACGCAACGAGGCTGGCGGTGGCCGCGCATCCTGAATAGCTGTTTGCTACGACGCCTGAGCGGACAGGCCCTGAGCGAAGAGCCGCAACCTCGTCCCGGGTCATCGGCACGAAGATCATCTGGACCATCAGCCGTCCGGCGGCTCTGGGGGTGGCTGAGGATTTCTTTGCGGCCCTTTTCTTGGGTGCCAGCTGTCGCGACTTCTCTGACGCTGCCTGGCTGTTCGATGTCGGAGGTGGCTGAGGTGGCTCAGGTGTCGATGGCGGGCGAGTGCCTAGTTCGGCTGCGCGGGACACCAGATTGCGTACGGCGGCACGTTTTTGTCCCGCCGCCTTGCGCGCGGCTTCCTGTCGTGCGGCTGCCTTCTTCGCGGCGGCACGACGAGCGGCGGCCGGCGCCTTGCGAGTGGGCTGGCGTACCGCTGTTCGCGCGGACAGCGGTATCCAAGCAGCTCCTCGAGGGCGTCGAGCAGGCATTGGGCGAGCACGTCGAGGTCGCTGATGGCGTCTCGGTCAGCGTTCAGCCCGAAGAAGACCTGGCCGTCGTAAGAGGTGACCCCGATTGCAAGCAGGTGACCCGCGGAGAGCGGAAGAGCTGGATAGCTCGCCACCAGTTGGGCACCAGCAGCGAAAACCGGCGCTTGCGGCCCGGGGACGTTGGTGATCACGAGATCGTGCTGTTTGCGTACCACCTCAGTTGAGGTGCGGACGCCGAGCGCGTGCAGTGTGGTCGGCGCAAAGCCGGCAATGTCGGCGAGCGACCGGGCAGCCACTGCCCGGCCGGAGTCCTTGTGGGCTTGAGTGTCATAGGCCACCTGATGAAGCCGCATCAATGCGTTGGGCTCACCGATCGGCAGGCTCTGCAGGTGCGGCGCGACCTGACTGCCTAGAGACGTCGGTTCGCCGTCGTCCTCAGTGACGCTCATGGGGACGAGCGCGGTCAGTGAGCTTCCTGATCTGGGGGACTCGCCTCGCGTCAGCAGCCAGGTGCGCAGCCCTCCAGAGATCATGGCCAGCACCACATCGTTGATCGTGTGATGGTGCTCCTGGCTAACCGCCTTGAGGTCGCTGAGCGACGCCGTAATTGTGGCGAATCGGCGTTGCTCGGAAACCACGCCCGCCAGCGGCGAGTCGGCGGACGGACGTTGCCCACGCAGCGCGTCAGCGGCGAGTTCACCGAGCGCGCCCCCTATGCCACCGACGACTTCACCGACCGCGACCGCGACACCGAGCGCGCTGGCCAGTGCGCCCCGCAGGTTCTGGAGAGCCATCGCCGGATCATGGCCACTTTCGAACAGGGCGCCGGCCAGCAACTCCAAGGGTGACGGCTCGGGCACCGGCTGCCAGGAACCTACATCGGCACCGGCGCCTGGGATCGCGTGCGAGCGGGCCGTCGAGTCGAGCAACACCTGGCCGATCTCGACGTTGTCGATTCCGTCCACCAGGCAGAGGTGGGACTTGGCCACAAGCGCGAATCGGCCCGATTCCAAACCCTCAACGAGATAGATCTCCCACAGCGGCCGCGACCGGTCGAGTCGTCGATGGAGCACTCGGCCAACGAACTCGCGCAGCTGGGCCAGCGTGCCCGGGCGCGGTAGTGCGGAGCGTCGGACGTGAAAGGTGAGGTCGAAGCTTTCGTCGTCGACCCATACCGGTCCGGCAAGCTGCGCGGGAATCCCTCGCACTCGTTGCCGATAGCGCGGCACAAAGGCGATCCGCTCGCGGATCAGCGCGATGAGCCGCTCGTAGTCGAAGTCGTCCGGGCCGGCGTCGAAGACGTCGACGGTCCCGACATGGCCCGGGGTGTGCGCGGTATCCAGGGCCAGCAACGACACCTCGAGCGGCGTCAGCCGTTGCGGCATAGGAACCTTTCCTGCCTTGGGAATCCCTGGAGCCAATACGGTACTACCGGCCGACGCCCGAGCTGAGAGCGAATGGTTGGTCTCGCCAGGATCGGGAACCTGGATTCCGTGAGCTTCGTGAGGGGATTGATGAATCGTGATAGCCACCGTCACAGTTGCAGAACGACCCCGATGACGAGGTGCGGTGAGAAAGGCTGAAAGCGGATGAGCGGAACCGCCCGCAGAACCCAGGTTTCGCTGATCGGTGGAGCGGTCGCACTGGCCGTGCTGCTGAGCGGGTGCACCAGCACCGCCGAACCTCAGGCGAGCGCGACTCCGTCGCCTGTCGCCAGCGCCAGCGAACCCTCGTCACCCGCATCGCCATCCTCAGTCCCGCCCAGCTCGCCATCTTTGAACCCTGACTACGCACTCACGATCAACATCACCATTGCCAACGGAAAGACCATCCCGAACGGGGAGAAGATCAATGTGCGGGTGGGTCAGAAGGTGATCTTGAACGTGACCAGTGATACCGACGATGAGGTACACGCCCATATTGGTGGACCGGGTTATGAGCTGCCGGTGCTGGCGGGCACGCCGGCTAAGGGTGAGTTCACCATCGACAGCCCGGGCAGCTTCGAAGTGGAGTCTCATCACCTCGAGAAGATCATCGTGATCTTGAACGCGCGCTAGCGTCGATCACCGGCTTCATGCTCATACCACTGCATGGCATCGCGTCTCGCCGCGACCTGCCGCTGCCGTTCTCCTTCGTCGTCGTTGGTGCGGTACTCGCTCTGGTGATCTCCTTCGCGATCTTGATCTTCGCATGGCGTAAACCCCGCTTCGAACGCGTGGGCGGGCGGAACGTGCCGGGGCTGACCGCGGTCATCGACCATCCGGTCGTCCAGGTGATCGCCCGAGCGCTCGTCCTTGCCACGTACGCCTGGGCGGGACTGGCAATGATCGCGGGCCAGGATCTGTTGACCAATCCGATCTTCGGGTTCGTCTTTGTGTGGATGTGGGTCGGCCTGGTGCCGATATCGCTGCTGCTCGGCCAGTTCTGGCGCGCCACCAACCCGTTGCGGACGATCCATCGCGGGCTGTGCGCCGTGGCGCGCGTTGACCCGGAACAAGGCCTACTGAGCTTGCCAGCCGGCATCGGCGTCTGGCCGGCGGCGGTTGGCTTGTTTGGATTCGGCTGGCTGGAGTTGGTGCAGCCGGACCGAACCACGCTGGCGGTACTGCGACTGTGGGCGCTTGTGTGGCTGGTGACCTTGGTGCTGGGTGCGATCATGTTCGGCCAGCGCTGGATAGGCGCAGCGGATCCCTTCGAGGCGTACGCGAGCACGCTCGCTCAGATGTCGATCTTCCGGCGAGTCGGTGATCAGATGAGACTGGTCAACCCGTTGGCCGGCTTGAACGCCTGGCACCCTCCACCGGGATCGACTGCGGTGGTGGCGGCGCTGCTCGGCAGCACGGCATTCGACAGCTTCACCAATACGACCTGGTGGATCCAGACGGTGCAGAACTCCACGGTGCCCGCGACTGTGTGGGGAACTGGCGGCCTGCTGACGATGATGATCATTGTCTTCGTCACCTTCAGCCTCTCCGCGGCCTGGATGGGTCGCTACGGCGATCGGCCCGCCAGCGCGTATCCGCGACTAATGGTCGGTTCGCTGCTGCCGATCGTGCTCGGCTACGTGGTCGCCCACTACGCGACGTTGCTGATCGTCGAGGGGCAGCGAACTGCGATCAACTTCTCCGACCCGCTCGGTCGCGGTTGGAACGTCTTCGGATCGGCCGAGATGGGTGTCAACTCCGCGATCTTCAACCATCCGACCGCGATCGCCGCCATACAGGCTTGTCGCCATCGTGGGCGGCCATGTGTTCGGCATCGTGTGCGCGCACGAGAAGGCCGTGGCGCTGCTACCACCGGATCGCGCTGTACGAGGCCAGTTGCCGCTGCTTTTGGTGATGATCGGTTACACCTGCGCAGGCCTGCTCTTGCTCTTCTCCCCGTGAATCCTCACCCTCGCAGAATCTCCCTTGCCCGCTGCCGAAACCTTTGTCCACGTTAGATTGCAGACGGTCTGCACACGTAGCAACCCGTGCAGACCATAGGCAAGTTGGGTTTACATAGGTTTCAGCGATGCCCGATTCACGGTCCAGTCCGGCAGGAGGGTCACAGTGCCAGCGGACGTTTCGCCGCCCGTGATCACAGCGACCGACTGGGAGATCACCGCCGAGGCGCTGCATGAGCAACCCACGCGCTGGGGCAGCCTTTCCTGGATTTCGGCCCGAGCTCTGATTGACGCGGTCAATCAGATCCTCAATGTCGGCGCCGACGGCCTGATCGCTCAGCTGCGAAGCGAATGGGTAGCACGCGGTAGCGGAACCCAGCCACAGGTGATCGACCGCTCAGATGACACCTGCTTCGTGGTGCTCGGGGATACCGGGGAGCAGGATGCCTCACAGTTCGTGGTCTGCCCGGCCTTGAGCGCCGCCGTGCGCGCCCACCATCCCGGCTTCGTATTGATCATGAGCGACGTAATCTATCCGGCAGGCGACGTCGACGACTATCGCGACGGGCTCTACCGGCCATACCGCAGCGAGGACCCCAACTTCCATGTCGCGGCGCCGCTGGTTGCGCTCCCAGGCAACCACGATTGGTACGACGGCCTCAGCGGCTTCATGTACCACTTCTGCGGCCGAGACCGGCTGCCGCCCGAGGCGTACGCGCCAGGCTTTGGCCTGCGATCGCTTTACGGACGACTCTTTCGCATCCTGTGGAGGAGGCCCGGCGCGGCCCGACCAGAAACCAAAGCGCTGCGGGCCACGACGCCCCCGACCCAGGCACCGAGCCCGGCGACGCAGGCCATCAAGCAGCCGGGTCCCTACTATGCGATCCGCACCGCGTATCTGCTGATCGTCGCCATCGACACCGGCATCGATGGCACGATCGACCAGGCGCAGTGGGACTGGCTCACCATGGTCTCGACCGAGCCGCTTCCCAAGATCTTGCTGACGGGCAAGCCACTCGTGGTCAACGCCACGCTCGAACAGTGCTGGGTCGGCAGTAGACCGAAGCATGGAGCAGGACGCTCGGTCTGGCAGCTCGTCAACGACCCCGCCAATCGCTACGTGGCCACCATCGGCGGGGATTTACACAACTTCCAGTACTACTCACCCAAGGCATCCGACGTCGGTGGCCCGCAGCTGCATCTGGTCGCCGGCTGTGGTGGGGCGTTCATGCACGGCACACATAACTACATCAACGCCGAGCAGGACTCCCGGCTGCGCAACAGTCCCAAGCACGAGTTCTACAAGTTGCCCGACTGGTCCTTTCCGACACCAGCGGATTCGTTTTCGTACTTTGCGGGCCAGCTCGTGCCGAGCGTGATTCGTACCATGCGCTACCTCGCACTATTCCTCGTCGGCGTGCTCGGAACCGCGGCCATCGGCTGGCTCGGGGGCGGCGCGGCATGCAGGTCTCGACGAGGTCCGATGGACGGGCCGAATCGCACTGCTCGCCTTGATCGTGCTGGTGGTAGTCCGCACTGTCTGGCGCGACGCACCGCGGGCCTCGCTGCTCGCGCGAGGAGTCGTGGCAATCGGCTTCTTTCTGGTGGGCGCACTGGCCACGAGCGCGGCGTTCCAGCTCGACCCCTCGGCATTCACCACCTATTTGGCGTGCTGGCTCGGACTCACCGCGTTCCACTGCCTGGTTGGCGTATGCGTACGCCGTTCCGGATGGTGGCGTCCCGCAGACGAGTACGCCCATAATCCGTCCATGTTCGTGTTCGGGATCGCCCTGCTGCTGCTCTGCACGCTGGCCTTCGGCGTGCTGTGGATCCTCGATCCTGCGGGCGGTCTCGCTATTCCACTGATTGGCGCGGCGCTCTACTTCGCTGTCGGATGGCTCGGCTGGGTGTTGCGTCGCCCACGATTCAGCGCTCGGGGTGCCAGCGAAACGGACCGGGTCGGGAAGCAGCGGCTGGGCCGGCAAAACCGGCGATGGCATCTCCTCGGATCGGTGCTAGGGCCTGTAACGCAAGCGGTCTATGTCGCGCTGGCACTGCACCAAGTCTTCCTCCTCGTCCACCGCGGCTGGATGTTCCCGGCCGCCATCGGCGGCATCGGCGTCCTTTTGGTGATCTTGGCCGCCGGATCAGTCGCCGTGGTGTTGATCACCGAAGTGATTGCTCTGTTGGCGATGCCGGTGGTCCGCGGATACCGGCGGGCTTGGGGATTGTCGTCGGCGCTGACGCATCACCTGATGATTCCGCTGCTGCTGCTCGCGGTTGCTATCAGCATCGGGTGGGCCAACTCGCCTGCAGCGCGGGGAGCGACTGGCCTCTCAGTCGTGGTGATCGTGCTTGCCGGCCTCGTTCTCGCGATCGAGCGGCTCCGGCAGCGGCTACCCAGGGCCTACCTTCCTATTACCTTGCTCGCCATCGCGGCATTCGCTGGAGCGGCGTATCTGTACGGGGGCTGGCCGGCGAGGATCGCCCTGGGCACGACGATCATCATCTTGGCGTTCGGCATCAGCATCGTGCTCGGCCACTTGGCCTTTCTCGACGCGTACGCGCTTCTGATCACTCCAGGCGGTCTCAACCACCCCAGCTTCACCGCTGAGCAGATCGACAAGATCTTTCACGCACGCCAGGAGACACCTCCTCGACTCCCCGACGTGCCGGCGAACGTCTTGCTCTGGGCTCGGCTGACCTCCCCCGGCTTGGGCGAGCCGGGTGGACTGCTGCAACGACGGGTCGCCGAGATCTACTCCCGTGACGAGCCGCCGTTCTACAAGGGTTTTCTCCGATTCAGCGCCACGCGAGAGGAAGTCACCATCACACTGCATAAGGTCTTCGGGAATGACCCGTCTAGCGCCGAAACCGTGGCGACCCTGCAGTTGCAACCGCGATCAGCGACGCCTGCGTGACCTCGTACTCTGGCGCACGAGAGGAGCCGTCTGTGCTACGGGTGGGCATCGTTGGGTGGGGTTGGATGGGTCAGGTGCACGCGCGGGCGTACGCCAGGCTGCGACAGCACTATCCTGAGGCTCCGCTGCGGCCGCGCCTGGTCGCTGTCGCCGACACCGCGACGGACGACAGACTGACCAGCGCGATCGACATCTTCGGGTTCCAGGATGCGCATGCGGACTGGCGGGACCTTATTGCCCGCGACGATATCGACGCGGTGAGCGTGACCGGCCCCAACTTCATCCACCGTGACGTAGCAGTCGCCGCGGCCGAGGCCGGGAAGCATCTGTGGGTGGAGAAGCCGGCCGGGCGTAACGCAGCCGAGACGCGAGCGATCTGCGACGCTGTGCGTGCCGGCGGCGTGCACTCCGCCGCCGGATTCAACTATCGGAATGCACCCGCGGTGGAGCTGGCTCGGCAGCTGATCGCCGACGGCCGATTGGGCCGCATCAACCACGTCTTGATCCGGCTGCTTGCCGACTATGCTGCTCATCCCGAAGGGGCGCTGACCTGGCGCTTCAAGACCGAGTGGTCTGGTTCGGGCGTTCTCGGCGACCTGGCCAGCCACGGTGTTGATCTTGCTCGTTACGTCATCGGAGAAATCACCGCTCTCGCCTGCGACGACGCGACGTTCATCGCTCACCGACCGAAGGCGGGTCTGGATGCGTCCCATTTCTCCCGTGGCACGGGCGGGGAGCTCGGAGAGGTGGAAAACGAGGACTACATCGCTGCACTGCTGCGCTTTGAGGGGGGCTGTCGCGGAATACTCGAGTCGAGCAGAGCCTCGGTCGGCGAGCAGTGCACGTATGGCATCGAGGTCCACGGCGAACGAGGCGCGCTCTCCTGGGACTTCCGGCGGATGGGTGAGCTGCAACTGTGCCTCGACCAGGACTACCAGAACGCCTCGTACGTGACTCGGTACGTGACACCTGGCGACGGTGAGTTCGCCCGGTTCCAGCCAGCGCCAGGGATTGCGATGGGATACGACGATCTGAAGGTCGTCGAGGCCTATCACCTGGTTCAGTCCATAGCGACAGGGCAGCCGCACGGAGCGACCATAACGGACGCCTTGGTCGCTGCCGAGATCATCGAGGCCATGGTTGAATCGGCCCGGAGCCGGCGTTGGGTGACGCTGGACGAATTTGTTCGGACAAAATAACGTCTTACTCTATAGAACCCGGCACCCGGCCTTTATGCTTCCTCCATGACAGAAGCGCCTCCCGTGCGCGAACTCGACATCACCCTCGAGCGCAACTCCCCCGTTCCGCTCTACTACCAGTTGGCGCAGTCCATCGAGCACGCCATCAACACGGGGGTCCTCGCACCAGGTGATCGCCTCGAGAACGAACTGTCCCTGACCAGCCGGCTTGGCCTTTCCCGGCCCACCGCACGGCAGGCGATTCAGGAGCTGGTCAAAAAGGGCCTGCTGGTCCGCAAGCGCGGCGTTGGCACTCAGGTCGTACGGTCACAATTCCGGCGGACCGAGGCACTCAGCAGCCTCAACGAGGACATCATCAAGGCCGGGAAGGTTCCGAGTACGCAGCTGCTCGAATTCTCTGTTGGCGACCTCGAAGAGGAGGATGTCCGCGAGGCAATCGAGGCGGCGGCCGTTTCGGAGACTGCATTTATCAAGATCAGAAGGTTGCGGCTGGCCGATGAGGTGCCACTCGCCATACTGACGAACTATCTGCCCGCCCGGTTCGAGCTCACCGAGGAGGATCTACAGACCAAAAGCCTGTACGCCTGCCTGCGATCGCTCGGCGTCAACCTCAAAATCGCTCATCAGCAGATCTCGGCGCGGCTGATGTCCGAGGAGGAGGCGAAGCTTTTGGACGAGGAGACACCGGCGGCCTGCCTGACCGTTGATCGCCTCGCGTACGACGACGTTGGCCAGTTCGTCGAGTTCGGCCGGCACATGTACCACGCGGCCCACTACTCAATCCAGTCGTCGCTGGTGGCCTAGCTCCAACGCGGTGCACAGCCAGCGATCCCCCAGCGCCTCCAACCGAAACGCCATCGCGGCCGATCGCTTGCCGAATGCAACATGTGCTGAGACCTCCGCAACTTCAGGGTCAGGATGCTGAATACGCACTGAACGCAGCGCCGCTGGGACGGCAATCCGCCCATTCACCCGGAGGCTGCGCCGCTGGTACATGCCGATCGACGCAAGGACGTCCTCAGCCACCCAGCGGTTGAGCTGAGCGACCGATCGTTGGCCAAGCAGGGTTTGGATTACCGCCAGCGCCAGTGCGCTGCTCCACTGTTGCGCATCAGGCAGTCCCCGGCGCGGTCGCGCCGCCCAACGCGCTTTGACCGTACTGACCCGTACGCCTCGGTCGTTGAGCCGGGTGATCTCGGCACGATCAATTTCATGATCACTGAGGTCGAGCGGTGGCTGGTTCGACGGCGGCAGGGTCGGCCGCAACCAGGTGAGACTGGGCGGCCGGCTTTCGATCAACCAGCGAACAGAGGCGTACGCGGCGATGCTGTGGTTGTTGACATGAATGCCTCCTCGGTTTCGGCGTTCACAGGCTGACTGATGCCGCCCGTGTCGCGTAACTACCTGCCGCCAATCTGTGGACAACCTCAGCGATTTGCTTGGTGCGCACACCGTGGGCGCCGCAGTCGCTCGCTACGCGCGTCGCAGCGAAGGAAGCCACCAGCATCAGTCGCTCTTGGGCAAGTGTTGGATCGTCCACGCGGCATCCCACGGCGACCCAGCGTCAGAGTGGGCCTTCGGCCGAACCCTAACTTGACGGCGCAGCGTACGTCGGCCGGATGAGCCTGGTAGACGTAGCAAGACAGATGGATCAACCGTCACGACAACTAGGCCATGTTTGGAGCGAATGGGATGGTCAGTCGTCCGGCGGCCAAGATCATTCTTGGTCGACAGTTGCATGGGTTGCGGAAGCACGGGCAATGCGTCGGCTAAGTTCGATGACCGCTACCGGCGTGGGCACCATTTCCCGACGGCCAGGGGCCGCTAGCGGGCCACAACCTAGCCCAACTGCCGCCGCCCCTCCTCGTGGCCCCACGCCCACCACCTGGGCTATGTGCAGCGGCGGTGCCGCCTGAGTGAGCAGTCCTAGGGGCCATCTTCACTGCCGAAGCCGCTCTCAACCGCGAGGACTGGGGCCTGACCTGGAACATGCCGCTGGGTGGCGGCAGCCTGTTGGTCTCCAAGGAGATCCGCATCGAAATCGACGCGGAAGCATTGCTCCGGCCAACGGCGCTGCGAGCCTAACTA
The DNA here is from genome assembly GCA_963808905.1 of uncultured Actinomycetota bacterium. GTDB lineage: Bacteria > Actinomycetota > Actinomycetes > Propionibacteriales > Propionibacteriaceae > Microlunatus. Next base: position 147,182 of record CAWEHO010000030.1, read on the forward strand.
TGCCGCCCATCTGCGCGCCACCGAACCGCCGACGCGGCGTCACGGCTCGGCTCCGGCGCCCCGCAGCCGAGGCTAGGCCCTGGCTGATGGACACTGTCACCATGGGCAGCCCAGAGCCGGGCGCGCGTTGGCCAGAGCATCTTCCCGTGGGTGCCCTACGGGTGGTGCGCTGGAGCGCACGCTACGACCAAACGGTTACCTTCTACCGGGACATCATCGGGCTGCCGGTGCTGGAGATCTTCTACGACAGCTACGGCCTGGACGGGACGATCCTTGGCCTGCCCGGCGGTGCCGTTCACCTGGAGATCGTCCGTCTGGGCGATGCGCAGCTCCCGGCACCTGGGCTTGATCAGCTTGTGTTCTACCTGCCCGATGCCGGCGCCTGGGAGCGGATCACCACGCGGCTGGCTGCCGCAGGCATCCATCCGGTGGTGCAGATCGACTACTGGCAGGCCAACGGCGGCGTTACGTACCAGGACCCAGACGGGCGAGAGGTAGTGTTCGCGTCCTGGACCTACCGCCCGCCCTCGTGATTCCGCGCTGAACGGCGACCACCCGCGACAGTTCCCGGTGGCGGCTGACGCGATGCGTGCGAGGCTGCCTAGGGCACTCTCAACGCCGACCCCATGCCGCCTGGGCCGCCACCTTGATCGGCCCCTCGCGGAGTGGACCGCGACGGATTCGCCGAGCCGTGAGCTGGCGCGCGAGGTTACAGCGGGTCGCTCGATACGCCGGCTCGCAGGCGGCCCACCCTTAGGACTGCGGTGCATGCGTAAGCAGGCGAAGTCCTCGCCACGCCTTTCCCGACTGGCCAAGTGACGTGCAGCCGCCGCCGCACCGGGCCCAACTTCAGCGTGCCGCTGGAGGAGGTCCTTGCCATCGAGGCCTACTCCCGTAGGGCACCGGTACCGTCCGCGTCATCACTCCAGCACGTCTGGGCGAGCACGTACTACTTCCGAGTGCGCGCTGTCGATACCTCGGGCAACATAGGCCCCTTCAGCGCTACGGTCTCCGCGCGCACCACTTGAGCCGCGCACCGTGACCCTCTGGCACCAGCCATACGGGCGCACCAGGACACAGCTCAGGACAAGTCCCTCCGCCCGATCAACGCAGCAAGCGGCCGCTGCGGCTAGCCGACGGTCCTGGCCGACACCTGGGAAATAGCTACGGGTAGGCGGGAACATCGCCGTGGACACTACAGCAGCAACTCACCCGTCCGCCCGCCTCCGCCGACACCTCCGGCTGCGGCTGTCGCCGACCACCATCTCGATGTTGACGCCGCACATCGAGATGGTCCTCGATGGCGATCTAGGGCGCCAGGTTTGTGACCGCACTCCCGCTCGCAAGGTCGACGGGCAGTGAGACGTGTTCGTGCGTAATCAGCCACCCGTTATCCGACCGTTGAAAGCTGGAGGTCGCGCGCACCCAAAATCCAACCTCGTGTCCGTTCTTCCGGGTCCCGCTTGCTCTGATGAGCATGGATGCCACCGCGACGTCCCCGCTCGTCACGATAGTCAAGTCGTGAACCTCCTGGCCGATGGAGCCCTCAAAGCCATCGAACCAGTGCGAAAACCTCTCCCGGAGCGCGGCGGAGCCGACGTATTGCAGCGGCGGCACGATGTCGAAGTAGACGATGTCGGCAGAGTAAAAAGACATCAGTCGATCGAGGTCCCCTGTCGATATCGCCTCAGATCTACTGTCTAGAAACGCTCTGATCTCGGACTCGGTCGAAGTCATATTCCATCCTCGATGACGTGGGTCTGGGATTAGCAAATGCAAGGAACAAATCACGTCCGCACCGCATGGCCGTTCCACCACGGCAGAACCCTAGTCGTTCGGGTGGGGAGAAGAGCACCCTCGAACAGCTCAGGCCAGCGACTCCTCCCAGGCCCGGTGCAGGGTGGCGTAACGACCGCCGGTTCGCCCGACCAGCTCCGCGGGTGAGCCCTGCTCGACCACCTGCCCGTGCTCGAGCACCAGCACCCGGTCGGCGATCTCGACGGTGCTGAGCCGGTGGGCGATGATCACCGCCGTGCGGTCGGCCAGGATCGTCTGCAGGCCCTGCTGGACCAGTCGCTCGCTCGGAATGTCGAGACTGGAGGTCGCCTCGTCGAGGATCAGCACGGCGGGGTCGGCGAGGAAGGCCCGGGCGAACGCCACGAGCTGCCGCTGTCCCGCCGACAGCCGCTCGCCGCGCTTGGCGACGTCGGTGTCATAACCCTCCGGCAGCGACGTGATGAACTCGTGTGCGCCCACCGCGCGAGCGGCGTCCTCGATCTCGGCCCCGCTCGCCGAGGGCCGACCGAAGGCGATGTTGTCGGCGACCGAGCCGGAGAACATGAAGTTCTCCTGGGTCACCATCACCACGGCCCGCCGCAGGTCGGTGTCAGCGATGTCGCGGAGGTCGACCCCGTCGAGTCGGACCCCACCGCTGGTCGGGTCGTAGAACCGGGCCATCAGCTTGGCGATCGTCGTCTTGCCGGCCCCGGTGGTGCCGACGAGCGCGACGGTCTCGCCCTCGGCGATCTTCAGGTCCAGGTGGGGAAGGACCGGCCGCTCGGGGAGGTAGCCGAAGGTCAGGTGGTCGAAGCGCACCTCACCGCGGACACGCGGCAAGGGAACGGGGCTCGTCGGCTCCGGTACGCCGGGCCGCTCGGCCAGCACCCCGGACAGCTTCTCCAGCGCCGACGACGCCGACTGGAAGGTGTTGAAGAACTGGCTGATCTCCTGCATCGGCTCGAAGAACATCCGCAGGTAGAGCAGGAACGCGGTCAGCACCCCAATCGTCAGGTCCCCCTCGAGTGCCCGTAGGCCGCCGTAGAGCAGGGCCACGCCGATGGTCACGTTGCCGATCAGCCGGACCCCCGGCATGAAGACCGCGACGAGCCGGAACGACGTCGTGTTGACGTCGCGGTAGCGTGTGGCCAGGTCACCGAAGATCTCGGCGTTGCGCGGCTCGCGCCGATACGCCTGCACGGCGCGGATACCCGTCATCGTCTCTACGAACTGCACGATGACCAGTGCCGACGCCTCGCGCACCTTGCGGTAGACCACGGCCGACGTACGCGCGAACCAGCGCACGAGCAACACCAACAGCGGGAAGCACAGCAGACAGACGAGGCCGAGCTCGAGGTCGAGACTCAACATCAGGACGCCGACCCCGACCATGGTCAGCACGGCGGTCACCAGGCCGTCGAAGCCGCCGGCCAGCAGCTCGGTGATCGCGTCGATGTCGCTGGTCAGCCGGGACGTGACACGACCGGAGGTGTACCGGTCGTGAAAAGCCACGTCGAGTCGCTGGAAGTGCGCGAACACGCGACGCCGCAGCGAGAGCAGCACGGCCTGCCCGATCCGACCGGAGATGCGCAGGAAGCTGATCCGGCCGATCGACTGCAGCACCACGGCGATGACCATGACGGCGAGGATCTCCAGCAGGGTGCGCGCGCTGCCGCCCGCCATGATCGGCGGCAGCCCGCGGTCGATCCCGCGCGCGACGAGCAACGGCAGGCTGAGGCGGGCGGCGTTCTCGACGACCACCACACCGATGACCAGCGGCAGACGCCCTCGGTGGGGACGAAGCAGGTCGACAAGCAGCCGGCGGCTGCCGTGCCGGGGCGCCGGCGTGAGGCGCTCGGACTCCTCCCCGGGCTCCTCGAGGACGCCGCGCCACTGCTCCCCCGGTCGTGGTTGGGTCTGGGCCGCCGAGCTCACGACGCGACCTCCAGCAACCGCTCATCCTCGGCGAACTCGGCCGAGAGCAGGTCCCGGTACTCCGGCACCCTGGCCAGCAGCTCAGCGTGCGTGCCGATGTGGGTGATCGTGCCACCCGAGAGCAGGGCGACTCGGTCGGCGAGGAGCACCGTCGACGCGCGGTGGGCCACGACGATGCCGGTCACGCCGCGCAGCACGCGCTGCAGCGCCGCCTCCACCAGCGCCTCGGTGTGGATGTCGAGCGCGGAGAGGGTGTCGTCGAGCACGAGCACCGCTGGTCGGGCGAGCACCGCCCGGGCCAGGGCGAGCCGCTGCCGCTGCCCGCCTGACAGGCTCAGGCCCTGCTCGCCGATCCGGGTGTCCAGGCCGAAGGGCAGGTCATAGAGAAACTGCGCCTGCGCCACCTCGATCGCCTGGGTGACGTCGGCGTCGCTCGCGTCCGGCCGGCCGAGCGTAAGGTTCTCCCGCGCCGACATCGAGAACAGCGTCGGATCTTCGAAGGCGGTCGCCACCAACTGGCGCAACTGCCGCAGCCGCAGGTCGCGCACGTCGACCCCGTCGAGGGTGATCCGACCACGCGTGACGTCCCACAGCCGCGCAATGAGGTTGGTGAGGATCGACTTGCCCGAGCCGGTTGCGCCGACGAGGGCGATGGTCTCACCGGGCCGCAGGTGCAGGTTCAGGTCATGCAGGACATCGGCATCGGCGTCCGGGAAGCGGAAGGACACGTGCTCCAGGGCGAGCTCACCGCGGACGTCGGTCAGCTCGCGGGTGCCCTCGGTGATGGGGTTCTCAGCGTCGAGGATCTCGGCGATGCGGTCGGCGGCGGTCATGGACTCCTGGGCCATCGACAGCAGGAAACCCAGCGCCGAGACCGGCCACACCAGCGACATCATCAGCGCGGTGAAGGCGACCAGGGTGCCGAGGGTGACGCGGCCCTGCCCGGCCGCCAGCGCGCCGAAGCCGAGGACGATGATCAGGGTCACGCTCGGGATGACGCCGAGGAAGGTCCAGAACTGCGACTGCACCCGAACGCGCTCGAGCGCAGTGTCGTGCAAGCGCACGGCGCGGGTGTCGAAAGCGCCTACCACGTGGTCGAATCGGCCGAAGGACTTGGTGGCGCGGAGGCCGTGGGCCGCCTCCTCCACCGCCGAGGCCACGTCGCCGGTCTCGTCCTGGACCGCCCGCGAGAGGCGGGTGTACGCCTTTTCGGTGCGCATCGAGACCCAGACCACCGGCGCCGTCGAGGCGAGCACCACCAGGCCGAGCGGCCAGTAGAGGTGGATGAGGATCGCGACCACGACTGCGATCTGCGCGATGTTGACGACGATGAAGAGCATTCCGAAGCCGAGGAAGCGCCGGATCGTCGACAGGTCGCTCATCATGCGCGAGAGCAGCTGACCGGATTCCCAGCGGCTATGGAAGAGCATCGGCAGGCGCTGCAGCTGCGCGTACAGCTCGACCCGAACGTCGGTCTCCACTCCAAGCGTCGCCTTGGACACGACCCAGCGTCGGAAGAACATCAGCAGCGCCTCGACAATCCCGAGGGCGATGGCCGCCGCGCCGAGTGCGTACAGGCCGCGCCGGTCGGACTCGGCAATGGGCCCGTCGATCACCGCCCGGGTGATGAGCGGGACGACGATCGTCGCCGCGATGCCCAGACCGGCGAAGACGGCCATCGAGACGAAGCGCAGCGCGTACGGACGCAGGTAGGAGCGGAAACGCCACAGCGACACCCACGACCCGGTGCGAGGCGCCCCGTTCCGGCGCACCGGCACAGGGCGCAGCGTGACTAAGTCAGGATCAGCAGGCAAGAAAGACCTCAGGCGAGCAGGGCGGACACCATCGTGCCCAGAGGACAACCTCCATAGCCAGTCGATTTAATCCATCGGCGCGGGGTACGGAGGGTCGTGGCCAGTCCCCGACGCTATGCATGCCGCGCTATCCGGCAAGGCGCGGAGATCGGTGGTGCGGGCCATGCCAAGCAGGTCGTGGTATGAGTCAGCGATCAGGAGCCAGCGAGTGAAGGATGCCCACGAGCGGAACGCCAGAGCCGGAAAGTGAACCGGTGGAGGGCCCAGGCCGTTCGGCTACAAGATTGTTCGGCACGATCTTGGGGAGGGCGGCAAGCGCCGGTGGCGCATTGTCGGCGAGGAAGCTTGAGCGCAGCCCAGGCGGAGCTGATCGAGGAGGCGCCCGCCTGAGTGCTGAAAGGTGAGAGTTTGCGCAGTATCGCGATGGACTTGAATGAGCGAGGCGTCAAAGACCGTCGGCGGCGAAAACTGGCAGGGCTCCATGATCCGGCGGGTACTGATGTCCCTTCGGATCGCGGGCCTTAAAGATCATCGCGGTGAGATCGTCGGTGAGGCCACGTGGCCAGCGATCATCGACCGCGCCACCCACGATCGTCTGGTCGGGCTGTTGGGTAAACCCGAGTGGCGACCAGCCAACTACGGCAGGCCTCGCGTCTACCCGC
>CAWEHO010000031.1:0-193216 GCA_963808905.1 uncultured Actinomycetota bacterium
CACGCCATTCGAGGGGCGAGGCACACCGCGAGGCGCAGTGCGCAGGGTTCGGATTGCCCAGATCGCTCTGGCCAGGCCCCAACCGAAGGCGAGGACTGCGCTGGTGACGAGCGGGTAACCGAGGTCGGGAAATCCCATCAGCGACGGCCGGCAGCGGCGCGCGGATCATCCGTGGTAGTCCGACCAGGACAATGAGGGCCCAGGTCCAGCTCACCAGGAGGGGCAGGCCCACGCGGAGCCCGATCCGCAACGCTCCCACCGGGCGTAGCGGCGGGGCTACGCGCCAGCCTGCGGATGATCCGTACGCTGCGAACCATCCCGACGACATGTATGACCAGGATCCCCAGGACGATCCCGTAGACCACCCACAGCGACCAGCTCGACGATGACGGCGCAGGTGGCTCCTCGCCGATGAGCATGCCTGCGATGCCGTGTGGCGATACCTGTCATTCGACGCGAGCCGAAGAACTCATCGGGGGAGTTCTCGCCGTTTTCCATCACCACGACGCCCCTACTCGCGGTCGGGGATGAGGACGACATTTGCGTGTGAGTCGAAGCCGCTGCCGTCGTGGGAGATCGTTGGGATGGCCACGGACCGGGGCCTACGTCCCAGCCCATCGCGTAAGAGACGCCGTCCAGGCCGGTTGGGACTCCTGCCCGCTGCAGCTCGGCGGCACGGGCAGGTGAGAGTAGGGCGGTGGCGCCGTGTCGGCCCTGGTTGAGGTAGAGACTCAGGTAGCAGGTCATGTCCTGCGCACTCGCGCTTAGGCCGGCGGAACCTAGGCCGCCTCGATCGAAGGGCAGTTCTGAGGCGACGGGAAAGCCGTACCAGTAGCGGTGGCCGGCGGGTAGGCCGTGCTGCCCCGCCTCGGCCCGCGACGTGTAAGAGCTGCGCATCTGCATCGGGTCGAAGATGTGCTGCTGAATGTAGGCCTCGTAGGACTGGCCCGAGGCGACCTGCACGATCATGCCCAGCGTCCAGTAGTTGGCGTTGCTGTACTGCCAGGTCGTGCCGACCGGCTCGGTGAGTTCGACGTCGCGCAGCGCACGGACCCGATCTTCGAGGGCGGAGTCGTGAGTGTCCCCGCTGGTCGCGTAAGCGTTGCCGGTGGCCTTCGACAGCCCGCTGACCTGGTACAGCAGATGACGGACCGTGACCCTGGTTGACGCTTCTGGATCGGCGACCCGCCACCACGGGAGGTAGCGCTGCACTGGCGCGTCCAGTTGCACCTGGCCCGCTTCGCTCAGCTGCATGATGGCCAGCGCGGTGAACGACTTGGTCACCGAACCGATCAAGAACGGCGTCTCCGGGGTCACCTGCCGTCCGGATCTGTCCGCCTGTCCGAAGCCCTGCACGTGCACAATGCGGTCACCGTGCACGATGCCGAGCGCCAAGCCTGGGATGCGCTGCGCATCCATCTCCGAGCGCACGTACCGGTCGATGGCAGCGAGATTCGGGCCGTCGTCCGCGGTGGCAGACACGGATCCGAGCACCGCCGAGGCGATGCCGCACGCCACTGCCACCAGGAAACCGACGGCAAGGAGCCGCAAGGGCTTCATAGCTCTACGTCTGCTCTGCTGGACGACGACTGATCGGCGAGAGGCTGGCTGCCGAGCGTGCTGGCCCTGGTGGTGGAGGGCTGCCGTGCGCCGGTTGTGACGTTCCGGCGCAAAGGTGTAGCCGATCCAGCCGATCGCGACTTCCAGATGGGTGAGGACTCCATCGAAGATCTCCCTATGGTGGATCGTCCTTCCGGACGCTGCTTCCATCACAGCGGCCTACGGGGCCGGGACCCATCGTGGTGGCCGCACCCGTGGGGGAGGACGTCCGCACTTCCTGGCGGGTTGGTGTGTGGTCAGCCCCACCGGACGATCAGGTCGAATGCCTATCCCGATCTACAAGCCACGAGCAGACTGTTGAGATGAGCGGTTGGTGGCCGCCCGGTCGATGGCGGTGGTCCGTACGCGGACGCCTGCGGGAGCATCTGCTCGTATTGGCCGGTCTGGTCGCGTACGTCGGTGCGGTCTACATCGCGGTCGTGGTGGTCGTGGGCCTGTTCTTGGGCCGTTCGGACACACCCAGTGTGCTGCTGTCGGTGGCCGCGACGGCGGTTGTCGCCGTGGGGTTCGAGCCTGTGCGAAGAAGGCTACGGGCGTGGGCGAACCGTTTGTCGGGTCCTTCGCACCCGTTACCGTACGACGTACTCGCCGGTTTCGCACCGGACAGTGGGGCCTCGGCGCAGGACACGCCGTTGTGGATGGCGAAGGTGCTCGCTGCGGGGGTGGGTGCCCGCCAGGTACAGGTGTGGCTGCTGGCCGCTGGCCGGATCAGACTTGCCGCGCTTTACCCCGAGAGCGATGGCGAGCCTCCAGCCCCACCGGAGCTGTCCGAGGATTCGGGACCGGTGCCTGGCCGGCACGTCCGATTCGTCCGGCACCGAGCTGAGCTGTTGGGCGTACTCGTCGTCGAGGAACGCGAGGGTGAGCGGTTGACGCCGGTAGAGGAGGAGTTGCTGGACAGCCTTGCGGCTCAGGCGGGTCTCGTGCTGCGCAACCTGGCCTTGACTGCCGAACTGCACGACCAACTGCTCGAGGTCTCGGCTCGGGCTGATCTGCTCCGGACGTCCAGACGCAAGGTCGTTGCGTCGGAGGACGTTGAGCGTCAGCTACTCGAGCGTGATATCCATGACGGCGCGCAGCAGCAGCTGGTGGCTCTGGCGGTCAACATTCGACTGGTGCAGAGCCTGCTGCCTCACAGCCCGCGCCAGGCCGCTGAGCTGCTGGAGAGCCTGGACCAATCTGTCCAGCAAGCGGCTGCAGATCTGCTGGAGGTAGTGAGCGGTCGGCCGCGGCTGCTCGCGCAGTCAGGCCTGACGGCTGCGTTGCGTGCGGCCGCTGGCACCAGTCCTTTACCGGTCGCGCTCGTAAGCAGCGGCCTGGGCCGCTACCCCGCCAATGTCGAGCTGGCTTTGTACTTCTGCTGCCTGGAGGCGTTACAGAACGTTGCCAAGCATGCCGCCGCTCATGCGGTGGTGATCGAGCTTCACGGCGACGAGCGAAGCGTCGCCGCTTCTGTCAGCGATGACGGGCAAGGCTTCGACCTGCGGGGATCGAGCGATGGTGGCCTCGCGCACATGGCAGAAAGGATCGAGGAGGTGGGCGGCGCCCTGTCGATACGCTCGGACCACCGCGACGGGACGACGGTGCGGGCCGAGGTTCCGCTGAGCGCATCGGGAGCCGTGCAGTGAGGGCGCGTACCGCAAAGCGGCTCGCGTGGTCGATGTTCACCGCGACCGCGGCACTCGCCACTGCCCAAGGCGTCCTAGTCCTCTCAGGGTCCGTCGGGCTGGTCGACCCAAAGGCCGGTCTCAACTCGTTCCCGATCATCACCCTGGGCTGCGTGCTGGGTGCTCTGATTGGCGCCCTCATCGCCACGCGGCAGCCGCAAAACCCGATCGGTTGGCTGTTCTTGGCGGGTCAGCTTGGCACAGCGGTCGGCCTGGTGAGTCAGGCGTACGCCGCCCGGGTCCTGCAGGACGGTGTGCTCGGCCCGCCGCTGGCGGGTCAACTCGCCACCGTGGTGGCATCAGCCCTCGGTGCCAGCTGGGCCCTGTCGGTGCTCGCGGCTGTGTTCCTGCTGTTCCCGGACGGGTCCTTGCCGTCGTGCCGGTGGCGCGCCGTGCTATGGGCTCTTCCAGTGCCGCAGGTCGCTCTCGTCCTGAGCACCGTCATCGCGGTGCCGATCGACTCGATCGCCCGTGCCGATGATTTGAGCCCTCTGGTAACGACCATCGGAGCTGTATCGACCCTCGTGAGCGTCCTGCTGCTGCTCCTCAGCCTTGTTGCCCTGGTGCAGCGACTTCGCCGCTCGCACGGGGAGCAGCGCCAGCAGTTACGCTGGCTCACCGCTGCGGCCTTTGCCCTAGTGGCGGGGTTCGTGCTCGCGAACCTGGCTGGGCTCGGCAGCGGCGAGGCCCGGGTGTGGGCGGTGGTTCCGCTCTTCGTTGCCTATGTCAGCGTGCCGGTCGCCGCGGGCGTGGCGATCCTGCGCTACCGCCTGTATGACATCGATCTGGTCATCAACCGTGCGGTGGTCGGTGCCGCAGTAGTCATCTTCGTGACGGTCGGCTACGTCACCGCGGTGGTCCTGCTCGGGGCGCTCGTGGGCGGGCGGGTCTCCGAGCAGTACTGGGCGTCGGTGGTGGCGACCGCCCTGGTGGCGCTGGCGTTCCAGCCGCTGCGGCGTGGCGTGCAACGGTTGGGCGACCGGGTCGTCTACGGACATCGGGCCGCGCCGTACGAGGCCCTGGCGGAGCTGTGCCGCCGCCTGGCCCAGGCGGTCTCCCTGGAGCAGGTCCTGCCGGGGATCGCGGAGGTCTCCGGGCGCAGCATCGGTGCCGCAGACGCAACGGTCAGACTGGCTGTGGCGGGCGGCGACGACGTCGTCGCACACTGGCCGACGCAGCCCACGCTGGTCGGCCCGGCCACCAGCGAGCATTATTCGCAGCAGGTGGGGGAAGGCGCTGAGCGACTCGGCGAGATTACGGTGCGCATGCCGGCGGGGCGGCAGGTCTCCGGGACGGACAGAACGCTGCTTGCCGACATCGCCACCAAGGCTGGGCTGGGGATGCGCAATGCCCAGCTCGCGGCGCAGCTGCGAGTCCAAGTGGATCAGGCGCGCACTCAGACCGAGGAGCTCGAGGCCTCGCGTCTGCGGCTGCTGGCCGCCCAGGAGTCGCAGCGCCAGCGACTGACCCGAGCAGTCAGCGCGGAGGTGGTGCCCCATCTGGCCCGGCTACGGGTGGAGCTCGCGCAGGCAGCGGGCCGGCCCGACCCGGTGGCGGCGAGTCGCCTCCTGGACGCGGCCTCGGAAACGACCAAGCGGGCCCTTGAAGCGCTGCGGGACATCGCTCGGGGGGTCTTCCCTCCCTTGCTCGCTCGCAAAGGGCTGACCGCGGCACTGCGGCTGTACGCCGCGCGTGCCGGCGGCCGCGTCGCCTTGACGGTCTCGACTCCGGCACGGGCCGCGAGGTTCCCCTCGACCCTCGAGGCGGTCACATACTTCTGTGCCGTCGAGACGGTTCGTGAGTTGGGCGGTTCGGCGCTGGTCGAACTCGATCTCGACGACTCCCACCTCGCCCTGACCGTCACCGCCATCGACCTCCGCAGCCGCCTGACCGAGGGCGGGCGGGGCGTCGTCGACCGGGTGCTCGCCTGGGGCGGCACGGTGACCATCGGCGCGGTGACCATCGAAGGGCAGGCTGCACCGGCGAGGCTTCGGGTCAACTTCCCTCAGCCGCCGGTCGTGGCCCAAACGTCTCTCAACTTGTCGGGTCCGAACGCAGACTTCGGGACGTAGGCGACGGCGCCGCATTCCTGCACCTGCCCATCCCAATCGTCCTCGTCGTATGTCGACAACAACACGACGGCGGCCGCAGTCCCATCCGCGCGCAGCCGGCGGGTAAGCTTCCATCCCGTCGATGCCCGGGAGGTTCACGTCCATCAGGACCAAGTCGGGGCGCCGGACTCCGGCCGTCACGATCGATTCCTCGCCCGACCCTGCGCAGCCCACCAAGACAAAGCCTTCCGTCTGTTCCACGACGGCGCTCATCACGCGCCGGAACACTTCCTGGTCGTCGACGACGAGCACCCGGACCGGATTCACCGGCGCTCACCTCCTTGGGCCATCATCGGCGTCGTAAGCGCTCCAGAGCAGGGGGCTGGCCTCACGACGTAATGCGGACGGCCCCCGCTGGTTCCCGCGGGTTTACAGTCTGGAGGATGACCTTGCGAGTGGTCTTCGCGGACGACAGCTACCTCGTGCGGGTGGCTGTTTCCGCCCTGCTCAACCAGGGTGAGGAGATTGAGCTGATCACTGCGGTCGGGGACGCCGATGCGCTGATCCAGGCGGTGGCCGAGCATCGGCCCAATGCGGTATTGACCGACATCAGGATGCCACCGACCTACACCATCGAGGGCATCGACGCCGCGAAGCGGATCCGCGCAGATTACCCCGACATCGGCGTCGTCGTGCTGTCCCAATTCGCCGACGACGACTACGCGTTCGAGCTACTCGAGAACGGGGTGGGTGGCCTCGGGTACCTCCTGAAGGAGCGCGTAGCTGAGCGCGACGAGCTGGTGCGGGCGCTGCAGGAGGTGGCCCGCGGCGGGTCCGCACTCGACTCCAAGGTGATCGAAGTATTGCTCGCTCGCAAGTCGCACGAACAACCGTCTGCGCTGCTCGGCCTGTCCGACCGCGAGCGTGAGGTGCTCCAGCAGATGGCGACCGGGCGGAACAACCACACCATCGCCAAGACCCTCTACATGAGTGACCGCGCGGTCGAGAAGCACATCGGCTCGATCTTTCAGAAGCTGGGTCTCGTCGAGGAGGGGGAGCAGAATCGCCGAGTCATGGCCGTGCTCGCTTTTCTCGAAGCCACCGGTTCGGCGCACTGACCCGGCCACATGCTCCACGTCGGGTGGCATGGCGCTTCCGAGTCACAGGTTGGTGTCGCCGATGACCTGGCGTGGGCGGTCGACTTGACTCGGGTCCCGGCCGGTTCTAGCGTCGGCGCCGGTGGCAGTCGACGAAGATCTCCGGAGGCGGCGCGAGGAGATCTGCCTCGGGCATATGCGGGCGGAGAACGCCCACCGGTTTGACGAGGCGATCGGGTTCTTCGCGCGGCCGCGCTATGAGCTCGTGGCCACAGGTGAGGTCTTCGATGGTGCCGGTCCACTCGGTGGGCTCATGCAGGAGAATGTGACCGCCTTCCCCGACTTCCACTACGACCTCACCCACCTCCACCACTCCGACGACGTCATCGTGGTGGAGGGCTCGTTCCGGGGCACGCACGAGGGAACCTGGCGGGGGCTGCCGGCGACCGGGCGCCGCGTGGACTTCCCGATGCTCATCGTGTTCCCGTTCGAGGGCGACCAGATGATGGGCGAGCGGATCTACTTCGACCTGTCGACCGCGCTCCGCCAGCTCGGGGTGGCCCGCGACACGAACACCGTCGCGGGGAAAATCACCATCGCCCTCAACCACCCGATCACGCTCGGCCGGGCCCTCTTGCGCCGGCCTCAGGTCGCTGGCGCCCCTAGGCGCACCCTGGCTCGCTCGATGTCGTCCGCGCGCCTGGGCGCCGAGAGGTCGCCGCTCCCACCCGGATCCATGGGGCTTCCGCTGATTGGCGAGACGCCTGCGTTCGTTCGCAACCCGTACCGGTTCCTCGAGGTCCGCCGCGATCGCTACGGCGACGTCTTCAAATCGAACGTAACGGGGCGTCGTGTGGTGTTCCTGTCGGGGATCGAGGGGGCGTCGGCGTTCTACCACCCGGAGAACATCAGCAGGGAGGACGCGCACCCCTTCCTTATGACCGACATGTTCGGCGGGACGAACCTGGAGATGTACGACGGGGCGCGTCACCTCGCGCTGAAGACGATCGCGCTCGAGGCGTTCGACGAGGCAGCGCTCGCCGGCTATCTCCCCGATATGCAGCTGGCAATCGAGACATGGCTCGAGCGCCACGCCGATGACACACCTTTCCCGGCGATGACCGCGCTCCGCGGACTCGCCATCGACGCGATCTGCCGCAACGTCATGGGCCTCGAGCCAGGCCCGGTGACCGAGGCGATGACGCGGGACTACGGCCTGCTCCTCGCCGGCCTCGCAGCGACGGTGCCGGCCCGGATCCCTGGCACGACCTACGACCGCGCCATGGCGGCGCGCGATCGAGTGCTCGACAGCATCCGGACCATAGTCGAGGAACGGCGCGCCCGTCCCCGAGCCGACGGGCTGTCGCGGATCCTGTCAGCGACGGCACCGGACGGCCGCAGCTACACCGACGACGAAGCGGTACTCGAGGTACACCACATAGTGGTGGCGGGGTTCGTCGTGTACGCGCACATGGCCGAGGTGGTCCGTCAACTCGCGACACAGCCCGACCTCCGCGCCAGATGCGCCGAGGAGATGACGCGGTACGCATCGGACGGCCCGCTGTCTATGGAGGGCCTGGCGCAGGCCGCCACTTCCACAGCGGTCGTGATGGAGGCAAAGCGGTCGGTCCCGCTCGTGCCCCTCGCGTTCGGCCGTGCCCAACGGACTTTCCCATGCGGCGGGTACGAGGTGCCGGAAGGCTGGACGGTCTATCTCGCGTTGCACCTCATCAACCGCGACCCGACGATCTACTCACAGCCCGACCGATTCGATCCCGACCGGTTTGGGCCTGGCCGCGAAGAGCACCACAAGCATCCGCTCGCGTTCATCCCGCAAGGATCGGACCCGCCGATCAGTCATCGATGCCTCGGACTGGAGTACTCGACGCTCCTCACGCTCGCATTCCTCGCCATCCTCGTCCGCGGCTACGACTGGCAGCTACCCCCGCAGCGGCTCGGCCTCGACTGGAGCAAACGCCCACCGGAACCACGTGACGGCCTGATGATGCAGCTTCGAGCCGTCTGAGGAAACGGGTCAGCCAGGCGGGCCCGCGGGCGGGTGCTTATCGACGTCGGGAAGATCACGCGCGTGCTGCTGGCGGATGACTGGCATAGCGTCGCCGAGGCGTCGTTCAGTGGTGCTGTGACACTCGCTGGCGGTGGTCGCGCCGCCGCATCGCTTCGCCCTCATCGGAACTGGTCCGTCCGGCGTCGGAGATGTTCGCTTGGCTCGACGCTGTTGGGGCTGGTCTGTTGCGGCGGCGGTAGCAGAGAGGGTCGGGATCTTGGAATGCGAGCTTGCTGCGAGATCCCGACCCGCCTACTGCTATCTGGTCCGTTAGCCCTTGAGGTCGAAAAGGGCGGGAGCCTTGAGCATGCCGCCGGACAGCTGCGCCTCGACGGGCTTGGCGCCTTTCGGCATATCGAAGACGATGGTGCCCTTGGCGGCGTTGCCGGGGTTGATCTCCTCGACCAGTGCGTTGGCCTCGGATACGTAGATGCCGGCCGTTTCGTTCGGGCTGTACTCGCGCCCCTTACCGTCGATCAGCTTGTGGTCGAAGCCCCACAGGGTGACGGCCTCGTCGCCGACGTTCTTAACCTTGACATCGACCAGGACGAAGTGGCCCTGGGCCTTCTCGCCGAGGTATTCGTCCCCTACCGACTTCACGCCGGTGCGGACTTTGGTGATCGTGAAGACCATGTCGCCGGACCGGACCTGATCGCCGACGTGCGCGGCGGCTTCCTTCTTGGCGGGCGAGTCCTTCTTGCCGCCCGCGTTGCCTTGGGCGCGTGCTCCGTCGGTGGTGGTCACGCTGTTACTCGTGGCGGAATCGCCTCCGCCTGCGTTGGCCACACCGATCACGGCGACGAGAGCCAGCAGCGCGGTCGGGACGATGACCCGCTTCTTCTTGAACCAGGGCCGCAGTGCCTTGGCGTGCGCCTTGGCAGCCTTGGCCTGCGCTTTGGCCTCTTGCGGGGTCATCGGCGGAATCTGGGAAGGGGTGAGCACAGACTGCTCTTGGACGTGCGACATCGCATTTCTCCTGAGATAAGGGGGGTGGGTATGTGGCTCTTCCCGCCTCCCCCAGCTTCCTCAGGAGTGTGACCCGGGCGACCAATACTTCGGACGAGTGGGGCGGTGACGCAAATAATTATCCGGCATCCAAGATATTGCTCGCAAATTGATCAAGGCCGAAACTAGAAGTCAGGTCCTTGGTCCCGACGCAGAAAGAACCTAAGTCCCAAAAATGGGATCCAGGAAGGTGATATCGGGGTGGGCTCGAACTGCCGGCCGCGGTGTTTGATCCTCTCGCCCTGGGGCACATCCACCGACGAAAGCTCGCCACTGCGAACGGCTGCTCCAAGGGGCATGATTCCGCTGGCGGAAGCGACCACGCTGGTTATCACGGCTCCTATTGGCTGTGCGCAGAGAATCGCGGCGCTAAAGACACCTGCCGCTGATCCGGACACTTTCCGTTGTGGGAATAGCAATGGGCACCTTAGCGTTCCCTGGCGGCGAACAACCAGTCAGGAGGCGTACGGTGAGTGAGTCCAGCGGACCCAGCGGATGGAACCAGAAGATCATCGACGAGTTCCGCTCCAACGCCGGCAAGGTCGGCGGCTACTTCTCTGGTGCGCCCATGATCCTCATCCACCACATCGGCGCACGCTCCGGCACCGAGCGGGTCAATCCGCTGGTCTACCTGCCGGATGGCGATGACATGATCATCGCTGCGACCAAGGGCGGCGCTCCGACGAACCCGGACTGGTATCACAACCTGAAGGCGCACCCGCGCATCACGGTCGAGGTGGGGACCGCGACCTTTCCCGTCGAGGCTACTGAGGCGACAGGCGACGAGCGAAATAGTCTTTGGCGGCGGCTCGTCGAGATACGCCCCGGGTTTGCCGCGTACGAGACCAAGACGTCGCGCATCTTTCCAATGTTCAGGTTGACACGACTCTCGTAAGCGCCTCAAACCACGCAACACGAAGACGGGCGCCGTCATGATCGACGCGGCCACAGAATGCACGCAGCGCTGAAAGGATGTCAATCCACTCTGGGAGTTCGGCGCTCTATCCGCCGGCCTGGAGCGCACCTAATCTTCGTCACGACAACCCGCAGGTTCGGCATGCCGCGAAGCTGGCAGTACTGGTGGACCACTGCCATTGGATCGCCGACCGGGCATATCCGGGGCGCCGGCGTCTGACCGTCCAGCTTGATGGCAACGGCTAGCGGTACCTCTTTCGGTCAAGAGACTCACCGAGCAGCGTGCCGATTGCGGTGACTCCTCGTACAAGCCGGTCGTCAGGGACGCCGGAGAAGCTCACTCGGGCATGCTGCGGCTGCTGGTGAACGGGGAAGAACGTCGCCCCCGGAACGAAGGCCACTCTGGCCTCGGGCAGTAGCCGCTCGGTCATGAACGCGGCCGCGTCGAATCCGTCGGGAAACGTCAGCCAGGTGAACAGTCCGCCATCGGGCTCCGTCCAGCTGACGCTGCCGGGGAAGGTTTTCGCCATTGTGGCCAGCATCAGGTCCCGCTTGTGCCGGTAGACCGGCACCGATCCAGCGATGTGGGCGTCGAGGTCGAAGCGAGCCAGATATGCGGAGGTTGCGGCCATGTTGAGCGTGCTGCTCTGGGTGTCGGCGGCAAGTTTCAGCAAACCCAGCCGCTCCAGCATGTCCGGTTCTGCAACGGCCCAGCCCAGCCTCATGCCCGGAGCCAAGATTTTGGAGAAGCTGCCCAGGTGCAGCACCCGGCCTTCGCTATCCAGGCTCTTCAGGGTGGGCAGATGATCACCCGAGTAGCGCAGCGGACGGTAGGGAGTGTCCTCCACAACCAGCACGTCATACTCGTTCGCCAATTCGACCAGACGGTGCCGCCGCGGCAGGCTCAACGTTGTCCCGGTCGGGTTGGCGAAGTCCGGTACCACGTAGATCATCTTCGCCGTCGGCTGCGCCGCCAGGACCCGTTCCAAATCGTCGGTATCCATGCCGTCGTCGTCGCTGCGCACCGTGGCGTACGTCGGCTCGCACGGGTTGAACGCGATCAGCGCTCCCAAGAACGTCGGGTTCTCGGTGATCACGACATCGCCTGGGTCGATCATCATGCGCGCGGCCAGGTCCAGACCTTGCTGGCCACCCTGAATGATCAAGACGTCGTCGGCGGTAGCGGCGATACCGTCCCGAGTCAGCCGCTCCGCAACCTGCGCGCGCAGCTGTGGCAAGCCGATCGATGCCGTGTACTGCAGAGAATCGGCGTGCTCGGGCACCAGCAACTCGGCGAGCACTTCGGCCAACTCATCGACCGGAAAGAGCCCAGGATCCGGATAACCACCACCGAAGCTGATGATCTCCGGATCCGCTCCCAGCCGGAGAAGCTCGCGGATTGCCGACGGCTGGACCCGTTGCATGCGGCGGGCGTACGACATGGTCACGAAGGATCCGCCTTCAGCTTGTTGGCAACCAATGACGGCATCTCGGTCGAGCACGGCCGATCGAGCACATCTGAAGAATTCGTCATCGAGCCCTCCGCTCCAAGATCACCACAGGTCGGATGGTCTAGCTGGCTATCCAAGACCCGAACCAAACTCGTTGCGACGGGTCCCCATGCCCCGCACCCGCCATTGTCAAGCACACCACGAGGCGATCACGAAACTGGAACGGATGATCATGCAAGCCGCTGGAACTCCGGCCATAGCTCCGACCATGGTCGCAGCCGACCAGTGCACCACCGGACTGGGATGCCCGTTAGATCATTGCTGACGCCAGCCGGACTGGTCACCGTGCTACGGACTTCGCAGCGGGCATACGACGTGGAGAGCAACTCGGGCGAAAAATCGCCGATTACGACGGCGTCGGTCGCGAAATCCGGCGGCGGGCCCCAGTACCAGAAGCCGTTGTGGCCGGAGTAAACCGGCGGCAGGCGTACGCCATTGGCCGGGTGGAGCAGTTCGAGGGCGCCGGCCTGCTGATAGGCCCCGGTCAGCACGATCGTGTGGCTGACCTCGGCAGGCGGGACAGCTGCCACGACCCCACCCACCGTGTCAACGAAACCCTGCCAACCCACCTCATTGGCCAGGTCCGGATTCACGCCGGTTGCGATCTTGTACAGCGGCGAGCCGACCGGGCCCAGGGGCAGAGTCAGGGACGGCGTGATCACTAGGGAGATGATCAACAGAGCAATCGCGAGCACACGCCGCCAGGGCCTGCCAAGGATCCAGTCGAGGATCGGACCCGCGCCGGCCGCCAGCAAGGCCGGGTAGAACGCCGCCGGGTAGTAGGCCTTGCCGCCGGTGATCAACAGAAAGACCACGAAGATCAAAAAGCTGACGGCCAGCCAGCCGTCGACCGATCGCCGTTTCCTGGTCCGGAGAAGAACGACGAGACCGGCAATCAAGACGATGCTCACCACAGGCCCGACGTCCAGCAGCACGCTCGGCAGCAGTGCCACCCTCGACGTAGAAGACGTGGACCCGCCCGAAACGATGTTCCTGGCCACGGCGCTCATCGGGAACCCGTGTGTTGCCTGCCAGATCAGGTTCGGGGCGGCGAGGGTCAACGCAATGAGGGCGGCAACCCAAGGTCGCAGGCCCGCCAGTCGGCGCCGCGGCCCGACGGCGACAACACCAAGGAGGCAGCATGCCAGTAGCGGCGCGGCCAGGATCTTGATCTCCATCGCGAGACCGGCGAGTAGGCCGACGCCGATCCAGGGCGCCCAGCGCTGCGGCTCCGCTCGCAGCGCCCGAACGAGCATCCATAGCGCTGCGGCGGTGATCAACATGTCGAACGTCGTGGTCTCGAAAAGGTGACCAACAGCCAGCGTGAGGGCCGTCATGGCGACCACGGCAGCCGCCGCCACCTGGTGCGACCTGGACGCGCCGAACTCACGGGCGACCAAGCCGCCGAGCAGCACATAGCCGCCGGCAGCGAGCGCTGGCAGGATCCGAAAAGCCCAGAGGTGGCCGCCGACCACCGCGTACCAGGCGGCCGCCAGATAAGGCACGAGCATCGGGTTGTCCGGCGCCGCGAGCTGCAAGTGCCGTCCCGTCACGACGAAGTAGAACTCATCACCTAGATAGCCGTAGCGATCACCGACCAGCAGAAGAGCCAGGACGACAAGCCCGGCGATCATGAAGACACCCGCTGGCACGCGCAGCAACGACACCCTCGACGATCGTTCCCGGTTGTCCACCGCGGCCGCGGTCATGCTCGCACCCTAGCGTTGCTCGGAAGCCCTCCTCTGCGCGCGAAGCCGAATAGTGCGTGATCTCCACGCACCACCCAATTGGCTAGCCACATCCTCCGCGCGCCTTCCCTGAGGAGCCGCTACGGAGCCAGTGCTCGATGATGACGGTCAGGTAGATACGCAGGCCGCTGCGGGACACGCGCTCCCGCAGAACGCCGGATCAGTGGAAACGCAGCCTGAGCCTGTCGTCTCGCTCCCTATCGGCGGGTATACAGGTGCCATGGAGTCCGGCCCGGATTTTGTCCCTTTGCTGCGCCGATGGGAGGACGCGGGCGGCTTGTGGAAGGTGCTCAGCAGAGACCACGACGCGGTCGTCGTCGGCCTTTACCGCTGTGACGGCGGTGAGGAGGTAGACCGGTTCGAGGCTACCGATCCGCGGGTCACAGAGTTTCTAGCCGGGCGCACGAGCAGCCAAGATCAGCTGGGCTAGGCGGGCGTGCGCCTGTGGATGCGAATCCTTGATTTGCGCACTACTCGGGGCTGGTGATCTCATATGCGATCGGCCGGAACCAGGGGTCCCCGTCGAGTGTAGTCGATACGGGAGAGAACCTAGCCCAGCACACGAAGTTTCAGTGTCCTTCGTAGGGCCCATGGTCATGATTGCGACGTGATGGGCACCTACCCACGTAAGCTTGCGGGTCGCTGGACGGCTGCGCGTCCGACGCCACGACCGATTGGCCACGTACCTCTTGGGTCCGGATGCCGGCTGAGCCGGCTCAACCGCCGCCCGCGTCCCTGTCACCCAGCTCCTGCTCGTTCACCTGGCTTCGGGCGGCGGCTGGTGAGGGCTCGACAGACTGCTCGCCGAGCAGCTCATCGAGCTTTCGATGCAGGGTCCGAATCTCGTTCTTCATGTCGTAGGTCTCCCGTTGGTCCGCCTCGACGGCTTCGATCAGCCACGAGGCGAGGGTCGCTGTCACGACGCCGAGCAGGGCGATCCCGCCCACCATCAGCATCACCGCAATCGCCCGGCCTAGCCCGGTGACCGGGTAGCGATCCCCGTAGCCGACGGTGGTCATGGTCGTGATCGCCCACCAGATCGAGTCACCGAAGGACTTGATGTTCGCCCCTTCGTGGCCCCGCTCAGCGTTCAACATGCCCAGTGCCGCACAGAAGGCGAGAAGTGCGGCGGCGCCACCCGTGTAGACGGCGAGCCGCCCGCGCAGCCGCATGCCAACGCGCCGATTCAAGAGGGTGAACAGAACGAGCAGCCGCAGTAGCCGCAATGGTCTGAGCAATGGCAGTGCGATCACCAACAGATCAAGCACATGTTTGCGTACGTACGTCCGCCGATCCGGTGCGAGCCGCAGCCGAACCAGGTAGTCGACGACGAAAAGTGCCCAGGCAGTGGCCGCTGCACCGATGCACGTCGCCGCGGCCCAGCTAGGCAGATCCGGCTTCAAGATCGGGATCGCGTACGCCGCAAGAAAAGCCAGGGCGGCTACCATCAGCGGCACGTCAGTCGCCCGCTCCCACTGCTCCGTGGTGAGATTCCTCATAACCCACAGTTTCTGCGATGCCGCGCCTCCAACGTTGCAGGCTGGCGACACATCGGCCACCTTGATTCCGTCGGCTTCGAACAGGAAACGGCAGCGCGAACTTGGGCAGCCGTTCGACACTTGGGTCAGAAGATCATGTCGTACGGTCCAGCCGCTCGGCGCGACGCCTGATTCCCCGCAGCATGTCCCGCGACATCAGGAAGTCTGCGGGCAAGATCACCGCCCAGATGATCATGGTCAGCCACCAGGGTCTGGTGGCTGCACGCCAGCGAAAGATCAGCCGCGCCCGACCGTCATCCTCGACTGGCAGCACGTTGAAAACCCATGTCCAGTCAACTGATGCCTTGCCGCTGCGGCGCAATTCCAGCGGCAGGTGCGACGTGGAGTGCAAAACGAGGAGTCGAGGTGAGGCTAGCTGCTCGACCATGAAGCCGCACTCGGTTTCGGGTGGCCCGTCCGGGATGAAGTCGCCAACCTGAAGATCTTGAAGCTCCTCGACGATGTGATCCGCGCTTGCTCGGTTTGCCGGAAACAGGAGTTTGTCGACCCAACGAGCGGTATACCAGCCGCCGCGATGCCAGCCCATCTGAACCAGCCAGGGCCACACGGCTGCTGCGGGTGCCCGATGGTGATTGCGTGAGTGATCACGAATTGCGGCCTCGGCACGATGTCATCACCCGGCATACGCACGCGCCGCTCGTGGGAAGTCGAGCCGTACGTCCGCCCGAGCCGATGAATGGTCGCGTACGCGATCAACAACGCAAGCAGTGCCCAAGGAGCAGCTTGTCGGTGGCTCGCGGGGGTCGATCTCATCAGCATCACGGCGGGGCGGCGCCCAGGTCCTGTGTCCCGTCTGTTGGGCCCCCGACTGATCGGCGCCGGCCTGATCGGCGCCGGTCTGATCGGCGCCGGCGCGGCCACCAGCCAGCTCTTCGAGCCATCAGCGCTATCACTGCCATGACAGCGGCGACCCCAGCGAAGATCAGTTGCAGGACGCTGAAACCAACAAATGGGATTTGGAAAAGCAACTCTGTGATCAACAGTGCGCTCGCCGCCAACACTGCTACTGGAGCCCAGGGCGAGCGCCGCCAAGCAAGCCAGGCGGCCAGACCGGACGGAAGAGCGACTGTGAGAAATAGCCATCCAGCCGGAAGCGTCCAGCTCGAGAGGCCCAAGGGACTGAGCACAGCCACAGGTGGAGTCGCGGCTCCAACGAGAAGTTGAATACTTCCTGCAAGCCCGCCCAGGCCCACGAGGGTCTCCACGACGACAATGGCGCTGCGGAATGGATGGCTCGTTCTGCTCGCCTGGGCTCGGTCAGATGCAGGCATGGTCCCGGACGCCTCCTGGCCAGGTGCTTTGCTCGTACGGTCATCCAACGCTAACTCAGGACTTCGAGAGGCCCCAGAGCCAGAAGTCACCGCACGCCGGGACCGAAGTACCAGCTTGATCAGAATCGCTACGGGACCCTGCGAGTCGCTCTCCGCAAACACTCAACTCGCATGCCAGAGTGAATTCCGAATCGGTCGTGATCATGTCTTGAGAGGCGGCACAGTGTGACCACCGAAGCCAGTGGCGCTGGCCTCCGTCGTACGACGGGCGCACTGTTTCTGATCGGCGCCCTTACCTTCGCCACCGCGGCAACGGTTCTCTCCGCGACATTCGACTGGCCGGACATCCTCCGGGAACCAGCCGACGTTGTGCTGCCGAAGTTTGCGGCGGGAGGTCCTAGCTTGGTCTGGACCTGGTTCGCCACGGCGTGGACCTACGCAATCCTCTTCGTGCCGATCTTGCTGCTACCGACCGTGCTGCGCCGGCGTGAAGATGCACCACTGGGGGTCGCCACATTCGCCGGCGCGATCTCGGCATTGCTGGCCCTGATCGGTTTCCTGCGCTGGGTTTTCGTCGTGCCGCCGCTCGCGCGGATGTATCAAGACAGCGATACCGCAAACCGCACCGCGGTCGCGGCGTCCTGGCTTGCCCAGCATCAGTACGGCGGTGCACTCCTTGGCGAGCACCTCGGGCAATTGCTGGGCCTCGGCTGGTCCATCACCCTGAGCATCATCATCCTTCGCACTCGAGTGCTGCCTCGCTGGCTCGGACTCGTCGGCCTGATCGTCAGCGTTCTCTATCTGTTCAATCAGGGTGACATCATGGCGACGGCGCTCCCGGGCTTTCCCGTTTTCGATCTTGCCGGGCTCATCGGTAGCAGCGGCTGGGGTCTTTGGGTAGCGGCCCTCGGCGTTGTGGTCTTGGTACGCCCGATAGCCGACGCACCATAGTGTCGTAGCCCTCGTCTCCAAAGCCGCTGTCACTACCACGGAGGGGTGATCAATGAGTGACGACCACGGAGGGTGATCAATGAGTGACGCCGAACCCGAGATCCTCCGCGACGCCGAAAGAGCAACCGACCGACGAGACGAGATCGTAGTCGGCCTCGATGCATCCCCGGCATCCAAAGCAGCTTTGCGCTGGGCCGCCGAATACGCCCGCGCCGTTGGTGTATCACTGCGCGCGGTGACGATTGTGGACTGGCCGACCGGGATGACCTCCGAGGGCACTCCACTGATGGAGACAATCGGGTACCTGCCTAACGCTGAGTTCATCGCGGATTATCAGCAGCAGGTGCGTGATCTATTCGACGCGGTTCAGCCCGAGCAAGATTGGACTCTGCAGTTCGAGATGGGGCGCCCGGGTCGGGTACTCGTTCGCGAATCAGAGTCGGCCAGACTTTTGGTGATTGGCACCGGTGAGCATATCGGCCTCGGGAGGATCCTGATCGGCTCGACGAGCCATCACTGTCTGAGTCACGCGTTCTGCCCGGTCGTCGGCGTCCCCACTCGGAGCTCCGAAGACTTTCCTCCGGGCTGAGCCGCGCTACGATGCCGAGCCGTGCTTACGCCTGCTGAACCGGGTATGCCACGAACGCGAACCGACGACTGTGCGGCGACCAGCTGTTCACATTGAGGGTTCCCTGCCCGCCGAAAAGCGGGAAGCGCCACACGACATCGCGCCAATCTGCCGTGCGAACCAATCGCACCTCCACGTCCAAGTCCGGCGGATGCCCGAGCGTGCCCGGCGGAAAGCTGATGTAGCTCGCGAGCTCGCCGTCTGGCGACAGATGCGGGAACCAGTCGACCGACTCCGACTCCACGAGACGTTCCATCGGGCCGCCCTCGGCAGGAACCCGAGCCAGTTGCGCATGGCCCGGACCGCTGGCGAACTCCTCGGTGTTGACATACAGCCAGGCACCATCGGGCGAATACTCGGGGCCATCGAGGTGGCGGCTGCCGGCCTCCGGATAACGTGTCTCGCCGCCCGCCGACGAGACGATCGCTAGCCGACCAGGTACCGAAAACTCACTACGCGGAAGCTCGACGAAAGCAAGCATCGTCCCGTCCGGACTGACACCGTGGAGGAAGTGATAGCGGCTCGAATCGTGCGTGACGCGCTTCGCAGTGCCGCCTTCGACCGGCGCGACGTAGATGTGGCCGTCGTTCGCGGACAGATAGATCAGGCCGCGCTCGGCGTCAAGCACGTGATCGTTATTGATAGCCGGCAAGTCTTGGATGGGCACCTTCTGCAACGTGACCTCGGGCTCCAAGTCGAGCCGCCACAGCAACCCGTCACCGTTGAGCAAGAGGCCGCGGCCGTCCGGAGCCCAGTTGGGTGCTTCCAGCAGCAGCGCGTCGGTGGCATACACCAATTCGGCCGATCCGGCACCAACCTCAGTGATCCACACCTCGGTCCTCTGGCCGGGTCGGAGTTCTCTGGGCACGATCTCCAGGTCATCGGGATCCTTGGTCATGGCTCCTCAACGATTTCTCGGACAAGCTGAACGTTGCCGGCACGCGCCATTGCCGTATTTCCGCTCCATCATGCCCGGATTATTCCTTACACGCTGGATTGGGCTCGGGTCACCGACCGCGACGCGGTTCTCGACCGTTTGGGCGATGATCGATCATCCCAAGCTGTACGGCGACGCTCTTGAGCTTGGCGAAGCGCCGTCAGGAGCGCTGGCTTCCTGACCGCATCCGGCGATTCCGTCAGGAAGCCAGCAGCCAGGTAATGATCAAGATCACCGGCACCGAAAGCACAGTCGCCGCGAAGATCATGTCCCGCGCCAAGATCACGCCCCGGTCGTAACGCACGGCGAAGGTGAAGATGTTTTGCGCGGTGGGCAGCGCGGCGATCACGGTCACGGCGAGCAGATCGTGCCGACCCAAGCCCAACGCGTACATACCGATGAGGAAGGCCACGATCGGTTGCACGACCAGCTTGACCAACACCAGTGCGGCGATTTGGATCGGTGGTTCGCCGGCGCCAGGTCGCGGACCGAGCCGGAGCGAGATGCCGTACGCCAGCAGCATGGATGGCACAGCCATGCCGCCGACCAGAGTGAGAGGCGCGTTGATCGCGACCGGCAGCTTGATCCCCGTCAGAGCCAAGATCAATCCGACGAGAGATCCCACGGCAAGTGGGTTGCGGAATGGCCTGCTGAGGCGGATGAGTAGCAGGCGGCGCCGGGAGATGTCTGGGTTTGGCACCTGGGTGATCGCGTCGAGCACGGCCAAACCGGTTGGTTGCAAGATCAGCAACTGGGCGAGCAACATCGGTGCGATCAGTGCCGCATCGCCTAGGGCGTACGCGGCGATCGGCAGCCCGAGATTGCCAGCGTTGACGTAGGCCGCACAGAAGCCCGCGATGACGGTTTCGCCAGCCTCTCGCCGCCAGAGCACTCGCGCCAGTAGCACGGCGATGGTCGCGGCCACCGCGACGCTGCCGAGCGAGGCGATCAGGTTGCCTGAGAGGAGCCGCCGGACATCGGTGGCGCCCAGCACCGTAACCAGAAGCGCCGGGCTGGCCACATAGAAAGCAATGCGGGTCAGCACCCCTTGCGCGGTCGCATCGAGGATCCTCAGCTGGGCGAGCAGAAAACCCAAGCCGATGATGATGCCGATGGTGGCGAATCCGGCCAGTACGCCTTGCACGCATCGCTCCTTCAGGCGGTTGCGGGGGAGGATACCGGCTGCTTGACTGTCAAGATCACCTCATCTCCCCCGCGGTCATGAAAGAGGGCGACATGACTCCACCTGTCGTCACACTGTTCGAGAAGTATGGTGCTGGCGCCCGCCACGTCGGTCCGAGAGTTGCCAAGGCACTTGGCGTCGAGTGGATGGATCAGGCATTCTCCTCCGCCGACATCGAGAGCGCCAAGTATCCGGGCGGCGGCAAGGCTGGTGATCAAGGAGGTGCGTTGGCGCGGTTCCTGGGCCGTTTTGCCTCTGGTGCAACAGTTCTGGACGACAGAAGTATCCCGCTGGCCCAGGCGCAGGACGCGGAGATGGTCGAGGAGAACACTCGTCTCGTCAAGGAAGCGGCGGCCCAAGGAGTGGTGATACTCGGCCGCAATGGCGCTCTCATCCTCGGCGACATCCCGACCGCGCTGCATGTGCAGCTCGACGCTCCGGTTGAGGTCCGGATTGCCCGCGCCGCCCGTGAGGAGGGACTTGACCTGACCCACGCGACCCGGCGGCAACGTAACGAGGATTGGGTTCGAGCTGAGATGTCACAGCGGTTCTACTACTGGAATCCCATGGACATTGATCGTTACGACCTCGTCGTCAACACGGGCGTACTCGGTCTCGATACGGCTGTCGATGTCATTGTGGCGGCGTATCAGGCCAAAGCCGCGAGAGCTACCCAAGCCACCGCCTCATAGGAGCTCCGATGAAGAAGCTGACTATGCGCAACTACCTCGGCTACGCCGCGGGCGATCTTGCGAACAACTTGGCCTTCTCGCTGCAGGCTCTGTTCCTGCTCATCTATTACACGAACGTCGTCGGCCTCAATCCAGCCCCAATTGCGACGATGTTCCTTGTCGTACGAGCGTGGGATGCTTTCGCCGACCTGGCAGCCGGGCGTCTGGTCGACCTGACGCATTCGCGCTGGGGAAAGTTCCGGCCGTACCTACTGTTTGCCTCGCTTCCGCTGTTGTTGTCGAGCGTCGCCTTGTTCAGCGTTCCGAATTTCGACTCTACGACCGCCAAGTACATTTACGCCTACATCACCTACGCCCTACTCGGCTTCCTCTACTCCCTGACCAACATCCCGTACGGTTCCCTGGCTACCGCTATGACGCAGGACCCCGTGGAGCGTTCCCGTCTTGGCATCTGGCGCACAGTGGGACCGATCGTCGGCACTTTCGTCCTGGTGTTGGTGATCGCACCTTCGATCACACGCTACAAAACCCAGCCCGAGGAGCTTCAGGCTTTTCTGACGACTGTGACCATCGTGTTCGCCGTCGTCGGATACGCCCTCTACCTGTTCTGCTTCTCCAGCTGCAAAGAACAGGTCTTCCACGACTCAAAGCCGGTGACGGTCAAGGAAACCGTTGCCACCGTCAGGCAGAACCGGCCGCTGCTGATCTTGTGCATGTCCAACTTGATCTTTCTCACCGGGGTCTTCGGGCTTCAGGCGTCCCAGGCCTACTATGCGGCCTACATTCTCGGCAATTCGACCCAGCTGATCTGGATGGTCCTCGCCACGTCGCTGGCCACCTTCGTTGCGGTGCCGGTCGTGCCGAGTTTCGTCGCCCGGATCGGCAAGAAGAACACGTTCTTGATCGGCGCAGCGGGTCTCATCGTGATGGGCGTCTGGATCTTCTTCATGCCGGCGAGCCTGCCCATCGTCATTGTGACGTTCTTCGTCTTCGGCCTCTTCCAGAACCTCTCGATGTCGTTGCTCTTCGCTTTCGAGGCCGACGCGGTCGAGTACGGCGAGTACAAGACAGGCAAGCGCACCGAGGGCGCCACGTACGCCATCTATTCCTTCTTCCGGAAGGTTTCACAAGCGGTCGCCGGCGCGGTCGCGGGCTATGCGCTCGCATTCGGCGGCTTCGTTGCCAAAGCGCCTGAGCAAAGTGAGTCCGCTCTGGTCACGATCCGCGGACTGGTTGGTCTCGGCCCAGCGATCTTTGCACTCCTCGGTGGGCTGATCTTCCTCGCTTATCCGCTGACCGACGCGCGGTTCCGCGAGATCGTCAGTGAGCTCCACGCCCGTCACGGCATCAAAGACGACCGCAGCGGCGCGGTGGAATCGGTCGAGGTCGCGGCCCCGCTTCCGGAGTCGTAAACAGCGGCTGGGGTCCGGGGGCCGCTGGGTCTACCCAATACGCCCACGAATGGTCGGGCGATTCCGGCCGAATCGCACATCACACGCGACTGCGTGCGGAGAAGCACGACCAGTGAATGAGTGAGCCCGTGAACAAGGGAATCACCTGCAGGCAGTGCGGCCTGCGTCAAGACTGACTTGACAAAGAGGGCCGTGTCAAGGAAGTCTTGACGACATGACGACACTGACCTTCTACGGGATTCGCGAGTTGATCCCCGGTCCACGGTGGAGGCAACTCTTTGATGCCACCTGGGCCGGATATCGGACCTGGTACCTCAGTGAGGGCGAGTCAAGGCGGCCGTCGGTTGAGCTGGGGCATCGCATGCTGAAGCGACACATGCCTGAGCTGACCGATACCTGGGAACGACTCGTTGAACTCACGGCCGGCGATGAGACCGCTGCCCGGATGCTTACGCTGTACGACCCGCCGCGGTTCCTGCCGGGATGTTCGCAGATGGCGCTCACCGGTGACACGCCCATGCTGATCCGCAATTACGACTACCAGCCGGATCTGTGTGAGCGAGTGGTGTTTTCCAGCGCGTTCACCGGCCGCCGAGTGATCGGTTCCAGCGACTGCCTTTGGGGGCTGCTTGACGGTATGAACGAGACAGGACTCGCTATCTCGCTCGCTTTCGGCGGTCGCCGCGGCGTGGCTTCAGGATTCGGCATCCCGCTGATCATTCGCTATGTACTCGAGGTTGCCGACACCGTGGCCGATGCAGTGGCCGTGCTGGCTCGAGTGCCGGTGAACATGGCTTACAACCTCACCATCCTCGACCGGAGTGGGGACACGGTGAGCGTGTTCGTCGCGCCTGGAGCCGAGCCAGAAGTGTTCACGCAATGCCCTGCAACAAACCATCGAGGCACGATCCCTGACGACCCCGACCATGCGCGGCGCTTCCAAAGCGTCGAGCGCCAGCAGGCGCTGTTTGCGCTGCTGGCTCGTAACCCTGATCCAGATACCGCGATCTCCGCGTTTCTCCGACCGCCGCTCTACAACACCGCGTACGCCAAGGGTTTCGGCACGATGTACACAGCTGCGTACCGCCCAGACGAGGGAGTCGTCGACTACGTGTGGCCCGGCTCCACTTGGCGTCGCGGATTCGACACACCAGATGCGACCCACGTGGCGATCTATGGGTCTGACTCGGAACCGACAGCTCTGTGAGGCATGGTTTCCACGCCACGGGCCGGACAACAAACCGCGCGAGACAGCCGCGAGCTCCCTTGACCCGTGCGCAGGAGTTTCGCAACCTTGCTCTATGTGGAATCCGGAGGATCTCGCTCGCGCTGCACCCAGCGAGCTAGCCGATCTCGCCGACGCCAGCATGCGAGGGCTTGCGCAGAGTGAGGATCCGGCCGCCTTCGGTTATCTGCTTGAGTTGACTCGCCTAGCCGGAGAGTGCCTCGGAGTGGCCGCGCGCACGCTGGCCCACGACAGCTCGTGGTCTCAAGTGGGAAATATCGCGGGTACGACCAGGCAGGCCGCGTGGGAGCGCTGGCGCGGTGGCGAGTGAGTTGAGCCACGGGCCAGGCAATCGAGCCTTTAGGCAATGATCAACTTTAGGCAATGATCAACTTTAGGCATGATCAAATGGCCGGACCGGCAGCTTCATCCGCTCTTGGCCAATTCTGCTACCCGTCCAGACCTGAGGCTGAGGGCTGCCGGCCGTCCGACTCGCCACTTCCCGTGCCGGACCCTGCGGATCGCAAACGGTACAGGACCTCCCCAGCGTGTGGTTCGACAAAGGTCTCCGGATCCGCCTCGTACGCGGCAATATCGATCGACGCCGGATCGAGGTAGTTCAGGTTGACCGACCGTACGACCTCCTCGGGGATGCCTGTCGCGAGCGTGACGGTCACCCGATCGCGCTCACCGTGCTCGGGATCCCAGGTGCCCTGCCCGCGGAGGTGCGTCGAGTGCGCGAGGTCCCCCCACGGCTTGTCCTTGAACCGTTCCCACTGGCCGAGGAAGTAGTCCCTGCAGTGGTAGCCAATCTCGGTGATTTGGGGGTGCATCACCGACACCTGGGTGATGTGCGGGGCGTAAATGATCACTTCACCGCCGTCGGCGACAATCGGCTCCAGCTTGTAGAAGCCCTTGGCCGCCGTCCAGATGTCCTCGTACTTGGAGGGCATGATCGACAACACGCGCTTGACGGGCGTCTCGCGGTAGCTGACATGAGTCTCGGCGGAGATCGCTGCGCATGCGGCCCACGCATCCTCCGGCGTACCGAAGGCGGCGGCATGCAACGTGTCGGTACCTGACGCGACCACCAGACACAACGCCAGCCGATCCGCGGGAATCAGTGTGGCGGCCTCGTTGATCAAGGCGCGTACCGGGGTCACACCACTCGTCCCGATCATCTTGGCGCTCGTGATCAAGGCGCCGACCCAGTGCGACAGGTCGATCAGCTCCTGGCCGGACACCCCAGGAAAGAAGTACTTGTTGCCACCGGAGAACCCGACGACCTCGTGCGGAAACACCGGTCCCACCACGATCGCCACATCGGACTCCGCGACGTGCCGGTTGATCCGCACGTCCACGGAGATGTCGCGCATCAGACCGCCTGTCAGCTCGCTCAGCCGCTCCGCGCCGATGCTGCCCAGTGTGGTGAACGTCTCCGGCAGCCAGGATTCGTGGTTGATGATGTTCCAGCCGGGATAGGTCTCCTCAGCTGCGCCAGCCGAATAGCCCATGTGACGCGCCAGGTGGGCCTCGCTCATTCCTTGGTGGGTGCCGAGCGCGATCACGACCGTCACCTCCTTCGCTCTGCCCTCGAGGGCGGACTGCGCCGCCCGCATCACGAGCGGCAGTGGGCAGGTTCGCGTACCGTCGGGCACCACCAGGCACACCCGCTTGTCATCAAGATCAGCGCCGGCCAGCGCCCGCGTGACGAATGCTGTTACCTCGTCGTCGGAAAGCTTCTCGCCGACACCGCCCACGATGTCCGCCCGCGAAGGGTCGCCCGGATCGGTGCCGTAGCTGATCGATGCCCCAGCCGGTGCGGTGCCCGTCATGCCTGCACTCGTCATGCCTGCACTCGTGACGCCTGCACTCGTCATGCCTGCACTCGTGATCTCAGCGTCGTTCATGTTCAGCACTCTGCACCCGCCGGATCATTGGGACAAGACTGCCCGTCCCTCGGCGATGACGATCACCGCTAACGCTCCGCGTCGTGTGGAGCCCGCTGCCATGCGACCTGAGCCAGTGGGCAGCGCCCGTGAATGCGCCCTGAGCCCGTCGAAGGGCGCATGCCCTGAGCCTGCTGCCAAGCACGCTGAGCCGGAGATGGCGCCCCGAGCTTGTCGGTGTGTCTTATGTGATCATCTGCTCCCCGCTGAGAGGTGTGTGGCGGCGTCCTCGTCGGGGTCAAGGCCAGGCCGTGCGGGTGGCCGTGCGGCCAGCCTTGACCCGACTCCGGTCGAACGACGTGTCGATGGCTGAACACTCAGCAACCGGCATAGCGGGGTGCGGGAACTTCGTCGGGTGCGTCGTGACTTTGGTCCCTTGCGAGGTCGCACAGAGCCTCGAACGCTTACCGTATGAAGCTCGGAAGCCGGATCGCGGCGGTAGCCGCCGCGGCAGCGGTCGTCTATGGATGCTGCGTGCGCCCTCGGCTCATGCATTGGGGTGCAACCGATGAGGAAGTTGCCGGGCCGTATCCCGGCGCCGAGCTGGTACCCGACGGCAAAAGAGGGCCGACGATGGCCGTCACAATCGACGCACCGCCGAATCAGGTCTGGCCGTGGCTCGTCCAGATGGGCGGGGATCGTGGGGGATGGTATTCCTGGGACCACCTGGACAACGCCGGTCGCCCAAGTGCCCGAAGAGTCCACCCCGAGTGGCAGAACCTCGGCCTCGGCGACCACGTGAAGTACTGGACGCGCCGCCACGGCCCGGTGGACGCTTGGGAGGTCGCAGCGCTGGAACCGAATCGATTCTTCGGACTACATGCATTGAGCGATCTGCGACTCCGCAACCTCGACGCGAAGCAGCCGCGGCCACCGGCTTACACCGAAGGTTTATGGGGCTTCCTGTTGAACGAGCTGCCTGGCGGGCGCACACGTCTCGTTATCGGCGGCTATGAAGCCATCCGCCCGCTATGGCTTGGACGCTTGTACTCCTTTTTCCCGGTTGTCTGGATCATGCAGGCACGGATGATGACCGTGCTCAGGCGCAATATCGAACATGCAGCCAAGGCACAACCGCAAAGGCCCAGCACCGCTTGACGCCCGTGGCACCGCTGGCCTCTGACCGCTCACTCCCCTGGGTCAACTTGGTCGCACACCGGCGGTTGTGGCTCTTGCGCTCGCAGAGCCTGTGCTCGATACGCTGGGGGAAATTGGGCCCGAGCGAGAACGGAGGGAACGAAAATGGCCGACGAGCAAGGCAGAGGCACCGGGGCAGGCCGACCGGCGCTGAACTTCGAACGGATCTATGGCACCACCGTCCCGGCGGAGGAGGTCGCCCGGGCACTGGCAGACCACTTCCGCATGCAGGAGTTCCAGGTGCAGGTCTACCGCAGCAGCGAGAACCGCACAGTGATGCAGGCGCGCAAGGAGAGCCTGTGGCGCCAGCTGCTGGGGGTCACCTACGCACTGACCGTGGTCATCACCCCCGGAGATGGCCAGCTGAGCATCAGCCTGGGGGGTCACGAGTGGGTCGACGCGGCAGTGAGCGGAGCGATCGGGCTGGTGGCGGTACCGCCGGTGCTGCTGGGAACCGCGTACGGCATCTGGAAGGAGAACCGGCTGGATCAGGAGGTCTGGCAGGTGATCGATAAGGCGGTCACCGCCCGTGAGCCTGAGAGGACACCAGGCCCGGAGTCTCAGTAGCTACGGTCCTTGAGCGTATTGGGGGTCAGGTTCTGAGGGTCTTTAGCGCCCCGTCATGATTAGTCGCTCGGCCGCGCGGCGACGCATCTGCGGCGCAGCGAACGACGATGGTGGCTCCGGCCGGTCCTTCGCCATATTCGCTGAGCAAAGCGTGGACTTGATCTTCACGTGCCAATAGCCACGGCTCGGTCGCCCGCACATCTGAATCGTCCGGAAAGTGCGGAGTTTCGCAATCGTCGCTGGGACCTGGGACATGCGCCGAACGACCAATCATGGCAGCGGCCCACCAAGGTCAAGAAGGTGCCGAGGTGGCCCGCAGCAGTCAGCTTTGGTGAGAGGAGCGCCGCCGCAGGACGACGAGCAGTACCACCAGCCCGACAACACCGGCGGCTATCGCGCCCAACACCGCTCGCGAGGTGGTGCGCGCCCGCTCGTAGGCCTGCTGAGCGCCGGCCACAACGCGCTCCGAGGTCTCCTGGGCCTTGTGCTTGGCCTGCGCTGAGGTCTCCCGGGCCTTCTGCTTGGCCTGCGCCTTGACGTCCAGCTTGGCGGTCAGGGCGTCAACCGAGGAGGCCAGCCGCTCACGGGCCGCCTCAATCTCGGCCTCGATCTCTTCCGGCGTGGCGCCGGGCGGCGGGTCGGGGGGTGCGGCGGGGGTGGTGGAACTCATCGGCGGGCACTCTCCTTGATCTCCTCGACATCCTTCTTGACACTTTCCACCGTGTCGGTCGGCACCGGCGGAGCGGCCTCAGCCACCTTCTTCTTGCCCACCAGCGCCGCGATGCCAGCCGCGATGGCAACCAGGACGGCGACGATCAGCGCGGCCAGCCAGGCCGGCAGCGCCAGAGCCAATGCCAAGATTGCGGTGGCCAGGAAACAGCCCAGTGCGAACCAGCCCAGCACGGCGGCCGCCCCGAAGGCCCCGATGCCAACGCCGGCAGTTTTGGCCTTCTCGGTCATCTCGGCCTGGGCCAGCCTGAGTTCGCCGCGCAACAGCCGGCTGGACTCCTCCGACACTTGCTTGATCAACTCGGCGATCGACTGGTTCCCCGGGTCGCCGGCGGGAACCGGGCCGGTGGGATCTTCGACGTGCGACATGATCATCCCTTCATCGTGCTGGCTTTCTTTCTTGCCTCGCCGGACTCTTCCTCGGGATCCTGCATCGTTGTTTCCCGCCAATCGAGCTGGCCAGATTTCGGCCACATGACGGTTTCCATCTGGATACCCCAACACGCACGCCAATACGCACGCGGCGCGCACGAGGCCATGGGTTAGGTCGGTAGGTCCTCCATCATCTTGATCAGCATCTGCGCCGCCCGGTCGGCCGTTTCTAGGGTGTTGTCGAGAACTTCAGCGTCTCCATCAAGATCACCTTGCCTCGAAGGTGCGATTTCAGCGCCGACTACTAAGTCGTAACGTCGCAAGAGGCGTTACTACACATGAGCAAGTTGACTTGGCCCACAAGCGAGGGCGCGTGTACGAATGCGGGCGGGGAGTCAGCCCCGCTGTCTGAATCGGGCCATTCAGGGTACGAGAAGGCTAAGGAGGATTACATGATTGTTCTTGGTCTTATCTTGCTGATCCTGGGCTGGGTCTTGGGCATCGGCATTCTGGTGACGATCGGCATTATCTTGCTGATAGTCGGCGTCGTCTTCTTGATACTGGGTCAAACGGGCCGCGCCGTCGGTGGACGTAAGTATTGGTTCTGAGCGGGTGCCTTGGATGGAAGGCAAGCTTTAGGCGGGCCGACGGCAGGCTTCTCAGGATCGCGCCGACATTGGCCCCGGTCGGCCCGCCTCCCTCCCCCTCACGAACATGCGGAGGCTGTCGCTCAGTCGGCTACGTGCAACGGCCAAACAGCGACGGGTCAATAGTGCGATGGTCCGAACTGCGCCACTCATCAATCGCGGCGTGACCGGCATTCCTTGACGCAGCCTGCAAAATTGATCGGCGCATCTAGTGCCCTGGAAAGGGCACTAGAGTGTCACACTGCTCAGCACCGTCGAGCTGTTGATCTTGAGGTGGCCACCCTCGTTGACCAGTCCGTACGCGGTCCGCTCGCGTACCACACGGCCGTCGGTGAAGTAGTACGTGAGGGTGGCTTGCGCTGAATCTGGCGGGATGCCTCTTACATCAGCCACCGTGACCTTGCTGATGGCATCCCAGAATCGCTGGTACGCCTCCCGCCCGCCGGCATGGTTGGTTTGGTACGAGGCCGTCATCTGCGGCCAGGCTGCATCTGTGTTCCGCGGCATCAACGTGTAGTAGCGGGTGATCGCCCGCCTGAGCTCCGCCGCGGTGGGCGTGCCGCGGACGGTTGGCGCAGACGTCGGCGATGGAGCCCGGGATCGCGTACGAGCCTTGCTTCGTGGCGTTGGTTTCGGTGCTGGACCCTGCTGTGGTGCGGACGCTTGTGGAGTCGGTGAAGGTGCGTCCGTAGTCGGGGACGGCCTCGAAGGAGGACTTGTGGTCGCAGGAGGTGCGGCTGAGCTCGACTGGCCTGGGCCGACCGTCGGACTGGCGGCTCTGCGATCGTTCACGAGCAGGGCAGTCACCACGATTCCGATGCCGATAAGAGCAACGACAGCCACGGCCGCCGCGAAGCCGCGCCTGCGTCGGGGATCGGGCGGCTGGTGATCATGGCTGGGCGGAGCTAACGCTGGCAGCGTGTCTGGTTCTTCCGGCCCTGCCTCCAACGCTCGCCGACAGTGGCGGGCGCCTGCCCCGCCGGATGACTCCGTGTTGGCAGCCGTGCCAAGCTCTCCGCCACGGCACCCATCGACGGACGGATGTCGGTATCGGTAGCGAGCATGTCCATGATCACGGGCGTCAGCGGACCACTGCGCTGCGGAGGCGGGAATTGTCCAGAGGCCACCCGATGCAGCAATGCCATGGTGTTGTCGTCGGTGCCAAAGGGTGGGCGGCCTTCCAGTGCGCTGTACAGCGTGGAGCCCAGTGAGAACACATCCGAGGCGAAGTTCGCTTCGCTGCCGCGAGCGACCTCTGGAGCCAGATAGGCCGGCGTGCCGTGGATCATGCCGCTGCTGGTCAGGGTCGCATCGCCCAATGCCCGAGCAATCCCGAAGTCGCTGATCAATGCCGCACCGTCCTCGGCGATCAAGATGTTGCCTGGCTTCACGTCACGGTGGACAATTCCGACCGCGTGGGCAGCTGCCAGCGCCGACGCGACTTCTGCACCGACCTTCCTGGCTTCGTTCGGTAGCAGTGGCCCACCCTGTTCTAATGC
The DNA here is from genome assembly GCA_963808905.1 of uncultured Actinomycetota bacterium. Classification (GTDB taxonomy): domain Bacteria; phylum Actinomycetota; class Actinomycetes; order Propionibacteriales; family Propionibacteriaceae; genus Microlunatus. The sequence goes on from CAWEHO010000031.1 coordinate 30,441, forward strand.
GGCGGCGAGGGTGATCGAAGGAATGAACTGCATGACGAGCCACAGCTGGCCGTCCTGCTCGACCGCGTCGAAGACCGGCACCGCGTGCGGGTGTTGAAGTCGTGCCGCAAGCCGAGCCTCACGCAACGCTCGCTGGTTGGCCAGTTCTGCTTCGCTTGTTGAGGCTCCTGACTGCCGATAGAGCTGCTTGAGAGCGACTCGGCGTTCCAGGCGCTCGTCCCAGCCTTCCCAGACCACGCCCATGCCTCCGCTGCCCACTCGGTGCAGCAAGCGGTACCGATCGGCAATGAGGACCTGTGGTACGACCATCAAACCCTCTCATTCGACAGCAATTTCCAAGCCGGCGTACAGCACCCAGCCGGCACCGATGAAGGTTTATTACCCGCTGCGGTGGATTCGATTGCCGATGACTCCTCGCCGTGGCGATCGCGCCGACGGCTTGCCGCGACAAATGGTCACGAACGACATTGCTAGATCGATTCAGACGTGGCCCTCCGGTCCGGTGATCCGATCGAAGTACAGCAGCGAGTCGATCCGATCCTTCAAAACCGCAGTTTCGTGGACTTGATCGCCTTGACCGCGAGCCGGCAAGTCACAGAAGTAAACGCGGAGCTGGCTTTGAGCTGACTCGGGAATCTTCCGATCCCGTAGTCAGTGAGCTGCCCGGAATCGCCAAGGTTCCAAGTCCACGCACTTCGTGGCACCTATCAGCGCCACCCGCTAGCAGAGGACGGCGGGATCGCGAAAACTGATCGCCGGGGTTACAGGTGTAGTGGCGCGTTCGCCGGCACGTGGGCGGACGGGTTGAGCCGCACCGCGGCGACGCCCGGCACAATGCGCCGTATGAGATCGTCGGCATGGTGCTCGAGCTCGTGGAACCGGCCGACCGGCATCGTCGGATCGCTGGTCACGGTGGCTTCCACACTGAGCCGGTGGCCGAGCCAACGCATCCGGATAGCCTCGACATCGCTGATACCGGGCACGGATCGGATGGCCTGTTCGGCGCGGTCGACTAGGGCCGGGTCGACGCCATCCAGCAGACGACGGCCAATGTCGCGGGCCGTGCCCCACAGCAGCATGAATATTGCGGTGCTGATCAACAGCCCGACGACTGGATCGGCCAGCGGGAAACCGGCCCATACACCGATCACGCCGAGCACAACGGCCAGCGAGGTGAACCCGTCGGCCCGGGCGTGCACGCCGTCGGCAACCAGCGCCGCCGAGCCGATCCGGCGGCCCACCCCGATCCGGTAGATGGCGACCAGCTCGTTGCCGGCGAACCCAATCAGCGCCGCCGCCAGCACCCAGCCCAGGTTCGCCAACGGCTGCGGCTCGAGGAACCGGCGGATCGACTCGTATGAGGCCACCACCGCCGACAACGCGATCATCGTCACGATGAACAGCCCCGCCAGGTCCTCCACGCGTCCGTAGCCGTACGTGTAGCGCCGGGTCGCCGCCCGCCGAGACAGTACAAAGGCCACCCACAACGGGACCGCGGTCAACGCGTCCGAGAGGTTGTGGATGGTGTCGGCCAATAACGCCACCGACCCGCTGACCACCACCACAACAAGCTGCAACGTCGCGGTGATCGCCAACAAGATGAGGCTGATCTTCACCGCCCGGATGCCGGCGGTGTTGGCGTCCAGGGCGTCGTCGGTCGAGTGGGCGGCGTCATGACTGTGCGGCATGAAAAAGCGATAGCAGAACCCCTTCACCCCCGTCGGGTGCCCGCGAGTGAGTTCGTGGTCATGACCATGCTCGTGGTCGTGGCCGTGCCCGTGCCCGACGTCGATGGAGTCGCCGTCCTCACCGTGGACACCCTGGGCACTGTCGGCTGTCACCGATGCCGGATCGGCATGTACAGGATCATGCGGGCCGGTCGCATCATCGGGGTGGACACGGCCGGCCGGCTCTGGTGCCTGCTTGTCCGACTGGCCGCCGGCGGGCGGGTTCGAGCCGTTCACCGGTCGCCTTCGGCCTGTGTCCGGCGGTGGTGACGTGGTTGGTCGTCGAGCGAGTGCTCGGCCTGGAACATGGCGTCGGTGACCAGCTCAAGGGCGTGCTCGTTCGCCAGCCGGTAGAACACCCGATTGCCTTCGTGTCGGGTAGTCACGATTCGGGCTAGCCGCAGCTTCGCGAGATGCTGCGACACCGCGGCCGGCGACTTGCCGACCACGTCGGCGAGCGTGTTCACCGAGAGCTCGCCGTCCTTCAGCGCGAGGACGATCCGCACCCGGGTCGCGTCCGCCAGCATCGTGAAGATCTCCACCGCCAGTTCCACCAGGTCGTCGACCTGCTCAGCCAGCTGCTGATCCACCCGCGCATCTGCGTGCATACGCAGATTATTTCACAGCGTTCTGAAACCGAGGTTCGCGTAGGGCTAGCTGGGGAGTTGTCGGTAGCAGAGGACGAGACGGGAGATCGGGTTCAGGCGGCTGGTCCCGATCAGCGGGCTTTCGAGGGCGACATCGGCGTTCAGTCCACTGCTGAGCCATTGCGGCGCCGCAAGCGCTGTGCGGAAGTCATAAATCCAGGCTTGTGCGCCGGGAGCAAGCACTCGAACGATCTCGTTGAGGCCTGCCGACGGGTCGTCCCAGTGGTGGAGGCTGAGGGTGGAAACGACGAGGTCAACGGAGTTGTCGGCGAACGGCAGCGCAGCGACGTCGGCGACCTCGAAGCGCAGGTTCCTCGTGCTGGTTGTCTTTGCGGTTGAGGTGGCGCGCGCAATCATCTCCGGGGACAGGTCAATACCTGTGACCTCGACATTAGGACAGGCCGCGGCGATGAGCCTGACCACTCGGCCCGGCCCGGTTCCGACATCCAGAACCACCGACCGGGCCGGAAGCGCGCTCTCGATCACGTCGGCGGCGACTCGACGGTATAGGGGCCGGGCGAGAACGCCGGAAAGCAGGTCATAGCCGGTAGCGTGCCGGGCGAAGCCGTACATGTTGGCGTGGTTACGGGTGCGATGATTGGTGACAGCCACGGCATCTCCTACAGTTGTATCAAGCAACCTTTCCGACTTCAGAATAGGCGAAACAGTTGCGCGATACAACTGTCAGTTCCGTATTCCCCGACGACGAGCTGCGTCGGGGACTGCAGCAGCTGATCCGTCTCAGCCGGATCCTGGAGCCGCATCGTGGCGCCAGCACACACGCCTCATTGTCGGAAGTAATGGCACTGGGGGAGCTCGCCGACGTGGAAGCGATGTCCCAACACGACCTGGCGCGGCTGCTGGGTCTAGAGAAAAGCACCGTCAGCCGTCTAGTGGCAGGACTCGTCGACCGCGGATGGGTATCCACGAGAGCGGAACTCAGACAATCGCCGCCTCTACCGACTCAAGCTCAGACACGAGGCAAGCCGCTGCCACGCAGATCGGGAAAGAACTACGCGCCCAGCACACAGAACTGCTGAGCGGACTGACCAAGGCCGAACGCCAAGGATTAGCGATCGGGCTCGCCGGGATCGCCCGAGTGCTCAGGAAGCACAATCGACAGCCCGGAATGGTGACTGACACGACCAACACACACAACACGAATAACAAGGACGAATAAGAAAAGGGAGACGTCCAAGAGAGGCAGCAACAGTTGGGCCTTCGCCACATGCGCATCCTGGTCACGGGAGCATCTGGAGTCCTCGGCCGGGTGACCGTCCCATTGCTGCGTGACCTGGGTCATCACCTTGTCACGCCGTCGTCTTCCGAACTCGACCTGTGCGATGCGGAGCGAGTACGGGAGGCAGTCCGCGACACTCACGCGGTGTTGCACCTGGCCACCCGCATCCCCACTCTGGATCGCAGGAACCGTCCCGGTGCCTGGGATATGAACGATCGACTGCGGGGCGAGGCGACGCGGCTCCTGGTCGACGCCGCCCTGTCCGCCGATACCAAACTCATCGTGGTGCCTACCGCCGCGTTCGTTTACCCGCCTGGCCCAGCTAATGAGTCCACGCCACTCGCAGATCTGCCCGACTTTCTGCGCTCGGCGTTGCAAGCCGAAGACCAGCTTGGCCGCTTCACCCACGCGGGACGTCGTGGTGTCGCATTGCGCCTTGGTTCTCTTTATGGGCCGGAAGCTGCTTCGCCCACGCCCTCCGACCGCTACAACGTGCACCTGCAAACCCACGATGCGGGCAGAGCACTCGTAGCCGCACTCTCATGCCCGGGCGGCATCTACAACGTCTGTGATGACAACGACCCCGTGAGCCATGACCGCTTCACCGAAGCGACCGGTTGGCGGCCCAACTGACTCAATAGGAAGGCAATCGTCATCGCATCACGTCCCACGGGAGGATCGGTGAAGCGATACCAGCTCGAAGGAGCCGTCCCGCGTCCAATCCCTGGCGCCATGTCCCGGTGCGTCGTGGTAGTCCCGTTGTCCTCGCTACCGAGCAGGCATGACCGCTCGCGGAAGGGCAACGGGCACATACGGGCAAGGGCGACCTCGGGGATCCTCGCGGGAGTCAACTAACTGTTGCCGCAGTATCGTCTGGCCTCACTCTCCTTAGCAGCCGGCAGATCTCCGGTCTGAATGACTCTTTGAGCTATCGTTCGTAGCTTTACGTGGGTGTTCTGCGACTCGCGTTTCAGCAGAGCGAACGCCTCGCCGGCCGTAAGCTGACGCCGGGTCATCAAGATTCCTTGGGCCATTCCCACCCGATGCCGTGCGGACACCGCTCGGTTCAAGTTGTCACGCTCCTTCGCGGCTCCCAAGGCCAGACTGGCGTAATGGGCGAATGCCTCGGCTAGATCGGCATACGGCGACAGGATGCCCGGGCCGGTGGCATACCACACCAGCCGGACCGGCTCCCGCGGCGCCCCCTCAATACCCACCACGAGTAACGCGCGTCTGCCCACCTCATGCCACGAGACGCCTTCCCCCGGATCGTCGATCGAAGTTGGTTGCTGAAGCAGACCCTGCCGGAAGAGCGTCTCCATCACCGCAGCTGCCGCCGAATCATCGGGCGCCGCGCCGCTCGGGCGTGCGGCTAGGGTTTGCCAGAAGCGCCCGGTGTAGGTGACGACCGCTGCCCCGTCGGCCTCGATCAGCGCCAAGGCTTCGTCGACGACTGTTGGCCAGAGTGCCGCGACGTCTGGTGCAGCCCAGATCCGCTGGCAGGCAGCGACTAGAGCTGTCGTGTAGGCCAGATCGCACGGTGCGGCGGGCGGCGGCATCTGTGGGTCGGTCCCATGTCAGGGTCTCAAAGAGCCCGGAAAGTCACAGGACCCGCGAGCGCGACCTGGCCGTCACCGCGGAGGCGATCATGACCAGCACAGCGGCTACAGCAATGGCGATGAGCCACCGCACCCAATCGATACCCGGGCTGCCGTTGCCTCCGAACGCGGTGTAGATAAACCAGCCGATCAGGACCCCACCGATGCCGCAGATGATGGTCAGCCAGATCGGGATGTTGTCCCGGTTGCCAGGGGCGACGAACTTGCCCAACAAGCCGATGATGATACCGGCGACGATGACACCGATGATCTCCACTGCTTCCTCCTCAAACGTGATGGATCTGGTGCGAAGCGGGTGCCGTACGTCGGCAACGATCCCGCTCCGTCGACAACTTAACCACCCAAAGGGCGGATGCATTACACCCTTAGGGAGGTTAAAGTCGTTCCATGGAGGCCGCGGTAAGGACACCGGTCACCATCGCGCTGGTTAACGACTACGACATCGTGGTGATGGGCATCGCGCACATTCTCGAGCAGTACCGAGATCGGGTGGTGATCGCCGAGCTGGACACCAACGTCGCCGTTTCCGACATGGTTGACATCGTCTTGTACGACTGCTTCGCACAGCCGGAATCCGACCATGACGAGATCAGCGTGCTGATCCGAAATCCGCGCGCCCGCCGAGTAGCGGTCTACACCTGGAACTTCAGACCCGACCTGATCGAGAACGCCCGCAGGCAGGGCGTCAACGGGTATTTGTCAAAGGCTTTGCCGGCGCGCGACCTCGTCGCTGCTTTGGAAGCGATCCACGCCGGCGACATCGTGATCAGCGACCCGCCCTTTCGGGCACGCAGCATCGGCGGACTGAACTGGCCAGGACGAAGCGAGGGGCTTACAGACCGCGAATCGGAGATCTTGGCGCTGATCACCCAGGGCCATAGCAACGCCGAGGTGGCAACGCTCACTCACCTCAGTCCGAACACGGTGAAGTCCTACATCCGAACGATCTATCGCAAGATCGCCGTGACTAGCCGCACCCAGGCGGTTCTGTGGGGTGTCCGCCACGGATTCACACCAGACCATCACCGCATCGAACACTGGCGCGGAGGACCCTGAACGGCAGGACCGCCGGCATACGGACACCGAAAGACGACTCCGAGTGGGCAAGTCGGCGTCGCGGCTGCTTGTGTCAGACGGGAGGCTGAGCGAACAACGCCGTCACTGCGACCGGCGCCTCCGACGGGAGGGTCGCGCAACAACTCGATCCGCTGAGTAGCCGCGGTGTAGTCGCGTGCTGCGCGGGTAACTCAACCCTTATCTGGCATCCAGCGAACCTGACAAATGGACTGATCAGCAGTGAGCACAACACACCAGGGCAGTCGACCAATTCGGTTTGCCGCCGTCGGCTTGGACCACGCACACGCCTTCGGGCAGATAGCGGGCCTGCTCAATCAGGGCTGTCAGCTCGTCGGGTTCAGCTCCGACGACCCCGCTACGGCCGTTGCTCAGGCGGCTCAGCGTCGCTGGGCTGACGTGATGTGGATCGAGGACCCGACGAGCCTGCTCCGTGATCCGTCGATCGACGTGATCGTCACAGCGGCGGTTCCCGACCGACGCTCGGCGATCGCGGTCGAGGCCCTGACGAACGGCAAGGACGTCGTCGTCGATAAGCCAGGCTGCATCACGCTCGATCAGCTCGACGAGATTGAGGAGGCAGTCACGCGGTCGGGTCGATTTTGGTCGGTCACGTTCTCGGAGCGCTTCGAGGTGCGCTGTGTGATCAAAGCTGGACAGTTGGTTCGAGAGGGGCGGATCGGACGGGTCGTGCAGACGCTAGGACTCGGACCCCACCGGGAAGGCGACCGAGCCCACCTCGCGGGTGGTGAGGGACGTCCGGACTGGTTCTACGACCGGGACCGGACCGGCGGCATCATCACCGATATCGCCAGCCACCAGATCGACCAGTTCTTGTGGTTCACCGGTGCCGAGGAGGCCGAGGTCGTCTCCAGCACCGTCGCCAACTACACGCATCCGGAGTCGCCGAAGATGCAGGATTTCGGCGAGGTGACGTTGCGGAGCGATGGTGCTCATGGCTATGTCCGGGTCGACTGGTACACCCCGCAAGGCCTGCCGACGTGGGGAGATGGTCGGCTGGTGATTTTGGGCACTGAGGGTTACATCGAACTCCGCAAGTACGTTGACGTGGCGGGTCGCGAGGGCCGCGATCATCTGTTCGTGGTCGACGACGCCGGCACGGAGTACATCGACTGTTCCGACGTCGAGCTCAGCTACTACCCCGACTTGGCGCACGACGTGATCAACCGCACCGAGAGAGCATGCCCCCAGAAGCACACATTCGAGGTGATGCGGCTGGCGATCCGCGCCCAGCGGAGCGCGACGATGCTGGGGTTTGCCGAGTGACTGGACCGCCTGACAAAGAAACGCTTCGGGTCGGGATCGTCGGATGTGGCACGATCGCCCGCGCGCATGCCCTCAGCTATCAGAACAATGCACGCGTCGAGTTGGTGGGCGTCGTCGACATCGACCCCGTACGCGCCGCTGCATTCGCCGCGGGCTACGGGACCACGGCATACGGCTCATGCCGCGGAGCTTCTCGATCACGAGCCCGACCTAGTCTCGGTCGCCACGCCTCCCGGGAGCCACACGGATGTCTGCGTTGAGCTGCTCGGGTCGGACTGCTCGGTGCTCTTGGAGAAGCCACCGACCACGACGCTGGCCGATATGGACGTGCTCGCGGCCGCCGAAAAGTCAAGCGCAGGCTCGATCTATGTGGTGTTCCAGCACCGTCACGGATCGGGCGCACGTCGCGCCCACCATCTGCTGGAATCAGGCGCGCTGGGGATTCCGCGGGTCGTCATCTGCGAAACCCTGTGGTACCGCCCCGACAGCTACTTCCTGCCCGAGTGGCGCGGCAACTGGGCCGGCGAAGGTGGCGGCCCGACCCTCGGGCACGGCATCCATCAAATCGACCTGCTTCTCCACCTGATGGGCTCGTGGCACACCGTCGACGCTCGCGCGGCGCGGATCGCTCGTCCGGTTGAGTTCGAGGACGTGTCGCTGGCAATCGTCATGTTCGACAGCGGCGCAGCAGGCACGGTCGTGACCAGCCTGCTCTGCCCCCAAGAGCTCAGTCGCATTCGGATCGACACCACCAGCGGCACGCTCGAGGTCAATCACGTCTATGGCTACAGCGATGCCGATTGGTCCTGGACGCCGGCGCCGGATGCGACAACGGCTGCCAGTCTTGGGCGCGATCCGGGGCTATCCACCGTCCACGACCCCGGAAACCTGCGGCCGACAGGCAACGACGATGTCTGGGCCGCGTCCGCTGGGTTGGATCTGCCGAGCAACCACGCGGCCCAGATCGATCAGCTGGTCGACGACATGCTCGCTGGCCGGCGCCACGACACTACGCTGGCCAGCACCCGTCCGACAATGGAGTTCATCACCGCGGTCTACGCATCGTCGATCGAGTGCGAAACAGTTCACCGACGCGATCTGACTCCGGCCAGCCGCTTCTACGACAGCCTTAACGGTGGGCTGTCCCCTGACACGATCACCGCCCGGCTGGGTGCGGGCCGGTCATAGGCCGGGGACTCTGCCTGCGCGGCCACCGGTCCCACTTTGATGGTCAGCGGTTCCTCAATCGGGTATAGCCACGATAAGCGGCAAGTAATTCGGAAAGCCTTTACCCCGCCTATCACCTCGAGAAAGGCCCCAACCATGACCTCCCGCCCGCATCGATTACAACGACGCAGGTCCCCAGCCAGGGCCCTCGCCTCCGGGCTGACCAGCACAACGCCCGGGAGGGACCGCGGCGCGTTTCGTCGTCGGCGTCGATTGATCACAGCTATCCTCGTGCCGCTGTGCCTCGTCGCCTCGGCCGCATGTGCCCCCGGCCAGAGCCAGGGCGGGTCCGAGGGGACACCTGAGTTGCGGGTCACCACTTGGGGCAACGACTCGCGGCTCAAACTCACCCAGCAGGCGGTGGACGCCTTTACCGCGGCGAACCCGGACATCAAGGTCACTGTCGAGAACAGCGACTGGACCGCCTATTGGGACAAGCTCGCCACGATGACGGCGGGCAACAACGCACCTGACGTCATCCAGATGGACGAGTCCTACATCGCCGCATACGGCGCCCGAGAGGCTCTGCTCGACCTGAATACGGTGAAAGGCAACCTCGACCTGTCGGCAATGGATCCGAAGGTGCTCGAAACGGGCAACGTGGAGGGCACACTGGTCGGCGCCCCGATCGGCGTCGCGAACTTCTCCGTGGCAGCCAATCCCGAAGTGTTGAAGAAGGCCGGGGTATCGATGCCCAACGACAAGACCTGGACCTGGGACCAGTTCGCGCAAGTCGCGGCGCAGGTCACCGAGAAGCTGGGGTCCCAGGGCGTGTACGGACTCGACGGATTCGGCACTAGCACCGCGGAACTGGGCGCCTGGGCCCGGCAGAAAGGTGAGGAAGTCTGGCCCACCACCGGTCCTCAAGTCAGCCAAGCAACCATCACCAGCTTCTTCGACTACGCCAACAAACTGGTCGCCGCGAAAGCCACACCTCCGGCCGGGCGCCAGGTCGAGAACGCTACTGCCGTTCTGGACCAATCGTTGTTCGCAACCAACAAGGCCGCTTTCCATCTGCTCTTCCACACCCAGATCTCGGCCTTCGGCACGGCGAGCGGCACGCAGATGAAGCTGCTTCGGCTCCCTGCGCAGGCAACGGGTCAATCGCCGAAGATGGTCAATAAGGCATCCATGTACTGGTCGGTGTCATCACGCTCAAAGCAAGCCGAGGCCAGCGCGAAACTGATCGACTTCCTGCTCACCGATCCTGCAGCCACCAAGGTGCTCAGCACCGAGCGGGGCATCCCAGCGATCCCGGCGGTGCAAAAAGAGGTCGCTCCGCTGCTGGATCCGCAGGCCAAGATTGCGCTCGACTTCTCGCAGACCATCGCGCCCGAGCTCGTGCCGCCGCCTCAAGTCACCCCACCCAACGCCTCCGGCTTCAGTAGCGAGTTCACCCCCGTGGCCACCGAGGTGCTCTTCGGTAGGTCCAGCCCAGCGGACGGCGCAACCAAGGTGCTCTCGATGATCCAAAGCATGAAGTAGGTAGTTGATCGGGCCGTGGTCCTGCAGTGACGGGCCCTGACGCCAAGATCGCGAGCGGGGTCGGCATTCTCGATCGGGTCCACGGCGAATGCGGGTCCACGGCGAATGCGGGGCCGCGGGCGATGCGGGTCGCCGGGGAGGCAGCTTCGCGTCCAGCGCGGTAATGCTGACACGGCCTGATCCTGTACATCTCGATGCCGACAGGCAAAGGAGAAATCGTGAAGATCACTGACGCCCGGGTGATCGTCTCATCGCCCGGCCGTAACTACGTCACCTTGGTCATCGAGACCGAAGACGGCCTGCTCGGAGTGGGTGATGCCACCCTGAACGGCCGCGAACTGGCGGTGGCGTCCTACCTTCGTGATCATGTCTGTCCGCTGCTGGTCGGCCGGGACGCCCGCCGGATCGAAGACACCTGGCAGTACCTGTACAAGGGCGCCTACTGGCGCCGTGGTCCGGTGACCATGACCTCCATCGCCGCCGTCGACATCGCGCTGTGGGACATCAAGGGCAAGCTGGCCGGTCTCCCGGTGTACGAGCTGCTAGGCGGTGCGGCCCGGGAGGGCGTGATGGTCTATTGCCACGCCAGCGGTTCCACCCTGGACGAGCTCAGCGTGGACTTTCAGCGCCATCTCGACCTCGGCTATTTGGCGATTCGAGCCCAAGCCGCCATTCCCGGCTTGGAGAAGACGTACGGCATTGCGCCGACCGACGGCAAGATCTACGAGCCGGCGAGCGGCAAGGCGCCTCAGGAGGATGTCTGGGAGACCAGCTACTACCTGGACTTCGCGCCTCAGGTGATGGCCCATCTCCGGTCGGAATTCGGCTATCAGGTTCACCTGCTGCATGACGTGCATCACCGACTAACGCCGATCGAAGCGGGACGGCTGGGCGCCTCGTTGGAGCCGTACCGCATGTTCTGGATCGAGGACCCGACCCCTGCCGAGGACCAATCCGCGTTTCGGCTGATCCGCCAGCACACGACTACCCCGATCGCGGTCGGTGAGGTCTTCAACAGCATCTGGGACTGCCAGCAACTGATCACCGAGCGGCTGATCGACTACATCCGCACGTCCGTGTCTCACGCTGGCGGCATCACCCATCTACGCCGGATCTTTGCGCTGGCGGACCTGTACGGCGTCAGCTCCGGCTCTCACGGTGCCGGCGACCTTTCCCCGATCTCCTTGGCCGCCGCGCTGCACATTGACCTGAGCATTCCCAACTTCGGGGTCCAGGAATACATGGGACACCGCGACCCGGTCGGCGAAGTGTTCGACGCCAACTACACCTTCCGGGACGGCTACATGCATCCCGGTCACCAACCTGGCCTCGGCGTCACGTTCGATGAGAAAGCTGCCGCACGGTATCCATACGACCCGAAGTATCTGCCTGTGAACCGGCGGCGTGACGGTTCGGTCCACGACTGGTGACTGCCGCCTTCGATGTTGTCGCCCTAGGCGAGTGTGATCGAGGTTGGCGACGCTCGGACCGTTCGGCCACGACGTGCCGGCCCGCTGGGCGGTCGGTGACGTGCTCGACGTCGGCGCTCCGGCAGCCACGGCCGGTGTCATGCGGTTTGCTCGTCTCGCAGATGACGAACGCCGACCGCTTAGACGTGCGATCTTTCCAGGATTGGTGATTGGTACCGCCTCCGCCGCCAACCAATGCGGCGGCGCCGGCCCGACGTAGACACATCAGTGCGGATCGAGTAAATGACATGCTGTGGCTATGTGCTGGTATTCCCGGTGAGCACGACCTTGAAGGCGTTCGCCGGACGGGTCGCTGTCATCACTGGGGTGGGATCAGGCATTGGTCGCGCGCTGACGTATGAGCTGGCTGCAAGGGGCGCGGTGCTCGCCGTCTCCGACATCAACGAGTCGCACCTGGCCGTGACGGCTCGGCATGCGCGGTCACTTGGTGCCACCGTTCGGGCCGACCATCTCGACGTCACCGACCGTCCCGCCATGCTGTGCTACGCCGAGGAGGTAGCTGCGTACTTCGGCGCCGCTCACCTCGTCATCAACAATGCCGGAGTAGCCCATGTAGGTGACGTCCTGGGCATGCAGTTCTCCGACATCGAGCGTGGTGATGGACACCAACTTCTGGGGGGTCGTGAACGGCACCATGGCCTTCCTGCCCCACCTCATCGCCTCCGGTGACGGCCATTTGGTGAACATCTCCAGCCTGTTCGGGTTGATCCCGATCCCTGCCCAGTCCGCCTACGTCGCCTCCAAGTACGCGGTACGCGGGTTCACCGAGTCGCTACGCATCGAGATGCTCGCGGCCAAGATGCCGGTTCGGGTCACGTGTGTTCATCCCGGCGGGGTGAACACCGCAATCGCCCGGTCCGGCACGCGGAACCCCGGTGCTCGGCGGGAGGGTGACTCCGGCCCAGTCGGCCAAAAGCTCATGCGCATGCCGCCTGAGAAAGCCGCCGCCATCATCTTGCGCGCCACGTCCCGAGGCCGTCCACGCGTGCTCGTTGGGCGCGATGCCCGGGCCGCCTATCTCCTGAGCTCACTCACCAGGACAGGTTGGCAGAGTCTCGCCGCACTCGGCTTCGCTCACATGTCTGCGCCCAGAGCGACGCCTGCTTCGACAAGCCCCACCTAAACTTCGCCGCGACCACGTCAAGATCAAATCCCCGCGATCACGCGGCGAGCGTGGCATCACCGGAGTGGAGCTTCCGACTGATGCTTGACGCTCATCTCCACATCCACGCACGCCGTGACGCTGCTGCAGTTCGTGCAGCGAGGCGAGTTCTTGCCGACGCACACAATCAAACCGCAGACGGCCGCACAGAAGGCTTGATCAAGATCAGCGTTGGCTATAGGTAACCGAGGCGGGCCTTCAACCGCTCGAACTCAGCCAGGTCATCCTGGAAGCCATCGGGACTTGCGAAGTCGGGTTGCTCGTCGTCACTGTTGACGACGTACTCGATGGTGCGCACGATCTCCCGCTGCTCAGCCGCATTGAAACTGTCCCAGCGGGCAAGTATCTGGCTGAGACCGGCATGGATCTGGTATGCGGAATGTATATCGACGTGTGGCGCCACCTGCAGAGCGCCCTCGACCATCGCGCGATGTGCCGACAGGACTTGCCGGAGAGCCCGGACGTGATTGTCGGTCATCCGAGGATTCTAACCGGCGCTTGCTTGAGCCATTGCTACCGTGACGGCAGGAGCTGATCATGAACGTACCCGTCAGGCGACGATGGGGGTCCCGGACGTCAGGCGGCCCGGAGAGATTGGTAGCCAGCAGTCTCTGTCGTAATGCCAGGGCACGCGGAGCCGACGAACTACGACGTAGCACGGGTCGCAGGGGTGGCGCCGTCAACCGTGTCCCGAGCCTTATCGAACTTGGTCGGGTGAGTTACAAGACCGCCGAACATGTGCGCCAGCTGGCGGAGCGCAGTTGCGACCATCGGACGGGCCGGATGGAGCGCGCGGTCTCCGAGCGCGGGCCGCGATCAGGAAGGCCGCTGAGCATCTGCAGAGCCCGTCGGATGAACCTGTGGTGCTACTCGCGCGGCTGGTGGTGCGCGGCTCCACCGGCGTTCGACAACAGGGAGGCGGCACATGAATCGCGCTGGGCTGACCGAGTTCGTACGTGCTCGTGGACTTGCAGTCGTGGCGACTCGCACGCGGGAAGGCGATCCGGAAGCTGCTCTGGTAGGGATCACGGCCACCGACCGTGGAGAGCTGGTCTTCGACACCTCACGACGCTCCCGCAAGTACGCCAATATTCAGGCCGATCAACGAGTCGCGGTCGTCATTGGCTGGGACGACGAACTCACCGTGCAGGTCGAGGGCAACGCCGATGAGCCGAGCGGCGACGACCGACAACGGTGTCTGGAGGCCTATTTTGCGCAGTATCCGGATGGGCGTGATCGCGCCGCGGATCCCGACATCACGCACATCCGCATCAAGGTGGACTGGTTGCGCTACTCCGACTACCGGGCCGAGTCTTTCGTCATCGAGGAAGCAACGCTGGATTAGCGGTTCCCAAGACCGCGGCAACAACGGGCAACATTTGGACGCGAACGTCTGCCAACGATTACGGCTCGCTTGCGTCTGCGATGATCCACCGGACAGCGCCATCTTCGCGATCAAGGCCACTGATCGGTCTGCTCCCCGCTCTCGCTGGCCTGATCGCAATGATCAGCTTTGTCAAGTACCCACTGAACGATGAGAAGTTCTCGCAGATCCGCGACGAGACGGAAGCTCGCAAGCTGGCAGCCATCAAGGCCCACGACGAGGATGCAGACGCTTCTCTCACGCCGGCCAACGCTCTCTGACCTCAGAATGCGGCGCTCGCCCGGTCTTCTCATGGGATCGGGCGAGTGCCTTGAAGGCTGCGTCAGCTCGGACGGCCTTACTCTGCGGCGTGTCACCCATCGCCGGTACCGGCGTATCGCCGCCGGATGCGCCGAAGCTGCCCTGCGATCGGACGCCCCAAGTAGGTGCCCAGGGTTGCGCCCGCGGCGATGCCGAGAGCGATGCTCACCGCGAGGAGCAAGGTAGCTACGCCGGCGGCCAGGTTGCCAGACCCAGGGCTGGTGCCGACCAGCTGCAGCAGCCCGTTGTACAAGGAAAGCCCCGGTACCAGCGGCAGAATCGCGGCGCTGACCAGCGCGAAGCCGGGAATGCTCGATCGACGGATGAGCAAGGTGGCAAAGAAGGCCGCCGCGAGCGCCCCGACCCCGTTAGCCGGTACCTCGCCGGCTCCTACCGCGGCCGTCGCTGTGTATCCGGCCCAGCCCAGCAGGCCGATGACGGTAGCAAGGGCAATGGTGGCCAGGTCGGCGTACGCCCACACGGCGAAACTGGCACAGATCACAGCGGCGCCGAGGAACTGCGCACCAAGCGGCCCAAGCTGGACTGGATTCGGTGAGAGCGCAACCGGCGCCCCGAGCGTAAGCGCGATCTGCAGCACAGCGACGATGCCGACCACGATTCCCGCCGTCAGCAGTACGACCTCCAGTACCCGCGCTGATGCCGTCACATAGAACTGGTCGATGGCGTCTTGCATCGCCCCGACGATGGTCATGCCAGCGACGAGCATGACGATGCCGCCGACGACGATGACTGTCGGGTCCACCCCGGCCAACACCTTTACCCCGAGTCGTCCCGCGGCGTACACCCCTGCGGCGATCAGTGTCATCATCGCCGCTCCGGCACACTGGCCGAAGAACGGTGGCACGCGCGCGCGGCTGAGCACAGCCAGTAGCCGGTCGAGCAGGCAACCCGAAATCAGGGTGATGAGCAGGACCTTCCAGGAGACGGTGAACAGCAGCACCGACCCAACACCTACCCCGGCATTCCCCAACATCGACACCCAGCCGGGATAGCGACGCCTGGCGGTGCGGATGGCGAGAAAAGTGGCGGCGGCGGCGCTCAGCGGGAGGCCGCCTTCGATGTCCGTCGACAGCTGATCCAAGGCCCGCACCTGCGTGTAGTCGATGACATCGGGTTGGACGGTCCGAATGCAGGTGACGGGCGGAACTCCGGGCGCCGGATAGTAGGACGCCGCGATCGAGGTGTAAGTCACGTCGAAATGCACTCGCCGCAGGCCATAACTGCGGGTAATCCGCAGCGCGACAACCACGACGTCGTTGGCCGACATGCCCGCCGACAACAAACAGCCCGCTATCTGTACTGCCAAATCGAGGGCTCCGGCGGCCGGCACCGCACTATCCAGCTGGTGCGGCGGCCCGCCCTCCACAGCTCGCGAAGACACGGCTAAACGCTAACTTGCAAGGCTCTTCCGATCAGGCCGGCTGACCTGGACTGGCAAGAACCGGCAACCACTGGTCCATCCTGGTCCGATCCCGATTGAATGGATACACCCGCCAACAACAAGAGGAACATTCATGTTGCGACCTCAAGACACCAGCACCCGCGAGCGGAAGAGCCTGAACGGTCTGTGGCAATTCCGGCTCGACCCCGAAGGCGAGGGCCGATCAGCCGATTGGTTCAGCCAACCGATGCAGGACTCCCGCCCGATGGCCGTGCCGGCCAGCTTCAACGACATCGCAGCCGACGCGACGGTCCGCGACTACTTTGGCGATGTCTGGTACCAGACCACGGTCTGGGTGCCGCGAGGCTGGCAAGGACGACGCATCGTACTCAACTTCGAATCGGCCACGCACCGGGCCACAGTTTGGGTCAACGATGTCGAGGTGATGTCGCACGAGGGCGGGTACACCCCGTTCGAAGCCGACATCACCGATCATGTCGCGGCTGGGCAGGAGGTGCGCATCACCGCGCTGATCAACAACACACTCCATTGGCAGTCGATCCCACCGGGTGTGATCGAGGACTCGCCGGCTGGCAAGCGGCAGCGCTATTGGCACGACTTCTTCAATTACGCAGGAATCCACCGGAACGTCTGGCTCTACGCCACCGATCCGACGCACATCACCGACATCACGGTCACCACCGACCTCGACGGCGACGACGGTGTGGTCGGCTACGCCGTCGAAGCGGAAGCCGCCGACGACGTCGAAACGAAGGTGATCTTGCGGGACGCCGACGGAGCCGAGGTCGCAACGACCACAGGATCGAGCGGCACAGTGCGCGTTCCTGACGTGCACAAGTGGGCCCCAGGAGACGGCTACCTGTACGACCTCGAGATTCAGCTCGTACGCGGCGACACCGTCGTGGACAGCTATCACCAAAGTGTCGGTGTACGCACCGTCAAGGTGGACGGCATTCGTTTCCTGATCAACGGCGAGCCGTTCTATTTCACCGGCTTCGGCAAGCACGAGGACGTACCGGTGATCGGCAAGGGCCACAACGATGCCTACCTGGTGCACGACTTCGAGCTGCTGAGGTGGATCGGCGCCAACTCGTTCCGGACCTCGCACTATCCCTACTCCGAAGCCGTCCTCGAGTACGCCGACCGGGAGGGGATCGTCCTCATCGACGAGACAGCAGCCGTCGGCCTGAACATGGGGCTGGGGGGCGGGATCTTCGGCGGCCAGGGCTATCAGACGTTCTCGCCGGAGACCGCCAATGATGCAACCCGGGAAGTTCACGCGCAGGCCATCCGCGAGCTGATCGCCCGGGACAAGAATCATCCGAGCGTCGTGTTGTGGAGCATCGCGAATGAGCCGGAGTCGGACACCGAGGAAGCGGAGAAATACTTCGAGCCGCTGTTCGATGTGGCCCGCAAGGCTGATCCGACGCGACCAGTCGGCTTTGTCAACGTGATGCTGGCGCCCCATGGGAAGTGCCGGGTCTCGCAGTTCGGTGACGTGTTGATGTTGAACCGCTATTACGGCTGGTACGTCGACACTGGCGATCTCCCGGCGGCCGAAGTGGCCTGGGAGGCCGAACTCGAGGGCTGGGCGAGTGAAGGCAAGCCGATCATCATCACCGAGTACGGTGCGGACACCTATCCCGGACTGCACTCGCTCGTTGCGGGAAGCCCGTGGACCGAGGAGTACCAGGTGGAATACCTGGACATGAACCATCGAGTCTTCGACCGGATCGATGCCGTGGTCGGCGAGCAGGTGTGGAACTTCGCTGACTTCACCACGACGTCTGGAATCATGCGGGTCGGCGGCAATAAGAAGGGCGTCTTCACCCGCGATCGGCAGCCGAAGGCCGCCGCGTACGCGCTGCGCCGGCGTTGGCGCAAAGATCTCTGACGCGAAGCCGACTTGTCAGGGCGTCTCAGAGGGTTATAGCCCGTTGAGACGCTGACAAGTCTGCAGTACGAGGAACGCATGGCCGGGGGCGCGCTGCACCCGTCGGACGAGTGACTTCGACGGTCGCTCGGGGACTGCGTCCTAGCCACCGTTAGGCTCCGCTTTGGAGTCCGTCGGAGAGGTGTTGGGTCGTCGGTTGGGCGGTTGGCGTGGAGAGGAGCTGTGGATGCCGTCGGGTCGTGAGGCGCGGATTGCTGAGTTTGTGAGGCCGTTTCGGGTTGTGCCGGGGTCGGAGGTGTTGTTGGAGAGGGATTTCGACCCTGGTTTTAAGAGTGGTGTCGACTCGAAGAAGCAGGGCAAGGATTTGTTGGCGCGCGGTATTGAGTCGCTGGCTGAGTATCAGTCCCGGCTGTACGCCCAAGACAGCGATGGTGTATTGGTGGTGTTGCAGGCGCTGGATGCTGCGGGTAAGGACGGCACGATTCGGCATGTGATGAGCGGGGTCAATCCGCAGGGTGTCTCGGTGCACAGCTTCAAGGTGCCCTCGAGTGAGGAACTTGATCATGACTATTTTTGGCGATTCGCGCAGCGGCTGCCGGGGCGCGGGGAGATCGGGATCTTCAACCGCTCCTATTACGAGGAGGTGTTGGTGGTCCGGGTGCATCCGGAGGTGCTTGGAGCGTCAGAAGCTTCCACACGGCAGCCGCGGGCCGGGTCTGTGGAAGCGGCGTTTCCGGGAGATCAACGAGTGGGAGCGGACCCTGACCGATAACGGGATCCGGGTGGTGAAGTTGTTTTTGAATTTGTCGAGGGAGGAGCAGCGCACCCGGTTTCTGCGGCGGATCGATCTTCCTGACCATAATTGGAAGTTTTCGGCGGCTGATGTGCGGGAGCGTGAATATTGGCAGGAGTATCAGACGGCTTTTTCGGAGATGTTGAGCCATACCAGCACCGAATGGGCGCCGTGGTATGTGATCCCGGCGGACCGTAAATGGTTTGCCCGGATCGCCGCCGGTGCCGTGATCGCGAACACCTTGATCGACATCGATCCGCGCTACCCGAAGATCGACAAGGCGGCTGAGGAGAACCTTCAGCAGATCAAAAAGACTCTCGAGGCCCAGGCGCCGCCGGGTGCGGCGGCGGATCCGTTTGCCGCAGGCGCATCAGATGGCGGATCAGATGCCGAGAGGTCGTGATGGCGACCACCGATAACACCGGCATAGACAGCACCGGAATTGGCTCGGTGCCGGCCGGTCAGCATTGGTACGCCATCGATCCAGCCGATGTCGCCAACAGGTTGGGTGTGGCGGTGGATGCGGGCCTGTCGGCGGCGGAGGCGGCGGAGCGGTTGCGGCGTGACGGCCCGAATGCGCTTCCTGAGGAGAAGCCGCCATCGCGGTGGCGGCGTCTGTTCGGCCAATACAGCAGCTACATGCAACTGATTCTGGTCGGTGCGTCGGTGGTGTCGCTGTTGATCAAGCAGTGGAGTACCGCGATCGTGCTGTTCCTACTCAGCTTGATCAACGCGGTCACCGGCCTGCGTCAAGAGGGCAAGGCCGAGAGCGCGATGAACGCGCTCAAGTCGATGATGGAGGCGACCGCGCGGGTCCGCCGCGACCGGGTCGAGGCCGAGATCCCCGCCGAGCAGCTGGTGGTCGGCGACGTGGTGTTGATCGCGGCAGGGGACGAGGTCCCCGCCGACGGGCGGATCGTGTCCGCGAGCTCGTTGCAGATCGATGAGTCCGCCCTGACCGGGGAGAGCGTCCCGGCCGGCAAGGCCGCCGACACCCTGCCCGAGGGTGAGCTCGGCGCCGGCGACCAAACAAACATGGCGTTCATGCACACCCCGGTCACCCACGGCAGCGGGGTGATGATCGTGACCAGTGTCGGCGGCCAAACCCAGGTCGGCAGGATCGCCGGCATGTTGTCGGCGACCGAGACCGAGGAGACCCCGCTCACCAAGCAGATGAACACCCTCACCTTGTGGATCGTCGGCGCCGCCGGCATAACCATGATCATCATGTTCGCGTTGGGGATCTACCGCGGGCAGTCGTGGGTGATGTTGTTCAACACCGCGGTAGCGCTGGCTATCGCGGCCATCCCGCTCGCCCTCCCGATGGTGGTGCAGGTGGTGCTGTCGCTGGGCAGTGTCGAGCTGGCCAAACAAAAAGCCATCGTCAAGGATCTGCCGTCGGTGGAAACGCTCGGCTTCACCTCCGCGATCAACTCCGACAAAACCGGAACCTTGACGATGAACCAGATGACCGCCGTCGAAGTGCTGGATCCGACCGACCGCTACACCATTACCGGCAGCGGCTACAGCCTCGAAGGAAAAATCAGCCACCCCGCCGGGAAAACCGACACCCTCGACGACGCCATCCTGCCCTACGTCATCGCCAACGACGCCAAACTCATTGACGGCACACTCGTCGGCGACCCCACCGAGGGCGCGCTGCTCGTGCTGGCCTACAAGGCCGGCATGGACATCGAACAAACCCGGGAAGAGTTCCCGCGGCTGGCGACACTGCCGTTCGACCCCACCTACAAACTGATGGCCACCTTCAACCACACCACCAACCCATCAGGCCAACCCGTCATCCGCTGCTTCGTCAAGGGCGCCGCCCCCGCGGTCATGGGCCGGGTCACCACCGCGCTGTCCGGCGGCACCAGCATCCCAGCAACAGAGGACCTCAAACACCGCGCCGAAGCCAACATCGCCCGAATGGGCGAAGCCGGGCTACGCGTCATGGCCGCCGCGTTCCGCGACCTCGACCCGACACACTTCGATCCCGACGGCGATCTGCTCGGCCACATCCACGACCTCGAAATGACCAGCCTGGTCGCCATGGTCGACCCGCCCCGCGAGGAATCCAAAGTCGCCGTCGCCAACGCGCAACAAGCCCACATCCGGGTCCGCATGGTCACCGGCGACGACGTCGTCACCGGCGCCGCCATCGCCAAACAACTCGGCATCAACGGCGAAGCCATGCTCGGCGCCGACTTCGCCGCCCTCACCGACCAACAACGCCACGACCGCATCGACTCCATCGGCGTCGTCGGCCGCGTCGCCCCCGAACACAAAGTGCTCCTCGCCCAAACCCTCAAAGACAACGGCCACGTCGTCGCCATGACCGGCGACGGTGTCAACGACGCACCAGCAATCAAAGCCGCCGACATCGGCATCGCCATGGGAAGCGGCACCGAAGTCGCCAAAAACGCGGGCCGCATGATCCTCTCCGACGACAACTTCGCCACCATCGTCTACGCCGTCGAGCAAGGCCGCAAACTCTACGACAACCTCAACAAATTCATCCGCTTCGTCCTCCTCGAACTCGTCGCCTTCGTCCTCACCTTCCTCGGCGCCACCCTGTTCAACCTCGCAGCCGGACAACCCTTCACCCCAGCACAAATCCTGTGGATCAACTTCCTCGTCAACGCACCCTTCGGCGTCGCCCTCGGCTTCGACGAAGAAACACCTGGCCTCATGGCACGCCAACCCCGACCCCGAGGCCAATCGATCCTCACCAAACCCATCATGATCAGCTGCGGCCTCGGCGGACTCTACGTCGCCGCCGCCAACCTGCTACTGATCTACATCGGCAACAACTATTTCGGCAACATCCAAACCGGCCAATCAATCGGCCTCGTCGCCTTCTCCCTCATGCTCGTCGTCGCAGCCTTCGAATCCCGCCAAGAAAAAGCGTCAATACTCAACCCCGAAACCTTCAACAGCCCACGAATGAACAAAACCGCACTCATCGAAATCGCCCTCGCCTACCTCATCACCCAAGCAGACTTCCTCAACAAACTCCTCGGCACAACCAGCCTCACCTTCCCCCAATGGGCACTAGCCCTGCTCGCCGCCGTCACACTCCTCCTCCTCTGGGAACTCGGCAAACTCATCGCACGCCGGAGGGAGTGCAACGCGCTGCGGCTGAGGTCTCCTAACCGCGTGGTTGACAAGCGTCTGCTAAATCCAAGCTCAACCGGCTGGATCACTGCATACTGACCCGAAGCGTGCGCGGAGAACTCGGGGGGCAGACATGCGACGCAGGTATTGGCGAGCAAGCGCATTGGCCGGAATCTTCGGCCTGGTCATCAGCGTAAGCACAGGGGTCGGCTTAGCCGCCGCCCACCCAGGCGATGGTGACGAGACTGACGCGGAGCACGCCAAGGAAGATCTTGCCAGTACCTCGATCAACCAGATCGAGAAAGAGACGCGAGCCAACGCGGCCAAGATCAAGAAGTCGACCGGGGAAACACCGGGTCGCCGGACGGAAGATCAGAAGATAGCGAACGCCAAGGTCTCAGCTGCTGCTGCCCAGGATGCCGGACAGGGCGGTGCATGGAGCTCGGTGCTGTCAACCAGTGTCGTGCCGATCTTCCAGGCGGTGTTGCCGAACGGCAAGGTGCTGATGTGGGATTCGGTCGGACAAGGTGCGCCGGAGCAGATGCCAGACAACAGCTTCACGCGGGCGATGGTGTGGGATCCCACCACCAACACCTCCGTGCGCAAGGACGTCGCTGGCTACAACATTTTCTGCGCTGGATACACCCAGCTGGCTGATGGCCGAGTATTGGTGGCCGGCGGGAACAAGAATGCTGCGCTCGACGGCATCGTGCAGACGCACATTTTCGACTGGCGCAATGAGACCTGGACACGTGGACCGGATATGGCGTCTGCGCGCTGGTATCCAGCGGTCCAGGCTCTGGGCAATAACGAAGCAGTCATCGTTGGCGGCGGTCCGGCGATCCCTGAGGTCTACCAGACCGACGGAAAACTTCGCCGACTGACCAATGCCAGCGGTTATAGCGATCGGCTCTACGCATTCCTGACCACTCGCCCCGATGGCCAGGTCCAGTTGATGGGCCCCCCTGGCCAGATGAACACCATCAACACCAGTGGCACCGGAGCGATCACCGCCACACAGACACGGGACAACATCAGCCGCACCTATGGCGGCTTCGCCACCTATGACATCGGCAAAGTGCTGGTCGCCGGAGGCGGTGACATCACCGAGGGTACGCAGAGCCACGTCCCCACCAAGACGGCCAAGATCGTTAACGTCAACGGCGGGAACACCACGGTGACGGACGCCGCATCCATGTCAGTCGGGCGCCGCCAGCACAACCTCACCATCCTGGCGGACGGCAGCGTGCTCGCCACCGGCGGAATGAGCCGGGCGACCAACGCGAATGTCGATCTTGCTAACCCGGTCTTCGCCGCCGAGCGGTGGGTTCCGCCGACCGGGAGCGGGCCCGGGACGTGGACGGTGCTGTCGAGTGCCAGCCGCGTACGCCAATACCACTCCAGCGCCACGCTACTGCCCGACGGCCGCGTACTCACCGGCGGCGGCGGAGTTTGCGCCTCCTGCGTCAGCCTGGGATATCTGGAGAAGAACGTCCAATACTTCGAGCCGCCTTACCTCTTTAAGCAGGATGGCAGCGGGCAGAAGGCGACCCGACCGGTCATCGGCACGGCGCCCAGCACGGCCACCTACGGTCAAAAGTTCGACATCACCTCCTCGCAAGCCAGTTCGATCGCCAAGGTTGGGCTCGTACGCCTCGGGGCGGCCACTCACAGCCAAGATCAAGGACAGCGCTACGTGCCGCTAGCCTTCAACGCCAGCGGCGACACGATCACGGCCACGGCTCCGGCATCATCCAATATTGCGCCAGCCGGTTACTACATGCTCTTCATCACCGACAGCGCCGGCGTTCCGTCGGTAGCGAAGATGATCAAGGTGCAGCCGAAGCCGCCGGTCAAGGGCGCATCGTCGGACTTCAACGGCGACGGGTTCTCCGATGCGGTGGTTGCGGATCCATACGCAGATCCCGGAGGCGTGTCCGACGCCGGCCAGATAACCGTGCTGTACGGCAACAACAGCAGCATCGGCGGTGGATCGGTCGACACTCTCGTGCAGGGGTCAGGCACAGTGGGCAACACCGCCTCCGCCGGAGACCGATTCGGGACGACCGTGTCGGCTGCTGATTTCGATAACGATGGTTACACCGATCTGCTGGTCGGAACGCCGTACGAGGACATCAACGGTCAAGCGGATTCTGGGCTGGCACAGGTTATCTGGGGTTCCTCCGGTGGGCTCGGGAAGGGCAGGGCATCGACCGAGCTGACGCAAAGCTCCTTTGGGCGAACCATCACGGCCGGCGATCAACTCGGCTTCGCAATAGATGCATCCAACGAGCTGGGTGCCGACTTGCCCATGGTCGCCGTCGGGGTTCCGGGCGGCAATGTGTCCGGACAGAACGACGCCGGATGGGTTGGCTTCCTGACCGCCGGTCTCAACGACCCGAGGGCAGTTGATCAAGAGTCTGCCGGGATTCCCGGAGCGGCGGAAGCCGGGGATCGGTTCGGCGCAGCGATCACGCTCGGCTTGATCGCCGGCACCTCTAGTCGGGTGGATGCTGCTGTTGGAACGCCGGGTGAAGATCTTGGCTCCGGTTCGACCGCCATTACCAACGGCGGCGCGTTCACCGTGATCAACGATCTGTACACCGGAGCGGTCGCCGGGCAGGCCTACGACCAGAACAGCACCGGAGTTCCCGGCACACCGGAGAACAATGACTCCTTCGGTCAGGTCCTGGACAGCGTACGGGTCGGCAGCACGACTCAGCTGGCTGTCGGAATTCCCTCCGAGGACATCGGAACGGCGGCCGATGCCGGCAGCGTGCAACTCTTCACCTCCACTGGCACCGCCATTACGCCGGGCGTTGGGCTGACTCAGGACACCACGAATGTGACGGATACGGCTGAGGCGGGCGATCAGTTCGGGCGACGCATCGCCCTTGCACCGCCGGGATTGAGTGATACCAAGACCCGACTGGCGGTGTCCGCGCCGTTCGAGGACGGTACGGCTGGCGCCGATGCTGGGCTGGTGCAGATCTTCCCGCTTGATGATCTTGGCGCCGAGACGACCTACGACCAGAACTCAACAAATATTGACGGCACGGCGGCAGCAAATGATCACTTCGGCGAAGGACTGGGCTTCGTTGCCGGCGTGGCCGAGCGCTCGATCTTGGTTGGAGTGCCAGACGACGTGGAGTTCTCGAGCGGCATAGTGAATGTCATTCCTCTGACGGGTGGCTCACTGCGATCATGGCGCCCGGGTGCGGGCAACGTCCCGGCCACGGGAGCTGACCGCTTCGGCGGCGCTGACGGCGGAGAGGTACAGCAGTAGCTGCCATGTCACTTGCGCCGGTACTTGATCATGCCCGTGGATCATGGGAGGGCACCAACGGTTTCCGGTTGATGCCTAGCGACTCAATGAGCGAGGCTCCAGCCACCGGCACGGTGTCGCTGGCGGCTGGCGGGTGCGTGGCAACAATCGCCTATACCTGGATCCATCCGCAAGACGGCGCCCAAGACGGGCTGCTTGCATTCGGCATCGGCGCTGGCGACAACTCGATCACGGCCCTGTGGGGTGACTCGTGGCACCAACACCCTGAGGTCAAGATCTTCGAAGGCACGATCGACGAGCGTGGTCTGATCAGCGCCGGCTACGAGTACGCCGACGGCTGGCGTTGGGAGATCATTCTCGACCCGACCGCCGCCGACGTTTTGTCGTTGCGGATGGACAATGTCATCCTGCCTGAGGCTGCGACGGCGGAGATCCCGGCCGTAGCGTACGCAGCCATGCTGATGGAGTTGCGCCGGACTTCCTAGGCGATTGCTCTACGGCCGCTGCCAGCACGTGCCGGCTAGCGCTACCACTACGGCGATCGTCGCCATCGGTTGTAGCTGAGCAACCTGCTTACGAGCGCACTGTCCAGTCCGGACTCGAGCCGATGATGTGTCGGCGCCGCACAGGACGCGGCTTTGAGCTGCTCGCGTACGCCAGATGGGCCTCCTGTGGGGCGCTGCTGGGGCGATGAACGCCCTGCGTTCCCCCGTCTTGGGACGAACAACGCGTGTCTGTCAGCTGAATTCGACCCACCTTTGCCGTCCTGAGACGGCAAACTTCGCACCGTGAGTGAGGCCGAAACCAACCCAGACCAGATCGAGCGGGTATCGACCCTGGAACTGTTCTTCGACCTCGTCTTCGTCTTCACGATCACTCAGTTGACCGGGGTACTAGCCCACGATCCTGACGCGCGGCACCTCCTGCAGGTGGCCGTACTGCTGGCGATCATCTTCTGGATGTACGGCGGCTACGCCTGGCTGACCAACGCGGTCGCAGCCGACACCGCCGCTCGACGGCTGGTGCTACTCGGCGGGATGGCCGGGTTTCTGCTCGTCTCGCTCACCGTGCCCTCAGCATTCGCGGGCGGCGGGCTTGCCTTCGGCCTCGCGTACGCGGTGGTCGTGCTTGTGCACATCGGGTTGTTCACCCGGACCCAGCGGGTGCGCTCGGCGAGCGACCTTGTTCGGGTAGGACTGCTCAACGTTGCCGGAACGGCGCTGATCTTGCTCGGCGGAGCGATCGGCGGCGTAACTCAACTCGTGCTATGGATTCTGGTCCCGCTGGTCTGGTGGCTCGTGTCACCGTATCGGGGACTCTCCGGCGGATTCGACATCGGTGCCGCGCACTTCGTCGAACGGCACGGGCTCGTGTTGATCATCGCCATCGGCGAGTCGCTGGTAGGCCTGGCTCTCGGGCTTGGCGATCTCGAATTTGGGCCGTCGGTCGCGGCAGTCGCGGTGCTTGGGCTGGCGCTTTCAGCTTGCCTATGGTGGACGTACTTCGGCGGCGACGACGCCCTGGCTGAGCATGCGCTCGCCGCTGCACCTCGAGAGCGTCGGGGCCGCATGTCAATCGAGGCATTTGGCCATGCCGACCTTGGGCTGCTACTCGGTGTGATCGCGATCGCCGCAGGGCTTGAAGCTGGTGCCCATGAGCCTTTCCATGCGCTGGACTTCGGGCACGCGGTCGCGCTGGGTGGTGGCGTCGCTCTCTACCTCGTTAGTGATGCCTGGTTTCGCCAGCGGCTGCGCATCGGTCGGCCCCGGCCGCGGGTCCTCGCGGCGATTCCCGCGTTCGCCACCGTCGCGGTAGGACTCTGGGCCGCTGCGGCCCAGGTTGCGACGTTGGTGGCCGTGTTCGCGGTCCTGTTTGCCCTGGAATCGCGGCGGTCCGCCGACCAGGCTTAGCGGAGCCGGGACGGCCCGGCACGCCGCCCGGTGCCCTGTTGCAATCTGAGATCCTGGTCAGATTCGAACGCACTGTGAAGTGTGAGGAGTCGACGATGGTGTTGGCCTTGACGCTGCTGAGTGGCATCGCGTGGACGGTGGTCTACGTGTTCGCGATTCGCATCGGCTTTCAGCAGCGAACGTACGCGATCCCGGCGGCCGCTCTCGCACTGAACATCGCGTGGGAAACGATCTATGCAAGTCGCGGCCTCGCCACGGCCGACTTCTCGGTCCAAACCTTCGTGAACCTGGCCTGGGCCGTGGCCGATCTCTTGATCGTCTACACCTACCTCCGCTACGGCCGGCGAGAATTGCCGGACTTCGTTAGCCGGCGGATGTTCGTCGGTTGGAACATCCTGATCTTCACCACCGCCTATGTCGTCCAGTGGCTATTCGTCATCCAATTCGGTTGGGCAGAAGCGCCCAAGTATGCGGCGTTCCTGCAGAACCTGCTGATGTCGATCCTCTTCATCGCGATGTTTGTGGCTCGTCGGGGATCGAGGGGCCAGAGCATCGTGCTTGCCGTTGCGAAGTGGATCGGCACCCTTGCTCCGACTATCGCGTTCGGCGCTCTCGCCGGATCGATGTTCATCCTCGGCCTCGGCATCTTGTGCAGCATCTTTGATCTTGCCTATCTCGGCCTTCTCATCTGGGCACGCCAGAGCCGGGTATTCGAACCGGGGGATCGGGCACGGGCGCGAACGTTATCCGTCGCAGCCGTCGAAACGCGCACCGCCTGAACGGCTGATGCGTGCGCCTGCCATCAAGTCGTCGAAACGTCAGCTGCTGATCTTCGCCGCATCTTTCGGAACGAACCGTGACAGGAAGTCCTCGCCGAAGCGCTCAACCTCATCCCAGGCGGTGTAGTCGTGGTCACGTGACGTGTCGGTGCTCAGGTTGCCGGGCTTGCTACGGACGATCCGCTTCATCATGGAGCGCTTGAGAAAGCCGTACTGGCGATAGAGCAGAGCGCCGCTGAAGAAACCGACCTGAGAGGGACGCCAGCCCGTTTCCTGCTCGAAGTTCGCGACGTACGCCTCAGCGTTCGCCATATCGCCATGTGCGGCAAGGCTCACCGAGAAGAACGCAGCGGGAAGACGTTCGAGCGCAGCACGGTGCTGACGAACGAAATCGCAGACATAGTCCTCATGCTTGCCCATATGGATCGATCCCCCGATGATCACCGCGTCATAGGTATCAAGATCAGCGATCGGCTGATCGTTTGAGATCCATGATTTGCACCTCGACGCCGCGACTCCGGATCACCTGCGCAAGACGTTGCGCGATCCGCGCGGTCTGTCCTTCGGTTGTGCCGTACCCAATCAAGATCTTGGTCATCTCACTCCACCTTCTCCGCTTCAATTCCAGTGTGATGTCCTCTTCACTGCGGACGCAGAGTCGAAGGTCCCAGGTTGACGTCCGGAAGAACTCCAGACTGAGCGGAACGCGAAGGCCGCGATGAACTACATCGACGACAGTGATCTCCCACTGGTCACTGACGAGCAACTTCAGGAGTCCCTGAAAGACAGCGACTACACGGTCCCGATCCTCAGGGCCGGACCGAAGTTCGAGGTGCCCGGCCCGGATCGAGCATCCGTTGTAGCGGAGAGATACAGCGCGGCCTTGAGGCACCTTCGCCAGTTCCAACAGACTCGCACAGAAACTCCGGCGCCTTCCCGCATTCCCGGCTCATAGTTTGGCTACGATGCGACCCATCACTTAGTCGTCCGGGACTGATAGGACGGTTGAACTCGGGGGGTTCACTATGCGTCCATGGTTCCGTCGTGCGCTTGCACTCCTGGTCACGACCGCTCTCGGGCTCCTCGGCTTACCGATTTTCGCACCCTCTGCAAGTGCTGCCGCCACGCCGACCTTCAAGCAGGTGCGTGCGAAAGAGATCACTTCGGGGACCCTCAATAGCCTGGCCTTCAACAGCGCCAATACGGCCGGCAACCTCATCGTCGTGTATCTGGTGTGGACCAACAGCGGCAGCGTGTCGGTCACCGACACACGCGGCAACGTCTATACGAGTGTTGGAAGTCCGCACGACGTGGGGGGCTAACTCGAACAAAGCTCACAGGTCTTCTACGCGAAGAACGTCGCCGGAGGCTCCAACACCGTTCAGGCGAGCTTTGCGACCGCAATCTCATCGTCGGCAGACATGTACATCCACGAGTACTCCGGCATCGACAAGGCGGACCCGCTTGACGCGAATGCCGTCAACAAGGGCACGACTGCCGCAATGAACAGTGGATCGGCGACGACCAGCAACGCCAATGACCTCATTTTCGGCGCCGGCGCGTCGGCCAGCACCGTCAATCAGGCCGGCAGCGGATTCACCTCTCGCTCGACCAGGTTCGGCAACCGCATTGAGGACAAGAACGTCACGTCCGCCGGGCCGTACAACGCGACCGCAAATCAGAATGGCAACGCGTGGGTCATGCACATGGCGGCGTTCAAGGCCGACCCTGGCACTCCCGACACAACGCCTCCATCAAAGCCAACGGGTCTTGACCGCAACGCCCACATCGACATCGCAGATCAATCTGAACTGGAACGCCAGCACCGATGACATCGGCGTCACCGGTTACAAGGTGTTCCGCAATGGCACTCAAATCGCAACGCCCACCTCCAGCTCGTACAACGACACGGGCCTAACGGCGAGCACCACCTACGGCTACGAGGTCAGCGCTACCGACGCCGCCGGAAACAACTCGCCCAAGTCCGATGTCGTGAGCG
Organism: uncultured Actinomycetota bacterium; assembly: GCA_963808905.1. Taxonomy (GTDB): domain Bacteria; phylum Actinomycetota; class Actinomycetes; order Propionibacteriales; family Propionibacteriaceae; genus Microlunatus. The sequence continues at coordinate 60,284 of CAWEHO010000031.1, forward strand.
CGACGACGCTGACTCCAGCGCCTGACACGACTCCGCCCACGGTGTCACTCACAGCCCCGGCAAGCGGTGCGACGGTCTCGGGCACGATCAATGTGACGGCCAACGCCTCAGACACCGTTGGCGTCGTCGGCGTGCAGTTCCTCCTCGATGGCAACAACCTCGGGGCCGAGGACACCACGTCGCCGTACTCCGTCTCGTGGGATACGTCGACCGCGACCAATGGTGCTCACGTCCTGACCGCTCGTGCTCGCGATGCAGCCGACAATTCCACGACGTCGGCGGCAAGAAACGTCACAGTAGCGGCCCCCGACACAGCTGCACCGTCGGTCGTCATCACCTCTCCCGCGAACAATGCACAGGTCGTCGACATCGTGAACGTCACGGCTGATGCGTCGGACAACGTTGGTGTTACAGGTGTTCAGTTCCTCGTCGACGGCGTCAATAGTGGCGTGGAGGACACCACAGCGCCATACGTGCTGTCCTGGGACTCGCGCGGTGTTTCAAACGGTGCGCACGCCCTCACCGCGCGGGCTCGCGACGCCGCCGGCAACATCCGGCTCTCGGCCGCCGTCACGGTCAATGTCGCCAACACCAACCAATTCCAGAACGAGGTGCTGGCAACCGGATTTGATCTTCCGACGAGCATCGAGTTCCTGCCTGACGGTCGCATGCTGGTCGTGGAACTGAACGGTTTGATCAAGGTAATGTCGCCGCCGTATACCCAGGTGTCGCCGACGCCATTTCTGCAGATCGCGAACATCGCCAACACTGGCGTCCAGCAAGGAATATTCGACGTCGCGCTGGACCCCAACTTCACGTCGAATCGCTACTACTACGTCTTCTACACCGCGAATACTCCAAACCGTGACCGCCTCTCGCGGTTCACCGCCAACGCATCATTGACCGGTACGGTGGCCGGCAGCGAGCTCGTCCTCTACGAAGATCCGCAAAACGCCAATGACGAGCATCACGGCGGTGCTGTGTTCTTCGACAACGCCGGCAAGCTCTTCTTCACCACCGGTGAGCACTTCCAAGGCACGCCCTCTCAGCAACTGACGAGCCCGCGCGGCAAGGTGCATCGCATCAACTCCGACGGCACGGTTCCTACCGACAACCCGTTCTACGACGGAAGCGGACCAAACGTGGACTCGATCTGGGCTCTGGGTCTGCGCAATCCATTCCGGGCGTCGTACGACTCGGTTACCGACCGCATCTACATCGGCGACGTGGGCGGAAATGACCCGCAGACGGCCAAAGAAGAAGTCAACCGTGGAGTTCGCGGCGCCAACTACGGCTGGCCAAACAGCGAAGGGAACTGTTCGGCCCCCTGCACGAGCCCCATCTACTTCTACCCGCACAACGGCCGTGACGCGGCGATCACGGCTGGATTCGTGTATCGGGGAAGCCAATATCCCAGCAGCTTCCAGGGCAGCTTCTTCTACGCCGACTACGGCCAGAACTGGATCAAGCGCCTGACCTTCGACGCCGGCGGCAACGTCACCGGCTCGGTCAACTTCGAGCCCGCCAACGGCGCGGCAGACGGACCTACGGTGACATCGTCTACCTCACCGAAGGACCCGACGGCGCGATCTACTACGTCGACCTCGGATACTCCGACGACAGCGGTCAGTTCGGTGTCAGCAAGATCCGGCGGATTCGTTACGTGCAGTCCAACCAGGCTCCAGTTTCCATTGCGGCTGGCAATCCCACGACCGGAACTGCTCCGCTGGATGTCACATTCTCCAGTGCCGGGTCGAGTGACCCCGAAGGTCAACCCCTGACCTATCTCTGGACCTTCGGCGACAACACCACATCGACGCAGGCAAATCCAGTTCACAGGTACGCACAAGCGGGCATGTACACCGCTCGACTTACAGTCTCGGACGGCGTAAACAGCACTGTGTCCACCGGCGTGAACATCACCGTTGGCAGCGCACCGACAGCCAGCATCCTGTCGCCGACCGACGGCATCCACTTCGTGGCCAATGACGTGATCTCCTATAGCGGAGATGGCATGGATCCTGACGACGGTGCACTTCCGGCCAGCGCGTTCAGCTGGAACATCGACTTCCTCCACGAAGGCCACGTGCACCCGGGCACTCCCATCACCGGAGTCAAGAGCGGCACGTTCAATATTCCGACCAGCGGTCACGACTTCGAGGGCAATACGCGATATCGCATCAGCCTTACGGTGACCGATTCGGACGGATTGAAGTCGACGAGCTTTGTCACCATCTATCCGCAGAAGGTAAATCTCAACTTCAATACCGCTCCGACCGGACTCACGCTCTACTTCGATGGCATTGCCAGAACTGCGCCATTTACTGCCGATACGCTCGTCGGCTTCAGGCACAATGTCGAAGCACGCAACCAAACCGGTAGCGGATCGACGTACACATTTGCGTCCTGGTCAGATGGCGGAGCCCAACAACACGACGTTGTGGTCCCAAACGCGGATCAGAGCTACACCGCCACCTACACGGTCTCGTCGGCACCTGTCCCCATCACGTTCAAGCAACTCAACTACTCGACACCACAGACGGACCAGAGCACCGTGAACACGGCGTACACCGGCGCTCAGGCGGCGGGTAACACCAACATCATCGCGATCGGCTGGAACACAGCGGCTGGAACAATCTCCACGGTGACCGACACCGCCGGCAACGCGTATTCGCTCGCGGCTCCGCTGACTCGAGGAGGCGGCAACCTCAGCCAGGCGATCTACTACGCGAAGAACATCGCGGCTGCTCCTGCCGGAAACACGGTCAAGGTGACCTTCAGCGGTGCCATGAAGTACGTCGACGTACGGATCACCGAGTACGCGGGGCTCGACCCGACCAACCCCGTAGACGTCACCTCATCCAGTTCGGGTTCGACCAACAGCGCCACCAGCGGACCGGTCACAACCACAGCGGCCAACGCACTGTTGTTCGGGGCTGGGATGACGTGGGGCTACTACGGCAACGCAACCAATGGGTTCGCGACACGGGTGCTTACGCAACCGAACTTCGACATCGTTGCTGATCGGATCGTGAACACTGTCGGCAGCTATGCGGCGACAGCGCCAGTGACGGGCGGCGGTACGTGGCTCATGCAGTTGGTGGCATTCAAGGGCGTCGGCGGGTCCTGATCAATCTGATCAGGACATGTCAAGCCTCGGGCTTGCTGATCAGGACAAAGTCAAGCCTCGGGCTTACGGGCGACGAAGCCGAACACCGTGACCGCTGCGAACGCCTCGCCGCGCTCAGCAGCCGAGTGCACAAGGCGTACGGCAGCCTCCGCGACATCGCGATGGAGCGCTCCCGATTCGATTGCGTCTTCGGCCGCTCGCCGGATCATCTGAGTGCCCAACAACACCTCGGATGAGAAGACGAAGGCTGAGGAGCCGACGTCCGGGTCTAGTTCAAGTCCGGCCCGGCGGACCTGCCCGGGAATATGGCGAGCCGCGTACGGGTTGGCGAACGGGGTCAGCGCGGCGCGGTTGAATGCGGTCAACACGTCAAGATCAAGATCAGAGACGATCCGGGTTCCGTGATCGGAATCCAACAGCACGGTACGACCGCCGGGGCGCAGCACTCGGGCGATGTCATTGATCGCTCCTTGCGGATCGCTGAGATGTTGCAGCACACGCTCGCACCACACAAGATCGATGCTCGAGTCGGCGACCGGCAGCGCCCCGGCGAGTCCATCGATGAACGAAATGTTTGATACGCCGTTGGCTTCCGCTCGACTCGCAGCGACGGAGCGCAGGCGGGCGTTGGGCTCAACACCGGTGACCCAACCCTTCTGGACTTCGGTCGATCCGGACTGCGCGACGAGCCCAGCCAGTTGTCTGCTCATCGTGCCTGTGCCGCTCCCGAGATCGACCACCTGGTCTCCCGACCGCACCGCGGCCAGGTCGATCGCCCAGTCATGGAGGCGCCTCGCAGATGGCAGCCCATCCTGCGCGTCGAGCAATGCGAGCATCTGGGCGACCGATTCATCCTCTTGGGTAGTCGCCCGGAACAGCGGCTCGGTCCGGTCGGTCGTGGGTCCAACATCGCCGGTCATGATGAGACCTTGCCAGCTCAACCGAGGCGGTGCCAAGCGTCCCAGCACTAGGACGAGGCGATGATCAAATCGAATTCGTTCCGCAGCTGGTACGTCAGGTCGTCAATGTCTGGACCGTGATCCGGATCAACGATGACCGCAATGGTGAGCATGCCGGCGTACGACAGAACCTCGAAGTAGACAGTCATGTTTCCGCCCTCACCTACACCGACCGGGATGGCTGCGTCCACCTTGCACCCCGCAAGCGTGACCGGCTCGATCGGTCCCCTGACGTGTGTCACGAGCGTATGGAATCGGCGCTGGTGGTTCAGGTAATACCGGTAGCCACCAAGCCTCGCGATCAGGCGGAACAATCCGCCAAGAATGGCGATGGGCGCCGGACCGCTAGCGGCTGCTCGGTGCGCACGCACAGCCGCTTCAACGCGCATCAGACGTTCGCCCACCGTCCCAACGGTCGGGACGTCGACGAGCAACGGGCTCACCAGATTGCCCAGAGGCGATCCATCTTGTGCACCGCGACCCGACACCGGCACGGTGATGGCCACCGGATCGACTGACTCTCCTCTGCTGAGCAACACCTGATGCAGTGCAGCGGCGATCGCGACGAGAACTGCGTCATTTGTCGTAGCACCGTGCCGATGTGCTGCCGCTGCAACAGACTCCCGACTCAGCCTGATGACAGCCATCCTCCGGCGTGCACCGGTCGGTCGCACAAGCGAGCACGGGGCGGCGCGGGCTGGGTGGACGCCTCCGCCGGCGAACATCGCTTGGCGAAATGATCGCCAGGACCCCGCCAGCCGACGTACTCCGCGTGCTCGGGTCAACCAGGCGTCACGTGCCAGGCTCGACAGGGGAGGCTTCGGTTGCGGGAACGGCAGGGCGGCAGGCGGTGCGCCCGGATCGACAAGAGCCGCCAGGACATTCAGCCCACCGAGGCCGTCTGCCAGGACATGGTGCAGCACGACCACCACCGCAGCTGCGCCGTCCGCGAGATCCGTGATCAGAATGACCGACCACAACGGCGCCTGCCTCGGCAACCGATCCATGATCACAGAGAGAGCGATATCGCGTAAGGCCAGCTCGTCTCCCGGCAGTGGACAAGAAATGGCCCGGACGTGCCTCTCGATACGGAAATCAAGATCATCTACCCACACGGCTCGGCCGCAGCCCACGGGCAGCGTGATCAATCGCTGGCGCAATCGTGGAATGGCGCGAATGCGCTGTGAAACGACTTGCCGGAGCTCAGGAAGGCCGAGAGCACCGGAGCGTTCCAACAGCAGGATGACCCCGAATTGCTGCGGCACCCTTCCGGTGTCCATCGCCAGAAACGCCAAATCGGCCGAGCTCGCACGTTCGATCACTGGTGGCTTCCCGCTCCACATCTTCACCCGCAGAGGATCGTCCCTCGTGGATGCCATATGCCTATGGCACCGAATGATCTCGACTGTCTGGAAGAGCCGAAGGTCACCCAGATGTACGCCGAAATTCGGACGTTTGGACGCTTGTGATCACTGACGACGCCGGGTGTAAGTCGTCCACTACCGGTGATCGAGCCGTCGGTCGAGCACAAGAGCGGCATCGATCAGAGCGAGGTGGGTGAAGGCCTGTGGGAAGTTGCCGATCTGTTCCCCGGTCAACGCGATCTCCTCTGAGTAGAGACCCAGGTGGTTCGCGTACGTGAGCATCTTCTCGAACGTGCTACGTGCCTTCTCGAGCTGGCCGGCACGGGCGAGCGAGTCCGCGTACATGAACGTGCACAACGAGAAGGTGCCCTCCGAGCCGCGCAGCCCATCAGGTGAGGCGCCGGGATCATAGCGATACACCAAGCTGTCGGTGACAAGCTCGCGGTCCATCGCGTCCAGTGTGGCGAGCCACATCGGATCCGTGGGCGAGATGAAGCCGACCGACGACATGCGCAGCAACGACGCATCCAGCACATTTGTTTTGGAGTGCTGGACGAACGCCTGACGCTCCTCACTCCATCCCACGTCCATGATCTGGTTGTAAATTGCGTTCCGTTCGGCGCGCCAGCGGTCCACTGGTGCAGGCCGCCCGTGACGGTCGGCCAACCGAATCCCGCGATCCAATGCGACCCAGCTCATCAGCCGGCCGTAGGTGAAATCCTGCCGTCCTCCACGAGTCTCCCAGATGCCCTCTTCGGGCTGGTTCCAGTTGTCGACAAGCCAATCCAGCAAGTCGGACAAGCGGCGCCATCCCACGTGTCCGGCTTCCAGTCCTAGCTGGTCACCGAAGTAAATGCTGTCGATCGCCTCGCCATAGATGTCGAGCTGCAACTGGTCCGCCGCACCGTTGCCGATCCGCACGGGGGTGGATCCGCGGTAGCCCTCCCAGTGCGGCAAGATCTCCTCGGTCAAGTCGCTGGACCCATCGACCCGGTACATGATGTTGAGCGGGCCGCCCACACCACCAACCTGCTCGTGGACCCGATCGCGCATCCAGCGACCCAGCCCCGCCGCCTCCTCGGTGAATCCCAGACCAAGCAGCGCGTACACCGAGAACGAGGCATCCCGGATCCAGGTGTACCGGTAGTCCCAGTTGCGTTCGCCGCCGATCTGCTCGGGCAACGCTGCCGTCGGCGCAGCGACGATCCCACCGCTCGGCGCGTACGTCATGAGCTTGAGAGTGATCGCGGAGCGTTCCAGTGTCTCGCGCCAACGGCCGGTGTAGGTGCACTGCGCGAGCCAGGATCTCCAAAAGCGCACAGTCTCGTCGAAGAGCCGCCAGGCCTCGGCGACTCGCATTTCTCGCGGAGGTCGCGGTTCCCCGGTTTCCAGCACGATCCCGCGCATCTGGCCGGCCGACAACGTGAGCTCGGCGCGCAGTTCGTCTTGCGAGGCCATTTGGATATGTGCGAGTCGCTCATCGTCCGGTTCGCGAACGAGATCCAGGACCATCGCGGTTTCGGGGGCCTTGGAAGACAACGCCGTTCTCCGAGACATGGGTCTCATACGATTCCCGGCCGTAGTCGAACCTCGGGGCGATGTCTATGGCGAACGTCATCTCACCGCGTACGCACCGAATCAGCCGTACGAGCTTATGCCGGTCGGATGCCACTGTGGTGCTGACAATCGGCATGAAATCGAGGATTTCGCCGACGCCTGCCTCGGTGAGGAAACGGGTGACGAGGATGGCGGTGTCGGGATAGTAGAGCTGTTGTCGCCTGAAAGTGTCGGCCGTCGGCGTAGTCCGCAGGTGGCCGCCGTGATCATGGTCCAGCAGGCAGCCGAAGATGCTCGGTGAGTCGAACCGTGGAGCGCAGAACCAATCGATGGTGCCGTCAGTCGCGACGAGTGCCGCAGTCTGGAGATTTCCGATCAGACCGTGATCGGCAATGAGTGGGTAGTCGGGCATCAGCCTCAATCCTCAACGTCGGGATGAAGACCATGCTCTGCCGGCACCTTGCTGGTGACCTCACCCCCACGGGGTGATAAGCAGCGCCGTGGAGCCTGGCAGGATGCTCCCGTGGCTCAAAGTGCGGCGGCCGAGCAGAGGTCGAGCAGCCTGCGACGCGTACTCGCTCCACTGGCGCTCGCCCAGTTCATCTGCAGCTTCGCAGGCTCCAACATGAATGTGATGATCTCCGATATCAGTGAGGACCTGGACACCACTGTTCAGGGCGTTCAGATCGCGATCACGATCTTCCTCCTCGTGATGGCGGCGCTGATGATCCCTGGCGGCAAGTTGACCGACAAGTATGGGCGCAAGCGGCTATTCATCCTCGGACTCATCGTGTACGGCGTCGGAGCTTTGATCAGTGCAGTGTCGCCCAATTTAGGGGTGCTGATCCTCGGCAACTCGATCTTGGAAGGCGTAGGTACGGCGCTGTTGATCCCACCGGTCTACATCCTTGCAACGCTGTACTTCAAAGATGTGACGTCCCGAGCTCGTGCTTTCGGAGTGATCAGCGCCCTGGGGGGCATAGGTGCTGCAGCTGGCCCGCTGATTGGCGGCCTGATCACCTCCGCCATTACTTGGCGGGCCGCCTTCATCTTCCAGGCTCTGATCATCGTTGTGATCGTTTTGCTGAGCCGCAAGCTCACCGATCCGCTGCCTCCCGACCCAACCCGGCCGTTCGACATCGGAGGCGCGGTGCTCTCAGCGATTGGCCTGGTGCTGGTCGTCACGGGCATCCTGGCAGCAGACAACAACGTCTGGCTGATGCTGATCTTGATCGTCGCGGGTGCGTTGGTCCTCGCCTTGTTCTTCCGGTCGGTACGCGCGAAGGAGAAGGCAGGCAAAGAGCCATTGCTGTCGACGAGCCTGTTCCGCAATCGCACCTCCAATCTCGGCCTGGTGACCCAAAACACCCAATGGCTCATGCTCATGGGCACGTCCTTTGTGGTGTCGGCCTACCTGCAGGTCGTACGGGGCTACAACGCGATCCAGACTGGCGTCATCTTCACCGCCGCAACGCTCGGGATCCTGGTCTCCTCGCTTGCCGCTGAGCGCCTTGCGAAGCGACGTGCCCAACGGACTCTCATCCTCGCTGGATTTGTCGTCACCATTGCAGGCATCGCGACCCTGCTCCTCCTGGTCACCGGATCTCCAACAGCCTGGGCGTTCGCACCAGGTCTACTCCTAATCGGCCTTGGTCTCGGCGTGATGCTGACTCCCTCGGTCAACGTCGTGCAGTCGAGTTTCTCGGAAGGTCAGCAGGGCGAGATCTCGGGCCTGTCCCGCAGCGTGTCCAATCTCGGCTCGTGCCTCGGAACCGCGATCGCCGGCACGATCCTGGTTGCCGGCATCACCGTGACACCCGAGCGGTCGTACGGATTGGCCATGGCCGTCCTCGGGGTGGTGGGTCTGGTCGGGCTGGTGGCCGCGGTGATGTTGCCATCACAACTCCGCGCCGCCACGGTTCAAGACGTAGCTCAGCACGAATCGTGACGCCGACTCACCCGGAACGGGTGAAGCCCGGCACACGCGTTGCGGGCATTGTGGGCTCTGTTCGCTGAGCCACCAATCCGAGGCGCAGATGGGAAAGTCGACGTACGAAATTCGAGTCGCGGGCACGGTGCCGCTCGAGCTGCTGGAGAACTTTCGGCAGATCGAGACGGTAGAGCCTGCCGGCACGATCCTGCACGCGGTGGGAATGGATGACGCCGGTCTTTGGGGTCTCATCAACGCATTGCGGGACGCCGGTGTCGATCTGATCGAAATACGTCGTGACGTCGGGCCCGCTGATTAGACCGTCGGCTCGAAGGCAGTCTGTGGCCAGCGTCACCGGCTCATCAAGGTACCGGACTCTAAGCGGCTTGACGACGGATCAAGTGGTCGATTCCAGTGCCGCTGCCGACCAGCTCGTCCAAGATCAACTGCAGCTGTTCACCTGCGGTTAGGACACGGATCACTGTTCGCTCGGGCTCAAACCGAGCGGCCCATCGCAGATACCGCACAATCGAGTTACCCAGGCGTCCCTCGATGCGGACTTCGCAGTGGGGGAGCGACGCGCGCATCTCGACCGGGGCGATTCCGATTGCGCGCAGCTGCTCGATAAGCCCGTCTATCTCGGCCAGATCGACAACGCGACGAGAGAGCACTGTGACTGCCGGTACTGAATAGAGTGTCAGCGACGGAAATCTTAGGGTAAGGCCGGCGGGCGGTGCACCGTGCAGCGTTATCTCATACACCGCCCATTGCTCGTCCATCAGGGTTACACGCCAGCCGGCCTGTGAGACCCAGGATCTACGACATCGCCGCTTGCTTGTCCTGCGTGTCCTGCGATGGCGTCAGTGTTGGCTGACGCAGGTACTGCGTCGAGCGCCCAGATGACAAGCATGTCAACCGCGATGAGAATGATGGCCCACAAGGGCGCGATCGGCAGCCAGACGAAGTTGAGGATCGCCGAGACCGCTGCAGCGATGATTCCAGCGACGCGAGCCCACGTCTGACCCCTGAGCAGCGAGACGCCAATCACCACCAAGGCCAGCCCGACCAGGAGGTGAATCACGCCCCAAACAGTGAGGTCAAAGGCATAAAGGTAATTCGGCAAGACGACTAGGTACTTGTCGTTCACGATGCCAGCAAGGCCATCGAGGGCCTGGAACGCTCCGCCGACGACCATGACAACGCCAGCAAAAACGGCGAGGCCGTGGGCCCACGGGCTGACAGTCTGAGTGCTTGCCATCGGTATGGTGCCTCCAATTTGGTTGAGTCCGACTCGACTAACGACGAACGCTACGTCGCAGCGGACTTGGGTTGATCACCCCTCACGGGTGAATCGAAGCAAGCCACGACTGTCCTGGAAGCTGGCTGACCCACCAGCTCGAGTCGGGTCAGCCCAGGACCGCTCCTTCAACCGAGCTCGACGGCCTCGGGTCGGGCTGCCGCCTCATCCGCAGCGCCGTCACAGACCCCAAGACCCCAGCAAAGAGCGGCACCAGGAGCGCGACCTGGAGGGCGATCGGTCGGGCCTCAGTGTTGATACGAATGATCTCCTGCCGAGCCTCCGGAGGTTCGCTGACGAGCAGTTCATCAAGCTGCGTGTTGCTCATCACCTCGGCGTCCTGCTCGAGCGCTTGCGCCACCCGGTCCTTTTCACCCGGCGAGAGCACGCTGCTGTTGTTGGCCAGCGCCGTAAACGTGATCGACAACGTGGCCAACATGATGGCACCGGCGAATGCCAGCCCAAACGACAGACCGAACGACCCTCCGGCCGAGTTCACGCCCGCCGCCTCGCTGACCTCTTGCTGCGAGACTGGCGAGAGGGTGTAGTTGTTCAATTGCGACACCAACAAGCCCAAACCACAGCCCGCCAACACCAGTGGGATCACCAGATACCACCCAGAGTCCGCGCGCGGAACAATCGGCAACAGTCCCGCCACGCCGATAGTCGCCAGCACGAACCCAATGAGGATGATGTTGCTCGGCCGACGCTTGCCCGCCCGCCTGCCGGCCAACAGAGCCATCCCGAACATGCTCAGCGACAGTGGGGCCAACGACAGCCCGGCCTGCAGCGCGTTGTACTCGAAAACCATCTGCAGGTAGATCGGCAGTGCGATCATCATGCCGCCGAGAGCGATCTGCTGGAGCATCTGACCCGAAATACCCAACCGAAACGGCTTAGAGCTGAACAACCCGGGATCAATCAAAGTCGGCTTACCGGCGCGCTTCCGCCGACGTAGCCACAAGGCCAGCAGCGCCAGTGCTCCTGCGCCGAGCGCCAACAACACGCCGACGAACTCGCCGCCTTCCTGCCACACGAGGATGCCCAGCACTACACCGCCCATCCCGAGCACCGAAAGCACCGCTCCGACGACGTCCAACTCGCGCGGGCCCGTGTACGGGGCGTCGCGGACCAGCTTGATCCCGGACAGCACGACGACGATGATGACGGCCTCCAAGAGGAACCCGACGCGCCACGAAAGAAAGGTCGTGATGAAGCCACCTAGCAGCGGTCCAACCGCGGCGGCAATCGCGGCAGCGGCGCCGACCAGCGCATAGACCCTCTTTTGTTCAGCTCCTTCGAAATTGCCGTGGATCAAAGACTGCATGGCCGGCAGCAGCAGGGACGCGCCGAGCCCACCTATCAGCGCCCAGAAGAGGATGATTGCGGTGAGGCTCTGAGCCAACGTCATGGCGATCGCCCCGATTCCGTACCCCACCAGCCCTAGCACGTATGCCCGACGCCGACCGATGAAGTCACCAACTCTGCTGCCGATCAGAATGAACGCTGCCGATACGAGCGCCTCCAACGCTATGGCGCTCTGTACGCCGCTCACCGTGGTGCCGAGATCGTGGACGACAGCCGAGATCGACACGTTCATCAGCGACGTGTCAACTACCAGGACGAACATTGCCATCGCCAGCAGGACCGCCAGCCTGCGATTGAACCCACCCGCGGTCGAGACCTCTCCCTTGGGCGTCGCGGCCGTCATCCGCCGTTCACCTTCTCCATGCCGAATCGCCGACACGTACTCAGCGTGATCACTTTGATACCTCTCGTCGCCGCATGCACGACGGCCATCTTGCCAGACCGGTCGGTTGCAAGAGTTCGCTCAAATGCTTCGGTCTCCTCAAATTTGCTTCGGATGAGTATCCATATGAAGCGAAACGTTCACCTGCTACCTGGACGCCGCGCTGATCATGGCGACGACCTAGCGCATAGCCCTCGAACGGGAACTCACTACCCAACTATGACGCGATGTCCCCGTTAAGGGGTATCGAACGCCGATCAGGGAATTCGCCGCCCGTCCAAAAGACTCTAGATGAGCCCATTAGTGACAATCTGGGCTCTTCGAGGAAATTGACCGTCTGGGTTGATGGCAAGCTAAAACTCGTCAGCAAAGACCACTTGTAGTGCACTCGTGCGAAATTACCCAGAGATCCTGAAGCAAATGCCGACCTGGATACTGGATGGCAGAAATCAGCGATTGCGCAGTCAAAGCCTGTAATCAGATCGCCGCCACCTCATCCATCGGATCGTTGAGGGGCAACCTCTGATGCCGGCCATGGTGATGGGCCCTGCCGTGCTGGCACTCCTGGCCCGAGAGCCCAGGGCCGGATTACTACGTGCGCCAGCTACGTGATTGGACGGGATGCCTCGAGATCGCAGGCTGGATCCGGGTGCTCTTGAGACGGCAATCGCGGCCCAGCTGGGTGCCAAGGATTTGCTTTGATGAAGCACATGCAGGCTGTCCAAGGTAGGGTTTTGACGGTTCCCAAAGATGGAATGGGTCTCGCCACAATCTCCGGGCGGCACTAGAACGCTGTTTCCGAACGTATACTCACAACTGATCCAATCCAGGCAGGGTCGGCCGTGGGTCGGGAAACTTCGGGGTCCGTCCTAGTCCGGCGCAAGCAAAGGACGTGTTCGGAAGTGAGCCGCCTCAAGTGGGGTAGCAATACCCAGGACACGCAGCCTGTCGATTACATCGTCGAAGCCAAGCTTCGACCGCCGCCTCCACGACCTGAGTGGTTGGTCCGCACTCGCCTCCTTGAACAGCTCCAGCGCGCCACGCGACGTGCGGTAACACTGATCGCCGCCCCTGCCGGTTACGGCAAGACCACGGTTGTCACGCAGTGGCTGGCGTCACCGGCTCGGCCTGAAATGGTCGCCTGGATCTCGCTCGAAGCTCCGGACAACGATCCAGTGCGACTGTGGACGCACATTGCTACGGCCCTCGACCGGGCAGGCTGCAAAATCGCGCGGGACGTTGCAGGATTTGTTTCCGCCGGCGGCCATGACATGCTGACCGGGGTGCTGCCGCGCATCGTCGACGCGATTGCGGTGCGATCCCAAAACGTAGTGATCGTCATAGACGATTTCCACATCGTCCGATCCGCCGAATGCAATAAACAAATAGATTTCTTTGTCAAGCATCTGCCGGAACAGGCGCATCTGGTCTTGATCACGCGTGCTGATCCGAGCCTGCGACTTGGGAGAATGCGAGCCGCTGGACAGTTGTCAGAAATCCGTGCTGATGACCTTGCATTCAACACTAATGAGGCATATTCCCTCTTGGCAGCCGATGGCGTCCAATTATCCGACGACGCCATGTCAGAACTCATGCTTCGCACCGAAGGATGGCCAGCGGGTCTGTATCTAGCAACACTTTCCTTGATTGGTCGCCCAGCTCCGAGCGAATTCGTACACCATTTCAGCGGCAACAATCGCTTCATCGGCGATTATCTCACCGAGGAAGTACTCGGTCAGCAGTCGGACGATGTGCGCCAGTTCATCCTTGACATGTCGATCGTCGATCGATTCTCGGCGCCGCTCGGCGATTACGTGAATGGTGAGCGCCGGTCGGCCAGAATCCTGCGTGATCTACAACACACGAACCTATTTCTCATCCCACTCGACGGTGAGGGGCAGTGGTTCCGGTTCCATCACCTATTTGGCGCGGTCGCCAGGAGCACGCTCGAGGCGGAACAGCCAGAGCGTGCGGCGATGCTTCATGGCCGTGCTGCGGACTGGTTAAGTGAGAATGGCTACGTCGACACGGCAATCGACCATGCGCTGGCTGCTGGCCGCAGCGATCGTGCGGCATCTCTCGTACAGGCCAGCTGGATGCAGTACTTCGATGCCGGACTGGGAACCACCGTGCGCAGCTGGCTTCGGGCCCTGGAGTCCTCAACCGCCGGCGAGAGCACCCCAACCCTGGTCACAGCAGCGTGGATGGCGGCATTCTCAGGCCAACAGGACGAATCTGCCCGCCTGCTTGCGCAACTGAGCACCCTGACGAGCAACGGGGCACTACCCGACGGAACAAAGTCCGTCGAATCTGTCGTGGCGCTGATCCGCGGGCTGTTCGGCTTCGGTGGCCCGTCGGACATGTTGGCGTCGGCCCGGCGCGCAGCGGAGCTCGAGACGGACGGCAACACGCCGTGGTACGCGGTGGCAACTACAGCGCTCGGTCATGCAAATTATGTGATCGGTGACTTGGATACGGCGGCCCGCGTCCTCCCCAACGTTGCCTACAGCGAGGCCGCGCCTTCGCTGATCCGGATCATGGCTCTAGCCTCCCTGTCGCTGACCCAAGCTGAGCTAGGCCAGTTCGACCGCAGCCGCAAGTCAGCGGAAGAGTCCATGGAGGTTGTCGAGGCAAGAAGCTTGCGCGCCCTACCGTCCGGCTCCATGGCGTTCACCGCACTCGGGCAGAGCCAGGCTGCCTCCGGCCAACTGACCGAGGCCATGGTCACTCTCGAACAAGGGCTCAACCTTCTCAGGAAAAATCCTGGAGTAAGCCCGTGGCCGATGATTCATCACCTGCTCGTGATGGGACGCGTGGCGATCATGTCGGGGGATCTGCCGCTAGCACGGCGGCTCCTTGATGATGTGGCGCGGCTGATGCGGCAGTATCAACAGGGAATGTCGGATCAACAGGGAATGTCGGCCATGATCGCACGACTGGACGTCGCGCAGCGGAGCCTGCGGCAAGGCCATGTCGAAGGACCGCATACTGAGGCGCTTACGGCGCGAGAGATCGATGTGCTGCGCCGGCTCGCCGGCTCTCTGAGCATCGGTGAGATCGCCTCCGAGCTTTACCTATCGCCGAACACTGTGAAGACACACACCACGGCGCTGTATCGCAAGCTGGGCGCCCGCTCCCGGTCCGAGGCTGTCAAGATCGGCCGCGAGCGCCTACTGATCTAAGTCGCCAGATGTAAGTCGTCAGAATCACCCGGGTGAGATCGCCGACGGGTGAGGATAGCTCACCCTGAGGTCCGGCCGAATGGTGGTAAGCACTGTCCATGAGGCGGAAAAGAGCCATAGCTCACGCATGAAATCAATCCTCGAGGCGCCTGTCTCACTGTCTCCGCCCGACCATCTAGTAGCTCCACGTATCGAGTCAAGCGTCTCGCTGCTGGCTGCTCGCCACGATCCGGATGTTGCGCTCCGGGAGCAAACAGCTGCCGCTCTCCTCACCCGGCGCTTGCCGATCATCGTGCTGGACGAGTCGTCGGAACGACCGCCCGCCGAGAGCTCTCATGATCTTCAACCGGATCGGTCGCTGATTCTCCTGCTGATTGGCTCGGCTTCGGACGATCCTGCCGAGGCAATTGAGCGTGCAACGGAGGCCGGTGACTGGGCATGGGCTGCGAGAGCCCTGGTACGGTCGCTGGCCGTCCCGCGGATACTGGCCGGCTCCGACGGCGCTGTCGTACGACTGATCGTCGAATACAAGCGAGTTCGGTGAGTCCGAGCCGCTGCTGCTCGCGGCTGCCGCCCTGGCACACTCATGGTTCGATATCGCTGAGTCAGCCCTTGTGCGAGCCGGGTCAGAGCTGAACCAAGCTGCTCAGCCGGAGGCAACAGAGCTGGTCAGCCTTGCGCTCCTCAACATGGCCATGGCACGGCAACGAGGGGACGCAGTTGTCGGTCTTACGCAGGCCGGCCAGCTCAACGATCTCATGGTCAAGCTGACAGCCTTGGAGCGAAGCCGGGCGCCTGAACTGTCCCCCATGATCGACTACTACGTGGCCGGCTTCGAGTTGCTGAGAGGCAACGTCGACAACGCAAGGTGGACCTTGGAGCGAGGTGCCGGTCGCTTCGGAGGGTCACCCAATGGTGATGCCACCGATGCCGAACAGCTCGCACGGGCGGCTTGTGCGGGACAACTGTCGTGGATTGATGCATTCTGCGGAGACCTGGGCCGAGCAACGCGGTATGCGACCTCGGTACTCACCGAGCGGCAGGCTGACGCTAGCGAGAGCGGTGTGAGGTTCGCCCACCTTGCGACCGCTTGGACACACCTGGAGCGTGGTGAGGTCGAGCAGGCGACGCAACGCCTTGATCATGCCGTCCAGACGTGTGCGGACAATCATGATCCGCTGTTGCGCGCTGCTCAAGCGCTGACCCAGGCGCGGCTGGCCATGATCACCGATGAACCCGAGACGACACTCAGATTGCTATCCTCGATCGGCAGGATCGACTCGCAGATAGCGGCGGGCTGGTTCGCGGATCGACTCTTGATCGCGAGGGCCGAAGCGTGGCTGGCAGCGGGCGAACCGCAGCAGGCGATTGCGACACTCACGCCCGAGCCTGAGCTCGCACCCGCCGAAGCAAGGTTGATCTTGGCCAGGTCGTTGCTGCGGCTAGGCGATCTACCCGCAGCCGAGATGATGGTCGCCCGAATCCCATCCGACCCTGTCATCATCACGACCCTTGCTACTCAGGTCCAGCGCTGGCTGCTCGTTGCTCAGTTGGCCGTCGAGCAACGGCAACTTTCGACGAGCCGAGTTGTTAGTTGATCGCGCATTGCGCGTGGCGACGAGGGAACAGCTGCGAATGACCGTGGCGATGGCAGGCGACTGGCTGCGATCCATCGTCGCACGCGATTCTGGCCTGTCGGCTCGGCACTCAGCCTTTCTGGCATCTGTACCGGAGCCGACGATGAACGCCGTTGATCACCGCCTGGTGAATCCTGGTGCGTACGACCCTTTGTTCGTCGCGCCACTCACGATGCGTGAGACCGACGTCCTAAAGCGACTGGCCGAGTATTGCTCCAACGAAGAGATCGCCGCGGACCTCGTTTTGTCGCTGAACACAGTCAAGACGCATATGCGGTCACTGTTCCAGAAGTTATCGGTCACCCGGCGGGCGGATGCCGTCCGCCGGGGTCGCGCACTTGGACTCTGCTAGCTGGCGCTCGCGATGATCAAGCGAGCGCTGCTGCCTTGAGCTGGTCGAACTCGGTCTGGCTGATCGTGCCCTGGTCGAGCAGACCCTTGGCGGTGGCAATCTGGTCTGCCGGGTTGCCCCGACCGGCCACCTGCTTAATGTAGGAGTCGGTCGCCGCCTGCGCCTCCTGGATCTCACCCGCCTGACGCTCTGCCATCCCCTTACCTCGCGCGATGAGATAGATCAGTGCGCTGACGAACGGGAAGATGATGAGAGCAATCACCCAAAGCGCCTTCCACCATCCGCTGAGCCCCTTGTCACGGAACAGATCGCCCAGGATATGGAACAAGATCATTAGGTAGAAGACGAAGAAAAAGCTCCAGATCAGAAGCCAGAAAAAACCCCCAAAGGTCATGTTGCGTGCCTACTGCCCTTCCCGTGTGATTCGTTGCGTAAACCCCAGCGATGCTGGGGACCGGTACAAGACTGCGCTCTCAGGGGCCGGCGCTGCTCACCCGTAGCGGGTGAAATCTTGACCGAGCAACTCAGACAGGTTGCTCCTCCTGCAAGCTGACGAGAGACTGATGGCCGATGGCGCACCGGGAGGCGGCAGAGCGGCATGCTCGCCCAGCGGGTGTTCTGGCCCGCCATCGATCGGCGGACCTCTATCGACCCGGAGTCCATCGGGACCGGGTGCTTCGTGGTTTTGCTCGCGCTTCCTGAGCAACGTGACCACTTGCTCGGACTGAGCATCATCTGGGCTAGTGCTCAGCCGAAGCAAGTGACGCCGGAGCGACTACAGGATCAAGATCACATGGCGAGAGCTTCGTACACCTCAACGCTCCCGCCGTCCGTCAGCACCGGACAGCCGTCCGCCTTCGCTGCGGCTTCCGCAAGGGACGCGGCGTTGATGATCGAGTAGCCGCCGAGCTGGGATGCTCCGCCGTCGCTGCTCCCGCCGTTCTTGACTGTCGTGCCCGCGCCGAACGGATTGCCCTGATCGACCACCGAGTCGCCGAGGGTGCCGAACCAGGCAACCCACTCCTGCATGGCCTTTTCTTGAGCCTCGGGCGTCTCGGCCATCTGACCGCCGGCGTACAGGTACAGGAATTTCGCCATCATGTCCTCCTCTGTTGGGTAGTCGGCCAGCCGGTTGCCGGCCAACGTCGAATGGCTTCACCGGTACCACGTGCGGGCGAGGGCGAAATCGACAGGTTTTCTTGGGCACCTCTCGCGCAACCGACGCTCGCAGTGCATGTCGGATGCAGGACAATCGAGCCGTGCCGACCAAGCTCCGAGCTTCCGACGTTTTCGCGGCAATCAAGGCGGAGTACCGGCGGATCCTCACCGAGCGGCGTGACGACTTGATTGCGGTCAGCTTCAACGCCGCACTGGTCGCGATCTGCTGGTACTTGCTGCCAGACAAGATCACGAACTGGCTGTTCACGCTGCACGGCGCATTGGCATTCCCGCTGATCATGGAGATGTGGATGCTGGGTGACACGCCAGCGACGAACGTGGCAGGCCGTGACGCGGTCCGGGCCGTTGCGCAGTTGCATGACCCGGCCGCCATGCGCCTGTGGCTACGCGTCAAGCACCTCGTCTTGGCATCCTTTGTCGGCCCGACTGCCGCACTCATCGCTCTGGTGATCGGGGCCGTGCAGCACCGACCCACCGACGCCGCCGCCATGGCCATTGTGTTGCTGTTTCTGCCGCTCGGAGTCTTGAGCGTCGCAGCGTGGGTCGGGCTCTGGCTGCCCTATCACCCGCAGAAGCTGGTCTGGCGATGGCGGCACCGTACGGACTGGCGGGCAGCCTTGCTCCGGTGGGGTCTGCTTGTCTTTCTTCCCTTCATGGTCGTGCCGGTGATCGCGATCCTGCTGCTCACGCCAAGTCTGATCATCTGGATCAATGCGCATCAGGGCTACCCGCCGCAGCAGCTCAACACTGCCGGGCTGTGGACCGGCACGGTGGTGTCTGTGGCGGTTAGCTTGATCACCTTTGCATTGGCGCCGGTGGTTGCCACCAAGATCGCCCGGCGTCGCTACGACCGGCTCCACGGATATCTGAGCAATCCTGAACACGGCTGACTACTGGCAGAATCACCCCGGGAGTGAGGCGGCGAGCACGGGGATCCATATGCTTTCCGGTGGATCGCATCCATCGATCAGCTGGCGATCCAGCAAACAGAGAGGAAGTACTCCGTATGGCGACACTGACCGCATGGGCTTTTGACACCGTCGACGGTGCCGAGCAGGCATCTCAGAGATTGCAAGCATTGCAGTCCCAGGAGTTGATCAAGATCCAGGATGCTGCTGTGGTCTCGTGGGAACAAGGCAAGAAGAAGCCAAAGACCCGTCAATTGAGCAATATGACGGCAGCCGGGGCACTCGGCGGGACGTTCTGGGGCATGCTGTTTGGCTTGATCTTTTTCGTTCCGCTGCTCGGAGCTGCTATCGGCGCCGGCATCGGTGCCCTGGCCGGCTCGATGACTGACGTCGGAATTAGTGATGACTTCATCAACAGTGTGAAGCAGCGTGTCACACCAGGCACCTCAGCGCTGTTCGTGCTGAGCTCGGATGCCGTCACGGATCGCATCAAGGACACGTTCAAGGACACGAATGCTGAGCTGATCGCGAGCAACCTCTCTGCTGAGCAGGAGGCGAAGCTGCGCGAGGTCTTCACCGAAGAGTGATCTCGCCCGCCCGCACGTTCTCATGAAGAAAAGCAGCGGCGGCGGCGCCGGTAAGAGCGACGAAGGCGAGGCATCGCCGTTCCAGCCTGCCGCCCGCCGGCCGCTGCTGCAGCGCCTCATCCCCGTAAGCGAGCACGTACCCGGCTACCGAGGTGGGACCCTGCGGCGGGATCTGCTGGCTGGTGCCACCGTAGCCGCCCTGGCACTGCCGGCTGCGCTGGCCTACTCAGAGATCGCTGGCCTGTCACCTGTCATCGGGCTCTATTCACTGCTGTTGCCGGCAGTTGCCTACACCCTGTTCGGTTCCTCGCGTCAGTTGATCGTCGGGCCAGAGGGCGCTCTTTCGGCTCTCGTCGGGGCAGCGGTGATTCCGTTGGTCGCCGATCCGGAGCAGCGTGCATCCCTGGCTGCACTCCTGGCCCTACTCGTCGGGGCCGCGTTCTTGGGGGCGTGGCTGGCACGGTTGGGCTGGATCGCGGACTACTTCTCGCGACCCGTGCTCATCGGCTACCTCCACGGTGTCGCGGTGGTACTGGTCGTCGGTCAGCTCGGAAAGATGTTGGGCCTGAGCATCGACGCCGAGACTCCCCCTGGTCAGCTCATCGAAGTCATTCGCGAGATCCCGGACATCAGCTGGCCCACTCTCGCGGTGGCGTTGGTGTCCCTGGCCGCGTTGCTGGTGGCCCGCCGGTTGTCTCGGAAGATCCCGGGTGCACTCATCGTCGTGATCATTGCCATCGCTGTGTCGGCCATCGTCGGTTTGGCCGATAAAGGAGTGGCGGTGGTCGGCCACATTCCATCCGGTCTCCCGCGTCTCGAATTGCCCGATCTGCGGCCGAGGAACATTCTTACCCTCCTGCCAGCAGCACTCGGCATCTTTTTCGTCGGTTACTCCAGCCATATCCTCGCT
Source organism: uncultured Actinomycetota bacterium (assembly GCA_963808905.1). Classification (GTDB taxonomy): domain Bacteria; phylum Actinomycetota; class Actinomycetes; order Propionibacteriales; family Propionibacteriaceae; genus Microlunatus. The sequence continues at coordinate 81,026 of CAWEHO010000031.1, forward strand.
GCCCGGTCCTTCGCGGGCCGCCATGGCCAGCACGTCCATGCAAATACGGAATTGGTTGCTATGAGCGCGGCCAATTTGGTCGCGAGCATCAGCCAGGGAATGCCGGTAGGCGCGAGCGATTCCCGCACGGCCGTCAACGATCAGATGGGTGCCCGAACCCAGATCTCCGGACTCCTCGCGGCGTCCTTAATAGCACTGGTTCTGCTGTTCCTCACCGGGCCCATCCAGTACCTTCCAAAGGCAACCCTTGGCGCGGTCATCGTGGCCGCCGCCTTCGGGCTTGTGGAGCCAGACGCGTGGCGAGGAATCGCCCGTGTCAGTCGGGTGGAAGTCGCGATCGCTGCGATCACCATGGCAGGCGTCGTCATCGTGGGCGTCCTGCAGGCGTTGCTGCTGGCCGTCGCTCTGTCGGTCGTGGACGCGGTCCGCCGCAGCGCTGATCCGCACGATGCCGTACTCGGCTATGTTGAGCGCTTGGACCGCTATGCCGATGTGCGCGTCCATCCCTCGGCGCGGATCGCGCCAGGAGTGTTGGTCTATCGGCTTGATGATCGGCTGTTCTTCGCCAACGCCAACTATGTCAGGGGGCGCATCCGTGAGGCCGTCGCCGGGGCACCGCTCCCCGTACGATGGCTGGTTTTCGACGCAGAAGCGTTGAGCCACATCGATTCAACCGGTGTAAGTATGCTCACCGAACTGATCGAGTCGCTGCGCGGGGAATCGATCACCTTCGTTTTCGCCCGCCTCCACAGCCCCATAAGCGAGAACCTCAAAGAGGCCGGCGTACTCGATCTTGTCGGCGAAGATCACCTTTATCCGACCGTGCACGCTGCTGTGCAGGCTGCACCAGTCGAGGCCTGAGCAGGGTCTCACCCCGGCAGGGTGAGTGCGTCCAACTCACTGCGGACTGTGGCTTCTCTCGACGAGGCAGCTTGATGGGGAAGATCAGCACAACGGCGACCACGAGGTAGCCGATCACTGCGACCAGTGGGGTGAATAATCGGATGATCCTTCCGTCCAAGGGCATTTCGACGACTCACCCGTACGGGGTGATGCATTTTGATCGGGGGTGGGCCGATACTGCTGAACTGCTGACCGGCTTTCGAGGACAGTAACCCAGCCCATGATCAAAAGGAGATGAGATGGCGGTCGACACGTTCGTGGTGTACGTCGGGGTGTACCCCAGCGTTGAGGACGCGGAGTTGGATTACCAATTGGTCAAAGACCTGCACACCAAGGCAAACATGCTTGACGCCTACGACGCTGCGGTGATCGAAAAGCGGGAGAACGGAAAGGTACACATCACCAAGAAGCATGAGACACCCACTCGGGTTGGCGGAGTGCTCGGTGGTGGTATTGGGCTGGCGACCGGCCTTGTTGTCGCGCTCTTCCCATTCGCCGCAATAGGCGGCGGCCTGCTGGCGGCAACGGTAGGCGGCGGTGCGGTCCTCGGCGCCGTTGCTGGACACGCGGCGGCTGGCATGAGTCGCAGCGACCTCAAGGACCTTGGTGAGTATCTCGATGAAGGCCAGGCAGGGCTCGTGGTCGTTGGCGTGTCGGAGATGGAGGACGAGATCAAGGGCTCCATGGGAAAGGCCGAGAAGGTGGAGACCCGTGAGATCCAGGCCGATAACGCCGAGATCGAACAAGACGCCAAGGCCGCCGGCGCTGGTCAGAGCACCGCAGCTGCCGGAGCCGCAGAAGCCGCTGACGACGCAGACACCGAGGACTAACCTTCACGCCGCCCTAGGCTCTGCGATCTGCCTCGTGCTAACAGCCACCTGAGGAAGAAAGTGGTCAGATCCGACGCCTTAGATCGATCAAAGGCTGTTGTCCTGATTAGTGAGTAACTGGACACCGATCAAGAGCTGTCGTTTCTGACCACTTTTGCGTCATCTCGGCCGGTAAAAGGGAGCCCTTGTACAACTTCACCCAATAAGGGTGATGACCATCGTCGTCGTTTTGGGAGATCGTGCCATGGTGACCGCGGAGCAGGACGGTACCGCTGTGCCGGATGATGCTGCACCGCATGATGCTGTGCCGGACACGACAATGTCCGGCGATGCCGTCTCGGAACCTCCTGTGCCGGACACGACTTTGCCAGGCGATGCGGTCCCGGAGCCTGCTGTGCCGGACACGACTTTGCCCAGCGATGCTGTGCCGGAGCCTGCTGTGCCGGAGCCTGCTGTGCCGGAGCCTGCCGTGCCGGACACGGCTATGCCCGGCGATGCCGTGCCGGACGCGGCTAAGCCCGGCGATGCCGTGCCGGACGCGGCTAAGCCCGGCGAAGCCGTGCCGGAGGCTGCTGAGCTGAGTGCAGACGAGCGGGCCGAGCTCGCGCGGCTACGTGCCGAGGTAGCGAACCTGCGTTCCCAGGTCGCCGCGGCACCCGCTGTCGCCGAACCACCTCCTGTTGTGCCACCTAGTCGACCGCGGCGACAACGGTGGCGTTCGGTGGTGGCGACTTTGCTCATCGTGATCGGCTGCATATTGGCGCCACTCTCGGTGGCGGCCGTCTGGGCTAAGAACCTAGTCACCGACACCGACCGTTACGTCGCAACCGTCACTCCGCTCGCCAGCGATCCGGCGATACAGAATGCAGTCGCTAACAAGATCACCACCGAGATCTTCGTGCGCCTCGACGTACAAGGACTTACCAACGAGGCGGTGGACGCTCTCGCCGAGCGCGGGTTGCCTCCGCGTGTTGCGACCCCACTGCATGCGCTGTCTGAGCCGCTGGCCAGCGGAGTTCAGAGCTTCGTTCGCGATGAGGTCGAGAAATTCGTCGCTAGCGATGCGTTCAAGGACGCGTGGGTGACCGCCAATCGGACAGCCCATCAAGCGCTCGTCGCCGCTCTTACAGGCCAGACTGGCGAGGGAATCACGATTGCAAACGACACCGTGAGCATCAACCTTGGCCCCTTCATTCAGGACGTCAAACAACGACTGGTCGAGCAGGGGGTTCGATCTTGCGAGTCGCATTCCCGACATCAACCCCTCGTTCACGATCTTGCAATCCGATCTCATCACCAAAGCTCAGGGTGCCTTCCGCTTGCTCAATGCGATCGGGAACTGGCTGCCAGTAGTGGATCTGATCGTGTTGGCGCTCGGTGTCTACGTGGCCAAAGGGCATCGCCGGGCGCTCTTGGGCGCCGGCCTCGGGCTGGCGGGCAGCATGGTCGCGCTGGCGCTCGGGATTTTCTTCGTTCGGACGATCTACCTCAACGCGCTTCCGCTCGGCGTGTTGGACCACGATGCCGCAGCCTCCTTCTACGACACACTCGTACGGTTCCTGCGGCTCGGGCTGCGCACGGTTTTGGTCTTCGGCCTGGTCGTCGCACTGGGCGCATTCCTCACCGGCACCTCGGTGACCGCGGTACGAACCCGCATGGCGCTGAGCCGAGGTATCGCCTCGCTGCGAGGCGGCGCCGAGAAAGCGGGCTTCCGCACCGGCCGATTTGGCGCGTGGGTCTACAGGTACAAGCGCGTGCTGCAGTTCGCGGTGCTTGGGATCGCAGCGCTGGTGCTGGTCTTCTGGGATCGGCCGACTGGAAAAGTGATCATCGTGCTGGCACTCTGCGCGTTGGTTGTGCTAGCGATCATCGAGTTCCTGGGACGGCCGCCGACCCCCACTCCCCCGGAGCCGGTGGAGGCGGAGAGCCCGGCCGGAGCTGTCTCCTAGCTGTTTCTTCAAAAGGCTAGGGGACACAACGAAACCAATGTTGGCTTCGTTGAGGTGTCCAGCGACTGAGGGGATCGGGCCGCCGTACTCCCTCCCACCCGGCCTCGCTCGGCAGGCGCCGACCCGCCCCAGGTCTGCCGCCGAGCGGGCGTCCTCAACCTACGGAGCTGCGTCGCTCAAAGATCACCCCTAAAGAGTGATGCCGGTTGCGACCAATCGAGAGCACTGTGCCTGTATCCGACGATCGCGTCTCGAGTCAGTGTGGGGAGGCGGCATGTCCCAAAGGAGCGCCAGAGCGGAGAGCCCGTGGGCGCTCGGCATAAGTGTCTTCGTGGCCGCGATGTTGCTCCTGGCGGGAGCGGCGCAATTCTTCATCGGCCTCGCAGGCGTGATCAACGACGAGGTATTCGCGAAGGTTAGCGGCTACATATTCCGCTTCGATGCAACGGTCTGGGGATGGATACACATGATTCTCGGAGTGTTGTTCATTCTCATCGGCTGGTTCGTGCTGAGAGCTGCGTCCTGGGCGATCTGGACGGCCATTGGCCTGGCTGTTGTCAATGGCGTATTGAACATCATGTGGCTTCCGTCGCAGCCGTTCTGGGCCATCGTGCTCGATTGCAATCGACGTAGTAATCATTTGGGCGTTGGCCACCACCGGCCAAACGACAGCGGCACGATCATGACTCGTGGCGCTGAGCGCCTGACGTATGAGATCCGGGTACGCGGAGAGCTGACGGACGCGCTCGTTGCGGCGCTGAAACCACTGGGGCTGCACGTCGAGCCGACGTCTAACGGCCCGATCCTGGTGGGAGTTTTTCGCGATCAAGCGGAGCTCCACGGCGCCCTGCAGGCAATGCAAGATCTCGGTATAGAGCTGCTGGAAATGCGTCAGAGGGCCGAGTAGACGTGAAATAGCCGCGCCTTTAGCATGGAACACGGCGCGTTTTCAAGGGAAGACGAGCCAACCATCGCCGTAGCCTAGTCAGGGATTCCGGCCCGAGAAATCCTTGACGGCCAGGCGAATGGCCTTCCAGCGGAAGGATGGCGATCTTTCAAAGCGGCGTAATCACTCGGCGAAGGCTCCTCCCGTTCGGTGGGAGCGCTTCGCAACCAATCACGCTCGTCTCTGCCCCTGCCGGCTATGGAAAAACGACGCTGCTACGGCAATGGTGTCCCGAGGCGGGGCCGGTGATACGTCTCGACCCCGCGGAGATCACTGATCAGTGGCAGCTGTGGCATCAGGTCAGCGATGCACTGAGCCTCTCCGTTGTGACCTTGATCATCGATGACCTGCATCTTCTCGAGCGTCAGCACGGCAGCGGGCCGCTCAGGGATGCGCTACGGCGGGCCAGCGGGAGCCGACGCCTGGTCATCGCTACCCGGAGCGACCCCATCCTCGCGCTGCACGAGGCCCGACTGGCCGGCAAGGTGACGGAAATCCGAGCCGATGAGCTCACGTTCGATGAAGCTGAAACCCGGCTGTTCCTGGCAGCGAACCATATTTCCGTTACCCCTGAACAGGAGCACGCGCTCTGGCGCTACACCGAGGGGTGGCCCGCAGGACTCCGGCTCTCAACGACGCCGTTGTCACATGGCGCGCATTCGGAGGAAGCTTTCGCCGATCTGCTGCAGGGTGACACTGCTGTGGGCAGCTACCTGATGGGACAGGCTCTCGCCTATACCGCAGATGATCTTCGCGAGTTCCTGCTTCAGACGTCGGTGAGCGAATTCCTCGACGCAGAATTGGCTGATCAGCTCACCGGCCGTTCCGATAGTGCGCTCTTGCTGGAGCGGGCACATGTTCAGCCGGGATTCATTCATCGATATTCCGAACAACGCTGGCCCTATCGCTATCACCCGATGTTTCGTGCACTGCTGCTTGCCGAACTCATGCGCGCTTCACCTGGGGATGTCCGGCGGCTCTCCGCGGTGGCGGCGCACTGGTTTGCCAGACATGGCGAGCATGTTCGCGCTGCGCCATTGGCGGTTCAAGGCCAGTCATGGGATGCCCTCGCCGACTCAGTTCTGGCCGGCGCCTGTGTCGCCCTTGCGTCCGGCGACTGGAGTTGGGTTCGGAATACATTCGGGCGATTGCCGGAGGGTCAATTCAACGCCTACCTGAGCGTGCGCTTGGCCTCGATCTTGCTCAAGATCGGAACTGGCGCTCGCAAGGAGGCTATGGGATCAATCGCTGCGATCTGCAATGGTCTCCCTGTTGCCAATACAAAGCTGGAAGCCGAGGTGCTCAGATTCCTCGAGGCTTGGCTGTGGGCTGAGCGGGGTGAAACGGATGAGGCGATCCACATTCTGGGGAATGATTCCGGTCCTGACTCGACATCGGCCTCTGCGGCCGCGTGGGACGCGCTGCGCTCTGCGTCGCATCAGTTGCACGCGGCTTGTTTTTTCGTTGAGGGTCCAGCCAACACCGTCGATGCGGCTACTCAACGAATCGGGAGACGGCAACGCGGAGTCATACCCCAAGCTGCAGCTAGGTGATCTTGAAATCCGAGCGTGGACCGCAGTCGTCGCAGGTGATCTTCGATTGGCTCGGCACTATCTCAATCGCGCCTCAGCCCTCCTCGACCGTGAGGGGGCACGAGGCGTCCCCGGGTACGCGGCAACCACGTGGTCGGCATGGCAATGGCTCGAGATGGAAACCGGGGAGCACGGTCCGACGCAACCTGATCATCCTGGCGACAGCAAAGCTCGGTCGGCATTTCCGGAACCGATCCGGCAGGCGCTGGAAACGATCACTGATGCGCGCCAGCGCCTGATCCGCGACGACGACTGGCGCGGTTGCGGGCTCGTGCTTGATGACATGATCGCGGCACACCCACGTCTTCGGCAGTGGCCAACGACTGGATCCTTGTGGACGATTACTCGCGTCGAGGCCCACCTGACAGCAGCCGAATTCTCACAGGCGCTCGACCTGGCATTGAATTCACCAGGCGGCTTCAAGGAGGCGACCCTCCACCAGTCCTACCTGTGGGCGTGGGTGATGCAACGTACCGCCCTGGATCCTCGCGCAGGTGTCCTTGGCATGGATCCGGAGTTGTTGATCAGCAACTTGCCACTTGAGTCCGCACTGCTTCCGGGCAGGTCGGAGGCCCTACGGGTACGAGTGTTGCTAGGCGCGGCCAGTTTGGCATTTCGGGCTGCGATGCCTGATCGAGCCTCGCACTATCTTCGGCTCGCCCTGCAGACCAGCGAGGCACACGGATGGCGCCGCCCATACGCTGAAACTGCTGCGGCAATCACACCGGTGCTGGAAGCCGAACGACGTCGTATCTCTTCGCGGGCTGAACATGTGATCGAGCTCCTCGAGTATTTGCGGCGGCAGCCGGTTTACCGAGCTGAATTGCCCGATCCGCTCTCCGAACGGGAGTTGGAGATCCTGCAATATTTGCCAACTCCGCTGGATCAGCGCGAGCTTTGCTCGGCATTGTTCATTTCGCGGAACACGCTCAAGACACACTTGAGGTCGACGTATCGGAAGTTGGGCGTACAGACGCGCCGAGAAGCAGTGCTGCGCGCTGAGCGACTCGGGATCCTTTAAGGCCCCGAGCCTTCGGCCTCGGATCCCTTGTCGGGCTCGGCTGCGGTAGCGCCCTTGGTCGGCGCGACCTCGGCCACCTTCTTACCGTTGCCGTTCTTGCCGTTGCCGTTCTTGCCGTTGCCGTTCTTGCCGTTGCCGTTCTTGCCGTTCCCGCTAGACAAGAGTGGCACCAGCCAGTCATGCTCCGGATCGACATCGACAAACAATGATTTGACGAACAAACTCAGTGGAATAGCGAGAAATGCGCCGCTCGCGCCGAGGATTGTGGCCCAGATGATCAAGGAGAGAAAACTCAACGTAGCCGAGAGCCCAACCGTTACGCCGACTACTCGCGGCTGGATGATCGTCTGGATGACGAAATTCAAGACACAGTAGACAATGACGACGATAATCGCGGTCACCACGTCGTGATCAAGTAGAGCGATGATCGTTGGTGGTAGCAACCCGATAATGAATCCAATATTGGGAATGTAGTTGGTGATAAATGCCAATAGCCCCCAAAGCCAGGCATAGCGGATATCGAGAATCCAGAGTGCGACGACGTCGCAGGTTGCGACAATCGCTCCAAAAATCGTAGCCACCGCCAGATATTGGCGAGATCCATGAGCGAATTGCCGAAACGCATCGGCGAGACGCTGTCCGCGTGGCGTAATGCCTTCGAGTTTGGAGGCGAAGTCGCCGGCATCAGCTACTGTGAAAAATAACAACACGATAAGGAAGAAGATATCGCTGAGCACGCCTGCCAGCCCGCCAAGCAGGCTGCCCGCGACGCCCACCAGCCTGCTTGGGCTGATCTCGTTCGCGAGGTCCTGCAGCTTCTGCGGGCTTACCCCGACCGACTCCAGCAGTTGAGCGGCCTGCTGTAAGAAGGCCTGGAATTGCGGTGCGTAGTCCTGAAGCAGAGTTGCGAACTGGATGCCAGCGACGACCAGAATCGCAAAAAGCCCAGCAACGATCCCGTAGACGGCGAGCAGGCTCAGGATGATACCGACCCAAGCCGGCCACCTGCGGCGGTCGGCGAAGCGCCGTACCGGGTGAACGGCAATCGAGAGCACCAATGCCAAGAACACGGGGCCGAGGATTTGGTTGAATTCCCTCATGCCAATGGCTGCGCCCAACGCGGCGGCAAGTCCAAGGAGGATGATCAGCCCTCGAGGCAACGCCCATGGGTAGCGGACGTCCTCGATCGTCTCCGAGCTCATGTGATGAGGGTAGGGGACCTGGACCCTCCGCGGGTCATCTTTCAGGAGCTAGTCCGACTTGTCAGAGTTTCAGTCGGAGTCTTCGTCGGGGTTCTGCTCCTGTGGCCGCGATACGTCGCGCGGCCCTCCTCCACCAAGCCGAAAGCCGCAGCGAGTACAACGATCGCCGGCCAGCCTCCTCCCCGGCGGCGTACGACCTCCCTAATCAAGCAGCGCCACCGCTGTAGAGCGGAATAAAGAGGACCAGCTCAGGGAGCGAAGCCAGCGTCACATCGCCCAAGAGGAATTCGGCGACCAATGGAGCTGTGAGCAAAGCAGCAACACAGGACCCCATAGGCGACGACGTCGACCTCACGTTTCCAATGGCGGCGCCCGGGCGACCCTGCACGTTCTGAGCGGTTCTCAAGGGCTAGAGCACGCTCAGAGGCTGACACGTCGTAATGTGTGGATCGGTGTGCCGGGAAGTCTGGTCGGCAATCGTCCTGCTAGCTGCTCAAATTTCCGATCATTGCGGAGTTTCGACACCGGATGTGGTGACTGAGGGTCGAATTTCCGACCATTGCGGACTTTCGAGCTCGACTTCTTCGCCGAGGAGCTGCCCGTGTCCGAGACGGCTCGGTTCGCCCTGATCATTGCATTGACCGGCGCCGTCGCCCTTGCGGCGGTCTTGGTCAACCGATTGTCGGCGCGACTGAGGCTGCCAGCGCCGGTGTTGATGCTGGCTGCCGCCGCAATCGCGGTGTTCGTCGTTCCGGGCGTACCGGCGCCCCGCAACGAGATGGTCCAGCAGGTGGTCTCGGTAGCGCTCGTCTTGATCTTGTTCAACGGCGGCAGGCATATCGGGTGGTCGCGGCTCCGACCGGCCCTTGGATTGATCATCATCGTCGGCCTGCTGGGCACGTTCCTCACCGCGGCGGCTGGCGGCGTCTTGCTGCACGCGGCTTTCGGTCTGGCTTGGTACGTCGCCCTGCTGGTCGCGACTGCGGTCTCGCCGACCGATCCTGCGGTGGTGTTCTCGGTCCTCGGGCAGCAAGAGATCGCTGGGCGCAGCGGCACCATTCTGGAGGGCGAATCCGGGGCGAACGACCCCGTCGGGATCGCCTTGATGGGCGGGCTGCTGGCAGCCGGCGGGGTCACTGGAGTCGCCTTCGGGCAAATTGCCGCGGACTTCCTGGTTCAGATGACCGTGGGTCTGGTTTTCGGTGTTGCCGGGGGACTCGCCTTGCTCTGGTTCATGCGCCAGGTGTCCCTACCCAGCGAAGCCCTGTATCCGCTGCGGACCCTGGCGAGCGTGTTACTGCTTTACGGCGTGACGACACTGCTGCATGGGTCCGGGTTCTTGGCCGTATTCGTGGCCGGAATCGTCATCGGCGGGCGCCGCGCGCCCTATCAGCGCGAGATCGAGCGCTTTCACGCAGCACTGGCCGGGTTGGCCGAGATCGTGGCCTTCCTGATCTTGGGACTCACGATCGACCTGAGGGTCTTGGCACGCATGGACGTCTGGGTGCCCGGGCTCATCCTCGGCGTTGCCCTCGCGTTCGTGATCCGACCGCTGCTGGTAGGGCTGTGCTTGCTTCCCGCAAAGCTTGATCGTGGCGAGCGCGCCTTTGTGCTGTTTGCCGGGCTGAAGGGAGCGGTGCCGATCTTGCTCGGAGATCTGCTCCTCACCGCCAACCTGCCGGATGCTGAGAGGCTCTACGGGATCGTCGTCGTTGTGGTGATCTTCTCCGTCGTCGTTCAGGGCAGCCTTGTGCCCACCGTCGCCAGGCGGTTAGGAGTGCCCATGCAGCCCGTGAGGCCGGAGCCATGGGCGCTCAACGTACGCCTGCAAGCTGAACCCGAGACAGCGCATCAGGTCAGTGTCGCCGCCGGATCCGTCGTTGACGGCCGAACCGTCGAGGAAGTCGCCGAACTGGCCAGCAACATCTGGATCGGCATCCTCGTACGAGATGGGGCGCTGGTGCCGGTGCACGGAGACACCCGACTACGCGCAGGTGACGTGATAACCCTGCTAATTGACGGTGACCTGGCCGATGAGATCACCGACCTGTTCATTGAACGCTGACACGTCGATTGAGGTGTCATGGCCGATTTCGAAGACGAGCCCTCCGACTTGTCAGAATCTCGGCACCATATTTGGTGCTCAGATTCTGACAACTCGGCTCTAGGGAGTCAGGAGTCGCCCAAGGTCAGGCGTCACCGAAGCGGGTGATGGGGTCGGTGGCCTCGGCCCACAACTCGGCATCAGCCTCTGCTCGGCGGGACTTGCGGCGTACGTACCAGAACGCGCCGCCGGCGACAGCCCCGATGGCGAGCACCACCTTCCATTTCACGCGTCCACCTTAGCGATCGAGTTCGTAGGCCGGTCGGACTTGGGCCGAGCTCAGTTGCGCCCGGGTACGGTGTCGGTCTATGAGGCGACTCCCGGGGGCATTCGCCGGCGTACTCCTTGCTCTGGCCGCGTGTGGCGTGCCGCCAACCAACCAATTACAGCCCAGCCCATCCGCAACCAGCTCGCCGCAAGCACCACCGGTTGAGTCGACCGACAGTCCGAGCCCTACCGCAACGGGCGCCACGCCTGCGGAAGTGCCGAAGGCGCAGCAGTTCAAGCTGGATGACGGCGCCGAGTTCGACGACGGTCTATTGATCGAGATTGCAGGCACCGTCGCGGAGAAGGCGAGCAAGACCGACCGCGGTGCCGAGGCTACGAACGGGCAGATCGTGATCGCGTCGGTGCGCATTGAAAACAAGACCAAGAAGTCGTATGACGCGAAGGACGTCTTGATCGGCGCAAAGTACGGCGATGGCAAGGATGCGCAGATCATCATCGACAAAACCGACGAGCTGCAGAGTGGCTTCACACACAAGATCAAGCCCAAGGACGAAGGGATCGCTACCGTCGGCTTTGCCATCCCGTGGAAGGAACTGAAGAAGGTGACCTTCATCGTGGATCCCAACGACGACGTACACGAGGCGATCAGTTTCACCGGCAGCGTGCACCGCGACTGAGATCTGGGGTTAATGCGCGCTGAGCTTGTCGAAGCGCGAAACCGTACCCTTCGACAAGCTCAGGGCACATCAGGGACCGTAGCCTTCGCCAAGCTCAGGGCACATCAGGGGGTGGTGAGACCGATCCGATGAGCAACAGCGGCAGCCTCGCCCCGGCTGCTGACACCGAGCTTGGCCAAGATGTTGGAGACGTGAACGCTCGCCGTCTTGGTGCTGATGAACAATGCCGAACCGATCTCCCCATTGGAACGCCCAGCTGCCACCAGCTGCAGTACTTCGATCTCGCGTGGCGTCAGCCCTGCCACCGGATTCTCCTCTGGCGGCGCAGCGAGCGCGAAACCCGCCCGCTGGGACAGGGAACCAATCCGGTCGGCCAACAGGGTCGAGCCAAGGCTGACAGCTTCTGCTGACGCGGTTGCCAGTACTTGCTTGGCCTCGTTCCGCTCTCGTCCGGAGACTAAGTGCTGACCAAGCCTGAGCCCGGCGTACGGACGCAAATGCGCGGGTGCCTGCAACGCCCCAAGCTCCTCCAGAGCGGCCCGCCAGGCCTGCGCCGTGTCCTCCAGCTCCGCGGTGATCACGGGCGCCCAGGATGCCCGGATACGCACCGGGGCGGCCTGATCAACGAATTTCCGAATCAGCGCCAGCCGCTGTCCGCCACCGTCGCGCTGGTCGAGCACCCGGGCGGCCGCCCCACCAAGCGCGAGAACTGGATAGCACTGGGTCCGTTCGTAGAGCTCCCAATGATCAAGAAATACCTTGACGTCGGCCCACGCGCGTCGATGATCACCCAAAGCAAGTGCGTGCTCGGCGTCGGTGCGGATCGCCTGGCTGTTGTATTGCGGGGAGAGCTGCTCATTGGTGATCAAGGGACGGAATTCAGTCAGCACCGCGTCAGCCTCATCCAGCTGGCCGCGCCACACGTACAACCAGGCCTGAAGCAGCCGGAGGTGAGCATGGTGGTGGGCGGGTGGATCCAGCTCGAGCGCCCTTTCGATCATGGCCGACGCTCGCCCCCATTGTCCAAGAGCGAGCAGCGGCTCGGCGGCGTTCCCAGCAAGCATTGCGCCGAGGGAGCGTTGGAGACCAAGCTCACTCGCCATCTCGACACCGCTCAAGGCCTGGCTTGCCGCATCCTCGTACCGTCCGACGTGGTTGAGAGCATCGGAATAGTTGATGTAGAAGCGCAGTAAGGTCCGGGCACTGCTGCGGGCGATATGACTAACCCGCTCGAAGGCCGCGAGTCCTTCAGTCTCTTGTCCGGCGGCGGCCAAGCTCGTGCCTAATGTGATCCACGCGTTCGCCATGACCGAGTCCGAGTCGGCCGCTGCAGCGGCATCGACGGCCTGCTGCGCGAACTCGAGGGCATGCTCGCTATCGCCCATCAGCATGTTGCGGCGAGCGAGCATCTCGAGCACCCGAGCCCGAAGCTTCGGCTCAGCGTCTTCCGGGAGCAAGCGGAGAGCCTCTCGAAGCGGCTCCACACCTCCCGCGGTCATCAGGCTGGCCCTCGTTCGCGACTTCACGAGCAGCGCCTCGATGCGCTCTCGCGGATCCTCATCGGAACCCATCTCATCCAGGGCAGCGTTCACCAGAGCCAGGGATCGTTCGATCTCACCGGCATCCTCGGCGGCGTACGCGGCCCGCATGAGCAAACTGGCGTGCGAGCCGGCCAGCGATTCCGGATCATTCACCTGGTCCCAGAGCTCGAGCGCACGCTCATACAACTGAAGTGCCTCGTGAAACGCGGCGGCACCCGAGCCGGCGGCGGTCAATGCCCAGCGGAAGGCCTTGTTGACCTCATGCGCAGCATTCCAGTGGTGGGCGATCTCCATCGGAGCCGCCTCCGCGCTCATCAGCCCGGGATGTTCCTCCAAGATCGATGCAAAGCGAGCATGCAGCCGGGCATGCTGACCCGGCAGGAGATCGTCATGGATCACTTCGCGTAACAGGGCGTGCCGGAAGGAGTATCCGGTCTCGTCCGTGGTCAGCACAGCAGCGTCTATCGCCTCGCGGAGCTGGCTTTCGAGATCGCCATCCGAGGCACCCGCCACTGCCTCGAGCAGACCATGATCAACACGATTACCCGCGACGGCGGCCAGCTGCAGGGTTTGCTGGGTCCGGTCCGAAAGGCTCAGTACGCGTACGTTGAGGGCGTCCCGGAGCGTGTCAGGCATGTCAATGCAGCCGCGGGCAGCCGACCGGGTGAGCTCTTCCACAAAGTACGGGATGCCCTCGCTGCGTTTGTAAACAAGATCGATGACCACATTGCTAGGTCGCCGCTCCATCAGCTGGGTCAACAGCTCAGCGACCTCGGCGCGATCAAGGCCCGGTATCTCGATGCGTACGGTTCCAGGGAAGCGACCCACCTCGGCGAGGAAGGGCCGCAGCGGATGGCGGCGGGTCAGCTCGTCGCTGCGATAGGTCGCAACGATCATCACCGGCGCGTCGGTCAGAGCGCGCGCCAGGAAGCGGAGCAGGTGACGAGTGGACTCATCAGCCCAGTGGATGTCCTCGAGGATCACCACAAGCGGGCCATTTTCACTGGCCCGCTCCAACAGCATGGTGACCGCCTCGAAGAGCTGCAACCGGATGGTGTCGTCAGCCTCCCGCGGTGCTGTGCCCAGGTCGGGCAGCAACGCACCAAGGGCCCGTCTTCCAACGCCGGCCCACTCCAGGATCTGCTCGCGGCCGTGCTGAGTCACCAGATCCCGCAACGCACCGACAATTGGCGCGTACGGCAGCCCCTCACCACCCATCGGCACGCACTGCCCGCGGATCAACTGCGCCTTGCGATCGGCCAGTGGGCCGAACAGCTCGGCCACAAACGCTTCAACGACGGTGGTCTTGCCGGCGCCTGCGTCGCCACCAATGATCACAAATCGACTGCCGTCGTCGATGACATCGTCCAGTGTGTGGCTGAGCTGTGCACGCTGCTCCGTGCGCCCGACAATTTCGTCGGTGCGCACGGAGGTGGCAGATCTCGCCGCGCGAACCATAAGCACTATCGTGCCACCTGGTTCTGACGCCTGACCGGGTCGCGCTTAGTGCGCGACCCGGTGCTGGGGCGTCGCCATTCCACGCTCTGTCTCCGGACGCTGGGCCGCGATGCTAATGCGACGCTCGCGACGTGCCAGCACCTTGTGCCACCAGCTCTCCCGACCGCTCAGAGCGGCCCGAAGATTCCAGTTGCGCTCGACCAGTCGAGCCAGATCGCGTTCCCGCTGATCCGTCATGGCCTGGTAGGTGTAATCGTTGATCAAGCTCATTTCAGCCTCCTCGTTGTTCTTGGTATCCATCTTGTTTCTAAGGCGGGGAGGCGCACATGGTGCAGATTGCGGATCTTTTTGATGGTCAGGCGTCTGAGGTACCTAAGGTGCCTTAGTCCGGACTTGTCGCGCCGGTGGTCGACGGAGTAACCGCTGACGCTGACCAGTCGGCAAACGGGGTAGTACTGAGGATGTGCCGAGGCTCAGGAGGGTCTCACCACGAGACCCGGGATGGACGCGGCGGCGTGCCGGCAAGGGATTCGTCTATCTCGACGAGTTCGGCAACCGCCTTGCCGCCGAAGACATGCAACGCTGCAAGCTCCTGGTCATTCCTCCAGCCTGGGAACAGGTATGGATCTGTCCGGTACCCAACGGACACCTGCAGGCGGTCGGCACGGACGATGCGGGCCGGCGGCAGTACCTCTACCACGAGCAGTGGCGGCTGCTGCGTGATCGACTGAAGCACGACAAAGTGCTGGAGGTCGCTGCCCAGCTTCCGGCCGCGCGCCGGGCGGTCGCACGTGATCTTCAGTTGCCGGGCATGCCGTACGAGCGGGCACTCGGCACGGCGTTCCGGCTTCTTGATCTTGGCTTTTTCCGGATCGGCGGCGAGGCGTACGCGGAGAGCAACAACAGCTACGGTCTCGCAACGATCCATAAAGAGCATGTCTCCATCGAGGACGGCTCGGTGATCTTCAACTACCAGGCGAAATCCGGCCAGGAACGCTACATAGCACTTGCTGATGATCTTGTGCGGCGAGCGGTACGCGACCTGCTGGCACGGCGTAGCGGCGGGCCGGAACTCCTTGCGTACAAGGACGGACGGCGGTGGCGCGACGTCAGCTCCACTGACATCAACGACTACATCAAGGCCCATGTCGGCGATGAGATGTCTGCCAAAGACTTCCGTACCTGGCATGGCACGGTGATCGCCGCCGTCGTATTGGCCGAGGCAAATGAGAGCGCCACAACGATCACCGCCCGCAAGCGCGCCGTCTCGGCGGCGATGAAGGAGGTGGCAGGCTATCTGGGCAACACGCCGGCGGTGGCCCGCGCCTCCTATGTCGACCCGCGGGTGATCGACCTGTTCAACGACGGTGCCACCATCTCACCAGCACTGGCCGCAACCGATGATGATCTTTCCGACGGCACGACCCACGGCAAGATCGAACGGGCGGTGCTGAATCTGCTCGAAGCCGCGCCCGACTGATGAAGATGAGCGCCAGCCAGTGCCGTGATCGGCTCGCCGGGACCGTCCTCGTTCGAGCCGAGCTGGCCGATTACGGTGATTACTAAGGCTGCTGCCAAGATCGTTCGGCGTCGACGACCGTCCGGGAGAGCACCGCCGACAATAGGCTGGCGATGCACACGCCGATCACCAGGTTGATCAGCGCTGCGCAGACCTTGCCTTTGACGCTTCCCTCCAAGGCGAACGGCAACACCATTGTGGCGACCGTGACGAGAGCAACGATCCAGCCAAAGAACACTCGAGGTCGCGGTGTGACGACCGAAAGCAGGTGAGCGAGACCGGTCGCCGCCAAAGCCGCCACGAACGCTGTCACGGCATAGTTCAGGGCGAACGAATCTGAGACAGGAAGTAGCGGAGGCTCTACGACCTTCACCTGCAATAGGTCTCGGCAGACCAATACACCGACGACGGCAACCAGGGCGGCCACGACCGCTGTTGCCAATCCGCCACCCCAGAGGCGGGGAGCGTCAATCGCGACCCTTTTGCCCGCAACCGGCTTGGGAGTGTTGGCGGCTGACATTTGATCCTCCTCGGTCGTGGGCGCGTAGGCCCATGGCACTTGTTACTGATCTTGGCGTGCGTTCAAGCTTTCGAGCAATTCGACGTCCTGCCGCGCCAGCCAGGTCTCCTCCAACAAGGTGCCCCCGGCCCGCTGTATGGCCGCGCTCAAGGGAGCGGCCCAAACGTGCTCTATGAGCGCAACGGCCGCCGTACCGCCAATTGGTATGGCATCTGCCAGAGACCACATGGAAGCGGCGTCGAACGTCAGCTGCGTCTACTTCCCCGTCGACGGCACCCTCCGGCCGAGCCAGCACCTCGGCAGCCAGCCCACCAAGATTCGCCCCAACCGCGTCTGTGATCTCCACGGTCTCGAGCGCGCCATCTTCGTTGCGAGATACGACAAGCACGTCGACGAGTCGGACGATGCCGGCGTCCCGCAACCGTGCAAATTCTGCCAGCACTTCACCGGAGAACGTCGGCTGATCGAATCCCACAACCA
Organism: uncultured Actinomycetota bacterium; assembly: GCA_963808905.1. GTDB lineage: Bacteria > Actinomycetota > Actinomycetes > Propionibacteriales > Propionibacteriaceae > Microlunatus. The sequence continues at coordinate 97,996 of CAWEHO010000031.1, forward strand.
GCACCTGAACCGGCCCGGTCATGTGGACACCCGCGCCCTGAGCTGCTGAAACTCGGTTTGCGTGATCACGCCTGCATCCAAGAGCTGCTGCAGCGCCAGTTGCGCATCGGGCCTTGGCTGTGCGGGAAAGTTGGTTCCCTGCGCCGGTACAGGCGCGCGGACGAATCCGCCCCCAGTCGTCATGGGATCCGCAAAAGTCGGCGGTGGCACTGACGGATGGGACGCCGCGTAAGCCTGGGCAGGCGTGAGTCGGCCGCCGTAATAAGCAACACTGCCCGTCATCCCGACGCGCTTGAGCTGCTTGGGCACCAATAGCATGCTGGCCTCCTCGCTCGGTGAATCTACTGTATGGATCGGGCGCCTGCGCGAAGGCGGTGCAGGCCATCGTCGTACGACCTTGCTACGGTGACCCCAAAACGCCGCCTCGTCGAGGAGCACACTTTGGGCATTCGCAGCACGGTCGGCTCAATGCTTGAATCGTCCATCGGCCGCGAGCGTACGAACACGATTCGCCGAGCGGAACGGCGAGCGCGCAACGCGCTAGCGAAGGGGCTGGCAGTCGAAGAGCCCCAGAAGTCCAACAAGAAACCCAGCAAGCAACCCGGCACCAAACCCGCAACCTCATCGGTACGCAAGCCCGCAGCTAGCGCTAGGCCTTCGCGTTGGCAGCCGCCCGACCCGTTCGTATCGCACCCCGAGCCGACGATGACACGGCACGAGTTGCTGGAGGTGCTGCACGAGAGGACGCAGCCTCGGACGTATCTGGAAATCGGGATCAGAACGGGCAACAGCCTGGCGATCTCGCGTGCTCGCTCCATCGGTGTGGATCCGTCCTTCAAGATCGACAAGCCGATTCACTGTGACGTGCAGTTGATCAAGTCGACGAGCGACGAGTTCTTTGCGCGCCAGGATCCGCTGGCCCACCTCCACGGAGTCCCAGTTGATCTTGCTTTCATCGATGGAATGCACCTGTCGGAGTTCGCGTTGCGCGACTTCATCAATGTTGAACCGTTCATGGCCGAGACCGGCGTCGTAGTGATCGACGATGTGCTGCCACGCAATGGACTTGAGGCAGCGCGGAATCGCAAGACCGAGCCTTGGACGGGTGACGTCTACAAGGTGATCGACATCTTGCGCCGGAGGCGGCCCGATCTGGTTGTCCTGCTGGTCAATACCGCCCCGACCGGCACTGCAGTGGTCGTCGGCCTCGACCCGGGCTCCACCATCCTGAAGGATGTCTACGCAGCTGAAGAGGAGTACCTGCTGTGGCCGGACCCTCAGACGCCGCCGCAGGAATTCATGGATCGCTCTATTGCGGTTGAGCCGGATGTGTTGCTCGCCTCGCCGGCGTGGGAGCAGCTTGTCGCTGCCCGCGAGTCAGGCGCCTTTGCTGGCCTCACCAGCGCCTGGAGCGAGTTGCAAACGCTGGAGCCTGCCGGCAAAGAGGGCGATCTCAAACATGAAGGCGAGAATGCCGACGACCGCTGAAACGGTCGCGATCTTGGCCGGCCCGGCCCGCCCACGTTCCACGCATTTGATCGCGCCAGCCAATACTCCACCGGCGTGCTGGTGAATCGCTGGTATTTGCTGCTGACGCGGTACCTACTGCGCGAGATATCCCCCGTCGACTGGGAGCACGGCTCCGGTAATGAAGGAGGCTTGGTCAGAGGCAAGGAACAAGATCGCCTCTGCCACCTCGCTCGGCTCGCCCAGCCTCTTCATGGGATGGGCGGCTTTGATCGTCTCCAAATACTCCGGCCCACCCGGCTCCTCCAGCCAGGCGCTTGACGCGCTCGGTGTTGGTCGTTCCTGGGGCCACCGCATTGACCCGGATGCCACGGCTGGCCCATTCGACGGCCAGATGCTTTGTCAGGCCAGTGGCGACGAACTTCGCGGGGCCATACGTCGATTGTCGGGCCTGACCGGCCATACCTGAGATCGAGGACAGACACACGATGGACCCACCGCCGTTGATCAACATCTGCTCGATCGCGTACTTGCAAGTCAAGAACATGCCGCGGCCGTCGATGGACATGACCTCGTCCCAATCCGCCGGCGTGGCCTCCACCACAGATGCCAGCGGAATGATGCCTGCATTCGCGATGGCGATGTCCAGCCGCCCGTACCGCTCAACCGCAGCTTCGATTATCCGGTGGGTATCCTCCGGCTTCGACACGTCCGCAGTCACGACGACGACGTCGTCTGTGACATTCGCAAGCGATTCGCGCAAAGTCGACAGACCATCGACGTTGATGTCCGCGAGGACAAGACGCGCCCCTTCGCGGGCAAAAAGCTCCGCTGTCGCGCGGCCTATCCCGGCCGCCGCCCCCGTTATGACCGCGCTCTTACCGAGCAAACGACCGGAACCCGCGTCAGCGGACGACGCCATCGCTGCCCTCCTACAGACCTACACAGCACCCAAAGGCCCCACGGCGCAGCTGACAACGAACAAGGAGAATGCGCTGGTCAGGGTGCGCAGCTGAAGACGCATTTGCCGAAACGCTAGCAGCTTGGTTCACCCAGCTCTGTTGCCATGATGTGGAGGTGACCACGTCCCCGACCCGTACGCCCGGTCAGATCCGCCACTGGCGGCAGTATCTCGCCGACGAGCGATCTGAGGCCGCCGGCTACCGAAAGCTGGCGGAGCGCCGGACCGGTGAGGAGCGAGACATTCTCCTGGAATTGGCCGACGCCGAGAAGCGCCACGAATCGCACTGGTTGGAACTGCTCGGCGACGACGTCGGACAGCCGCGGCGTAGCAGCCTGCGTACGCGACTGCTCGTCTTCCTCGCGGCGCATTTCGGTAGCGTCTTCGTGCTCGCCCTGATGCAACGCGCCGAGGGTCGCTCCCCGTACGAGACCGACGTCGATGCCACCGACCGGATGGCAGCCGACGAACGGATCCATGGCGAGGTGCTGCGGGGCCTTGCCGCGCGAGGCCGTCAAAGGTTGTCCGGGACGTTCCGCGCCGCTGTCTTCGGCGCCAACGACGGACTGGTCAGCAACCTTGCCCTGGTGCTTGGGATCGGCGCGACGGGCGTCGATGCGAAGACGATCTTGTTCACAGGTCTTGCCGGGCTGCTGGCTGGAGCGCTGTCGATGGGCGCCGGGGAATATGTGTCCGTACGGTCCCAGCGCGAGCTGCTCCAGTCGACCCAGCCCGATCCCGAGTCGCAGTCCGCACTCCCCCATCTGGACGTGGACGCCAACGAGCTCGCGCTGGTCTACCGGGCTCGAGGGATGCAGCCGCCGGAGGCAGAGCAGCACGCGCGGACGGTGCTAGCCACGCTGCACCTGGATGCCGTCGCGCCGGAGACGGCCGGAGTCGACCCGCACGAAGCAGTCGGCTCGGCCTGGAACGCGGCGGTGTCCAGCTTCTGCTTCTTCGCTTCGGGCGCTCTGATACCGGTGCTGCCCTACCTGTTCGGGGCGTCCGGGTTGATCGCAGTGGTGATCGCTTCCGCCCTGGTCGGGCTAGCCCTGCTCGGCACCGGTGCAGTGGTCGGCATCTTGTCCGGCGCTTCGCCCCTCAAGCGAGCGTTGCGCCAGCTCGCGATCGGCTACGGCGCCGCCGCTGCAACGTACTTGTTGGGCCGCGCGTTCGGCGCCGCCCTCGGCTGATCGAATCCTGTAGCTCATGCTGGACGGTTCTTTGGCACAGTGTCATGAGGAGGAACGTATGGATGACCCAAACCCGTCGGTCGGTACCTACTTGGAACGAATTACCCCGGAGAAGCGACAAAGAGACGCGGAGAGGTTACTCGAGCTGATGACTCGGGTGACGGGCGAGACCCCGCGATTGTGGGGCAGCGTGATCGGCTTCGGCCAATACCACTACAAGTACGCGAGCGGTCGCGAAGGGGACGCTCCGGCAGCCGGCTTCGCGCCGCGCAAGTCCGCCACGGTCATCTATCTAGCCGACGGCATCGGGCGACACGAGAAGCAGCTCCGGGAGCTAGGGCCGCATACCACCGGGGTCGGTTGCCTGTACATCAAGGATCTCGACAAGATCGACATCTCAGTACTCGAAAGCATTGTTGTTGAGTCGTACGGCACCGTAACGGCCGACACCTACACTTTTCGCGCTCGCGAGGGAGCTGCGGAATGATCTTGCAAGACGGACCTCTACGTTGTCGAGACCGGTTGGGCCAGGTAGGACCGAGAGCGCAGGATGTGGAGCACGATTGCGGCCGTCCAGCTGAACCGGTGTGTACCGTGACCGGTCCCGGTCACTGGATTGAAGTACTCACGAAATCCCGCTCGGTGCGCGAGAACCACCAGATCACGGTCCAGCTTGGCCGCCAATTCCGAGAAGCCGTGCCGCCTGAGGCCGGTGGAGATCAGCCACGTTGTGTTCATCCATGTGGGACCCCGCCAATAGCGAGTCGGGTCGTACTTGGCCGACGTCCGGTCATAGCTCGGAACCCCGAAAGTTGCTGCCGAGCCCACGTCGAACTGCGGCCCGACAAGTGCCGCGACGATCCGCTCGACGATCTGGCGAGCGAGATCTGGCAGCAGCAGCGGCAGAGCACCGCCGACAGCTGCTTCCTGCTGCAGCATCCCGCTGCGCATGTCGTACGCCTGGGCCAGCTCGGCGTCCGGGGTGCAAAGCTGATCTTGTAGAGCTGCCGTGATCTGAGCAGCGCGGTCGATGTGGGGGGCGGGATCGAGTTGAAGTCGGCTGGCGATCTCTGCCAGGGCCCGCTCAGATGCCGCCCACAACGTGTTGAAGACCGGATCTACAACCGCGAACTCCGCCTCATCGTGGGCCCAGGCATCGTCGTATTCGTGGTCCCGATACGCGAGCGCGAGCCGGATGTAGCGTGCGTAGTCGCCGTCCGTGGGCCGTTCGTGCTCGCCCGCGTGATCAAGGTCGCGTCGGGTGTACCGCTCGAACAGCGACAGGTCGGCAGGCACGGCCGCCAGGGGCGAGTCCCAGAATGGGCAGTTGTCCAGGCCCGATTCCCAGGGATGAAGGATGAATGCCAGGCCGGTGTGTGGATCGATGCGGCGGTTCGCGATGTAGTCGTTCTGAGCCTTCAACAGCGGGTAGATGCGCGCCGCAAATGCACCGGGATCGGGCACGTGATCCAGCACTGCGCGCGCGGCGCTGGCGTGGACGGGCGGCTGCACGATGCCCGAGGTGGCCACCGGTGGCCGACCAGTTCTATTGGTCGAATGCCAGAAACCCGGTCCGGGGAAGTATGCGTCCTCCCGCACCGCCGGATTGAACACGATGTGCGGTACGCGCCCGTCGCACCACTGGCCACCGAACAGGCTGAGCAGCTCGGCCGCGGCCCGTCGCGGCGCCCAGTGCTGTAGCCCGAACGCTATGAAGGCGCTGTCCCAGCTCCACTGGTGGGGGTAAAGGCTCCCGGACGGCACGGTCGCGTGCCCGTGCCAGTTGGAGGCGAGTACGTCGATGGCGCTGCGTTCCAGCCCACCTGTCTCCGCGTTCGTCAGCTCCATGCCAGCTGCCGAATCCGCTCGACGGACGCCGGCAGCACCTTGTCAATGTCCCCGGAGAGCCGGCACTCGTACGCAAGCTCGTCTGTGTAGCCGATAGCGGCGATCGCGGCCAGCGTCATGGACCAGTCGATGTGTCCCGCGGTTGGTTCCAGCCGGTTGCTGTCGCTGAGCTGAACATGCCAGATCCAGTCCGAAGCGTCGACGAGAGCCTTGATCGGGTCGGCTTCCTCGATGTTCATGTGGTAGGTGTCCGCGGCGATCCCGAACCACGGGGAGTTGATCTCCGCGCACAGTGACACTGCCTGGTCAAGCGTGTTGATCATGTGGTTCTCGTAGCGGTTGAGCGGCTCGATCGCGATCACCACGCCGACCTCTTCCGCATGCGTAGCAAGCTCCCCGAATCCCTCGATCAGCACAGCGTGATCATCTTCGACCGGGCGAGGTGAAACGAAGGGTGGCAGCCGAGTGGAGAACATCCCGTACGAGGCCGGGGTCATGGCCAGCCGGCCGCCGATCTCTGCTATCACGCTGAGTTGGGACTTCATCTGCTCAATGGCGTCGCGCCGCTTCGCCGGATCGAAATCACCAACGAAATGCAGCATCTCGACGCACACGGTCGGCATCGGCACGCCAGCCGCGGCCGCCTGCCGGAGTTCGGGCAGGCGGGCAGCGAATCGGCCCTCCCCGGCACCTCGTAACTCGATGGCATCGAAGCCCAGCGCCTGAGCGTGCTGCCACTTTTCGATCATGGTCGCGCCGCGAAGGTACTGCTCCTGTACGGCGAGTCGCACGGTCTGGTTCATGGTCGACCTCCGCGGAAATCCAAGATCACTTGCAGCAGATTGTCCGGCGGCGAGTCCAGCAAGGCGTACGCGTTGGCCGCATCGTGCGCGTCGATCACGTGGCTGACCAGCGGCAACGGGTCAAGCCGGCCCCGCGCACACAGCTTCATGACTGTCTCGTGCAACCGCTCGCGTGTCCAGCGACCCTGCAGATGGGGTGGTACGCCGCCGATCTGGCAGCTGATCAGTGTCACTCGGTTGTGGTGAAACTCCTCGCCGAGCGCCAGAGCGCCGGGAGATCCGTGATAGAGGCCGGCGGCGACAACTGTGCCGCCGGGACCGGCGATCCGGATGGCTTGGTGGAGCGCGGCGTACGACCCACTGAGTTCGATCACCCGGTCGACGCCATCGGGCACCCGATCGCAGACGCTGACCGCCAGATCGCCCTCGCGCGCATCGAAGGCAAAGGCACCCCATCGCTCGGCGAGCGCCAGCCGCGCTGGCATGGCGTCGATGGCGAGCACCTGGCAACCCATCGAGATGAGCAGCTGGGTGGCGAGGAGACCGATCACTCCCTGTCCGAAGACGGCAACAGTCTCGCCGGGATTGGGCTGCGCCGTCAGCACGGCATTCAGGGCAACCGCGCCAACCCGATCAAACGTGCCGACCAGCGGATCGAGGCCGGCTGGCAGAACATGCTTGGCGAGCGTCGTGGCGGGCAGCACAGCATGAGAGCGATGGCCCCAGATGCCCCAGACCACCTCGCCAACCGCGGGTGAGGCTGCGTCGGTACCGAGCTGATCAACGACGCCGACCTCCGAGTAGCCCCAGATGTCGAGCGGATAGCGCAACGTCGGCGCACCTGGTAAGAAAACGGCTCGGTCCGTGTCCCACTGTTTGTCCAGATACGGGTTGGTGCCGCGGTATTGCGTGAGTTCGGTGCCCGCGGAGATGCCGGAGTACAGGGTCCGCACTCGGATTTCGTCTGGCCCAGCGGTCGGCTCTGGGTACTCGCGCACGCTCACCTGTCGCGGAGCGGTCAATTCGACGACGTAGGCCAAGATGACGCTCCCTATTGTTTGTGTTCGCTCGCGCCCGAGCGTGCGACCGGGAGCTGCTGCACTGCATTACTGAATTGTGACGACAATATCGCTATTTATGTCTTGCCCCAATCCATAAATAGATGGTTTGCTAGGCACAAATCCACGCCGCCGAAGCTGTGCTGCGGCCCATCCCGTGAGGAACCAAGGTGTCCAACTTGCTTACTTGGCTCGGCCCACGACGGGCCGGAGCGATCGCACTCACCGCCGCACTGTGCACGGTCGCCTCATTGACGGCGTGCGGCTCAAACAATGAATCCGGCAGCTCAGGGCGGCCAGAGCGGCGGCGCCGAGACCATCACGATGTGGACTCTCGAGGACGTCCAAGAGCGCATTGATGCCACCAAGAAGATCGCCGCCGACTACAGCGCCAAAACCGGCAACAAGGTGGACGTGGTTGCCGTGGCCGAGGACCAGTTCCCCCAGCTGATCACCTCGGCCGCGGCGGCCGACAAGCTGCCAGACGTGATCGCCGCCATCGGTTTGTCGGGCGTCCAGGACCTCTCTGCCAAAGAGCTGCTCGACCCCGGAGCGTCCAAAGAGGTTGTCGACAAGCTCGGCACTGGGACCTTCTCCGAACGCGCGCTGAAGCTCACCCAGGACACGAAGGGCAACCAGCTGGCCGTGCCGAGTGACGGTTGGGCGCAACTGTTGCTCTACCGCAAGGACTGGTTCGACCAGGCGGGCCTCTCTGCCCCCAAGACCTATGACGATCTCCTGAAGGCGGCCGAGAAGATGAAGACCGCCGACCACTCCGGGATCACGTTGGCGACCGCGCCCGGAGACTCGTTCACCCAGCAGACCTTTGAGCATCTCGCGCTGGCGAACGGCTGCCAGCTGGTCGATGGTGCAGGTGCCATCACGCTTACCTCGCCGAACTGCGTGCAGACCTTCCAGACGGTGGGCGACCTCGCCAAGAAGTACGGGCCGGCCGGCAACCAGGACGTCGACTCGACGCGAGCCGCCTACTTCGCCGGCAAGGCGGCGATGACGATCTGGTCGTCGTTCATCCTCGACGAGATGGCCGGGTTGCGTAAAGACGCGCTGCCGACCTGCAAGGAATGCCGCTCCGACAAGGAGTTCCTGGCAAAGAACACCGGCATCGTGTCTGCGCTGTCCGGACCGATGGGCGGCCCGGCGCAGTATGGCGAGATCACCTCGTTCGCTATCACCGACGGTGCAGCGGGCGCGACGAAGGACTTCGTGCAGTACATGATGAACGATGCGTACCTCGACTGGCTGGCGTTAGCGCCCGAGGGCAAGGTGCCCGTCCGCAAAGGTACGGCCGATGAGCCGACGAAGTTTAGTGACGGATGGGCCAACCTCGAGGCAGGTGTGGACACCAAAGCCAAGCTGTCCAGCATCTACAGCCCCGAGGTACTGAAGGAGCTGACCAACAGCCCGGACACCTTCCAGCGCTGGGGCATCGAGCAAGGCAAGGGCGCGCTCGCCGGTGCCATGCTGGCCGAGTTGCCAGTCCCGAAGGCGCTCAGTAATCAGTTGAACGGCAAGGTCGACGCCGCCGGAGCCGCAGAGGAGGCTCAGAAGGCGGTCGAAGAGATCAACAAGGGCTTGGAGTGATCTCATGGCAACACTGACCGAAACCCCGGGGGCCCAACTAGGGCCCCCGACTCACAAGAATCGCGGCCGCACGCTGGCCGCGCGGGATGCCCGAGCCGGCATCGCGCTGATCACCCCGACGGTGCTGATCGTTACCGTCATCGTGCTGATCCCTATCGCCTGGACGGTGATGATCGCCTTCCAGAAGATCAAGTTGATCAACCTGCGGCGGACCGGCCTGTTTGGCCGCTACACGCTGGACAACTTCGTCAATGTCCTCACCTCGGCGGGCTTCGGTAGCTCGCTGGTCACGACGTTCATCTACACGATCGGCGGAACGGTGGGTTCAATCGTCGCGGGCTTGATCGTGGCGCTAGCGCTGCGAGAAAGATTCCGTGGCCGCGGGTTAATACGTGGCGCGATGCTCTTGCCCTACGTCGCGCCCGTGGTCGCCGTGACATTCCTTTGGACGACCATGCTCAATCCGGAGTACGGGTTGATCAACGCCTGGGGTCAGAAATACCTGGGTTGGGACGCTGGGATCCCGTTCCTGTCGCAGTCGAGTACGGCGCTCGCCACAGTGATCGTCTTCGAGATCTGGCGATACTTCCCGTTCGCGTTCTTGTTCATTACCGCGCGGCTCGGCGCCCTGCCGGGAGATGTGGAGGAGGCGGCCCGCGTGGACGGCGCAACACCGTGGCAGCGGTTCCGTTTCGTGATCTTGCCCCAGCTGTGGCCGGTGATATCGGTGCTGTTCATCCTGCGATTCATCTTCACCTTCAACAAGTTCGACGACGTCTACCTGCTCACCGGGGGTGGCGCCGGCACGGAGGTTGTCGCCATCCGGGTCTACAACTACCTGGTCTCACGCGGCGACCTCGGCGCCTCCGCTGCCCAGGCACTCGTGCTTGCCATGACCTTGGTGATCTTGATGATCATCTACACGCGGGCCAGCAAGCGCAGTGAGGAGTCTCCGCTGTGACCACCACGACCACCGCCACCGTCACTCCGGCCCGTACCAGCGTTGCCCCTACCGGCTCGTCGCGTGACGCGGTCCAGACCCGCGTCTTCGGGATCGGCCGCTGGGTCGTGATCATCTTCGCGCTGTTGGTCACGGTCGTGCCGTTCTACTACATGTTCGTGCTCAGCCTGCGCCCGATCGAGGAGGTGTTGCTGCAGCCTGGATCGCTGCTGCCACAGCTGTCAGAGATCAACTTCTCCGCGTACGCGCGGGTGCTGAAGTCCCCAGACGCCGGGGGCCAGGGCTTCCTGGAGTTCCTGCGCAACAGCCTGATCGTCGCGCTGATCACTGTCCTGTTCACACTGTTGGCGGCTATCCCGGGCTCGTACGCGATCGCCCGGCTTCGCTTCAGAGGGCGTCGGACAGTCAACTTCATGTTCTTGGCTGTCTATCTCTTTCCGCCGATGATCTTGGCCATCCCGCTGTTCACGGCGTTCACCATTTTGGGACTGCGCGGCTCTCTGCCGGCGTTGGCTCTGGTCTACATCGCTCAGACCGTGGCTGTCGCGATCTACATGCTGCGCGGCTACTTCGACACCATCCCGGAGAGTCTTGAGGAAGCCGCCGTGGTTGACGGCTGCAATCGCTATCAGGTGATCACTCGGATCAGCCTGCCATTGGCCCTGCCATCGGTCATGTCCACCGGTTTGTACGTCTTCATGATCGCCTGGAACGAGTTCCTGTTCGCCCTGCTCTTTCTCGTCGAGCGGCGAGACCGCTGGACCGTGTCCTTGGGCCTGAGTCAGCTGTCGGGCAGCATCGAGGTGCCGACCACAATCTTGATGGCTGGGTCGATCGTCATCACGATTCCCGTGATCATTCTGTTCTTCTTGGCCGAGAAGGCGTTGGTCGAGGGTCTCACTGCGGGGGCGGAAAAGGGGTAGACGCCATGGCGGCGCGCTGTCGCCAACAGTTCGGGGCAGCTGTTCCAGCTGTTTCGTTCGGGCGAGGTTCGGACCCGCAGCGACGTGCAGGCGTTAACGGGTCTATCCAGGTCGACCCTGGCCTTTCGACTCGACGGGCTGCTAAGGGCTGGCTATCTGCTGCAGGACGGTGTGACGAGCGAGCCCGGAAGAGGCCGACCCTCCATTCGTCTGCGGGTCAACGACTTCCAGACCACCGTGCTGGTCGCCGACTTGGGGGCAACCCACGGTCGGGTGGCCGTATGCACGGCCGCTGGTGGCGTACTCGCTGAGCGGGTGATCGAGAGCGAGATCGGATCGGGACCGAGGGTCGTTCTGGACAGGGTGCACAAGGTGCTCGAACGGCTACTCCGACAGGCGGGCCGTGATCGAACCACCCTGCGCGGCGTTGGGGTTGGTGTGCCAGGACCGGTGGACCACCAGACCGGTCGCATCGCCCGCTCGATCAGCATGCCGGGCTGGGACGACTACCCGGTTGCCGATCACATACATGATCTTTACGGCGTGCCGGTTGCCGTGGACAACGACGCGAATCTCCTCGGCTTGGGCGAGCAGGCAGCGATCTACCCCGACGCCCACCTGCTGCTGTTTGTCAAGGTTGGCACCGGTATCGGGGCCTCGATCGTGGTAGACGGTCGGCTGCTCCGTGGACGTGACGCGGCCGAGGGCGACATCGGCCACGCCAAGATCGTCGGTGGCCAGGAGGTCTGCAGCTGCGGAGAGGTGGGCTGTCTGGCCGCACGCGCGAGCGGACGTGCGATGGTGCGCGATCTGAACCGACTTGGTCATCAACTGCGTACCAGCCGGGATGTCGTGTCTCTGGTACGCCGCGGGGATCCGGACGCCGTGCGGATCATCACCGATGCCGGTCGGGCCTTGGGGTCGGTGCTATCCACCGCCGTTAGCCTGCTGAATCCTGAGATCGTGGTCATCGGGGGTGACATCGCCCACGCCCATGAGCGGCTGCTCGCGGGAATCCGTGAAACGCTGCTTTCGCTTACGCAGCCGCTCGCCACCGCGCATCTCACCGTGGCACCGAGCCGGCTGGGCGATCACGCTGGCGTTGCAGGGGCGGCCCTGGCCGTACGGGAAAAGATCTTTAGCGCTACGGCCGTCGATGCCGATCTGGAGCGATGGGCCAACCAGCCGCGGCCAGCTGGGTCCAACTCGCCCGGTCATACGGTGCCGGCATAGGCGCAGGTCCAGTTGCTCACGGATCGATATCCACAGCGCTTGGCACAGGGCGCCGGATGGTCCACAGATTTCCGACGAGCCACACGATCTACGACTCGCACAGCAAACTCACCATGTGCGGCCACGACATGAGGTCTCCGATGGCCTGCTGCGGCTCACTGACCTGCAAGCACACGTGGTAACGCGTGATCAAGCACTCGGCCACGGTTTGAGCCGCCACAGTCTGAGCCGTCTCGTGGCGTCTGGAGCGTGGCGCCGGCTCGCGCCCGGACTATTTCTGACGGTTCCGCTGGAGCCGTCATGGGACTCGCTCGCCTGGGCCGGCGTGCTGCTTGGCGGTCAGTTCGCCAGGCTCGGCCCAGAATCATCTGGTTTCCTGCACCATCTGTTGGCGGATGCGCCGGAGCCCCTCGACGTCTTGGTACCTCGTGGACGGCGCGCGGACATCGCAGGCCCTTGGCGCTTCATCCGCGAGACGGCAGGAGTACGGGCGCGCTCGGTGGGCGATCCTCCACGGCTTCCCATTGAGAGCACGGTCCTTGATCTGGCCGATGCCCGCGACGCCGGCGAAGTGGTGGGATTGGTCACAACTGCGGTGCAGCGACGCCTCACGACCGTGAAGCGGCTTCGACAAGAGCTGGGCCGGCGAGCTCGGCACCGTCATCGGGCGCTGTTAAGAGACCTGCTCGCCGACGTCGAGGCTGGGGCGGACTCGCCGATCGAGCTGCGATATCTGCGCGATGTCGAGCGGCCACATGGCTTGCCGAAGGGAAAACGACAGCAGTCTCGGTCAGGTCTTCCGTATCGAACAGACGTCGACTACGACGAGTACGGCCTCATCGTGGAGCTCGACGGCCGTGCTGGTCATGAAGGTGTTGGCCAGTTCCGTGACATGAATCGGGATAATCGCCACGTTTTGGTGAACGCACGCACGCTTCGGTATGGCTCGTACGACCTCGTGGCCAGACCGTGTGGAGTCGCCTTCCAGGTCTACCGGGTATTGGTGGAGCAGGGCTACTTCGAGGCATTCCTCCGTTGTCGGCGCTGCAACGCTGCGACAGAGGCTGATCTGCTCCTCGTCTGAGGGCGGGGCGAAATAGATGGGCGGGTTTTGCCGCGTACTCGCGGCAAAACCCGCCCATCTATCTCAGCGGACACCCAGCAGGTGTTCCAGCGCAAGCCGCTGCAGACGTGCGAAGCCGTAGCCCTGGGTACGAGCCGGCTCGAGGTCGTAATCCTCGAACGCGGTCCGGTCAGCAAGCAGCCCCTGGTATGTCTCTCCGTCCGAGAGCGTGGGGCTGCTCAACTCCTCGACCCGTGCAGCCTGGAGCGCCTCCTGCACATCCGGATCAGCCCGGAAGGCACGCGCCCGATCGCGCAAGGTCAGATACAGCTCCATGTTCGCCCTGGCCGACTCCCAAACACCGTCCATGTTCTCGGTGCGCAACGGTTTGTAGTCGAAATGCCGATCGGCGTCATATGCAGGGCCACCTCCGGGCGCCCCGTTCTCGAGCAGATCGACGGTGGAGAACGCTTGCAGCAGATCGCCGTGACCGAAGACCAGATCCTGGTCGTAACGCGGGCCCTTCTGCCCGTTGAGGTCGATGTGGAACAGCTTCCCGGCCCACAGCGCCTGCGCAATGCCGTGTGTGTAGTTGAGGGACGCCATGTGTTCGTGCCCAACCTCGGGGTTGATGCCCACCATGTCGGCGTGTTCCAGCTCATTGATGAACGCCAGCGCGTGGCCGATCGAGGGCAACAAGATGTCACCTCGTGGCTCGTTCGGCTTGGGCTCGATCGCGAACCGCAGCCCGTAGTCGCGGTCGATCGAATACTGGGCCAGCGTGTCCAACGCTTCCCGATAGCGGTCAAGAGCAGCCCGGACATCTTTGCCGAAGTCGACCTCCGAGCCCTCGCGACCGCCCCAGAAGACATAGATCTGGGCGCCGAGCTCAGCGGCCAGGTCCATGTTGCGCATCACCTTACGCATGGCGTAGCGCCGCACACTCCGGTCATTGCTGGTGAAGCCGCCGTCCTTGAAGACCGGGTCGTAGAACAGGTTGGTGGTGACCATGGGCACCACCATTCCGGTCTCATCCAGCGCGGCGGTGAACTCGTCGATGATCCGCTGCCGCTCGCTGTTGCTACTGCCAGGTGGGATCAGGTCGTCGTCGTGAAAGGTAAGGCCGTACGCGCCAAGTTCCGCGAGCTTGTGGAGCGCCTCGACAGCTGCCAGCACAGGGCGCGTCGCCTCCCCGAACATGTCTCGTGCCTGCCAGCCGACCGTCCACAAGCCGAAGCTGAACATGTCGTCCTTGGTGGGCTGCGGTGCCATGAGACTCCTCCTATGCAGTTGACGCGTATCGCGCCCTGAGCTTGTCGAAGGGCGCTTCGATGGGCTCAGCGCGCATTGCTGACGGTAGCTGGGGTGTCCATCACCCTTTCGCCGCGGATCGTACGGGTCGCTCCGGTGAGCTGGACCGCGACGGGCCCCACGAATGTGCTGCCGGCAGTCCCTACCCGGAACCTAACCTCCCCAGGCTCGACGATCCGCTCCAGGGTCCGCCCGGTAAACGCTAAACGGTCGGAGTGCACTGTGAAGGACACCTCGGCCGACTCGCCCGCATCCAGCTGTACGCGGGCAAACCCGATCAGCTGGGTCACCGGACGCGTCACAGTCGCGACCGGATCCGAGGCGTACAGCTGCACAACTTCGTCTCCGCCTCGCGCTCCGGTGTTGCAGACGGTGACTGTCAACTCAACACTTCCCGCAGTGTCGATCTCGACCGCGCTGGTGCGGAGATTCTCATAACCGAACGAGGTGTAGGACAGGCCATGTCCGAACGAGAACGCCGGCGTCGGGTCGAGGTTGCTCACACCGTGGCTGTCCTGACCGAGTGGCGCTGCCAGGTATGTGTGGGGCTGGGCGCCCGCATGGCGGGGAACCTCGACCGGCAGTTTTCCGGAGGGATTGACCCTGCCAGATAACACTCCGGCCAAGGCCCTGCCACCCTCCTCGCCCGGAAAGAAGGCTTGGACAATCGCGGCCGCCCGCCCCTGGTACTGTCCCAGCGCGTACGGGCGACCCGACACGACCACGAGGACTGTTGGCCGACCGGCTTGCAGGATGGCCTCGACGAGCTCCGACTGGTGACCGGGCAGGCTGAGATCCTCCGCGTCACAGCCTTCTCCGGATGTCCCGCCACCGAACAACCCGGCCCGATCCCCTACGGCCAGGACCACCACCTCCGCCGCGGCTGCCGCGTGGACCGCGGCGTCGAGGCCCGATAGGTCTCCACCGCTGACCGCGCAGCCGGGGGCGTAATCCACCTCGGCCGATCCGAGCTCCGACCGCATCGCGCTCAGCAACGATTCGGCCACGATCCCGATGCCGCCGTCGAAGTCGGGATACATCGGGATGACGTGATTGGGGAACGCGTAGCAGCCGAGGAACGTCTGCGCGTCGTCAGCGCATGGCCCGACGATCGCGATCCGTTGGGGTGTTTGCAGCGGCAGCAGGCCGGTCGAGTTTTCCAGCAGCACGATGCTGGACTCGGCCATTCTGCGGGCGATGTCGCGGTTTCGGGCGGAATCGAAGTCGATGCCCTCATCCAAGGGTTCAGGCGACCAGCCGGCGTCGAGCAGGCCGAGTTCGAGCTTCTGCGCTAGGACGCGCCGCAGCGCGCGATCAACGAGCGCCTCTTCAACCCGCCCTGCCTCGATCTCGGCCAGCAGCGGTTGGCCGTAGCACAACGTGCTAGGTAGCTCAAGATCAATGCCAGCGGCCAGTGCGAGGGCGGCGGCCTCACCCTCGGTTCCGGCGACACGGTGCATCAGCTGAAGGAAGGCAACAGCGCCGTAGTCCGAGACCACGGTTCCGGTGAATCCCCAGGCATTTCTGAGCAAGTCGGTCAGCAGCGCCGGATCCGAGGCGACGGGAACGCCGTCGACGTCGGCGTAGGAGTTCATCACGCTACGCACGTGGCCCACCCGGACCGCGTGCTCGAACGGCGGCAGGATGTGGTCAGCGAACTCCCGCGGTCCGATGCTGACCGGCGCGTGGTTTCGAGCCGCCTTCGATGCCGAATAGCCGGCGAAGTGCTTCAAGGTCGCGATGATGCCGTTGTCTTCAAGTCCACGGACGTACGCGGTGCCGAGCTGCGAGACCAGGTATGGATCCTCGCCCAACGTTTCCTCGACCCGTCCCCAGCGGTAGTCGCGAACCACGTCCAGCACCGGCGCAAGGGCGTGATGTACGCCCACCGCAGCCATATCGCGACCGATGGCAGAGGCCATCTCATTGACCAGTCCGGGATCGAACGTGGCGGCCCATGCGAGAGCCGTCGGATAGACGGTCGCGCCGAAGGTGGTGAACCCCGTAAGGCATTCCTCATGAACGATGGCCGGGATGCCAAGTCGCGTCGACGACACCAACGTTCCCTGCAGCTCGCGAACCCGCTGCACGCCTTCGGCCGCCGTCACGGGCCGCGGTCCCGAATACCCGCGTGAGATGGCCGATTCCGTCCTGCACCGACTCGGGCCACGAGACGTTCCGACTGAACACATTCTGCATCGGCGCCACCTCGCCGGTCAGAACATCAAATCCCAGCCACAAGCTTCCCAGCTGGGCCAATTTCTCGGGCAGGCTCATCTCCGCGATCAAGGCATCCAGTCGGTCCGAGGCCTTCACATGGGGGTCTTGCCAAGTAGCCGTGTGTTTGTTCGGTGAGGTAGTCATAAGCAATTCGGCCCACTAACCGGCTTGCCGAGCGGCGTCCAGTTGCGCAGCCACTTGTCGTCCGCATCGCGGAAGCGATCGGGAGCCACGGCTGGGTTGCCGTTCTCGGCCGGGTTGAGCGAGGACCACGGCACGGTCCGTGCCTCTCGTACGCCCCGACTGCGGCTGAGATTGCCGATGATCGCCAATACCCAGGTGCGAAGCGACGATCGGCCTTCGAACGTGTCGAGTCCTCGGATCATCGCCAGCCAAGTGTCCTGGACGACTTCTTGAGCAGACGTGTCTGTCGAGACGTGGGCGCGCGCCACCTGCAACATCATCGGGGACCAGGTTCGTACGACCTCGGCGAACGCATCGGCGACGCCGGAGCGCAGCTGGTCGACCAATGAGGCCTCGGCACCTTCTTTGAGCTCGATGACGGCGAGCCTATCGGCGGGCTCGCCCGCGCAACGAGTGCCCGCGTTCGGTGAGGTAGTCATAGCAATTCGGCCCACTAACCGGATGCTGCCGGTCCGCGCAGGTCGCGGAAAGCGTGTACGAGCTCTGCCTGGGCCGCCTCGCTCAACGTGGCAACCGGCACACTGCCGAGTGCACGAATGGTGGTTCGCATCTGTTCGACGTAGATGTTGCAGCCGTCGCAAAGCTCCAGATGCGCCTCGACCTCCGCGGTCATGTCGGCGTCGAGTACGCCTTCGAGGTAGTCCGTGACCAGCTCGACGATCTCCTCACAGTGGACTGTCAGACCCGGCGTACGCCGCTCGTCGTTCATGATTCCATCACCCGCGCTTCCGCCGGATAGCGCAATTCCAGAAGGGCTCGTAACCGAGAACGACCGCGATGCAGCAACACCCGCTGATTGCCGGCGCTAAGGCCAAGCAGAGAGCAAACCTCGTCAGAGGACAGGCCGTGGACGTCGCGCAACGTCACGATGGTCCGCTGCCGCTCCGGCAGCTCAGCCAAGCCATCCTCCAGTTGGCGGCGACTTTCCGCAGCCATGGTTTCCTCTTCGGGTGAGCGCGGCCACGATCGGGGCTTGCCGAGCGGCGTCCAGTTGCGCGGCCAGTTGTCGTCCGCATCGCGGAAGCGATCGGGAGCCACGGCTGGGTTGCCGTTCTCGGCCGGGTTGAGCGAGGACCACGGCACGGTCCGTGCCTCTCCTACGCCCCGGCTGCGGCTGAGATTGCCGATGATCGCCAATACCCAGGTGCGAAGCGATGATCGGCCTTCGAACGTGTCGAGTCCTCGGATCAGCGGCAGCCAAGTGTCCTGGACGACTTCTTGAGCAGACGCGTCTGTCGAGACGTGGGCGCGCGCCACCTGCAACATCATTGGGGACCACGTTCGTACGACCTCGGCGAACGCATCGGCGTCGCCGGAGCGCAGCCGGTCGACCAATGAGGCCTCGGCACCTTCTTTGAGCTCGATGACGGCGAGCCTATCGGCGGGCTCGCACGCGCAACGAGCGCTCCCCGTCGATGATCACAGCCAGCGAGCATGATCAGGACCGAGCCCGCTGCTCGGCTTCGGAGATCGCCCAGGCAGCATTGACCAAACCGATGTGGCTGAACGCTTGTGGGAAGTTCCCAAGCAACTCACCTGTATCCGGATCGACCTCCTCTGCCAGCAGACCAAGATCATTGGCAAATCGGGCGGCGCGCTCGAAAACGGCGCGTGCTCGGTCAACCTGACCAGCCAGCGCGAGCGCCTGAGCGAGCCCGACCGAACACCGAGGGCGAGTCGAAACGCGGAAAGCTCAGCCACTCGACGGATCCTTCAGCGTCGACCAGGGCGCATGAATGCCGGTCGGAGAGAAGAGCGTGATCGGCAATGGCGGTATTGGACATGAAGACTCCTGGGTACGGAATGGTCTTAGAGGTGAGTCGCCGCGGACCCTCCCGGCGTTACACGAGCCCACAGCAAAGGGCTCCGCGCGCGGATCGGCGTAACGCTCTGTGGCGGTGCGGTGACAAGCTCTCGTAGGGCTACTTTCGTTTGGCTGGGCAGCCTTTCGTTTGGCTGGACAGGCTTTCGTTTAGCTGCTTTTCATTGGGTTTTGGGCAGGCCCGGATGCCGAGGAGGGTGTGATGGAGGAATTCGATGTGATCGTGGTCGGCGCGGGTCCGGCTGGCGAGGTGATCGCAGGACGCTGCTCAGACGGTGGATTGAGCGTGGCGTTGGTTGAGCGGGAACTGGTTGGCGGCGAGTGCTCCTATTGGGCCTGCGTTCCCAGCAAGACGCTGATCCGCCCCGGTGATGTGATCGCCGCTACTCGGCGGGTGCCGGGTGCCAGCGAGGCAGTCACCGGCCCAATCGATGTCGACGCCGCCTTGGCGCAGCGTGACTATATGACGAGTAACTGGCATGACGAAGGCCAGCTGCCCTGGCTCACCGAGCACAAGATCACTTTGGTACGCGGGCGCGGGCGGCTCGACGGCGAGCGAACTGTCGTCGTCGAGCAGGAAGGCGAGGAGACGCGCAGGCTCGGCGCCGCGCAAGCCGTCGTCTTGGCGACCGGGACCAGCGCTGCACTGCCACCAATCGACGGTTTGGCCGAAGCGCGGCCGTGGACCAATCGCGACATCACCGCCGCCAAGGAACTCCCGAGACGGCTCGTCGTACTAGGCGGCGGCGCGGTCGGAGTCGAGATGGCGCAAGGATTCCGCCGCCTCGGCTGCGAAGAGGTGACGGTACTGGAGGGTTTGTCGCGCCTGCTGAGCAGGGAGGAGTCGTTCGCCAGCGATGAGGTGCGCGAAGCTCTCGAGGCCGAGGACATCACGGTGGTCACGGGTGCCGTGGTGCAACGAGTTCGGCGGGACGGCACAGACGGTCCAGTCACGGTGGAAGCGGCGGGCGGCACCTACGTCGGTGATGAGTTGCTCGTCGCGGCAGGTCGGCATCCGGCCACGACAGAGCTAGGTCTCGACACGATCGGCCTGACACCGGGAAAGCCGGTCACGGTCGACGACCAGCTGAGGGCGGCCGGCGTGGAGGGCGAATGGCTGTATGCGGTGGGCGATTGCAATGGCCGGGCGCTGCTTACTCACATGGGCAAGTACCAGGCTCGCATTGCCGCAGACGTCATCCTCGGCAAGGAGATCGTGGACAAGGCCAGCTCAGATGTGGTGCCGCGGGTCACGTTCACCGATCCCCAGGTGTGCGCGGTGGGACTGACCGAGGGCCAGGCCAGGGAGCGCGGCATCGACGTACGGACAGTGACCTACGGCACCGGGGACGTGGCCGGCGCGTACGTGCAGGGCAACGGCATCTCCGGTACGAGCAAGCTGGTCATCGACGAGTCCCGCGGCGTGATTGTGGGCGCAACCTTCACCGGACCGGGCGTGCAGGAGCTGCTGCACTCGGCGACTATCGCCATCGCCGGGGCCGTCCCGCTCGAGATGCTGCGGCACGCGGTGCCATCGTTCCCCACCGTCAGCGAGGTGTGGCTGCACCTGCTCGAGGAGTACGGGCTGTAACTGCGACGGACGCGGATGCCACCTCGCTGGGTCTGTTTGTGCCGCTCGAGATCTGGGTACGCAATCGCTGTATCCGCCGGCGCCAAGAAGGGTCGATGATCGCACCAGATCACGACATTCGTCCTCGGCGCCTGCTGGGACCGCACCATGATCAACCTCAGTTACCTCGTTGTCGTCGCCACACTTGCGGGCACGGCGGGCTTGGGTCCCACTTCGCCGGCCGTTGCGCACAGCACATGCACCGCGTATGGCGCGAACGTGGCTTGCGTCGGCAGGACCCACCACATGATCTTTTGGTGTGATCGTGAAGCGGACGGTCACCGGGTATTCGCGCAGTACTACATCGATAGGTCCACGGTCGCCACGACCGGCGTCGACGCCAACGGCAGTGGCAGCGGCTGCGGTCACCAGAGTGACGTCAGAGGGATCGTCAGATTCAGAGTCTGCGAGATTGGTTCCGGCTGTAGTGCATGGAAGCGGGCCTGACGCGAAGCAAGTTTGATCAGTTCAGGCCAGCGGCTGCATGCGCTCACCAGCGCTGACAACGGCGCTGATGGTGTTGCCGGGCGGTGCCAAGGGACACAACCAGCGACTGTCGTATCGGCACGAGGGGTGATAGAGGAAGTTCAGATCGACGACGAGGTGGTCGAGACCTCCACCAAGATCGGCACCCTTCGACGTATCGAGCGCGTATCGGCCGCCGCCGTAGCTCTCCGTCCCTGCCGAACCGTCGCGTAGCGGCAGAAAGATCCCGCCCGCGTACTGCTCGAGCCACCACACATCCACGACAGCATCGGCCGGCGGCGGGAGTTCGACGCACCCGATCAGCACCATGGCGGTGCTGTCTTCATCACTCCCGGGTACGGCCAGCCGCCGGCCGGCCTCGGGTGCGGGCCGCAGCGCGAGCTCGAACCGCAGCGCGGGGTCGTAAGGCCAGTAAGGCAAGCCCGTACGACGTAGCGGATCCCCGGCCGGCAACGGGCTCTGCGGGTGCGTACGAAACAGGTGATCTCGCCCAACCCTCCACAGGGCATGACCACGAGACGGATCCGATTCTGCCCGGACGGCTGAGTAGAGCTCTGCGACGTGTCGGCGCCAATCGAGCAACTCCAGCTCGCCAGTCACAAGCCTCCTCGTCATCACGCGCACGCTGCCGTCCTGACGGACCGAGATCGCACGCCCATGTTTGGCTGGGATCCAGCCTTCCAGACGTTTGCCAGTTGGCACGAGGATTCCTCGAGCGAACGCAGGCTCACGCCGGCCGACGCTCCTCAGCACCGATGGGGCAAGCCGATGGCGAGCTGACGTCGAATCGATTGATATGACCGGCGTTCGGCGATTGGATATTAGTGCGGAAGGCATTCTGACGCTGGCACCTTCCGTAGGCTGGCACCATGGCTAAGACTGTCCTGCTCGCTGCGCCTGGCGCCGAGTCCAGGACAGCCGTGCGATCTTCTCGCCGAGCGGTGCTGGTTGTTCTCGTAGCGCTCGGTCTGAGCACTGTGGTCGCCGTCGGACTGCTGGCCCTCTCGGGCCAACTGCAAGCGGGCGGCCCATTCGACTCGAGCCGGCTCATCCGCTACGGCTTGCCGGCAGCGCGAGCAGTGCACGACCTGGCTGCCGCGCTTACGGTGGGACTTCTTGCCGTCGGTACCTGGTGTCTCGCTCCTGATCGCCAAGCGCGGGACGGCGAGTTGACCGGCCTCAGGCTGAGCGTCATTCGCGGCGCGTCGGTCGCGGCCACGGTGTGGCTCGTGGCTGCGCTCACCTATCTAGTGCTCACGGCAGCAGATCTTTCGGGCATCCCTGTCGGTGCGCCCGGCTTCGGCGGGATGCTCCTGTCATTCGTAGGTCAGATCGATCTCGGTCGGTCGCTCGGCGTCAGCGCGCTGATCATCTTGGCAGTGATCACTCTCGCGATTTCGGCGACTCGGATCACGACAGCGGCCTGGGCCGCGACGCTGTCATTGCTGGCGGTGCTGCCTATTGCGCTCGCCGGTCACTCGGCGACGGGCGCCGATCACATGAACGGCGTAGACAGCCTGGCGATCCACCTGGTGGGTATCTGCCTGTGGGTCGGCGGATTGGCGGCGCTGCTGCTGATCGCCGGCCACCTCGGTGACCAGCTGCAGATCGTGGTGCCGCGTTACTCCCGGCTCGCCGGATGGTGCTTCGCGGCAGTCGCCGCGTCCGGAGTGATCAACGCGTTGCTGCGCCTGGGTTCGCTGCGCGACCTGGCCAGCGCGTACGGGTTGCTGGTCATCGGCAAGACCGCTGCGCTCGGGCTCCTGGGGCTCGCCGGACTGGCACACCGGACACGGACCATCCGCCAGCTGCCCGATCGCCCGCGACTCTTCCTCAGGCTCGCCGCCGCCGAGGTGATCTTGATGGGAGCAACCATCGGCCTCGCCGTCGCCCTTTCCCGATCGGCTCCCCCAGCGAGCGGGACCCAGGTCGACTCTGCCACTCTGCTGCTGGGCTTTCCGGTGCCACCGCCACTGACGCTCGAGCGCTACGTGTTCTCGTTCTATCCCGACATCCTGTGGCTGACCGTCGCCGGTGGAGCCGCGGGACTGTACGCCGCCGGCGTGTTCCGGCTGCGGCGGCGCGGGGATCGCTGGCCGGTGTCTCGGCTCGTCTCTTGGCTGAGTGGGTGCGCGCTGCTGGTGTTGATGACCAGCGGTGGGCCGGCAATCTACGGCAAGATCCATTTCTCGACACACATGTTGCAGCACATGATCTTGATGATGGGTGTGCCGCTGCTCTGGGTGTTGGGTGCGCCGGTCACGCTGGCGCTGCGGGCATTGCGTGCTCGCACCGACGGCAGTCTTGGAGCGCGGGAAACCCTGCTCCAGATGCTGCACTCCAGACCGGCGCGGTTGCTGGGCAATCCGATCACCGCCGAGGTGCTCTTCATCGCAAGCCTGGTGATCTTCTACTACACGTCGATCTTCGATCTGGCCATGTTCACCCACGTGGGACATGTCCTGATGACCGCTCACTTCTTGTTCGTCGGATACCTCTTCATCTGGTGCATGATCGGCATCGATCCGGGCCCCGCGCAGCCGGCGTACCCGTTCCGGGTGCTGATGCTCTTCATCATGCTCGGTGTGCACGCCTTCTTCGGCGTCTCCTTGATGTCATCCGGAACCCTGCTGGCTCCGAACTACTGGCATGCGATCGGCCAGACCGACAACGCGGCGTTACTCGCGGATCAACAGCTTGGTGGTGCGATCGCCTGGGGCTCCGGTGACATCCCGTCGTTGCTGCTCGCGGTGGCGCTCGTCTTCGCCTGGATGCGCGACGACCAGCGCCGGGCTCGCCAGCTGGACCGACAGGCCGAGCGCGACAACGACGCGGAGCTGCGGCGGTACAACGAGCGGCTCGCCGCACTGAGCAGACGGGACACGTCGCTGTGAGCGCTCCGAATGCACCGAGAGCTAGCGCCAAGAGATCCATGGCCCCTGCGCTCCGGCCGCACTGGCGCGCCGCACGCGTCACGGTGCTCGGCGCCGCCTCGTTGGTGCTGGCGACCAGCGCGCACATCATCGGTGGCGGCGCGCTGCCTTCGCTCGGCGTACTCGCCCTGACCGCACTCGTGCTCGGCCTCGTCGCTGTGCCCCTGACGGGACGTCGATGCAGAACCGTTGTACTTGTCGCCGTCCTCGGAGTGCAGCAATTCTTGCTGCACCTGGTGTTCACAGCGGTCGCAGAGCAGCGAGGCTGCGAGCCAATCGGTCTTGTTGCCACGACACACCAGCTAGGTGTGGCCTGCGCGACGAACATGCCAATGGACATGCCGATGACCGCGGCTGGACCCAGCTGGCCGATGATCTTGGCTCACGCGGCGGCGACCGCAGCCACCGCTTGGTTGCTGGCCCGCGGCGAGGCCTGGCTATGGCGCACTGCGGAGCAGGTCGTCCGCGTCGCCGGGACGACCTTGACACGAAGTGTGCCCGACGACCGTGATCAGCTGGTCGTGCCCCGTCAGATGGTGGTGTGGACAGCTCCCGCGTACGCGGTCGCGGCGCCACGCGGGCCGCCGGCAAGCCGCTGAATCACCCCAAATCAGTCCACGCAATCCCCGCATTCCTGCGTCTCACGTCCATCCACGCCGACGGTCGCGTCAACGATCGCCGCGCATGTGCGCAGCTGTGCTCACACCATCTTCAGGAGAACTTTCATGACTATCACTCTGCCTGCCCGCCGAGTCGGCTGGCTTCGCCGGGGCGCTCTGGCCGCCGCTCTCGGCGCTGCCGCGCTCGTCCTGCTGCCTGCGGCGGCTGGCGCCCACGTAACGTTGCGCACCGAGAGCACCGCTTCCGGTTCGTTCAGCGCGCTGACTTTCCGGGTACCCAACGAGTCCGACACCGCCAGCACCGTCAAGCTCGAAGTCCAGCTTCCGACGGACACTCCATTCCTCTACGTGAGCACAAAGCCGCTGCCGGGCTGGACTGTCAAGACCACGGAGGCTCCGTTGCCTGAACCCGTGGAAGCCGAGGGGACCAAGATCACCAAAGCAGTCAGCACCGTTGTCTGGACCGCCAGCCCTGCGGCCGGTGTCAAGCCAGGCGAGTACCAGGACTTCTCGATCTCGGTCGGGCCGCTGCCGAAGCCGGGCGCGATCGAGATTCCGGCCGTGCAGACCTACTCCGACGGCAAGGTCGTCAAGTGGAACGAGCCCACCCCGGCCTCAGGCGAGGAACCGGAGTATCCCGTTCCGACGTTCGTGATCACCGCTGCCGAAACAAATAGTGCCGAGGGTGCTGAAGCCGCTCCCGCGCCTAGCACCGGCGACCCGGCTGCGAGCGCCAATGACGCCACCGACCCAGTAGCGCGAGCGCTCGGCATCGGCGGCCTGCTCGTCGGAGTAGCTGGGGTTGCGACTGCTGTGGTTGCGGTGCGCCGCTCGAGCGGGACACACTCGGCGTAACCTCATGTCCCGTCTCGCTCGGATGGCCCGGATGGGGTGGCGGCTGCTGACCGCCACCCTAGCGGCCGCCGTTCTCGCCACGGTCGGTCTCGCGATCGGCGCGAGCCCCGCGTGGGCGCACAACGTGCTGAAGTCGACCAGCCCGGAGGACAAGGCGACCGTGGCCCATGCGCCGTCGAGCGTGGTCCTCACATTCGACGAGCCCGCCATTGCGATCGGTACGAAGCTGGTGGTCACCGGCCCGACCGGTCCAGTTCAGGTCGGCGCGCCACAGCTGGTCGACAACACCGTCACGCAGAATCTGCAGCCCGGTGCGCCTGCTGGCGCTTACACCGTGGAATGGCGTATCACCTCAGCTGACGGTCACCCGATCTCTGGAGTCTTCGCCTTCACCGCAAGGGCCGCCGGCGATGGGTCTGGCGGCGCTTCTTCCACTGCGACGCCTTCGACAGCACTCCCGCAAGGAGGAGGGCTGGCCCTCTTGCTGATTGCGGTCGCCTTTGTCGTCCTCGCCGCCGGGCTCGTGGTGTTCAGCCGCCGACGGATGCGGGATCGCCAGCCGCAGAAATGACGAGTCCCTGAGGTGCGGCTCCTACTCGCTGAGGTTGAACATTTCGGCGTACCGGCCGACGAACAGGTCTTGGCCTTTGATCTGCGCAGTCATCTCCGGCCCCGCGAAGTCGTCCTGGCCGGGTAGCTGTGACACTCCGCCGGTCGGGCCGAGCGGGAGCAGAATCAGCGGCGGCGCGGGCTGGTATGTAACCAGCTCATCGCTGTGCTCGATGAGGGCCCGAATGTTGCTGGCGACGACCTCGGCGTGCCGACCCGCGGCACCGCCCCGCTTCGCCTCTGGGATGGCAGTGAGGTCCCCGACAGCGAAGACGGTCTCTTGGCCGGCCAGGCGTAGCTCCGGAGTCACCTCGAGGTGGCCGTTGCTGAGCCTGGCTTCCGCTAGCTCCTCGCTCAGGTAGTCCGAGTTCGGCACGACGCCGTAGCAGCGGAACCAAATGTCCGCGGTGATCTCCTCACCGGATGTTGTGATGGCGGTGAAGGTGGACGCCACTCCTGGTGGCGTGCGTGGTTCCTCGGTGAGCCTGGTGCCAAGGAGGAGATTGACGCCCAGTTCCTCGAGTTGCCGCCGGATCTCCTTGCGCATCGCATCGCTGTACCGCCCGGAAAGGACGTCGTCAATCGGATCGACGAGGGTCACCGCCTTGTTCGGCCACGCCGCCTTGATCTCGCCGCTCAGCTCGAGCCCAACCGGCCCCGCGCCGAGTAGCAGGACCCGGTTGGCTTTGATCAACTCAGCGCGGAGCGTATCTATGTTGGACTTGGCCGTGGCTGAGTCGTTCACGTCCATCTTGGCTGGGAACGGGTACGTCGAACCCGAGGCAAGTACGACGTAGTCGGCTGGGATGCGCTCGCCTGAGCCAATGGTGACCGCATCGGCCTCCACATGTACTGCACGGTCATGAATGACCCTGCCGCGGCTGAGCAACCGTCGATAGGGGTAGAAGATGCGGTCCGTCCATTCCGGATCGACGAGCCCGCGCAACGCGGCGATGTTGTGTACGAACGCATCCTTCGGCTCGATGAGAATCACGTCGGCTATATCGTCAAGCGCTTTAGCGGTGGCTGCGCCTCCATAACCGCCGCCGACGACTATCACTGTTGCCACTCGATCACAGCTCCTTAGTTCGTGGCACGTACGGTAGGTGCCGCGAACAAATTAGTTGGCGCCACGAACTGTGTCAAGCTACGCTCCCATCATGCAAGCGGAGAGTGGTGAGTCGGCCGCGTTGGCCACCGCTCTGATACGACTCTGCTTTGTGGTGCAGCGGAGCTTTGGCGACGCAAGCCGCCGCCATGGCCTGACGCCGCAGCACGCCCAGCTGCTCGGTGTCCTGGCGCGGGGCCCCGTTGGGATGGCCGAGCTGGGCGAGGCGCTCAACTTGGAGAAGTCCAGCCTCACAGGGCTGATCGACCGTGCCGAAGCCCGTGCGCTCGTCGCCCGGGTGCGCGATGACAGCGATCGGCGGACCTGCCGGGTTGCGCTGACCGGATCCGGAGCTGAGCTGGTCGTACGCTTTCGCGACGACGTTTCACGCGAGCTCAATGCCTTGGCCACAAATCTGCCGGAAAGCACTCGAGACGAGTTGACCGCGGCTATCTGGGAGATCATCAGTAGCCAAGATGTTTCGGCAATCTTCGGGTGCGCGAGTCTGCAGAGTGCCGAGACTGCATCGGATCACAATCGGCGGCCGAAGTCCGAACTCTGACCTGGGACTAACGGTCACGAGCTAGCGAAATCGTCCGCCAGGTTGGCTTCCATTCCGGGCGTCGATGAAGATGCCCGGAAGACCAGGCCAGAGTGCTATCGGCAACATAGGCTGGCGGGCGTGCGCGAGGAGACCGACCGTCCCGCCGCAGCCTCCAGTGCCCGGCGCTCGCCCTTCGAGCGATTCGTTGAGGCCGCCTACCAGTGGGTCAGCCGCCCGCGGTTCTTCATCGTCTGTGTGGCGATTGTGGCGGCCTGGGTCGTCAGCCTGCCGCTGTGGTCCGATACAAAAGCCTGGCAGGTGGCTATCCACACTGTCGCAAGCGTCCTGACGCTCCTGCTGGTCGCTCTGCTTGAGAACGCCGGGCGCCGCAGCGCCGAGGCCGCGCAAGAGAAGCTCAACGTCATCGCCGAGGCGCTCGCCGCCTTGATGGCCTCGCGCGCTCTCGAGGACCACACCCTCGAGGAAGCCGTGACCCGATTGCGGGACGCAGTCGGCCTCGAAGAGCGCCACTGAACGAAACCGTCACCTCCAGCGACTCGATCTGCCGCCCCCTAAGATGCGAGCGTGACCCATCCCGGGGCCCGGCGGCAGCAACAGCGCCGTTCTCCTCACCGAGACGGGCCGTACATCACTCGACAAGCTGGTCGCGCCGGTCCTCCTCCGGCGTCTCGGGGATCCGGCGCAGGTACCGGCGGATCAGCGGACCGGCCATGGCCGAGGTCACCAGGGCGACCAGCACGAGGATCGTGAATCCTTCTCTGGTGATGAGTCCCAGACGCAACCCGGCGGCGGCGACCACGAGCTGAACCGTTCCCCGAGCGTTGAGAGCCGAGGACACCGCCATCGCCGCGTCGTGCTCGAGTCCGGCCAGCCGGCCGCCGCCGTACGCGCCGACAGTCTTGGTCAGCACGGCCAAGACGACCGCGGCCGCGGCCAGCAAGGCCAGCCGCGGATCCCGGAGTGCCGTCAGGTCGGCTGCCAGGCCGTTTACGGCGAGGAACAGCGGCGCGAGGACGCCGAGCACCACGGTCCGCAGCGGCCTCAACCGGGCCACCGAGACTATCCGTCCGGAGGCGACGATCGCGCCGCAAAGGAACGCGCCGAGGGTCCAGTCCAGTCCGATCCCGTCGGTGATCACCGCACCAAGGGTGATGAAGGCCGCGGCCACCAGGCTGGAAGCGCCGACCCCAGGTTCGCGCTGGGCGCCCGGAGGGGCCATGACGCCGGTACGCCGGGCGACCACCGTCAGCAGGGCGAGCGCGACGACGGCGGCGAGCGTGAGCGTGACATCGCCGGCCGGTGCGTCGACATGCTGGAGGCGTACGGTCGCCGCGATGATCGAGAGCCCGATCCAAACGATTGCGTCGTCCATCACGGCCACGCTGAGCGACAGCTGGCTCAGGTTGCGGTGGAGGACACCCAGATCGGCGAAGATCTTGACGATCACCGGCACCGCGCTGACTGACAGGGCGAGGCCCGCGTACGCCGCGAAAGTCCACATGTCCGCCTCGGGTCCGTGCAGCCGAGGGTAGGCGGCGAGCGCTAGGGCCACGGCCGTGACCAGCGGCAGGCCCAGGGCGCCAAGGCTGATCAGCCCCACGGTGCGGGTCCGCGCCCGGATGAACCCGAGGTCGACCGTGGCGCCGGCCACCCCGACCAGCAGCACACCGCAGAAGGCGGCAATGCCGAGCAGGAACTCGTTGTTGCCAGAGGCGGGCGCGAAGAGCCAGTCTCTCCCGTTCGCAATCGCGACGGCACCGAGCACCGACGGACCGACCAGCAGACCCGTAGCGAGCTCGCCGGTCGTCGCCGGCAAACCGATCCGCTCAGCGAGGCGCCCGAGCAGGAAGGCCAGGGCGAGCAGGAACCCGAGCTGTAGCAGCAGGATCGCGGGATCGAAGATCGGCATGGGACCGGCCTAAGTCCGCTCGTCGGCGCACCTGAGATGGCCGTCCGCGCACCGGCGCCGGCCGACCGTCATGGCGGTCACCCTACCGATGGTTGGCCTTCCGGTCCGGCGGCACAGTCAACGGGTTCGCGCCATTGCCCTCGGCCGGAACGGGAGAGGAGAATGACGGGCCTGGAGCGTCGGCGACTGAGGGGAACTGGTGGATGACCCCGCATGATCAAGAGCCGGGCACGGGGGATGGCGGCCGCCTGCGTGATCACGAGGTCGCCGAGCAACTGACGGCGGCCGACGCGGTCCTGATCGCTCTCGGCCGGTCTTCGTCAAATGCGGGCGCCGTGCTGGCTACGGTGGCGGATAGTGCGCAGCGGCTCTGCCGGTGTCAGGGGGTCCAGATCTACCTGCTGCACGGCGACGAGTTCGAGCACGCCGCGGCGGTAGGGCTGTCGCCCGAGTACGAGCACTACATCGCCCAGCACCCGATCCGACGGGACCGCGACAGCATGGCGGGCCGGGTCGCCCTGGACCGGCGGATCCACCAGGTCACTGATGTACTCACCGACCCTGGGTACGGCCGACGCGACCTCCAAGAGATCGCGGGTTACCGGACCTTGATCTCAGCGCCGCTCATCATCGACGACGAGGTGGTGGGCGCGATCAGCCTGTGGCGGACCAAAGTGGAACCGTTTGACGAACGGACCACAACCATGCTCCGGGCGTTCGCCGCCCAGGCCGCCGCGGCCGTCCGGAACGTCCACCTCGTAAGGGCTCTGGAGGTTCGGCGGCTTGAACTCGCCCGCAAGGTCGAGCAGCTACAGGCCTTGAGCGAGGTCGGGGAGACGGTGAGCTCGACCCTGGTGCTCGACGAGGTGCTGTTCAAGATCATCCTCAACGCCGTCCGGTTCGCGGAATGCGACGGCGGTTCGATCATGGAGTACGTCGAAGCGGATCGCCGCTTCCGAGCCCGGACGACCTATCCCAGCAGCCCGGAGCTGCTGGCCGGGCTGCGCCGCCTCCAAATCGAGCTGGACGAAACTCTGGTCGGTAGGGCGGCCCGTGAGGGGCGGCCGATCGGGTTACCAGACATCGCGCTTGTCGACAGGGATGTTCATCTGCAGCTCCTCTTCGAGCACGGCTGGCGATCCGTTCTCGCGGTTCCCGTGCTGCGCGGCGGCCAGATCATCGGTGCCATGGTGGTCCGGCGGAAGACCCCTGGGGAGTTCACCAACGAGGTCAAGGAGTTCATGGAGACGTTCGCCAGCCAGTCGGCGCTGGCGGTTTTCAACGCCAGGGTGTTTCGCGAGCTCGAGCGCAAGACCGCCGAGCTCCAGGTGGCCAGCCAGCACAAGTCGGACTTTCTGGCCAGCATGTCGCACGAGCTGAGAACACCGCTGAACGCGATCATCGGCTTCTCCGATGTACTGCTCGAGCGGATGTTCGGTGAGCTGAACGAGCGTCAGGACGAGTACCTGCACGACATCCTCAATTCGGGGAAGCACCTACTAGAGCTGCTGAATGAGATCCTCGACCTCTCCAAGGTGGAGGCCGGGCGGATGGAGCTGGAACTGTCGGTGTTCTCGCTCCGCGGGACGATCGAGCACGCGATCGCTTTGGTGCGGGAACGGGCCGCGCTGCATGGCCTCGCGGTCACGCTCGAGATGGACCCGAGCCTCGATCTCATCGAGACCGACGAGCTCCGGTTCAAGCAGGTGATGCTGAACCTGCTCAGTAACGCGGTGAAGTTCACGCCTAAAGGTGGCCGGGTCGCGGTGCGGGCCGTTCGCACCGGTCAACGGCTGGCCATCACGGTGACTGACAACGGAATCGGAATCCGCCCCGAGGACCGGGAGCGGATCTTCGAGTCCTTCCAGCAAGGGCAGCGGAGCCCGTCGCGAGAGGAGGGCACCGGCCTCGGCCTCACCTTGTGCCGTCGCATCGTCACCCTTATGGGCGGGACGATGTCCCTGCAGACCGAGGTCGGTGTCGGCAGCACGTTCGGCTTCACCGTCCCCCTGCAGGGCGCGAGCGTATCGGTCGGCCCCGGCCTCTACGACGACCGGGATCCTGTAGTCGTCGTGATCGACGACGACCGCGCGTCCCTCGACCTGATGAGCGCCTATCTCTCCGGTGATGGCGTACGGGTCGTCCGGGCCCGCGACGGGAAGGAGGGCCTCGATGCTGTTCATCGCCTCAAGCCTGTGGCGGCGGTGCTGGACATCCTGCTTCCCGGGATGGACGGCTGGGCAGTATTGGAGGAGCTGCGGGCTGACCCGAAGACTCAGGGGCTGCCGGTGATCATCACCTCCATCGTGGACGAAAGGTCCCGCGGACTGGCGGCCGGGGCCGGCGACTACCTTGTCAAGCCGGTTGGCCGGGAGGAACTGCTCGGTGCGCTGCGCCGAATGCACGTGCTGCCCATCCAGAGCATCGGGCGATCTGCCTGAGGAGACTCAGCAGGTCAGGTGGAGTGCAGCCGCCGTTCGCTGCGGATCGAGCTGGCCGTAACGTCCGTTGAGCTGCTCAAGGGTCTCATCCAAGGTGTGCAGTGGGGTCCGTCTTGGATATGGCCTCAGCTACCCGGCCGGCGTTGTCCCGGTAGCTGGTCTGGCCAGGACGATCGCATGCCCTCCATCTCGATGGCAGCCGTTCACGTAACCGCGGGCGGCGACTCTCGCTGTTGCATGAGGCCGATCCAGTGGTCGTCCGGGTCGCGGGTGAACGTCATCCACAACTCGCCATTGGCGTCGCGGTGGACCACGTGGGGCTCGCCGGTGAACGAAGGAGAGCCCGTGCTGGTCCCGCAGCCGCTCGTACTCGGCATCGATGTCGGCCACCGTGAAGTAGAGCACGACCTTGCTGCGGAACTCGGGGTTTTCCGGCACGCCCAGATATAGCCGAACATCGCCGCTGGCAAAGAACGCCATCGGCATGCTCAGGCACCTGGAACAGCAGCGGGATGCCGAGCACGTCGCGATAGAACGCCACCGAGGTGTCGATGTCGGTCACGCTGATGTGGATCTGTCCGAGTGGTCCAAGTGCCATGACCTGTCCTATCCTTATAGTTAACCTGAGTTAAAGGATAACTATGGTTAATGATTCCCGTCAACGCCTGCCGGAGTTGCCAGCCGGGCTACCGAAAGACGATCAGCACGAGACGGCGAACCAGCTGCATTCAGCGGCCGTGCGGCTGCTGCGTACGGCCCGCGCGGCGGACACCGACCTCGACCTGGACGGTCCCCGCGCCTCGCTGTTGTCGGTGCTGGTCTTCGCCGGCCCGCAGCCCGTGACCAAGCTGGCCGAGCTGGAGCAGGTGTCGGCGCCGGCGATCACCAAAATGGTCAGCGCGCTGGAGTCCGCCGGACTGGCGCAGCGGGAGCGCTCAGAAACTGACCGGCGCGTGGTGCTTGTGTCGGCCACTCCAGCCGGGAAGCGTCTCCTGGAGCGGGGCCGAGCAGCCAGGGTACGAGCGATCGCCGCACTGCTTGCCGACGCCACCGAGGCGCAGCTGCAGACCTTGCGCGCCGCCTCAGACGTCATTGCGGAGAGGCTTACGCGGGCCCGCTCGTGATTGCCCAGTTCCCCGAGCCGAGCGCGGGACATAAGGAAGATGCAGCGGAAATCTAAGGCGATCGCCCTTGTCTTTGAGGGGCTTTGTCGATGTGCGGTGCGCAACGGGCGCCGCAAAGTAGCAGCTACCACCACAGATCCAGGAGGTAGCAGCCATGATCAACTTCCGTCGCTGGCGCATCGCAACGGCCGCC
Organism: uncultured Actinomycetota bacterium; assembly: GCA_963808905.1. Taxonomy (GTDB): domain Bacteria; phylum Actinomycetota; class Actinomycetes; order Propionibacteriales; family Propionibacteriaceae; genus Microlunatus. Next base: position 131,138 of record CAWEHO010000031.1, read on the forward strand.
GCGATCCTGACCATGCTGGCCGGCTCCGTTGCCGTCCCCGCGGCGGCGCGCCCTCTTGATCCCGACCCGGCGCCGCACCGCAGCATCGCATTCCCAGACTCACCGCTGAACTGTCCGTTACGCCGGATCGACCGTCAACTCGTACGGTGCGACAACTTGACCGGAGCCGGCGTACCTGCCCCGCTGTTCATCCCGGAACTCTGACGAGCATAGGAGATTCGACATGATGATCGCCGGCAGTCCCCACCCTGTCACCGGGCGTCCAGAGAAAGTCCGGGCGGCCGCAATCCGACGGGCGACCTTGGCCGGGGTCGCCGTGATCTTGGTCGGCGCCGGTCCGGTGGCGGCAGCGATGGCTGCTCCCGGAATCCCGGAGCCGGGCAAGGACCGCCCGTCGGGCCCAACGATCGTGCTGGTGCGCGGGCGCCAGCTCGCGGTCGACGATCAGGGTAGGTATTGGATGAGCGGCAACCTGATCGGCCGTTGGACGGTGCTCACCGCTGAGACCCTGCCTGGGTACGCCATCCCGGAGGCGCCGTGGACGCTGCGTGCAGACCGGTCAGGAGCGGTTCGACGGATGCATCGACCAGGACCACACCAAGCATTGCGACTCGGGTGATCCACTGGGTGCGTTGAGCTTCGACTACCTGATGTGGATCCGTTACGAGCCGAACACCGGGCGGCTGATCGAAGGCAACTGCGTGCACCCGATCACAAGCGGAACCCAAGACTTCGCCGGCGCTCGTGGCGTGCTGACCATGCACGACATCCAGGTCGGTCGTGGCGAGGAGGGCCGCACCAGGTACCAGGGCAAGATCGTGCTGAACGCCGTCCCGAACGAGCGGCCGGTGCCGCAGAACGACGACGTATCGGCGGTGTCAGGGGCCCGTGCCGTCGGGTGCTAGCCCGGAGGCTGTCAGCAGGCAGCCCACGCGGGTCCAGCTCGGCGAGGACTCACCGCTGAACTGTCCGCTACGCCGGATCGATCGTCAACTCGTACGGTGACAACCTGACCGGAGCCGGCGTACCTGCCCCGCTGTTCATTCCGGAACTCTGACTACCAAGAGACCCTGCCAGCAACCGAGACCGCTGGCCCACAGGTCGATAATGACCGTGTGCCCAGGCGCCTGCGGCAGGCTCCCTTGGTCGGACGGCTGGCGGAGACCAGTGCCCTCGACGAGGCCCTGCGCATCTCCGCGGAAAGCTCGCAGGGCGGCCCGGTCGCCGTGGTCATTGCCGGAGACGCAGGAATTGGGAAGAGTCGCCTGGCCGCCGAGGTGTCCGGCCGGGCCGCCGCCGCTGGCTGGCTGTTGCTGAGTGCGGGATGCGTCGACCTCGCGGAGGGATCGGTGCCCTACCTCCCGCTCGTAGATGCCTTGCGGGCTTTCACCGCAGCCGAGCTCCCACCAGTCCTCGAACACTGGCGTCGCGGCGAGCCTGAGCCAGCCGGCCCCGAGCTATCGCCGGACATGGCCCGGGGTCGGGTGTACGCGGCCTACCTCGACCTGCTGCGCGCCCGGAGCGACGAGGCCCCGCTAGCGCTCGTCATCGAGGACGTGCACTGGGCCGACCGCGCCACGCGAGACCTGCTCAGCTACCTGATCCGCGGACTCGGTACGCCGCAGTTCCAGGCCAGGGTGCTCGTGCTGCTCACCTACCGATCCGACGACCTGACCCGGATTTCACCGGTACGCGCCTGGCTCGAGCGAGCTACTCCGCCTCCCGGGCGTCTCGCGATTGGACCTGGGTCCGCTGGACCAGGCTGACGTGACGACACAGCTCACCAGCCTCGGAACCTTCGACCGACGACAGGCCCAGGAGATCTACCGGCGGTCGGAGGGAAACCCCTTCTACGTCGAGGAACTGGCGGCGCTGTGGTCAGAGGGCGATCAGCGCGTGCCCGAGGCGGTACGCAACCTCGCCGACGTCCGCGTGGCTCAGCTGGCACCCCGCGTACGCGAGATGGTCCGACTGCTTGCCGTGCTGGGACGCCCGGCAGGTTTCGAGCTCCTGCAACTCCTCGCTAAGAACTCACGATAAGGACTCACCCGATGAGCTGCTTGCCGCCCTGCACTCGGTGGTCGACACAGCGATCGTGACCGTGGACCGCGAGACATCGACCCTTCGACAGGCTCAGGGCGGCGCCTACCGGTTCCGGCACGCCCTGCTGGCAGAGGCCGTCCTCGACCAGTTCCTGCCCGGCGAGCGGGCCGCGGTGCACGCGATCATCGCGGAAGTGCTGGCGCAACGGCCGTCCCTGTCGACCGGCCCGAGCGAGCTCGGCTATCACCAGGCGGCGGCGGGAGATCATTCGGCAGCCCTGGCGTCGTACCTGGCGGCCGCCACCGACGCCGAGCGTGTGTACGCCTTTGGAGACGCCGGCGGGTACCTGGAGCGGGCACTCGATCTCTGGGCCCACGTGCCCGACGCCGCAGAGCGGGCCGGACGTTCCCGCGGAGACCTGTTGGTCGGCTTGGCGCAGAACTTGGGTGGTGCCGGAGACTTCGACCGCGCCGTTGCGTACGCGACCGCTGCCCTCGCCGAACCGGGGATCGCCGGCGACCCCGAGCGTGGAGCCGAGTTGTGGCAGCGAATCGCGCGGTACCACCTGCAGGACGGCAACGGCCCGCCGGCGTTCGCGGCCTACCAGGCGGCCGCCACGCTCCTCGACTCGGCGCCTCCGGCGCGGGGTCGATCTCGACTCGCGGCCGACCACGCCCTGGCGCTCGCCATCTGGGACAGGAATGACGAAGCGGTCACCCAGGCCGAGCGGGCGGTGTGCCTCGCCGCCGAGGACGGTGACCTCGCCGCCCGAGGTCTGGCGCTCAATGCCTCCGGCGTGGCGCGGACTTCAGTTGGCCGGATTGAAGACGGTGAGCGGGACCTTCGGGAAGCGCTGGATCTGGCCCGCGCCTATGGTTCCATCGAAGACATCGCCCGCGCCACGATGAACCTCGGGTACACGCTGCTGAGCGCCGGCCGCAACGAGGAATCTCTCGAGCTATCCGAGACGGCGATCGCCGAGAACGAAGACTCGGGACTCGACCTGCGGCGCGGCGCGTTGAACCGGATCAACGCCAGCGAAGCCCTGTTTGCCCTCGGCCGGTGGGACGAGGCCATCGCCCAGGCTGATGCAGTCCGTAATCGCATCGAGTTCCGGTTCGCGGGCCGTAGGGCCAGCATCACCCGGGCTCGAGTGGCGACGGCGCGGGGCGAGGACGATCTGGCCGCGTCACTGTTGTCTTGGGTGGAACCCGATGGCCAGGGGCAAGGTGAGCCGTACATTGGCGCGGACTGGCGGCTCGTTGTCGCGGAGCGCGCCGCATGGGCCGGGCGCTACGACGAGGGCCGGGCTGCGATCGCCGCTGGCCTGGAGCTGGTGGCCGGCAACGATGCCTGGTACACCGCGCGGCTGTGCGCCGTCGGTCTCAGGCTCGAGGCCGGCCGCTGCATATCCGCTCACGCTCGTCGCGCTCGCAGCGAGGCAGCAGCTGCCCGGCAGCGGGCCGACGAGCTCATTGCGGCGGTGGCGGGCATTGTCGGGCCCGGCGAAATCGAGGCCTGGGTGACACAGGCGCGGGCCGAGTACCTCCGGCTCGGTAGGAGCGACCAGTCCGACTCACCGATTGACGAGTGGAACTGGGTACGCGATCGCTGGCGGGCCCTGCGACAGCCCTATCCCGAGGCGTACGCGAGCCTGCGCCTTGCCGAAGCCGAGCTCGCCGCCGGCGACCGGCGGGCTGCGTCGCGTGAGCTGGCTACCGCTGCGGCGCTGGCTGAACAGCTCGGAGCCGCCCCTCTGGCGGCCCTGGTAGCAGATGTTGCCCATCGAGCCGGGATCGGGACGGTCCGCGCGCCCACTCTCGACGGCTTGACTGCGCGCGAACGGGAGATTTTGGCCAGGGTCGTCGCCGGCGAGTCGAATCGCGACATCGCGACCGCGCTGTTCATCAGCCCGAAGACAGTCTCGGTCCACGTGTCCTCGCTGCTGCGCAAGTTTGGCGTCAGCGGACGCGGTGATCTGAGCGCGGCGATGCATGCTAGCGAGCTTGGGGCGCCGCCGTACGGCTGATGTCCGTACTGCCATGCCTGCACGGACGAAGCGGGCAATCCGGTCACTCCTCTCGACCAGTCGCACGGTCCCGGCCGACGAAGAGCTCGGAGTGGACGCGACGCTTGCATAGGAATCTTTGGGACCATATGTTTTGCCCGCAGGTCCAGACCGCATGGTCAGAGGAGATTCGCCAATGGCGGCGACGACACCGGCAGCCGAGTCGGCCGTCGTGCTGTCGCGGCTCCGCAAGGAGTTCCCTGGCCCACCACCGGTCGTTGCCGTCGACGACATCGACCTGGATATCCGCGATGGCGAGTTCTTCTCAATGCTGGGCCCCTCGGGCTCCGGCAAGACGACGGTCCTGCGGATGATCGCCGGCTTCGAGACCCCGACGTCGGGGCGCATCGAGCTCGGCGGGCGGGACGTGACCACGACCCAGCCCTACGACCGCGACGTCAACACGGTGTTCCAGGACTACGCGCTGTTCCCGCACATGAGCGTCCTCGAGAACGTCGAGTACGGCCTGCGCGTCAAGAAGATCGGCCGCCAGGAGCGCCGTGCCCGCGCCATGGAGTCGCTGGAGCAGGTGCGGCTGCCGGACTTCGGCGCCCGCCGGCCGGGGCAGCTCTCCGGTGGGCAGCGCCAACGCGTCGCGCTGGCCCGCGCCCTCGTCAACCGGCCCCGGGTGCTCCTCCTCGACGAGCCCCTCGGCGCCCTCGACCTCAAGCTCCGCGAGCAGATGCAGGTGGAGCTCAAGGCGATCCAGCGGGATGTCGGCATCACCTTCCTGTTCGTCACGCACGACCAGGAGGAGGCGCTTACCCTCTCCGACCGCATCGCCGTGTTCAACGCCGGCCACATCGAGCAGGTCGGCACGGCTCGCGAGATCTACGAGCAACCGGCGAGCGAGTTCGTGGCCGGGTTCGTCGGCACGTCCAACCTCCTGACCGGTACCGACGCCCAGACCGTCCTCGGCCGCGCCGGCACCTTCGGCATCCGCCCGGAGAAGCTGTCCGTTGTTCCTCAGGGTGGCCTGGTCGAGGCAGGCGCCGAGCGCGCGCCGGGCAGCCTCACCGAGGTCGTGTATGCCGGTCCGGTCACCCGTTACGTCGTCGACCTGGACGCCGGCCCTCGCCTGATTGCCTTGCAGCAGAACGGATCCGGCGTCGCCACCCTGAACCGCGGTGCCAGGGTCGACCTCGTCTGGGACGCCCACCACGTCATCGCCGTCCCCGACTCGGCGTCCGGTCGCACTGGCGACCGTGACGCCCATCGCTCCCCCGAGCCCCTCTCCACCCGGCACCAGCCATGACACCAAGGAGCAGCACCATGCGCCGCACAACCATCCTCCGCTCCGCCGCCCTGTGCGCGGTGGCCGCCCTGGCCCTCGCGGCCTGTGGCAACTCCGGCTCGTCGAGTGGTTCCTCGACGAGCGAGGGCGGGTTCAAGGTCCCGAACCTCACGGCCCTCGACAAGCTCGGGACGCCCGAGGGCGAGGTGAGCGTCCTGGCCTGGCCGGGCTACGTCGAGGACGGCAGCAACGATCCCAAGGTCGACTGGGTCACCGACTTCGAGAAGGAGTCCGGCTGCAAGGTCACGATCAAGACGTTCGGCACCTCGGACGAGGCCGTGCAGCTCATGCGCACCGGGCAGTACGACACGGTCTCGGCCTCCGGCGACGCCACCCTTCGGCTCATCGCGGCCGGCGACGTCGAGCCGGTCAACACCAACCTCATCTCGAACTACCCGGACATCTTCGACAGTCTGAAGATGCAGCCGTGGAACTCGGTCCGGGGCGTGCCCTACGGCATCCCCCACGGCCGTGGCGCGAACCTGCTCATGTGGCGCACCGACCAGGTGAAGCCGGCTCCCGACAGCTGGTCGGCCGTGTTCGACCAGGCGAGCAGCCAGAAGGGCAAGGTCACGGCATACGACTCGCCCATCTACATCGCCGACGCGGGGCTGTACCTCATGGCCACCAAGCCCGAGCTCGGGATCAAGGACCCCTACGCCCTCGACGCGAAGCAGCTGGCTGCGGCTGCCGACCTGCTCAAGGCGCAGAAGGCCAACGTCGGCGAGTACTGGTCGGACTACCTCAAGGAGATCCAGGCCTTCAAGAACGGCTCGTCGACGGTCGGCACCACGTGGCAGGTGATCGCGAACCTCGCGCAGGCGGAGAAGGCCCCCGTCCAGGTGGTGCTTCCCAAGGAAGGCGCGACCGGCTGGTCCGACACATGGATGGTCGGCGCGAAGTCGGAGCACAAGACCTGTGCCTACAAGTTCATCGACCACATCGTCTCGCCCAAGACCAACGCCGCCGTCGCCGAGTACTTCGGTGAGGCACCCGCCAACCGGAAGGCCTGTGCCGAGACGGTCGACAAGAACCACTGCGCAACCTTCCACGCGACCGACGAGGAGTACTTCTCGAAGGTGCACTACTGGACCACCCCAATCTCGGCGTGCCTCGACGGTCGGACGGACGTCGCGTGCACCGACTACGCCGAGTGGACCAAGGCGTGGACCGAGATCCGGAACAGCTGATCCAGACCAGCTGAATCCAGAGCGGGAACCGGGACGGAACGGCTACCGAGGAAGACGACGATGGGCTCGAAGAAGGCACTCGTGGGGTTGCTGACCCCACCACTGCTCTGGCTCGTCGTCGCCTACCTCGGTGCCCTGGTGGCGATCTTCGCAACCGCGTTCTTCACCACCGACCCATTCACCAACGAGGTCGTGCCGACGTTCACGACCGAGAACTTCGAGGCCCTCCTCAGCCCCACCTACCTGCGCATCATCGGCCGGACGCTGTTCATCGCGGTCATGGTCACCGTGCTGTGCATCGTCATCGCGGTGCCCTTCTCGTACTTCATGGCGCGGGTGGCGCCCCGGCGGCTGAGGCACCTCCTCGTGGCGGCGGTGCTGGTGCCGCTGTGGGCCTCGTACCTCGTCAAGGCCTATGCCTGGCGGACGATGGTGCAGCCCGGCGGTGTCCTCGACAGCACCTTCGGAACGACTCCCGGGTACGGCTTCGCGGCGGTCGTCCTCACGCTGACCTACCTGTGGCTCCCGTACATGATCCTCCCGGTGTATGCCGGCTTCGAGCGACTCCCGGAGTCGCACCTGGAGGCCTCGGCGGACCTGGGTGCCAAGGGGCTGCACACGTTCCGGCGGGTCATCCTGCCGGCCCTCCTGCCGTCGATCGCGGCCGGGACCGTGTTCACGTTCTCGCTGAGCCTCGGCGACTACATCGCCGTGCAGATCGTCGGCGGCACGCTGCAGGTGCTCGGCACCACGGTCCTGCAGAACATCACGCTCGACCTGCCCTTCGCGGCGGCCCTGGGCACGACCTCGGTCGCGATCATGGTCCTCTACCTGGTCGCCGTCGGGCGCACCGGCGCCCTGGACAACCTGTGAGGCACCGATGAGGAGCGGAGTGCGCACCCGGGCGTCCTTCTGGGTCTTCGCGCTGGCGGTGCTGGCGTTCATCTACATCCCGCTGGGCGTGGTCGCGATCAACTCGTTCAACTCCGACCGGACGTTCGGCTGGCCGCCGCCCGGCCTGACCACGAGGTGGTGGTCCGTTGCGCTCAAGGCGCCTGGGCCCCGCGACGCCCTCCGGACGTCGGTCGAGGCGGGACTCGGAGCGACCGCGATCGCCCTCGTGCTGGCCAGCCTGCTCGCGCTGGCGCTCACGCGGTACCGGTTCTTCGGGCGGAGCTCGATCTCGCTGCTGGTGATCCTGCCCATCGCGCTGCCCGGCATCGTCACCGGTATCGCGCTCCAGTCGGTCATCCAGAACCTGCTCAACCCGGTCTTCGGCATCAACGCCGGCCTCTTCACGATCATCGTGGGCCACGCGACCTTCTGCATCGTCGTCGTCTTCAACAACGTCACGGCCCGGCTGCGGCGCATGGGCGGTTCGCTGGAGTCCGCGTCGGCCGACCTCGGCGCCCGGCCACTCACAACGTTTCGCCTCGTGACCTTCCCGCTACTTCGCACGGCGATCCTTGCGGGCGCCCTGCTGGCGTTCGCCCTCAGCTTCGACGAGATCGTGGTCACCACGTTCACCGCGGGACCGGGCACGCCCACCCTGCCGATCTGGATCTTCAACAACCTGTTCCGGCCGAACCAGGCGCCCGTCGTCAACGTCGTCGCCGTAATCCTGGTGGCGGTCTCGATCTTGCCGGTCTGGCTCGCTCTGCGGCTCAGCGGCGCGGAGGCCGCGGAGAGCCGCCTCTGATCCGGGCAGACTTGGTGGCGCCGGTGGCCGACTCCGGCATGGCCCAGCCGACGGAGGACAGGCGGCACTCGCCGAACGTCGGCGAAACCCGCGTTGTGGGACGGCACCCTGACCTGGGACGCGTCGTCGTCACCCGGCTACTAAGGCCGAGGCAATTCCTGCTTCCTCACGCTCATGGGATACGACGGCGTGGGCCGCGACGGCCCAGCCCCACATGAGCGGAAGCAACGCACTGCCGAGGGACGTCACTTCCGTCACCGCGAACATGAATGGGATGAAGATCATGAGCAGAATCGGGGTGATGCGCGGTCGGAAACCGTTGCGCAGCATCATGATGCCGAGGGCGATCCCGCCGAAGCCGATGACCAGCATGGCGCCAATGCCGAGTATGAACATCTGGTCCATCCACGGGGTGAAGTAGTCGCCGATCACTGACAGGGTCATCACGGCGTAGCCGGCGAGGGTGACCTGCCATAGGCGTCGCTCGGCCCCCTCGGGACGGCGCCGTCGGTAGACGAGGTAGGCCGCCGCGGTGAAAGCAAGGCACACGGGGAGCCAGATCTTCCCGTACGTGACATAGACCGTCTACGGATCACTCCAGTCGAGCAGCGGCTTCAGCATCCTGATGGCCGGCTCGCCCCACACCCGGGCCAGTGGTGACTCCACGAAGTCCCCTGGGTGCGCCTGGGCGCGGGCAAGGGCGTGAACCTGCCCGATCACGGTGCCGGCCGCGGCCATCACCCAGGCGAACTGGCTGATCCGTCGGGCGACCGATGATGTGATGTCCATGGCTGGCTCCTTGTCGCGGCTGTCGGTTGGCCGTCGAGCGATCGGCCTCGTTTCGACGGTAGGAAGTCAGCCGCCTTCGGTCGTCCTGCGGTCGCACGAAATCGGGTAGCCCTCAGGAGGAGCGGCCTGTCCTCCACAAGGAGGACGTCAGGTCGCCCGCCCAGCAGTACCGTCGAGACGTGAGCCGCAGGAACTGGGCCTTCGACATCGCCCTGGCGGCGGTGGTCGGGGTGCTCGGCCAGCTCGAGGTGTGGTGGGGCATCGGATCGACGCACCGCCAGGGTCCGCTGTGGGTGCAGTCCTTGTTGTATGCCGTGACCGCCCTCCTCCTCGTGGGTCGACGGGTTCGCCCGCTCGCCTGCCTCACTGCCATGGTCGTCGTCAGCATCGTCGAGTTCGTTGCCGTCGGCTCGCCGGAGGGGTTCGGCGTCAGCGTTGCGCTGCTGATCGCCACCTACACGGTCGGCAATCGGCTGGAGTGGCGACGCTCCTGGGTCGCGCTCGTGCTGGCTGTCGTGGTCTGGGTGGCATGGGCGGTGTTCGACCCGATGAACACGACCTTCGCCGAGGGCTTGTCGTCGTTGGTCTGGCTGACCCCGTCGATCATCGCGTGGCTACTGGGCGCGCTCGTCCGGGTCACCCGGCTCAACGCCGAGCAGCGACGCGTCAATCGCGATCAGCGGGCGTCACAGGCCGTCGCCGAGGAACGGAACCGGATCGCACGCGAGCTGCACGACGTGATCGGGCACAGCGTCAGCGTCATGACGGTGCAGGCGTCGGCAGTGCGTCGGCGGCTCACGCCCGAGCAGTCGGTGGAGAGGCAGGCACTGGAAACCGTTGAGACCGTAGGACGGGAGGCCCTCGCTGAGATGCGACGGATGGTCGGTGTGCTGCGACAGTCCGGTGACGGCACCGAGCTCGAGCCGACGCCGGGGCTCGACCAGGTGGACCAGTTGGCGGAGAAGTTCCGCACGGCCGGACTGCCCGTTGCGCTCTCGGTGACCGGGGAGGCGCGTGACCTGGCGCCGGGTCTGGACCTGACGGCATACCGGCTTGTGCAGGAGGGGCTCACGAATACCCTGCGGCACGCGCGGAACCCGCGGCGCGCCGAGGTGGCGATCGACTACGGGGCGGACCGGATCGAGCTGGCTGTGCGCGACGACGGTCAGTATCCCGTGGGCTCGGCTCCGACGGCAGAGGCCGGCAACGGGCTCCTGGGGATGCGGGAACGGGTTGCGGTCTACGGCGGTTCGCTCGTTGCTCGGATGAGGCCGGAGGGTGGCTTCGAACTGGTCGCTACGCTGCCCTTGGACGCGACATGAGTGCCATTGACGCGCGCCCGGCGGCCTCGATCGGAGTGCTGATCGTCGACGACCAGGCGCTGGTACGGGCCGGCTTCCGAATGATCCTCGAGATCGAGCCGGACCTGCACGTGGTGGGTGAAGCCGTGGACGGCGAGCAGGCTGTGGCCCAGGTGGCGGCGCTGGGGCCAGATGTCGTGCTCATGGACGTGCGGATGCCCCGGGTCGACGGGATCGCAGCCACCCGGCGGCTCATGGCCGACGCCTCGTGCGGGGCGCGCGTGGTAATGCTGACAACATTCGACATGGACGAGTACGTCTACGAGGCCCTGAAGGCTGGGGCGAGCGGCTTCCTGCTCAAGGACGCGCAGCCGGAGCTGCTCGTGGCCGGCATCCGGGCAGTGCACGCGGGCGAGTCGCTCCTCGCGCCCACTGTGACCCGGCGGATGATCGAGTCGTTCCTCGAACGACCACGGGCCGTGGACACGGGCGAGCGCGAGCGGCTGGCGTCGCTGACTGCCCGGGAACGGGAGACCCTCCAGCTGATGGCGCGCGGGCTGACCAACGCGGAGATCGCGGCCGATCTGTATGTGTCCGAGACCACCGTGAAGACACACGTCGGTCGGGTGCTGATGAAACTCGGCCTGCGCGACCGCGTGCAGGCCGTGATCTACGCGTACGAAACCGGCGTGGTGAGCAGCTCCCAGGCTCCTGGTTAACCGTGACCCATTGCATTTCGTTGAACGCCTCCAGGTTCGTCAGCCTGGCCGCCGATGCGGTACCCGTTCCCGGAGGAACCCGACGTCGCCAAATGGTGCCATCGGTTCGTCTGTCGAGGTCTGATCGTTGATGTGCAGCATGCCGACGGCACACGTTCGGCCAATGCCAGCCCCTTGTTCCGTGGCCATCGCATGACTGCCACCACGTTGGCAAGCCGAGTCCGCGACCCGTGCGGAGCCGTCATAAGCTGACCATTCCTGTGATCGCGACGAGCTGACAGCACACACACGATGACCGAGACCGTTCTGGTGACCGGCGGCACGGGGTATCTTGCCGGCTGGTGTCTGGTGGAGCTGCTCCGCCGCGGCTACCGGGTCCGCACCACGATCCGCTCGCCGGGCCGGGAGGCGGCGGTCCGGGTTGCGGTGGGCGCCGAGGTCGACCTGGGTGACCGACTGACGTTCGCGGTCGCGGACCTCACCGCAGACGCCGGCTGGGAGGAGGCCGTCGCCGGCTGCGACTACGTGCTGCACGTGGCCTCCTCGCTTGGTGGCGGGAACGAGGAGAAGGACCCGGACTCGTTGATCGTGCCGGCCCGCGAGGGCACGCTACGCGTGCTCAGGGCTGCCGTCGCGGCCGGTGTGCAGCGGGTAGTGATGACGTCATCCTGCGCCGCGGCCACCCCGCCCACTCGGGACGACATTGTCGTCGACGAAACAGTGTGGACCGACCCAGACCAGGCCGGGCTGACCGCGTACCGGCGCTCCAAAACCGTGGCTGAACGGGCCGCGTGGGATTACATCGAGCGCGCCGACGGATCCACTCAGCTGACCACGGTGCTGCCCGGAGCGATCTTCGGCCCGGCGCTCAGCGCCGACAACTTCGGCTCGCTCCAAATACTGTCCCGGATGCTTGAGGGACGGGTGCCGCGCTACCCGTCGCTGGCGTTCGAAGTCGTCGATGTCCGCGACGTAGCCGATCTGCACATCCGGGCGATGATCGCACCTGAGGCCGAAGGCGAGCGGTTTATCGCCACCGGCGAGCTGTTGTGGTTGGGCGAGGTGGCCGCAATACTCCGCGAGCAACTTGGGCCGGCGGCGGCAAAAGTACCGGCCAAGCCGATGCCGGATCTGCTAGTCCGGGCGGCCGCCCTGTTCAACCCCGAACTGCGCACGCTTCTGCCGCTGCTGGGCCGCAAGCTACGGCACTCCTCGGCGAAAGCCCAACGGATGCTTGGCTGGCAGCCCAGACCCGCAGCCGACACGGTGGTCGATAGTGGGCGGAGCATTGTCGGCTGGTCATCTGATCTGTAGCCGTGCACCGGCAGTGCCGTCAACGCGTCGAGGCGGCCCGAACTCCCGCAAATCCAATTTGACGGGCGCCGCGGTACCTGCCCATCTCGCCCTTCGAGCGGGGCCCGTGTGCCGTCACTATAGAGTCCGCTTCAGGTGCACTGACAAGGAGGGATGCGGTGGAGGTCGCGGTACTCGGCGCGGGCAACGGCGGTTGTGCGGTGGCCTTCGATTGGGCGCAGCACGGGCACAATGTGAGGCTCTTCGCAACGGCGGAGTACCCCGGCGAGGTGGCGGCGATCGCCGAGCGCGGCGAGATCGTCAGCACCGGTGAGCTCTCGGGAGCGGCGCCGATCTCCTACGCCGGACATGACGCCGGACGCACCGTATCTGGCGCCGATCTGATCATGGTGGTCGGGCCCGCCTACGCCACCGAAAGCTTTGCCCTGGCCGCGGCCCCGCACCTTACTCCCGAGCAGGCAATCGTGGTTTGTCCGACTTCCTGCCTGGGCAGCTTCGCCTTCCGGCGTGCGGCTGGGCTGTCACGCGACGACGATCGGTACCTGGTCGGGGAAACGAGCACGCTGCCGTACGCGGTGCGGATGAGCGGACCGGCGACGATCCACGTTTTCGTGAAGCTGCGAGCCGGGTTGTGGGTAGCGGCCACGCCGCGCAGCGGGACCGACCAGCTCCGCACGATGCTCGGCGAGGTCTATCCCGGCATCGGCGCAGCGGGCAGCGTGTTGGCCACGACGCTGCAGAACGGGAACCCCGTGATCCATCCCGCCGTCACCCTTAGCAACGCCGCGCTGATCGAGCGTACGGGCGGTGACTTCAACTTCTATGAAGACGGCATAACCCCGGCCGTTGGCCGGCTGATGCAGGCCGTCGACTCCGAGCGCATGGCGATCGCGGCTGCTCTCGGGCAGACGATTGCGTCGGACCCCGCCATCGGAGTGATGCAGGGCTACATGATCGAGGAGAACTACGACACCGGATACTCCACGGCCCCCGGCTTCCGCGGCATCCGGGCCCAAAGCGAACTCGACAATCGCTACCTCACCGAGGACGTCGGCTACACCATGGTGCTGTTCACCGAGCTGGCTCGGACGGTTGGCGTACCCACCCCCACGATGGATGCGGTGATTCAGACCACCTCAGTGCTGCTTGGCCGGGACTTCCGCCGCGAGGCACCTCGGACGCTTGCCAGCCTGGGCCTGAGTGATCTCGACGCGGCCGGTCTGGCCAAGCTGTAGCAACGAAAGCTATTGCGCGGTAGCTACCCGCCGTCGAAGGGGACTTGGACTCGTCACCTTGACGGTGCTTTGCCGCAACATCAGCCGGCACCAAGACAACACAGCAGCGGTCCGGTGCAGGCTCGAGCCGCGCAGTAAGGGCAGTCTCGTGGAGTTGCTCCGTGACGGCAGTCATGATGGCGAGGTTCATGCCGCAGACCAGTTCTGTGTGTTCTCGGGCCAGCGCATCGAAGGGGCAGTTGCGCAGCACGACGGTGCCGCCAGTGCGGTGTGGTTCGTACCCGTTCTCGGCCAGAGCATCGCAGGTGCAGGCCAGAAGCTGCTCGGGACTTGGTCGAGGGCCGGCAGCGGCTCGTGCTTGGTCCGCGACGCTGCTGCCCCAGTCAGTGGCCGCGGCTTTCAAGGCGTTGGCGAGACTGGTGCCTTCCGCGGCGGCATCATCGATTGCGGTGGCCAGCAGCTGTCCCGCGAGGTCGTATCGACGTTCGGGCAAGATCACCGAGAGCTGTCGGCTGGATCGTGCGTACAGCTTGGTGGGACGGCCGGCGCCGGGGCCTCGACGCTCGGAGAGCCGCTTGAAGCTGATGTCGAGCAGGCCTTCCTCGGCGAGCTTGTCGAGGTGGAACTTCGCAGTATGACGAGCGATGCCGAGGGCGTCGGAGGCCTGGTCTCGACTGACTGGCGCGGGTTGGGCGCTCACGTAGAGGTAGAGGTCGCGCCGGACCGGGTCGGCGAGTGCCGCCACGCCGGCCACACGCGCCGCAAGATCCTCTCTAGTCATGCATGCCGTCTCTTCTAAAGGACAAATCTCTTGACGAAAGAGTCTCCTTCGTCTAACGTCAACATTAGTGTCCTTTAGACGAAGGGTCAACAATGACGCCAAGTGGGCAAACCGCCCTGGTCAACGGTGCCGAACCAGCTCAAGCTCCGCCACGGACGGCGCTGCATGTCGTCAAACCGTCGAGCGGAGCCGACCTGGCCGCCGCGGAACAGGCCGCAGCCGCATTCCTGGTCGCGCTCGGAGTGGATCTCGACACCGAGAGCTTGGCGGCTACCCCGGCTCGGATGGCCCGCGCGTACGCCGAGATGTTCAGCCCACGGCCCTTCGATCTGACCACATTCCCCAACGACGCCGGATATGACGAGCTGATCATCGCTCGCTCGATCCCGGTTCAGTCGGTGTGTGAGCATCACCTGCTGCCGTTCGTCGGGGTGGCTCACGTCGGCTACCTACCAGGAGAGCGGATTCTTGGCCTGTCCAAGTTGGCTCGGGTGGTCGAACTGTTCGCCCGCCGCCCCCAAGTGCAGGAACGGCTGACGCAGCAGGTCGCCGACTGGCTCCAAGATCAGCTTGCGCCGCGCGGTGTGGGTGTCGTCATAGAGGCCGAGCATCTATGCATGACCGTGCGTGGCGTACGAGCATCGGGCGCCAATACGGTCACCTCCGCGCTACATGGCCAGCTCCGCAGCGACGCCGCCTCTCGCGCCGAGTTCTTTACCCTGATCGCCGCGCACGATAAGGCTCACCAATGAACACGAAACCCAGCTTCATCATTGTCGGCGCCGGCCTGGCGGGCGCCATAGCAGCGCAGACCCTGCGCGAGGAAGGCTTCGACGGAAAGATCACTCTGCTCGGTCAGGAGCCGAATGCTCCTTACGAGCGCCCTCCCCTGTCCAAGGACTACCTCCAGGGCAAAGCTGACCGCGACAGCATCTTCGTCCACCCAGAGCCGTGGTACGCCGAGCACGCCGTGGATTTGTCTCTGGGCAATGCGGTGACCTCGCTCGACCCGGCCACAGGGACCGTCACCACCGCCACCGGTGCCCAGCTGCACTACGACAAGCTGCTGCTCGCCACCGGTTCGAAGCCGCGCCGCCTCGGCGTGCCAGGCGCAGATCTGGACGGCGTGTACTACCTGCGGAACGTCGAGGACAGTGAGCGCCTCGAGATCGAGTTCGGCCATGCGAGACGGGTGGTGATCATCGGCGCCGGCTGGATCGGGCTGGAAACTGCCTCCGCAGCCCGCGCCGCAGGACGGGACGTCACGCTCCTCGTATCAGGCGACATGCCACTGCAGCATGTGCTCGGCCCTGAGGTTGCGCCCATCTTTGCCGAGCTACACCGCAGCCATGGTGTGGACCTGCGCTACCGAACCACGGCGGTCGAACTGACTGGCAGGCAGGGGACGGTGACCGGTGTCAGGCTGAGCGACGGGACTTGGATCGAGGCCGACATGATCATCGTTGGCGTGGGGGTGGCCCCCCGCATCGAGCTCGCCGCAGCGGCCAACCTCAAGATCGACAACGGAATCGTCGTTGACGAGCACCTGCGCACGTCCGATCCGGACATCTTCGCCGCCGGCGACATCGCCCACGCGTACAACCCGCGCCTCGGGCGGCACATTCGCGTCGAGCACTGGGCCAACGCCCGACGTCAAGGCGTCGTCGCCGCCAAGGCAATGCTGGGCCAAGACGCAGTCGACGTACGGCCGTCGTACTTCTTCACTGATCAGTACGACCTCGGCATGGAATACACCGGTGACATCGGCCCGGCCGGTTACGACCGGGTCATCTTCCGCCGATACGCGGACTCACGTCAGGTCATCGTTTTCTGGCTCTACGAGCAGCGCATCCAGGCTGGCATGAACATCAACATCTGGGATGTCGCCGACGACATCGAACGACTGATCCAGTCACCACGCCCGATCAACGCCGACGAACTCGCCGATCCGGCTATCCCGCTGACGAGCTTGATCTAGCAGCGGGTCGACCGGGCTTCGCACGCAGCTCTCTTGCGGGGCTTGAGTCGGCTGCGATGGAGTGTGACGATGACGAAATGCTGATAGCCACGACGAACGACTTGCCCGGCTATCGAATCGACGAGGTTTACGGGGAGGTTACCGGACTGACCGTTCGCTCACGCAATATTGGTGCCCAGCTTGGTGCAGGTTTGAAGTCCTTCGTAGGCGGTGAGTTGAAAGGGCTAACAAAACAGCTGATGCAATCCCGAGAGGAAGCTCTCGCGCGCTTAACGGAAGCTGCGACCAGTCGAGGAGCAAACGCTGTCATTGCAATGCGGTTCGACGCGAACGAGGTTTCGGCTGGTTATCAAGAAGTCGTCGCGTATGGCACTGCGGTTCGAGTGACGAAGGACGCATAGCCCAACAGGAGCAGGGCCGCCTCTATCGACCCCGTATTCGCTCAGTTGGTCAAATCACGAGCTGAACCGCGTACCGATCGCCAACGCATCGATGTTTCAGTGGCCCGGCTACTGGATAGCCGTCCTCGCCGGGACGCCCGAGCCCAAGGAGCAAACGGCTGTGCTGATGTTCGGCTCGCCGTCCGGTGCGGTTCTCAGCCCACAGAGTTCCGCGCTGCTGGGCCGAGCGGCCGCAGATCTCCCAGTCGAGGAGGGGTACGTCATCGCCCACTTCGACCCTGCGTGGAGCGCCGACTCGACGAGTCGGGCCGTTAGGCTCGGCTGGGCACCGGGGTGGCCAGGACGACATTGATGTCCTTGAACATCCGGGCACTTTCGACCCAAGGGCCGCCGCACGTCGCAAGGAAGAGCCGCTCTGGGCCCTGCTGGTCGTACAGGCGCTCGCTGGCGACCAGCTGCGGGTAGTCCTGGACGGCGCCGACATTGCGCCACACCGTGGAGATCCGGTAGCTGCACGTGGTGCCGTTGTCCAGCACCAGATCGATCTGCTGGCCGACGGCGACTAGGGCGGCGAAGTCCTCCTGAAAGATCGCCGAGCCGTCACGGTAGGTATGTCCGTTGGTCAGCACGGTGCCCATGCCTGACCCAGGCTTCGGGCCGGCGGCGTACCAACCAGCCTTGCGTTGGTCTACCGGCGTGCCGAGCGGAGCCTGGACCGAATCGTCCGGCTGCGCGCGGTGGTCCAGGCCGATCGTCTCGATCGGGGCGTCCACACCCAAGGCCGGGATGGACATCCGGGTGGGCGACCCCGGCTGGCACGGCGCGGCCAGCGGGCGTTGGCTGAGAGCCAGGTCCATGCCCGTGCGGGTGTGCAGGTTGGTCATGACCAGGATGACGCCAACGAGGCCGAGCACCGCGGAGATCGTGCGCATGAGCCGGACCGCGCGCGGAATCATCAGGGTCCGTCGACGGGGCGAGGCGTCACTTGGGGGCGTTTCTGACGCGCGCAGGGCCCGACGGTCGGTCGCGCCTTGCGGCGCGGAGCGGAGGGCCCGACGGTCGGTCGCGGCGCTGTGCGGCGCGGAGCGGAGGGCCCGACGGTCGGTCGGGCGCTGCGGCGCGGGGCGGCCCTGGGGCGGGCCGCCCGCACGCGTCGACGTCACCGACGGGTGGCAGCCCGGCGACGCCGCTCCGCCTCGGCCGCCACGAGGGCGGCCCCGACGAGCAGGACACCGCCCCCGACCAGGCCGACGGGGACGTCGCCGCCGCCCTCACCCCCGTATGCGGTGCGACGGCGCCCGGCGTCGTCCCCCCGTCGGACGGGCGGTCGGAGCGGTCGTCGGCTGGATGACCGGCGGGGGAGTCGGCGAGCAGATGTCGGACCCCGGGTCCTCACCGCCGATCTGCACGACGACCGACCGGCCCTGAGCGTCCGCGAACTGGTCACCGACGAAGACCTGGCCGTCCTTGTCCTTGTCGACCGATTTGCCGCTGACCTCGATCGGGTTCTTGCCCTCCTTGAGCACCTCGTCCTCGCCGGGCTTGCCGACGTACTTGCACACCCACACTTTCGAGCTGGCGTCGGCGGCGTGCGCCGGCGCCGAGAGCGCGACCAGGCCGACGGCGGCAATAGCGGTGGCGGCGCTGATGGACAGCAGCCGGCGCGTGGCTGACATGGGTGTGGTGGTTGTTGTGGTGGTCATGGTCTACCTCGCAGGGGGCGGCAGTGCGGACAGAGAGAATGATTCACACTGACCTCATCAACCCCATCTGTCCCACCCGCACCACG
This sequence comes from uncultured Actinomycetota bacterium, assembly GCA_963808905.1. Lineage (GTDB taxonomy): Bacteria > Actinomycetota > Actinomycetes > Propionibacteriales > Propionibacteriaceae > Microlunatus. Next base: position 149,739 of record CAWEHO010000031.1, read on the forward strand.
GCAGCATCGTGATCAATTCGTTGCAATCGGACACCTGGCGTCCGGCGCTGGCATGTGATCAGTAACATCCGGGTACATACAGTTGTGACAACGCGAAGTGCGGCAGATACAGCGTCGTCAGCTGGTACAGCGACTATGACCCAGCGAGTCCTATCGCCTAAGCATCCACGGACCAGGGTCCGCCGAGTCCCGGTAATCTCCCAAGCTGAGGCCTGGCCGCCGGCAATCCCACTGGCGTCGACGTGACGACGGCACCAGCCCTCGAAGTGTCATGTCAAAGTCCTCTCAGCTGAGCAGTGGATCGACATGGATCTTGGGCCCAGGTCCTGCCGCCTCCGGCCGTTCACCGGCGAGCACGGCGCTGACCTGCTCGAGGCCGACCGTGGCGGCGACGAGCGGGCGGGGATCGACGGCACCGCTCGCGTACGCCGCGATGGTCGCGTCGAGGCCGGGAGAGCCGGACAAAACGCCCACCGCCGTGACGTCCTTCAGAACCAAGGTCCGGGTGTCGATGTGGCTTGGGCTGCCGGCAAGCCCGATGTAGACCACGCGCCCGGCCGGCTCGACCAGGTCGAGGGCCAGAGCAGGCAGGTGCGCCGCATTCGAGGCATCGATGACCGCGTCGAAGGGCTGGTCAGGGAGGTTGTCCGCGGTCCAGACGTGCTCGAACCCGAGACTGCGGGCGAACGCGAGTGAGTTCTCACTGCGACCCATCAGATGCACCTCGGCGCCGGCAGCACGCGCGAACATAGCGGCCAGCAGCCCGATGGTTCCCGGGCCGAGCACCAGTGCCCGGTCCCCGGACGCCACGTCCGCAGCCTGCGCCGCTCGAAAAGCGTTGCCGCCCGGCTCCACCAAGGCACCGAGCACTGCGTCGACGGAATCGGGAAGGGCGTGCAACGAGGTGACCGGTACCGCCAGTTGCTCGGCCAGGGCGCCGGGCCGTCCTCCGCGTACGCCGACCTCCTGCCGGTTCTCGCAGACGTGCTGCTGGCCCTTCTGGCACCGGCGACAGGTGCCGTCGCCGAGCATGGTGTCGCCCATCACCCGGCGGCCGACCCACGCCGGGTCCACCTCGGTCCCGACGCTCGCGACCGTGCCCGCCCACTCATGGCCGAGGCGCATCGGGTACGACGCGTATCCCTGGTGAAGGTAGGCCATCCCACCGGTGAAGAACTCCACGTCGGTGCCGCAGAGACCGACCCGCTCCACGTCGACGACGACCTCGCCGGGAGCCGCCACCGGGGCTGGCACCTCCTGCACCTCGCCCTCCCCCGGCCCGGTCAGGACGTACGCGCGCATGGTGCGTGTGCTCATCGCAGTCATTATTTCGTTGGGCCAGGAGCGTTGCGCCCTGAGCCTCTGGAGCGGCTCGCGCCCTGAGCCTTCGACGTTGCACCCTGAGCCTGTACGACGTTGCGCCCTGAGCCTGTCGACGTTGCGCCCTGAGCCTGTCGAAGGGCCACCCCTCGACTCCCACGTCCGTCCTCGGCTAGGAAGGAACCATGACCTCATCGAACGACCTCCGCCGGAAGCCAGCTGCGGAGTGCCCAGTGGTACGCCGGCGATGATCGCAACGCCTATATCCACCGGGCATGGATGCGTCGCGGGGTGCCCGGCGACGCGTTCACCGGCCGTCCGCATATCGCGATCGCGAACACGGCCTCGGACCTCACTCCGTGCAACGCCCATCTGACCGAGGTGGCCGCGTCGGTGAAGAACGGTGTGTACGAGGCCGGCGGCATCCCGCTGGAGCTGCCGGTGGTGTCGCTGGGCGAAACCCTGCTCCGGCCCACCGCGATGCTGTGGCGCAACATGGCCGCGATGGCCACCGAGGAGATGCTTCGGGCCAACCCGATCGACGGCGTGGTGCTGCTCGGCGGCTGCGACAAGACCATTCCGTCTTTGCTCATGGCCGCCGCCTCGGTCGACCTACCCGCCGTCGTGGTGCCCGGCGGGCCGATGCTGACCGGCACCTTCCGCGGCGTACCCCTGGGCTGCGGCACCGACGTCTGGCGGCTGTCGGAGGAGGTCCGGGCCGGCACCCTTACTGCGGAGCAGTTCACCCGCTCGGAGTCGGCCATGATCCGCAGCCGCGGGCACTGCAACACCATGGGCACCGCGTCCACGATGGCGCTCGTCGCCGAGGCGCTCGGCACGGTCGTCCCGGGCGTCGCCGGGACACCGGCGGCTGACAGTCGCCTGCTGGAGGCCGCCCACGGCACCGGACGGTTGGTCGTGGAGATGGTCGCCGCCGACCGGCGGCCGAGCACGTTCCTCACGCAGGCTTCGTTCGCCAACGCGATCGTGACGATGGCCGCCGTCGGCGGGTCGACCAACGCCGTGGTCCACCTGCTGGCGATTGCCGGGCGGCTCGGGATCGACCTGACACTCGACGATTTCGACCGCATTGGCTCACACGTTCCGCTGCTGGTCGACCTGCAGCCGGCGGGCCGGTTCTTGATGGATGACTTCTACCGTGCCGGCGGGCTGCTCGCAGTTCTGCGGGAGGTGCGCGATCTCCTCGACCCGACGGCCGTCACCGTCACCGGGCGTCCACTCGTCGACTACCTGGACGCCGCTCCCATCTGGGACCCCGAGGTGATCCGGCTTCGACGCCAGCCGCTGCTGAACGAAGGCGGCATCGCCGTGCTGCGCGGCAACCTCGCCCCCGCCGGCGCCATCATCAAACCCGCAGCTGCCTCCCCGCACCTCATCCAGCACCGCGGACGCGCTCTCGTCTTCGACAGCATCGAGGACTTCCACGCCCGCATCGACGATCCTGAGCTCGATGTGGATGCGGACACCGTGCTGGTGCTGCGCGGCTGCGGGCCCAAGGGCTACCCGGGAATGCCGGAAGTCTCGAACATGCCGTTGCCGAAGAAACTGCTCGCGCAGGGCGTACGCGACATGGTGCGCATCTGCGACGGCCGGATGAGCGGCACTGCCTACGGAACTGTGGTGCTGCATGTCGCCCCCGAGGCCGCGGCCGGCGGACCGCTGGCATTGGTGCAGACCGGAGACGAGATCACCCTCGACGTACCCGGCCGAACCTTGACGCTGGAGGTGTCGGAGGAGGAGCTGCAGCGCCGCCGACCCAACGCCGCCACCCTCGCAGGCTTCGCCAATCCCGTACGCGGCTGGGAGCGGCTCTACATCGACCACGTACAGCAGGCCGACACGGGCGCCGACCTCGACTTCCTTGTCGGCGCCACAGGAGATCGAGTGAGCCGTGACTCCCACTAGCGGTTGAACCTAAGTGGACTTGGACCTCTACAAGTGCAGTCGAGGCGCCACCACCCACCTGGTTGGGACGAGCCAGCCTGGAGCTCGGGGTCAACGAGATCCGGCTGTACGGACAGGTCGCAGCTGCTGACGGCACCGTCGAAGTAGGGTCGGAAGGTGGGCACATCAGGAGAGGCTCTGGGCGACTCCAGACTCACACCCGTCCTCGACGAGGCGGCGTTCATGGTGCTTTACGAGCGGCTTCGAGACTCGGCCAGCTGGGGTCGGGAAGACCGACGGGGAGCACTGAACAACCTCACCACGACGCGGGTGGCGCAGGCAGCGCAGGAGATTCGGTCGGGTCGGACCGTAAGCCTTGCAGCGGCGGTGGAGAACGAGGTGTCACTCGACAACCCTGATCCCTGCCAACACCGGATGACCGGGCCATCAGAGCCCGAAGTCGGCTCGAGCCTGCAATTCGCTCTCGACAGGCTGGCCATGAACATCCACGGCGATGCTGACAGTCACCTCGACGCGTTGTCCCACGTGCTGTATCAGGGCACCTTGTACAACGGCGTGCCGGTGGACCAGGTGGGTGTGTCCGGCGCGACCGCGCTGTCCGTTGACGTCGCTCGCGACGGGATCGTCGGGCGAGGTGTGCTGCTCGACATCCCACGCCTCGAGGGTCGCCGATGGCTAGAGCCGGGGGAATCTGTGACCGCAGAGGCGCTGGCCGCTGCCGAGACGGCGCAACACGTTACCGTCGGGCCGGGTGACCTGCTGTTCGTCCGGGTCGGTCACCGGCCACGGCGCGACCACTACGGGCCGTGGGACGCGGCGCAGGCTCGTGCCGGGCTGCACCCCGCCGCAATGCAGTTTCTGGCCGAGCGCCGGGTTGCCCTGCTTGGCAGCGACGGCAACAACGACACCGCGCCGAGTGTGGTGGCAGGGGTGGGGTTTCCGGTGCATGTGCTCGCGATCCACGCGATGGGCATGCAGCTCCTCGACTACCTCCATTTCGAGGCGCTGCTGGCTCTCTGTGAGGAGCAGGACCGATGGTCCTTCATGTGCGTCATCGCGCCGCTGCGCCTTCCCGCTGCTACCGGCTCGCCGGTCAACCCGATAGCGATCCTCTGACGACGACGGCTCGCTCAAGCGGCATTTGACTCCCCTCGGTCTTCCGTGGCGACGATCGCCGCCGAGGACCTGGACAGCCTCGGCCTAGGTCATCGATCGTCGTTATGCCGTTTCGGTGACCAGGCGCTGGGCGTCGTCCGCGGTCAGAGGCACGCCGGGGAACTCCAGGAGTGACTGCATAGGCACATTCAGCACCGAGTCTTGCCCGGTCTCGTCGCTCAGCAGATCGGCCATGCGGCCTCGGATTCCGCCACGGGCGGCCAGCAGCTTTTCCAGTTGCGGTCCGACCGTTGGGTGCTCGCGCCACTCACGGAAGGTCGACCAGACTGTCAAGGGGAGGGCGACCGGGCGACCAGGGACTTCGACGTCGACGGTGGCACGAATGTCACGCGACGACGACCCGATCATGACGGTCACCGGCCCGCCTTCGTAGACCCAGGATCGGGCCGCGATGCTGAAGTGCTCAAGATCGTTGCGCGCGACGGTGATACGCACCCGTTCGGACTGGCCGGGTTGCAGGTAGATCTTGGTGAAGCCGCGGAGTTCCTGTGGCGGTGTCGTCACGGTTTTCGCGTGGTCACTGACGTAGAGCTGGACGACTTCAGCACCTGCTACGGATCCGGTGTTGGTCACGGTGATGTCGGCGGTGAAGGCCAACGGGTCGTCGACATCGAAGGTTGTCACCACGGGATCGGAGTACTCGAAGGTCGTGTAGGAAAGGCCGTAGCCGAAGGGATAGTCCACTCCGATGGATCGCGCGTCGTAGTAGCGGTAGCCGACGTAGATGCCCTCGCTGTACCGTACGTGGCTGTGCTCGCCGGGGAAGTCGAGAAACGACGGGGTATCGGAGAGCCGGACGGGGATCGTCTCCGCAAGCTTGCCGGAAGGGTTGACATCACCGAGCAGGACATCGGCGATGGTGTCTCCGTGCGCCTGACCGGTCAGCCAAAACTCGACGATCGCACTGACGCCCTGGCGCCACGAAGCGGTCGTGACCGCCGAACCGTTGCTCAAGGCGACGACAGTGGGCGCGTCCGTACCAGCCAGCGCTTGGAGAAGCGCGATCTGGCTGTCGGGAAGGTCGATGGACGTCCGGTCCCGGCCCTCGGCCTCGTACTGGCCCGGCAAACCCAGGAACAACACCACGACATCAGCGGTGGACGCCGCATCTCGTGCGGCAGCAATGAGCTCCGGATTAGGAGGCGCGGCGTCGAGGGTGTAGCCGGGGGCGAACTCGACCGTGGCACCGAACGTCTCAGCTCGTCGAGTCAGGGCCTCCAGCCCGCTGACCACTCGCGTTGGGTTGACCGCAGAGCTGCCGGCTCCTTGGTATCGGGGTGTGCGGGCCAACTCGCCGACGACGGCCAGGCGCTGGGTTGTTTGCAGGTTCAGGGGGAGGGTGCCGTCGTTAACCAGCAGCACGGCTGACTCTGCGGCTGCTCGCCGGGTCAGCTGGTGATGCTGATCAAGGTCGACGACTGAGGTGCGGTGAGTGTCGGGTGCGGTCCGCTCGGCCAGCAGCGCGAGCCGTTGGGCGACGCGGGCGAGCGCCTGGTGGTCAAGCCGTCCAGCAGCTTCGGCGACGCGGAGGCGGTCATCCTCGGGGCGCCCGGGCATCCGGAGATCGGTACCGGCCTCGACGGCTTCCACCGGGTCATAAAAGCGGCCCTACGCCGAGCCGAGCGCTGCTCGTCTGACCCGATCTGCGCCACCCGTACGCCCCGCGATCCTGAGGACTTCCTGCATGGCGCTGCCTGCCACTGCTGCGCCATGGCGTCGGAAACCTCCTGCGAGAGGGCCAACCGCTTCCTCGACCGACGGTTCGTGATCAACCTGCCCGGGAGCCAACTTGGCTTCTTCCAATAGCCGCCTGGAACGCAGTGAAGCGCTACAGCAGCTCGGCAGCTTGCTCACCGCCACCGAAGCCGGCGACATGGCTGACCGCCTTGAGGCCGGCGAGTCGCTGAGTGGTGCGCTCGGGGCCCTCGCCACAGCGCCGAAGCAGGCCGTCGGAACCCTACTGAGAAGCGCCGGGTTAGGCGCGGAGCCGACCGCGCTCGCCGGGATCCTGCGTGCGATCCAGGGAGCGCGCCTCGCGTCCACCACACGCCTTGAACCGCTGTGGACCATGCCGGGGCACCTGGCTCAGAACAGCCCGTTGACCAGCTCAGTGCCCTCGCTGGTCCGGGCGGCAACCACATCGGTGACCTGCTCGACGTACAACTTCCAGCAGACCTCCGGACTCTGGGACGCATTGCGTGAGGCCGTACGACGGCCGCAGCCGGTGATGGTTCGCGTCTATGTGGACACCGGCGCGGCGAGAGCCAAGGAGAATTGGCGGCCCCCCAGCACCGACGAGATCGCCGAGTGGCTCCGCCCGGCTGCGGTCTTCCGAACGATCGAGTTCGACGGCCACCTCGTCCGCAACCACGCGAAATTCCTAGTCATCGACCACCGGTTCCTGCTCGTGACCAGCGCCAACTTCTCTCACAGCGCCGAGTTCCACAACGTCGAGTTTGGCATCAAGATCGACAACCCCATTCTCGCCGAGTCGGTGGAGCGCGAGATGCGGCGGGCAGAGGACGACCTGTACGAAAGGATTTCCTGACCGAAATTCTCGGTCAGGGTTGATGTTCCCTCTGGTGCGTTTCGGTTCGACGGCGGCCTTCGATGCGCTCGAGCTCCAGGTGATTGGACGAGAGGCCAGCGGACCAAGCGTCCCCCCGCTACGTCCTGCCTGTGTTCGGTGGCGAACTATCTAGTCCAGCGTTCGGGGCAGGCCGAAGTACGGCGCGAGCGCTGTCTCGAAATGGGTGATCTCGCTGAGCCGGTCGCCGGCAAGGCCAACCACAACGACGCCCACGACGTGCAGGCGTCCGGTGATCGGGTCACGGACGTACTCGCCCCACGCGGGCTGGCCGTTCGCCCGGACGGGCACCATCCGGACGATCCCCCGGCGGTGAGCCTCCGTCGCGGTGAAGAAGCGGCGCACCGCCGCGGTCCCGCGGTACTCGAACGGCAGGGGCGGCATCCGCACCCACGCGTCGTCGGTCATCAGCGCGACGAGCGCGTCGACATCCAGTTCGGTGAAGGCCGCGACGAAGCGATCGAGCAGCGCACGCTCCTCGGGCCCGCCGGGTGAGGGCGGCGGCGGGTCGGGCGAGCGGGCGGCGTCCATCGTCGCGCGGGCACGCTTGAGCGCGCTGGTGACCGCGTCCTCGGTGAGTCCGAGCAGCTCGGCGGTCTCACTCGCGCGGTATCCAAGGACGTCGCGCAGTAGCAGCACGGCGCGCTGGTTCGGCGGCAGCAGCTGGACGGCGGTGACGAACGCGAGCGAGATCGCCTCACGGGACTCGTACCGTGCCTCGGGCCCTGGCGCCTGATCGGACAGCCGGTCCACCAGCACGTCCGGATACGGCTGCAGCCAGAGCACCTCACCCAGGCGGGTCGGCTCCGGCGGCGGCACGGGCAGCGGCGCCGCGGTCACCGGCCGCCGCGCGGACGACCGGAGCAGGTTGAGGCACCGGTTGGTGGCAATGCGATACAGCCAAGTGCGAACCGATGATCGTCCCTCGAAGCCGTCGATGCCGAGCCACGCCGCCAGCAGCGTCTCCTGCAGCGCGTCCTCGGCGTCCTGCAGCGAACCGAGCATGCGATAGCAGTGCACCTGCAGTTCGCCGCGGTGCGGCTCGACCAGGTCAGTGAACGCGTCCCGATCGCCAGCGCGCGCCCGCTGGAGCAGTTCTGCCGACATCCGCCACCTCAATCTTGATTGTCTCTTCTTCGCACTCACAGGTAGTGACACCGGCGGCCGGCGGAACTGGTCACGGTCGCCGCGCCCAGTTGCGGGCAGGCGCTGTGTCTGTCCATACGAAGCCACACGTACGCCGCCCCAGTCCCGGGCGGCGCTGACCTGGCATCACAAACCAAGGGTCGTCCGCGCCGCGCGGACGTGCCCGCGACTAATCGGAGGATGGTATGGAAATCGCAAACAGCACAATCTTGGTGACCGGCGCCAATCGTGGCATCGGGCGAGCCCTGACCGAGGAAGCCTTGAGGCGAGGCGCCAAGCGGGTCTACGCCGGTACCCGGCAACCCTTAGCCCACGCAGATAGTCGTGTCACGCCGCTGACCCTGGACGTGACCGACGCGGCGCAGATTCAGGCGGCCGTCGAGAAAGTGGAGTCTCTCGACATCCTCATCAACAATGCCGGCCTGGGGCTGTACGACGACCTCAGCGATCGTGCGAGTGCTCGAACAGCACCTCGCCGTCAATCTCTTCGGTACATACGGCGTGACCCAGGCCTTCTTACCGTTGCTGACTCGTTCTCGGGGAGCCATCGTCAACGTCGTGTCCATAGCGGCCTTCGCGTCGTTGCCCGTCATGTCGGCGTACTCGATCTCGAAGGCGGCCGCATTCTCCCTGTCGCAGTCGCTGCGCGCTCTTCTTGCCGGACGGGGCGTGAGCGTTCATGCCGTCCTGACCGGCCCCGTGGACACCGATATGACCCGAGGCCTCGACATCCCGAAGGCATCTCCGGAGTCCGTTGCACGAGCCATCTTCGGCGGCGTGGAAAACGGGGAGGAGGACATCTTCCCCGATCCCATGTCGGAGTCCATGGCCGAGAGCTGGCGCAGCGGCGCGGCCAAGGCGCTCGAGCGCCAGAATGCGGCGCTCCTCCAAGCGGCGTACGACGCGGCATGAGCAATACGAAGGACACGGCGCAAGTTCGGGGACCCACGCCGGCCGGGACGGTGGCACCCCGCCGCATCTTGGGTCGTCACAACCCCGCTCGCAGGACCACGAAACTGGAGAGAATCAATGAATGATGAACACTTCACCATCACTTTTACGGTAGACGAAACACCGGAAGAAGCCTTCGCCGCCATCAATAACGTCCGTGCATGGTGGTCGGGAGAAATTGAAGGTAACACTGACACACTCGGTGAGGAGTTACGTATCGTTATGAGGACGTTCATCGCAGCAAGCAGAAGATAACAGAATTGATTCCGAGTAAAAGAGTCGTTTGGCATGTTTTGGAAGGCTATTCAATTTCACCCAAGATAAGGAAGAGTGGACGGGCACCGATGTCACTTTCGATATCTCCAGAATCGGTGACAAAACAGAAGTCCGCTTCAATCACGTAGGTTTGGTTCCCGAATATGAGTGTTTCGATAGCTGTTCAAACGCATGGGGCTTTTATATCAACAGTAGGCTGCGGAGCCTGATTACGACACGTAATGGGATAGGCACAGGTGCTCGGGCATCAGCACGGCGACCCATAGCCCAGACCCAGCTCAAACATGAACGAAGCTAAGCCGAACCCTGCGGTCAGGGTTGTCAGCGTTCGTATCCACCAGCACCACGCTCTGCCAGGTACCGAGTGCGGGCCGGCCGTTGAGCACCGGCAGCGTGAGCGAGGGCGATATGAATGCCAGCGGCCAGTGAACCGATGGCGAGCTTGATTTCGAACCCAGGTGGCCACTCGAACTAGCGCGTTCAGCGGCAAGCACGCAGATTGCTGGACGATGATGCGGCGCGGGCGCGAACAGGACCAACTCGTCCCGCCTCGATGGAGGGCTAGGTCATGTCGAAACGGCGCTGCTCGCCGTCATTCTCTCGCTCGAGAGGTGGATGAGTTGGCTGTGCGTAGCGCGTCCTGATTGACGACGACGTGCATGCTGGTCAGCAGCCCGTCGTCCACCGAGGCGGTGATGGTCGCGTACGGCCGCCGTTGCAGAAACGCCAGGAAGGCAAGGCCCGACGCGGCGGGTGCGCTGACGAGGGTGACGTTGCCGCCGAAGAAGCGCAGCAGTGTCCTGGCGATGCGGTCGGCGCCGCGCTGGACCTGCTGGCTGCTGCGCCGCGGCCGGAGCTGCGGCGGATCGCCGGCGGTGAAGTCGGCCACGCCCCAGACCTGCTCGTGCAGCACAGCGGTGAGCGCCTGGAGGTCGCCGTTGGCGCAAGCGGCGAGGAAGGTCTGGGAGATCTTGTGCAGCTCGTGGTCGGCCATCTCGCGCTTGGTGGTATGGGGGCCGCCCGCCACCTTGGCGCGGGCCCGCTTGGCCAGCTGACGGCAGGTCGCCGACGGCTTGCCAAGGATCTCCGCGACCTGGTCGAAGGGGAGCTGGAAGACGTCGTGCAGTACGAAGGAGACGCGTTCGGCCGGGCTGAGCCGCTGCAGCAGGATCAGCAGGGCCTCGCTCACCTCCTCGTCCAAGGTCACCCGGTCCGCTGGATCGACCACCGTCTGCTGGCCGAGGCTGAGCGCACTGTCCAGCCATGCGGTATCGCTCGGCCGCTCCCGCCGGTTATGCGCGGAGCGGATCCGGTCCAGGCAGAGCCGGCTCGTCACGACGGTCAGCCAGCCGCGAGGATCCCGCACCTCGCCGGGTTCGACCAGGTCCAGGCGTAGGAACGCCTCCTGGACCACGTCTTCGGCCGCACCGATATCGCCCAGCATCCGATAGGCGAGGTCGATCAGGTACGCGCGGTCGGCTCGCCACGCCGCCGCGACGAGGTCACCTGCGCCCGAGAGATCGATCATCGCAACGTCCTGCGCCTTCCAAATCGCCGTCATACAAACCAGGACGAGATAGCACCTCCCATCGTGACAGGCACGCGGCGGCGACCTCTTGGCGACCTCATCTCGTCGGCGCTGTCACTTTCCTGCGGGCGCTTCCGTCCTTTGCTACGACACGCCACATCAAGGAGTTGACATGATCTTGATCACCGGAGCGACGGGCAATGTCGGACGGCCTCTCGTTGCCCAGCTGCTCGCCCGCGGCGCGAAGGTCCGCGCCATCAGCCGGCATCCAAACACCGCTGGTCTGCCGGACGGAGCCGAAGTCGTCGAGGCCGACCCGAGCCGGCCGGACTCCCTACATGGATGCTTTGACGGCGTCACCGCGATCTTCCTCAACGCCCGCGCCGTCCAGACCGCCGCGTCGGAGGTCTTGACCCTCGCGAAGCGCGCCGGCGTCGCCCGGGCTGTCGCGCTTGCCGCCACCAACGTCGACGAAGACCACGCCCGGCAACCCTCTCGCTGGCGCGGCGACCTCAACGCCGAGCTCGAGCAGGCCGTGATCGCTAGCGGCCTGGAGTGGGTGAGCCTGCGGCCGAACGAGTACGCGTCGAACTTCCTCGGCCTGTGGGCGGCGCAGCTGCGCAGCGGGAACGTGATCCGCGCACCCTACGGCGCCTCGCAGCACGCGCCGATCGACGAGCGTGATATTGCCGCGGTCGCCGTCGAGGCGCTGCTCACCGACCGGCTCCTCGGACAAAAGGTGCCGCTGACCGGGCCCCGGTCCCAGTCGGCCCGCGAGCTCGCTGACACGCTGGCCGAAGCTCTCGGGCGGCCGATCAGATTCGAAGAGATTCCACCGGAGGTGGCCCGCCAGGCGATGCTGGCTCAAGGTTTCCCCGAAGGCTTCGTCACCGGGTACCTGCTGCTGCAAGCCGAGGCGGTAGACCGGCCCGCTCCGGTCACCCACACGGTCGAGGAGATCCTGGGCCGTCCAGCGACCGATTTCGCTACCTGGGCCGCTGACCACGCCGAGTCGTTCCGGGGGATGGCCGCGTGAAGCTCGCCCTGCTCGGCGCCACCGGTGGCGTCGGCCGCGAGGTCCTCAGCCAGGCCGTTGCTGCCGGTCACCTGGTCACGGCCGTGGTGCGGAACCCGGCAAAGCTGCCCGCACACGTCGGCGTCGTACGGCAAGACCTTGCCAATCCAAACAACGAGGTTCTCGCCGCCGCGCTGCGCGACGTCGACGCGGTGATCTCCGCGGTCGGCCCTAACCGGGCAGCCCAGGCCGGGATCGTTGCACCAGCCACGGCCGCCATCGCACACGCCATGGACAGTGCAGGCGTCCGCCGCCTCGTGGTGATCAGTGCCGCGCCGGTCGGGGTCGTGCCGTCGACCCACCGACCACAGCCGCCTCGCTACGACCCCGGCGACGACCTGCTCATGCGCTACCTCCTCAGCCCGCTGATCCGGCGACTCTTTGGCCGCCACTACATCGACCTCGCCGCCATGGAGGACCTGCTGCGCGACGGAAGCCTGGACTGGACCGCGATCCGGCCACCGCGGCTCACCAACGGACCGCTCACCGGCACGTACCGAACCGCGATAGACCGCAACGTACGCCACGGCCTGACCATCTCGCGGCCAGACGTCGCCCACCTCATGCTGACCGTGCTCCAACAGCCTGAGACCGTACGCCACGCCGTCGGCGTCGCCTACTAGTGTGTCGCGTCAGGAATTCGCTGGATAAGTCGTAGAATGGGGCATGCCACGAACGGGACGCCCGAAGGCCGACCTGACCTTGACCGAGGCGGAACGCGAGCAACTGCTGGGGTGGTCGCGGCGGTCGAAGTCGGCGCAGTCGCTGGCTTTGCGGTCCAAGATCATCTTGAGGTGTGCCGACGGTTCGGACAACCAGACCGTGGCGGCCCAGCTGGGGTGCTCGACCGCGACGGTGGGCAAGTGGCGGCGCCGGTTCGTGGAGAAACGGTTGGACGGATTGACCGATGAGCCGCGTCCGGGCGGTCCCCGCTCGGTCAGGGACGATGTGATCGAGCAGGTCGTGGTGGAAACCCTTGAGCGGACGCCGCGGGATGCGACGCACTGGTCGCGGTCGTCGATGGCGGCCGAATCGGGCCTATCCGCCTCGACGGTCGGGCGGATCTGGCGGGCGTTCGGGTTGAAGCCTCACTTGGTCGACACCTTCAAACTCAGCAATGATCCGCTGTTCATCGAGAAGGTCCGCGACGTCGTCGGGCTGTATCTGAACCCGCCCGAGCGGGCCGTGGTTCTTTGTGTGGACGAGAAATCCGGGATCCAGGCGCTGAACCGTTCAGCGCCGTTGCTGCCGATGATGCCTGGGGTCGCTGAACGCCGCAGCTTCGACTACGCCCGGGCCGGCACCACCGACTTGTTCGCCGCCCTCGACGTGGCCACCGGCTTGGTGATCCACTCCATCCAACGGCGACACCGCGCCCTGGAGTTCAAGAAATTCCTCAACCAGATCGACCAAACTGTGCCAGTCGACTTCGACGTCCACCTGATCTGCGACAACCTCGCCACCCACAAGACCCCTGCGATCGGCGCCTGGCTGGCCGCCCACCCCCGGTTCCATCTGCACTTCACCCCGACCAGCTCATCGTGGCTGAACCAGGTCGAACGCTGGTTCGGACTGCTCACCGACCGCCAACTCCGCCGCGGCGTGCACGACAACGTGACCACCCTCGAACGCGACATTCGCTCCTGGATCGAACACTGGAACGCCGACCCGAAACCCTTCGTCTGGACCAAGACCGCCGACGAAATCCTCGAACGACTGGCCCGATATCTACAACGAATTCCTGGCGGGGGACACTAGTTGGGCGCCCGAGAGAGAGCCGTCGAAGAAAGTTCCGGGGACGTGTCGAAAGCGGGGACCCTCGTTCGGCACAGAGGGTGAAGGCACCGAGAAGGCGGTGCCCGCAAAACCCAAAAGGAGCACACCATGGGATTCATCAAGTCCAGGCCTGTTCATCTCCCTCGACGGCGTCATCGAGGCGCCTGAGACCTGGCACTTCCCCTACTTCAACGACGAGATGGGAGCCGCCGTCGGCCAGCTGATGGGCGAGGCCGACGCCACGCTGCTGGGGCGGACGACGTATGAGGCCTTCGCCAGCTACTGGCCACAGGCAGACCCCGCAGACGAGATGACGGCCACGATGAACGGCGCCCGCAAGTACGTCGTGTCAAACACCCTGAGCGAGGCGACCTGGGAGAACTCCTCGGTGATCAACGGCGACGTGTACGCGTCGCTGGCCGCGCTGAAGGAGGACACCGGATTGTCGACGACCGGCAGTGCGACGTTGGTCCGCTGGCTGCTCGAACAGGGCCTCGTCGACGAGCTGCACCTGCTGGTGCATCCCATCGTCGTCGGCCACGGCAAGAAGCTGTTCGCCGACGGTCAAACCGTGCCGCTCGACCTGAAGTCCGCCACGACCTTCCAGACCGGGGTGCTGCACCTGGTCTACACGCCGGCCACCACTGCCTGACCCATCCGTTCCGGACACAATGGCCACTATGGCCACAAGCCGACCAAAGGAGAGACCGTGCGCTACATGGTGATGCACTACCAGACCCAGGACATGGAAGACGGGATCATGCCGTCACCGGAGACGCAGGCCGCCATCGAGGAGTACATGCGGGAGGCAGCCATGTCCGGCGTCCTGCTCAGCGGCGAAGGGGTGTTCCCCAGCTCAGCCGGTGCGCGTGTCGAGGTCACCGACGGGAAGGTCCGGGTCATCGACGGCCCCTTCGCCGAAGCCAAGGAGCTGATCGGCGGCTTCGCCATCCTCGAGGTCGACTCACTCGCCGAGGCTGTCGAGCATGCCCGCAAGTTCGCCCTCCTCGTCGGCACGGAGCGGGTCGACGTACGTCGCGTCGTCGAGGCCGAGGACCTCCAGTAGCACCCGGGCCGGACTCCGCGAGCGCCACCACTGCCATGAACGCAGCGAACCTCGACGCCACCGTTGCGGCCTTGTGGCGCGTCGAGTCTCCCCGGGTGCTGGCCCGGCTGGCCCGGTTCGTCGGTGACCTCGACACGGCCGAGGAGCTCGCGCAGGACACGTTCGTGGCCGCGATCGAGAAGTGGCGGCAGGACGGGGTGCCGGACAACCCGGCGGCTTGGCTGCACACGACGGCCCGGTATCTAGCCGTCGACCGGATCCGAAGGCGGGACACCCACCGCAACAAGGTGCGCCTGGTGGCCGCTACGAGCCCGCAGGTCGTGGAAGCACGACCTCGCCGAGCTCGTCGACGGTGACCTCGCGGACGACCTCCTCGGCCTGATCTTCATGGCCGCCCACCCGATCCTGTCACCGGATGCGCGCTCGGCTCTCACCCTGAAGCTGGTCTGCGGCCTCGCGACCGAGGACATCGCCCGTGCCTTCCTCGTACCCGGACCGACCATCGCCCAGCGCGTGGTGCGGGCAAAACGGACTCTGTCGGCGGCGAACATCCGGTTCGAGCTCCCCGGCCCAGCCGAACGGCCCGCACGCCTGGCCGCGGTGCGCGAGGTCATCTACCTCGTCTTCAACGAGGGGTACTCGGCTACGAGCGGGGACTCGTGGATGCGCACCGACCTGTGCGCGGAGGCGCTGCGGCTGGGTCGCATGCTGGCCAGCCTGACGCCCCACGACACCGAGTCGCTGGGTCTGCTGGCGCTGATGGAGCTCCAAGCCTCCCGGCTGAAGGCCCGCACCGGACCGGACGGCGAGCCCGTGCTCCTCATGGACCAGGACCGCACCCGCTGGGACCACCTCCTCATCCGCCGCGGACTTGCCACCCTCGAGCGCATCGACCAGCTGGGCGGCACCGCCGGGCCGTACGCCCTGCAGGCCGCGATCGCCGCCTGCCACGCGCGAGCCACCGCCGCCGAGGACACCGACTGGGTCCGCATCGCCGCGCTCTACGACGGCCTGGCTCAGATCAGCCCCTCCCCCGTCGTCGAGCTGAACCGCGGCGTCGCGATCGCCCAGGCGTTCGGACCGCAGGCGGGGCTGGACATCGTGCTGCCCCTGTTCGACGTCGCCGAGCTTCGCCAGTACCACCTGCTGCCGGCGGTCGCCGGCGACCTGCTCTGCCGCACCGGGGAGCATGGTCGTGCCCGGAAGCACTTCCTCCAGGCGGCATCGTTGACCAGCAACACCCGGGAACGCGCGACCATGCAACGCCGCGCGGCCGAGTGCGCCGCCCAACACGGTGGCGAGAGCTCTGAGTAGCGGATTCAACCCAGATGATGATCGCCGCAGCGGAGAGGCCGCGCAAAAGAAGCTCAACCTCATCGGCGAGGCGCTCGCCGCACTGATGGCCTCGGGCGGTCGAGGACAACGATCTCGAGGAAGCGGTGACTCGATTGCGCGACGCGCTCGGCCTCGAGGAGCGCCACTGAACCAACGTCAGGTCAACCCGGGAGGAAGCTAAGCCGCACCTTCCGGTCAGGGTTGTCGGCGTTCGTGTCCACCAGCACTACGCTCTGCCAGGTACCGAGTGTGGGTCGGCCGCCAAGCACTGGCACCGTGAGCGACGGTGATATGAAGGCTGGCAGGACGTGGTCACGGCCATGACCGCGGCTGCCGTGCCGGTGCCGGTAAATGTCGTCGCGGGGCAGCAACCGGTCAATGGCCTCCTCGAGGTCAGACTCGGAGCCGCTGCCAGTCTCGATCAATGCGACGCCCGCGGTTGCGTGCGGAACAAAGACGTGACACAGGCCATCGCCACGGTCGCGACAGAACCGAAGGATCAGGTCAGTGATATCGGTGACAAGACTGGTTCCGGTACGCAGCTGCACGACATCGGTATCCATTTCGCGTTACTCGATCCGCAAAGCCGTCATCACGCCGTCCCGGATCGGCACGATGCTGCCGACGTACCGGGTGTCCTCAGCCACCAGCCGGTTGTGCTCCCGGATGAAGGCGGTAACGCCGGCCTGGCCCTCCTTGTCGGTTCCGGTTGCCACGTGCCCACTCCAGATCGTGTTGTCACACAGCCACAGGCCACCGACCCGGATGCGGTCGCGCGCCGCCCGCCAACAATCCGGGTAACCGTCCTTGTCGACGTCGCAGTACACCACATCGAAGTCGCCCGCCTCCTCCGCAAACCCATGGAGCGCATCCCCGACCCGGTAGCGCACCCGGTCCCACATGCCTGCCGTGCTGAGATAGTCCTCGGCCAGCCTGGCGTTCTCCGGATCGCCGTCGGTGCAAACCACCTCACCGTCCGGCCCCACGGCCCGCGCGAACCAATACGCCGAATACCCATATCCCGACCCGAGCTCCATCACCCGGCGGGCGCCGACGGCCCGCGCCGCGAGCTCGAGGAAGCGACCGGTCGCCCTCCCAACAATCGGGAAGCCGTGCTCTGCGGCCCGCGCCTCCATCTCCACCAGAACCGGATCCTCGTGTTCGGTCCTCGCCAATTCGGTCAGGTAGCTCTCCACCGCGTCATCCATCCACCGGCTCACCCCCGGACTGTAACGCGGCTGGCGTGACGTGACGGTCCCGGCGCCCGGCAAAAGGTGCTCGCTATCTATTGACAATCGATATAGATGAGCGATATTCGATGCATGTTCGAGGCGCATCAGTCGTACTGCCTCTAGAGTTTTCCTCGTGTTGCTGTCGGGGTTCTGGCGTGTTCCAGACGATGTCGTGCCCAGCCAGTTCGCGTACATGGCGCAAAAGACCCGGAGCATGCCTACTTGAGGTGGCCGGCGACTGTAATAATGGTGTTCGGGTGCGTGTATCCAGGTGGTGATCGTCTCCACCTGGAAGCTGCTCACCTTGGTCAAGAACGACGCATCTTCACCGACACCTCCCTCGTGTGGGTAAACGCCATCGTGTGGTCAATCGCTGCCGCGTGGGTGGTGCTCGTGGGGACTTGTTCTTCGGGGTCTACCAGCGGCGGATCGATCACGTGCTCACCGACGTGGTACCAGGCCTACGCCAAGCCGGGGCAGTACGCGCATTCGACACGTTGGCCATGGCCACGATCCAGCGGCGCGACCGTGACGACGGCTGGCTGGCGGTCTTCTTCGAGTTCTGGGCGCACGTACTGCGGCATCCCGAGCTTCGCGGCCGGTTCGCCGAAAGTCACACGCGCTTCTTGGAGCCACTGACGGATGCGGTGCGGCAGCTTGCCGCCGAGCGCGGGCGCTCCCTGCCCAGCGACGTGACCCCTTTCCAGGTGGTCCTGGCCTGGAACGCGATGGAGGTCGGACTGGGTTTGGAGCGGTTGACCCAGCCGCAGGACGTAGACGTGGAGCTCGCTCACCGGATGTGCTGGCTGCTCCTGGACGCGGTCGTGGGTCCCGCGCTACCGGCCGCCGGCAGCGACAGCAAACAGAAAAATCGGAGTACGCGATGAACACCACCCAAGTTCGCTATCAGCGGCGACATATGGCCGATCTGGCAGCGGGCCTGCGGCTGAGTCGCGCTCAGCTGAGCCGCGAGCACGGGCCGCGCGCAGAACTCGTACGCCACCAGCAGCAGCGTCTGGAGGTCGTCGTACGCCACGCCGCCACCCACTCGCCGTTCTACCGGCGACAGTTGGCCGAGACCGGCGCACTCGGTGATGGCCCGGTTCAACTGACGCGCCTACCCGTGCTCGACAAGCCTCTCCTGATGGAGCACTTCGACGAGCTGGTGTGCGATCCCCGATTGCGACGCGACGAGCTCCTGGACTGGGTCGGGCGAATCACCCGCGACCAGCTCTACCTGAACCGCTACCGAGTGATGCTGACCAGCGGATCCTCCGGCCGACCGAGCCTGTACGTCTACGACGCCGCTGGCTGGCGGTCGATCGTATCCGGGCTCCTGCGCAGCACGACCTGGGAAGGCCTGCGTCCCACCCTGCCACGCCAGCGGATGGCCTTCGTCGGCGCCGCCGGCCCCTTCCACGTCGGCCGCCAGGGATCCGCCATGGCGAGCGGCCTGCACCGCGTCCTGGTCCTACCCGTTACGCTGCCGCTCCCTCGGCTGGTGGAGGCGCTCAACGAGTTCCAACCCACCTATCTCCAGGCCTACCCATCCGCGGCCATGTGGCTGGTCGACGAGCAGCACGCCAGCCGCCTGCGGGTATCGCCACGGATCTTGGTCACCGTCGCGGAGTTACGCACCCCCGAGATGACCCAGCGACTGCAAGGAGCGTTCGGGGTGCGACCCTTCGACCTGTTCGGCTCCACCGAGGGGCTGTTCGGATCGGAGTGCGAGCACCACCAGGGAATCCACCTGTTCGAGGACACCACCCTCGTCGAGAACGTCGACGCCGACGGACAGCCGGTGCCGCCTGGTCAGCCCGGCGCGCGGCTGCTGGTCACCAACTTGTACAACCTGGTCCAGCCGCTGCTCCGACTCGAGGTGACGGACTTGGTCACTATCGACCCGGATCCCTGCCCCTGCGGACGCATTCTCGCCCGGATGAAGACCATCTACGGCCGCAGCGACGACGTCCTCTCCCTCTCCGCCCGCGACGGCGGTCAGGTCGCCGTCCACCCCCTGCACTTCGCACTGCTCACCCGCGACCCTCAGGTCGGTGAATTCCAGGTCATCCAAGAGGGCCCGCTGCTGCGCGTACTCGTGGTTCCCCGGCATCTATCCAGCCCAGCCGCGGCAGGCGGCGACGACGGACTCGAGACGCGTCTCAGCCACGCCATCGCCCAGCAACTCCTCGGACTCGGCGTCCAGGACCCGCAGGTCACGGTCGAGCGCCGTAGCGAGTTAGCCCGTACGGCCGGCGGCAAGCTCAAGCTCGTGATCGCCGACCCCGCTCGCCGGCCTGGCGAGGAAGCTCGGGTAAACCTTCGCTCCCTCGCTGGTCAGCGGCTCGATCAGTAGTCGCCACCCTCGGTGTTGATTGGGGAGCCCACCACCTACTCCGCGTTTGCCGTCTCAGACGGCTAGCGCACTTTGGGCGCGGCTACGCGCCGCCGTAAGGGCACGCGACAGCGACGCTTCGAATTCGAAGTGACGCTGATCGTCCGACCAAACAGCGACGGTCGCGAACCTCATAAGGTGACGAGTCGACAGGCGGATGGGCTGGGGTTACTGGATCCCCAAAGCCGTCATCACGCCGTCTCGGATTGGCACGATGCTGCCTACGTACCGGCTGTCCTCGGCCACCAGCCGGTTGTGCTCCCGGATGAAGGCTCTCCACCGCGTCATCCATCCACCGGCTCACCCCCGGACTGTAGCCACCTGTGGATCGGCGTGTCACGCGACTTGGTCACGTGCCAGAGTTGGGCATGCTCGACGTACGACTTTCTCCAGACACAGCGGCGCCACGGATCCTTGATTCATTCCGAGCGTGCTTGTCCTCGGTCTTGGAGATTCCCTTCGGCGAGGTGCCACAGCAAGAGGAGACCCTCCGTGCCGCGGTCGGGCAATGGCGGACCTGGCTTGCGGGGCGAGGCGTCGGCCTAGTCCCGATCGCCAATGCATCGAGGTTTCAGTGGCCCGGGTACTGGATAGCCGTCCTCGCCGGAACGCCCGAGTCCACAGAACAGACGGCTGTGTTGATGTTCGGTTCGCCGTCGGGTGCCGTTCTCAGCCCACAGAATTCCGCACTGCTGGGGCGAGCGGCCGCCGATCTCCCGGTGGAGGAGGGGTACGTCGTCGCCCCCTTCGACCCTGCGTTGAGCGCCGATTCGACGAGCGCCAGCGCAGCGCGCCCGCATCGAGAGTGCCAGCGTCGAGGCCATCGCGATCGCCGACCGGGCCGAGGCGCCCATGCGGGAACTAACGACTGCGCAGGCGATCCCGGGTCGAGGCCTAGACGGCGACCGATACGCCAACCGCGCTGGCACCTTCACGCCTCGCAGCGGGCGCCTCAACGGTTACGACCTGACGCTGATCGAAGCTGAAGTGCTCGACGAACTCACACTCACCGACGGCCAGCGACTCGGATACGCAGAGGCTCGACGCAACATCGTCACCCGCGGCATCGAGCTGAACACCCTGGTCGGGCAGCGCTTCAGGATCGGCGACGTCGAATGCGTCGGGCGCCGGCTCTGTGAGCCCTGCGCCCACCTGGAGCGACTCACCCACAAGGGCGTGCTGCGCAAACTGATTCACCGCGGCGGCCTCCGAGCCGACATCCTCACAGCCGGCAGCATCACCGTAGGCGCCGCCATCGAACGCCTCGAGCAAGATCAGGTCAACCCTCCGAGATAGACAGCTGCGCTTCGATGGCCGGACGGTCGATCAGGGACGATACCGCGGCGATGCGGCCGTCGCGGAAGTGATAGAAGACGTGCTCCGCGAAGCGGAGTCGTTCGCCGTTCGGTGAGAAGCCGAGAAATTCGTGCTGCGGTGTGCAGTCGAAGACGAGGCGGCATGCCACCTGATCGCCGCTGGCGACGATGATGTGTGCGTCGAAGATGAGGTCGGGGATCGCAGTGATGTCGGCGGCGATCAAGTCCTGGTACTGACGGCGCGTCATCGTCTTGCCGTTGTACGACAATTCGTCCTGCACGAAGTGCACGAGATCATCGAGGCGTCGTTCGTTCAGAGCGTCAAGGTATGCGCGGTAGCGGCTCTCAAGATCGGCATTCGTCATGTCTCGACCTCCTGTCGGTGTGCCGACTGGGGTAGGGCGACCTAGCCGCCTTCATGATCACCATAGGCACTGAGCACCGACTCCTCATCGTGGCTCAGATCGAT
The DNA here is from genome assembly GCA_963808905.1 of uncultured Actinomycetota bacterium. GTDB lineage: Bacteria > Actinomycetota > Actinomycetes > Propionibacteriales > Propionibacteriaceae > Microlunatus. The sequence continues at coordinate 171,313 of CAWEHO010000031.1, forward strand.
AGCTTCCCTACAGAAGATTGCCCGCGACGACAAAGAGCAATACGTTCACATGATCGCAAGCAGACACTGCGACTGCCGCCCAGGCGGTCTGAAAACAGCGACTCGGTCGCGCTCGTATCCGCCTCGACCAAAGGAACAAAGATGTTCAAAGAACTCAGATTGGGCGCCGTCCTCGCAGCGGCGACCGCACTACTACTGACTGGCTGCGGCGCCACGGCCGACAAGGCAGAACCAGGGTCGGCGGCCTCGAACGAGCCCCTATCCGGCCTCCAGTTCATGGTTCCCAACACCGCTGGTAGTGGGTATGACACCACCGCTCGCGCGGCCGCCAAGGTGATGGACGACATTCAGGTCACCAAGAGCGTCGAGGTCTTCAATCTGGCCGGCGCCGGCGGCACGGTCGGGTTGTCCAAGACGGTCTCGGAGAAGGGCAACGGCAAGTTGTTGATGATGATGGGCCTCGGCGTCGTCGGTGCCCAGTACACCAACAAGTCCGAAGCCAAGCTCGACCAGACCACCCCGATCGCCAAGCTGATCGAGGAGTCCGGGGCCATCGTGGTTCCCAAGGACTCGCCGTACAAGAACATCAAGGACCTGGTGGCGGCCTGGAAGGCCAACCCCAAGTCCATGGCGGTCGGCGGCGGCTCCTCACCGGGCGGCCCGGATCACCTGCTGCCGATGCAGCTCGCCCAGACCGTGGGCATCGACCCCAAAGAGGTGAACTTCGTCGCGTACGACGGTGGCGGCGACCTGCTACCGGCGATTCTCGGCGGCAAGGTCACCTTCGCCGCGTCCGGCTTTGGTGAGTTCCTCGACCAGGTCGAGGCCGGCGAGGTTCGGGTGCTGGCCATCAGTGGAGCCGAGCGGGTCGATCCGGTGGATGCCCCAACCCTGAAGGAGTCCGGCATCGACCTGGTGTTCACCAACTGGCGGGGCGTCGTGGCGCCGCCGGAGCTCTCCGACGCCGACAAGCAGGCCCTGGTCAATGCCGTGGCCAAGATGCACGAAAGTCAGGAGTGGAAGGAGGTCCTGACCAAGAACGGTTGGACCGACGCCTACCTGACCGAGGCAGAGTTCGGCACCTACATGGCCGACCAGACGAAGGGCGTCGAGGACGTCCTCAACAAGCTAGGCCTGGCGTGAGCGAGGCAGCCGCGGCCGCAGGGGATCACCCTGCGGCCCGGCCAGCCCGTACGCGCAATCGCGCTGAGTACGGGGTCTGCGTGTTCCTGGCCCTGGTCGGCGTCGTGGTCCTGGTCGACGCGTTGCAGCTCAGCAACAACCGCACTGGCGTCGACCCACTGGGTCCGAAGCCGGTTCCGGTGTTCGTCGGCAGCCTGTTGATCGTGCTGGCGGTCGCGCTGGCGATCGCGGTCACAAGAGGCAACCGAGGCGAGGCCGAGGCTGGCGAGGACATCGACCTCAGCCAGCCCGTGGACATCAAGACGGTGCTGCTACTGCTCGGGGTTTTCGTCGCCAACATCGTGCTGATCGACTTCCTTGGCTGGGTGATCAGCGGCGGCCTGCTCTTCTACGGTTCGGCCATCGTCTTGGGAAGCCGGCACTTCATTCGGGACCTGGTGATCAGCGCCGCGCTGTCCCTGGGCACCTTCTACGGCTTCGCCATTGGGCTCGGCGTCGCCCTGCCGGCCGGCATCTTGCAAGGGATCCTGTGATGCAGAGCTTCCAGTTCCTGCTCGACGGATTTGCGACCGCGGCCACCCCGATCAACCTGCTGCTGTCTCTGGTCGGCGTGATCATCGGCACGGCTGTCGGCGTGCTGCCCGGCATCGGCCCGGCGATGACGGTCGCGCTGCTGCTACCCGTCACCTACAACCTCGAGCCGACCGGTGCAATCATCATGCTCGCAGGCATCTTCTATGGCGGGATGTATGGCGGATCGACCACCTCGATCCTGCTGAACACTCCGGGCGAGTCGTCCTCGGTGGTCACTGCGATCGAGGGCAATCTGATGGCCAAGGGTGGCCGCGCCTCCCAGGCACTGGCCACCGCCGCAATGGGTTCGTGGGTGGCCGGCACTATCGGGACGCTGCTGCTTGCCTTTTTCGCCCCGATCGTCACTCGGTTCGCAATCTCCCTCGGTGCTCCGGAGTATTTCGCCGTCATGCTGCTCGCGTTTATCGCGGTAACGGCGGTGCTCGGCAGTTCGCGGCTGCGCGGATTCATCTCGTTGGCGCTCGGACTCGCCATCGGCCTGGTCGGACTGGACTCAGTTAGTGGCCAGGCCCGGCTCACCTTCGGCATCCCCCAACTCGGAGACGGAATCGACATCGTTGTCGTCGCCGTGGGCATCTTCGCCCTCGGCGAGGCCCTGTGGGTCGCAGCACATCTCCGTCGCCAGGTCGGCGAGGTGATCCCGGTGGGCCGTCCCTGGATGGGCAAGTCCGACTTCAAGAGATCGTGGAAGCCTTGGCTCCGGGGGACCGCCCTAGGGTTCCCCTTCGGCGCGATCCCCGCGGGCGGAGCCGAAATTCCGACCTTCTTGTCCTACATCACCGAGAAGCGGCTCACCAAGCATCCGGAGGAGTTCGGCAACGGTGCCATCGAGGGCGTCGCCGGTCCGGAGGCCGCCAACAACGCCAGCGCGGCCGGAACCATGGTTCCGATGCTCTCGCTGGGTCTGCCTACCAACGCGACGGCCGCGGTGATGCTGGCCGCGCTTGTCTCCTACGGGATCCAGCCCGGACCCCTGCTGCTGCAGCGGGAGGGCGACCTGGTCTGGGGGCTGATCGCCAGCCTGTTCATCGGCAACACGCTGCTGTTGATCTTGAACCTGCCGCTGGCGCCGATGTGGGCCAAGTTGCTGCGGATTCCGCGCCCGTATCTGTACGCCGGCATTTTGTTCTTCGCCTCGATGGGGGCGTACGCGGTCAACGGGTCATCGTTCGACCTGATCTTGCTGCTGGTCTTCGGCCTGATCGGTTTTGGGATGCGGCGCTTCGGCCTGCCGGTCCTCCCGTTGATCGTTGCCGTGATCTTGGGGCCCCGAGTCGAGCTACAGGGACGGCGTGCGCTTCAGCTGTCGTCGGGTGATGTGAAGGGGCTCTTCGGCAGCGTCGACGTGGCTACAGGTGAGTTCCAGCTGTCAGCCCTGGCCATCGTGGTCTACGTGATCATCGTGTTGATACTGCTGTGGCCGTTGATCTTCAAGGTCATACGGAAAGTGCTGCCGGCGAAGGCCGCGGCGGTGATCGAGGAGATCTCGGAAGAGCCCGCGCTGGCAGTGGCCGAGCACCACCACGTCGAGGTCACCCAGACTGACGAGGCGCCATCTCGTACCGAGTACGAGGAGCCACCGAAGTGACCATCGTCGTCGGCTTCACCCCCACCCCGGCCGGCCGAGCCGCCCTGGTGGCCGCCACTGGCGTTGCCGCGGAGCGCAAGCAGCCGGTCATTGTCGTCAACTCCTCCCGAGGCGACGCATTGGCCGACCCCGGCTTTGCCACGAAGGCGGACCTCGACTGGGCCAGGACCACGTTGGAGGAAGCCGGCGTCGAGTTCAGCATCCGCCAGTCCGTCCGGGGCCGCGAAGCCTCGGAGGAGGTGGTGACCGTGCTGGAGGAGGTGGATGCCGAGTTGTGCGTCATCGGGATCCGACACCGCACGGCGGTCGGGAAAATGCTGATGGGAAGCAACGCCCACCGCATCTTGATGGACGCCCCGTGCCCGGTTCTCGCCGTGAAGGCAGTCGACCATGACTGACCAGTTAGCCGACTCCGGTAGCACCACCCGCACGGAGCGGACGTAGCGAAGGGCCGTATCTAGGCCAATGCTTCCGCCTCGGGCCGGGTACGCACCTCCCTGAAGGGATGTGGCTGCCAGAGCGGCGAGAGGCCTGCCAGCAGCGACAGAGCAGCCCTACGGCGAGATCAACAGTGAGACTGCGCCCTCGAGGCTCAGGGCTCCGGCTCCCGCCAGCCGTAACCCGGGAAGCCGTCCGCTCACGATGCGTAGGTACCAGGCCTGGGCCTTGCGTCTTAGACTGATTCATCTCGCTCCTCACGCCTGCCGGTTGCTACCCGGGTCGGCCGATTATCCGCAGGGGATAGCGTTCCGACGTTGGACGGGCACACGTGCTGGCCAGGCCAAGCAGTGCTTTTCATCGGCTGCCCCGACTGGTCCCACACTGTCGCGTCGCCGGTTCCCGGCAGTATTGGGTCGGCGAACTCCATGACCGCTGCGAGCACCTCGTCGAACCGCTCCGGCAGGTGGTCAGCGTTGCTGCGATGCCGCACCCGTCCCTTGTCCTGGCCGTTTGTCAGGTGCTCGTGAGGATGACGAGTTGCTGGGTCGCGCGGGTCATCGCGACATAGCGGTCGACGGTTCCTTCGATGCCTGTTCCGACGGTGCCTTTTCCAAACGCGTCTGGGTCGACGAGGACGACGAGATCGAACTCGAGGCCCTTCGAGTGTTCCGGGGTCAGCGACCGGACGCGGGACGTCGCCTGTGAACGTGGGGTCGCCGATGACGCAGGCGATGCCGTCGGCGTGCGTGGCGAGCCAGGTGTCGAGGATCGAGCCCAGGTCGGAGGTCGATCCGTGGACAACCGGGACACCGCTGCTGCGGATGGAGGTCGGCACGTTGGCGTCCGGGAACACGGCCCGGATCACCGGCTCGGCTTCCGCCATGACCTCTTCCGGCGTCCGGTAGTTGATGCTCAGTGAGGCCAGGTTGATGGTGTCGAGCCCGATCCGCTCGAGCCGTTCCTGCCATGACTCGGTGAACCCGTGCCTGGCCTGGGCGCGGTCGCCGACGATCGTGAAGCTCCGGGACGGGCAGCGGCGCAGCAGCATCTGCCACTCTGCGTCGGTCAGCTCCTGAGCCTCGTCCACGACGATGTGTGCGAACGGGCCCGCGAGCAGGTCCGGGTCGGTGCTCGGCAGTGCGGCCTCGTCGACCAGGGCGTCCCGCAGGTCTTGCTGGCGCAGCGCCGTCACCAAACCTTCCCCGTCGTCGTCGGCCTGCGATCAGGTCCTCGACGACCTGATCCATGTACGCCCGTTCGGCGGCGACAGCGGCCTCGCGCCGACGCTGGCGTCGTGACGCCTCCGGGTCGCCGAGCCGCTGCCGAGCTGCGTCCAGGAGCGGCAGGTCGGACACCGTCCAGGCCTGGGCATCCTCGCGCTGCAGCTTCTGGACCTCATCGGGGGTGAGCCAGGGAGCGCACCGCGCAGGTAGGCGGGCACCGACCACAGGTCTCCGACGAGATCAGCCGCCTCGATCAGCGTCCACGCCCGGTTGAGGGTGCTGGTCAGCTCCGGGTTCTGCCGCAGCGACCTGCGGAGCAGATCAGGTGACACCTCTCGTCGTCGTGCTCGTCGATCAGGATGGACAGCAGCGCCTCCCGGACCTGATCGCGAGCCTCGTTGTGCGGCGTACCGGGGTCTGGTGCTTCGAACGCCTCGGCCCAATCGGCGGGACTGACCCAGATGTCGGCCCAGTCGGTCTCGACCATCAGGCCCTTGGCGGGGGGCTCCTCGTACAACCTCACCGCCGGCTCGATCGCCGTCACCATGTCCGCGGACGACTTCAGTCGGGCCACGTCCGGGTCGGTCTCGACTGCTGCTGCGGCTCCTTCGGTGACGAGATCCCGCAGGGTGCAGGTCTGCACGCCCTCCTCTCCGAGGCTCGGAAGGACGTCGGCGATGTAGGCCAGGTACGGACGGTGCGGACCGACGAACAGCACTCCACCCCTGCCGTCGCCGAGGCGAGGGTCGGAGTAGAGGAGATAGGCAGCGCGGTGCAGAGCGACGACGGTCTTCCCCGTACCCGGACCGCCGTCGACGACGAGAGCCCCGCGGGAACTCGCGCGGATGATGGCGTCCTGGTCGGCCTGCGATGGTGCTGAGCACGTCTCGCATGCGGGGCGAGCGGCTGCTACCCAGGCTGGCGATGAAGGCGGACTGGTCGTCGAGCGCGGCGTGCCCTTCCAGCCCGTCAGGGGTGAAGACCTCGTCCCAGTAGTCGCTGATCCGACCGCGGGTCCAGCGGTACCTGCGGCGGCTCGTCAGACCCATCGGGTTGGCGTGTGTCGCCGCGAAGAACGGCTCGGCTGCGGGGGCGCGCCAGTCGATCAGGAGCCGACGACCAGCGCTGTCGGTGAGGCCGAGCCGTCCGATGTACACCGGCTCGGGGCTGTCTGCGTGACCATGCGGCCGAGGCATAGGTCCAGGCCGTAGCGACGCAGCAGGCGCAGGCTAGCGGTCAGCCGGTGGATCTCCAGGTCCCGATCCATCGCCGCCCGCCCCTTGCCCCCGGGGGCCTTGCGCTGGGCGTCGAGGCGGTCCGACAGGTCGGCGATCTGCTGCTCCAGGCTCTCCGCGACGGCTGCCAGGTGCTGCTCGTCGCCAGCAATCAACGCCGGGTCGGCCTTGGCGACAAGATGCTCGGGAAGGTTGAACGCAGTGGTGGTCACGGGGATCACGTCATCATCTCCGATATCGATATGAGGTCACGTGTAGTGGTCGCGGGTAGAAGCGTCTGCCGGCGCGACGGATTGGTACGGCTCAGCGCGGCAAGCAACTGGTTACTCAGATGCGCGGGCGCGCGGCGGCAATAGCCATCAGCCAGCGACACGGTGAGGACGATGGTCAGCGGACTCGGGCCGCCGAGTCCCCGCCGCTGTACCGCGAGTCCGACCATCTGCTCGACGCCCCCGCGAAACTCGTAGGTCGACAACAGATCCCGCACTTTTGCAACCCCACCTCCGGCAACTTTCTTGGCTTCGAGGTGATGATTCTGCGCCACAACAGGGGTCTTGCGGCAAGCCCCCCAGTGCGCTATAGATTGAAAGTGGCGGAGACTGTGCTACTCGACCTGCCGGCCGCCGCCGAAGGGCGTGACGACCTCCGCGTCCGGACTGCCGGTGAAATCGCCGGCGCCTTACATTTTGTTTGTTAACATCCCAGCAAATGGGCATTAGGAATTATCTGATTGAAGGCGTTTCCGGCACCGGCAAAACTTCGGTCTGCAAAGAATTGCAGCGGCGCGGCTACCATGCCATTAATGGTGACCGTGAATTGGCTTATCAAGGCGATCCGGAAACTGGTACACCGACGGATGGCTGCACACGCACGAGCACCACATTTGGCATGTAGATAAAGTAAAAGCTTTGGTCGCCAACCAGGATGAGGCGGTAACATTTTTCTGCGGTGGTTCGAGGAATTTTTCAAAATTCATCGATCTATTTGACGGCGTGTTTATCCTTGAGGTCGACCTGGACACATTGAACCGGCGGATTATGAGCGAGTGACCTGGACCCAACTGACTGGGGCGGAAACCAAACGGAACGGGAAATCATTGCGCGATTGCATCAAACGAAAGAAGACATTCCGAAAAACGGGATTATAATCGACGCCACCGCACCGATCGCGCACGTCGTTGACGAGATCGTCCGTCAAAGCGAAGCAAATAAATAGCCACAACGCTCATGCGCTCAGCGGGCGCTCGGACTAGTCCCGGGCCTCGACCCCCAACGGCCGGTGATTCAGACCGGCGCAACAGATCATGGATCGGCTGTTCAGCGCGAACCGTAGGCAAGCAGATTGACAAGCAGATCAAGCCAGAGTGGAAAGTCACAGGTGCGGAGCTGCGCATGACCAGGTGCTCGAGGGGTGGGCGTCAGTGGACTTGAACCACTGACGCCTGCCTTATCAGCGCGATTAGGGCAGATCCCAGCAAGATCAACAACGCGCTGAACACGGGCTTAAAACCGATCAGACAAGGAACTCGACCTTCGAACAGCTCTGTCGTTCTCTGGCGGCGATCGTAGACACTTTCCGGCACTGTGAGTCCCGTACGCCCCCTGAAACACCTTTCTACAAAGCAAGATCATTTAGCGCCAAACAAGGGACGCATGGAGCAAGCGGCGGCCGGACCACACTTGAGATGGACGACACACCGGTTGCGCGCACCGCCCGCAGTGTCCAGCCGCTGCACCATCCACACTGCTCATGCGCAACGGGCACTATCCCTCGCAGGCCGAGATGTAGTCCTCCATGAGGCTCTCCACTGCCGCCATGGCGAGGCTGCGCGCGGTAGGGGCAAGGCGCCTGTTGCGAACGGATTCGTAACGCGCCCCGAGGTATTGGCCAATCAGGGTCTCTGGCAGTTCTTTGTCTTCCAGAACCTCGAATAGCCGCGCCACGGCCGCGTCAGCCTCCGGCTGTGGCCAGTAGTAGCGCATGCGGTCGCTGTACGAGAAATGCCGCTGCAACGCCAGCTCGGCAGTACTGCCGTGGTAGTACTTGGCCCAGTTCTCCGGTGAGGCCAGCATGATCCGCTCCATGGTCGCGCGCAGAGTCTCGTCCCGCCGGGCGGGAAAAAGCTCTTCTGCGATCGCGTCGAGGCCGTAGAGCGCCTCCCGCAGGACGAAGGTCAGGCCTGGCCCAACCTTGAGGATGGCGAAGCCGTCCCGCACCAGATCGGTCAAGTTGGCTCGGGTCTGGTAGTCGGTGGAGTGCGCTTCGAAGACTAGGCCGGGCATGTCCTTCAGCGTGGCGCTCAGGGCCTCGGCTTTGCTGCTGTTGTAGTCGACCACATTATGGCTGCCGAATTCCACGCCCGGCTGAACGACGGCGGCAATCACTCTTGTGAAGGCGTCCGACTGTCCCGCCTGCGCAAAGGCTGTTTCGTGAACTTGGACGGTATGGAATGCGTCCTCCGGGGTGGTCAGCTCCAGCTCGTCGAGTGCATGCATGGCCCCGCCGGGGATCGGAACCTCGGTACCGATGACATAGACCGGCTTGGGAGCGTCTCCGCCAGGTAGAGCGGATTCTGCTGCAGCGGCTAGTCGCGCGGCGCGGGAAGCGGTCTCCTCGTCCTTCAGCGCCACCGGCTCACCCTGGCAGCCCATGGAGCAGTCGAGGTGCAGCTTGCTGAATCCCGCAGCTGCGAAGGCGCTGATCATCACTTCGGCCTTCTCCATGGCCCCCTCGGCAGGAAGGCTCTTCCAAGGGTTGGGGCCAAGGTGATCGCCGGCGAGGATGATTCGCTCGGCGGGGAAGCCGTTCTCGGCGGCGATCTGCTCGACGAAGCTGCGGAAGTCCTTCGGGGTCATGCCCGTGTAGCCGCCATCTTGGTTGACCTGGTTGCAGGTAGCCTCGATCAGCAGCGGCAGTTGCGTGGGCAGCGTGGCGCGCATCGATGCATCAAGCACCATGGGATGCGCGGAGCAGACCGAGGGGATGCCCGACGGGCCGGCGCGGTCGAGCCACGTCGCGATGTCTTGCAACGGGTTCTGGGTCATGTGATCATCCTTCCGACTGCCCAAGCAGGGCATCGAGTTCGTCTCGGGTAGCGGCGCCCTCCATCGGCCCGAGTTTGGTGACCGCATTGGCGCCGGCGGCATTGGCGTAGCGAAGTGCGGTTTCGGGCGAAGCGCCTGCGAGCCAGAAGCTCACGAAGGCGCCTCCGAAGCAGTCACCGGCGCCGGTCGGATCGACTTCGTCCGTCGAGAGGGGGGCCACGTCGGTGCGGCCGCCCCGGTTGAAGTGGCTTGCTCCCTGGTTTCCGCGCTTGATCACGATGTCGCCGACGCCGCGGTTTAGAAGTTCCTTGACCGCTGCGGCCTCGTCGTCCGCCTCAGTGAAGAGATAGATCTCCTCGCCCGAGGGCAAGAAAAGGTTGGTCTGGGCAAGAACCTCGTCCAGGGCCTCACGCAGACCCGGTGTATCGAGGATCTCAGGCCGCAGGTTGGGATCGAAGCTCAACGTTCCGCCCCGCGCCGTGATGCGCGCGACGGCCTCGCGTGCCACCTGCGAAAGGCCGGGTGCGGAGAGTGCGGTGCCCATGACATGCATGTGGTCGCAGCTTTCCATGAGAGCCTCGGCGTCCGGCGTAACAGTAAGCTTGCCGGTCGCGCTGTGGGCGATGTTGTAGACGAACGCGCGCGAGCCGTCAGGTCGGTAGCGGACGAAGGCCGAGCCCGTGGCCTCGCCCCTCGCCACCTCGATTCCCGAGACGTCGACCCCGTCCGCTATCAGACGATCCAGGTTGAGCCGACCGAAGTCGTCGTCGCCAACACGGGAGATGATGGCCGCTGGCGTGCCGAGACGGCCAATCTGGTCGATGAAGATCGCCGGTGCGCCTGAGGGAAACGGACCAACCAGAGGCTGGGGATCACGGAATCCATCGCCCTTGGTGGTAGCCACGATCTCGACGAGAATTTCGCCGACTGTCAGCACCTTCTTCGACATGGCTCAAAACCTGCCTTCGTCCAGAATGGAAATACACAACTGCCGAATTCCATTCAGCCCCACTTCGATGCCCGCAGCGGCGGCCATGAGGACCGCGACCGGCTCACGGATGGATCAGCACCTTGATGTGGTCCCCGCTCATTGACGCCTCGAACGCCTGCTCAGCCTGCTCCAAAGGGAACTGCCCGGTGATGAAGTCCTCGGCGCGGACCGCGCCCGACTGAATCATCTCGATCGCGCTGGCGAAGTCCTGCGGGACATAGGTCGCGCTGCCTTGGACGCGGATTTGCTGGTCCTGCATGATCCGGATCGGTAGCTCAAAGTCGGCAGCAGGGACGCCGACTATCACCACCGTGCCGCCCTTGAGGGCCATGCCGATCGCCGCGAGAGTGGTGGACTTGACCGCGACACAATCGAAGACGACGTCAGCGCTCTCCCCCAGCGCGGCCCGGACCTGAGCGGTGACATCTGCGGCCATTGCGTCAACGACTGCGTCGGCACCGAGCCGCATGGCCGCCTCGCGCTTGGCGGGCAACGGGTCAGTGACGACGACCTTGGAGGCACCGTACCAACGCGCCACCGCGAGCATGAGCAGGCCGATCGTACCCGCCCCAAGTACGGCGACCGCGCGCCCCTGAAGCGACCCAGCGATGCGCGCCGCATGGACCGGCGTCGACAGCGGCTCGATGAGGGCCGCGTTGAGGTCACTAATGTCATCAGGAATCACGTGCAGCCGATCGGCACGGACGACGAACTGGTCGGCCATACCGCCCTCGGGGTAGCCACACCCGAAGAACTGCAGGTTCTCGCACAGGTTCTCGGCACCACTGCGGCAAGGCTTGCACTCCCAGCAGGGCAGGGTCGGCTCAACGACGATGCGGTCACCAACCTTTACCGATGTGACGCCCTCACCGAGCTCCTCGACAACGCCGATTGCCTCGTGACCAGGCATATAGGGGATGGGGATGAATGGGTGACGGCCGTGGAAGGCGTGCGTGTCCGACCCGCACACCCCAATGAGGGTGCTACGCACCCGGACCTCGCCCGGCGCGGGCGCGGGAATCGGCTCCTCGCGCAATTCCATGGTTTGGACGGCCGTCACGACGATGCGGCGGTTGATGGACATTGACGTTGACCTCTCGCGGTGGGTTGTGCCGGCGACCTCATCAGACGACTCAGGCAGGCCGACGGGTCAGGCTTCTCGTCACAGCCGTCGCGCCATGTGCTAATGGGTGCACGTGGGGTCTTAGCGCGCCGCCGACGTAGGACAGTTCATCTGGCAGCAGGATGCAGGTGGCTTCTTCGGCAAGCAGAGACTCAGCGTGTCCGCCGTCGCGTTGCGAGCCGTGGGCTGCCCGCAATAGAAAGGTGCAGCCGATCATGTAGCCGTGGCGGCACTCCTCGAAGACGGCACAGCCGGCAATGTGATACACCACCACCCGGTCGCCGACGGAGAGTCGACGGCAACCGAGACCGACCGCAACCACCTGACCGCACGGCTCGTGCCCAGCGATCACCCCCCGGTACGCCTCCGGTCCACTACCCAGATGCTCCCGGTAGATGGCGCGGATATCGCTGCCGCATATCGAGGAGGCCTTCATCTGCAGCAACACCTGACCATGTTCCGGCTCTGGGACATCCACCTCGACATGCTTGACGGTGCTGTCGCCGGGAAGGACGACTCCACTCATCGTTGCCATGATGTTCCTTCTTCGATCGGTGTGCGAATAGCTGGGGGTGCTGCACACTTGAGCATCATGTTTGCTCGTCTGATTCTGTGAGCGCTTGTTACTTTTGTCAAGGTTTGTGCAACACTCGGGCAAAGCAATCGCTCAAACGAGCGAGGTAGGGCGGATGGACTTCACTGGCAGGCCAGCGCAGCTGATCCTGATCGCTCGGTCGCCCGCCGCTACTACCTCGAGGGCAAATCGAAGATTGAGATTGCCGAGGAGCTTGGTCTGAGCCGGTTCAAAGTGGCCCGCCTGCTCGAGACCGCCCGTCAAGTTCCACCGGCATCGGCTACGCGCTGGCGCAACAATGCCTGCGGCGCGGCTTTTAGCGTGCTCATGCAGGTACCAGTGGCTGCCGGCCGCTGGGCGCGGCCGCTGGCATTGGGAAAGAAATGCTTCTACTTGAACCTCGTCCGCACGGGTAAGCACCTTCTCGCAAATCTCGTCAACTAGAAACGATCCGTCGCGTTCCATCGGAGAAAGCGGCTGCGCGCATTGGCGAAGCGTGCCCGTATGGATGGAATGGCTTCGCCGTGGAGTACTCGTGCTGCGGTTTGCCATGCTGGTGGCTCGGGCGTGGAGATCAGGGTCCAGGCCGCTTGGCGTGCCGCACCGCATGCCCCCAACTCTTCGCTGGCGAGAACGACCACGGGCTGGCCGAACACCGTCGGCGCTATTTTGCGTACTGCCTCAGATCGGGCCGCGCCGCCTACGAGGAGAAGCCGTTCTGGCCGAGCACCATGAAGCATCAGAACTTCTAGACTCCCAGCGAGACTACAGAGCACACCCTCCACGGCGGCGCGCGCGATATGGGCGGGCGTCGAATTGGCCTCTGTCAGCCCGTGGACGACACCGCTAGCACGCAGCTGCGCTAAGTTGGCCGCCTTTTCAAAATATGGCACCAGGACTAGCCCGTCGCTACCGGGTGGCGCCGATAACGCCAGCCGAGAGAATTCCCCATGTTCGACACCGAGCATGTGCGCTGTCGCGTCGAGCACCCGAGCGGCGATCGGCGTACTCGCCATCCGGAGGAAACGTCCGGTCGCATCGGCGGTGTTCATCACCCTGCCGCTGGGGTCGGCGATCGGGGAATCGACGACCGCTGAGACGACGCCGGAGGTCCCGATAGAGATGATGACATCCCCGGGTCCGGCTCCTATGCCCAACGCTGTGGCGGCGTTGTCACCAGCGCCTGGGCCGACCACCGCACCATTTTGGGTGTGGCCTGCTGGCTCGAAGGGTTTAAGAACGCTAGGCACGACAGCGTCGTGGCCGAGCGCCCGCCGGAACAGGTCCCTTTGGTATTCACCTTTAAGGGCGGACCAGTAACCAGTCCCGCTGGCATCGCGCCGGTCTGTTACCAGCTCGGCAATCTTGGCCGAGCCGAGCAGCCGGCTGGTGAGCCAATCGTGGGGGAGGCACACCGCAGCCGTGCGGGCCGCGTTTGTTGTTTGTGCTCCGCAAGCCATCGCAGCCTGGCCACGGTATGGAACGGTTGCGGTACGAGTCCAACAGCGCGGATCCATTCCCGTCGGCCCGTCTCGCCGGCACCCCATTCGGCCACCAGATCCGCAGCAGCTCGGGCAGGACGCGGATCATTCCACAGGATCGCCGGCCGGACGACGTCCCCGACTTCGTCTAGGCAAATCATGCCGTGTTGCTGGGCAGCCACAGCAATGCCGTGCACGTCACGGATTCCGCCGGCCGCCTCGATCGCCTGGCTCAGGGCCAACCACCAGATGTCAAGATGCACCTCAGTGCTATCGGGATGCGGTGCGCGTCCATGCCGGACCAGCGCTCCGGTCTCCAGGTCGAGTATCACGACCTTGCACGATTGAGTTGATGAATCAACCCCAGCCACCAACGGCATCTGTGTTCTCGGTCGGACTCATGGCGTTGCGATGGTCTAGCTATGTGTCCGAGTCTGCTCTCGTCTGCCTTCGGACCGCCACAGGACCTTCGGTCGATCGCCGGCGGCGGCGGCGAACGCAGTCCCGCACGGTCACTTCCCCTACGGTAGCGTCCGGTGATCTCGGTCCCTGACACCCTCTGCTGCGTCGGCTGTGACCACGGCCCCGGCGCAGCTTCCGAAGCCGGCGCCTGTCAGCCGGCGCCGAGACGCCGGGAGTCTCCTGCGCAATGCCTACCAAGGTATCGAGCTCCGGAACGCTTACTTGGGAGTCGTCGCGCAAGCTTGCGTGTGATTCGGTTAGGGCTCTGCTGAATCTGGACAGGTCGTTTTGCCGTAGCGAGGAGACGGCGTCCAGCACGCGGCGACTCTCGGTTACGACATGCCGGACGCGCCGTAGCAGCCGGTCAGGCAGCTGTGACTTCTGCTCGCCATTGCAACCTCCGGAGTGGCCACAATGTGGAAGCGGCCGCCACCGGAATACGACGACAAATTGGCCCGACGGCGCAGCACTACTGCAATCAAGATCCTGCGCATCGAGGAGGTCGAGAAGACGTCGGCGCTTTTCACGATATCCAGCGCAAGTCATCAAACTCACCGGGCTGTCGGTCGTTGACGTGCGCCGTTTGTGCCAGCCGCTCCGTACGGGATCTTCTCGTCGTTGCTCTGGCCTGGACCGCGACTGGTACGTATCCGCTCTGCCGAACCAAGGCCATGCCGGTGAGGATGGCGGTCCACAGATCGACGGCTGTGAAAGTGAGTATGAGCACTGCGCGGCCGTGGGTACTCGTGACGATCTGCATCTCGTGCTTGAGGAGGGGATGCTGCTGATCGGTGCGGACGTCAAGGCTGACGTCATTGGGCCCAAAACGTTCATCGAGCGCAACGCATATCTGATATCTGTGCATCTGCTTGTGCAGCCGTTCCTGTCGAGGATCAGTCGCGGATCGAGGAGGCCTTCATCTGCAGCAACGTCTGACCATGTCCCGGCTCTGGGACATCCACCTCGACATGCTTGACGGTGCTGTCGCCGGGAAGGACGACTCCACTCATCGTTGCCATGATGTTCCTTCTTCGATCGATGTGCGAATAGCTGGGGTGCTGCACACTTGAGCATCATGTTTGCTCGTCTGATTCTGTGAGTGGCTGTTGTTCGTGTCAAGACTTGTGCAACAATTGGGTACGGCGATCGCTCAAACGAGCAAGGACAGCGGATGGATCTTACGAGCAGACCAGCACAGCTGATCCTGATTGCCTCGGTCGCCCGCCGCTACTACCTCGAAGGCAAATCCAAGATAGAGATCGCCGAGGAGCTCGGCATGAGCCGGTTCAAAGTGGCCCGCCTGCTCGAAACCGCCCGAGACAGCGGCCTGGTGCACATAGAAATCGCAGACCCCGACATGATCGACGTCGACCTGTCTGCACGACTGCAGGACGCCTACGATCTACACCACGCCGTAGTCGTCGATACCCCCGACGAGAACCCGACCATCCTGCGAGAGCGTCTGGGCAATGCGGCAGCCGAACTCTTAAGCGAGATCGTCACCCCTGACGATGTCCTCGGACTGGCCTGGTCCCGCTCAGTCAGCGCCATGACGAACGCACTCAACCGACTGCCCGCTATCTCCGTCGTCCAACTCACCGGGGCTTTAGTCCAGCCCGACACGGCCGACAGCTCCGTCGACGTAGTACGCGAGGCCGCCCGCATCTCCGGTGGAGCCGCCCACTTCTTCTACGCCCCCACAGTCGTGGGCGACGCAGCAACCGCTCGCGCTCTGCACAAGCAGCCGGAAGTCGCGCGGACATTCGGGCGGATCGGTTCAGTTACCAAAGCTGTCGTGGGCGTCGGCCTCTGGGCCCCCGGTGAGTCAACGGTCTACGACGTCACCGACCAGAAGGTTCGGCGTGAGCTGCACCAGCGCGGCGTCTGTGGCGAGATCGCCGGAGTCCTCATCGACGCCGACGGGCACCCTGTCGAGTCGGATTTAACCGAACGAATGATCGGCATCAGCGCAGCGCAACTACGCGCAATACCCGAAGTTATCGGCCTCGCCTACAGCATCGCCAGAAGTCCAGCCGTCCAGTCCGCGGTCCGCGGCGGCTTCATCAAAAGCCTGGTCACCCACCCATCCCTGGCTCGAGCCCTCCTCGCCCATCCAGAGAACCAGTCTCTGCCAGTCCCACCGGAAAGGGAGCCTTAGCACGCGTCGCCCACTCCGATGTTCAACTGCTCGGAGGGACCAACGCCAGGCGACGGGCAGCCCACCGCGAACGGCAAAGTCGCTCATCCGACTGACCCGCTCGCTCGAATAAGGTCCAGACCCCGCTTCAGCGGTCAGACCCCAGGACTCCTGTCCGACGTACCCCCTCGAGAAATCCGAAGTCTCGTGTCCGACACAGACCCGTGAATACCAGACCACAAGGCAGGCTGCGGCAGCGTCGGGCCCGCAAGCTCTACGCTGATTAGAGAATGATGTTTAGGCGGCTGGGTCGATGATCACCGTGTGGCCGAGGTGTTCGAGCTGGGCGATCAGCCGTCGCGTGTGGGCTTCGTCGCTTCGGCGGCTGTGCCAGTCGGCGCCGAGGTCGTGGTAGGGCTCGTCGCGTTTCAGCATCCAGTAGGCCGCAACCAACATTGAATGCGCGACCGCGACCTGGGCCCGGCCCATCCCGCGCCGTTTCAGCAACCGGGCGTGCTGGGCGGCCAGGTAGTTCCTGCCCTGCATCCGGCCGACCGATCCGGCGGCCTCGACCAGCATCGCGGTCAACCACTTGTTGCCGTGCCGCTTACCGGCCGGGGTCTGTCCGGACCGTCACCCGGCGCCGCACGAAGAACAACCGGCTCGCCGCGGTCGGCTACTCCTGGGCGTTCACCGCCGCCGCTCGCCCGTCACCGGCCCGCGATCACTACCTGCGACGACGCGAACACGGCGACGGCCACCCGGCCGCGCTCAGGCACCTGTTCAACAAAATGCTCGGCCAGCTGCACCACTGCCTACTGACCGGCCACACCTACGACTCGACCAAGGCCTACCCGCACGCCCTGCCGCGACACTCCGGAGCCGTCGCTGCTTGACAGGTTGGGAACATCGGAGGTCTCAAGCGCTCCGTGGTCCTGTGGGTGAAGGAGGCGACGAAATGAGCGTGGCACGCTTTATCGCCGACCAGAGGACCAGCTATCGGGTGCCGCACACGCTCACCTGCCTGTTGGGGGTGAGCCTGGCTTGGTTCTACAAGTGGCGGGACCGGCCGCTCACGCCGCGGCAGCGGCGGCGGGCCACACTCGACGCGGCCGTCGCGGCCATGTTCGACGACGCGAACGGGTTGCACGGATCGCCCCGATTGCATGCCGATCTGCGCGCCGACGGCTGGTAGGTGAGTAAGAAGACGGTGGCGGATTCGATGCGTCGGCAGGGACTGGTGGCGCGGAGTCAAGCACAGAAGGGGATTGACCAAGCAGGACGAGACGGCGCCGATGTTCCCTGATCTGGTGAGACGGGACTTGCGTTCGTCAGTCCATGGGCAGGGTCGGATCGTGTTTCGACAATGCCGCCGCCGAGGCGTTCTTCTCCAGCCTGGAATGGGAAGTCCTGTCGCGCCACCAGCTGACCGACCCCGACCACGCCCGCAGCGTCGTGCTGCCTTGGTGCTATGAGTTCTACAACCACCGCAGACCGCATAGCAGCGCCCAAATGCTGAGCCCCATCGCCTACGAGAACCTGACCGCCGACCAACCGGCCGCGGCCTAAGAGAAGTCCTCCACGATTCGGGGGGAAGCCGAAGGCCGGCGTCCGGCGTCCTTAGTTTGAGGGGGATGGAGACTGTCGGTAGTCGGGCAGGGTTCGCGAGCGGACGAGGATGCGCGCTACTTCGTTGAGCTTGGTGTTGGTGTTCTGGGAGTAGCGGCGTAGCACCTCGAACGCGCGTTCGTCGTCAAGGGCGAACCGTTCCATGAGGATGCCTTGGGCTTGGCCTATGAGCTTGCGGGCGTCGATGGCCTGCCACAATGACTCTTCTTCCCTGGCACTGGCGAGCGCGATTGAGGCATGGCGGCCGAGTACTTCTGCAACGGCGAGCGCATCTGGGTCGAACCAGCGCGGGGAACACGCGTACAGGTTCAATGCGCCGAGTGTTGACTGGGAGGTCCACAGCCGGACCGCCAGCACACTTCCCAGGTTGAGGTCTCGGGCCCCGGCCGCCCAGTATGGCCAGCGCGTGTCCGCGGCGGTGTCGGTCACAAGGGTTGTGCGCGCGTGGGCGACCGCGTCAATTCCGGGGCCCTCATAGCACTCGACCTGCAGCTGGTCGGCTTTCTCGGCGACCGGGTCGCTTGCGGTGATCGCGTCGAACTGGTTGCCCTTGCGGGTCACGATCACCCCGGCATAGTCACAACCCACTACGGCTGCGGCCGATTCGACGATTCTTTCGAGGGTCTTTTCCACATTCGGCTGCTGATGCAGCTCGTGGGCCAGACGGGCAAAGGCATCGGCCTCGGACTGGATCCGTGGCTCCCTCCGCAGGGTTCCGCCGCTAGGCGGGAGCACTGATTTACCCATGTGCGGTCGTCCTTTGCGTGTTCGTGGTCTGCTGCGGTCATCCGAGGCGCCACGTGTATGACCCGACCCACCGACGAGCCACGGCAACACGCCGGGGTCATTCCCGGGCGGGAGCAGTGAAGAGGACACGCTCTTGCGGCTGCCTACCGTTTCGGTCACAACGACCTACGCCCCACTTGCATAGAAGTAATGTAGAACTAGATGGTGTTAGTGTGCAACCGTTGTATAGGTAATATTTAGGTGTTGGTGGGCCTCTCATAGACGTACGACTTGGATCTCAGCCCACACTCATCACAGGAGGGGGTCGCAAGGATGGAGGGCAACGCGGAACGTACCGACGCCATCTACAGCATCGGAGCAGTAGCCCGGATGCTCGGCGTGCCGGCGCAAACTTTGCGCGCCTGGGAGGAGCGGTATCAACAGATCGTGCCCGCTCGAAGCGAAGGCGGGCAGCGGCTCTACAGCCGCGACCAGGTAGATCAGCTCAGCTTTATCCGCAATCAGATAGCGCAGGGCCTACAACCGGCCGACGCTCACCGCCTCCTCGCCCAGCACCACAATGAGGCAGCTTCCAACCCGGCCGAGCAGCACCCCAACGCGCAGGCGAGCGTCGAAGCAGCGACAACCGTACTGCTCGCCGAGCGTGACCCGTATGCCGCCGAGTTCGCCGAATACTTCCTACGCACCGAGGGCTATGTTGTTCGCATCGTGCTCGAGCCCGCCGCGGCAGCTGACATCCTGCGCGACGAGCCGCCGAGCGTGCTTGTCGTCGATCTGCTCATCGCCGGTGGCGCAGGTCTCGCGCTGTGCCGGACGGCACGAGACAACGGTTCGGTACCAGTCCTCGCCGTCTCCGCAGTCGACCAGCGTGATCAGGCATTCGCCGCCGGAGCCGAGGCGTTCCTGCTCAAACCGCTCGACCCCTTGCAGTTCGTGTCGACGATCCGCGACCTGATCGGCACCAGCGCCTTCTTGCGACAGAGGAACTAAGGCGATGACCGACCGGCTATCGAGCGGCTCCGACCGACTGGACACCGTCCTCGGCGGCGGCCTGCCCCGGAACGGCATCGTGTTGATCGGCGGCAATCCGGGCTCGGGCAAGACAATCCTCGCCCAGCAATATGTCTTCCACAACGCCAGCACCGACCGGCCCGCGATCTATCTGACCACAGTGTCCGAACCGCTCGATAAGATCCTGCGCTACGGCCAATCACTCGACTTCTTCGACCCCTCCGCGCTCGGCACAAGCGTGATCTATGAAGATCTCGGCCGGACGCTGAACGAAGACGGGCTGGCCGGTGCGTTGACGTCCATCACCGAACTCCTCAAACAACACCGCCCCGGGTTGTTAGTGATCGACAGCTTCAGGGCCTTGCGGACATACGCAGCCGACCCGGAGACGTTCAGGGGGTTTCTGCACGAGCTGGCCGGGCGGCTGTCCGCGTTGCCGGTCACTTCCTTCTGGGTCGGTGAGTACAGCAGCCCCGACAGCAGCGATGCGCCCGAGTTCGCCGTCGCCGACGCCATCGTCTCGCTTGGTACCGAGCGGGAAGCCGGCCGTGATCGGCGGGTCCTGTCGGTCATCAAACTGCGCGGTAGCGGCTCCATGTCGGGCAAGCACGCCTACCGGCTCTCTTCCGCAGGTATTCATGTGTTCCCGCGCATGGCCGACCCCGTCGAGCTCGACCGCTATGACCGCGCGCAGGAACGCATGTCCTCCGGCGTTCCGGCGTTGGATGCCATGCTGTCCGATGGCTACTACCGCGGTGCCTCGACCCTGCTGGCCGGCCCGTCGGGGGTCGGCAAGACGTTGCTCGCGCTCCACTTCATCTTCGCCGGCGCACGGTCGCGGCGAAACAGGGGTGATCGCGACGTTCCAGGAGAACCCGACCCAGCTCGAGCGGATCCTGAAAGGGTTCTCCTGGTCATTGGACGATCCGGGTGTCGAGCTCATGTACCGCAGCCCCGTCGATCTGTATCTTGACGAATGGGTCTACGACCTGCTGGACACCGTGCACCGCACCGGCGCCACCAGAGTCGCCATCGACAGTCTCGGCGATCTGGCAGCCTCGAGCGGAGATGAACTCCGCTTCCGCGAATACATCTACTCGCTCCTGCAACGCTGCGCCCGCGCCAACATCAGCGTCGTCATGACCCAGGAAGTCCCCGATCTGTTTGGCGTCACCCGCTTGTCCGAATACGGCATCTCGCATCTTTCCGACAATGTCATCCTGCTCCAATTCCTCCGAGGAGACTCCCAACTCAAACGCGCACTAACCATTCTCAAATCCCGCGGCAGCGCCCATGACCCATTCACGCGCCAGTACGAGATCACAACCGACGGTGTCATCCTCGGTGACAAGTTCGAGCACAACCAGGACTTGACCTAGACCCCGAGTGGGCCGCGTGGCGTGGACCCGAACATGAAATGAACGGCACTCCAATCCCTGCATCCTGAACCGTTTGCTTCCAAACGCAGCACCACACGGCAAACTCTGCATCACACTTCCGGTTTGTCAAAGGCGGCGGCCGTCAGAGCACCACCTTCATCGGCCACAAAAGCACAGCGTGGTTTAGGAGGTATACGTAGCCAGGCGTGCGGCAACCGCTGTGATCCAGGCGAACACAGTGACGATCGCCAACAGGAATGAGGCGTTGCCCCACGGGAAGAACAAGAAGACAACGAACAGCGCACTAGCCGCCAGGGACATAACTGTGATTGGCCGCCAGCCGGCGTCGCCGCGCATCGCGAGAGCCATCGTCAACGGCGCCAGCACACCCGTCGCGATGATCAACAGGAACGCGATGCCGTGCACGCCGCCGTGCCAGGTGGCCGGGCTACCGCCGCTCAGCATCGGCACATCGACCCGGAATCCGGCCAAGATCAGCGCCACCCCAAGCAGGGCGAGCAGCACGACCGCGAAACTGCTCGCCCGCCTGCGCGGCAGCTGATCGCGTACCGCGACAGCGAGGACGCGATCAGCAGGCCGGTAGTAACGAACGTCGCAACTTGGGGCCAACCATAGGGCCCGCGTGCCAGCGACCTCGGCAAGGAAACCTCCTCGCCACCTAGGAATTCACCTAGGACGGCGTCGGAGCAACCGTGACACCCGTGGAGAGATTCTCGCTGCAGCGCAAAATGCCCGAAGCAGCGGTTAGATGTACCCGGCCTGACCGCAAGGGCGCAGCGCCTCAGCCGGCCGCCCGTTCGGCGACCTGTCGGCCGATTCTGTCCGCCCAGTCCCGGATCTGGTTCCAGTTCCGGTAGTCGCCGGCCAGGTCGCTGCTGGCCACCCACCGGGCGATGCGCGTCTTCGCGCGCGCCGGATCCAGGTTGCCGCCGAAGACCTGAGGCGGGGAACTCCCGATGTCCTCTGCGAGGCGCAGCACGGACGGGGACGTCTGGTGGCGCTGCCCGGCGGAGTCGCCGCACGGCCCGCTCTCGAACAGCCAGGTAGGCCGCTCCGCCAGCGCCTGGCGATGTTGGCGGAT